>OY759308.1:0-2133799 GCA_963662235.1 Desulfobacterales bacterium | reverse complement strand
ACCAATTTGCAAATGTAAATATCAATACAAATTTTCGAGTTAAAGCAGATGGCGGAGAGGTTGATGCACTTTCAGGAGCGACTGTAACAAGCAGAGGTATTTGTAGTGCACTAAATGAAGCAAAGAATATTTATAAAGAGCTTAAACCAGAGATTTTAAAAAACATTAAACATTAAAGAAAGCTTTGAATAATTGTTTATAAAAAAAGTTAATTATTCAAAGTTATCGTATAAAAATATAACTTAAGGTAAAAAAATGTCATCCATAATTAAAGAGTTTAAAAAAGGTTTGTGGAGCGAAATTCCACCTTTTAGATTAGTTCTTGGGTTATGTCCCGTTCTTGCTGTTACTAAAACTATGGAAAATGGTATAGGTATGGGAATAGCTACAACTTTTGTTTTAGTTTGTTCTAATGCACTTGTATCACTTTTAAGAAATATTATCCCTGATAAAGTTAGAATAGCTTGCTTTATAGTTATAATAGCTACATTTGTTACTGTTGTTGAACTTTTAATGCAGGCTTTTGCTTACTCTCTCTTTTTGAAACTTGGTATCTTTATTCCACTTATAGTTGTAAACTGTATTGTTTTGGGAAGGGCTGAAGCTTTTGCTTCAAAAAACAATATAACTCTTTCAATTGCAGATGGACTTGGAATTGGAATAGGATTTACATTATCTTTGGCAGCTATTGGCATTATAAGAGAAGTTATTGGCACGGGTTATCTATACGGTGTTAATATTTTTGGCAACTCTTATGAGCCGTTCAAGTTTATGGTTGAAGCACCGGGAGCATTTATCACATTAGGTCTTATGCTTTGTTTAATGAATTTAATTCCAGATAAGAAATAGGAGAGATACCGAGATGGCAGATTATTTAACTCTTATTGTAAGCTGTATTTTTATCAACAATATTTTACTTGCTCAATTTTTAGGCAATTGCCCATTTATTGGTACATCAAAAAAGATGGAAACGGCTGTAGGAATGGCTATGGCAGTTATATTTGTTCTTGTTATGGCAGGTGTTATTACTTGGATACTTGATAACTATTTTTTAAAACCTTTGGAAATAGAATATCTAAAGACCTTATCTTTTATTCTTGTCATTGCTGCTCTTGTTCAGTTTGTAGAGATGTTTTTAAAAAAGGCTATTCCTGCTCTTTATGCAGGGCTTGGAATTTTCTTGCCTTTGATTACTACAAATTGTGCTGTTATGGGTGTATGTCTTATAAATATAAAAGAAGGATATACATTTATGCAGGCTCTTGTTTCTTCTTTTGGATATGCTGTAGGGTTTGGTCTCGCATTAATTTTATTTGCAGGTTTAAGAGAGAGAATAATGCTTGCAAGAGTGCCAAAACCACTTCAAGACACATCAATTGCTCTTATAACAGCAGGGGTTTTGTCCCTTGCGTTTTTTTCGTTTAAAGGCATGGTTTAAAAAAAACAATATTAAATAATGAGGTTTATAAGTGTTTGAAGCAACTTTTTTTATGTTAACTATAGGAGCTGGTTGTGGGCTTGTTTTAGGTTTAGCTTCTAAAATTTTTTACGTTTATGAAGACCCAAGAATTGCCAAAGTGGAAAATTCTTTAGCAGGAGCCAATTGTGGTGGTTGTGGCTATGCAGGCTGTAATGCCGCTGCAAAAGCAGTTGTAGAAGGAATAGCTCCTTCTAATGTCTGTGTAGTGGGCGATTTAAATATGGCTTCAAAAGTGGCTGCTATAATGGGAAGCGATGTCTTAATGGCAGAGCCTTCTATCTCTTACAACACTTGTGAGGGGGGGAATAGAGCCACTACAAAATTTAACTATATGGGTTTAGAAAGTTGCAAGGCAAAAGCCTATTTATATGGTGGCGATAAAGATTGTAAAGTGGGTTGTCTTGGCTTAGGCGATTGTATTAAAGCGTGTAAATTTAATGCAATTTATATGAGTGAAGAAGGCTTTCCTATTATAAAAGAAAATAGTTGCGTTGGATGTGGTGCTTGTATTGAAGCTTGTCCAAAAGGTATAATCAAAATTTGGACAATGTCGGAAAAGCTTTTAGATTTTCATGGCGAATATGATGCTCTTGCACCTTGTAGGCAAGGTTGTCCTGCTGAAATAAATATCCCAAAATATATCTCTCAAATCAAAAAACGAGATTATGAAGGTGCGGTAAATACAATAAGGGAAAGAAATCCTTTTCTTTTATCTTGCGGAAGAGTTTGTCCAAGACCATGCGAGACAAGTTGTAGAAGAAATGTTGTAGATGCCCCTGTTTCAATAAATCAATTAAAAAGATTTGTCGCCGATTATGAAATGAATTCAGGCAGTAGAATACCTATTCGTATGGCGACAGAAAGTGGAAAGAAAGTGGCGGTTATAGGTGCAGGGCCTTCAGGGCTTGCTTGTGCTTATTTCTTAAGAAGGGTAGGGCACTCTGTTACGATTTTTGATGATATGCCTAAACCTGGAGGTATGATAAGATATGGTATCCCTGAATATAGACTTCCTAAAGAAATTTTAGAGTGGGAAATAGAAGGGATTTTGAAAACTGGTATACAATTACATAGCAATGTTAAACTTGGTAGAGACTTTTATATAAGTTCTCTTATTGCAAGTGATTTTAGTGCTATATTTTTAGGAATAGGTGCATGGAAAGATTATAATCTTAAGATAGGTGCACGTAAGTTTAAAGGTTTTTATTCTGGTATTTCATTTTTAACAAAATTTGCAAGTTACCAACAAAAAGTTTTAGGTAGTCAAGAGATTCCAATAGGGAAAAAATGTGTTGTTATAGGTGGTGGAAATACAGCTATAGATTGTGTAAGAACGCTTGTAAGACTTGGAGCTGGAGAAGTCTCCCTTATTTATAGAAGAACAAGAAAGGAAATGCCCGCTAATTTAGAAGAGATAGAGGCTGCTGAAAAAGAGGGTGTAAAATTTATTTTCTTAACGGCACCAGAAGAAGTTTTAGGAAATGATGAAGGCAAGATTATTGGTTTAAAATGTATTAAAATGGAGCTTGGAGAACCTGATGCTTCAGGTAGAAGAAGTCCAGTCCCAATAGAAGGCTCTGAAACAATTATCGAAACCGATATGCTTATAGGTGCTATAGGTCAAGGACCAAATGTTGATTTTAAATTGCAAGAATCAAAAAGAGTTCAGGACGAGCTTATTTTAACGAGATGGAATACCATTGAGACTATAGACCCAAAAACACTTCAAACAAATATACCCTATATTTTTGCTGGTGGAGATGCTGCAAAGGGTGCTTCAATTTTAGTATCTGGTGTGGCTGATGGTAGAAAAGCAGCAAGATCTATAGACTTATTTTTAAACAATAAAGAAATCGAACCTGTTCCTAATGCTCTTTATGGAGATAAGATTGAAGCAACTTTTTTAAAGTCTGTTAATGGTGTTAAAAAGACAAAACGTACTCCTATGCCTGAACTTGATGTAAAAGAGAGAATAAAATCTTTTGTTGAAGTAGATTTAACATTAAAAGAAGAAGATGCTCAAAGAGAGGCTGAAAGATGTTTATCGTGTTGTAGAATTTGTTATAATAAAGATACTCTAAATTAAACTTTTTAAAAGCTTAAGAACTAACTGAATATTCCTACCTTATACAATAGGGTTTGTTGTTTATGCTTTTTTTGCATAATTTGACTAAACAACTCTTTAATTGTATCAACTCAATCTTTATTTTTATAAAAAAACTTATGTTTTATAGCGGTTATATTTTTTATTGATTGATAGAACGTTATGATAAGAAAAATTATTGGTGCGATAAAAAAAATTTTAAAAAAAGTTTTCTATATTATTTTAATGTCTTTTTTTTTAATTTTGGTAGTTATACTTGCGGCGTACGCTATTATAGATAGCGATTTGCCCGATATAGAGAAGCTTACACAATATGAAGAGAAAGCTTCTGTCATTACAAATGTTTTTGATTGTAATGGCGAAAAAATCGGCGAGTTTTATAAAGAAAAAAGAGTTTTAGTAACTATTGATAAGATGCCAGCACATCTCCCTGAAGCTTTCATAGCAGCAGAAGATGCAAGATTTTATAGCCACCAAGGTATCGATTTAAGAAGTATTTTTAGAGCTTTTACAGTAAACTTAAAAGCAGGTAGAATTGTACAAGGTGGAAGTACAATAACTCAGCAAGTTGCAAGAGGCTTTTTTTTAAGTAGAAAAAAAAAGTATATTAGAAAATTAAGAGAAGCAATCCTTGCCTATAGAATCGATAAAAACTTTTCAAAAGAAGAGATACTGTTTTTATACCTTAATCAAATATATCTTGGACACCGTTCTTATGGTGTAGCAGCAGCTGCACAAAACTATTTTCAAAAAGATGTAAAAGACCTTAATCTTGCTGAATGTTCTATGCTTGCAGGACTTCCACAAGCCCCCAGCAGGTATTCTCCTTTTAAACATATGAAGAGAGCTAAAAAAAGGCAGAGATACGTTTTAAAAAGAATGCTTGTAGATAGATATATAACAAGAGATGAGTATGACGAGGCTTTAAAAACTGAAGTTGTTGTGAAACCTATACACAGTTATTATCAAGAAGAGGCGCCATACTTTACAGAATATGTAAGGCAATATGTAGAAAATAAATATGGTTTGAAGGCACTTTATGAAGAAGGTCTTAAAATTTATACTACTGTAGATAAAAGTATGCAAAAGGCTGCAAGAGAATCTGTTAAAAAAGGGCTTTTGAGTCTTGATAAAAGAATGGGTTATAAAGGTCCTATAACGCATCTAAATGCAAAAGAGATTTTTTATTTTGTAAACAGTAGTGACACTTTTAAAGAAGATGATGATAGTGGTGTTTTTCAAGGTGTAGTTACTGATATTAATAGTAAAGACACAATAGCTACAGTCCGTTTTAATGATGAAGTAGGATATATAAAAATAGATAATATAAAATGGGCAAGAGAGATAAACCCTAAAAAGAACTATTATAACGATAGAATAAACAAGATAAGTTCTGCTTTAAATGTAGGTGATTTAATATATGTCAAAGTTAAAAAATTTAATGCTAAACAAGATATCTATGAGCTTTCGTTAGAGCAAGAGCCTATCGCTCAATCTGCACTTTTATGTATAGAAACCGATACAGGCTATGTCAAAGCTATGATAGGTGGTAGAAAGTTTGTAAAGAGCCAATTCAACAGAGCAATTCAATCAAAAAGGCAACCAGGGTCTGCGTTTAAGCCTATTATTTATGCAGCCGCTCTTGATAAAGGTTATACTACAGCAGATTTAATTATAGATGAGCCAATAACTTTTAAAGATAAAATTAAAATTGAAGATGAGCTTTTAGATTTTGTATGGAGACCAAAAAATTATGAGTCGCATTTTTTTGGATATACTTCTTTTAGAGAGGCTCTTATACATTCAAGAAACCTTGTTACTATAAAAATTTTGCAAGATATAGGTATAGATTATGTTAAAAATTATGCAAAAAAATTGGGTATAGATTCTTATATTGATAACAATCTTTCTATAGCTCTTGGTTCTTTTGGTATATCTTTGTTAGAGTTAGTAAAGTCTTATTCTGTGTTTGCAAACAAAGGAGAACTTATAGAGCCTATATTTATTGTAAAAATTTTAGATAAAGATGGGAATGTTATAGAAGAGAATGAAATAAGAAAAAAAAGAGTTATAGAGGACAGCACTGCCTATATAATTACAAACTTGTTAGAAGATGTTGTCAAAGAGGGTACAGGAAAAAAAGTTAAACAACTCAAAAGAAGTGTTGCAGGGAAAACTGGAACAACAAACGATTTATATGATGCATGGTTTATAGGTTATACTCCTCAATATGTTACAGGTGTATGGGTTGGGCTTGATACAGAGGCTTCAATGGGAAGGGGAGAAACTGGTTCAAGAGCAGCTTCTCCCATATGGCTTGATTTTATGCAAAAAGCTTTATCGGATGAACCAGAGCTTCCTTTTGAAACAAGTAAAAATGTCACTTTTGAGCGAGTAACTATAAAATCAAAAGATGGCAAAATCATTAAAAAAGATGTTTTAGAATGTTTTAAAGACGGAACAGAACCAGAACAAAAAACAGAAAATAAAAAAATGAAAATACCTAAAAGTATCTTTTAACGTTAACGTTAAAATAACTTTTTCTTGCTTTCAAGTTCTTGTTTTAGAACTTATAAATATTTCATTACTATGCACTTTTTAAATTATAAAATATTGTTTTTAATTTGGATTATTCCAATTCTATTTTTAATTGCTTTTTGGGGCATTAATAAGAAAAAAAAGGTAGTAAACTCGTTTCTATCTTGTCAAAACCAAACAGTCCTTTTAAAAGGTTTTTCACTCAACAGACTTTTCTTAAAATATACTATTAAACTCACCATTATTTTACTTATAATCGTATCGTTGTCAGGACCACTTGTTGGTTATAGCTGGAGGGAAGTAAATAGAAAAGGCGTAGATATTATAATAGCTCTTGACTGTTCTAAAAGTATGCTTGCAAGAGATATCAAACCCAGCAGGCTTCAAAGAGCAAAGAGAGAAATAGTCGATTTAATTAATATGCTTGAAGGCGACAGGGTAGGGCTTGTAATTTTTGCAGGTGTCTCTTTTTTGCAATGTCCACTCACTTTAGACTATGAAGCTTTTTACATTTTTTTAGACTCTATATCACCAGACAATATTCCTTTGGGAGGTACAAATTTATATGAAGCTCTCAAAACTTCAAAAGGAGCGTTTAAAACAAAAGATATAACCGAAAAAGCTATAATTTTAATAACAGACGGCGAAATGACTGAGGGCGAAAATATCGATGAAGTTGCTAAAAAACTTATGGAAGACAACATTAAAGTTTTTACTATAGGTGTTGGCAATAAAGAGGGAGTACCAATATTAGACAAAAATGGCGGATTCAAGAAGGATAGCGATGGAAATGTTGTTTTAACAAAAATTGATGAAGAAGTTTTACAAAGAATATCTGCAATAACAGGAGGTGTTTATGTTCGTTCTGTCGCAGGGGATATGGATTTAGATAGTATATATAAAAAAGAGATACGCGGAAAGATGAAAAGAGAAAAGTTTGAAAATGGCAAAAAAAAGATTTGGAATAATAGATTTCAATATCCTCTATTTATTGCACTTTTGCTTTTTATTATAGACTTTCTTTTATTTTCCAAAAAGAGCAAGGAAAGTAAAAAAACAAAGAAAGGCGTTTTTACTGTTTTGGCGCTGTTTGCATTTTTTTTATCGTTTAGTTTCGTTTCGGCAAACGCTTCCGTTTATAGCGAGGCAAAAGAGAGTTATAAAAAAAAAGAGTACGATATAGCTCTTCAAAAATTTATCACAATGCAACTTGAAGACCCTAACAATTTAGAACTTTTTTATAACATAGGTAATTGTCACTATAAGCTTGAAAATTATGATGCTGCTGAAAAAAATTTCAAAAAATCTTTAGAGAGTAACAATAAGGGATTAAAGGCTAATTCTCTTTATAACTTAGGCAACGTTGCTTACAGAAATGGAGATTACGAAACAGCAATAAAACGATACGAAGAAGCCTTGAAAATAGCCCCTGATGATAAAGAGGCTAAAGAGAATATAGAGTTTATAAAAAAGCTCCAAAAACAGCAAAAAAATCAGTGTAATAAACAATCTGATAAACAAAATGATAAGAAACAAAAGAAAGAAAGCGGAAATAAAAAAAACGAAGTAGATAAAAACAGCAAGAAGCAAAAGCAAAAGCAAAAGCAAAACGAGGCTCAAAAAAACGAACAAAATAAACCAAAAAATGACAAACAAAATAAGCAATCAAAACCCAAACCCGAAAAAACAAAAAAACAAGAAGCAGAAAAACAAAATATGCAACAGGCAAAAGAGTCTTTAAAAAAAATCAAAGAAAAATTGCCACCGACTCAACTTTTATTTCCAAACTATGAAGATAGAAACGTCGACAAAGATTGGTAAACGAGATCCCTTGGTACATAATATTTTTTATTACAATGTTAACTTTTTTTAATTTAAGAAAAATATTGCAAAATAAAGTTATGCGCTAAGGTCTCTATTAATATTTACATTAAGGAAACCAATGATAAAAAAAATATTTTTTATGCTATTATGTATGTTTATTGCTTCTCCTGCTTTTCCCATAACAGATGAGCAGAAACAAGAAGCAATAAAAATGCAGGAAAAGAGGGAAATTTGGCTTAGAAAAAATAGAGAAGCTTTAAGAAAAGAAAAAGAGCTTAAAAGCAAGAAAGATTATAAGATTGAGATACCTGAACAGAAGGGGGAGAAAAAAATAGAAGGGGAGCTTGCTTGTTTTAAAATTAATAAAGTTGTGTTTGAAAATTCCATAATAATTGAAGAAAAAAAATTAGATCAAATAGCTTTAAAATATATAAAAAAAAAGTGTCTAAATGTTAATGATATAAATGATTTGATAAGAGAAATAACTAACTTACATATTAAAAAGGGTTATCCGACCATTAGAATAGTTGTTGATACAAAACAAAATATAAAAGATGGAATATTAAAACTTATTTTTATTAACGGATATATAGAAAGTATTGAATTTAAAGGAGGGGCATCTTTTAAAGAAAAAATGCAATTGTTTTCTGCTTTTCCTTTTTTAGAAGGTAAACTTTTAAATTTAAAAAAAATAGAACAGGGAATAGCACAACTTAACAGACTTCCTTCTAACAATATTACTCTTAATATAGAACCAGGAACAAAAAAAGGATATTCAAAAATAATCCTTTTAAACAGAAAGCAAAGTCCATTAAGGTTGAACGTAACAACTGATAATATGGGGCAGGAAAGTACAGGTATATATAGAAAAAAAATTGGTATTAGTTATGACAATCTTTTAGGCATTAATGATGATTTTTCTGTAAGCTTTATGGATAATAAAAAGTCTATTAAAGATAGATTTAGTGAAGCTCAATATCTTAGTTATTCATTTCCTTTAGGTTACTACACTTTTTTTTATGACTATAGTTTTTCTAAATATTTTACTTTAATAAAAGGTAATTTTGAAGAGTTTGAAACAGAAGGTCATACAAGAACCAACAATTTAAAAATAAAAAGACAAATGTATAAAGGTAATTCCAGTAGTGTTTCTGTTTTTTCTGCATTAAAGTGGCAAAAAACGAGAAATTATTCTGTAGGCGAGCTTTTAGAGGTCAGCAGTAAAAACAATACAGTCTTGACAGTAGGTACAGATTTTACGCATACATTTGGTAGAAATACTATTAATTATGACTTTAATATACATAAAGGACTTACATCTCTTGATGCAAAAGAAGACAGTCCCGATATTAGCAATGATGAACCAAGAGAACAGTTTAGAAAATATACCCTTAACTTTAACTATAAAAGGTATAATCCTTTTGAAAAATTGAATATAATTTACGATTTTAGATTTTTTTCTCAATATAGCGATCATCCTCTTTATTCTGCCGAAAAAGTCTCTATAGGAGACCAATATACTGTACGTGGTTTTAAAGAGGATTCTATTAGTGGAGATAATGGTTTCTATTTCCAAAATGAACTTACATTTAATTCTCCTATCTTTCTTCCAAAATGGTATCTTTTTTTTGCTTACGATTACGGTTGGGTTCAAGATAAAGTTAAAAGTGAAAGTGATTTAAAAGATGGGGAAGACGACCTTGCGGGCAAAGCTGTTGGGTTAAGATTTTATGGAGAGAAAATAAATTTTAATATTGTTTATTCCAAAGCCATTTCTTCAGCTAATCATATAGAGAAACCTAAAAAAGAAATTTATTTCGATATCGGTATAAGAATATGAGAACTAAGCCTAAAATTTTTATAGCCTTTATTTTGTTAATTTTCGTTAACTATTTAATGCTCAAATTCTTGTTTTTTGAAAGAATCTCAGTGCCCTCTATTATAAATTTTCCATATGATAAAAGTGAGATACGTTTTAAAATAAAAAGTGATAATCCAGAGTTGGTTTGGAAATTAAAGGAAAATTTAAGCTGGCTTGAATTTAATACTTATCAAGGGAAAGGTACTTTAGAAGTTTTAGCGAAAATAAAAAAACGCCCCCTTTTGAACGGCGAACATAAAGGTAAAGTAGAAGTATATATAAATGATAAGAAAAAACAGAGTATTAAAGTTTTACTTAGTGTAAAGCCCATTATTGGAATCTTTCCTGAAAGTTTAGAATTAAATGATAATAGTATCAAAGTAATAGAGATAAAAAATAGTGGAAGTGGTATTTTAAATTGGGAAGCTAAAAATAATAATACTGAAAATATTAAGCTTAAAAAAATTTCAAGTAATAAACTTCAGATAAAGGTAAAATTTAAAAATTTTCGACTTAATGAAAGTAAGGAAGAAACGGTCAAGATTATATCTGATGGAGGAGAAAAAGAAGTAACTATTTTTATGCACTATCTCCCAAAAAGATTTATAAATAAATTTGGTATGGAGTTTGTCTATATAAAAAAGGGAAACTTTTTAATGGGTTCAAGTGAAAATATAGAAAATGATGAAAAGGTACACCCAGTAGATATAAAAAAAGATTTTTATATTCAGGTTGCTGAAACGACACAAAAAGAGTGGCAAAAAGTTATGAAAAATAATCCATCACACTTTAAGGAGTGTGGAGAAGATTGTCCTGTTGAAAATGTTTCATGGCTTGATACACAAAAATTTATGCGCAAATTGTCTGACTTAGATAGCAAAACAAAATATAGACTTCCTACGGAAGAGGAGTGGGAATATGCTTCAAGAGGTGGTGTAAATGAAAATTTTATTTTTGGTAGATGCCTTTTAGACAGCGATGCAAATTTTAATGCAATGTATCCAATTAAAGGTTGTAAAAAAGGTTTATACAGAAAAAAAACATTAAAGGTTAAAACTTTTAAACCAAATAATTTTGGGCTTTATGATGTTCATGGTAATGTTTCGGAATGGACAGCAAGTTCATACGATAGCAAGTATGAAAAAAAGGAAAGTTTTGATAAAATTGTTAAAGGTGGTTCTTGGTTTAACTTTGCTATTTATTGCAGAAGTGCAAACAGAAATTATCAAAAACAAGATACTGCAAAGAACTATATTGGCTTTAGAAGTTTAATAGAATTTTAATATTTTTTTTGATTTTTTGATCTGTTTGTTTTAGAGGGGTTGCCTGTAATTTTCTATCTCGTGAATTTGGAATTTGTTTTATTTCCAGTTTGTTTTCTTCTCAATTTATAAACATATCAGTTACTATTTTTTTATAAAAAATTTTTAATATAGGGCTTGTTTTTGCCCTATCATATTTTAAGTTTACCACGAAGAGTGCTGTTTTTTTATCTCCTTTGTGGTAAAATAAAAAAAACTTTAACAAGGTGTTCAAAATGAAGAACCTTATTAAAACCATTCGTTTTTATCTTATCTTTTTACTAATTTTTGATTTAAGTGTTGGTCCTGCGATTTTAGCGGCATCAGATGGTATATCTGTCGATAAAGGAGCTGCGGCTGCCAATCAAGCAACCCTTGATACAGCGAGGAATGGAGTGCCTGTCGTTAATATAGTCAATCCTAATGCAAATGGTTTATCTCACAATAAATTTACTAATTATAATGTAGATAAAAAGGGTCTTGTTTTAAACAACAGTAAAGTAAGCGGACAAAGCAAGCTAGCAGGTCAAATATATGCCAATACAAATTTAAAGAATAATGCAAGTACGATTTTAAACGAGGTTACTTCAACTAATAAAAGTGTTTTAAAGGGTTATACGGAGGTTTTTGGAAATAGAGCAAACGTTATAGTTGCCAATCCGAACGGTATAACGTGTAACGGTTGTGGTTTTATCAACACACCAAAGGTAACACTTACAACAGGCAGACCTATTTTTAATGGTTCAAGTTTTAGCGGATTTGATGTCGATAAGGGCAGAGTTTTAATAGAGGGTTTAGGTCTCAATACCAATGCTGACTATTTTGATATAATAACGAGAGTAGCTGAGATAAACGCACAAATTTATGCAGATAAAGAGCTTAACATAATAACGGGTAGGAATGTTTACGACTATAATACAGGTAAAATTACTCCAAAGGCAGAGGCTAAAGATAAGCCTGAATTTAGCATTGACGGAAGTTTACTCGGTTCTATTTATGCTGGAGTGATAAACTTTGTAAGTACAGAAAAAGGAGTTGGAGTAAACTTAGGGGGAGATGTTACCTCAATGGGCAGGCTTAGCATAAGTTCAGAAGGTGATGTTAAGTATAAAAGAATAGAGTCGGCGGGCAAAATTGATGTAAAAGCTCTTGGCAGTGTAGTTCAGAAAAGTGAAGCAAAAGCTGCTGGCAGTATAGATTTAACAGCAGGTGATGCAATTGAGCTTAAAGGTGTTTTAGCATCAAATAGTAACATAAATATTTATGGCAAAAAAGAGATAAAGAGCCCTTGCACAATAACTACAAGTTCTGAAGGAAGTATAAAATTAAATTCTGATGGAACTATAGAGTACGAAACAATTGAATCGAGCAAAGATATAAACATAACTTCAAAAGATGGTGCTATTGTTCAAAGTAAAAAATCGCTTGCTAACGGCACTTTAAACATAACTGGTAAGAGTCTTAGTCTAAGTGGTAGTATACAATCGGTAGAAGATATGAACTTTTCTGGTAAAGATATAACTCTTATAGGAGAGCTTCAATCGCTTCAAAATATGAATATTACTGGAGAAAGTTTAAATAGTAAGGAAGCAGAAATTTATACAGGAGTATTTGGTGATGAATCTTACAAAGGTGATTTGAATATTATATTAAGTAAAAATGCTGAGTATAAAAAAATTGTAGCGGGAGGTCGTATAAAGATAGAGGCAGGAGACATAACGCAAGTAGAATCTTTACTTTCAGCAGACACTTTTGAAGTTATTGGGAAAGATATAACCTTAAATGGTACTACGCAGTCAGAAAAAGATATAATTTTAAATGGTAACAATATTAATTTAAATGATGAAGTTCAATCGCTTAACAATTTAAATATAACATCAAGAGGAGTAGTAACAAATAGTGGCAATCTTTATGCAGGTGTGTTTAATAATTCTTTATATCAGGGCAATCTTTTTATAACAGCAGATAATGATATAAGTTTAAATGGCAAAATCCAAGCCAACGGTACATTCTATATAAAATCTTCTAGTAATATTCATCAGGGATCAGAATCGAGTTTAGAATCTTTAAATAATTTAACAATAAGCGGTGAAAATCTAAACTGTAGTGGTATAATTAAGTCTATTAGTAATGTAAGTTTAAATAGTAGTGGTTTAATAGATATAATGGGTTCAGTTTATGCTGGTCTTTATGAGAACGACACATATAAAGGAAATATAACTTTAAAAGGCAACGAAATAGAGTATCAGAAGCTTATAGCAAATGGTGATATTAGTATAACTGGCAAAAGCATTACACAAAAAGAGTCAGGTGCTGCTTATGCAAAAAATGAAATTAATTTTACAGGTAATACAACTGTTAATAGAGATGGTTATGTATTAGGTCTTAAGGGTATTAATATAACATCAGATTATTTTACCAATTATGGCAATTTATGGGCAGGAGTTTTTAATGGAGAGAAACTTGATGATAGTGCAAGTATCAATGTAAATAGTAAAAAAATTGAAAATAGCGGCGAAGTTATAGCAGGGAGAAATATTAATATAACTTCAAGCGGTTATAACACTATAAACAATTATGGATATTTTGGTGCATATAACGACATAAACTTAAAGTTTTCAAGTCTTGGGATTAATAGCAACAGCGAGTTTCATTCTAACAATACCCTAAAGTTTGATACGAACAACAATTTTACGTTTAATAATTATGGTAAGTTTTATGCGGACTCTCTTTTTAAACTCTCCTCAACAGGTTCAATAGCAAACAATCATACTGACTTAAATATGAATGGGGCAATTGAGTTAAATGGTTCCAGCTTTACTAATAATGGCACAATTACGTCCAATAAGCTTGTTAAAGTTAACGTTCCAGAAAGCATTGAAAATTATGGTACAATTACATCAGCAGGTAGTATAGATTTTTTTACAGGTGCTACATTTGCAAATTATGCAAATGGTAAAATTATTGGAGGACTTGGAGAGACAAAGATAGTAGCTGATTCAAATTTTTACAATCAAGGAAGCCTTACAGGGGCAGGTGATTTAAATTTAAGAGCAGGGAACGATTTTTATAACCACGTAAACGGCCAGATAGTATCGGGTGGTAATCTTAAAACAGTATCCTCAGGTAGTTTAATGAATCTTTCTGGTAACCTTATATTTTCTAATGGAGATATGCTTCTTGAAGCAGGGAATCATATAGAAAACAATCAAAGCGATATCCTTTCTCTTGGTTCAATAACACTTCAAGGATTAAATGGGACAAAGAATAACCGTATAAAGAACTATGTAGGCACAATAGAAGCCGATGGTGATATGACTATTAATACAAACTATCTTGATAATATTGGTGAAGATTATGCTCTTGGAAATGAATGGTATACAATACAAAATACAAAATATGGTTATACTTGGAGCCATGCTGTTGTAGAAGAGAATAAAGCAATATCGAATTTTAGCACAAGACCTGCTTATATAAATTCTAATGGTAATTTAACTATTAATGCAGGGACAACTCATAACTATGGGAGTCAGATTTATGGAGGAAATGTTAATATAAGTGGAGGGACATTAGAAAATATAACAACAATTAAGTCGATTTATATACCAAATCATCAACTATATGGTTTTCTTTATAATGATTCCCATTGTACAAGACATCGTTTTGGAAAATGTAAAAATTGGCGTTATACTGTGAGATCAAGCATAGGTTCATGGCAACCTGGCTATGTTTCTTATTCTTCTAAAAATCCAGGTACGATTCAAGCAGGCAACTATCTTGGTATAAATGTAAGTAGTAATGTGAGCAACGGTATAACACAAGGCTCTAATGCAAAAACTCTTTCAACTAAGTCAGCATCCACATCTTACAACACAGCTACAATAGATAATATAAAAAAGACAGGCATGGTTGATACAAGCGAACTTGCAACGAGCTATCTTGACGGTATTTTAAAAAAAGGAGAGAATGGACTTTTTAAGGTTAATACAGATAGTTCAAAAAAAGTAAGTGTAACTAAACAGGGCACTCCTAAGCTCAACTATATAATAGAGACAAATGTAGAGTATATAGATTTATCCAAGTTTTATGGTTCTGACTATTTTATGGGAAAGACAGGGTTTAATCCAGAAGAAGACACAAAAATCCTTGGCGACTCCTATTTTGAGACAAAGCTTGTAAATAAGGCTATATTTGAAAGTACAGGTAAGAAGTTTTTAAATGATGATATAAAGAGCGATACGGATCAGATGAAATATTTGATTGATAACGGTCTAAAAGCACAAAAAGATTTGCAACTGTCTGTTGGAGTTACTCTTAGCAAAGAGATAATAAATCAATTAAATGAGCCTATTGTATGGTTTGTAGAAAAAGAGATAAATGGAATGCTTGCAATAGTCCCAGAAGTTTATATGCCAGAAAGCTATACAGACAGACTGTCATTTGCTCAATCAACAATAACAGCAGACGATGTAAACATAACAGCAGACACCGTAGAAAATGCTGGCAAAATCTCAAGCAACGAGTCTCTTTCAATTGATGCAACAAGTATCACGAACGAAACAAGTCAAGGTGCAGTTCAGTCAGAAATAGTAGGCAAGAATGTTTCGCTTATGAGTAAAGAAGAGATTATTAATTTGGGCAGTAAGATTTTTGGAGAAGAGTCTCTTTTTCTTAAAGCCGAAGGCAATATTGTAAATGAGACAACAGTTTCAAGAGCCACAGTAGGTGCAAGTATTTTTTCATCACTCGATAGTAAAGCTTCAATAGGTTCAGGTGGATTCCTTTCAGTAGATGCAGGCAAGAACTTTTTAAACAAGGCAGCCAAAGTGAGTGCTGCAGGTGATGCAAGCATAACAGCAGGCGAAAATATTAATTTTGAAACAATAGCTTTAAGAAATAAAAGTGTAACATCAAATAGAACAGTTGATGAGACAAAAAACTACGGCTCAAGCCTGCAAGTAGGTGGCAGTCTTAAAATGGATTCTAAGCAAGATATCAACGTAATTGGTAGCAGTGTAGATGTTGCAGGTGATGCAAAAGTTACAACTGGTGGCGATTTAAATATTCTTGCAGCTCAAGATTCATACTATTCTAAGACGGTAACTACAAAGAAGCATACGTTTAGCAAAAAAACTACTACAACAATTGTGTCAAACAGTACAAATGTAGAATCAGTATTTAATATAGGCGGGAAACTTGATACAACAAGCAACAAAGATGTAAAAGTTGTTGGCAGTGAAGTGGGCGCTACTGAGATAGATATTAAGGCAAAAGGAGACGTAAATATTCTTGCTGGTTACAACACCAGTTTTTCAGAGAGCAAGACAGTTAAAAGCGGTTTGTTTTCTGGTGGAAGTTTATATTCCAAACAACTTGATATAGAAGGCAAGGGAGATAAAACAGCGGTTGGTTCTAAAGTGTCTGCCAAGACTATTTCAATTAAGACAGGTGAGGATATAGTTTTTGAGGGAGCAGAAGTAGTAGCAGATAAGATGAAAACTGATAGTGGTAAGGATACTATTGTTACAGCAGCAGAAGAAGAGCATTACTCTTATAGTGTTCATGAAAAGACAACGGTAGGTCTTGGCGATTTTGCTAAATCTTTATCACGACCTGATAAGATGGTAACACTTAAAGACGGCAGAGCTTCGGTAAAAGTCTCAGAAGCGAAGTATGATAAGACAAAAGCAAAAAACAGCCAAACTACTCAAAAAGGTAGTGATTTAAAAATAGGTGAAGAGGGTTGGGATGCAGTAAGTGAAAAGAATATAGTCATTAAAGGTTCTGATGTTGCATCTACAGGAGATATAACTCTTGAAGCCAAAGAGAATGTAGAGATTACGTATGCTGAAGAAAAAACTAAAAGTCAAAAAGAAGAGATACATGGTAAAGCAGAGCTTTCAGTAGGAGTAAGTCATCAAGCATCTAATGTTTACAATGCAGCCAAGTCTTTAAAAGAGACGACCAAGAAATTAAAAGAGACTAAAGAAGCTTACAGCAAATATAAAGATGATTTAAGTACAGCAAAATCTAATTATAAAAAAGGTCTTATCTCTAAAGAAGATTACGATGATATGAAAGAGGATGAGGCATTTTATATAGCAAGTATAGGAATGCTTGCATCTTCAGTTGAAGCAAAAACTTTAAAACTTAATCAAGAAGTAGTAGGGCTTAGCAAAACAAGTGGGACATATGGTTTTACAGGGGATGTAACTCTTGATGTTGATGCACTAATACAAAAGACTGAAAGCGAAATTATAAAAGCAAAAGGTTCTAACCTTAGTGCTAAAAATATTACAATTAAAGCAGGTAAAACCGCATCTATAACTGGCAGTGATATAAATGCTTCTGAAGATATAGGAATTGAAGCAGAAGATGTTGCTATTGCAGCCGCCAGAAACAGTGCCTCTTTTTCAAGCGAGACACAGCATGCAAATTATCAGGTGAAATATTCTACAGCATCAACAACCCAAGATTTTAGCTTTGATGCCTCTCAAAGTAAAAATAAAAATGCAAGCTACACCAATTCTCACATTGGCGGCAAAAACATAACAATCAAGAGCACAAAGGATACTACAGTAGAGGGCGGAGTTGTAAAAGCCACAGAGGACGTTGATTTAGATGTAGGTGGAGATTTAAAAGTTGTTTCTCTTCAAGACAGTAGCAAAAGCAAAAGTATGAGTATAGGTGGTGGTTCCAGTGGTGTTAATGCAGGGATTTCAAGAGGCAATAGAAAAGAGGTTTTAGAACAAAGTGGTATCTACGCAGGAGGCAATTTTAAGGGAGATGTTAAAGGCAATACCCATTTAAAAGGAGCAGTTCTTAGTAGTGATAAAGAAAACGGTGTAAATTTAAAGACAAAGACTCTTACGTATGAAGATATTAGTAATCAAGGTTCATATTCTTCAGTTGGAGCAGGAGTTGCTATGAAAGGTGATGCGGCAACTTTTAACACAGTAGCTCCCGGCAAGGCGAGTGTAGGAAGTATAACAAAGTCAGCCATCTCATCTGGTACAATTACTACAGGAAGTAACATAAGCGGTCTTAGCAGAGACACTTCTAAGACGAATGGTGAAATGCGAGAGATTGATAAAGATCTTGTTGCAGCAAGACAAGAGGTTACAGGTCTGGCAGGTCAATTAGGTTTTAAAGCAATAGGTGATTATGCTATGAGCAAAGAGATGAAAGGCGATAAGTCATGGGCAGATGGAGGCACGAAAAAAACTCTTGCCCATGCAGCTATGGGAGGCGCTCAAGCTTTTATTGGTGGTGGTAATGTTTTAAGCGGAGCTGCTGCTGCTGGGTCAAGAGAGATGTTATCAGGTTTAACTAAAGATGCATCAGATAATATACAAAAAATAGTTTCGACTACTATAGGAGGAGTTTCAGGAAGTCTTGCAGGCGGAGACGCTGCAACAGGTGCAGCTGCTGCATATGCAGGTGAGACTTACAACAGACAGTTGCACCAAAAAGAGATTGACATTTTAAAAGATGAAAAAGTGATAAAAGAGTATGCAGAAGAAAAAGGCATCACTCCAGAAGAGGCAGAAAAACAGCTTACCAAAGCAGGAGTAGCTATGGTAGATGGGACTTGGAATAAAAAGTTTGGTGATGATGCTACGTTTGAAGAAGCGAGTCAATATTTGTTAGCTCAAGATAATGAGGCTTTTAGGGAGTATGACAAAGCTGTTTATAATGATAGATATAATAGTGTTGAGACTTTAGATTATCAAAACACAAAGTTTTTAGAGAAGAATCTTGATGATAGGACACCATTACAAAAGGATGTTGGCGGAGTGACAAAAGCGTTAGGATTTGTATCTGGTACATTTAATGGTTTTTTTGGTAGTAAAACACAAGAGGAAGAAATAATGGAAGAGAAGTCCCCTTATGTCAAAAATCTTTATGAACTTTCTGGAGAATCTTACAAATATGGTAAGGTAAATGGATTGAAGACAGCGGAGGGTACGAAAAATATTGTTAACGGTGTTGGCAATCTTCCAAGTGATATGAGCACCCCTGAAGCGATAAAAGGATATAAAGATATGGGTGAAGGAATTAAGAGTGTTGCCGGTAAAACAGTTGTTATTAGTACAATTGGATTAACAGGAGGAGCTGCTACAGCAGGATTAATTTCTGGCGTAACTTATGGTGTTGTAGCTGCTGCTCCAACAGTTATGTCTCTTGGGACTACAGCGTCAAATACAGCTATATCTCTTGGAACAGTAGCATCAAATTATGTAGCAGTAAATTCTGATAAGATTTATAATATTACTACAAAAGCTGCGGAAATTACTGAAGCTTTGATTGTGAAAGGACCTACTAAAACATTAAATGGACATATTGCATTTTTGACACAAGAAATAATTCAAGAAATAAATGAACCTTATTATGTGCCAGAAACAAAAAAATATATAAAATGCTTAATTAATAATAAATCCAAAAAAACAATAAAAGATAACTAAAATAATAATGGAACTTGTTTTAGGTATACTAGTTTTTTTTTGGGGTTTTATTATAATTATGACTGGCACATTACCTGCTGGACATATTGATTTTTTTATTAAACCAGTTAGGTGGTCATCAGGTCTTATTTTTATTGGAACAAGTTTTTATATCATATTTCTATCAATAAAAAAAATAATAAAAAAAAGACGAGAGACTCAAGCAGACAAAGAGTTGCACAAACCACTTATCTGTCCAATTTGTATGAATCATTATTATAAAAACGAAATAAAAACTTTAAAATGTCCTAACTGCAAAGAACCTCTTATAACCTTATCTGAATATGTAGAAAATAAAAAATATAGAAAAGAAGATGATGTATCTAAGTAAAAATTTCAAATCTCTTTTAATACTTTATATTTTAGGTCAACTCAAACCTTACCACTTTCAGAATGAATCACTTGGTTTTTTAAATTTTGTGCAATTGCAATTCGTCCTCCGCAGATTTGAAGTGCTCCGACAACTTTTGTGCGTTATGCAATACCCAACTTTTCTAACTGCTACGGACGAATTGGGCAATGTAGAATCAGTATTTAATATAGGCGGGAAACTTGATACAACAAGCAACAAAGATGTAAAAGTTGTTGGCAGTGAAGTGGGCGCTACTGAGATAGATATTAAGGTAAAAGGAGACGTAAATATTCTTGCTGGTTACAACACCAGTTTTTCAGAGAGCAAGACAGTTAAAAGCGGTTTGTTTTCTGGTGGAAGTTTATATTCCAAACAGCTTGATATAGAAGGCAAGGGAGATAAAACAGCGGTTGGTTCTAAAGTGTCTGCCAAGACTATTTCAATTAAGACAGGTGAGGATATAGTTTTTGAGGGAGCAGAAGTAGTAGCAGATAAGATGAAAACTGATAGTGGTAAGGATACTATTGTTACAGCAGCAGAAGAAGAGCATTATTCTTACAGTGTTCATGAAAAGACAACGGTAGGTCTTGGCGATTTTGCTAAATCTATATCACGACCTGACGAGCTAGTAGACTTTAAGGATGGCAGAGCTTCGGTAAAACTCTCAGAAGCGAAGTATGATAAGACAAAAGCAAAAAACAGCCAAACTACTCAAAAAGGTAGTGATTTAAAAATAGGTGAAGAGGGTTGGGATGCAGTAAGTGAAAAGAATATAGTAATTAAGGGTTCTGATGTTGCATCTACAGGAGATATAACTCTTGATGCCAAAGAGAATGTAGAGATTACGTATGCTGAAGAAAAAACTAAAAGTCAAAAAGAAGAGATACATGGTAAAGCAGAGCTTTCAGTAGGAGTAAGTCATCAAGCATCTAATGTTTACAATGCAGCCAAGTCTTTAAAAGAGACGACCAAGAAACTAAAAGAGACTAAAGAAGCTTACAGCAAATATAAAGATGATTTAAGTACAGCAAAATCTAATTATAAAAAAGGTCTTATCTCTAAAGAAGATTACGATGATATGAAAGAGGATGAGGCATTTTATATAGCAAGTATAGGAATGCTTGCATCTTCAGTTGAAGCAAAAACTTTAAAACTTAATCAAGAAGTAGTAGGGCTTAGCAAAACAAGTGGGACATTAGGTTTTACAGGGGATGTAACTCTTGATGTTGATGCACTAATACAAAAGACTGAAAGTGAAATTGTTAAGGCAAAGGGTTCTAACCTTAGTGCTAAAAATATTACAATTAAAGCAGGTAAAACCGCATCTATAACTGGCAGTGATATAAATGCTTCTGAAGATATAGGAATTGAAGCAGAAGATGTTGCTATTGCAGCCGCAAGAAACAGCTCATCTTCTTCAAATGAAACACAGCATGCAAATTATCAGGTGAAATATTCTACAGCATCAACAACCCAAGATTTTAGTTTTGATGCCTCTCAAAGTAAAAATAAAAATGCAAGCTACACCAATTCTCACATTGGCGGCAAAAACATAACAATCAAGAGCACAAAGGATACTACAGTAGAGGGCGGAGTTGTAAAAGCCACCGAAAATGTAAATTTAGATGTAGGCGGAGATTTAAAAATTGCTTCTCTTCAAGATAGTAGCAAAAGCAAAAGTATGAGTCTTGGTGTTAGTTCTTCTTATGCTAAAGATAAGGATGAAAAAAGTCCTACAGGATATAGTATTAGTTCTTCTGGTGGTGTTAATGCAGGGATTTCAAGAGAAAATAGAAAAGAGGTTTTAGAACAAAGTGGTATCTACGCAGGAGGCAATTTTAAGGGAGATGTTAAAGGCAATACCCATTTAAAAGGTGCAGTTCTTAGTAGTGATAAAGAAAACGGAGTAAATTTAAAGACAAAGACTCTTACGTATGAAGATATTAGTAATCAAGGTTCTTATTCTTCAGTTGGAGCAGGAGTTGCTATGAAAGGTGATGCGGCAACTTTTAACACAGTAGCTCCCGGCAAGGCGAGTGCAGGAAGTATAACAAAGTCAGCCATCTCATCTGGTACAATTACTACAGAAAGTAACATAAGCGGTCTTAGCAGAGACACTTCTGAGACGAATGGAGAGATGCGAGAGATTGATAAAGATTTAGTTGCAGCAAGACAAGAGGTTACAGGTTTGGCAGGTCAGTTAGGTTTTAAATTCATAGGTGATTATGCTATGAGCAAAGAGATGAAAGGCGATAAGTCATGGGCAGATGGAGGTACGAAAAAAACTCTTGCCCATGCAGCTATGGGAGGAGCTCAAGCTTTTATTGGTGGAGGGAATGTTTTAAGCGGAGCGGCCGCTGCTGGGTCAAGAGAGATGTTATCAGGTTTAACTAAAGATGCATCAGATAATATACAAAAGATAGTTTCGACTACTATAGGAGGAGTTTCAGGAAGTCTTGCAGGCGGAGACGCTGCAACAGGTGCAGCTGCTGCATATGCAGGTGAGACTTACAACAGACAGTTGCACCAAAAAGAGATTGACATTTTAAAAGATGAAAAAGTGATAAAAGAGTATGCAGAAGAAAAGGGCATCACTCCAGACGAGGCAGAAAAACAGCTTACCAGAGCAGGAGTAGCTATGGTAGATGGGACTTGGAATAAAAAGTTTGGTGATGGCTCTACGTTTGAAGAAGCAAGTCAATATTTGTTAGCTCAAGATAATGAGGCTTTTAGGGAAACTGACAAAGATGTTTATAATGATAGATATAATAGTGTTGAGACTTTAGATTATCAAAACACAAAGTTTTTAGAGAAGAATCTTGATGATAGGACACCATTACAAAAGGATGTTGGCGGAGTGACAAAAGCGTTAGGATTTGTATCTGGTACATTTAATGGTTTTTTTGGTAGTAAAACACAAGAGGAAGAAATAATGGAAGAGAAGTCTTCCTATGTCAAAAATCTTTATGAACTTTCTGGAGAATCTTACAAATATGGTAAGGTAAATGGATTGAAGACAGCGGAGGGTACGAAAAATATTGCTAACGGTGTTAAGAGTGTTGGTAAAAAAACTGCTATTGTTGTAGGTGGAGGAATAGTAGGAGGAGGTGTTGTTGCCGCTAGTACCGCGTCCGTTATTTTAGCTCCTGTGGGAACAGGCTCGTTTATTATGGGCTATTCTGGCTATCCTGAACCTACACCTCCTATAAATTTCCCTCATTTCATAGGGGCGATAGCGGGAGAAATAAACGAAAGAACAGGAGCGACATCGAAAGCAAAAGATATTGTTAAAGAAGAAATTACAAAAGAGTTTTTTAATAGTGATGGAAATAAAATTCAAAAGAAAGATTCAAAACGTAAATAATGAAAAATATAGGAAATTTTTTTGTTTCGTTTTTGATAATTGTTTTAGGAATTTTAATTTTTTTTGATGGCAGAATGTCTATTGGTGTTGGTTTTCGTTATATTAATAAGGCTGGTTATGTTGATATATCAAAAGTAAAAGAGCCTTCTGGGATAATAATGATTATTTTAGGTTGTTTCGCTTTATGGATAGCAATTGAAGGTAGAATAGACGAGAATAAAGGCAAAGGAGATTATAAAGCAGATTCAACAGAACATTTAGTTTGTCCTAAGTGCAAGAATGTATATGAAAAAGAAGAGATTGATTTTACAGAATGTCCAAATTGTAAGGTAAAACTTTTAACTACGCTTGAATTTTTAGAAAAAAGAAAGAGAGAACGTAAATGGTGGCAAGAATAACAATTTCTAATTTTTATCTTTTTATTTTACAACAACTCAAACCTTACCGCTTTCAGAATAAATCAATCGGTTTTGTAAATCTTGTGCAATTGCAATTCGTCCTCCGCAGATTTGAAGTTCTTCGACAATTTTTGTGCGTTATGCAATACCTTACCTCTTCCACTGCTACGGACGAATTGGGTATTGGTGGAGTTTCAGGGAATCTTGCAGGCGGAGATGTTGCAACAGGAGCAGCCGCTGCATATGCAGGCGAGACATACAATAGACAGTTGCACCAAAAAGAGATTGACATTTTAAAAGATGAAAAAGTGATAAAAGAGTATGCAGAAGAGAAAGGCATCACTCCAGAAGAGGCAGAAAAACAGCTTACCAGAGCAGGAGTAGCTATGGTAGATGGGACTTGGAATAAAAAGTTTGGTGATGATGCTTCGTTTGCTTCTGCAAAGGAGTATTTATTAGCCCAAGATCCTGAAGGTGAAGCTTTCATAGAAAAAGATTTGGCAGTTTACAATAACTTTAACAATAGCGGCGAGGTGTTTAAAACTAATATAGATTTTTACGGTAAAAATTTAGATAGTGTAGATCTTTTTGTAATAGAGGAGGATAAAAATGACCCATATGGAGCCGTAGCATACCGTAGAAATGATAATGAAGAACTTGATAGATTTGGTAAGTTTGTAACGAGAGGAATAAATTATGATGAAACAGGAGGTAATCCACAAGAAATAGCAGTTAAAGAAGGGGTTTATTCTTATAGTATAGATCTAAAAACTTCTAAAAAAGGGAATTATAATGCAATGATTTTGGAGGATGGAGGTTTTGTACCAACATTAGGGAAAAATCAAGTACAAGGTGATAGAAAAGAAGCTAATAAAGTTTATGCTGCACATCGCATGTATAGTTATGCAAAGACTTTTGATAAAGTTGGTAGTGAAGGTTGTTGGGGAGTGCCTGCAACAACAAAGAATCCAAAAGAAAATTTTGATAGTTTTAATGAACCTTTTGCAAACAATAATAATAAAAAAGGAGATATTGTGTTAATAAGATTGGAGGATAATAATGTTAAAAAATAAATTTATACTCTTCTTATTAAGTTTTTTGATTTTTAATTTCAGCTTAGTTTTTCATTGTTATAGTAAAGAACAAAAAGAAAAATGCGGTTGTTACTATACAGTTGTTTATTCTTTTTATTGTATAGAAGGAAGTAAGGAGTGTGATGATTTTATTAAACTTCTTAAAGAATATGTTTTTGAAGATTTAGGAATGAGTTGTTGGGATAAAATACCTTTTGAGTTTGATGCTGATGGAGATACTAGTTATAAAGAATTTAGTGAAAGTAGTTTACTTTATTTAGCAAAATTTTTAAAGAATTATAATCCCGATTGGGCTTTCCGAGACTCTTCTTCTTGGACAAATAATACTCTACTAACTTGTTACAATAATGAATCTAAAAGAATTAAATGGATAGTTTTACCAAGAAAAATATTTTTTGATTATTATTATTCTTATAATCCAGATAAATATAAACATTCAGATCCCAAAAGATATTATGATGGTGGCTGGAATGTTACAGATGAATGTTTTTTAAAAATAAATTTTTTTGCTAAAGAGGAAATTCTTGAAGGGTTGTATAAAAAGGTAAAAGAATCTGATCTGTTTTTTGATTCTCATTCTCTTAATACTGTTTTACAATGTCCTGCTTATAAAGATAAAAACGAGGATATAAGGGACAGATCCAATAAAGCATATCTGGAAGTAAAATCTAAATGTAATCCATCTATAAAATAAACTATTACCGCTTATGTAAGAAATGACCAATCAAAACAAAAATTTTAAATTTTTTTTAATCTTCTATATCTTAGCTTATTTCAAGCCCTACCGCTTTCAGAATGAATCACTTGGTTTTTTAAATTTCGTACAATTGCAATTCGTCCTCCGCAGATTTGAAGTTCTTCGACAACTTTTGTGTGTTATGCAATACCGTGCTTCTCTAACTGCTACGGACGAATTGGGCAATGTAGAATCGGCATTTAACGTAGGCGGGAAACTTGATACAACAAGCAACAAAGATGTAAAAGTTGTTGGCAGTGAAGTGGGCGCTACTGAGATAGATATTAAGGCAAAAGGAGACGTAAATATTCTTGCTGGTTACAACACCAGTTTTTCAGAGAGCAAGACAGTTAAAAGCGGTTTGTTTTCTGGTGGAAGTTTATATTCCAAACAGCTTGATATAGAAGGCAAGGGAGATAAAACAGCGGTTGGTTCTAAAGTGTCTGCCAAGACTATTTCAATTAAGACAGGTGAGGATATAGTTTTTGAGGGAGCAGAAGTAGTAGCAGATAAGATGAAAACTGATAGTGGTAAGGATACTATTGTTACAGCAGCAGAAGAAGAGCATTATTCTTACAGTGTTCATGAAAAGACAACGGTAGGTCTTGGCGATTTTGCTAAATCTATATCACGACCTGATAAGATGGTAACACTTAAAGACGGCAGAGCTTCGGTAAAGTTATCAGAAGCGAAGTATGATAAAACAAAAGAGAAAAACAGCCAAACTACTCAAAAAGGTAGTGATTTAAAAATAGGTGAAGAGGGTTGGGATGCAGTAAGTGAAAAGAATATAGTAATTAAGGGTTCTGATGTTGCATCTACAGGAGATATAACTCTTGATGCCAAAGAGAATGTAGAGATTACGTATGCTGAAGAAAAAACTAAAAGTCAAAAAGAAGAAATTCATGGCAAAGCAGAGCTTTCAGTAGGAGTAAGTCATCAAGCATCTAATGTTTACAATGCAGCCAAGTCTTTAAAAGAGACGACCAAGAAATTAAAAGAGACTAAAGAAGCTTACAGCAAATATAAAGATGATTTAAGTACAGCAAAATCTAATTATAAAAAAGGTCTTATCTCTAAAGAAGATTACGATGATATGAAAGAGGATGAGGCATTTTATATAGCAAGTATAGGAATGCTTGCATCTTCAGTTGAAGCAAAAACTTTAAAACTTAATCAAGAAGTAGTAGGGCTTAGCAAAACAAATGGGACATTAGGTTTTACAGGGGATGTAACTCTTGATGTTGATGCACTAATACAAAAGACTGAAAGTGAAATTGTTAAGGCAAAGGGTTCTAACCTTAGTGCTAAAAATATTACAATTAAAGCAGGTAAAACCGCATCTATAACTGGCAGTGATATAAATGCTTCTGAAGATATAGGAATTGAAGCAGAAGATGTTGCTATTGCAGCCGCAAGAAACAGCTCATCTTCTTCAAATGAAACACAGTATGCAAATTATCAGTTTAAGTATTCTACAGCATCTGAGGCAACCCAAGACTTTAGCTTTGATATGTCTCAAAACAAAAATAAAAATGCAAGTTATGCCAACTCTCACATTGGCGGTAAAAACATAACAATCAAAAGCACAAAGGATACTACAATAGAGGGCGGAGTTGTAAAAGCCACCGAAAATGTAAATTTAGATGTAGGCGGAGATTTAAAAGTTGTTTCTCTTCAAGATACGAGTAAAAGCAAAAGTATGAGTCTTGGTGTTAATTTTTCTTATAGTAAAGTTGAAGAGAAGGATTCTAGCAGCCAATCTATTTCTGGTGGAATTAATGCAGGTATTTCAAGAGGAGATAGTAAGTGGGTAAATGAAAAAAGCTCCATTTCTGGAGGTGGCAATGTTAATATTTATGTTGCAAACAAAACTACCTTAAAAGGAGCAGATATTTATTCAAAGACAGATAAGTTAAGTTTAGATACAGGCGATTTAGGATATTCTGATATTAGAGATAAGAACAAGATGATAGGATTGAATGGAGGTATAAGTGCACATTCTTCGACAGGAGCAAATGCAGGATCAAGTTCGAACTACAATGTCAAAGCTGATTTACAAAATAAAACACAAGTCAACAAAAGTACAATTGGTCAGGGCACGATTACAGTTAGAAACGATTCTGATAAAGATCTTTCTGACTTAAATAGAGATATGGCAAATGCTCAAATTAAAGTAAAAGATACAGATGTAACTATTGAAGCAGATAAGGCTTCGGTTAATGCACTTCTTAATCCTATTGATACTGCAAAAGAGATAAAGCATGAAGGTCAAAGGATAGGTGACAGAGTTGAGACTGTAGTAGAGGGAGTTAAAAAAGCTTTGGATGAGAACGATAATGACAGTGCATTGGATTATGTTGGTCAGAGTTTTGCGAGACAAAATGCAGCAACAGACTTTGTAAAAAAGCACCCTGATGTCGCCAAGATTTTAACTGATCCGAATGCAAGTCCTGAAGAACAGCAAGCAGCGAGGAATTTACAAGCACAATATATAGCTAAAGAGCTTAACATTCCTTATGCTCAGGTTAAATTATACCTTTCAGAAAATAAAGATAAAGTTGCTGGCAATTCTGCTGGGATGGATCCCAAAGACAAAAACGACCATAATGTATTTTTAAATAAAGCAGAGGACTCTAATGATAAATCAGATTCTTATATTCTCAATCATGAAATTTCTCATGAAAAGGACAAAGCCGATGGAATAATCCGTGGGGAAGATTTTGCAAATCTTATGGGATCAAAAGGAGATGATGCTCTATCTAAAGAGCTTTCTTATGCTGGGCTTGGCACAGAGGCAACAACTACAGACGAATGGAGAGAAAATAATTTTAATAGTACACTTTTGAACACTAATACTAAATTAGCAGAGAGTTATAGTTATGATGAGGTTGATCAAAAAGTTTTAGAATATTTAGATACAAATTATTTAAAAGCTAAAAAACAGAACGATACCGAGACTATGAAACAGTTAGAGGAACATTATACAAATTTAGAAAGAGATTATTTAAAAGCTATATCAACTACATCTTTATTAGTGGCGACTAAAGTAGCACCAACTCTTAATGGTAAAATAATTGCTGGAAGTGTTTTTTTAGCATCTAATTCTATTGAATTGATTTTTTACAATGACGAACCTCCCAAAAAACTTTATGAAAAAGCTGCTAAAGAAGTTTTAAAAAGTTCTATAAAAATACCTAATCCTATTCTAGACGAAATTAAGAATCAATCTATAGATGCTTATGATTATGAATAAAGGAAAACTTTATGATATATGATATAATATGTTTTTTTTTGATAGGGTTTATAATGATATATAAACCTAATAGTAGTACTTTAGGTTATTTACTTAAAAGTATGGCTATGATTTTGATAGTTTGTCTGTCTATTAAGAGAGATAGTGCTTTAGGATTAGATAAATTGTATCAATGGCAAAGAGAAAAGAAATATGGTGTAAAATTTAAAAGATTAGAGAAAAATAAGAATGATTAATCTAAACAAAAATTTTAAGTCTCTTTTTATTATTTCTATTTTAGGTCAACTCAAACCCTACCGCTTTCAGAATGAAACACTTGGTTTTTTAAATCTTGTGCAATTGCAATTTGTCCTCCGCAGATTTGAAGTGCTCCGACAACTTTTGTGCGTTATGCAATACCGTGCCTCTCTCGCTGCTACGGACGAATTGGGAGAAGGAACGAAAAATATTGTTAAAGGAGTTAAGAGTGTTGGTAAAAAACTGCTATTTTTGGAGTGACTGGATTAGTAGGAGGAGGTTTTGTTGCCATTGGTACTGCATTTACTATTTTAGCTCCTGCCTTAACTTTAGTGAACAGGTTTTTTTATTAGCAAACTTGTTTGGGTCTTTTTATCCCAAAATAAGATTTTTTAATTTCTATAATTCCTATCAAATGCGGTGTGCTATAACAATACACCCACTATTCTTTTTAATTTTTTAAGCGAATATTTATTTATTGTATTTCTACTTATATTAGTTAAAATTGCTATTTTGTTTGCTTCTAAATTAAGTGGCAAAATGTTTAATTATTTTTCTAAATTTTATCTCTGAAATTTTTAGATTTTTTACATACTTGTTTTACATTGTTATTTAAGCCATTTAACTTATCTTAAGTAGGTTTCAAGTCGTCTTGAATTAAAATTAATTATTTAAAATTATTTATAAATAGAATGAGAAATATACGAAAATATATAACTATATCGATTTTTTTATCACTTTTTCTTCTTAGTTCGTTTAATCTCTTGTTTGCTGAGGTTAGAGCTTTTGTAGATAGAAATCAGGTGGCAATAGGTGAATCTATAAATCTTACTATTGTGCTTGAGGACGAAAACTCATCAATTGAGATGTCTAATCTTAAAAGCCACTTTGAAGTTATTGAGCAGGGAAGAACTTCCAGTGTAAAAATAATAAACAATAAATATTCTAAGGAAGTTTTTTTTAGTTATATCTTGATACCGAAACAGATAGGCAAATTTACTATACCGCCGATTAAAGTAAAAGATAAGTTTACAAATAAAATCACTATTGTTGTTACAAAAAATAAAACTAAAGTCACAGGTAACAATGAAGTTTTTGTAGATAGTTCAATATCAAATAACTCCCCTTTTTTAAATGAGCAAATTGTATATAGTTTTAAAATTTATAATAGAGTTGAAATTAGCGATTTGAATTTTCAGCCACCAAATTTTGAAAATTTTATCGCAAAACCTATTAAACCAGATAAGTTTTATAGAACCCAAATAGAAGGTATGCTTTTTAATGTTACCGAGCTTAAATATGTTTTAATACCTATTAAGTCTGGCAAGGTGAATATTCAAGGTGGTGTTTTATCTTTTGGCGTAGTTATGCAAGGGAATAACACAAACTCTTTTTTTAACGACCCATTTTTTTTTGGTGGAGTTAGGCTTAAAAAGCGTGTTCTTCAAGCTAAAGATTTAAATATTAATATCAAAGAGCTTCCTAAGCTTAATTACGAAAATTTTTCGAACATAGTAGGAAGAATTGGTCTTAATGTTACCATAGACAAAAAGAGAATAAAACAAGAGGAGTCTGCAACGTTATCTGTCGAAGTTGAAGGTGTGGGTAACTTAATGGATTGTGATAGCTTAGATGTTAAGCTGTCCGATTCGTTTAAAATTTATAAAGATAAACCAGAAGAGGAGATAAATCTTACTGAAGCAGGGTTTTCTGGTAAAAAAACTTTTCGTTTTGCTATTGTTCCTCTTAAAGAGGGAAGCTATGAAATAGAGCCTATAAAGTTAAGTTTTTTTGATATTGTAGAAAAAAGGTATAAACTTCTTGAAAGTTTACCTATCAAGATTGTTGTAGAAAAGGGGGAAAAATCATTAAGTAAAGGAAACGATGATGGTGCAACTATTAGTGCTCCATTAGTTAAAAAAAAAGTTAAGTATCTTAAAAAAGATATTTTACCTATAAAAAAAGAGTTAGCCATAGAGAATGAATCTCCTCTTTTATTAAAAGAGTTTATTTTTGCCCTGCTTGTCCCCATTATGCTTTTTCTTATCTTGAAAGTTTATTTTTTGATTTTTAGAAGAAAGCTCAATGACAAACAACTTATGCAACAAAAAGCGTTGCTTTCTCTTAAAGATGCTAAAAAGTTTAACGATGCTTTTTTAACAAATTTATATAATTACGTTATCTATTCGATACTTGCTACCAGCAATCAAAGAGGAGAGAACTTAAGTTATGAGGAAGTAGCAAAGATATTGTTAACTAAAAAAGATGAAAACGTAGTAAAAAAAGTAATAGATTTTTTAAAAAGAATAGATGAAGCAAAATATAGCGGAGTATCCCTTGAAAAAAATTATAAAGCTTTAATTAAGGAAGCAAAAGATATAACCAAAAATCTTTAGAAAGAAATCGGCAAAAATTATGTTTACAATACCTTATATCCCTTTTTACAATTTAGCGGTAGATAATATTATTATAGCTATACTATCTTTTATGGTAGCAAGTATGGTGAATGCTGAAGCTAAAAATTATGTAGCTATGTCATTTGGAAGTGATGTTAAAAAGAATAAAAGAGCTTTTTCATTTAATCCTCTTTCCCATTCCGATATTTTTTCGTTCTTTCTTTTCTTTTTCTTTGGCTTTGGTTTTGCGAGAGGGAGCCAAATTAATTACGATGAAATGAAAAAAAAACATATTTTTATAATTCATCTTGCAGGTCCCATTGCTAACTTTTTGTTTGCAAATATTGTAAGCTCTATTCTCTATATGGCAGTTAAATTTTCTCCTGCTTTAGCAGATGAGAAAGTTTTAAACATTTTACTTATAACAAATTTAACTTTTTGTGTTTATAATTTATTATTGCCTCTGCCTCCCTTTTCTTTGGGAAAAGCTTTAACCTTGCCATTTTTTTTAAAATTAAAAATCAGTAAAAGAAAAAGATACTTTATTGCTATTTTGCTTTTTATGATTTTATTTTCTTTGGACTTTTTTGTGTTTAAAAAAAGTTTTTCAAACGCTCTAAATCAAGTGGTAGTAAAAATTCATCAATTTATATTGTAGTAAGTTTTTTTGAGGTTGCTTTTGCCTTTCGCCTTTCGGCGAACCCCCTTAATCCCCCTTAAAAGGGGGAGATAAGAAAAACAACCAAACCCTTAAAAGTGGGAGATAAGAAAAACAACAAACCCTTAAAAAGGGGAGATAAGAAAAACAACCAAACCCTTAAAAGGGGGAGATAAGAAAAAACCAAACCCTTAAAAGAGAGATAAGAAAAAACTAACCTTTAAAAATGAAAATAAACGAAATAAATTCCACTTGAAAAAGAAAGTGGAATTTAAATATTTTAAAAAAAGGTATAAAAATAGAATAACCCTTAAAAATTAAAAATAGAGTTCCCCCCTTTTTAAGGGGGGATAGGGGGGTTAAATATTTTAATTTATTATAATGAAAAGAGTTGCATTAATAACCGCAGGCGGAAGCGGAGAGAGAATGGGAGGGAGTGTCTCCAAACAGTATCTTGAAATAGATAATATGCCGATTTTGTCTCATACTTTGCTTTGTTTTAATATAAAAGTTATAGATGCAATTGTGCTTGTCTTGCCAAAAGATGATATCCCTTTTTTTAAAGAAAAAGTACCCAAAGAACTAAACAAGCAACTCTTTTTTACAGAGGGAGGAGATAGTAGACAATCTTCAGTCTATAATGGTATTTTAAAAGTAAGAGAGGTGTTTAAAGAAGATGCAGACAATATAACTCTTATCATACACGATGGAGTGAGACCGTTTGTGTTAAAAGAAGAGATAATAGAGCTGGTAAAAAAAGCGGAAAAGTATGGAGGTGCAATTTTAGCTTCTCCTATATTTGAAACTGTAAAAAAAGCCTCTATCTCATCTTTTATTGAAAAAACTATCGATAGAGAAGATATGTATGTTGCAAAAACGCCTCAAACATTTAAGTTTAGTTTAATAGAAAATGCATATAAAGTTGCAAAAAAAAATAATATTAAGGCAACAGATGATGCTTCGTTATGTGAAAATAAAGATTGTAAAGTGAAGTTAATTTTATCTAATCCTTTTAATATCAAAATAACAGTTAAGAAAGATTTAGATTTAGTTAAATTTTACATAAATGAATTTAAAAAATTAGCAGTTAAAAATTAAAGGATATTAATATGTTTTTTCCGAATTATAGACCAAGAAGATTAAGACAGAACCAAAATTTCAGAAGGCTTGTAAGGGAAACTGTTTTAGATATAAACGATTTAGTTATGCCTTTTTTTGTAGTTGAAGGGAAGAAAATCAAAGAGCCAATTAAAAGTCTTGAAGGGCAGTTTAGTTTTTCTATCGATATGCTCCTAAAAGAGCTTAAAGAGGTAGAGGCTTTAAAAATTCCTGCTATCATACTTTTTGGTGTTCCCGATACGAAAGATGATAAAGGGAGCAGTGCTTATAAAAAAGATGGTATTGTCCAAAAAGCTATTAGAGAGATAAAAAATAAAAACTTTAATTTTCTTATCATTACCGATGTTTGTCTTTGCCAATATACAAATAGTGGTCATTGCGGTTTTTTAGATGGCGATAAGATAGATAACGATTCAACTATTGAGACTCTTGCCCAAATAGCTCTTTCTCATTCTGAGGCAGGAGCAGATATTGTTGCCCCATCTGATATGATGGATGGTAGAGTTTTTGCTATTCGCGATGCTCTTGATGAAAATAATTTTAATGATGTTTCTATAATGTCGTATGCTGTTAAATATTGCTCAAGCTTTTATGGACCTTTTAGAGATGCTGCACAATCTGCACCTCAATTTGGAGATAGAAAATCGTACCAGATGGATCCTGCTAATGTAAAAGAAGCGATAAGAGAAAGTATGTTAGATATAGAAGAGGGAGCAGATATATTAATGGTAAAGCCTGCTATGCCTTATCTTGATATAATTTTTAGAGTTAAAGAAGAGACCGGTTATCCAGTTGCAGCTTATAATGTAAGTGGTGAATATGCTATGATTAAGACTGCAGCAAAACACAATTTAATAGATGGCAAAAAAGTTATGTTAGAAACTCTTACGTCAATAAAAAGAGCAGGGGCAGACATTATACTTACATATTTTGCTATGGAGGCTGCAAAAGAGCTTATAAAAAAATGAAACTTCCTATACAAAAATTAAGAAATATCGGCATAATGGCACATATTGATGCTGGTAAAACTACTGTTACTGAAAGGATACTGTTTTATACAGGTATATCGCATAAAATAGGTGAAGTTCATAATGGCGAAGCTGTTATGGATTGGATGAGTGATGAGCAGGAAAGAGGTATAACAATCACTTCAGCTGTTACAAGCTGTATGTGGAAAAACAATGTTATACAAATTATAGATACTCCAGGTCATGTCGATTTTACTATAGAAGTCGAAAGGTCTTTAAGGGTTCTTGATGGTGCAGTTTGTGTATTTTGTGGAGTTGGAGGTGTTGAACCTCAATCTGAAACAGTCTGGAGGCAAGCCAATAAATATAAAGTTCCCCGTATCGCTTTTGTTAATAAAATGGATAGAATAGGTGCCGATTTTTTTAAGGTGGCAAAAGAGATAAAGGAAAAACTAAAAGCAACTCCAATAATTATGCAACTTCCTGTTGGTATGGAAGAGAATTTTAACAGTATTATTGACCTTATTTCTATGAAACAGCTTTTTTGGGAAGAAAAAGGCTCTGGGCTTAATATAATAGAAAAAGAGATAGAAGAGGAACATTTGGGAAATGCACATCAATATCGCAACACTCTTTTAGAAACGCTTGCCGATTTTGATGATAAAATAATGGAAGATTATCTTGCAGAAAAAGAGATAGAAGTAAGTGCAATAAAAGAGGCTATAAGAAAATGTGTTCAAAATTTTGATTTAGTACCTGTTTTTTGTGGTTCAGCGTTAAAAAATAAAGGAGTGCAACCGCTTCTTGATGCCATAGTAGATTTCCTGCCCAGTCCTTTAGAAATTGGACAAATGAGTGGAATCGTTCCAGGAGACGATAAAAAGATTTTGTTTACTCCTAAAGACTCTTCTCTTCTTGCACTCGTTTTTAAAGTTTCTATGATAGAGGGCAGAAAAATATCTTTTGTAAGAGTTTATAGTGGGAGTTTTGATGAAGGTGGTACGGTATATAATGTCTCTTTAGGTAAGAAAGAAAAAGTGGCTCGTATTTTTAAAATGCATGCGAATAAAAAAGAGCGAATAAAAGAGGCAAAAAAAGGAGATATAGTAGGTGTTATGGGGCTAAAGCTTAGCTCTACAGGAGATACTCTGGGAAGTGAACAAGAGCCTATTTTACTTGAAAAAATAAGCTCTTATGAACCTGTTATATCTATAGCGATAGAGCCTAAGACTATTTCAGATCAAGAAAAATTAAATGAAGTTATTGAAAAGTTTATAATAGAAGACCCTACATTAAAAATAAGAACAGATGAAGACACAGGGCAGACTATCTTATCTGGTATGGGAGAGCTTCATCTTGAAGTAATAATAAGCAGAATGCTCAAAGAGTTTAAGACTAATGTTAACATAGGTAAGCCTCAAGTCGTTTTTAGAGAGACGATAGAAAAAAGCTCAAAAGCTTCGGTAGTTTTTGATAAAGATATAAATGGTAAAAAACATTATGCTAAAGTTTCATTGACCTTAAGTCCTGCAAAAAGAGGAGAAGGTATAAGTTTTAATTTTAAACTTAAAGACGATACTACCCCTGAGAATTTTATTCAGGCTGTAAAAAATGGAGTTAACGATGCTTTTGGAAGTGGCTCTATTATGGGGTATCCTGTTGTAGATATAGAGGTTACTATTTTAGATATGGAGTTTAATGAAAACTCTTCCGAGCTCGCTTTTTCGGTTGCTTCAAATATGGCAGTAAAAGAAGCTTTGCCTTTAGGCTTACCATTTCATTTAGAACCTATTATGTCTGTTGAAATTTTTGTTCCTGAAAAATTTATAGGGGATATTTTGGGCGATATAAACTCTAAAGGTGGTAAAATAGAAAATGTTGAGACGAAGGTTGATATGCAGGTTGTAAAAGCTATTTTGCCTCTTTCAAAGATGTTTGGCTATTCCACAACTGTAAGGTCTCTTTCGCAAGGTAGGGGAAGTTTTGTAATGAGTTTTTTAAAGTTCGATAAGGAATAAAATTAATGGATTATATCTTTAATTTAATACTTATTCTTTTTTTTATTGTTTTAAAAACGGTCATCTTGCCGAACTTTTTTTGTTTTCATAACTTTTATGATATTATGCTAATAGCTGTTATCTATATCAGTTACGACTATTCTAATGCTAAATCGTTATTTTTTTTAACTTTCATAGCTATCTTAGTAGAAGCGATATCAATCGCACCTTTCGGTATCTATTTAACTACATATTTTTGGGTTTTTGTTTTTATTAACTCTTTTCGTAGAATACTTGAAAAAAAAGTCACTGTTATCTTAATTTTTCTAATATCTATAATTTTTGAAAATTTAATTTTTGCGTTCGTTTTCAAAGTTATTTATCCAGAGCGTGTTGTTTGGGATTTTATATATGCTGGAATTTTAAAACAGTTGTTGTGGGGTGTTGTAACTTCATATTTTATGTTCTCTTTTATTTACGTATTAAAAGAGAGAACAGATAAACTATTTTTTTATATTAGAAGAAATGTCTTATTTAAGAGTTAATGCAAATTGGCACCATACAAGAGTTAGATTTGCATTTTTTATCATATTGTTTGCATTTGCTATTATCTTTTTTCGTCTTTTCTATCTTCAAATCATCAATGGAAAAACTTACAAGATAAAATCAGAAAAAAATTGTATAAGAAAACAGAAACTTTTTGCAGCAAGAGGTGATATATTTGATAAAAATGGGCTTTTCATTGTAAGTAATAGACCATCGTTTGAACTCTCTATAATTCTTGAAGATGCTAAACCATACAAAGAAACAATTCATAAACTATCTTTATATACAGGTTTGCCTGAGGTGGAACTATTAGATATAATTGCAAAAAAGAGAATAAGAAGAAAAGCGTATGGTAAAATCGTCCTTAATGATGATATCGATATAAGAACTCTTAGTATAGTTGAAAACAATAAACTCGATTTACCAGGTGTTAAAATAGATATAAGCCCTGTACGTTATTATAAAGATTCTTATTTGGCACCTCACTTGCTTGGTTATGTTGGTATTATAAGCCCTGAAGAGTTAAAAGAAAAAAAAGGAATGGATATAAATGCTATAATTGGGAAAGCGGGTTTAGAAAAACAAGAAGATGCTTTATTAAGAGGTAAAAAAGGAGAGATAGAGTTTGAGGTTGATGTAAAAGGAGAAATTGTAAGAAAAATCAAAACAGTTAATCCTGTTTCAGGTGCTGATATTCACCTTACAATCGATGCAAAACTACAAGCAAAAAGCAACGAGCTTATGGGAGACAACCCCGGGGCAGTAATTGTTATGAATCCCAAAAGTGGTGAAATCTTAACTTTAGCAAGTTATCCAAGTTTTGATTTAAATAAGCTTTCTGGCTTTATGTCTCATTCAAAATGGCAGAAGCTTATAAAAGATAAAAATCGTCCTATGTTTAATAAACCTGTGCAGGGTTTATATCCTCCTGCTTCTATATATAAAATAGTATTGGCAATAGCAGCACTTGAAGAGGGCGTTATAGACGAAAATTTTCTTGTCGTTTGTAGAGGCTCTAAAATTTATGGCAAAAGAAAATTCAAGTGTTGGAAACAAGAAGGTCATGGTGTTGTCAATATAGTTGATGCTCTTACTGAATCTTGTGATATTTTTTTTTATGAAGTTGGCAAAAGGTTAGGAGTTAATAAAATTGCAAAGTATGCAAAGTTATTAGGGTTTGGTGAGATAACAGGCATTGATATAGAAGGCGAGAACGAAGGCTTGGTGCCGACTAAAGCGTGGAAAAAGGCAGTAAAAAAAAAATCTTGGTATCTTGGTGATACCATTTCTGTTTCTATAGGTCAGGGTTATAATCTTGCCACGCCAATACAAATGCTTTCTCTTATTTCTGCCATAGCAAACGATGGAGTGTTTGTAAAACCTACTATAGTAAAGTCAATAGTGGGAAAAGATGGCAAAGTTTTATTTCAAAATTCATACTCCCAAAAAAATATAAAATTAAAACCGAAGACTATAAATATATTGAAAAAGAGCTTATGGAGAGTTGTAAATAGCCCAAAAGGCACAGCCTATTCATATCGTACTCCTTTTAATATAAGTGGTAAAACAGGTACTGCTCAAGTTGTAAGTAATGATAACAACCAAATTAAAGCCAAGAGACACCTTTTTGCACACTCTTCTTTTGTTGCTTATGCCCCTTCAAAAGGAGAGCCAGAAGTTGCAATCTATGTTGTTGTAGAACATGGCGAGTATAGAAACGTTAAAGCAGCAGAAATTGCTATGAAGTTAATTGGGTATTATTTTAGTTTAAAAAATGAAACTGATTGAAACTATCCCTAACATAAGTGAAGGTAGGGATAAAGAAAAAATAGATAAAATAGCAGAAGTTTTTAAAGAGAGTAATCTTGTTAAATTACTCAATATAGATTGTGATGCAGATCATAACAGGACTGTTTTTACTATAGTAGGCGAGATTAATGAGATAGAAAAAATAATATTAAAATTTATTAAAAAAGCTATTGAGTTAATTGATTTAAACAAACACAAAGGTATTCACCCTCGAATGGGCGTTATTGATGTCCTACCTTTTGTGCCTATAAAAAACATTACACGTAAAGAAGCGGTAGAATTTTCCAAAATTTTAGGACAAAAAATTTTCAAACTTTATAATCTTCCAATTTTTTTATACGAATATTCATCTATCAAGAAGGGAAGAGTTAATTTAGCAGATTTAAGGCGTGGAGAGTTTGAAAATATGCAAGATAAGATTAAGCAAAAAGAGTTTATACCCGATTTTGGTAAAAAACTTCATCCTACTGCTGGAATAACTGCTGTGGGTGTTAGGGCACCTTTAATTGCTTTTAACGTAAACTTAAAAATAAGTGCGTTTGAAGTGGCAAAAAAAATAGCAAAAAAAATTCGTTTTTCAAGTGGTGGCTTGCCTTTTTGTAAAGCGATAGGGCTCAAATTGCCTCTTAGGAATATTTCTCAAATTTCGATGAACCTTACAAATTATAAAAAAACTTCCCTTTTAGATGTTTTTAAAATTATACAAAAAGAGGCTCAAAAAAGTAGGGTAGAAATTATTAGTAGCGAGATTGTTGGTCTAATACCGCAAGATGCACTGCAAGACGATACGATAGACTTTTTAAAATTAAAAAACTTTTCTTACGATAAAATTTTAGAAAAACGAATAGATAGCTTGACATTCAAATGTAATTTAACATAGAAAGTAGGGTTTTATAAAAATAAGAGATCTTTGCATATAATATTTTTTCACAAAAAACCCACTATTTTTTCATAAAAAACATTATGTGCAAAGGTCTCATATAAGTTGGAGTTTAAATATTTAATTATGTTTACAAAATTTACAATCAGTAAAAAAAGAGAAGAAGTACCAAACAATTGGTATTTGATAGATGCAGATGGGCTTGTTTTAGGTAGGCTTGCAAGTTTTATAGCAAAAATGATACTCGGCAAGCATAAAGTAGAATATACAAGTCATAATGACACAGGCGATTCAATAGTAGTTATCAATGCAGATAAAATAAAACTTACAGGCAGAAAGTGGAAGAATAAAATCTATTATAGACATAGTGGCTATATGGGTGGACTTAAAGAGATTACAGCCGAAAAACTTCATGCAAAAAGCCCTGAAAGTTTGATATATTTTGCTGTTCAAGGAATGTTACCTAAAAACACGCTTGGTAGAAAATTAAATAAAAAATTAAAAGTTTATGTTGGTGAAGAGCATCCACATCAACCACAAAACCCAGAATTAATAACAATAAATTAAAATTTAGTATAAAGAATTTTTTTGGAGATACTTATTTATAATGGCAAAAAAAAACACATTTTATGCAACAGGTAAGAGAAAAAGTGCTGTTGCAAAAACTTGGATTGGTAGTGGCGTAGGAAAAATTACTGTTAACAAAAAAGATATTAAAGAATATTTTCCAACTATCACTATGCAAAAAATTATTACAACTCCTCTTAGTATAACAGAAAATATCAATAAAGTTGATGTTAATGTATCTACATTCGGAGGCGGTATCATTGGACAAGCAAATGCTGTAAGTCTTGGTATAGCAAAAGCTCTTATTGAATTTGACGAAAATTTACGCTCTCCTCTTAAAAAAGCTGGTTTAATTAAAAGAGACGATAGAGTTAAAGAGAGAAAAAAATATGGTCAAAGAAAAGCAAGAGCAAAATTCCAATTCTCAAAAAGATAAAATTCAATTTTTTTATATTAAATTTTTTTTTAACTTACTGCTTTTTTTACTTTCTTTGTAGTAAAAAAGCTCTTAATTTAATCAAGACCTTTACATATGGCTCTATATTAGAGTTTTTAGAGATTTTTGTAAAATTACTAAAAGTTAATATTTTTTCAAAACCACTCTTTTTTCATAAAAAAACTATGTGTATGTGTAAAGGTCTCTTAATCATTTCTTATTATTAATGAAAGAATACCTTTTTTATGATATAGAAACCACAGGTCTAAACCCCTCCTTTGATCAGATTTTACAATTTGCAGCAATATTAGTTGATGATAAGTTAAATGAAATAGAAAGATTTAATATTAAAGTAAATTTAAGAAAAGATATAATTCCTTCTCCTTATGCTGCTTTAACACACAATCTTCCTATTAAAAACAGCGAAGATGGTCTTTGTGAATATGAGGCTATTAAAAAAATCTATACTCTTTTTAATAAACCGAATAGAATAAATATAGGTTACAACTCTCTTGCTTTTGATGATGAATTTATAAGATTTTGTTTCTATAGAAACCTTTTAGACCCATATTCTCACCAATATTCTAATGGTAGTTATAGAATGGACTTGCTTCCGTTTGTCGTTTTCTATTTTTTATATAAAAATGATGTTTTAAATTGGAATAGTGTTGATGGGACTAAAAACAGTTTTTCACTCGATTCCTTAAATGAAGTTAATAATTTTACGAAAAAAGCTACTCACGATGCTATGGTTGATGTAGAACTTACACTTGAGATAGCAAGAAAATTTTATCATCATAAAGAGACTTGGGACTATATAGAAGCATTTTTCAAAAAAAAAATTGATATAGAGCGAATGGAAGAGCTTCCTGTTTTTATTTCTATGGATAATAAAAATTACAAGTATGGTCTTTTGCATTCGCATAGAATTGGGTATGAAAGCAGATATAAAGCTCCTGTATTGTTACTTGGAAAATCTTTTGCTTATAAAAATCAAATGATTTGTTTAAGACTTGATATTGAAAACTTAGAAGAAGTAAAAGAGAGTAATTTTAAAGATAGTTTATATGTTATAAGAAAAAAGATAGGAGATGCTGAAATAATTTTATATCCTAAAACGAGATTTTTAGATTCTATTTCTAAAGAGAGGCAGGCTCTTGTAAGTAAAAATAAACAATGGATATTAGATAATAGAAAGTTATTTGAAAAAATTGTTAATTACTATTTAGAGTATGAATATGAGGCGATTCCAAACTTAGATTTAGATGCCCTGCTATACGAAAAAAGCTTGAATTTTTATTCAATTTTTAAAAAAGAGGCAAATAACATAAAAAAGTTTCATCAAGCAAAGCCGAGTTTAAAGCAGGAAGTTTTAAAAGAGTTTCAAAATCCAAATTTAAAATCTCTTGTTCTACGTATTCTTGGAAGAAATTATGAAGAGAGTTTAAACGAAAACATAAAAAATGAGTTTAATAAATTTATAAACTATATAAAGTCAAAAGATATTAAAGATTATAAGGGTGAAAGTAGGTTTACGAAAGATAAAGCTTTTCAAGAGATAGAAGATATTAAACAAAATATTGAATTAAACGAAAAACAGAAAGCATCTATAACTAATTTAGAAAATTATCTAAAAAATATTTATACATAGTTCCATTGTAAGCAATTATGATTAAAAGAACATTACTAATAATAACTGTAATTTTATTTTTGTATGACTTTTCTTATTCAGATCAATTAAAAAGGTGCAAAATACAAAATGCAGAAGAGATGAAAACACGTTTTATCGATAATCAAGATGGGACTGTGAGTGATATGCAACTTAATGTTATGTGGCAAAAATGTTCTTTTGGACAAGAGTATAAGAATGGTAAATGCATAGGTGAACCTATTATGTTGGATTGGTACGAATTAAAAAAGATATTGTCGCATGCAAAATGGCGATTGCCAACGATTGAAGAACTTTCTTCTATCATATCGCCCAATTGTGTTTTCCCAGCAATAAATAGTGAGGCTTTCCCAAATAGTATGTGTAATTTTTATTGGTCAAAAACAGGTCGCAATATAGATGATAAATTGGATAGTATTTATGGCGTTTTATTTTTGTATGGAGATGTGGCTTTAAGTAAGCCTAATCTTAAAAGATGTATAAGATTTTTAAAATCTTATAAAAAACAGTAAAGTATATTTTTCTTATGATAGTAAACAAAATTGGTCGTAACTCCCCTTGTCCTTGTGGAAGTGGTTTAAAATATAAAAAATGCTGTCTCAATAAATCGATAAAAAACAGTTATGAAGATGTTAAAGAGCGTTATTTAAGAAATTATAACATAAGACTTAAAAGCAAAAAAGATATTGAAGGGATAAAGGAAGCGGGCAAGCTTGCAATCGAATGTTTACGCCTTGTAGAGCAAAATCTTTATGTAGGTATGAAAACTATTGAGATAAACGATTTAGTCCATAATTTAACAGTTAAAAATGGTGCAATTTGTGCTCCTTTAGGTTACAAGGGTTTTCCTAAAAGTGTATGTGTTTCTGTAAATAGTGTTATTTGTCATGGTATTCCAGGAGATGAAATATTAAAAGATGGTGATATCGTTAACGTAGATGTAACGCCTATATTGAATGGATATTATGCTGATGCTAATAAAACTTTTTTTGTAGGGAAACCGGGCAGAGAAGCAAAAAAAATAGTTGATGTGTCAAGAGAGTGTTTAAAGATAGGTATGGAAGCTGTAAAAGAAAACGCAATGGTTAATGATATAGGTAAACAGATAGAAAAATATGCAAAAGGTCAGAACTGTTCAGTTGTAAGAGAATTTGTAGGGCATGGAGTGGGTTTCGATTTTCACGAAGCTCCACAAGTTGTTCACTTTGCTTCAAACGTAAACGATATAAAGCTTGTAGAAAATATGGTTTTTACCATAGAGCCTATGATTAATTTAGGTAAAAAAGATGTAATAATAAAAGAAGATAATTGGACAGCTGTAACAAAAGATGGCTCTCTTTCAGCACAATTTGAACAAACTCTTCTTGTAACAAAAAATGGCTTCGAAAGCCTAACTCCATACGATTTTTAGAAACTTATTTAATTAGAAGCAGTAAACTGAACATCATCAATCCAGCCAGCATCACTCCCTTGAGATATTGAAGAATCTTTAATATAACACCATTTTAATGTGGCGGCATAAGAACCCGTATAATTATATGTTTTTTGTGCCCAACTTGTTGTTCCTGAAATAGTATTTTGAACAGAATTGTTATAATAAAATTTCAAATAATCACGAGAGTTTTCGGAAGAGACTTTCCAATAAAAGCTAAAAGTTCCTGCTCTTGGAATTGTTGTTTGGATACAGCTTGTTTGAGAGTTTCCAATTAAACCACTTCTTAATGAGCTTCCTCCTGCGTAATATTGAGATGTTGTTGTGCACCAATTGGCATTATTCCCTGAAGTTGACGAAAAAGTAAGATTCGAATTATCAAGAGCAGTTGCATAAGTGCTGTTAGTTGTTCCAATTTCAGGGTTATTTTGCGCTATATCTTCAGCTGATGAACCGCTGTCACAGGATGAATTGCTTAAAGCAAAAATGGCTATTATAAATATTATTTTTTTCATTTTTAATAAGTGTATAAAACATCTTCTTTTGTTAACTCTTCTTTAATTGTATTTTCCCAGTTAAAAGAGTTTTTGTTATAAGAAAAAAGTTTGCGATTTATATTAAAAGGTTTTTTTAATATTTTTTCGCTTTTAACATCGTATGGATATATGTCTATATTTAGAATGCCCATACAAAGCATACCGTCATCCTTTATCTTAGAATCTATCTTAACTATAACCATTTTTTTTGCCAGATTTTCTCTTGCAATTAAAAAACAAGTTTCAATTTTTTCGCAGTTGTTTTTTTTTTCGTATAAACCACCTTTATTATCGTTTATGAGTTTAGCTATTAAAGCTTCTGATAAGTTATTGAATGATTCATTAGGTGATTTTACAAAATATACAACTTCTCTTCCCTGTATTATTTTCTCTAAATCTTCTTTTAGATTCCTATAAATCGTTATGTAAAATTTTTTTTTATTATTTGTTCTAAGAGTTGAAAAATCTATTGTTTCAATAATATTTAAAGCTTTTTTAATGCTGCTTATTCTTGTCTCTAAACCATTTTTTGACTCTTTTGCGATTTTATATAAATCTTCAGCTTCTTGAAATTTTAATATATTGTGAGCAATGTTTTTTTCTATTTTAAATCTTACCCAAACATTGCAGTTTTCATCTATCCATTGTGAATCTTGTTTTAAATCATAAAGCTTAATATTGGAGCTTATATTTATTTTAAATTTTGCTTCTTTTTTAAAAGAACTATTTAACTTTTGTTCTTCCGATATTTCCCCTTCACTTTTTATATCCGCAGATATTTTTTCTGAAAGGTTCCTTATAGCTTTTGATTTTGCCTCTTCAAATTTTTTATTTTCGGCATATCCAACACCGACATAATAGCCAGGAATTTCTATCATATTAGTGCTGTTTGCCCATTTAGGTTTTTTTTGAGTTACATTGCACTTATTTTTAAAAATAGTTTGTTTAGCACAGCTAAAATTAAACATTAAAAAAACAATAAATAATATTTTTAATCTTTTTAGTATTTTCATTGTTTAAAATGCAATTCCTGTAAATATACTTAATACAAAAATATTTTGTTCATCTTCATTACTAATATCTATATTGTGTTCTTCTGATGAATTTTTGCTTTTGTATTTAAATTTTTCATATTCATATTTTAAATATTTAAGATCTACTCCGTAAGAGAGACTTTGACCTAAACAACTTTTTTGATTCAATACTGTCCAAAAACCTATTCCTATGCCTGCTCCTTTGACTTCAGTTTCATATTCATCTCTGATATTAGAGTTTTCAATTTTGTATTTGCCTGTAAGTTCTTCATTTGTGTACGATAGGTACCAATAAAAACTATTGTTTTTATTTTGGATATGTTTGCCAAGATAAAAATTAATCTCTTTTTTATCTATATCGCCTTCACTAACATACTCATTAGAACTAAGATTGGTATTTATTTTGTCGTAAGTAGCTCTTCCGATGAAGTAACCTATTCCGATATTGATTCCATTTTTTTGTCCTACAAACATTCTTAAATCTGTACCAAATGGTGTTATAAGCTCTCTTTCATCCCCAGTTTTTACAAAATCATAAGAAAAATCAAGTCTGCCATTTATCCCAAAATTAAAATTAAAATCACTATCCTTTCTCTCTTTTTTTATTATTTTTTCTTTTTTAGATTTTAGCTTAATTTGTATCTTTTGGGTTTCGCCATTTTTTTCTAATAATACTTTTTCATAGCCATATTTGTTTTTAGTTTGTGCTTTTATTTCGTATTCACCTGCTGGTAATTCTTTTGTTTTATAAGGTGTTGTGCCTTTTTTTTCGCCATTTATAAAAACATCAGCGCCGTCTTCGTCGGAAATTATTAAAATTCGCCCTAATATTTGTTTTAGCTCAATAGTTATATTTTTCATTTTACCTTTTTCGATAAGGACTTCTTGCTCATAAGGGATGTATTTGTTTTTTTTTATAATAACTTTATAATTGTCAGGTCTAAGCTTTATTAGGGAAGGTGAAATTTCTGTTTTTACTTCTTTGTTTTTAGAAAAGATTGTAATTATAGCTTTTTGAGGTTCAGTTTCTATATTTAACACTCCTGCATCAACGTTTTCCTCTTCTTTTAAAAATAGTGTTTTTATTTTTTGTGAGATATCTGCCTTATTACAATTATCACAAAAGGAGGTTTTACTGTATATAGTTTTGTCTTCAAAAATATCTTTAACTATAAACGATATCGTATACAAATTTTGGTTATCTTTTTCTATTTTAGCTTGTCCTATAAGTGATCCATTAAACTCTAATGCGACTTGTCTTAAACAGTCTTTACTTGTACATATTTGTTTAGAACTACCTATCTTATCTATTTTTTCCAACACCTTGGGTCCAGAATAAACAGTGTTTTTTTTAGCAAGGGATTCTATAAAAACAGCCTCATAAAATTCTTTTTCAAATTTATCTAAAGTTTCTGTTTTAATTGGTAAAAAAATTAATTCTTCTTGTGAAACTCCAGAATATACAGGCGTTATATTTTTAAGAGTAAAAAAGATTAAGAAAAAAAGGATAATATAGGTTTTGTGTTTCATAAGTTTTTTTTATTTATTTTTGTACTAAAAATGAATTTTTTGTATAAAAAATTAAGTATTGTGCAAACACTTTTATTGTAAAGGATTTTTTAATTGTTTTTAAAGAAAAGTTTTTCTAAAAAATTTAGAGTAATTTTTTAGTATTAGACAAAAAGGAAACTCAATTTAAATATTAAGGTTTATAATAGTTATGAAGAAAATATCACTTATTTTTTTGTTTTTTTATTCAATGGTCTCTTTTGCGTTTGCAGAAGATTTGCAGAAAAAACCTAAAGCTTTTTTACCTGAAACTGAATATCAATTTGAAGCAGTGCCGGAAGGGAGTTTGGTCGAAAAAAAGTTTATCATTGTCAATAAAGGGAAAGCACCTTTAATTATTTATGAAGTAATTACAGGATGTGGATGTATGACCGCTAATTATTCAAAGAATATTATGCCGGGAGAAGTTGGAGAGATAGGCATAAAAGTCGATACAAGCTATGAAGGTGGGAATACAGTAACTCATAATATCGAAATTAAATCGAATGACGAAAATAAACTTTTTATTAAAATATTTGGTAAAGTAAAAAAAGTTTATAGTGTTACTCCTGCGAGGATAAGATTAATAGGCGCTGTAGGGCAGGAGATATCTCAAGTTATAAAAATAACTCCTGAAGCAGAATATGTTTTTAACGTTAAGAAAATTAGTGCGAAACCCGGTAACAATATAGATGTTATGATTGATAATACAGTAAGGGAAGATAGTTTGCTTGCAGTCCCAGATAAAAAAAGTGAGAAGATAGATTGGGAAAAAGAGTTGGGAGTTAAATCTTGCTATGTTGTCATTAAAAATAGAGCTAAAAAAGTTGGCAGATATTATGAAAAATTAATTATAGAGACAGATAGTGAAATTATGCCACTAATTGAGCTTAGAGTTTGGGGTAATATATTTAGTAAACCTAAAGAGGATTAATTTTTTTTTTAATATGCAGAAACTTAATAATATAAAGGCAGTTATATTCGATTGTGACGGCGTAATGTTTGAAACAAGAGGAGTAAATGCAAAGTATTATAATTTAATTTTAAAGCATTTCAATAAAAGAGAGATGACCAAAGAAGAAGCCGATTATTCTCAAATGCATACTGTATCGGAATCTTTATACTATCTTTTTAAGGGTGAAAATATAAAAGAGGTTTTAGAGTATAAAAAGGAGATAGAAAAAGATAAGTACGCTTTAATTAAAGAGATGCCTATAGAACCAGACCTCATATCTATTTTAAAAAAGATAAGGAAAAAAAGTATCAAAACAGCTATAGCAACCAATCGCAGTGATACTATGCCAGAAGTTTTAAAAGAGCATAATCTTGAAAACTTGTTCGATTTGACTATAACTGCAGACGATGTCGAAAACCCTAAACCTGCCCCTGACCCTCTTTTAAAAGTTTTAGATAGTTTCAAATTGAGCCCCAAAGAAGCTGTTTTTATTGGAGACTCTTTTTTAGATGAAAGAGCTGCTTTTAATGCTGAAGTAGCTTTTGTAGCTTTTAATAATAGAGAGCTAAAATCGAACTATCATATAAATAGTTTAAAGAGTATAGAAGAGATATTGGAGATTTAAACTAAGAGTTTTTGCACATAAGTTTTTAAAATATTTTTATTTGATAGTTTGTATCTTAATTTGCCATTTTTAATGGGTGGATTTTTTATCTTATCTCCCCCTTTTAAGGGGGATTAAGGGGGTTCGCCGAAGGCGAAAATAGAATTAAAAGATTTTAAAATTATAAATTAATAAAATTTATAACAAATGCAAAAAGAAAAATCTTTATACCATCGGCATTCGCATAATGCTATTCCTTATCGTAAAGATTTAATTAAAAGAGCACAAGAAAACCGAAAATCAGCTAACCCTGTTGAAAATAAGTTGTGGTTAGAATGTTTAAGGAATAGGCAATTTAAAGGATTAAAATTTATACGACAAAAACCATTATTAGATTATATTGTAGATTTTTATTGTGCCAGTTTAGGTTTAGTTATTGAATTAGATGGCGATTCACATTCTTTGCTAGAAAAATATGAACAAAAACGAACTAAAGATTTAGAAAATTATGGTTTAACAATAGTTCGTTATATGAATAGTGAAGTAATGAATAATTTAGAAGGTGTTTATTGTAACTTATTAGATGTTGTTAAAAGATTAACAACATAGAAAGAGAGAGCTTCAGTCTTTATAGGGTTTTTTTAAATCTTTTATAAAATTATCAAAAATTGATATTTTATTAAAAACTACTATTTTTTTTCATAAAAAAAAACATTATATGCAAAGCTCTCAAAAGAGTTTTACCCCCCAGCCCCCCTTTGAAGGGGGGAGAAAAGACCGTTTAAATGGTTTACGGTTTGTTAAAAAATAGAGCGAAAAAAAATGATAAGAGTAGAGAATTTATCTAAAAATTTTGGTAAAGTAAAAGCTGTCGACTCTATTAGTTTTTCTGTTCAAAAGGGCGATATATTAGGTTTTTTAGGTCCTAACGGTGCAGGCAAAACTACTACAGTAAAAAGCATAGCTGGTTTTTTAAAACCAGATAAAGGCGAAATTTTTATAGACGAAAAAAAGTTTAATTCAGACGATATAGAGTTAAAAAAGAAGATTGGCTATATGCCTGAAGAGACACCACTTTATCAAGATATGACAACAATAGAGTATCTTAATTTCATAGCAGAAGTACATAAGTTAAAAGATATTCAAACAGAGGTTAAAAAAGTTATTAAGTTAGCTGGTCTTGAGATAGCTCAAAATAAACTCATTGAATCGCTTTCAAAAGGTTACAAAAGTAGAGTTAGTTTTGCTGCAGCAATTATACACAACCCTCCTATTCTTCTTCTTGATGAACCTACTGATGGTTTAGATCCGAATCAAAGAAATGAACTTAGAAAACTTATAAAAGAGTTAAGCAAAGATAAGGCGATAATAATTTCTACCCATCTGTTAGAAGAGGTAAAAGTTATTTGTAATAGAGTTTTTGTTATATCAAACGGCAAAAAGCTTCTTGATGGAAGTTTGAAAGATATGCAAAAGTACGATGAAACAAAGAGGCTTATTATAACAATTAAAGAAGAAGATAAGGAAAAATTAGAAAACTTAATTGGGGTAAGTTTAACTTTTTTAAGCGTTGCACCCAAAGAAGCGTTTAAAAGGTATATTTTTGAAGTAGAAAGCAGTGCTTCCGAAATAGTAGAAAAAATAAAAAACGAAGTCGATTTTGAAGAGATATTTTATGATGAAGTCTCTTTAGATAAGGCTTTTCATAAGATGACCATAGGATAAAATATTAAAATGACACAATACAAAACACAAATGGAAGCGGCTAGAAAAGGTGTTTTCACAAAAGAGATGGAAAATGTAGTAAAGAGCGAAAATATCACTAAAAAAGAACTTATAAGCCTTATTGCAGAGGGGCAAGTTATAATTCCTGCCAATAAAAACCATAAGAGCCTTAAAGCAAAAGCTATTGGCAAAAAAATGACGACAAAAGTGAATGTCAATTTAGGTATATCAGAAGATTGTAAAGACCTTGATAAAGAGATTGAAAAAGTTAAGCACTCTATAGACTTAAAAGCAGACGCTATAATGGACTTAAGTTGTTTTGGTAAAACAAGAGAGTTTAGAAGAAAACTTGTCGATATTTCATCCGTTATGATTGGTACAGTACCGATATATGATGCAGTCGGTTTTTATGATAGAAAATTAAAAGATATTACTGCAAAAGAGTTTTTTGATGTAGTAAAAGTTCATATAAAAGATGGAGTAGATTTTTTAACTATACATGCAGGTTTAAACAAGCAAACTGTTAAAAGAATAAAAGATAGTGATAGACTAACGAGTATAGTTTCAAGAGGTGGTTCTCTTTTATATTCTTGGATGGAACACAATAATGCAGAAAACCCTTTTTATGAGCATTATGATGAACTTCTTAAACTTTGTAGAGAGTATGATGTTACGTTAAGTTTGGGAGATGGATGTAGACCGGGTAGTATAGCCGATTCTACAGATTTAGCTCAAGTACAAGAAACAATAGTTTTATCAGAGCTTACAAAAAGAGCTTGGGAAAAAGATGTTCAAGTTATGATAGAAGGACCTGGTCATATGGCTCTTGATGAAATTAAGGCTAACGTTATCTTACAAAAAAAACTTTGTCTCGGTGCTCCTTTTTATGTTTTAGGCCCTATAGTTACAGATATTGCTCCAGGTTATGACCATATAACAAGTGCTATAGGTGGAGCAATTGCATCTGCAAGTGGTGCCGATTTTTTATGTTATGTAACACCTGCGGAACATTTAAGATTGCCTTCTCTTAATGATGTAAAAGAAGGTATTATTGCGACCAGAATAGCAGCACACTCTGGCGATATTGTTAAGTATCCTAACGAAAGAAAATGGGATAACGATATGTCAAAAGCGAGAGGTAATTTAGATTGGAAAACAATGATGAAGCTCGCTATAGATCCTAAAAAAGCCAAAGAGTATCGCAAAAGTTCAAAGCCTGAGCTTGAGGATACTTGTTCTATGTGCGGAAAAATGTGTGCTGTAAGAAATATGAATAAAATTAAAAAGCTTAAGTCTTCTTAAATTTAAAATTCCAGTTTATGGTTTGAAGGTTTTTAATCGAAGCTCTTTAATAGCCTTAAAATGCTTTGTATTGCTTGAAGCAAGGGTTAAACTGTTTTCAACAGTGGTGGCTGCGATTATTGCATCGCCAGCTCTAAGATTTGAAGATAGAGTGTATTCTTCAACATAAATTGATGCACGATGACCGATATTTTCTGTTAGTGGCAAGACAGTAAAGCCAAAAGAAGATATAAAATCTTTTATATATTTATGTTGGAGTTTATTTTTAGCACATTGCAAAAGTTCCATATATGTTTGAACGGAAAGGAATCTTTCATCATCGCTTTCCAGCATTTTTGCAGCTTTTTCATTACCCTTTTGTGCCCATATGAAAATATCTGTATCAAATATCATCGTATCTTGAGCTCCTTAAATCGTCCATCACATCCTGTACGGTTTTTTCATTGCTACTTAACGACATACCAAAAAAAGGATGTTCGGAAATTTTTAATTGGGATTTTTTCCCTAATGGAATTAAAGTTCCTTTAGCTTTTCCCCGATAAAAAACGGTTACTTGTTCATTTCTATCTAAAGCTTTAAGTACATCATTCATTTTATATCTTAAATCAACAATAGTTGCTTTCATATACGCCCCCCCTTTTTTTTATGTATAATTGCACTATACATATTGAGTTAAGTGCTTTCAATAATTTTTTTAACATCTTAATTGTTGCAATTTAACCTTGCTTTCAAACAATTAAAAATTTTTTTCTAAAAAAAAGAAGGATTTTTTTCTTCTTTACGTATAACCTATCAAAACTTTATATATGGTTTTGTTTTTTTAAATTTTTATCAGAACTATTAATATAAAGTTTTTTGTTAAACTTATTTATGGAAACCCGATATTCTTAAATAAAAAAATTTAAAGGAGTTTTAAAGATAATGAAGAAAAAAGTTTTTGTTACGACACTATTATTTATTTTTTTATCGGTAGCTGTTACGTTTGCTTATGGCAATAGAGGACAAGGCAGGGGAATGGATAACCCTCCTCCTGATAGAGGGAGGAATATGCAAGTCAAAGGTAATCTATTTGCTGATATTGATGCAAATAGTGATGGGAAAATCTCAAAAGATGAGTTCCAAAAATTTCATGACGATTTTTTTAATCTTGCAGACCAAAATAAAGATGGGGTTATAACACAAGAAGAGTTTTTTGAAGCTCATAGAACGAAGAGAAAAGCGAATAGATTTTCAAGAATGGACAAAAATAAAGACGGCAAAGTTACCTTACAAGAGTTTGAAGATGTAGGTTACTATAGAAATGCTCCAGATTGTCCACGCGTGAAAGATTGCCCAAGGTTTAGTAAAAGGTAATTTTTGCACTTTATTTAAATATAGCAGATGATTATGAGACCTTTGCACATAGCTCTATTTTGTTTTTATTTTGTGGTGAAGTAGTATTTTTATACGTCGAACCCAAAATAAAAGCAAAAGAGAGCGTAAGTCTTTATAGGGGTTTTAGAAGTTTTGGTAAAAAAATATCAAAAGTTAATATTTTTTCAAAAACATTATTTTTCCATAAAAATATTATGTGCAAAGGTCTTGATTATGTCTGATAGTGTCATAATCATCTGTATATATTTTAGAGAAAAACAATAGGGCTCTTTATAATAATAGGTTTCTTCTATCTATCAAAAAAAGTTTAGTTCCAAGGTTTTAAGGCTACATAATGACAGATGAACAAATGATGATAAGTGTTCAGAATGGTAATCATTCCGCCTTTAAACTTATTGTAGAAAAATATTTAGAAATTTCCTCAAGAATAGCTTTAAGACTTATAAATAATCGAGCTATTGCAGAAGAAGTCGTCCAAGATTCTTTTTTGAAAGTTTGGGAAAAGGCACAATTATGGGATGAAAAAAAAGCGAGTTTTAAAACTTGGTTTTATAGAATTTTGAGAAATAAATGTATAGATTACTTAAGAAAAAAAAGAGAATCTTTTTTAGATGTTGATATAGATATTATTGATGAGACTCAATATAGTGATGATAATTTTTTTAAAAAAGAAGAGGCAAAGATTGTTCAACAAGAGATAACGGCACTTAAAGAAGTTCAGAAAACAGCTATAATACTTTTTTACTATGAAAATTTTAAAATCAAAGAGATAGCAAAAATTTTAAATAAAAAAGAAAAAGCTGTTGAGTCGTTACTATTTAGGGCTAAGACAAAACTTAAAAAGAGTTTTAAAAAATATGGTATTTAATTTTAAGGTTTAAGAGAAGTGGAAAGATTAGACGATATAAATAAAATTTTAGATTCAGTTAAAGTTAAGAATATAAAAAGCGATAAGCTTTTAAACTCAATTTTAAACGAGACTAAAAATAGAAAGCAAAAAGTAAGTTTTATCAATAGACTGACTTCTTTTTTTGATTTTAATATTAATGCTTTTAAAGTTGTTGCTTTGCAAACTTGTTGTTTTGTAATTATTGCGACTTGTGGTTTCTTAGTGAGCTACTTTAATCAAAATGCTTCTTCTTATAATGAAATTAACGACAAAATTGAAATAAGTTATCTGTTTTGGGAATAGTTATATATGAAAAATATAGTTAAAGTACTATTGTTTGTTTCTGTTTCTATAAATATGTTTTTTATCGGTTTTTTTGTGCAAATTATTTCTAAAAAACCCGATAGGATAATGCCACCACCTCCCCCCCCTTTACTTAAAATGTCTTCTTGTTCGTCTATTGTATCAAAGCCTTCCTATACGGAAATTAAAAGTCATTTAAAAGCTATAAGAGAGATAAGAAAAGAGCTTTCTGATGCACTTAAAAAAGAGCCGTTTGATAGAGATTTGGTTGAAAAGAAGTTTGATAAACTTATCGAAGAGAAAGATAAGGGGCAAAAAAAGTTTCATACTGCAATCATAAATTCTCTTGAAAAGATGGATAAACAAGAAAGATTGAACTTTATAGAAAATAATCTTTTCAAAAGACCACGTTTTGAAAGAAACAAAAAAGATTGTAATTTTTTTAAATAGATAAGTTCTTTTTTTAGAGTGATTAAATATTTTTCAGCTCTTTTAAAAAAAGCAAAAGAGATGTTGCAGTTGTTTTGTTTCCAATCGAAAAACCTTCTTCCCCTGTATAAATAACAAATTTGCGTTTTACCTTTAAATCTTCACAAGCGATATGAAAGCCTTTTTGAAGAGAGGGTGTTTTGCTATGCTTAATTTCGATTGCCCAATAATTATTCAGTCCAAGCTCTAATACTAAGTCTATTTCTGCTCCTGCTGAAGTTCTATAAAAAAACGGATTTATACCAGAAGGGAGGCTCGAGATAATTTTTTCAATTATAAACCCTTCCCAGCTTTTCCCAAGTATGGGATGACCCAATAATTTTTCATAGTTTGGTATTTGAAGGAGTGTATGAACAATTCCACTGTCTCTTATGTAAACTCTTGGAGATTTTACTAATCTTTTTTTAATATTACCAAACCAAGGCTCTAATCTTCTAACGAGCAAAAGGTCTGCCATTAAATCTGAATAACGACTCACTGTAACACTTTCTACTCCAAGGGAGCTTGCAAGTTTTGAAGCATTAAACAGCTCTCCTTGAGAGTGTGCCAGCATTGTCCAAAATCTCATAAGCGTTGTAGCAGGGATTCTGGAGCCAAGTGCTTGTATATCTCTTTCTAAATATGTTTTAATAAAATCTTTACGCCACTCATCACTTATTAAATCATTAGATGCAAGGTAACTGTTGGGAAATCCTCCTCGTATCCAAAGCTTAACAATATCTTTATGGTTTTTGCTTTTAATTTCATAAGGCTTAAGTCCGCTAAGTTCTAAATAGCTTATACGTCCTGCAAGGCTTTCAGAGCTTTGTTTTAAAAGGTCGTTTGAAGCAGAGCCAAGCACAAGAAATTTTCCGTTGCCCCTGCCTTCTCTTCTTCTTGCATCGATAACTCCACGCAAAGACATAAATAAATTAGGGTAACGCTGAATTTCGTCTAAAATAACAAGTTTATCTGAATGGAGTTCAAGATAGTGTGTAGGGTCTTGCAGTTTTTGCAAATCTTCCAAATTTTCAAGGTCAAGATATACAGAAGGTATATTTTTACCAATTTCTAAAGCGAGGGTGGTTTTGCCAACCTGACGAGGTCCAAGAATTGCAACAGCAGGGTTCTGCTTTAGTTTTTCGATGATTTTATGTTTGAGTGTCCGTTTATACATCCTTGCATATTTAACATCTTAAATTAAATTTGCAAGGCTAAAACAATAACATTATGTGCAAAGATCTCGCAATCATAACCGTAGGGACTAGACCAAACCCGCCCTTGTGTTGAAAATTATATTTTCCCGTAGAGACAGGTCGCGACCTGTCTCTACAAGATTTTGTATCTTTATGGTATTTAATCAAATCAATATGGAATTATCATCAGGAAATGCGTGTAGCCCAACGGTAAAACAATTTATATCAAAATGGTAAGAAAATTATATTGAAATGGTGAACAAGGTAGGGGCACGGCGTGCCGTGCCCAATAAAAAAACAAATTATACGGAAATGGCAGAATATTGAAATGGCGGGGCAACCCCGCCCCTACGGCGACTAAAAAAATTTACCACTTTGCAAATGTTTCAAACAGTTCAATAATATTTTTTAAAAGAGTTATTCTGTTTGTTTTAATTTTTTCGTCTTCTGCCATAACCATTACATTATCAAAAAAAATATCTACAAAGGGTTTAAGCTTTGCTATTTCGCGTAGGGCTTTTTCGTAATCTTGTTTTTTTGTATATTTTAAGGCCTCTTTCTCTATCTTTTTGAACTCTTTGAAAAGTTGTTTCTCTTCGTTTTGGTTGAAAAGTTTTTCATTTATCTTGCCAGCCTTAATTTTTTGATTTTTGACTACATTTGAAACCCTTTTAAATGTAGATAGAAGCTCATCAAATCCCTTTAATTTTTTTAAAGATGTAAAGGCTTCTATCTTTCTTTTTAAAGATAAAATATTATCATCGTTTGTTTTGATTGCAGAAGATACGATATCTTTTTCAAAACCTGCTTCAACAAATAGGTTAAGCATTCTTTTTTTAAGAAAATCGTAAACTTTATCTGCAATTTCATTAAAATCTTTTTTACTGTAAAGAGATAAGCTTTTTTTGATTGCATCTTGAATAGAAAAATTAAGTTTATGTTTTTCTATAATTTGAATTATGCCTATTCCATTTCTTCTTAATGCATAAGGGTCTTCATTGCCTGTAGGGATAAGGTTTATTGAAAAACAGCCACATATTGTGTCAATCTTGTCTGCAATACTTAAAATTGCTCCAAGTTTTGTTTCTGGTAAAGCTCCGCCTGAATGTATAGGAAGGTAGTGCTCTTTTATTGCTTCATAAACGTTTCTTTTTTCTTTAGCGAGGTTTGCATAAGCTCCGCCTATAACTCCTTGCAACTTAGGAAATTCAATCACTACCTGACTTACAAGGTCGCATTTACAAAATTTAGCAGCCCTTTGAATATCTTTTTCATATTTTTTTAAATTGTTTTTGAGCAGAATAAAACTTGCAAGCTTTTCAATTCTTAAAGATTTATCGTATACTGTTCCAAGCTGTGCTTGAAACAAAACTTTTTTTAGTTTGTTTCTAAATGTATTAAGAGAGCTTTTTTTATCTGTTTCGTAAAAGAATTTTACGTCAGAAAGTCTTGCCCTTAAAACTCTTTCGTGTCCTTTTTTGACTAAATCCATATCTTTTGCCTTACTATTATTTATCGCAACAAAGTATGGCATAAGCTTATTTTGTTTGTTTACTATACTGAAATATTTTTGATGTTCTCTCATTGCAGTTATAGGAATTTCGGAAGGAACGCTTAAGAATTTTTTTTCAAAGTTGCCAAGTATTGCAAAAGGATACTCTACAAGATTTGTTACAATATCTAAAAGGCTTTCGTCTTCTAAGAGATTGCCATCTATTTTTTTTGTGCAGTTTAAAATTTCTTTTTTTACCAAAGCTTTTCTCTCTTGAATATCTGCAATTACAAAAGCTTTTTTTAATTTGCTTATATACTCTTTAGGAGAGGTTATAACTATTTTTTTATTTGCCATAAATCTGTGCCCTAAGACAAAATTACTGCTCTCTAAAAGTCCCACTTTAAATTTTAACACTTTTTTGTCTAAAAGGGATGTAACAGTTTGGATAGGTCTTGCAAAACTTATGGTATCTTTCCCCCATCTCATAGATTTTGGAAAAGGTGTTTTCAGTATTATTTGAGGTAAAATTTGGGTTAAGATAGCCTCTGTTTTTAAAGGTTTTTTCTTAATTGAAGCAAACAGATAGTCGCCTTTTTCTGTTTTTTTAATTTTTATCTCTTTTAATGAAAGTCCTATTTTTTCAGCAAACTTTTTTGCAGCAATTGTAGGGTTGCCATCTTTATCAAAAGCAATTTTTTTAGGAGGTCCTGAGAACTCTTCTTCTATAGCTTCTTGGCTCTCTGCCATTTCGTAAGCTATCAAAGCGAGTCTTCTTGGAGTGGCATAACTATTAATAGAGGAAAAAGAAATTTTGTTTTTGTTCAGTTCATCTATTAAATTGTTTTTTAATGCTGTTAAAGAATTTTCTATATAACCTGCTGGTATCTCTTCACATCCTATTTCAAGTAAAAATTGTTTCATAATTAACCTTTTTTTAATAGAGGGAAACCCTCTTTTTCTCTTTGTTTAAAATATGCAACAGAACAAGCTCTTGCAAGATTTCTTACTCTTGTTATGTATCCAGTTCTTTCAGTTACACTTATAGCTCCCCTTGCATCAAGAAGATTAAAAATATGAGAACATTTAAGACAATATTCGTATGCAGGAATGACGAGCCCTTTTTCTATTATGTTTTTAGACTCTTTTTCATACATATTAAACAAGCGTAAAAGCATATCCACATCTGCAATTTCAAAATTGTATGTCGATTGTTCAAACTCTTGCTTTTTATAAATGTCTCCATATGTGATTTTGTCATTAAATTTTAAATCGTATACATTTTCTTTATTTTGGAGATACATAGCAATTCTTTCCAGCCCATATGTAAGCTCAACAGAGATGGGTGAAAGCTCTATGCCTCCTGTTATTTGAAAATATGTAAATTGAGTTATTTCCATTCCATCAAGCCAGACTTCCCAGCCGAGTCCTGATGCACCAAGTGTTGGAGATTCCCAATCGTCTTCTACAAATCTTATATCGTGTTCAAGAGGATCTATTCCAAGTTGTTTCATACTTTCAAGATACTCTTCTTGCACATTAAGAGGAGATGGTTTTAAAATTACTTGATATTGGAAATAGTGCTGAAGTCTATTTGGATTTTCGCCATATCTTCCATCAGTGGGCCTTCTTGATGGTTGTACATAAGCTACATTCCAAGGTTCAGGGCCTAAAGCTTTTAAAAAAGTGGCTGTATGGAAAGTACCTGCTCCGACTTCTATGTCGTATGGTTGCATAAGAAGACAGCCTTTTTTACCCCAAAAGGTGTTAAGTTTTAATATTATGTCTTGAAAATTCAATATTGCCTCCAGTTTAAATTAGTTAGGACTTATAGCTTTATTTTGCTTTGGTTTTTCTTTTTTTGCATAAAAAACTTGTGTTTTACAATATAATTGTGCCAAAAAATTGGTTAAACTTCTAAATGGTGTGTTTAATTATACTTTACACTTCATTTTTACTCTTCATTTGTAAACTATACCTTTGTACATAATGTGCAAAAGTTTCAATAAAAAGGCGGTATAATGGCTTATAATATAACCTGGTATGGCAGGGGAGGTCAGGGCTTAGTTATTGCGGCACAAATTCTTGCGGAAGCATCTTTTGTTGAAGGTTTTAAGGGTGTTACATCAGCACCGCAGTTTGGCCCAGAAAGAAGAGGAGCACCTCTTACAGCTTCTACAAGAATTGATTCGAAAAAAATTCGTACAGTTTCTCAAATTGTGGAGCCCGATTTTGCAATCTTTTTAGATACTTCTTTGCTTACAGTTTTTAATGCTAAGAAAATTTTTAAAAAGGGCACCACTTTACTTATAAATAGTAGCAGAAACCCAAAAGATTTTGCAGAACTTAAAGCTTATAAAGTTGCTGTTTGTGATGCTAATAACATTGCTAAAAATGTAAATTTAGTAAAAGATGGTAAATTAATAACTAACTCTCCTATGCTTGGTGCTTTTGCTAAAGTGTCGGGCGTTATATCTCTTAATTCACTTAAAAAAGTATTGGCAAGTAGATTTAAAGATGCACCATACAAAACAAATCTTATGGCTTTAGAATCTGCTTACGAGAAAACCATTATTTAATTAATTTTTTAAAAGGATAAAATATGCCAAAAAGTGATGATAATATTTGTGCAATTTCAAGACCTGCTATCGGGGAAGCAGGTAAAACAGGAGATTGGCGGGATCTTAGACCTGTAATTGATTATACAAAGTGTATTGCAGCTATAAAAAAAAAGAGTGTATGCTATGCGTGTTGGCTCTATTGTCCAGACGGCGTTATTCTGCCTGAAAATCCTGTTAAAATAGATTATGAATATTGTAAAGGTTGTGGAATTTGTGCTGAGGAATGTCCTTCTTCTGCAATAACTATGATAACAGAGGAGAAGGAAAAATGAGTGTGAAAATAATTACAGGCAATAGTGCAGCAGCACTTGGAGCTAAAATCTGTAAAGTGCAAGTTATTTCAGCATATCCAATTACTCCGCAAACATCAGTTACAGAAACTTTATCTCAATATGTAGAAGCGGGAGATTTAAAAGCAGAATATGTAAGAGTCGAATCTGAACACTCTGCACTTACAGTTTGTATTTCTGCATCAACAGTTGGGGCAAGAAGTTTTACTTCGACAAGTTCACATGGACTTCTCTATATGCACGAACAAGTTCATTGGGCAGCAGGTTCGAGACTTCCAATAGTTATGTGTTGTGTAAACAGGGGAGTAGGTGCACCTTGGACAATCTTTAATGACCAGCAAGACTCTCTCTCACAAAGAGATACAGGCTGGATACAACTTTATTGTAAAGATAACCAAGAGATTATTGATACAGTTATTCAAGCGTATAAAATAGCGGAAACTTCTTATTTGCCTGTTATGGTTTGTTATGATGGTTTTTTGCTTTCTCATACTATGATGCCTGTTGATATTCCTAAAGAAAAAGATGTAGATAAGTTTCTCCCTCCGTATAAACCTTATCTATCCTTTTCAAAAAAAGAGCCTATTAATGTTAATCCTGTCGTTTTCCCTTGGAAGCGAGAAGACTCAAAAGGTGTCGTACGTGATGGATATATGGAACTTCGTCAGAAACTGAATGAAGCTCTTATCTCATCTAAAGATACTATTCTTAATATAAACAATGAGTTTAATAAGCTTTTTAAAAGAGAGAGTGCAGGACTTATATGGGAATATAATACAAAGGATGCAGAAGTTTGTATTATTGGTATAGGTTCTATTGCATCTGAGTCAGAAGAGGCAGCCGATTTATTGAGAAAAGAAAAAATTAAGGTGGGCGTTCTCGGTATAAGATGTTTTAGACCATTTCCTAAAGAAGAGATAGTCTCTGCTCTTAAAAATAAAAAGTATATCATAGTGTTTGAAAAAGCTGTAAGTTATGGCTTTGAAGGTATTGTGGCATCAGAGGTCAAATCTGCTCTTTATGATGGCGGAATTAAAACGCCTCTATTTAGTTATATAGCAGGACTTGGAGGTCGTGACGTGAAACCTTCTGATATAGCTTCAGAAGTTAAAAAAGCACTTTTAGAGATGAAGAAGAAAAATTTTAAAAATCAAACTAAGTGGTTTGGTTGTTGATAGGTTTTATAATTCTCTATCTTTTTTTAGAAAAACTATAAATCTTTTGTATTTGATTAAAGGTTAAAATATGCCAGACAAACTTTTTAAAATAGAAAAAAAAGAATATTTATTACCGGGGAATAGAGCATGCCAAGGGTGTTCTCTTGCACTTGCCTACAGATATGTACTTAAAGCTCTTGGGAAAAATGTAATTTACACTTTACCTGCAAGCTGTCTTACTGTTGTTTATGGTTTATATCCAATTTCTTCTGTTGATGCTTCTTTAATTAACTGTACGTTTCCAAGCTGTGCTGCTTCTGCTTCAGGGATTGTAGCCGCTCTTAAAGCTTTAAAAAGAGATAAAGACACTAATGTTGTTGCAATTGCAGGAGATGGTGGAACTTTTGATATTGGAATGCAAGCACTTAGCGGTGCACTTGAAAGACAAACAAATTTTATTTTTATATGCTACAATAATGAAGGTTATATGAATACAGGCACACAGCGTTCAAGTGCTACTCCTTTAGGTGCAATAACTTCAACAACTCCTTTTCTTACAAAATTAGAGCCACAAAAAGATATAATAAAAATAGTAGAAGCACATAACGTTTCTTATGTTGCATCTTCTTCTCCAGCTTACCCTAAAGACCTTTATGACAAGCTTGTTAAAGCAAAAGGGATAAAAGGTTCTAAATTTATGCATATTTTAACTCCTTGCCCTCCCGGATGGGGTTTCCCAATTAATCATAGTGTTAAGATTGCAAAACTTAGTGTTGATTGTGGTGTATCTGTACTTTTTGAAATCGAAGATGGTAAGTTTCAATTTACAGGCAGAAGTAAATTTTTGGCAGAAAAAAATAAAAAGAAAGATGTAACTGAATATATTAAAGCTCAAAAGCGTTTTGATAAGATAAGTGATTCGCAAATCGAAGATTTCCAAAAATGGGTCGATATGAGGTGGAAAAACTATTTACATCGAAATAATGCGAGTTAAAGGTTTTTTGCTTTTCGTTTTTAACTTTTAACAAAACAAAAAATTTGGATAGAGGAAGTTGCAAAATAAGAAAATTATAAAAAAGATTTTGATGGTATCCCTTATCCTTTTTTGTGTTTTCATTTTAGTCTTCTTTTTTGCACTTTTAAACGGGCAAGTTAATGTTTTCACGAGCCTTTTTTCCAGTAGCGATAACCTTTCTCCTTTTATAAAAACTATTATTTTCAAAATAAGACTCCCGCGTATCTTAACAGCAGCAGTTGTAGGGGCTTCTCTATCTCTTGGTGGAGTTGTTTTCCAAACCATTCTTAAAAATCCTCTTTCTGAGCCTTATATTCTCGGTATTTCAGGAGGTTCTGCTGTAGGTGCAATTATAGGAATTCTTTTAAATTTAGCCTATTTTCCTTGGATTAGTAGTATGGCTTTTATAGGCGGTATGGTAACTCTTTTTTTTATTCTACTCTTCTCTTTTAACAGATTCGATAGTAAAACAATTCTTCTTACAGGCGTTATGATTAATGCTTTTTGTTCGGCAATAATTCTCTTTATAATATCTTTTGTGAAAGATGCCCGCCTAAATCATGTTATATTGTGGCTTATGGGTGATTTATCGACATTAACCGTCGAAAATTTTTATACTATTTTTTTTTGTAACTTACCGTGTTTTATAATAATTTTTTTCTTTGCCTCGTATATGAATCTATTTTTTTTAGGAGAAAATACCGCACAAACTATGGGGGTAAATGTTAAAAAAATAAAGATAGTACTTTTAGTAATAACTTCTTTTATGATTAGTAATACTGTAGCTATTTGTGGTTTGTTAGGTTTTGTAGGTTTATTAATTCCTCATATTTTAAGAAAAATCTTAGGGGCAGATAATAGAGTTATTATACCTGCATCTATTCTTTTGGGTGCTTCTTATATGGTTTTTTGTGACACTTTGGTAAGGATTATCCCTACTGAAAGTGAAATGCCTTCAGGTGTTATAACTGCTTTGATAGGGGCACCAGTTTTTATAATTCTTCTTAAAAAACATCATAAAATTTAAGAAAATGTATAGTGTTGAGTTAAAAAATATAAGTTTCAAGTATGAGAAAGAAAAGTTTTTAGAGGATATCTCTTTTTCTATAAACGAAAAAGAGTTTTTTATTATTATAGGTCCTAACGGTTCAGGTAAAACTACACTTTTAAAAATTATTGCTAATTTACTCAAACCTTTAAATGGCAATGTTTTTATATCTGGTAAAAAAACTTACGATTATACAAATAAGCTTTTATCAAAAAAAATCTCTTTTGTTACTCATAAAACTTTTAGTGATGTACCCTTCACCGTAGAAGAGTTCGTTTTATTGGGCAGATTTCCTCATATTAATACAATGTTTGGCTTTGAAACTAAAGAGGATATTAATATTGCTAATGCTTCGATGGAGTATTTCGATGTGTTTAAGCTTAAAGATAAAAAAATTAAAGAGCTTAGTAGTGGGGAACAAAAGAGGGTTTCTATTGCAAGAGCATTTTGCCAAAAATCTGAAATTATGCTTTTAGATGAGCCTACCAATACATTAGATATTTTCCATAAAATGAAAATTATGAACTTAATGAAAAGTCTAAAAAAAAATATAACAATCGTAATGGTTTTGCACGATATAAATCTTGCTTCTATGTATGCTGATAGAATTCTTTTAATGAAAAAAGGTAAAATTGAGAAAATAGGTGAGGCAAAAGATATTGTTAAAAAAGATATATTAGAAAGAGTTTACAACTGTTCTCTTTTTGTAGATAAATCTCCTTTTGGTGATTACAATAGAGTTACGCTTTTAAAATAGCGAACTTAATATTATACAAATTATTATCATTATTTGGGTTGTGAAACAAATGTCATTAAGAAAAGCTTTATTTATGGGTTCTTGGTATCCTGCAAAATCTAATGAGTGTGAAAAACTTATAAAAGAGTATTTAAAAGATTATAAAAAATGCAGTAGAAGTAATATCGTTGGTGGTGTCGTTCCTCATGCAGGCTGGTATTTTTCAGGCTCTATTGCTTGCAATGTTATTCACAATTTAAGTCTTAATAAAAAACCCGATGTTTTTATTATAATGGGGATGCATCTTCAGGAAAATTCTCTCCCATACATTACAAATAAGGGTGCTTTTGAAACTCCTTTTGGCAATATAAGTGTAGATGAAGAGTTGGCTCAAGAGCTTTTAAGTAAGTTCAATTTTATTGTTGAGGATGAAAGCAATTTTATTCCTGATAATACTATAGAAGTTAATTTGCCTTTTATTAAATATTTCTTTCCCGATACAAAAATATTATCATTAGGTATAATGCCAAATAACGACTGTTTTAAAATTGCCGATTATCTTTTAAGTATTATTAAAAAACAAAATATTAATTTTTGTGTAGTAGCCTCTACAGACCTTACGCACTATGGGAAAGATTATGGATTTTGTATTAAAGAAAGCACCAAAGAGGCTTTAGAGTTTGTAAAAGAGGAAAATGATAAAAAGATTATTGATGCTATTTTGAATTTAGATGAAAAACTTATTTTAAAAATTGCTAAAAAGTATAAAAATGCTTGTTGTTCTGGTTCTCTTGCGTGTATGGTATCTCTTGCCAAAAACTTCACTAATGAAAAGCCAGAGGTTATTGCTTATTCAACCAGTTATGACAAGCATAAATCGGATAATTTTGTGAGTTATGTTGGGTGTTTAATTTAAAAAATAGAATAATTATAAAAAAGACCTTTGCACATAGCTTTATAAGGGTTTTAGAGGTTTTTGTAAAATTGTCAAAAGTTAATATTTACAAAAAAACCACTATTTTTTCTTAAAAAATATTATGTGCAAAGGTCTCAAAAAATTATGCAATCAAATAATAAAATCCTTTTACTCGAAAACGATGTAAAAACTAAAGAGTTTATTTCAGATCTTTTAGAGAGCTGGGGGTTTAGTGTAGTTACAGCAATAGATAGTATTGATGCTATAAAATATATCAAAGAAAACTCTTTTTTTCTTTTTATAGTAAGTTTTGAACTTCAAGATATAGAGCCTTTTGATTTATTAAATACAATCCTTTTAAACAACCAAGAGATAAAAGTTTTATTCATTTCCGAAAGACCTTCCGTTGATAATGCTGTTAATGCTATGCGTAATGGAGCACTCGATTTTTTTATAAAGCCCATTGTTCCCGAACAACTTAGCTTAACATTAGAAAGAGTATTTGGAGAGAGGGATAGTAAGGAGCCTGAACTAAAAACACAAAAAGGTTCAAAAGAGATAATAACAAAAAATAAAAGTATGTTAAAGATGCTCGATATTGTTAAAAAAGTCTCTAACAGTAATGCTTCTGTTTTAATACAGGGAGAAAGTGGTACAGGCAAAGAGCTCTTAGCAAATTTTATACATCAAAATAGCCAAAGAAAAGATAACAATTTTGTTGCAGTCAATTGTGCAGTCTTGCCAGAAAACCTTCTTGAAAGTGAACTTTTTGGTCATGAGAAAGGATCGTTTACAGGTGCTACTTCAAAGAAAATTGGTAAATTTGAGTTTGCAGATGGTGGCACTATATTTTTAGATGAAATAACTGAGATGGACTATAAGCTTCAAGCTAAGATACTTCGTGTTATACAGGAGCGAGAACTCGAAAGGATAGGAGGGCTTAAAACTATTCCAGTTGATGTTAGAATTGTTGCTACAACTAATAGAAATATAGAAGAGAGTGTAGCAAACAAAGAGTTCAGAGAAGATTTGTTTTATAGACTTAATGTCGTTCCGATTAAAATTATTCCTCTTCGTCATAGAAGAGACGATATTAAGCCTCTTTGTGAATATTTTATAAACAAATATAATAAAATTGATAACAAGAGTGTCAGTAAATTGACCCAAGAAGCTATAGATTTATTGGCTTCGCATCCTTTTAAAGGGAATGTAAGGGAGCTTGAAAATATTATAAGAAGAGCAATTTTATTCTCGGATGGCGATACTATAGAGAGTGATACTCTTTTACTTTATAATGAAGATAATACAGTGGCTGAAAGTCAGAGTATATTATCTGTCCCCAACTTTGATGATGTGGGTTCTCTTTATGAAATTGAAAAAAAAGCAATTTTAAACACTCTCGATAAAACAGTAGGAAATAGGACAAAAGCTTCTAAATTGCTTGGGATAAGTGTTAGAACCCTTAGAAACAAGCTTAAAGAGTATAATGAAACAAATAGTTCTTAGTAACTCCCATATTAATTCTTAACAAATCAACTTTTCTTATCTTAATCTTTTCAAAATATATTGTCTCTTTGGGCACGCATATTGCAAAAATCATTGCCGAAGTTTTTTTTGTTGAGCTGAATACAGCTTGTTTACTTAATTTTTAAGGTATTTTATTATGTCTAATATATATTCTAAGTCGCTCGTTTTTAATGATACTTATCATGTTCTTGGACAAGGGCTTAATATTTCGGCTAGAAAGCAGAATTTAATATCGAGTAATATAGCTAATGTAGACACTGTTGGTTACAAGCCTAAAGACCTTAATTTTCAAGATGCTTTAAAAAAAGCTCTTGCAGATCCTCCAAAGGCGGAAATTAAGGTTTCTAACAGTAAACATTTTAATGGTTTGGAAGATTATAATAACGACCCTTTAAAGAATTATAGAGAAGATGATAGCGATGAATATCACTTAGACAGTGTAGATATAGATAAAGAAATGACTAAGCTTGCAGAGAACAATCTTAAATATAAAACTATGACAGAGATGCTTTTAAGAAAGATGTCTATGTTAAAATATAGTATTGCAGAGGGAGGTAAATAATGGATCTTTTAAACTCTATGAAAATTAGTGCTTCTGGTTTGTCGGCAAGTAGAACTAAAATAAATGTTATTTCAGAAAATTTAGCAAATGCTGAAACAACAAGAACAGAAGACGGCACTCCTTATAGAAGAAAAATGGTTGTATTAAATGAAAATAAGATAGATTTACCACCACAGAATAATTTTAGAGAAGTTTTAAATGGGAAAAGAAAAAAAATTGAAATCACTCCTATTAAAGAAGAAGATTTTGATATACTTTATGAGGAGAAAGCAAAAAAGAACCCTAAAAAAGAGTTTGCTGGTGTAGAGGTGACAGACATTGTTGAATCTCAAGAAGATTTTAGGCTTGTCTATAATCCTAGCCATCCAGATGCAGACCCTATTACAGGCTATGTTGCTATGCCAAATGTTGACCACCTTACTGAAATGGCAGATATGATTGTCGCAAGACGTTCTTATGAAGCTAATACAGCTGTAATAGCTAATACAAAAGCTATGATTAATAAAGCTCTTGAAATAGGAAAATAGTAAATTATGAAAATAACAAATACAAATAGCAATATTATACCATCTGTAAAAAATAGTATCCCATTAAAATCGACAAAGACGTTAGAGTCTCCGAGTTTTTCAGAAAGATTAGATGTTGCAGTAAAGAATGTTAATGAAAGACAGATTATTGGTGACGAGTCTACAGAAAAGGTTTTAAGTGGAGAACTTGGTATTCATGAAGCTATGTTAAACTTGCAAGAAGCAGATGTAACTTTAAAACTTTTTGCTCAAGTTAGAAATAAACTTTTAGATGCATATAAAGAAGTTAATCGTATGCAATTTTAAGACTTTTGTACATAATGTTTTTTATGGGGAAATAGTGGTTTTGAGTAAAATATTAGCTTTTTTAAAATTTTACAAAAACCTCAAAAAAACCTTATAAAAAATTAAGCTATGTGCCAAGGTCTTAAGTTTAGAAATGAACTATTTTTTGTTTAGCTGTTTTTTAAGTTTTAAAAAAAGTTATGAGCTAAACTTTCAACTTATTAATTGATTGGAAAGGATACCAAAAAGTTAATTTTTATGGAAGAAAATAAAAAAAATCCGATAATAAAACAGATACAAAATTATTTTAGCACTATACCGACTAAGAGAAAAATATTAATTTTTTCTATAGTTTGCGTCTTAATATTTGCTATTTTTATGTTATTTTATCTGACAAATGAGACCAAATATTCTCTTCTTTTTAGTGATTTATCTAAGCAAGATAAAGAAGCTATAGTCTCTCTCTTAAAATCTAAGAAGGTTTTGTACGAAGAGAAGAAAGTGCAAGATAAGTTTTCTATTTCTGTACCTAAAGAAGATGTTTATAAAGTAAGATTGGAGGTTACAGAAGTTGGTCTTCCTAAAGATGGAATTATCGGGTATGAAATTTTTGATAAAAGCGAATTTGGTACTACCAATTTTGTTCAACAAATAAACCATCAAAGAGCTTTGCAGGGAGAGCTTGTCAGAACAATTAAAAGTTTTGATGAGGTTGTTGCTGCAAAGGTTATGATTGTTATGCCTAAAGATTCTGTTTTTGTAGAAGAGACTAAGCCACCATCTGCTTCTGTCCTTTTAAAGCTCTCGTCAGATTTGAAAGAAGACCAAGTCCAAAGTATCGTGCATCTTGTTGCTAACTCTGTTGAAAGTCTTAAACCAGAGTTCATTACAGTTGTAGATACAACAGGAAGAACTCTTTATAAAAAGATGACAGAAGAAGAAGAGCTTCTTTTAAAAGATAAAAACCTTATCGCAACACAAGTTAAGTATAAAAATAATTTTGAAATTAATCTCGCTAAAAGAATTCAAACTATGCTTGAAAGGATAGTAGGTCTTGATAAAGCGATTGTTCGTGTCACATCGGAAATGGATTTAAGTCAAGTTAAAACTGATGAAGAAATTTTCGACCCTGAAGAGAGAAATACACCTTTTGTAAGAAGTAAAAAAAGTGTAAGAGAAAATTCAGAATTAAAGACTGGTCCTGTAGGTACAGTTTCAAGTGTAAACCCAATAGTTCCACCCGGCGGGTTTGGTATAGGTAAAGAAGCTATTGATAGTGGTGCTAAAAAGAATGATATCGTTAACTATGAGTTAAGCAAAATAATCAGAAAAACAAAAAAACCTATGGCGGTTTTAAAAAGACTTTCTGTTTCAGCTGTTATTGATGGTAAATATGTTTATGAAAATAGTAAAAAAGGAAGTAAAGTAAAGAAATATATACCTCGAACTAAAGAAGAGATGGAGAGGTTTAAAGATGTAGTTAAAAAAGCTATGGGTTTCAATGAAGACAGAGGAGACCAAGTTTCTGTTGAATCTTTCCCTTTTGCTTCTATAGAGTTTCTTGATGTAGCAACTGAGGAAGGTATTACATTTGAATATGTATTAAAAAATTATGGAAAAAGTTTTTTTAATATTGTCTTTATTTTTGTGTTACTTATGTTCTTACTCCGTCCTATTGTTATGACAATTAAAGAAGTAAAAGCTACAATAGAAAGCCCTCCTGTTAAAATTCACGATGAGAAAGTTATTTTAAATCCAGCAGATGTCTCTTTGGATGACTTTTTAAGTATGTCACAAATGAATCAGGTCGATTTTTTTAATAACTTAACTACCGATGAACGTTTAAGTTACCTACTTAAGATGAGTAACAAAGAGAAGATGTTGTTTTTTGAACAGTTGCCTTCGATAAAGAGAGAAGCTTATCTTAATGAACTTCCTCTTAAACAAAAGGTTATGTACTACTCATTTTTAGACCTTGATAAGACAGTTAATATTATAAAAGAGTGGTTAAGAGAGACAGAACTAAAAATTCAAGCAAAAAAAGAAAAAGAGATGTAATAGTCTTAAAATATAATAAACATTAAACAATGGTAAAAAAAAATGGATGACCAATTAATAGATGCTGATATGATAGAAGGAAGAGAAAAAGCTGCTCTTCTATTGCTATCACTTGGTGAAGAAACCTCTACAAAAATTTTTGCAAAACTTGAAAACTATGAAATTAGTGCTCTTGCTGAAGAGATGGAAAATATAGAAAAAATTCCAGATCATGTGTTTGAAGTTGTTGCTCAAGAATTTATTCAAAAGTTTGAGCAAGAAGGAAGTTTTGTAGTTCAAGGTTCTCAATTTGTTAAAAGTGTTATGTCTAAAGCTCTTGATGAAGATAAGGTCGAATCGATTTACAAAGATATGGTTGAGCTTAGAGCAAAAGCACCTTTTGCTTGGACTAAAAATGTTAGCAGTAGTGTTATAGCAAGACATATTATTAAAGAACATCCTCAAACTATAGCTATGATTATGGCTTATCTTCCTCCTGAAGTTGCTGCAGAAGTTATGATGACTATACCTGTAGATAAGCAGGGAGATATTGCTCTTAGAATTATAAATATTAGAGAAGTTTCAGAAAAGATTATTTTTGAAGTTGATGAAGTATTAAAGAAGGAGCTGGCTATGTTACGTCAAGGAGCAGGTAAAATGGGAGGAATCCCTGTCGTTGTAAATATCTTAAACTCTGTCGATAAGTTAACAGAAGAATCTATTATTGGTGCTTTGGAAGAAAAAGATGGAGAACTTGCAACAGAAGTAAGAAACCAAATGTTCGTATTTGATGACTTAGAAAATCTTGATAACAGTGCTATACAAGAGCTTCTTAAAGCAGTTGATAACAGTCAGCTTGCTTATGCATTAAAGACAACAAGCGATTCGTTGAAAGAGAAAATCTATCAAAATCTTTCTTCTAGAGCTGCAGAAATGATTGATGAAGAGATATCGTATATGGGTCCTGTTCGTTTAAGTGAAGTTGAAGAAGCACAACAAGCTATTGTACAGGAAGCTAAAAGACTTGAAGCTGAAGGAAAGATAGTTATTAGAGGCAGAGGACCTGAAGATGTATTTATTTAAAGGTTTTTTGCAAAATATTATTTATGTGTAAAGGTCTCGTTTTGAAGAAGTATAAATATGTTTGATGATAGATTTATAAAACAAGAGAATAGAGATAAAAAATTAGATGATGATTGGTTACCTCTTACTTTTAATGAATTAGATATAAAAAAAGAGAGTTATAAAAAAGATTTTTCTGTTTTTTTATACGATCAAGAACGTCAAGACGATCAATTTAAAGATTTTTTCAGCCGTGAGGAGAAAGAAGAGCCAGATGAAAAAAAAATGGGTTCTGAATTGGAACAAGAAAAAAAGCGAACGGTACAAGATGAAAAAGAAATTCTTTTAAAACAAGAAGAGCAAAGAAAGCAAAAAGAAATTTTTTTAAAGAATGAAGAGAGAAGAAAAGAAGAAGAGAACGTCAACCAAAAATTAAAAGAGGGATATGATAACGGCTTTATAAGAGGTAAAAAAGAAGGTTTTGAACAGGGTAAGGAAGAGGGCTATAAAGAAGGATTCGATAAAGGCAAGGAAGAGGGGTTTTTCAAAGGTAAAGAAGAAGGGCTTGATAAAGGACTGTTTGAAGGTGAAGAAAAAGGGTATGAAGAGGGTCAAAAAAAAGCAGCCGATATTGTAAAACAGATATCTAATGTTCTATCCAAACTTGAAACTCATTGGCAAGATATGGTTTCTGTCAATGAAAATAAGATTTTAGATTTGATATTTAAGGTAGTTGAAAAAATTATCTATACAAAACTTGAGACAGATAACGAAATAATTAAAAAAACTATTATAGATGTTTTCAAAGCTGTTCCAGAAAGCTCTGCTAATAAAGTTAATGTTTCAATTAGTCCCGAAGATTATAAATATATTGAGCTTATAAAAGAAGATTTTTTTAAAGAGATAGATAAAAACAAAACAATTAGTTTTAATCCGAACCCTTCTCTTAACAGAGGAGATTGCAGGATAGAAACAAAATCTGGAACAATAGACACAACTGTAGAAGAGAGAATCGAGCTTGTTAAAGATAGCTTAATGAGGAATATTTAATTAAAAAAATGGATAGCAGTGCTTTAAAAATAGAATGGGATAAATATTTTAATGAAGTAGAAAAAGCGAGCGCTATTAATATGGTTGGTAAAATAGTTAGAGTTGTAGGCTTAATTGCAGAAGGTGAAGGACTCGGTATGGGAGTAGGCAACTTATGTTTTATCAAAAACGAGTTTAAAGATAAAATTATGGCTGAAGTAGTAGGCTTTAAGAATGATAGAGTATTACTTATGCCATATGGCGATACAAAAGGCATTAGCCCAGGAAGTAAAATTTTTCCTATAGGGAACAGACCTAAAGTACAAGTAGGGGAAGAGTTTCTTGGTAGAGTTGTTGATGGTATGGGCAAACCAATAGATAATAAAGGTTATATTAAATCTGACACCTACTATCCACTATATGGAAATTATATAAATCCTATGGATAGAAAACCTATTAAAGAGTTTGTAGATGTTGGGATATCATCAATAAATACTATGATACCTCTTGGTAGAGGACAAAGAGTTGCTATAATGGCAGGTTCTGGTGTTGGGAAAAGTGTGCTTATGGGTATGATAACCAAGCATACAACAGCAGATGTAGTAGTAATTGGTTTGATTGGAGAAAGAGGTAGAGAAGTAAAAGATTTTGTAACAGAAACTCTTGGGACTGAAGGTTTAAAAAAATCTGTAGTTGTTGCTGCTACTTCAGATATGTCGCCACTTATAAGAATGCGAGGTGCTTATCTCGCTACAACAATTGCTGAATATTTTAGAGACCAAGGTCAAAACGTTCTTTTACTTATGGATTCAATAACAAGATTTGCAATGTCATCAAGAGATATAGGGCTTGCTGCTGGTGAGCCTCCTACAAATAGAGGCTATACGCCTTCTTTTTTCTTGCAGATACCTAAGTTGTTAGAAAGAGCTGGTTATGTCCAAAATAAAGGAAGTATAACTGGTCTCTATACGGTTCTTGTAGAAGGTGATGATATGAACGACCCTGTTGGTGATACAGTACGTTCAATTACAGATGGGCATATCGTTCTTTCAAGAGAGCTTGCTAATATGGGGCATTACCCTGCGATAGATGTTCTTGCAAGTGTGAGCAGGGTTATAAATGATGTAAGTTCTGAAAAACATATTCGTTTGAGAGAAAAAACTATAGAGATTTTGGCAACCTATAAAAAAGTTGAAGATATGATTGCTATAGGTGCTTATACTGATGGTTCTGACCCTAAAATAGATGAGGCGAAAAAATTTGTGCCAAAAATAAATACATTTTTAAAGCAAGGGATAACAGAAAAAGTTTTTTTCAATGATGCTTTGCAAGAACTTGAAAAGATATACACAGGGGCAGAAAAGAAAAAGCAATAAGATATGAAGAAATTTAAATTTAATCTTGAACCTGTTTTACGTTATAGAAAGCATATTGAGATGCAAAAGAAACAAGAGCTTTCTCTTGCTATGAAAAAACTTTCTGATTGTGAGCAAGAAACTCTTAAGTTTCAGGATAAATATTTAAAGCTAAATGATGATTTTGGTAAAAACATATCAGAAGGGATTGATGGTAATTATCACAGTTTTTTTAACGATTATCTTTTAAGTTTAAGTTTCGATATAGAATTGCTAAAAGCAGAGTGTGTTAAGTTAGAAAAAGATGTGTTTAATAAAAAACAGATAGTTTTATCTAAGCAAAAAGAGAGAAAAGTTGTTGATAAATTTAAAGAGAGAAAAAAAAAGATTTTTTATAACAATATGATTAAATTAGAACAAAAAGAAGCAGACGAGATGCTTATTGTTAAAAAGGCAAGAGAAGAGAAATATGGAGTATAAAAGACTATTTATATTTAGTATAATTTTTATAACTTTTATGTTTTCATTAAGCTCTATTGCAAAAACGGAAGAGCCAGAAGGCATTGAGAATGATAAAGAAACAACTGAAAGTGTTGTCCGTAATGGTAGATTTGTATCGACTGAATCTATTCAAGGGATATTAGATGATATAGAAAATGAGAAGAAAAAACTTGAAATTGAGAAACGTAAAATAGACGAAGAAAAAGCAAAGGTTGAGAGTTTAAAGGACGAAATTGATACAAAATTGCAAAAAGTTGCAAAATATTATGAAAAAATTAATGAGATTCTTCTTGCTATAGAGATTAAAAAAGAGAGTAAAAAAGAGAAGGCAAAGAAAGAAGAGGAACTTGCAATTAAAAAAGAAGAGATAGAAAGAATAGAAAAATTAACAAAGCTTGTCAGGTTCCATTCAAGAATGAAAGAAAAAGATTCTGCAAAGATAATTAGTAATATGGATGTTAAAATTGCCGCCGATATCTTTTTTTTAATGAAGGCTCAAAAAGCAAGTAAAATCTTATCTTATGTCGATAATGAAAAAGCCGCAGAGATATGTGAAATTCTTGCAAGTAAGAAGAAGCAGTAAAAGATAAGAAGATGTTTTATACTTTTTATTGAATTAATTCTATTGTTAATCTGTCAAAACGAGCATAAATTTATTTTATGTCTATTCAAAATAAGAAAATAGTTTTAAGTTTTTTAATTGTAGCTTTTACGTTTATTATCTACTTTCAGGTTTATAATTACAATTTTGTTTATGACGATTTTTCCCATATACACGACAATATAGAAAATATTAAAAAAGGTTTTACTTTAGAAGGAATCTCTTGGGCTTTTAAATCTACTTATGCAGCAAATTGGCATCCTGTAACTTGGCTTTTATATCTTTTTGATTATCAAATTAGCGGGCTTAACGTTCATAGCTATCATATAACAAATATTTTCTTTCATATTTTAAACTCTCTTTTACTTTTTTTTCTTTTCTGCAAACTTACAGGTTCTGTTTATAACTCTTTTTTAGTAGCAATTCTTTTTGCAATTCATCCTATGCATATAGAATCTGTAGCGTGGATATCTGGTAGAAAAGACCTGCTTAGTGCTTTTTTTGGTTTTCTTTGTATATACTATTATTTGGACTATGCGAAAACAAATAGCTTAAAAAGATATTTTATATCGCTTTTCTCATTTATATTGAGTCTTATGTCCAAATCTATGTTGGTTACAATGCCTTTTATTTTTTTATTACTTGATTACTATCCGCTTAAGAGAAAAATATCTTTTAAATTAATATACGAAAAGTTGCCTTTTTTTTTACTAACTATTTTCTCTTCTATAATAACAATAATTGCACAAAAAAACTTTGGAGCTGTTGCTTCTTTGAAGTATTATTCATTATTATTTAGATTTAAGAATGCACTTCTATCTTATTTTCTTTATATAAAAAAAGCTATCTTTCCCTTCGATTTGACCGTTTTTTACCTATCTCCTCAAAACATTTCTATTTTGCAACTTGTTTTGTGTTCAATATTTTTTTTAATGCCTTTTTATTTAGGAATTAAATATATAAAAAAAGCACCTTGCCTTTTTGTGTCTTGGTCGTTTTATATTGGAACTCTATTGCCTGTTATTGGTCTTGTTAAGGTTGGAGAACAAGGAATGGCTGATAGATACTCTTATATCCCATTAATAGGTATTTTTGTTTTAATAGTTTGGGGGGGAGAAGCTGTAGTTAAAAAATTTTACAAAAAGGATTTAATTTTAAAAATAGTATCTTTTTTCATTATTATCTTTTTTACCGTTATAAGTTTTTTTCAAGTACAATATTGGCAAAATGAGCTTATACTTTTTAGGCGAGTTTTAGATGTAAATCCTAAGACTTATACTGTTTATAACAATCTCGGCTTCTATTTTTTAAGGAATAAAAAGTATAATAAGGCTATTGAATATTTTAAAAGTGCAATTAAAGGGAATAGAAATAATATTTTAGCCCATTATAACTTAGGGGTAGCATTTGATAATATTAACAATTTTGAAAAAGCGATTAAAAGTTATGAAAATGTTCTTTTAATGGATCCTAATCATATAAACTCTCTTAACAACCTTGGAGTTATCTATTTTAACAAAAAAATGTATATAAACTCTTTACATTATTTTAAAAAACTAATTGAACTAAAACCTTACAACACCGCTTATTATTATAATATTTTATCTACTATTTATTTGCGTCTTGGTAAGAAAAAAGAGGCTATTATTTGTTTAAAAAAAGCTGTGCAATTAGAGCCTAATGTCCTATCATACAGAAGTATGTTGCGTACGCTTTTAAATGAAAAGTACGGTTTGTAAGATTTTTGTGGTGTAGCAGTATATTAATACGTCAAGCCCAAAACAAAAGCAAAGAAAAGTGTAAGTCTTTATAAGGGTTTTAGAGGTTTTTGTAAAATTATCAAAGGTTAATGTTTTACGGAAAAAACACTGTTTTTTCATAAAAAACATTATGTGCAAAGGTCTCGATTTTTTTTATGTTGTTCTTTATGTAGCTATGTGCAAGAGATTTCTTATTTTTTTCTTTTAAAAAAAATTATTTAAGGGAAATTCGTTATGAGAAAAATATATGTTTTTTTTATTGTGGGGTTAATTATGTGTGCTTTAAATGTTGATTCACGTGCAAACAGCAAGGTTTTGGCAGAGGTGGATGATTTTAAAATAACTGAAGACTATTTACAGAATGTTTTAGATTCTATACCTGACGACCGAAGACCTAATATTTCAAGAGATGTTTTAATTAATAAGCTTATAGAGAGAGAACTCTTTTATAAAGCTGCAAGTAAAGAAGGTATGGATAAAAAGGAAGAGTTCATAAATAAAATGGACCTTTTAAAAAAAGATATCTTAGTCACAGTTTATGTAGATTATATAAAGGAGAATATTAAGGTTTCAGAAAAAGAGATAAAAGATGTTTATCTTGAAAAGTATAAACCAACTCTTCAAATGAAGGCGAGTCATATTTTATTCTCAAAAGAGCAAAAAAAAGATGCAGAAAAATATCTTGATGAAATAAAAAAAGATGAAAGTCTATTCAGTAAAGTTGCTGAAGAAAAATCTATATGCCCATCTGGTAAACAAGGTGGCTCACTTGGTTGGTTCGGTTTAGGCTCTATGGTAAAAGAGTTTGAAGATGCAGTTCTTAAGATGAAAGTGGGTGAAATAGCAGGGCTTGTTGAAACAAACTTTGGTTATCACATAATAAAACTTGAAGATAAGAAAGAGGATAAGAAGAGTTTAGATGAAGTTAGAGATACTATTGCAGAAGAGATAAAGTATTCGAAGTTAGAAGGGGTTGTTAAAGACAAACTAAACAGTTTAAAAAAAGAGTATGAAGTTATAAAATATTAAAAGTCTTGTGTGTTTTTCACAAAAAACAGTATGTGCAAAGGTCTCACAAGCGTTAACTTTTTAATTAATAGGAAATAGGAATTTTTTCATTATGAAGCAAAAGTTTATTATTCAATTAAATAAAGATAAAAAAGAGTTGTTACTTGAAGAGTATTCACAACTTGAAAGAGAATCTTATTCTTTAGTATGTAGAGAGTCTTATGATATTGAAGAGGTAAAAAAATTAGTAAAACAAAAAGATATTAATTCGTTAATCGAGTTTATAAGAACAGACAACTTTTTCCCTGTTTATGAGTTTATTAAAGTCATTGCTGAAAATGTTATGAAGTATGTTAAAAGTAAAGTGGAAGAACAAGAACCTAAAGAGTTGTTTCTTGATGATTTAGATTTTATAAAGAAAGAGATTGTAGAAGAGGAAGAAAAAATAGATGATATTGAAGATTCTCTTCTTCTTGAAGATGAAATGGATACAGCGGATATACCTAAAAAGATTTTATCTATCAATAGTTCCAAAAACGACGACGATGATTAAACCTATATTTGTTTATAAATGAAAAATGATATTATTAAAATAGTTGATGACTCTATTGCCTCCCTTTTTAAAAAAGAAATATTACAGAATTTAAAAAAATTTAGTGTAGAAAAACCCAAAAATAAAAAATTTGGAGATTTTTCCTGTAATATTTCTATGGTTCTTGCTCCTCTCCTTAAAAAAAATCCTAAAGAGATAGCTACGATACTTAAAGAGGATATTGAAGATAAGCATAATATTTTCTCTAAAATAGAGATAGCAGGCGCAGGTTTTTTGAATTTTTTTATAAAGCAAGAACTCTTCCAATCTTTTTTAAAAGAGATTCTTATAAAAGAAAAAAACTATGGCAAACAGAACATAGGCAATTCTAAAAAAATAATGATAGAGTTTGTCAGTGCCAATCCTACAGGACCTTTACATATAGGACATGGTAGAGGAGCTGTTTTTGGAGATGTTTTATCAAATCTTTTAAATTATCTTGGGTTCGATGTTTATAAAGAATATTATTTAAATGATAGAGGTCTGCAAGTTGAAAATCTTGGTCTTTCAGTTTTTTTAAGAAAAAAAGAGCTTGAAGGTGAAAAGGTAGATTTCCCCGAAGGTTGTTATAAGGGCGATTATATAATAGATATAGCAAAAAAGCTTCCCTCTTTTGATGGTAATAAAGATGAAGCAGTAAAGTTTTTTGCTAAAGAATCTATGGCAATAATTATAAAAGATATAAGCAAGACTTTAAACTTATTAAATGTCGATTTTAATAATTGGTTTAGTGAAGATGCTTTATTTAATAGCAATGAAGCTTTGGATACTATTGCAGAGCTTAGTAAAAAAAAGCTTATCTATGAAAAAGATGGAGCAACTTGGTTTAAGTCTCAAGAGTTTGGCGATGAAAAAGATAGGGTAATAAAGCGAAGCAATGGAGAGATAACCTATTTTTTTTCAGACATTGTATATCATCGGAATAAGTTTAAAAGAGGTTTTGAAGAGGTTATAAATATTTGGGGTGCAGACCATCATGGTTATATTGATAGAATGAAGGCTGCAGTTAGTATTTTTAACAAAAAAGAGAATTTAAAAGTTTTGCTTATACAGCTTGTTAATCTTTTTAAAAATAAAAAACCTGTATCTATGTCTAAAAGAAAAGGGGATTTTATCACTTTAAAAGATTTAATTCTTGAAGTTGGTATTGATGCTACAAGATTTCTGTTTTTATCTCGTCATCATGAGAGTACGATAGATTTTGATATGGAGCTTGCTAAAAAGAAAAATAGTGAAAATCCTGTTTATTATGTGCAATACGTTTATGCAAGGATATCTAATATTTTAAAAAAGGCAGAAGAAGAGAATTTGAAGCTCCAAATTGAAAAGGTAGACAATTTTTCAAAGCTTCTTAAAGAGCAAGAAGAGATCGATTTAATAAAATGTATGATTGAATATCCTGAAGTTTTAAAAACTTCAGCCGAAAAAATGGAAGTTCATCATATAACATTCTATTTAATAGAGTTGTCATCTGCTTTTCATTCTTATTATAATAAACACAAAGTTATATCTGATGATAAAGAGCTCTCTTTAGCGAGGTTGTATCTTATATCAGCAGTTAAGATTATAGTTGGTAATGGACTTAATATGTTAAAGGTTTCTACTCCTCTAAATATGTAGGTTTTTTATAAAATGGCTAAAATAATAAAAAAAAAGATTAAGACTGATGACGATAAAAATAGAACAAAAATTTTTTTAAACTATTTTATTGTGGCTGTTGCAATGTTCTTCATAGGTTTTTTATATGGCAGAAGTAGTGTCCATATCGATAAAAAAAGTTCTATAGAGCCAACAACAGAAAATGTTATTAACCAAATTAGAAATAAACAAAGTAGTGTTAGTTTTGTTGAAGACAGCGGAGATTTGTGGAAGCGATTAAGAGAAAAAAAAGATGAAAAAAAAAAAGATGAAGAAAAAATTGATGAAAACAATCCAGCAGAAGATATAAAAACGAAAGAGGAAGAAACTTCTATGCCTGCAAGTAAAAAGAAAAAAGTTTTTTCTATTCAAGTTTTAGCAGGTGGTACTATGCGCGATGCTGAGGCGTATGGCGAAAAAATTAGAAGGGTAGCGAGTATAAGAGAGCCTATCCATATTGAGCATATAGATAACTATTATAAAGTTAAAATAGGTTTTTTTAAAACAAGAGACGAGGCGAATGGTAGCAAAGCTATGAAAATGTTAAATAAGAAAGAAATACCAGCTTTTATAACAGATTCCATAATAATAGAGTGATATTTTTTATATTTTTTTAATTAATCTAAATTAACTATTCTTCCCCCCCACCCCACCTCGTTAATGCTATGTGCAAAGGTCTCGGTTAACTTTTTTTGCAGATAAAATATTTATAATTTATAGCTTGAAGAAAAAGAGGATAAAAAAAAGCAAAAAAACCGCAAAAAAACATATATAAAGACTTGATTGTTTTTATATATGTTTGTAAAAAATCAAGCTTTGAACGTTTTTTTTGAAGATTTTTTAAAGAATTTCAGATTAGATTATATCCCATATTTCAATTAATGAAGTAATAAGGCTATTCTTGTATCATAGAATGGTTTTTTAAATTTTATATAAAGATATTTGTATAAAAAATATGCATAGTGCCCTCAAAAAAAATTTTATAAAATTAAATCAACTATTTAATAAACTTTTTATTTCCACTTTATTTAGTTTTGTTGTTTTAGTTATCAGTTTAAGTGATGCCCTACCTGCAGATTCTTCTGCTAATACTTCTTCTGTAACCAAAAACGATAAAACCATTTCCGATAAATCTTTAAAAAAAAACAAAACGAGTAAAAAAAACAGTTCAAAAACGCTCAAAAAGAAGAAAAAACCACAAAGACTGTTTTTTAGTGGTGTAGTCTCTTTTGGTAAAGGCAACCTCGCCAACATTACTATACGTGGCATAAGAGATGGTAAGCTCTTATATGATACAAAAGAGGATGCCACAACCATGACAGACAAGAAAGGAGGTTTTTTCCTTTCTTTGCCGCCTGAATATGCAAACAAGCCATTTTTAATTGAAGCGACTTTTCCTGATGGAATTGTAGATGCTGTATCAGGTGTGAAGTATTTTTTACCTGCTGATTTTTCTTTGCGTTCAGTTGTTTCAAACATTGTTTCTGGTGATTCTGTAGCTGTTACGCCATTAACTGAATTGGTGGTGCAAAAGCTTATTGCAATGGAAAGAGGGTTTAGACAAAAAAACATAGAAGAGACTGTAACTCTTTTTTCCAGTGCGTTTTCAAGTGATGAAAGTTTTAATGTTGTAAGCGCTATTCCTTATGACCCTTTTAGTCCTTCTTTAAAAAGCACAAAAAATAGCAATAAAGAGTATGGAGTATTACTTTATGCTTTTTCTGACTATGCACTTAATCAAAATGACGGTAAACAGAGTTTAAGCAGTTGCATAATAGATTTTTTTAACACTTTGATGAAATCCATTGAACGTGATGGCAAAAAAGCCATTATTACCGATTTTATTCTTAAGCAAGAACTTGCAAGGTCTATTTATAGAGTTTTAAATGACAAAAGGAATAAGAGCGGTCTTAATGTTAATAATGTGTCGTTACTATCTGATAATGCTAAGAAAAAGGAAGAGAAGAACAAAAAAAACAAAAAAGAAGATAAGAAGAAAAGTAAAAAGGACGACCCCTCTTCTATAAGTTTAAAAAATGTAACTAATTATAATTATATAAGTGCAGGAGAGAATTTAACAGGGATAGAGAGTGACGTTAAAGTCGTTCTAAAAGCTGTACATAAAAAAGGATTAAATTCTGGAGAGAGTGTGCAGACAATATGGAGTCAAGTCTTTGATGACCCTGACGATTTGGTAGAGCTAAATTCAGAAGAAAGCAATAATCTATCTTGTTCATTTATAGCCCCAAAATTTAATAGTAGTAAACGTTTAGTTTTTAAAGTTAGTGCTTTAGATAATTTAAAGAGAAGCAGTTTTGATATTGTTTCTGTAGAAGTACGGAAAAGCAGTCTTGATTGTCCTGAAACCGTAGAAATTTTAAAAGAGGATGATGAAAAGGATATATTAGAGTTTAAATTTTTAAAGAATTATCCTGACGCTGCATCATATCAATATAGGTTTAGTAATGACAAAACTTGGCAAGATGCTACCAGCAACAAGATAAATGTTGGTAATTATACGCGTTTTGTTGAGATTCGTGTTAAAGCAAAGAAAGATAAAAACACAAACGGTCTTATTTCAAAATCTTCTCTTTTTCTTAATAAACCTGATGGACCAGAGATAGTTAGTGTCGATGATGAAACAAATACTCTTGTTTTTGCACCGCTTTCAAAAAGTGATTCTCCCTATTTTTATAAATATAGTCTTGATAAAGGTAATAGTTGGAAAGATACGGGTAACTATACGATAGATGCTGGCAATATTGATGGCACTGTTTTTTTAGTTAAACGTGCAATAAGGAATACAAATGGCGAAGGGACTATTACTGAAAGCAACCCTTTTACCAAAGCCATTTTGGCTCCAATTGAGATAGAGCATAATGAAGCTGGAAGATATTTAAGATTTGCTCCTGTAGATGGTTTTAAAAATATTACTCTATATGAGAAAAGTTTAGATGGTGGTGTTAGCTGGAGTAGATGTAATAGTTTTAAAATTAGTGTTCCCGATGAGTTTGAAGGGAATGTTTTAATCAGAATTAAAGCTGTAAAAGGCAAAAATAGTGTTGGTAAAGAGTTAGTTTCTACCTCTTTTTATGATGTTACTAAAAAACCTGAAACTAAAGAGAGTACCCCTTCTGCAAGTCCGACATCAGCACCACAAGTGACTGAAGTTGGTGCTAAGGGAGGGGCAGAAGATAATTATATAATCATACCAGATGATAATGTCTATAGTGACGATGTTGTTGTAGTTGATGGGTTAGGAGGCACATCTCAAGATGATGCTATTACTTCAACCGATACAACTGCTACTACTACCAGTAGTGGGAATGGTAGTTCTTCTACTTCGACTACTACTACTACAGCACTGTCTGTTTCTTTTAATCCTTCTGCCACTGCGTATGGTTATGTAGGATATACTTATTCTACTTTTAACATAATAGCTACTGGCGGAACATCTCCATACACTTTTTCATTGTATAGTGGTATTTTGCCTACAGGTTTATCTTTAGATTCAAATGGTCAGGTTGCTGGAACTCTCAAAAAACAAGGTGAATTTAATAGTATAATATTTAAAGTGGTAGATAGTGCGGGTAATTATAAGCTTACTTCTGCGATTAGCATTAAGGTGTATCAACTAAGTATTACAGGTTCTCCGCCTCTTGAAGCTTATGAGGGCGATTCACTTAGTTATAGTGGTATTAAGGCTACAGGTTTTGCTACAGAGGATAGTAGTAATAGTTTTACATACTCTGATAAGAACAGTACTTTACCAAAAAATTTAGTTATTAATAGCACTACAGGTATAATATCGGGCACTATTAAAGAAGGTATAGCTGGAACATCAGATGATATTATTATAAAAGCTACAGACCAATCAAATAGGAGTGCAGAACTTCCAGCATATAAAATGACGATATATGCCAAGCTTAAAGTTAGTGGAGTTCCTGCCGATTCTGATAATACGTTAACACAAGGTGCTTATTATAGTAATAGTTCCCCTAATTTTTCAGGAGGTAAGACTCCATATGTATTTAGTAACAAAAATTTACCTGCTGGATTAAGTGCTGGTTCTGTTTTTGGTACGCCTACAACTTATGGTACAGTGAGCAATATTGTTATCTCTATTACTGATCAAAATGGCAGAACAATCTCATCAGCTCCTTTTACATTAATAATTTATCCAAAACTTCAAATTACAGGGTCGCCATATAATAGAAGTACAGTTTACGGTTTTTATAGTGACAGCACTATTCAAGCTTTTGATGGTGAGTCTCCTTATGCATATTTTGTAGGGGATGTGCCACTGCCTATCGGGTTAAAATTAGACCCTGCAACAGGCAAGATTACAGGTACGCCTTCACAGGATGGTACATTCACTGATATCAAAATAAAAGCAAAAGATGTTAATGGTGCGATAGCTGAGACTAATCCATTTACAATTATTATTTTCCCAAAGCTTCAAATTACAGGAAGTGCTGACAGCACGGGAACAGTTGACGGTTTCTATAGTGATAGTGATGGCAATCTTCAAGCTATTGGCGGGGAAGGTCCCTATACATATTCTATGGGAGGGGGAGCCTTAAATAGCGGTCTTACATTAAACACTTCAACAGGAAAAATATCAGGCACACCTCGTTTAGCAGGTACAGTAACTGATATAGTAATAAAAGTAAAAGATGTTAATAATGCTACAGCAGAAAGTATACCGTTTACAATTATAATTTATCCAAAGCTTCAAATCACAGGCAGTGTTGATAGCACAGGGACAGAGGGTGCTTTTTATAGTGACACTACAATAAAAGCATTTTCTGGTGAGTTACCTTATAGATATTTTGTAGGAGATGTTGTTTCATTACATAGTGGACTAACCTTAAACACTCAAACAGGTGATATTACAGGTACGCCTTCACAGGACGGTACAATCACTAATATTATAATAAAAGCTATAGACGTTAATAGGTGCGTAGCGGGCACAACGCCATTTACAATTGTAATTTATCCCAAGCTTCAAATTACAGGAAGTGTTGATAGTACAGGTACAAAAGATGCTTTTTATAGTGACACTACAATAAGCGCATTTTTTGGAGAGCCTCCTTACACATATTTTGTAGGGAATGTGGCGTTAAATAGTGGACTTACATTAAACACTCAAACAGGCGTAATATCAGGCACGCCTCTCTTAGCAGATACGGTAACTAATATTATAATCAAAGCAAAAGATGTTAATAATGCTAAAGCAGAAACAACCCCATTTACAATTATAATTTATCCAAAGCTTCAAATTACAGGAAATGCTGACAGTACAGGAACAGTTAATGGCTTTTATAGTGATAGTACGATAAATGCATTTTTTGGCGAGCCCCCTTATACCTATTTTGTAGGGGAGGTAGCGTTAAATAGTGGTCTAACATTAAACACTCAAACAGGCGTAATATCAGGTACGCCTTTAAAGAATGGCACAATCACTAATATCGTAATAAAGGTAAAAGATGTTAATAATGCAAAAGCAGAAACTACACCATTTACAATTATAATTTATCCTAAGCTTGAAATCACAGGCAGTGTAGATAGCACAGGAACAGTTGGTGCTTTTTATAGTGATAGTACAATAAACGCATTTTCTGGCGAGTCACCTTATAGATATTTTGTAGGAGAAGTGGCGTTAAACAGCGGGCTAACCTTAAACACTTTAACAGGTTTAATATCAGGTACTCCTCTATCAGCTGCTACAATCACTAATATAGTGATAAAAGCTATAGATATTAATAGGTGCGTAGAGGGGACTACTCCATTTACAATTGTAATTTATCCAAAGCTTCAAATTACAGGAAGTGTTGATAGCACAGGCACAGTTTCAGCTTTTTATAGTGACACTACAATAAATGCATTTTTTGGCGAACCCCCTTACACATATTTTATGGGGGATATAGCCTTAAATAGCGGTCTAACATTAAACACTCAAACAGGCGAAATATCAGGCACGCCTTTATCAAATGGTACAATCACTAATATAATAATAAAAGCAAAAGATGTTAATAATGCTATAGCAGAGACTATACCATTTACGATTATAATTTATCCAAAGCTTCAAATTACAGGAAATGCTGACAGTACAGGAACAGTTAATGGTTTTTATAGTGATAGTACGATAAATGCATTTTTTGGCGAGGCACCTTATACATATTTTATTGAAGGTGTAGCGTTAAACAGCGGTCTTACATTAAACACTCAAACAGGTGATGTGTTTGGTACACCTCTTCTATCAGGCACAGTAACTAATATTATAATAAAAGTAAAAGATGTTAATAATGCAAAAGCAGAAACTACACCATTTACAATTATAATTTATCCTAAGCTTGAAATTACAGGCAGTGTTGATAGCACAGGAACAGTTGGTGCTTTTTATAGTGATAGTACAATAAATGCATTTTCTGGCGAGTCACCTTATAGATATTTTGTAGGAGATGTAGCTTTAAACAGCGGGCTAACCTTAAACACTCAAACAGGCTCAATATCAGGAACGCCTTTATCAGATGGAACAATCACTAATATTATAATAAAAGCTATAGATGTTAATAGGTGCGTAGCGGGTACAACGCCATTTACGATTATAATTTATCCAAAGCTTCAAATTACAGGCAGTGTTGATAGTACAGGAACAGTTGATGCTTTTTATAGTGACACTACAATAAATGCATTTTTTGGGGAAAAACCTTATACATATTTTATTGAAGGTGTAGCCTTAAACAGTGGATTAACCTTAAATACTCAAACAGGTGTAATATCAGGAACGCCTTCAGAAAATAGCACAGTCACTAATATTATAATAAAAGTAAAAGATGTTAATAGAGCGACAGCAGAAACAACTCCATTTACGATTATAATTTATCCAAAGCTTCAAATTACAGGAAATGCTGACAGTACAGGAACAGTTAATGGTTTTTATAGTGACAGTACGATAAATGCATTTTTTGGCGAGCCCCCTTATACATATTTTGTAGGGGATGTAGCGTTAAATAGTGGTCTTACATTAAACACTCAAACAGGCGTAATATCAGGTACGCCTTTATTAGATGGAACAATTACTAATATCGTAATAAAAGCAAAAGATGTTAATAATGCAAAAGCAGAGACCACTCCATTTACTATTATAATTTATCCCAAGCTTGAAATTACAGGCAGTGTTGATAGCACAGGAACAGTTTCGGCTTTTTATAGTGATAGTACAATAAATGCATTTTCTGGCGAATTACCTTACACCTATTTTGTAGGAGATGTAGCGTTAAACAGCGGGCTAACCTTAAACACTCAAACAGGCTTAATATCAGGAACGCCTTTATCAGAGGGGACAATCACTAATATAGTGATAAAAGCTATAGATGTTAATAGGTGCGTAGCGGGTACAACGCCATTTACGATTATAATTTATCCAAAGCTTCAAATCATAGGAAATATTGATAGTACAGGAACAGTTTCAGCTTTTTATAGTGATAATAACATTAAAGCTTTATTTGGCGAGCCTCCTTACACATATTCTATGGGGGATGTGGCGTTAAATAGCGGACTAACATTAAACACTCAAACAGGGGCAATATCTGGCACACCTTTAAAAGATTCTACAGTAACTAATCTAATAATAAAGGCGATAGACGTCAATAATGCCATAGCAGAAAGTATACCGTTTACGATTCTAATTTATCCTAAACTTCAGATTACAGGCAGTGTTGATAGCACAGGAACAGTTTCGGCTTTTTATAGTGACACAACAATAAATGCATTTTTTGGTGAGCCTCCTTATACCTATTTTGTAGGGGAAGTGGCGTTAAACAGCGGTCTTACATTAAACACTCAAACAGGCGAAATATCAGGAACGCCTCTCTCGAATAGCACAGTCACTAATATAATAATAAAAGCAAAAGATGTTAATAATGCAGAAGCTAGCACTACTTCATTTACAATTGTAATTTATCCAAAGCTTCAAATTACAGGTAATGTAGACAGTACAGGAACAGTTGAAGCTTTTTATAGTGACACTACAATAAATGCATTTTTTGGCGAGCCTCCTTACACATATTTTGTAGGAGATGTGGCTTTAAACAGCGGTCTTACATTAAACACTCAAACAGGTGCAATATCAGGTACACCTTTATTAGAGGGTACAGTCACTAATATTATAATAAAAGTTAAAGATGTTAATAGAGCGACAGCAGGCACAACTCCATTTACAATTATAATTTACCCAAAACTTCAAATTACAGGTCAGCCAGACAGTACAGGGACAGTTTCAGCTTTTTATAGTGACACTACAATAAAAGCATTTTTTGGAGAAGCTCCTTACACATATTTTGTAGGGGATATAGCTTTAAACAGTGGACTAACCTTAAACACTCAAACAGGTGAAATATCAGGAACACCTTTAAAAGATAGCACAATCACTAATATCGTAATCAAGGCAAAAGATGTTAATGATACAATAGTAGGTACAACTCCATTTACGATTATCATTTACCCAAAACTCGAAATAACAGGAGATGCTGACACTACAGGGACAGTTGGTGCTTTTTATAGTGACACTACAATAAATGCATTTTTTGGTGAGCCTCCTTATACCTATTTTGTAGGGGATGTAGATTTAAATAGTGGCCTTACATTAAACACTCAAACAGGTGAAATATCAGGAACACCTTTAGAAGATAGCACAATCACTAATATCGTAATCAAGGCAAAAGATGTTAATAATGCGGTAGCAGACACAACTCCATTTACAATTATAATTTATCCCAAGCTTGAAATCACAGGTAATGTAGATAGCACAGGAACAGTATCGGCTTTTTATAGTGACACTACAATAAACGCATTTTTTGGTGAGCCTCCTTATACATATTTTGTAGGGGAAGTGGCGTTAAACAGCGGTCTTACATTAAATACTCAAACTGGTTTAATATCAGGTACACCTTTAAAAAATAGCACAGTCACTAATATTATAATAAAAGTAAAAGATGTTAATAGAGCAACAGCCAAAACAACTCCATTTACAATTATAATTTATCCAAAGCTTCAAATTACAGGAAATGCTGATAGTACAGGAACAGTTAATGGTTTTTATAGTGATAGTACAATAAATGCATTTTTTGGCGAGCCTCCTTATACATATTTTGTATGGGGAGTAGCGTTAAATAGTGGACTAACCTTAAACTCTCAAACTGGTTTAATATCAGGTACGCCTTTAAAGGATAGTACAGTCACTAATATTATAATAAAGGCTAAAGATGTTAATAATGCGGAAGCTATCACCACTCCATTTACAATTGTAATTTATCCAAAACTTCAAATTACAGGAAATGTAGATAGCACAGGAACAGTTTCGGCTTTTTATAGTGATAGCACAATAAGTGCATTTTCTGGCGAGTCTCCATATACATATTTTGTAGGGGAGGTTACATTAAATAGTGGTCTTACATTAAATACTCAAACAGGCGTAATATCAGGAACGCCTTTATCAGATGGAACAATCACTAATATAACAATAAAAGCAAAAGATGTTAATAGGTGCGTAGCTGAGACTACTCCATTTACAATTATAATTTATCCAAAGCTTCAAATTACAGGAAATGTAGACAGCACAGGAACAGTTTCAGCTTTTTATAGTGACACTACAATAAACGCATTTTTTGGAGAGCCCCCTTATACCTATTTTGTATGGGGGGTAGTGTTAAATAGCGGTCTTACATTAAATACTCAAACTGGTTTAATATCAGGTACGCCTTTAAAGAATAGCACAATCACTAATATTATAATAAAAGTAAAAGATGTTAATAATGCGGAAGCTATCACCACTCCATTTACAATTGTAATTTATCCAAAGCTTAAAATTACAGGTAGTGTAGATAGTACAGGAACAGTTTCAGCTTTTTATAGTGACACTACAATAAATGCATTTTTTGGTGAGCCCCCTTATACCTATTTTGTAGGGGATGTAGATTTAAATAGTGGCCTTACCTTAAACACTCAAACAGGCGTAATATCAGGTACACCTTTACAGAACAGTACAGTCACTAATATCATAATAAAAGCAAAAGATGTTAATAATGCGGTAGATGGTACAACTCCATTTACTATTATAATTTATCCCAAGCTTCAAATTACAGGAAATGTAGATAGCACAGGTACACAAGAAGTTTTTTATAGTGATAGTACAATAAATGCATTTTTTGGCGAAAGACCTTATACATATTTTGTAGGGGAGATTGCACTAAATAGTGGTCTTACATTAAACACTCAAACAGGTGTAATATCAGGCACGCCTTTATTAGATGGCACAATCACTAATATAATAATAAAAGTAAAAGATGTTAATAATGCGGTAGCTGGCACTACTCCATTTACAATTATTATATATCCTAAGATTCAGATTACAGGTAATGTAGATAGTACAGGAACAGTTGATGCTTTTTATAGTGACGACACAATAAATGCATTTTTTGGTGAGCCTCCTTATACATATTTTGTAGGAGAGGTAGCGTTAAATAGCGGACTTACCTTAAACACTCAAACAGGCTTAATATCAGGAACACCTCTCTTAGCAGATACGGTAACTAATATAGTAATAAAAGCAAAAGATATTAATAATGCAGTAGCTGGCACTACTCCATTTACAATTATAATTTATCCAAAGCTTCAGATTACAGGTAGTGTTGATAGTACCGGAACAGTATCAGCTTTTTATAGTGACACTACAATAAGTGCATTTTTTGGCGAGCCCCCTTATACCTATTTTGTAGGGAATGTAGCACTCAATAGTGGTCTTACCTTAAACACTCAAACAGGCGTAATATCAGGAACACCTTTAGAAGATAGCACAATCACTAATATTATAATAAAAGCAAAAGATGTTAATAATGCGATTGCTACTACTACTCCATTTACAATTATAATTTATCCAAAACTTCAAATTACAGGTGTGCCAGATAGCACAGGTACACAAGAAGTATTTTATAGTGATAGTACAATAAATGCATTTTTTGGAGAACCTCCTTACACATATTTTATGGGAGAGGTAGCATTAAATAGTGGACTTACCTTAAACACTCAAACAGGCGAAATATCAGGTACTCCTCTATCAGATGGCACAATCACTAATATTATAATCAAAGTAAAAGATGTTAATAATGCTAAAGCTAACACTACTCCATTTACAATTGTTATATATCCTAAGATTCAAATTACAGGCAGTGTAGATAGTACAGGAACAGTTGGTGCTTTTTATAGTGACACTACAATAAAAGCATTTTTTGGCGAGCCCCCTTATACATATTTTGTAGGAGAGGTAGCGTTAAATAGCGGACTTACCCTAAACACTCAAACAGGCTTAATATCAGGAACACCTCTCTTAGCAGATACGGTAACTAATATAGTAATAAAAGCAAAAGATGTTAATAATGCGGAAGCTGGTACTACTCCATTTACAATTGTAATTTATCCAAAGCTTCAAATTACAGGTAAGCCAGATAGTACAGGAACGGTTTCAGCTTTTTATAGTGACGACACAATAAAGGCATTTTTTGGTGAGCTTCCTTACACCTATTTTGTAGGAGAGGTAGCGTTAAATAGCGGACTTACCCTAAACACTCAAACAGGCTTAATATCAGGAACACCTTTAGAAAATAGTACAATCACTAATATTATAATAAAAGCAAAAGATGTTAATAATGCGGTAGCTGGTACTACTCCATTTACAATTATAATTTATCCAAAGCTTCAAATTACAGGCAGTGTTGACAGTACGGGCACAGTATCGGCTTTTTATAGTGACACTACAATAAGTGCATTTTTTGGTGAGCCTCCTTATACCTATTTTGTGGGGGAGGTGGCTTTAAATAGCGGTCTTACATTAAACACTCAAACAGGCGTAATATCAGGAACACCTTTACAGAACAGTACAGTCACTAATATTATAATCAAAGCAAAAGATGTTAATAATGCTAAAGTAGAGACTACTCCATTTACGATTATCATTTATCCAAAGCTTCAAATTACAGGAAATGTAGACAGCACAGGAACAGTTGATGCTTTTTATAGTGACACTACAATAAGTGCATTTTTTGGTGAGCCTCCTTATACATATTTTGTAGGAGGGGTTACGTTAAATAGTGGACTCACCTTAAATACTCAAACAGGCGTAATATCAGGAACACCTTTAGAAAATAGCACAATCACTAATATAATAATAAAAGCAAAAGATGTTAATAATGCTAAAGTAGAGACTACTCCATTTACGATTATCATTTATCCAAAGCTTCAAATTACAGGTGTGCCAGACAGCACAGGAACAGTTTCAGCTTTTTATAGTGACACTACAATAAAAGCATTTTTTGGCGAAATTCCTTATACATATTTTGTAGGAGAGGTAGCACTCAATAGCGGCCTTACATTAAACACTCAAACAGGCTTAATATCAGGAACGCCTTTACAGAACAGCACAGTCACTAATATTATAATCAAAGCAAAAGATGTTAATAATGCAGTAGCTGGTACTACTCCATTTACGATTATCATTTATCCAAAGCTTCAAATCACAGGAAATGTAGACAGCACAGGCACACAAGATACTTTTTATAGTGACACTACAATAAGTGCATTTTTTGGTGAGCTTCCTTATACATATTTTGTAGGGAAGGTGGTGTTAAATAGTGGACTAACCTTAAACACTCAAACAGGTGTAATATCAGGAACACCTTTAGAAAATAGTACAATCACCAATATTATAATAAAAGCAAAAGATGTTAATAATGCGGAAGCTAGCACTACTCCATTTACGATTATAATTTATCCAAAGCTTCAAATTACAGGCAAGCCAGACAGCACAGGTACACAAACAGCTTTTTATAGTGACAATTCTATTAAAGCTTTTGGTGGCGAGCCTCCTTATACATATTTTGTAGGGGATGTAATTTTAAACAGCGGCCTTACATTAAACACTCAAACAGGTGATATATCTGGACTGCCTTTATTAGATGGTACTATAACCAATATAGTGATAAATGTAAAAGATGTTAACAATGCGGTGGTAGGGACTACGCCATTTACAATTGTTATTTATACAGAGGTTCAAATTTCAGGTAAGCCAGATAGCACAGGAACAGTTGATGCTTTTTATAGTGATAGCACTATTCAAGCTTCATTTGGTGAATCCCCTTACATATATTTTGTAGGAGATATACCACTCAATAGCGGTCTTACATTAAACACTCAAACAGGCGTAATATCAGGAACACCTTTAAAGGATGGCACAGTAACTAATATAGTAATAAAAGCGATAGATGTTAATAATGATGTGGCAGGTACAACGCCATTTACTATTATAATTTATCCAAAGCTTCAAATTACAGGCAGTGTTGACAGCACAGGGACAGTTGATGCTTTTTATAGTGACAGCACAATAAACGCATTTTTTGGCGAAAAACCTTACACATATTTTGTAGGGAATGTTGCACTAAACAGCGGTCTTACCTTAAACACTTTTAATGGCTTAATCTCAGGCACGCCTTTATCAAATGGCACAATCACTAATATTATAATAAAAGCAAAAGATGTTAATAATGCGGAAGCTATCACTACTCCATTTACGATTATAATTTATCCAAAGCTTCAAATTACAGGCAATGTTGATAGTACGGGTACAGTCAGTGCCTTTTATAGTGATAGTACAATAAATGCATTTTTTGGCGAAAAACCTTACACATATTTTGTAGGAGATGTAGCTTTAAATAGTGGTCTTACCTTAAACACTTTTAATGGCTTAATCTCAGGCACGCCTTTAAAGGATAGTACAGTTACTAATATCGTAATAAAGGTAAAAGATGTTAATAATGCGGAAGCTATCACTACTCCATTTACGATTATAATTTATCCAAAGCTTCAAATTTCAGGTAATGTAGACAGTACAGGAACAGAAGAAGCTTTTTATAGTGACAGTACAATAAGTGCATTTTTTGGTGAAAAACCTTATACATATTTTGTAGGGGGGGTAGATTTAAATAGTGGTCTTACCTTAAATACTCAAACAGGCTTAATTTCAGGCACGCCTTTAAAGAATAGTACAGTCACTAATATCGTAATAAAAGCAAAAGATGTTAATAATGCGGAAGCTGGAACTACTCCATTTACGATTATAATTTATCCAAAGCTTCAAATTATAGGTAAGCCAGACAGTACAGGAACGGTCGATGCTTTTTATAGTGATAACAATATTAAAGCTTTTGGTGGAGAATTCCCTTATACATATTTTGTAGGAGACGTGTTGTTAAACAGCGGCCTTACATTAAACACTCAAACAGGCTTAATCTCAGGCACGCCTTTAAGAGATGGGACAGTCACTAATATTATAATAAAGGTAAAAGACACTAATAATAGTATAGTGGGTACAACTCCATTTACGATTATAATTTATCCAAAGCTTCAAATTACAGGCAATGTTGATAGTACAGGTACAGTTAGTGCCTTTTATAGTGACAATACAGTAAAAGCATTTTTTGGCGAAAAACCTTACACATATTTTGTAGGGGATATAGCACTCAATAGCGGTCTTACATTAAACACTCAAACTGGTTTAATATCAGGAACACCTTTACAGAACAGCACAATCACTAATATAATAATAAAAGCAAAAGATGTTAATAATGCAGTAGCTACCACTACTCCATTTACGATTATAATTTATCCAAAGCTTCAAATTTCAGGTAATGTAGACAGTACAGGGACAGAAGAAGCTTTTTATAGTGACAATACAATAAGTGCATTTTTTGGTGAGCCTCCTTATACATATTTTGTAGGAGATGTTGCGTTAAATAGTGGACTGACATTAAATACTCAAACAGGTGTAATATCAGGTACACCTTTAAAGGATGGCACAGTTACTAATATCATAATAAAAGCAAAAGATGTTAATAATGCGGAAGCTATCACTACCCCATTTACGATTATAATTTATCCAAAGCTTCAAATTACAGGTAGGCCAGACAGTACAGGAACAGTTTCAGCTTTTTATAGTGACACTACAATACGTGCATTTTTTGGTGAGTCTCCTTATACCTATTTTGTAGGAGATATAGCTTTAAATAGTGGACTGACATTAAACACTCAAACAGGCGAAATATCAGGGACGCCTTTATTAGATGGTACAGTCACTAATATAATAATAAAGGTAAAAGATACTAATAATAGTATAGTGGGTACAACTCCATTTACGATTATAATTTATCCAAAGCTTCAAATTACAGGAAATGTAGATAGTACGGGTACAGTCAGTGCCTTTTATAGTGATAGTACAATAAATGCATTTTTTGGCGAAAAACCTTACACATATTTTGTAGGGGATGTTGCACTAAACAGCGGTCTTACCTTAAACACTTTTAATGGCTTAATATCAGGTACGCCTTTATCGGATAGTACAATCACTAATATCGTAATAAAAGCAAAAGATGTTAATAATGCAGTAGCTGGTACTACTCCATTTACGATTATAATCTATCCAAAGCTTCAAATTTCAGGTAAGCCAGACAGTACAGGAACAGTTGATGCTTTTTATAGTGACGACACAATAAGTGCATTTTTTGGAGAGCCTCCTTATACCTATTTTGTAGGCGATATTGCTTTAAACAGCGGACTTACATTAAACACTCAAACTGGCTTAATATCAGGAACTCCTTTAGAAAATAGCACAGTCACTAATATTATAATAAAAGTAAAAGATGTTAATAATGCTAAAGCAGAGACTACGCCATTTACTATTATAATTTATCCAAAGCTTCAAATTACAGGTAACCCAGACAGCACCGGAACAGTTTCAGCTTTTTATAGTGACGACACAATAAAAGCATTTTTTGGAGAACTCCCTTATACCTATTTTGTAGGGTATGTAGCCTTAAACAGTGGTCTAACATTAAATACTCAAACAGGTGAAATATCAGGTACGCCTTTATCGGATAGTACAATTACTAATATCGTAATTAAGGCAAAAGATGTTAATAATGCGGTAGCTGGTACTACTCCATTTACGATTATAATTTATCCAAAGCTTCAAATTACAGGAAATGTTGATAGTACAGGTACAGAAGAAGCTTTTTATAGTGACACTACAATAAGTGCATTTTTTGGAGAGCCCCCTTATACATATTTTATTGAAGATGTAGCGTTAAATAGTGGTCTTACATTAAACACTCAAACAGGCTTGATATCAGGTACTCCTTTATTAGCGAGTACAGTAACCAATATAGTAATAAAGGCAAAAGATGTTAATAATGCGGAAGCTTGTACCACCCCATTTACGATTATAATTTATCCGAAGCTTCAAATCACAGGTAAGCCAGACAGTACAGGAACAGTTTCAGCTTTTTATCGTGATACTTCAATAAGAGCATTTTTTGGGCAGCCCCCTTACACATATACATATTTTATAGGAGATGTAGCTTTAAATAGTGGACTGACATTAAACTCTCAAACAGGTGAAATATCAGGTACGCCTTTAAAAGATGGTACAATCACTAATATAATAATTAAAGCGATAGATGTTAATAATGCTATAGTAGGCACAACTCCATTTACGATTATAATTTATCCAAAGCTTCAAATCACAGGAAATATAGATAGTACAGGCACAGTTAGTGCCTTTTATAGTGATAGTACAATAAGTGCATTTTTTGGCGAAAAACCTTACACATATTTTGTAGGGGATATTGCACTGAATAGCGGACTTACATTAAACACTTTTAATGGCTTAATCTCAGGTACACCTTTAAAAGATAGTACAATCACTAATATTATAATAAAAGCAAAAGATGTTAATAATTGCTTAGCTGAAACTACTCCATTTACGATTATAATCTATCCAAAGCTTCAAATTACAGGAAATGTGGACAGTACTGGAACAGAAGAAATTTTTTATAGTGACAGTACAATAAGTGCATTTTTTGGAGAGCCTCCTTACACATATTTTATGGGAGATGTGGTATTAAATAGCGGCCTTACATTGAACACTCAAACGGGATTAATATCAGGTACGCCTTTATTAATGAGTACAGTAACCAATATCGTAATAAAAGTAAAAGATGTTAATAATGCTAAAGCAGAAACTACGCCATTTACGATTGTAATTTATCCAAAGCTTCATATTATAGGAAAGCCAGACAGCACAGGAACGGTCGATGCTTTTTATAGTGATAGCAATATTAAAGCTTTTGGTGGCGAACAACCTTACACCTATTTTGTAGGAGAGGTGGGTTTAAATAGTGGACTTACATTAAACACTCAAACAGGCTTAATATCAGGCACGCCTTTATTAGCGAGTACAGTAACAAATATAGTAATAAAGGCAAAAGATACTAATAATGGTATAGTGGGTACAACCCCATTTACGATTATAATTTATCCAAAGCTTCAAATTACAGGAGATGTAGATAGTACAGGAACAGTTGATGCTTTTTATAGTGACACTACAATAAGTGCATTTTTTGGTGAGCCTCCTTACACATATTTTATGGGAGATGTAGCGTTAAATAGCGGACTTACATTAAACACTCAAACAGGCGTAATATCAGGAACACCTTTAGAAAATAGCACAGTCACTAATATAATAATAAAAGCAAAAGATGTTAATAATGCAGTAGATAGCACTACGCCATTTACGATTATAATTTATCCGAAACTTCAAATCACAGGTGTGCCAGACAGTACAGGAACAGTTGATGCTTTTTATAGTGACGACACAATAAGTGCATTTTTTGGTGAGCCTCCTTATACATATTTTGTAGGGAATGTGGAGTTAAACAGTGGCCTTACATTAAACACTCAAACTGGCTTAATATCAGGAACTCCTTTAGAAAATAGCACAGTCACTAATATTATAATAAAAGTAAAAGATGTTAATAATGCTAAAGCAGAGACTACGCCATTTACGATTGTAATTTATCCAAAGCTTCAAATTACAGGTAACCCAGACAGCACAGGAACAGTTTCAGCTTTTTATAGTGACGACACAATAAAAGCATTTTTTGGAGAACTCCCTTATACCTATTTTGTAGGGTATGTAGCCTTAAACAGTGGTCTAACATTAAATACTCAAACAGGTGAAATATCAGGTACGCCTTTATCGGATAGTACAATTACTAATATCGTAATTAAGGCAAAAGATGTTAATAATGGTATAGTGGGCACAACTCCATTTACGATTATAATTTATCCAAAGCTTCAAATTACAGGTAATGTAGACAGTACAGGAACAGAAGAAGCTTTTTATAGTGACAGTACAATAAGTGCATTTTTTGGTGAGCCCCCTTATACCTATTTTGTATGGGGTGTAGCGTTAAACAGCGGCCTTACATTAAACACTCAAACAGGTTTAATCTCAGGCACGCCTTTAAAGGATAGTACAGTTACTAATATCGTAATAAAAGCAAAAGATGTTAATAATGCGGTAGCTGAAATTACTCCGTTTACGATTATAATTTATCCAAAGCTTCAAATCACAGGTAAGCCAGACAGTACAGGAACAGTTTCAGCTTTTTATCGTGATACTTCAATAAGAGCATTTTTTGGGCAGCCTCCTTATACATATACATATTTTATAGGAGATGTAGCTTTAAATAGTGGACTGACATTAAACTCTCAAACAGGTGAAATATCAGGTACGCCTTTAAAAGATGGTACAATCACTAATATTATAATAAAAGCAATAGATGTTAATAATGCTATAGTAGGCACAACTCCATTTACGATTATAATTTATCCAAAGCTTCAAATCACAGGAAATATAGATAGTACGGGCACAGTTAGTGCCTTTTATAGTGATAGCACAATAAGTGCATTTTTTGGAGAGTTCCCTTACACCTATTTTGTAGGAGATGTGGAGTTAAACAGCGGCCTTACATTAAACACTCAAACAGGCGTAATATCAGGAACACCTTTAGAAGATAGCACAATCACTAATATTATAATAAAAGCAAAAGATGTTAATAATTGCTTAGCTGAAACGACTCCATTTACGATTATAATCTATCCAAAGCTTCAAATTACAGGAAATGTAGACAGTACTGGAACAGAAGAAATTTTTTATAGTGACAGTACAATAAGTGCATTTTTTGGAGAGCCTCCTTACACATATTTTATGGGAGATGTGGTATTAAATAGCGGCCTTACATTAAACACTCAAACGGGATTAATATCAGGTACGCCTTTATTAATGAGTACAGTAACCAATATCATAATCAAAGTAAAAGATGTTAATAATGCGGAAGCTAGTACAACTCCATTTACGATTGTAATTTATCCAAAGCTTCATATCATAGGAAAGCCAGACAGCACAGGAACGGTCGATGCTTTTTATAGTGATAGCAATATTAAAGCTTTTGGTGGAGAACTCCCTTACACCTATTTTGTAGGAGAGGTAGGTTTAAATAGTGGACTTACATTAAACACTCAAACAGGCTTAATATCAGGTACTCCTTTATTAGCGAGTACAGTGACAAATATAGTAATAAAGGCAAAAGATGCTAATAATGGTATAGTGGGTACAACCCCATTTACGATTATAATTTATCCAAAGCTCCAAATTACAGGAGATGTAGATAGTACAGGAACGGTTGATGCTTTTTATAGTGACACTACAATAAGTGCATTTTTTGGCGAAAAACCTTATACATATTTTGTAGGTGATGTGGCGTTAAATAGCGGACTTACATTAAACACTCAAACAGGTTTAATATCAGGTACGCCTTTAAAAGATAGCACAATCACTAATATAATAATAAAGGCAAAAGATGTTAATAATGCAGTAGATAGCACTACGCCATTTACGATTATAATCTATCCAAAACTTCAAATCACAGGTGTGCCAGATAGCACAGGAACACAAACAGCTTTTTATAGTGACAGCACAATAAGTGCATTTTTTGGCGAGCCCCCTTATACCTATTTTGTAGGAGATGTGGATTTAAACAAAGGACTAACCTTAAACACTCAAACAGGCTTAATATCTGGAACGCCTTTAAAGAATAGCACAGTAACAAATATCGTAATAAAAGTAAAAGATGTTAATAATGCTAAAGCTAGTACTACCCCATTTACAATTGTTGTTTATACAGAGCTTCAAATTACAGGTAAGCCAGACAGTACAGGAACAGTTTCAGCTTTTTATATTGATAACAATATTAAAGCTTTTGGTGGCGAAAAGCCTTATACATATTTTGTAGTAGGGGATATTGCACTAAATAGCGGTCTTACATTAAATACTCAAACTGGCTTAATATCAGGTACACCTTTAGAGGATGGCACAGTAACTAATATAGTAATAAAAGCGATAGATGTTAATAATGATGTAACAGTAACTACGCCATTTACGATTATAATTTATCCAAAACTTCAAATTACAGGTAACCCAGACAGCACAGGAACAGTTAGTGGCTTTTATAGTGACGACACAATAAAGGCATTTTTTGGCGAGCCCCCCTATACATATTTTATGGGAAGTGTGGCGTTAAATAGTGGTCTTACATTAAACACTCAAACTGGTTTAATATCAGGTACGCCTTTATTGGATAGCACAATCACTAATATAATAATAAAAGCAAAAGATGTTAATAATGCTAAAGCAGAAACGACCCCATTTACAATTGTAATTTATCCAAAGCTTCAAATTACAGGAAATGTAGATAGCACAGGTACACAAGAAGTTTTTTATAGTGATAACACAATAAGTGCATTTTTTGGCGAGCCACCTTATACCTATTTTGTAGGAGGTGCAGCACTCAATAGTGGTCTTACATTAAATACTCAAACTGGCTCAATATTAGGAACACCATTACAGAATGGTACAATCACTAATATAATAATCAAAGCAAAAGATGTTAATAATGCGGAAGCTGGCACCACTCCATTTACAATTGTTATATATCCTAAGATTCAAATTACAGGCAGTGTAGATAGTACAGGAACAGTTGATGCTTTTTATAGTGACGACACAATAAAGGCATTTTTTGGCGAGCCTCCTTATACCTATTTTGTAGGAGATGTAGCACTCAATAGCGGTCTTACATTAAACACTCAAACTGGCTTAATATCAGGTACACCTTTAGAAAATAGCACAATCACTAATATAATAATAAAAGCAAAAGATGTTAATAATGCGGAAGCTAGCACTACTCCATTTACAATTATAATTTATCCAAAGCTTCAAATTACAGGAAGTGTAGATAGTACAGGAACAGTTTCAGCTTTTTATAGTGACGACACAATAAAGGCATTTTTTGGCGAACCACCTTATACATATTTTGTAGGAGAGGTGGCGTTAAATAGTGGCCTTACATTAAACACTCAAACAGGCTTAATATCAGGTACGCCTTTATTAAACAGTACAGTCACTAATATAATAATCAAAGTAAAAGATGTTAATAATGCTAAAGCAGAAACAACTCCATTTACAATTATAATTTATCCAAAGCTTCAAATCACAGGTAATGTAGATAGCACAGGAACAATTGATGCTTTTTATAGTGACAGTACAATAAGTGCATTTTTTGGTGAACCTCCTTATACATATTTTATTGAAGATGTAGCGTTAAATAGTGGTCTTACATTAAACACTCAAACAGGCGTAATATCAGGGACGCCTTTATCAAATGGAACAATCACTAATATTATAATAAAAGTAAAAGATGTTAATAATGCTAAAGCAGAAACAACTCCATTTACGATTATAATTTATCCAAAGCTTCAAATTACAGGAGATGTAGATAGTACAGGAACACTTGAAGCTTTTTATAGTGACACTACAATAAAAGCATTTTTTGGCGAAATCCCTTATACATATTTTGTAGGAGAGGTGACGTTAAATAGTGGACTTACCTTAAACACTCAAACAGGCTTAATTTCAGGCACGCCTTTAGAGAATGGTACAGTCACTAATATCGTAATAAAAGCAAAAGATGTTAATAATGCGGAAGCTAGCATTACTCCATTTACGATTATAATTTATCCAAAGCTTCAAATTACAGGAAATGTAGATAGCACAGGCACACAAGAAGTTTTTTATAGTGATAGCACAATAAGTGCATTTTTTGGTGAGCCACCTTATACCTATTTTGTAGGAGGTGTGGCACTCAATAGTGGTCTTACATTAAACACCCAAACTGGCTCAATATTAGGAACACCATTACAGGATGGTACAATCACTAATATAATAATCAAAGTAAAAGATGTTAATAATGCAGTAGCGAGTGCTACTCCATTTACAATTGTTATATATCCTAAGATTCAAATTACAGGTAATGTAGATAGCACAGGAACAGTTGATGCTTTTTATAGTGACGACACAATAAGTGCATTTTTTGGCGAGCCTCCTTATACCTATTTTGTAGGAGATGTAGCCTTAAATAGTGGTCTTACATTAAACACTCAAACAGGCTTAATCTCAGGTACGCCTTTACAGAACAGCACAATCACTAATATAATAATAAAAGCAAAAGATATTAATGATGCGGAAGCTGCCACTACTCCATTCACTATTATAATTTATCCAAAGCTTCAAATTACAGGAAGTGTAGACACTACAGGAACAGTTAGTGCTTTTTATAGTGACGACACAATAAGTGCATTTTTTGGCGAGCCTCCTTACACGTATTTTATGGGAGAGGTAGCGTTAAATAGTGGTCTTACATTAAACACTCAAACAGGTTTAATATCAGGTACAGCTTTATCAAATGGAACAATCACTAATATTATAATAAAAGCAAAAGATGTTAATAATGCGGAAGCTAGCATTACTCCATTTACAATTATAATTTATCCAAAGCTTCAAATTACAGGAAATGTTGATAGCACAGGAACACTTGAAGCTTTTTATAGTGACACTACAATAAAAGCATTTTTTGGCGAAATCCCTTATACATATTTTGTAGGAGAGGTGACGTTAAATAGTGGTCTTACATTAAACACTCAAACAGGAGTAATATCGGGCACGCCTTTATTAGTGAGTACAGTAACCAATATAGTTATAAAAGCAAAAGATGTTAATAATGCGGAAGCTAGTACTACACCATTTACAATTATAATTTATCCAAAGCTTCAAATTACAGGAGAGCCAGACAGTACAGGAACAGTTGATGCTTTTTATAGTGACGACACAATAAAAGCATTTTTTGGAGAGAGACCTTATACGTATTTTGTAGGAGATGTGGAGTTAAACAGCGGACTTACATTAAACACTCAAACAGGCTTAATTTCAGGTACGCCTTTGTCGGATAGTACAGTCACTAATATCATAATCAAGGCAAAAGATACTAATAATAGTATAGTGAATACAACTCCATTTACGATTATAATTTATCCAAAGCTTCAAATTACAGGAAATACAGACAGCACAGGAACAGTTAGTGGCTTTTATAGTGACGACACAATAAAAGCATTTTTTGGCGAAAAACCTTATACATATTTTATTGAAGATGTAGCGTTAAATAGTGGTCTTACATTAAACACTCAAACAGGCTTAATTTCAGGTACGCCTTTATTAAACAGTACAGTCACTAATATAATAATCAAAGTAAAAGATGTTAATAATGCTAAAGCAGAAACAACCCCATTTACGATTATAATTTATCCAAAGCTTCAAATTACAGGTAGTGTTGATAGCACAGGCACAATTGATGCTTTTTATAGTGATAACACAATAAGTGCATTTTTTGGTGAGCCTCCTTACACATATTTTGTAGGAGAGGTAGGTTTAAATAGTGGACTCACATTAAACACTCAAACAGGCGTAATATCGGGTACGCCTTTACAGAACAGTACAGTCACTAATATTATAATAAAAGTAAAAGATGTTAATAATGCTAAAGCAGAAATAACTCCATTTACGATTATAATTTATCCAAAGCTTCAAATTACAGGCAGTGTTGATAGTACAGGAACAGTTAGTGGCTTTTATAGTGACAGCACAATAAGTGCATTTTTTGGCGAGCCTCCTTACACGTATTTTATGGGAGAGGTGGCACTCAATAGCGGTCTTACATTAAACACTCAAACAGGTGTAATATCAGGCACGCCTTTATTAAATAGCACAATCACTAATATTATAATAAAAGTAAAAGATGTTAATAATGCGGAAGCTATCATTACTCCATTTACGATTATAATTTATCCAAAGCTTCAAATTACAGGAAATGTAGATAGCACAGGTACACAAGAAGTCTTTTATAGTGATAACACAATAAGTGCATTTTTTGGTGAGCCACCTTACACGTATTTTATGGGAGAGGTGGTGTTAAATAGCGGTCTTACATTAAACACTCAAACTGGTGTAATATCAGGAACGCCTTTATTAAATGGTACAATCACTAATATAATAATCAAAGCAAAAGATGTTAATAATGCAGTAGCGAGTGCTACTCCATTTACAATTGTAATATATCCTAAGATTCAAATTACAGGAGAGCCAGACAGCACAGGAACAGTTGATGCTTTTTATAGTGACGACACAATAAGTGCATTTTTTGGCGAGCCTCCTTATACCTATTTTGTAGGAGATGTAGCCTTAAATAGTGGTCTTACATTAAACACTCAAACAGGCTTAATCTCAGGTACGCCTTTACAGAACAGCACAATCACTAATATAATAATCAAAGCAAAAGATATTAATGATGCGGAAGCTAGCACTACCCCATTTACGATTATAATTTATCCAAAACTTCAAATTACAGGAAGTGTAGACACTACAGGAACAGTTAGTGCTTTTTATAGTGACGACACAATAAAGGCATTTTTTGGCGAGCCTCCTTATACGTATTTTATGGGAGAGGTGGCACTCAATAGTGGACTTACATTAAACACTCAAACAGGCTTAATATCAGGCACGCCTTTATTAAATAGCACAATCACTAATATTATAATAAAAGTAAAAGATGTTAATAATGCTAAAGCAGAGACTACTCCATTTACAATTGTAATTTATCCAAAGCTTCAAATTACAGGAAATGTTGATAGCACAGGGACAGTTAGTGGCTTTTATAGTGACAGTACAATAAGTGCATTTTTTGGCGAAATCCCTTATACATATTTTGTAGGAGATGTAGCACTCAATAGCGGCCTCACATTAAACACTCAAACAGGAGTAATATCGGGCACGCCTTTATTAGTGAGTACAGTAACCAATATAGTTATAAAAGCAAAAGATGTTAATAATGCGGAAGCTAGTACTACACCATTTACAATTATCATTTATCCAAAGCTTCAAATTACAGGAGAGCCAGACAGTACAGGAACAGTTGATGCTTTTTATAGTGATAGTAATGTTAAAGCTTTTGGTGGAGAACCACCCTACACATATTTTGTAGGAGGGGTAGCCTTAAACAGCGGATTAACATTAAATACTCAAACAGGCTTAATCTCAGGCACGCCTTTACAGGACAGCACTATAAGTAATATAATAATCAAGGTAAAAGATTCTAACAATTCAGAAGTAGGTACAACGCCATTTACAATTGTAATTTATCCAAAACTTCAAATTACAGGAAGTGTAGACAGCACAGGAACTGTTAGTGGCTTTTATAGTGATGACACAATAAATGCATTTTTTGGCGAGCCTCCTTACACATATTTTGTAGGAGAGGTGGCGTTAAATAGTGGTCTTACATTAAACACTTTTAATGGCTTAATCTCAGGTACGCCTTTAAAGAATAGTACAGTCACTAATATAATAATCAAAGTAAAAGATGTTAATAATGCTAAAGCAGAAACAACCCCATTTACGATTATAATTTATCCAAAGCTTCAAATTACAGGTAGTGTTGATAGCACAGGTACACAAGAAGTTTTTTATAGTGATAACACAATAAGTGCATTTTTTGGTGAGCCTCCTTACACATATTTTGTAGGAGAGGTAGGTTTAAATAGTGGACTCACATTAAACACTCAAACAGGCGTAATATCGGGTACGCCTTTACAGAACAGTACAGTCACTAATATTATAATAAAAGTAAAAGATGTTAATAATGCGGAAGCTATCATTACTCCATTTACGATTATAATTTATCCAAAGCTTCAAATTACAGGTAATATAGATAGCACAGGAACGGTTTCAGCTTTTTATAGTGACAGCACAATAAGTGCATTTTTTGGCGAGCCTCCTTACACGTATTTTATGGGAGAGGTGGCACTCAATAGCGGTCTTACATTAAACACTCAAACAGGCGTAATATCAGGCACGCCTTTATTAAATAGCACAATCACTAATATTATAATAAAAGTAAAAGATGTTAATAATGCGGAAGCTATCATTACTCCATTTACGATTATAATTTATCCAAAGCTTCAAATTACAGGAAATGTAGATAGCACAGGTACACAAGAAGTCTTTTATAGTGATAACACAATAAGTGCATTTTTTGGTGAGCCACCTTACACGTATTTTATGGGAGAGGTGGTACTCAATAGCGGTCTTACATTAAACACTCAAACTGGTGTAATATCAGGAACGCCTTTATTAAATGGTACAATCACTAATATAATAATCAAAGCAAAAGATGTTAATAATGCTAAAGCAGAAACTACTCCATTTACAATTGTAATATATCCTAAGATTCAAATTACAGGAGAGCCAGACAGCACAGGAACAGTTGATGCTTTTTATAGTGACAACACAATAAAGGCATTTTTTGGCGAGCCCCCTTACACATATTTTGTAGGAGATGTAGCCTTAAATAGCGGTCTTACATTAAACACTCAAACAGGCTTAATATCAGGTACGCCTTTACAGAACAGCACAATCACTAATATAATAATAAAAGCAAAAGATATTAATAATGCAGTAGCGGGTACTACCCCATTTACGATTATAATTTATCCAAAGCTTCAAATTACAGGAAGTGTAGACACTACAGGAACAGTTAGTGCTTTTTATAGTGACGACACAATAAAGGCATTTTTTGGCGAGCCTCCTTATACGTATTTTATGGGAGAGGTGGCGTTAAATAGTGGACTTACATTAAACACTCAAACAGGTTTAATATCAGGTACACCTTTATCAAATAGCACGACCACTAATATTATAATAAAAGTAAAAGATGTTAATAATGCTAAAGCAGAAATAACCCCATTTACGATTATAATTTATCCAAAGCTTCAAATTACAGGAAATGTAGACAGCACAGGAGAAGTTGATGTTTTTTATAGTGATACTACAATAAGTGCATTTTTTGGCGAGCCTCCTTATACCTATTTTGTAGGAAATGTGGCGTTAAATAGCGGACTAACATTAAACACTCAAACAGGCGTAATATCAGGAACACCTTTAAAGAATAGCACAATCACTAATATCATAATAAAAGTAAAAGATGTTAATAACGCTAAAGCAGAAACAACTCCATTTACAATTATAATTTATCCAAAACTTCAAATTACAGGAAGTGCAGACAGCACAGGAACGGTTTCAGCTTTTTATAGTGACGACACAATAAAAGCATTTTTTGGCGAACCACCTTATACCTATTTTGTAGGAGATGTAGCGTTAAATAGCGGACTTACATTAAACTCTCAAACAGGCGTAATATCAGGTACGCCTTTACAGGACAGTACAGTCACTAATATTATAATAAAAGCAAAAGATGTTAATGATGCTAAAGCAGAAACAACTCCATTTACAATTATAATTTATCCAAAACTTCAAATTACAGGAAATGTAGATAGTACGGGAACAGCTGACACTTTTTATAGTGATAGCACAATAAGTGCATTTTTTGGTGAGCCACCTTACACGTATTTTATGGGAGAGGTGGTGTTAAATAGTGGTCTTACATTAAACACTCAAACTGGTTTAATATCAGGTACGCCTTTACAGAACAGTACAGTCACTAATATTATAATAAAAGTAAAAGATGTTAATAATGCGGTGGAAGGTACTACACCATTTACGATTATAATTTATCCAAAACTTCAAATTACAGGAAATGTAGATAGTACGGGAACAGCTGACACTTTTTATAGTGATAGCAGTGTTAAAGCTTTTGGTGGCGAACAACCTTACACCTATTTTGTAGGAGGTGTAGCGTTAAATAGCGGACTAACTTTAAACACTCAAACAGGCTTAATCTCAGGTACGCCTTTATCGGATAGCACAGTCACTAATATTATAATAAAAGTAAAAGATGTTAATAATGCTAAAGCAGAAACAACTCCATTTACGATTATAATTTATCCAAAGCTTCAAATTACAGGTAATATAGATAGCACAGGAACGGTTTCAGCTTTTTATAGTGACAGCACAATAAGTGCATTTTTTGGCGAGCCACCTTACACGTATTTTATGGGAGAGGTGGCACTCAATAGCGGTCTTACATTAAACACTCAAACAGGCGTAATATCAGGCACGCCTTTATTAAATAGCACAATCACTAATATTATAATAAAAGTAAAAGATGTTAATAATGCGGAAGCTATCATTACTCCATTTACGATTATAATTTATCCAAAGCTTCAAATTACAGGAAATGTAGACAGTACAGGTATAGAAGAAGTTTTTTATAGTGATACTACAATAAGTGCATTTTTTGGCGAGCCTCCTTATACATATTTTGTAGGAGATGTGGCGTTAAACAGTGGACTTACATTAAACACTCAAACAGGCGTAATCTCGGGCACGCCTTTATCAGTGAGTACAGTAACCAATATAGTTATAAAAGTAAAAGATGTTAATAATGCTAAAGCAGAAACTACTCCATTTACGATTATAATTTATCCAAAGCTTCAAATCACAGGAAATGTAGATAGCACAGGAACAGTTGATGCTTTTTATAGTGATAGCAGTGTTAAAGCTTTTGGTGGCGAGTTCCCTTACACCTATTTTGTAGGAGATGTAGTCTTAAATAGCGGACTGACATTAAATACTCAAACAGGCGAAATATCAGGGACTCCTTTATTAGCGAGTACAGTAACCAATATAGTAATAAAAGCAAAAGATGTTAATAATGCGGAAGCGGGCACCACTCCATTTACGATTATAATTTATCCAAAGCTTCAAATTACAGGAAGTGTTGATAGTACCGGTACACAAGAAGTTTTTTATAGTGACACTACAATAAGTGCATTTTTTGGAGAGCCTCCTTATACCTATTTTGTAGGAGGGGTGGCGTTAAACAGTGGCCTAACCTTAAACACTCAAACAGGCGTAATATCAGGTACACCTTTACAGAACAGCACAATCACTAATATCATAATAAAGGTAAAAGATGTTAATAATGCTAAAGCAGAAACTACTCCATTTACAATTATAATTTATCCAAAGCTTCATATTACAGGTGTGCCAGACAGTACAGGAACAGTTGATGCTTTTTATAGTGATAATACAGTAAATGCATTTTTTGGCGAGCCTCCTTACACGTATTTTATGGGAGAGGTGGCACTCAATAGTGGTCTTACATTAAACACTCAAACAGGCTTGATATCAGGTACACCTTTATTAGCGAGTACGGTAACCAATATAGTAATAAAAGCAAAAGATGTTAATAATTCTGTAGATAGTACTACGCCATTTACGATTATAATTTATCCAAAGCTTCAAATTACAGGAAATGTAGATAGCACAGGAACAGTTAGTAGCTTTTATAGTGACACTACAATAAATGCATTTTTTGGCGAACCACCTTACACCTATTTTGTAGGAGATGTAGTCTTAAATAGCGGACTGACATTAAATACTCAAACAGGTGAAATAACTCCTTTATTAGCGAGTACAGTAACCAATATAGTAATAAAAGCAAAAGATGTTAATAATGCGGAAGCGGGCACCACTCCATTTACGATTATAATTTATCCAAAGCTTCAAATTACAGGAAGTGTTGATAGTACCGGTACACAAGAAGTTTTTTATAGTGACACTACAATAAGTGCATTTTTTGGAGAGCCTCCTTATACCTATTTTGTAGGAGGGGTGGCGTTAAACAGTGGCCTAACCTTAAACACTCAAACAGGCGTAATATCAGGTACACCTTTATCTGATGGTACAATCACTAATATCATAATAAAGGTAAAAGATGTTAATAATGCTAAAGCAGAAACTACTCCATTTACAATTATAATTTATCCAAAGCTTCATATTACAGGTGTGCCAGACAGTACAGGAACAGTTGATGCTTTTTATAGTGATAATACAGTAAATGCATTTTTTGGCGAGCCTCCTTACACCTATTTTGTAGGAGGGGTAGCCTTAAATAGCGGACTAACCTTAAACACTCAAACAGGCTTGATATCAGGTACACCTTTATTAGCGAGTACGGTAACCAATATAGTAATAAAAGCAAAAGATGTTAATAATTCTGTAGATAGCACTACGCCATTTACGATTATAATTTATCCAAAGCTTCAAATTACAGGAAATGTAGACAGCACAGGAACAGTTAGTAGCTTTTATAGTGACACTACAATAAATGCATTTTTTGGCGAACCACCTTACACCTATTTTGTAGGAGAGGTAGCGTTAAATAGCGGCCTAACTTTAAACACTCAAACAGGCGTAATATCAGGCACGCCTTTAAAGGATAGTACAAAAACTAATATCATAATAAAGGTAAAAGATGTTAATAATGCTAAAGCAGAAACAACTCCATTTACGATTATAATTTACCCAAAACTTCAAATTACAGGAAATGTAGACAGCACAGGAACAGTTAGTGGCTTTTATAGTGACAGCACAATAAACGCATTCTTTGGCGAGCCTCCTTACACATATTTTGTAGGAGAGGTGGCGTTAAATAGTGGTCTTACATTAAACACTCAAACAGGCTTAATATCAGGTACGCCTTTAAAGGATAGTACAGTCACTAATATTATAATAAAAGTAAAAGATGTTAATAGTGCAGAAGCTAGCACCACTCCATTTACGATTATAATTTATCCAAAGCTTCAAATTACAGGTAAGCCAGACAGTACAGGAACAGTTGATGCCTTCTATAGTGATACTAATATTAAAGCTTTTGGCGGCGAGCTTCCTTATACATATTTTGTAGGGGAGGTAGCCTTAAACAGCGGATTGACCTTAAACATTCAAACAGGCGAAATATCGGGCACACCTTTAAAGGATAGTACAAAAACTAATATCACAATAAAGGTAAAAGATGTTAATAATGGGGCAGCTGAAACTACTCCATTTACGATTATAATCTATCCAAAACTTCAAATTACTGGAGAGCCAGATAGCACAGGAACGGTTTCAGCTTTTTATAGTGATAACAATATTAAAGCTTTTGGTGGAGAACTCCCTTACACCTATTTTGTAGGAGATGTAGTTTTAAATAGTGGTCTAACATTAAACACTCAAACAGGCTTAATATCAGGCACGCCCTTAAAGAATAGCACAGTCACTAATATTATAATAAAAGCAAAAGATGTTAATAATGCGGAAGCTGGTACTACTCCATTTACGATTATAATTTATCCAAAGCTTCAAATTACAGGGAATGTAGACAGTACAGGCATAGAAGAAGTTTTTTATAGTGACACTACAATAAGTGCATTTTTTGGCGAGCCCCCTTATACATATTTTATGGGGGAGGTAGCCTTAAACAGCGGATTGACCTTAAATACTCAAACAGGCGTAATATCAGGCACGCCTTTACAGAACAGCACAGTCACCAATATAATAATCAAAGCAAAAGATATTAATAATGCTAAAGCAGAAACAACTCCATTTACAATTATAATTTATCCAAAGCTTCATATTACAGGAAAGCCAGATAGTACAGGAACAGTTTCGGCTTTTTATAGTGATAGCAGTGTTAAAGCTTTTGGTGGCACATTCCCTTACACCTATTTTGTAGGAGATGTGGCGTTAAATAGTGGTCTTACCTTAAACACTTTTAATGGCTTAATATCAGGTACACCTTTAGAAAATGGCACAGTCACTAATATAATAATAAAAGCAAAAGATGTTAATAATGCGGAAGCTGGTACTACTCCATTTACAATTATAATTTATCCAAAACTTCAAATTACAGGAAGTGTAGACAGTACAGGGGAAGTTGGTGTTTTTTATAGTGATAGTACAATAAACGCATTTTTTGGTGAGGCACCTTACACCTATTTTGTAGGAAATGTGGAGTTAAACAGCGGTCTAACATTAAACACTCAAACAGGCTTAATCTCAGGCACGCCTTTATCAGTGAGTACAGTAACTAATATCGTAATTAAGGCAAAAGATGTTAATAATGCAGTAGCTATCACTACTCCATTTACAATTATTATTTATTCAAAGCTAAGAATGGATGGAACGGATGATATTTTTCTATATGAAAATAGTTCTTATAATATTCCATTAACAGCGACAGGCGGAGTTGTGCCTTATACATACTCTATGGTTGGAGTTAAAGGAGATGCTATTTGCAGTGATACATCTGATGATACTTGTAAAAATACTATTATATCTACGCACATAACAAGTTTTGTAAAATATCTTACACGCACTACTCCTCTATTAAGTGCTAAGACTAATGGAATAAGATGTTGTTACGATAAGGATTATTCAGATTATGGTGCTTTTATAGCCCATCCTCTTCAAAAAGGTACTGACGGCAAGTATTATGGAGGATGTATGGACTTTGCTCTTAGTAAATGGTATTTTTACCCTTATGGTCCTTCTGCTTGTATCACAATATTTGACGAGAGCGGTGTAATTAAAGGTATAAGAGACGAAATAAATGGTGTTTCATATTTATATGACTATTATAACACAAAGACACTTCCACTTCCATACGGTTTAATGTATAATTCGAGTGATGGTAAACTTAGTGGAACGCCTTTAATTTCTGATATAAATTTAAGTGTTGCAGTAAAAGTCCAAGATAGTGCTGGTGCTGTAGTTTTAGTAACTCCATTTACAATAGCGACCTATCCAGAGCCTAAAGTAAATGTCCAACATAATTATATTCAAGGCGTTGAAGAGTTAAGTTTAAGTGGATATGATATAGCTTATACTACTGGTACCGATACACTTAATGTAAACTATGTAATATCAAAGGGAGGTAAATCTCCTTATACATATAGTTTAATTGGCAGTGATTTACCATCTGGTATAATTTTTAATACAGCAACAGGTAAAATAAACGGAACGCCTACAGTAGCTAATTGTGGTAGTGATAAAGAACCTAAGAGTGGAGTTAATGTTTTATTTACAATAACGGTTAAAGATTCACTCGGAAAGACAAGTAGTAGCAGTCAATTTACAATTGTAATTTATCCAAAACTAAGAATGGATGGAACGGATGATATTTTTCTATATGAAAATAGTTCTTATAATATTCCATTAACAGCGACAGGCGGAGTTGTGCCTTATACATACTCTATGGTTGGAGTTAAAGGAGATGCTATTTGCAGTGATACATCTGATGATACTTGTAAAAATACTATTATATCTACGCACATAACAAGTTTTGTAAAATATCTTACAGAAACCACTTATACAACATACAAGGGGACAAATCAACTTCTTGATCACAATAGGGTTAGATGTTGTTATGACAAGAGTTATTCAGATTATGGTTCATATTTAGCCCATCCTATTCAAAAATATAGTGACGGCAAGTATCATGGAGGATGTCAATATTACTATGCAACATCGAATCTTTGGATGGATCAGATTTTTTCCTTTGGAAGTACTCTTTGTAATTCTTATATTCAAGGTGGGACTTTTAACACTGCGATACTTTATACTATGCGAGATCATATGAATAAGTATCCATATTTGTATACTTATTATAACACAAAGACTCTTCCTCTACCATACGGTTTAACTTACAATACGAGTGATGGTAAACTTAGTGGAACGCCTTTAATTTCTGATATAAATTTAAGTGTTGCAGTAAAAACCCAAGATAGTGCTGGTGCTGTAGTTTTAGTAACTCCATTTACAATAGCGACCTATCCAGAGCCTAAAGTAAATGTCCAACATAATTATATTCAAGGTTATGAAGAGGTAAGTTTAAGTGGATATGATATAGCTTATACTACTGGTACCGATACACTTAATGTAAACTATGTAATATCAAAGGGAGGTAAATCTCCTTATACATATAGTTTAATTGGTAGTCATTTCCCATCTGGTATAATTTTTAATACAGCAACAGGTAAAATAAACGGAACGCCTACAGTAGCTAATTGTGGTTATGATAAAGAACCTAAGAGTGGAGTTAATGTTTTATTTACAATAACTGTTAAAGATTCACTCGGAAAGACAAGTAGTAGCAGTCAATTTACAATTGTAATTTATCCAAAACTAAGAATGGATGGAACGGATGATATTTCTCTATATGAAAATAGTTCTTATAATATTCCATTAACAGCGATAGGCGGACTTGTGCCTTATACATACTCTATGGTTGGAGTTAAAGGAGATGCTATTTGCAGTGATACATCTAATGACGATTGTAGAAAGAGTATTATATCTACTCACATAACAAGTTTTGTAAAATATCTTACAAATACTTCTTATATAACATCAGGTACTTATTATAATGTAATAAGATGTTGTTACGACAAGAGTTATTCAGATTATGGCGCTTTTATAGCCCATCCTGTTCAAAAAGGTACTGACGGCAAGTATCATGGAGGATGTAATGACTCTATTACTAATTGGAGTTATGTTTATTCTTATGATTCTTCTGAGTGTAAAGAATTTGTTAATAAGCTTCAGAACAGCCTTATAGCGTCTAATATAAAACAAAAAATAGATGGTGTTTCATATTTATATGACTATTATAACACAAAGACACTTCCACTTCCATACGGTTTAACTTACAATTCGAGTGATAGTAAACTTAGTGGAACGCCTTTAATTTCTGATATAAATTTAGGTGTTGCAGTAAAAGTCCAAGATAGTTTTGGTAGTGTAGTTTTAGTAACCCCATTTACAATAACGACCTATCCAGAGCCTAAAGTAAATGTCCAACACAATTACATTCAAGGTGCTGAAGAGTTAAGTTTAAGTGGATATGATATAGCTTATGGTACCAATACACTTAATGTAAACTATGTAATATCAAAGGGAGGTAAGTCTCCTTATACATATAGTCTAATTGGCAGTGATTTCCCATCTGGTATAATTTTTAATACAGCAACAGGTAAAATAAGCGGAACACCTACAGTAGGTAATTTTGGGGGTGATAAAGAACCTAAGAGTGGAGTTAATGTTTTATTTACAATAACTGTTAAAGATTCACTTGGAAAGACAAGTAGTAGCAGTCAATTTACAATTGCAATTTATCCAAAGCTAAGAATGGATGGGACGGATGATATTTCTCTATATGTAAATAATTCTTGTAATATTCCATTAACAGCGACAGGCGGAGTTCCGCCTTATACATACTCTATATCTGGAGTTAAAGGAGATGCTATTTGCAGCGATACATCTAATGACACTTGTAGAAATACTATTATATCTACGCACATAACAAGTTTAGCAAAATATCTTACAGAAACCACTTATACAACATACAAGGGGACAAATCAACTTCTTGATCACAATAGGGTTAGATGTTGTTATGACAAGAGTTATTCAGATTATGGTTCATATTTAGCCCATCCTATTCAAAAATATAGTGATGGCAAGTATCATGGAGGATGTCAATATTACTATGCGACATCGAATCTTTGGATGGATCAGATTTTTTCCTTTGGAAGTAATCTTTGTAATTCTTATATTACAGGTGGAACTTTTAACACTGCGATACTTTATACTATGCGAGATCATATGAATAAGTATCCATATTTGTATACTTATTATAACACAAAGACTCTTCCTCTACCATACGGTTTAACTTACAATACGAGTGATGGTAAACTTAGTGGAACGCCTTTAATTTCTGATATAAATTTAGGTGTTGCAGTAAAAGCCCAAGATAGTGTTGGTACTTCAATTTCAACGACTCCATTTACAATAACGACTTATCCAGAGCTTAAAGTAAATGTTATGCACAATGAAATTAAAGGTTATGAAGATGTTGTGTTGCTCGATGGGTATAATTTATCTGATTTAAACAGTACATTCCATATAGATAATGTAATATCAACAGGAGGTAAATCTCCTTATACATATAGTCTAATTGGCAGTCATTTCCCATCTGGTATAATTTTTAATACAGCAACAGGTAAAATAAGCGGAACGCCTACAGTAGCTAATTTTGGTGGTGATAAAGAGCCTAAGAGTGGAGTTAATGTTTTATTTACAATAACTATTAAAGATTCACTCGGAAAGACAAGTAGTAGCAGTCAATTTACAATCTTTATTTATCCTAAGATTCAAATTACAGGAGATGTAGATAGTACTGGAACACAAGATATTTTTTATAGTGATAGTACAATAAGAGCATTTTTTGGCGAGTCCCCTTACACATATTTTGTAGGAGATGTGGCATTAAACAGCGGTCTAACATTAAATACTCAAACAGGTGTAATATCAGGAACTCCTTTATCAAATGGTACAATAACTAATATAGTAATAAAGGCAAAAGATGTTAATAATGCGGAAGCGGGCACTACTCCATTTACAATTATAATTTATCCAAAACTTCAGATTATAGGGAAGCCAGACAGTACAGGAACAGTTAGTGCTTTTTATAGTGATAATACAGTAAAAGCATTTTTTGGCGAAAAACCTTATACCTATTTTGTAGGGAATGTGGCATTAAACAGCGGTCTTACCTTAAACACTTTTAATGGCTTAATATCAGGAACGCCTTTATTGGATAGTACAATCACTAATATCGTAATTAAGGCAAAAGATGTTAATAGTGCAGAAGCTAGCACCACTCCATTTACGATTATAATTTATCCAAAACTTCAAATTACAGGAGAGCCAAATAGCACAGGAACGGTTGATGCCTTTTATAGTGATACTAATATTAAAGCTTTTGGTGGCGAGCTTCCTTATACCTATTTTGTAGGAGAGGTAGCCTTAAACAGTGGACTAACATTAAACACTCAAACAGGCTTAATCTCAGGAACGCCTTTATCAGAAAGTACAATCACTAATATTATAATAAAAGTAAAAGATGTTAATAATGCGGAAGCCATCACCACTCCATTTACGATTATAATTTATCCAAAGCTTCAAATTACAGGTAATGTAGACAGCACAGGAACGGTTGATGTTTTTTATAGTGATAGCACAATAAGTGCATTTTTTGGTGAGCCCCCTTATACATATTTTATGGGGGAGGTAGCCTTAAACAGCGGATTGACCTTAAACACTCAAACAGGCGTAATATCAGGCACGCCTTTATTAGTGAGTACAGTAACCAATATAGTTATAAAAGCAAAAGATGTTAATCGAGCGGTAGCTGAAATTACACCATTTACAATTATAATTTATCCAAAGCTTCATATTACAGGAAAGCCAGATAGTACAGGAACAGTTAGTGCTTTTTATAGTGATAATACAGTAAAAGCATTTTTTGGCGAAAAGCCTTATACCTATTTTGTAGGGGGTATTGCGTTAAACAGCGGTCTTACCTTAAACACTTTTAATGGCTTAATATCAGGAACGCCTTTATCGGATAGTACAATCACTAATATCGTAATTAAGGCAAAAGATGTTAATAGTGCAGAAGCTAGCACCACTCCATTTACGATTATAATTTATCCAAAACTTCAAATTACAGGAGAGCCAAATAGCACAGGAACGGTTGATGCCTTTTATAGTGATACTAATATTAAAGCTTTTGGTGGCGAGCTTCCTTATACCTATTTTGTAGGAGAGGTGGCTTTAAATAGCGGACTTACATTAAACACTCAAACAGGTGTAATATCAGGCACGCCTTTAAAAGATAGCACAATTACTAATATCATAATAAAGGTAAAAGATGTTAATAATGCTAAAGCAGAGACTACGCCATTTACAATTATAATTTATCCAAAGCTTCAAATTACAGGTGTGCCAGACAGAACAGGAACAGTTGGTGGCTTTTATAGTGATAGTACAATAAAAGCATTTTTTGGCGAAAAACCTTATACCTATTTTGTAGGAGATGTAGCGTTAAATAGTGGTCTTACATTAAACACTTTTAATGGCTTAATCTCAGGAACGCCTTTATCAGAAGGTACAATCACTAATATAATAATAAAAGTAAAAGATGTTAATAATTCGGAAGCTATCACCACTCCTTTTACAATTATAATTTATCCAAAGCTTCAAATTACAGGTAACCCAGACAGCACAGGAGAAGTTGATGTTTTTTATAGTGATACTACAATAAAAGCATTTTTTGGTGAAAAACCTTATACCTATTTTGTAGGGAATGTTGCATTAAACAGCGGTCTTACCTTAAACACTTTTAATGGCTTAATCTCAGGAACACCTTTAAAAGATGGCACAATCACTAATATAGTAATAAAGGCAAAAGATGTTAATAGAGCAGAAGCTGGCACTACTCCATTTACAATTATAATTTATCCAAAACTTCAAATTACAGGTAATGTAGACAGCATAGGAGCAGTTGATGTTTTTTATAGTGATAGCACAATAAGAGCATTTTTTGGTGAGCCACCTTACACCTATTTTGTGGGAGATGTGCCTTTAAATAGTGGTCTTACATTAAACACTCAAACAGGTGTAATATCAGGAACGCCTTTATCAGAAGGTACAATTACTAATATTATAATAAAAGTAAAAGATGTTAATAATGCAAACGCTATCACTACTCCATTTACAATTATTATTTATCCTAAATTAAGAATGGATGGAACGGATGATATTTCTCTATATGTAAATAATTCTTACAATATTCCATTAACAGCGACAGGCGGAATTCTGCCTTATACATACTCTATGGTAGGAATTAGTGGAGATAAGATAGTTGCAGATGCAATTAATTCAGAAGCAAAACAGAATTCGATAATAACATATCACATAACAAGTTTTGTAAAATATCTTAAAAATACTTCTTATCGTGTAGATATTAGTGGTAGTAGTTTCTTTCTTGATTATAATAGAGTGAGATGTTGCTTTGATAAAGATTATGCAGATTATGGTGCTTTTATAGCCCATCCTGTTCAAAAATATGGTGATGGCAAATATTATGGAGGTTGTAGTCTTTATTATAATAATACTTGGAATGAGGTTTATTCTTATGGAAATTCTGCCTGTCAAAATTTTACTACAAACGAGTCTACAAGCGTACTTTATACTATAAGACAAGCATTGATTGGTTCGTTGGCATATTTATATAACTATCATAACACAAAGACACTCCCACTTCCATACGGTTTAACGTATAGTACGAGTGATGGTAAACTTAGTGGAACACCTTTAATTTCTGATATAAATTTAGGTGTTGCAGTAAAAGTCCAAGATAGCGTTGGTGGTGTAATATCAACGATTCCATTTACAATAACGACCTACTCTGAGCTTAAAGTAAATGTTCAAAACAATTATATTCAAGGTTATGAAGAGGTAAGTTTAAGTGGTTATGATATAGCTGATGGTACCAATACAATTAATACAAACTATGTAATATCAAAGGGAGGCAAACCTCCTTATACATACAGTCTAATTGGTAGTGATTTCCCATCTGGTATAAATTTAAATACAGCAACAGGTAAAATAAGCGGAACACCTACAGTAGCTAATTTTGGTGGTGATAAAGAACCTAAGAGTGGAGTTAATGTTTTATTTACAATAACTGTTAAAGATTCACTTGGAAAGACAAGTAGTAGCAGTCAATTTACAATTAGTATCTATCCAAAGCTTCAAATTACAGGGAAGCCAGATAGCACAGGAACGGTTGATGCCTTTTATAGTGATACTAATATTAAAGCTTTTGGCGGCGAGCTTCCTTATACCTATTTTGTAGGAGATGTAGCATTAAATAGCGGTCTTACATTGAACACTCAAACAGGCGTGATATTTGGTACGCCTTTAAAGGATAGTACAAAAACTAATATCGTAATAAAAGTTAAAGATGTTAATCGAGCAGAAGCTGGCACTACTCCATTTACAATTATAATTTATCCAAAGCTTCAAATTACAGGTAATATAGACAGCACAGGAGAAGTTGATGCTTTTTATAGTGACACTACAATAAAAGCATTTTTTGGTGAAAAACCTTACACATATTTTGTAGGGAATGTGGCACTAAACAGCGGTCTTACCTTAAACACTTTTAATGGCTTAATATCAGGTACACCTTTAGAAAATGGCACAGTCACTAATATAATAATAAAAGCAAAAGATGTTAATAATGCGGAAGCTGGTACTACTCCATTTACAATTATAATTTATCCAAAACTTCAAATTACAGGAAGTGTAGACAGTACAGGGGAAGTTGGTGTTTTTTATAGTGATAGTACAATAAACGCATTTTTTGGTGAGGCACCTTACACCTATTTTGTAGGAAATGTGGAGTTAAACAGCGGTCTAACATTAAACACTCAAACAGGCTTAATCTCAGGCACGCCTTTATCAGTGAGTACAGTAACTAATATCGTAATTAAGGCAAAAGATGTTAATAATGCAGTAGCTATCACTACTCCATTTACAATTATTATTTATTCAAAGCTAAGAATGGATGGAACGGATGATATTTTTCTATATGAAAATAGTTCTTATAATATTCCATTAACAGCGACAGGCGGAGTTGTGCCTTATACATACTCTATGGTTGGAGTTAAAGGAGATGCTATTTGCAGTGATACATCTGATGATACTTGTAAAAATACTATTATATCTACGCACATAACAAGTTTTGTAAAATATCTTACACGCACTACTCCTCTATTAAGTGCTAAGACTAATGGAATAAGATGTTGTTACGATAAGGATTATTCAGATTATGGTGCTTTTATAGCCCATCCTCTTCAAAAAGGTACTGACGGCAAGTATTATGGAGGATGTATGGACTTTGCTCTTAGTAAATGGTATTTTTACCCTTATGGTCCTTCTGCTTGTATCACAACATTTGGCGAGAGCGGTGTAATGAAAGGTATAAGAGACGAAATAAATGGTGTTTCATATTTATATGACTATTATAACACAAAGACACTTCCACTTCCATACGGTTTAATGTATAATTCGAGTGATGGTAAACTTAGTGGAACGCCTTTAATTTCTGATATAAATTTAAGTGTTGCAGTAAAAACCCAAGATAGTGCTGGTGCTGTAGTTTTAGTAACTCCATTTACAATAGCGACCTATCCAGAGCCTAAAGTAAATGTCCAACATAATTATATTCAAGGTTATGAAGAGGTAAGTTTAAGTGGATATGATATAGCTTATACTACTGGTACCGATACACTTAATGTAAACTATGTAATATCAAAGGGAGGTAAATCTCCTTATACATATAGTTTAATTGGTAGTCATTTCCCATCTGGTATAATTTTTAATACAGCAACAGGTAAAATAAACGGAACGCCTACAGTAGCTAATTGTGGTTATGATAAAGAACCTAAGAGTGGAGTTAATGTTTTATTTACAATAACTGTTAAAGATTCACTCGGAAAGACAAGTAGTAGCAGTCAATTTACAATTGTAATTTATCCAAAACTAAGAATGGATGGAACGGATGATATTTCTCTATATGAAAATAGTTCTTATAATATTCCATTAACAGCGATAGGCGGACTTGTGCCTTATACATACTCTATGGTTGGAGTTAAAGGAGATGCTATTTGCAGTGATACATCTAATGACGATTGTAGAAAGAGTATTATATCTACTCACATAACAAGTTTTGTAAAATATCTTACAAATACTTCTTATATAACATCAGGTACTTATTATAATGTAATAAGATGTTGTTACGACAAGAGTTATTCAGATTATGGCGCTTTTATAGCCCATCCTGTTCAAAAAGGTACTGACGGCAAGTATCATGGAGGATGTAATGACTCTATTACTAATTGGAGTTATGTTTATTCTTATGATTCTTCTGAGTGTAAAGAATTTGTTAATAAGCTTCAGAACAGCCTTATAGCGTCTAATATAAAACAAAAAATAGATGGTGTTTCATATTTATATGACTATTATAACACAAAGACACTTCCACTTCCATACGGTTTAACTTACAATTCGAGTGATAGTAAACTTAGTGGAACGCCTTTAATTTCTGATATAAATTTAGGTGTTGCAGTAAAAGTCCAAGATAGTTTTGGTAGTGTAGTTTTAGTAACCCCATTTACAATAACGACCTATCCAGAGCCTAAAGTAAATGTCCAACACAATTACATTCAAGGTGCTGAAGAGTTAAGTTTAAGTGGATATGATATAGCTTATGGTACCAATACACTTAATGTAAACTATGTAATATCAAAGGGAGGTAAGTCTCCTTATACATATAGTCTAATTGGCAGTGATTTCCCATCTGGTATAATTTTTAATACAGCAACAGGTAAAATAAGCGGAACACCTACAGTAGGTAATTTTGGGGGTGATAAAGAACCTAAGAGTGGAGTTAATGTTTTATTTACAATAACTGTTAAAGATTCACTTGGAAAGACAAGTAGTAGCAGTCAATTTACAATTGCAATTTATCCAAAGCTAAGAATGGATGGGACGGATGATATTTCTCTATATGTAAATAATTCTTGTAATATTCCATTAACAGCGACAGGCGGAGTTCCGCCTTATACATACTCTATATCTGGAGTTAAAGGAGATGCTATTTGCAGCGATACATCTAATGACACTTGTAGAAATACTATTATATCTACGCACATAACAAGTTTAGCAAAATATCTTACAGAAACCACTTATACAACATACAAGGGGACAAATCAACTTCTTGATCACAATAGGGTTAGATGTTGTTATGACAAGAGTTATTCAGATTATGGTTCATATTTAGCCCATCCTATTCAAAAATATAGTGATGGCAAGTATCATGGAGGATGTCAATATTACTATGCGACATCGAATCTTTGGATGGATCAGATTTTTTCCTTTGGAAGTAATCTTTGTAATTCTTATATTACAGGTGGAACTTTTAACACTGCGATACTTTATACTATGCGAGATCATATGAATAAGTATCCATATTTGTATACTTATTATAACACAAAGACTCTTCCTCTACCATACGGTTTAACTTACAATACGAGTGATGGTAAACTTAGTGGAACGCCTTTAATTTCTGATATAAATTTAGGTGTTGCAGTAAAAGCCCAAGATAGTGTTGGTACTTCAATTTCAACGACTCCATTTACAATAACGACTTATCCAGAGCTTAAAGTAAATGTTATGCACAATGAAATTAAAGGTTATGAAGATGTTGTGTTGCTCGATGGGTATAATTTATCTGATTTAAACAGTACATTCCATATAGATAATGTAATATCAACAGGAGGTAAATCTCCTTATACATATAGTCTAATTGGCAGTCATTTCCCATCTGGTATAATTTTTAATACAGCAACAGGTAAAATAAGCGGAACGCCTACAGTAGCTAATTTTGGTGGTGATAAAGAGCCTAAGAGTGGAGTTAATGTTTTATTTACAATAACTATTAAAGATTCACTCGGAAAGACAAGTAGTAGCAGTCAATTTACAATCTTTATTTATCCTAAGATTCAAATTACAGGAGATGTAGATAGTACTGGAACACAAGATATTTTTTATAGTGATAGTACAATAAGAGCATTTTTTGGCGAGTCCCCTTACACATATTTTGTAGGAGATGTGGCATTAAACAGCGGTCTAACATTAAATACTCAAACAGGTGTAATATCAGGAACTCCTTTATCAAATGGTACAATAACTAATATAGTAATAAAGGCAAAAGATGTTAATAATGCGGAAGCGGGCACTACTCCATTTACAATTATAATTTATCCAAAACTTCAGATTATAGGGAAGCCAGACAGTACAGGAACAGTTAGTGCTTTTTATAGTGATAGCAATGTTAAAGCTTTTGGTGGAGAAGCACCCTACACATATTTTGTAGGAGAAGTAGCCTTAAACAGCGGACTTACATTAAACAGTTTTAATGGCGTAATATCAGGAACGCCTTTATCAAATGGCACAATCACTAATATAGTAATAAAGGCAAAAGATATTAATAATGGTATAGTGGCTACAACTCCATTCACGATTATAATTTATCCAAAGCTTCAAATTACAGGTGTGCTAGACAGCACAGGAGAAGTTGATGTTTTTTATAGTGATAGCACAATAAGAGCATTTTTTGGTGAGCCTCCTTACACATATTTTGTAGGAGATGTAGCGTTAAATAGTGGTCTTACATTAAACACTCAAACAGGCGAAATATCAGGTACGCCTTTAAAGGATGGTACGATTACTAATATCATAATAAAGGTAAAAGATGTTAATAATGCAGAAGCTGAAACCACTCCATTTACAATTATAATTTATCCAAAGCTTCAAATTACAGGCAATGTAGACAGTAGAGGAGTAGTTGATGTTTTTTATAGTGATAGCACAATAAGAGCATTTTTTGGCGAGCCACCTTACACCTTTTTTGTAGGGAATGTTGCACTAAATAGCGGTCTTACCTTAAACACTTTTAATGGCTTAATATCAGGTACACCTTTAAAGGATAGTACAGTCACTAATATAATAATAAAAGTAAAAGATGTTAATAGTGCGGAAGCTGGCACTACTCCATTTACAATTATTATTTATCCTAAATTAAGAATGGATGGAACGGATGATATTTCTCTATATGAAAATAGTTCTTATAATATTCCATTAACAGCGACAGGCGGAGTTCTGCCTTATACATACTCTATATCTGGAGTTAAAGGAGATGCTATTTGCAGTGATACATCTGATGGCACTTGTAAAGATACTATTATATATACGCACATAACAAGTTTAGTAAAATATCTTACAAACACTTCTTATATAATACCAAATTCTTTTCATTATAATGCATTAAGATGTTGTTACGATAAGGATTATTCAGATTATGGTTCATATTTAGCCCATCCTGTTCAAAAATATAGTGACGGTAAGTATCATGGAGGATGTAATGACCCTTTTGGTAATTGGATCTACTTTCATCTTTATGGTTCTTCTGCGTGTAGTGAACTGACTTCTAGCTTTTCTGGAGCTCCCGCTCTAAAGGCTACTATGAGAGAAGGAATAGATGGTGCTTCATATTTATATGCTTATTATAACACAAAGACACTTCCACTTCCATACGGTTTAACTTACAATACGAGTGATGGTAAACTTAGTGGAACGCCTTTAATTTCTGATATAAATTTAGGTGTTGCAGTAAAAACCCAAGATAGTCTTGGTAGTGTAGTTTTAGTAACTCCATTTACAATAACGACCTATCCAGAGCTTAAAGTAAATGTCCAAAACAATTATATTCAAGGCGTTAAAGAGGTAAGTTTAAGTGGATATGATATAGCTTATGGTACCAATACACTTAATGTAAATTATGTAGTATCAAAGGGAGGCAAACCTCCTTATACATATAGTCTAATTGGCAGTCATTTACCATCTGGTATAAATTTAAATACCGCAACAGGTAAAATAAGCGGAACACCTACAGTAGCTAATTTTGGTAGTGATAAAGAACCTAAGAGTGGAGTTAATGTTTTATTTACAATAACTGTTAAAGATTCACTCGGAAAGACAAGTAGTAGCAATCTATTTACAATTGCAATTTATTCAAAGTTAAGAATGGATGGAACGGATGATATTTCTCTATATGAAAATAGTTCTTATAATATTCCATTAACAGCGACAGGCGGACTTATGCCTTATACATACTCTATATCTGGAGTTAAAGGAGATGCTATTTGCAGTGATACATCTGATGGCACTTGTAAAGATACTATTATATATACGCACATAACAAGTTTAGTAAAATATCTTACAAACACTTCTTATATAATACCAAATTCTTTTCATTATAATGCATTAAGATGTTGTTACGATAAGGATTATTCAGATTATGGTTCATATTTAGCCCATCCTGTTCAAAAATATAGTGACGGTAAGTATCATGGAGGATGTAATGACCCTTTTGGTAATTGGATCTACTTTCATCTTTATGGTTCTTCTGCGTGTAGTGAACTGACTTCTAGCTTTTCTGGAGCTCCCGCTCTAAAGGCTACTATGAGAGAAGGAATAGATGGTGCTTCATATTTATATGCTTATTATAACACAAAGACACTTCCACTTCCATACGGTTTAACTTACAATACGAGTGATGGTAAACTTAGTGGAACGCCTTTAATTAATGATATAAATTCAGGTGTTGCAGTAAAAGTCCAAGATAGTTTTGATAGTGTAGTTTTAGTAACTCCATTTACAATAACGACCTATCCAGAGCTTAAAGTAAATGTCCAAAACAATTATATTCAAGGTTATGAAGAGGTAAGTTTAAGTGGATATAATATAGCTTATGGTACTGGTACCAATACACTTAATGTAAATTATGTAGTATCAAAGGGAGGCAAACCTCCTTATACATATAGTCTAATTGGCAGTCATTTCCCATCTGGCTTAATTTTTAATACAGCAACAGGTAAAATAAGCGGAACACCTACAGTAGGTAATTTTGGTAGTGATAAAGAACCTAAGAGTGGAGTTAATGTTTTATTTACAATAACTGTTAAAGATTCAATCGGAAAGACAAGTAGTAGCAATCTATTTACAATTGCAATTTATCCTAAATTAAGAATGGATGGAACGGATGATATTTCTCTATATGAAAATAGTTCTTATAATATTCCATTAACAGCGACAGGCGGAGTTCTGCCTTATACATACTCTATATCTGGAGTTAAAGGAGATGCTATTTGCAGTGATACATCTGATGGCACTTGTAAAGATACTATTATATATACGCACATAACAAGTTTAGTAAAATATCTTACAAACACTTCTTATATAATACCAAATTCTTTTCATTATAATGCATTAAGATGTTGTTACGATAAGGATTATTCAGATTATGGTTCATATTTAGCCCATCCTGTTCAAAAATATAGTGACGGTAAGTATCATGGAGGATGTAATGACCCTTTTGGTAATTGGATCTACTTTCATCTTTATGGTTCTTCTGCGTGTAGTGAACTGACTTCTAGCTTTTCTGGAGCTCCCGCTCTAAAGGCTACTATGAGAGAAGGAATAGATGGTGCTTCATATTTATATGCTTATTATAACACAAAGACACTTCCACTTCCATACGGTTTAACTTACAATACGAGTGATGGTAAACTTAGTGGAACGCCTTTAATTAATGATATAAATTCAGGTGTTGCAGTAAAAGTCCAAGATAGTTTTGATAGTGTAGTTTTAGTAACTCCATTTACAATAACGACCTATCCAGAGCCTAAAGTAAATGTCCAAAACAATTATATTCAAGGCGTTAAAGAGGTAAGTTTAAGTGGATATGATATAGCTTATGGTACCAATACACTTAATGTAAATTATGTAGTATCAAAGGGAGGCAAACCTCCTTATACATATAGTCTAATTGGCAGTCATTTCCCATCTGGCTTAATTTTTAATACAGCAACAGGTAAAATAAGCGGAACACCTACAGTAGCTAATTTTGGTAGTGATAAAGAACCTAAGAGTGGAGTTAATGTTTTATTTACAATAACTGTTAAAGATTCAATCGGAAAGACAAGTAGTAGCAATCTATTTACAATTGCAATTTATTCAAAGTTAAGAATGGATGGAACGGATGATATTTCTCTATATGAAAATAGTTCTTATAATATTCCATTAACAGCGACAGGCGGAGTTCTGCCTTATACATACTCTATATCTGGAGTTAAAGGAGATGCTATTTGCAGTGATACATCTGATGGCACTTGTAAAGATACTATTATATATACGCACATAACAAGTTTAGTAAAATATCTTACAAACACTTCTTATATAATACCAAATTCTTTTCATTATAATGCATTAAGATGTTGTTACGATAAGGATTATTCAGATTATGGTTCATATTTAGCCCATCCTGTTCAAAAATATAGTGACGGTAAGTATCATGGAGGATGTAATGACCCTTTTGGTAATTGGACCTACTTTCATCTTTATGGTTCTTCTATGTGTAGTGAACTGACTTCTAGCTTTTCTGGAGCTCCCGCTCTAAAGGCTACTATGAGAGAAGGAATAGATGGTGCTTCATATTTATATGCTTATTATAACACAAAGACACTTCCACTTCCATACGGTTTAACTTACAATACGAGTGATAGTAAACTTAGTGGAACGCCTTTAATTTCTGATATAAATTCAGGTGTTGCAGTAAAAGTCCAAGATAGTTTTGGTAGTGTAGTTTTAGTAACTCCATTTACAATAACGACCTATCCAGAGCCTAAAGTAAATGTCCAAAACAATTATATTCAAGGTTATGAAGAGGTAAGTTTAAGTGGATATAATATAGCTTATGGTACTGGTACCGATACGCTTAATGTAAATTATGTAGTATCAGAAGGGGGCAAACCTCCTTATACATATAGTTTAATTGGCAGTGATTTACCATCTGGTATAAATTTAGATACAGCAACAGGTAAAATAAACGGAACGCCTACAGTAGCTAATTGTGGTTATGATAAAGAACCTAAGAGTGGAGTTAATGTTTTATTTACAATAACTGTTAAAGATTCACTTGGAAAGACAAGTAGTAGCAGTCCATTTACAATTAGTATCTATCCAGGATTGAAGATGGATAGACCGGATGATATTTCTCTTTATAAAAACAGTTTTTATAATATTTCATTAACAGCGACAGGCGGACTTATGCCTTATGCATACTCTATAGTTAAAGGAGATGCTATTTGCAGTAATACATCTGATGATACTTGTAAAAATACTATTATATCTACGCACATAACAAGTTTTGTAAAATATCTTACACGCACTACTACTCTATCAAGTGCTAGGACTAATGGAATAAGATGTTGTTACGATAAGGATTATTCAGATTATGGTGCTTTTATAGCCCATCCTCTTCAAAAAGGTACTGACGGCAAGTATTATGGAGGATGTATGGACTTTGCTTATAGTCAATGGTTTTTTTACCCTTATGGTCCTTCTGCTTGTATCACAATATTTGACGAGAGCGGTGTAATTAAAGGTATAAGAGACGAAATAAATGGTGTTTCATATTTATATGACTATTATAACACAAAGACACTTCCACTTCCATACGGTTTAATGTATAATTCGAGTGATGGTAAACTTAGTGGAACGCCTTTAATTTCTGATATAAATTTAGGTGTTGCAGTAAAAGTCCAAGATAGTGCTGGTGCTGTAGTTTTAGTAACTCCATTTACAATAGCGACCTATAAAGAGCCTAAAGTAAATGTTCTAGGCAATGAGATTCTATCTTATCAGACAGGTACATTAAGTGGTTATGATATAGCTTATGGTACCAATACACTTAATGTAAACTATGTAATATCAGAAGAAGGAGGCAAACCTCCTTATACATACAGTCTAATTGGCAGTGATTTACCATCTGGTATAAATTTTAATACAGAAACAGGTAAAATAAGCGGTGTTCCTACAAGCTATAATTTTAAGCCTGATAGTACACTTGTGAACCCTAACTCTAACGTTTTCTTTACAATCACAACAAAAGATTCACTCGGAAAGAGTAGTACCAGCAGTCCATTTACAGTTATTATATATGAACAGCTAAAATTAAACGCCGTAACGGACAATTTTATATTTGCTATAAATGAACATAAGGATGTCCCTTTTACAGCGACTGGTGGAAAGCTTCCCTATACATACTCTCTGCTTGGGCTTAGTGATGTTGGTAATAAGTTAGTTACAGATGGTGTAACTGATACATCGAAAAAAAATAAGATAATAATGCAACACTTAACAAATTTTGTAAGGCATCTTTTGGGGACTACTCACAATATAGTAGTTGAAGCAAATGCCAGATACTTGGATTATAACAGGGTTAGATGTTGTTTTGATAAGGACTATTCAGACTATACCTCTTATATAGCTCATCCTTATAGGTATTATCAAGCAGGCACTTTGGCTAGTAACCCCAGCTATACTACTCCTGCTGGTTTTTATGGAGGATGCGATTTTTATTATGAAGACGGTTCTTTTGTTTACGAAGGTGAGACTAAGATTGTTAATTTTTATTACGATGTTCTGCCTAACTTAAATTTTGAGAGCACTTATTGTAATACTTTTAGAGGTGGGACAAGTGCAGAGAGCACCGATTATGATAGAGTAATACTTTATACTATTAGAACCTTTGTGGATGCGAATGCTATTTATTTATACGACTACTATAATACAGAGGCAGTTCAACTGCCTTATGGTTTAAATTTTAATAAAAATACAGGTCATTTGTATGGGACTCCTATATATTATGGTGATGGCAAAACTCTTCAAATAAAAGTTGAAGATGCTCTGGGTCAATCATATACAGCACCTAACTCCTTTTCAATTAAGGTCTATTCACAACCTGTTGTATCAGTTCAGAACAATTATTTGGCGGGTCTTCTTAATAGCAATATTAATACTAATGTTTCTTTCACTTCTGGACGCCAAGTAAGCGTTATTGTAACAGGAGGAGGTTTGGCACCTTATACATACTCTTTAAACAATCCTCTTCCATCGGGTTTATCTCTTAACGCTTCCACTGGTGAAATATCCGGTGTCCCTCTAATGACTACTTATAATAATGGTTGTACAAATTATCTTCCGCCGTCCCCGATCCCTGCTTCGCCTCTATCTGGGGTTAATTCTAAGTTTATTATGACTGTGAGAGATTCGCTTGGAAATAGTGCTACAAGTCCAGAGTTTACAATAGCTATTTGTGCGTCTCCAGCTGCTTCTATGCTTGCTCCAGAAGTTGCATCTCTTAGTAGTGCTACTGTTTTTAATGTACTATCTGTCATAGACAATACAGCTACAGCAGGTGCTTATTATTCAGATAGAGTTAAAGCTCAAAATGGTGTTGCTCCATATAACTATTCAATTGAGCCAATTTGTGACTACTTAGGGGAAGATAGCGATTGTGAAGATAAGATTTATAACTCTTATGCTTTTGAAGGTGATTATAGTTTCTGGACAGATAAAATGAACGATAATACGCTCAAAGTTTCTGGTTTAAACATTTATCCTGCTCTAATTCAATGTTGTTATAAAGATGGTTTTGCAGAAGCTAACGAGAGTTTATGTAGTTATGAAGGTAAGAAGTACGAATTTAACAGTGCAGTTTGTAAAGCAAACTTTCCTGTTTCAGGCAAAGTTGCCAAAGAGACTATAAAATATGCAATAAGAGGCAACAAGTTAGAAAGTAAAGATGAGAGTTCAAATCTATTTTATAAATACAATTCAGGTCTTCCAGATGGTTTAAGTTTAAATAGAGAGAGCGGTCAAATTTCTGGAGTACCTAAGATTCAATCTTCACGCGATAACTTAGTAGTCAAAGCGACAGATTCTGTTAGTACAGTCGCAAAAACAGCTTCATTTAAGCTTGTTGTTTATCCTCCTCTTAAACTTGTAAATAGTAGCACAGAAGATTTCTATAAACTTACATATAATAAGGCATTGAATTTTATTCCATATAAAGCAGAAGGTGGAGAGGTAGAGTATAAGTACTCTTATATTTTATCGGAAGGTTCAAACAAGTTAGAAGAGTGCGGACTTACATTTAACGAAACGAGTGGTGAGATTTCTGGCACGGTAACGAAAAAATCTTGCAACATCATTTTTCAAATAGGTGTAAGTGATAAAAATGGAGCAAAAGCGACCTCAGATATTTTCACTCTTTCTACAAGTTTAAAACCTGAAGCTCCACAAATAACATCTAAGGATGATGTTTTTAACACATTTAAAATTGAATCTGTTTCATCTGATAAATTTTATAACGAAAATTACGCAGGCGAAAGCGATGTAACTGTTTCTTTATGTAACCTTGCAGATAGCGAAGAAGATAATGTTTCGTTCTATAATAACTTAAGTATGGATATAAAAGATAAGAGTTCCAAATTTTATTCTATAGACGAAACGACAGGAGCGCCTCTATTTAGCACTTTGGAATCTTATGTTGATAAATATTATGATGGTAAAAAGCTTGAATGTAGAACTATTAGCAGTGGAGTAGGTAAAGAAGTTTATGTTGATAATAAAGATGAGAGATTTGTCTTTATAAGATATAATAGTAAAGATGTAAAAGATAGTTACGGCAACACTTTTAAAGCTGATGATGGTTATGTAGATTGTCTTGCCAATTTTTATAGTAAAGACGAGTCTTTACCAGACTATACCGATTTTATAGGCAATAGCGAGTTTCCTCTAATTATCAATTATAAATATTCAGATACAGGTGGAGTAACGCTTATATTTAGTACAGAGTATGTTTATGATAAAGATTCACCAGAGCATATAAGAAATTCTATGTTGCTTGGTTCATATAGCCACGCTTTTAAGACAGATTGTACAGGAGCAAACTGGCAAGCCGATAAAGATAAGATGCTTGAAGCAGGCACTTCATATTCAAGGCTTTGTGGAGGTACTCCAGTTTCAGACCTTAAATATGGTGCTTTCTCTTCACTAAGTAAGAGTTTAAAAGAATCGTCTTTATATACAGAAGGTACATATAATGAAGTTTCATTAACTAATCTTTCAGGAATTATTAAAGTTGAAGACCTTAAAATAAATGCGTCAGCTTATCCAGAGATGAAAGCTTCTTATGTGTTTGTTGATATAAAAGATGCATCTAACAATAAAGTTATATGGCCAAATTCTGATAAGGGAATTTTAATATTTAATGCAGGTAACTATCCTCCTGCTGTACCAGATAACGATTATACAATTAAGGTTAAAAAGGTTAATAACGGCTCTATAGTTCTTGGTTGGAAAGAAGCTTATGGCACAAAACCTGTCTATTATGTTCTATTAAAAACAAACAAAGATAATGCTAATCTTATAGATTTAAATATGTCAGAATATTTAAGGACAAATATAGGTGTAAATAGCGAATACTACTCCCCACCTTCAGGGACTAATGGAGAGCACGAGAAATTAATAAATAGAGCAGGTGTTATTTTAAACAATCTTGGACAAGGTCTAATTACAAATGTTACAAAAGCAAACGATGCTCTTTTAATATCTGGTTTCAAGCGTTCTGATTTTGGCACTACTTCTACGAAGAGTAGCAGTATGGTTGCTGATACCCTTTATGCAAGATATATAATTCCAACTATGCATCCTAATAATGTAAATATAACAACTGGTGCACAGGAAGACTTTTTTGATGTGGAAGGCGATGATGTCGTATGTTTTAACGTTATTGCAAGAAACGATGCAGAGAACTTACAGTTCGGCGACAAGAAAACGCGTTTTATGATTTACGATACCCTCTGTTTAAACTCTTCCACATTAAATTATTTTACAGAAGATGCAGAGCCTATCGAAGATTGCGATTTCGGCAAATTCGGATGCTCTGGAAGTGATGAAGTTTCCAATTCTAACAAAGAAACAATAGACACTCTCACAGGCAAAGTCTCTCCCGACGCAATCAAAGAGCTCTTACCACAACAATAGTAGAGACAGGTCGCACCCTGTCTCTACACAATTGCCCGCCCGAATAATATTATCCTGTATAGCAATGAAATTGATGATTGCAAAAAAACACATTGGGAAATGGAAATTATTGTTTGGAAACAACACGCCAATTTTCAATGCAAAACAAATTGTATTAAAATGGTGGAAAATTATATGGGCGTATAGCAATACGCCCCTACATTGTTTTTGTTAAAATATTGCATTTTTTTTAACGTTTATCACGCAATCATAATCGCCAGCGTACCTCGCCCGAATGAATATTGTTCCGTATGACAATGAAATTGACGATTGCAAAAAAACACATTGGGAAATGGGAATTATTGTTTGGCAACAACACACCAATTTTCAACACAAAACAAATTATATTAAAATGGTGGGGATTGTTTGGGCACGGCACGCCGTGCCCCTACGGTATTGTGCCATATGACAATGGGATTGACGATTGTACATAATATATTCGAACGTTCTCGTATGATTTGTTTTTTTGTAGGGGCGTATTGCTATACGCCCAATTGTGATTTGTTGTTTTTGTAGGGGCGGGGTTGCCCCGCCCGAATGAATATTGTTCCGTATGACAATGAAATTGACGATTGCAAAAAAACACATTGGGAAATGGGAATTATTGTTTGGGAACAACACACCAATTTTCAATACAAAACGACATCGGGCGGGGAAACCCCGCCCCTACATTGTTTTTGTTAAAATATTGCAAATTTTTTAACGTTTATCACGCAACCATAATCGCCGGCGTACCTCGCCCAAATGAATATTGTTCCGTATGACAATGAAATTGACGATTGCACATAATATATTCGAACGTTCTCGTATGATTTGTTTTTTTGTAGGGGCGTATTGCTATACGCCCAATTGTGATTTGTTGTTTTTGTAGGGGCGGGGTTGCCCCGCCCAAATGAATATTGTTCCGTATGACAATGAAATTGACGATATAAAAAACACATTGGGAAATGTGAATTATTGTTTGGAAACAACACACCAATTTTTAATACAAAACGACATCGGGCGGGGAAACCCCGCCCCTACATTGTTTTTGTTAAAATATTGCATTTTTTTTAACGTTTATCACGCAATCATAATCGCCGGCGTACCTCGCCCAAATGAATATTGCCCCGTATGATAATGAAATTGACGATTGCAAAAAAACACATTGGGGAATGGGAATTATTGTTTGGAAACAACACACCAATTTTCAACGCAAAACAAATTATATTAAAATGGTGGGAATTGTTTGGGCACGGCACGCCGTGCCCCTACGGTATTATGCCATATGACAATGGGATTGACGATTGTACATAATATATTCGAACGTTCTCGTATGATTTGTTTTTTTGTAGGGGCGTATTGCTATACGCCCAATTGTGATTTGTTGTTTTTGTAGGGGCGGGGTTGCCCCGCCCAAATGAATATTACCCCGTATGGCAATGAAATTGACGATTGCAAAAAAACACATTGGGAAATGTGAATTATTTTTTTCGTAGAGACAGGTCGAGACCTGTCTCTACACGGCGTGCCGTGCCCAAATGGTGTCGTATCGTATGACAATGAAATTGACGATTTGCTCATCAACAAGAGGGGGATAGACAGAAAATATTGAAAGTGTGGGGGTAGTAAAAAACAAATATAAAGACTTGATTGTTTTTATATAAATCTATAAATAGATTGCGTTTTGAATGTTTTTTTTAAAGTTTCAGATTATATTCTATTCCATATTTAAGTTAGAGACCTTTGCACATAGCTTTATTTTGCTTTTGTTTTGTGGTGAAGTAGTATTTTTATACGTCGAACCCAAAACAAAAGTAAAAGAAAGCGTAAGTCTTTATAAGGGTTTCAGAGGTTTTTGTAAAAACTACCAAGAGTTAATGTTTTGCTAAAAACCACTATTTTTTTCATAAAAAACATTATGTGCAAAGGTCTCAAGTTAATAAAGTAATAAAACTATTCTTGTATCATAGAATGGTTTTTTAAATTTTATATAAAGATATTTGTATAAAAAATATGCACAGTGCTTTCAAAAGAAATTTTATAAAATTAAATCAACTATTTAATAAACTTTTTATTTCCACTTTATTTAGTTTTGTTGTTTTAGTTATAAGTTTAAGTGATGCCCTACCTGCAGATTCTTCTGCTAATACTTCTTCTGTAACCAAAAGCGATAAAACCATTTCCGATAAATCTTTAAAAAAAAACGAGACGAGTAAAAAAAAGAGTTCAAATCTCGATAAATCTTTAAAAAAAAACGAAACAAGTAAAAAACTTAAAGAGAAGAAAAAACCAAAAAGGTTGTCTTTTAGTGGTGTGGTCTCTTTTGGTAAAGGCAACCTCGCCAACATTACTATTCGTGGCATAAGAGATGGTAAACTTTTGTATGACACAAAAGAGGACCCCGCAACCGTGACAGACAAGAAAGGAGATTTTTTTCTTTCCCTGCCACCTGAATATGCAAACAAGCCATTTTTAATTGAAGCGACTTTTCCTGATGGTATTGTAGATGCTGCATCAGGGGTAAAGTATTTTTTACCTGCTGATTTTTCTTTGCGTTCAGTTGTCTCAAGCATTGTTTCTGGTGATTCTGTAGCTGTTACGCCATTAACTGAATTGGTGGTACAAAAGCTTATTGCAATGGAAGGAGGGTTTAGTCAAAATAACATAGAAGAGACTGTAACTCTTTTTTCCAGTGCGTTTTCAAGTGATGAAAGTTTTAATGTTGTAAGCGCTATTCCTGATGACCCTTTTACCCCTTCTTTAAAAAGCACCAAAAAGAGTAGTAAAGAGTATGGAGTGTTACTTTATGCTTTTTCTGACTATGCACTTAATCAAAATGACGGCAAACAGAGTTTAAGCAGTTGTATAACAGATTCTTTTAACACTTTGATGAAATCTATTGAACGTGAGGGCAAAAAAGCCGTTATTACCGATTTTATTCTTAAGCAAGAACTTGCAAGGTCTATTTATAGAGTTTTAAATGACAAAAGGAATAAGAGCGGTCTTAATGTTAATAATGTGTCGTTACTATCTGATAATGCTAAGAAAAAGGAAGAAAAAAGCGAAAAAAACAAAAAAGAAGATAAGAAGAAAAGTAAAAAGGACGACCCCTCTTCTATAAGTTTAAAAGATGTAACTAATTATAATTATATAAGTGCAGGAGAAGATTTAACAGGGATAGCAAGTGACTCTAAAGTTGTTCTAAAAGCTGTGCATAAAAAAGGATTAGATTTTGGTGAGAGTGTACAGACAATATGGAGTCAAGTTTTTGATGATCCTGACGATTTGGTAGAGCTAAATTCAGGAGAAAGCAATAATCTATCTTGTTCATTTATAGCTCCAAAATTTAATAGTAGTAAACGTTTAGTTTTTAAAGTTAGTGCTTTAGATAATTTAAAAAGAAGCAGTTTTGATATTGTTTCTGTAAAAATATTAAAAAGCAGTCTTGATTGTCCCAAAACTGTAGAGATTTTAAAAGAGGACGATGAAAAGGATATATTAGAGTTTAAATTTTTAAAAAATCATCCTGATGTTTCATCATATCAATATAGGTTTAGTGATGACAAAACTTGGCAAGATGCTATCAGCAACAAGATAAATGTTGGTAATTATACGCGTTTTGTTGAGATTCGTGTTAAAGCAAAAAAAGATAAAAATACAAATGGGCTTATTTCAAAGTCTTCTCTTTTTCTTAATAAACCTGATGGACCAGAGATAGTTAGTGTCGATGATAAAACGAATATTCTTGTTTTTGCGCCTCTTTTAAAAAGCGATTCTCCCTATTTTTATAAATATAGTCTTGATAAAGGTAATAGTTGGAAAGATACGGGTAACTATACTATAGATGCTGGCAATATCGATGGCACTGTTTTTTTAGTTAAACGTGCAATAAGAAATAAAAATAGTGAAGGAACTATTACTAAAAGTGAGCCTTTTACCAAATTCCTTTCGGCTCCAGTTGAGATAGAGCACAATGATATCAAGAGATATTTAACGTTTGCTCCTGTAGATGGTTTTAAAAGTGTCATTTTATATGAGAAAAGTTTTGATGGTGGTGTTAGCTGGAGTAGATGTAAAAGTTTTAAAATCAGTGTTACTGATGAGTTTGAAGGGAGTGTTTTAGTCAGAATTATAGCTATAAAAGGTAGGAATGGTTCTGGTAAAGAGTTAGTTTCTACTCCTTTTTATAGTGCGACTAAAAAAACTAACGCTCAAGAGAGTCCCGCTTCTGCAAGCCCAACATCAGAACCACAAGTGGCTGAAGTTGGTGCTAAAGGAGGGGAAGAAGATAACTATACAATTATACCAGATGATACTGTATATAGTGATGATGTTGTTGTAATTGATGAGGGAGGGACATCTAAAGATGATGCTACTACTTCAACTGATACTCCAATAATAAGTACCGGCGGTGGAAATGGCAGTTCTTCTACTCCGACGACTACTACTAAAGCACTGTCTATTTCTCTTAGTTCTTCTGTTACTACGTACGGTTATGTAGGAGATACTTATCCTGCTTTTAACGTAGTAGCTACTGGCGGAACATCTCCATACACTTTTTCATTGTATAGTGGTACTTTGCCTACAGGTTTATCTTTAGATACAAATGGTCAGGTTGCTGGAACTCTTACAAGACAAGGTACATTTAGTAGTATAATATTTAGAGTGGCAGATAGTGCGGGTAATTATAAACTTACTTCTGCGATTAGCATTAAGGTATATCAACTAAGTATTACAGGTTCTCCAACTCTTGAAGCTTATGAGGGCAAGTCATATAGTTATAGTGGTATTAAGGCTACAGGGTTTGGTATAGAGGATAGTAGTAATAGTTTTACATACTCTGATAAGAACAGTACTTTACCAAAAGATTTAGTTATTAATAGTAGTACGGGTGTAATATCGGGTATTATTAAAGAAGGTATAACTGGAACATCAGATAATATTATTACAAATGATATTATTATAAAAGCTACAGACCAATCAAGTAGGAGTGTAGAGCTTCCAGCATATAAAATGACGATATATGCTAAGCTTCAAATTACAGGAAAGCCAGATAGTACAGGAACAGTTGATGCTTTTTATAGTGATAGCAATGTTAAAGCTTTTGGTAGCAAACTTCCCCACACATATTTTGTAGGGGGTGTAGCTTTAAACAGCGGATTAGAATTAGACACTCAAACAGGAAAAATATCAGGTACACCTTTAAAAGAAGGTGTAGTCACTAATATTATAATAAAAGTAAAAGATGTGAATGGTGATGAAGCTGAGACTACACCATTTACTATTATAATTTATCCAAAACTTCAAATTACAGGTGTGCCAGATAGCAGAGGTAGAGAAGAAGTTTTTTATAGTGACGACAAAATAAAAGCATTTTTTGGTGAAAAACCTTACACATATTTTGTAGGAGATATACCACTCCATAGCGGGTTAGAATTAAACACTGAAACAGGCAAGATTACAGGTACGCCTTCACAGGATGGTACAATCACTAATATCGTAATAAAAGTAAAAGATGTTAATGGTGCGACAGAGAAAACCACTCCATTTACGATTATAATTTATCCTAAAATTCACATTACAGGAAATGTAGATAGCACAGGAACAGTTGATGCTTTTTATAGTGACGACACAATAAATGCATTTTTTGGCGAGAAACCTTACACATATTTTGTAGGAGAGGTGGCGTTAAATAGTGGACTAACCTTAAATACTCAAACAGGCGTAATATCAGGTACGCCTTCATCAAATGGGACAATCACTAATATCGTAATAAAAGCAAAAGATATTAATAATGTGGTAGCTGAGACTACTCCATTTACAATTGTAATTTATCCAAAGCTTCAAATTACAGGTGTGCCAGACAGTACAGGAACAGTTGATGCCTTTCATAGTGATACTAATATTAAAGCTTTTGATGGCGAGCCTCCTTACACATATTTTATGGGAGAGGTAGCACTGCATAGCGGACTAACATTAAACACTAAAACAGGCTTAATATCAGGAATACCTAAATCATATGGGAAAATTTCAAATATCGTAATCAAAGCAAAAGATGTTAATGGTGCAGAAGCTCAGACTACTCCATTTACGATTATAATTTATAAAAAACTTGAAATCACAGGGAAGCCAGATAGCACAGGCACAGTTGGTGCTTTTTATAGTGATAACAATGTTGAAGCTTCTGGGGGAGAGCTACCTTATACATATTTTATGGGAGACGTGGCTTTAAACAGCGGACTGACATTAAATAGTTATAATGGCGTAATATCAGGTACGCCTTTAGAATTTGGGACAGTAACCAATCTAATAATAAATGTAAAAGATACTAATAATGGTATAAAGGGTACAACTCGATTTACTATTATAATTTATCCAAAGCTTCAAATTACAGGTGTGCCAGACAGTACAGGTACGCAAGATACTTTTTATAGTGACACTACAATAAGTGCATTTGGGGGTGAACCTCCTTATACCTATTTTGTAGGGGATGTTGTGGCACTCAACAGCGGTCTTACCTTAAATACTCAAACAGGCGAAATATCGGGTACACCTTTAAAGGATAGTACAAAAACTAATATTATAATAAAAGCAAAAGATGTTAATAATGCGGTAGCTGGTACAACTCCTTTTACGATTATAATTTACCCAAAACTTCAAATTACAGGAAATGTAGACAGCACAGGAACAGTTGGTACTTTTTATAGTGACAATACAATAAAAGCATTTTTTGGCGAGATCCCTTACACATATTTTGTAGGAAATGTAGATTTAAACAGCGGACTAACCTTAAACACTCAAACAGGCTTAATATCAGGCACGCCTTTAAAGGATAGTACAGTCACTAATATAGTAATAAAAGTAAAAGATGTTAATGATGCTAAAGCAGAAACTACACCATTTACAATTATAATTTATCCAAAGCTTCAAATTACAGGAAATGTAGACAGTACAGGAACGGTTGATGCTTTTTATAGTGATACTACAATAAATGCATTTTTTGGCGAAAAGCCTTATACCTATTTTGTAGGGGGAGTAGCTTTAAATAGTGGTCTTACATTAAACACTTTTAATGGCTTGATATCAGGTACGCCTTTAAAAGAATGTACAGTCACTAATATAGTAATAAAAGTAAAAGATGTTAATGATGCTAAAGCAGAAACTACCCCATTTACGATTATAATATATCCAAAACTTCAAATTACAGGGGATACAGATAGTACAGGAACAGTTAGTGCCTTTTATAGTGACGATACAATAAAAGCATTTTTTGGCGAAAAACCTTATACCTATTTTGTGGGTGATGCAGATTTAAATAGTGGTCTTACATTAAACACTCAAACAGGTTTAATATCTGGTACACCTTTAAAGGATAGCACAAGAACTAATATAGTAATAAAAGTAAAAGATGTTAATAATGCGGTAGCTGGTACTACTCCATTTACAATTATAATTTATCCAAAGCTTCAAATTACAGGCAGTGTAGACGGTACAGGTACACAAGAAGTTTTTTATAGTGACAGTACAATAAATGCATTTTTTGGCGAGAAACCTTATACATATTTTATTGAAGGTATAGCCTTAAACAGCGGGCTAACCTTAAATACTCAAACAGGCGTAATATCAGGTACGCCTTTAAAGGATAGTACAGTTACTAACATCATAATAAAAGTAAAAGATGTTAATAATGCAGAAGCTGAGACTACTCCATTTACAATTATAATTTATCCAAAGATTCACATTACAGGAAATGTAGACAGTACAGGAACAGTTGATGCTTTTTATAGTGATACTACAATAAATGCATTTTTTGGCGAAGAACCTTATACATATTTTATTGAAGGTGTAGCCTTAAACAGTGGACTAACCTTAAACACTTTTAATGGCTTAATATCAGGTACGCCTTTAAAAGAATGCACAGTCACTAATATTATAATAAAAGCAAAAGATATTAATAATGGAGTGGCTGAGACTATACCATTTACGATTATAATTTACCCAAAACTTCAAATTACAGGCAGTGTAGATAGCACAGGAACAGTTGGTACTTTTTATAGTGACATTACAATAAAAGCCTTTTTTGGCGAAAAACCTTACACCTATTTTGTAGGGGGTGTAGCTTTAAACAGCGGTCTTACCTTAAATACTCAAACAGGCGAAATATCGGGTACACCTTTAAAGGATAGTACAAAAACTAATATTATAATAAAAGCAAAAGATGTTAATAATGCGGTAGCTGGTACAACTCCTTTTACAATTATAATTTATCCAAAGCTTCAAATTACAGGTGTGCCAGACAGCACAGGTACGCAAGATACTTTTTATAGTGACGACACAATAAGTGCATTTTTTGGCGAGCCCCCTTACACCTATTTTATGAGAGAGGTGGCGTTAAACAGCGGTCTTACCTTAAACACTCAAACTGGTTTAATATCAGGCACGCCTTTAGAAAATAGCACAGTCACTAATATTATAATAAAAGTAAAAGATGTTAATAGTGCAAAAGCTGAAACTACTCCATTTACAATTATAATTTATCCAAAGCTTCAAATTACAGGTGTGCCAGACAGCACAGGAACGGTTGATGCTTTTTATAGTGACACTACAATAAGTGCATTTTTTGGCGAGCCCCCTTACACCTATTTTATGGGAGAGGTGGCGTTAAATAGTGGACTAACATTAAACACTCAAACAGGTGTAATATCAGGTACACCTTTAGAAAATAGCACAGTTACTAATATTATAATAAAAGTAAAAGATGTTAATAGTGCGGAAGCTAAAACCACTCCATTTACGATTATAATTTATCCAAAGCTTCAAATCACAGGTAGTGTGGATAGTACTGGAACAGTTGATACTTTTTATAGTGATAGCACTATTCAGGCTTTTGATGGTGAGCTTCCTTATACCTATTTTGTAGGGGGTGTAGCGTTAAACAGCGGACTAACATTAAACACTCAAACAGGCTTAATATCAGGCACACCTTTAAAGGATAGTACAAAAACTAATATCATAATAAAAGTAAAAGATGTTAATGATGCTAAAGCAGAGACCACTCCATTTACAATTATAATTTATCCAAAGCTTCAAATTACAGGTGTGCCAGACAGCACAGGAACGGTTGATGCTTTTTATAGTGATACTACAATAAAAGCATTTTTTGGTGAAAAACCTTATACCTATTTTGTAGGTGATGCAGTTTTAAACAGCGGACTAACCTTAAACACTCAAACAGGCGAAATATCAGGAACACCTTTAGAAAATAGCACAAGAACTAATATAATAATAAAAGTAAAAGATGTTAATGATGCTAAAGCAGAAATTACCCCATTTACGATTATAATTTATCCAAAACTTCAAATTACAGGTGTGCCAGACAGTACAGGAACAGTTAGTGCTTTTTATAGTGACAGTACAATAAATGCATTTTTTGGCGAAAAACCTTATACATATTTTGTAGGGGATGTAGATTTAAACAGCGGTCTCACCTTAAACACTCAAACAGGCTTAATATCAGGTACACCTTTAAAAGATAGCACAAGAACTAATATAGTAATAAAAGTAAAAGATGTTAATAATGCAAAAGCTGAAACTACTCCATTTACGATTATCATTTATCCAAAACTTCAAATTACAGGCAGTGTAGACGGTACAGGTACACAAGAAGTTTTTTATAGTGATAGTACAATAAGTGCATTTTTTGGCGAAAAACCTTATACATATTTTGTAGGGGAGGTAGCGTTAAATAGCGGATTAACCTTAAACACTCAAACAGGCGTAATATCAGGAACTCCTTTATTAGATGGCACAATCACTAATATCATAATCAAAGTAAAAGATGTTAATAATGCAGAAGCTGAAACTACTCCATTTACAATTGTTATATATCCTAAGATTCACATTACAGGAAAGCCAGATAGCACAGGAACAGTTGATGCTTTTTATAGTGACGACACAATAAATGCATTTTTTGGCGAAAAACCTTACACCTATTTTGTAGGTGATGTAGATTTAAATAGCGGTCTTACATTAAACACTCAAACAGGTGCAATATCAGGTACGCCTTTATCGGCTGATACAATCACTAATATAATAATAAAAGCAAAAGATGTTAATAATGGAGAGGCTGAGACTATAGCATTTACAATTGTAATTTATCCAAAACTTCAAATTACAGGTAGTGTAGATAGTACTGGGACAGTTGGTACTTTTTATAGTGATAGCACTATTCAGGCTTTTGATGGTGAGTTCCCTTACACCTATTTTGTAGGAGAGGTAGCGTTAAACAGCGGTCTTACATTAAACACTTTTAATGGCGAAATATCAGGAACGCCTTTATCGGCTGATACAGTCACTAATATTATAATAAAAGCAAGAGATGTTAATAATGGGGTAGCTGAAACCACTCCATTTACGATTATAATTTATCCAAAGCTTCAAATTACAGGAAATGTAGATAGCACAGGAACAGTTAGTGCCTTTTATAGTGACGATACAATAAAAGCATTTTTTGGCGAAAGACCTTATACATATTTTGTAGGGAATGTTGCTTTAAATAGCGGTCTTACATTAAACACTCAAACTGGTTTAATATCAGGTACGCCTTTAAAGGATAGTACAAAAACTAATATTATAATAAAAGTAAAAGATGTTAATAATGCAGAAGCTATCACTACTCCATTTACGATTATAATTTACCCAAAACTTCAAATTACAGGAAATGTAGACAGCACAGGAACAGTTAGTGCCTTTTATAGTGATACTACAATAAATGCATTTTTTGGTGAAAAACCTTACACCTATTTTGTAGGTGATGTAGATTTAAATAGTGGACTTACCTTAAACACTTTTAATGGCGAAATATCAGGCACGCCTTTAAAAGATAGCACAAGAACTAATATAATAATAAAAGTAAAAGATGTTAATAATGCGGTAGCTGAAACTACTCCATTTACGATTATAATTTATCCAAAACTTCAAATTACAGGAAATGTAGACAGCACAGGAACAGTTAGTGCCTTTTATAGTGACACTACAATAAATGCATTTTTTGGCGAAAAACCTTATACATATTTTGTAGGAGAGGTAGCGTTAAATAGCGGACTAACCTTAAACACTCAAACAGGTGAAATATCAGGAACGCCTTTAAAGGATAGTACAAAAACTAATATTATAATAAAGGTAAAAGATGTTAATAGTGCGGAAGCTGCTACTACTCCATTTACAATTATAATTTATCCAAAACTTCAAATTACAGGTAATGTAGACAGTACAGGCTCAATTGATGCTTTTTATAGTGACACTACAATAAAAGCATTTTTTGGTGAAAAACCTTATACATATTTTGTAGGGAATGTTGCTTTAAATAGCGGTCTTACATTAAACACTCAAACTGGTTTAATATCAGGAACACCTTTAGAATATGCCACAGTCACTAATATTATAATAAAAGTAAAAGATGTTAATAATGCGACAGCTGAAACTACTCCATTTACAATTATAATTTATCCAAAGATTCAAATTACAGGAGATCCAGATAGCACAGGAACAGTTGATGCTTTTTATAGTGACAGTACAATAAAAGCATTTTTTGGCGAAAAACCTTACACCTTTTTTGTAGGGGACGTGATTTTAAACAGCGGACTAACCTTAAACACTCAAACAGGCTTAATCTCAGGAACGCCTTTAAAAGATAGTACAATTACTAATATTGTAATAAAAGCAAAAGATATTAATAATGGGGTAGCCGGAACTACTCCATTTACGATTATAATTTATCCAAAGCTTCAAATTACAGGAAATGTAGATAGCACAGGAACAGTTAGTGCCTTTTATAGTGATACTACAATAAAAGCATTTTTTGGCGAGAAACCTTATACATATTTTATTGAAGGTGTGGACTTAAACAGCGGTCTTACATTAAACACTCAAACTGGTTTAATATCAGGTACGCCTTTAAAGGATAGTACAAAAACTAATATCATAATAAAAGCAAAAGATGTTAATCGAGCAGAAGCTGAAACTACTCCATTTACGATTATAATTTATCCAAAGCTTCAAATTACAGGAAATGTAGATAGTACAGGAACAGTTGATGCTTTTTATAGTGATAATACAGTAAAAGCATTTTTTGGGGAAGAACCTTATACATATTTTATTGAAGGTGTAGCCTTAAACAGCGGACTAACCTTAAACACTCAAACAGGTTTAATATCAGGTACACCTTTAAAGGATAGTACAAAAACTAATATCGTAATAAAAGTAAAAGATGTTAATAGTGCGACAGCAAAAACCACTCCATTTACGATTATAATTTATCCAAAACTTCAAATTACAGGAAATGTTGATAGTACAGGAACAGTTGATGCTTTTTATAGTGATAATACAGTAAAAGCATTTTTTGGCGAAAAACCTTACACCTATTTTGTAGGGGAAGTAGCCTTAAATAGCGGACTAACCTTAAACACTCAAACAGGTGTAATATCGGGTACGCCTTTAAAGGATAGTACAAAAACTAATATAGTAATAAAAGTAAAAGATGTTAATAGTGCGGTAGCTGGGACTACTCCATTTACAATTATAATTTATCCAAAACTTCAAATTACAGGCAATGTAGACAGCACAGGTACACAAGAAATTTTTTATAGTGACAGTACAATAAAAGCATTTTTTGGCGAAAAACCTTACACCTTTTCTGTAGGAGAGGTGCCGTTACATAGAGGACTAACATTAAACACTCAAACAGGCGTAATATCTGGTACTCCTTTAGATTATGGTACAGTAAGCAATATAGTAATAAAAGCGATAGATGTTAATAACGCGGTAGCTGAAACCACTCCATTTACAATTATTATGTATCCTAAGTTCCAAATTATTGGTATTCCAGACAGTACAGGGACAGTTTCGGCTTTTTATAGTGATAGTAATATTAAAGCTTTTGGTGGCGAAAAACCTTACACCTATTTTATGGGGGATGTAGAGTTAAACAGCGGACTAACCTTAAACACTCAAACAGGCGAAATATCAGGTACACCTTTAGAAAATAGCACAAGAACTAATATAATAATAAAAGCAAAAGATACTAATAATGCGGTATTAGGCACAACTCCATTTACGATTATAATTTATCCAAAACTTCAAATTACAGGGAGTGTTGACAGCACAGGAACAGTTTTAGCTTTTTATAGTGATAATACAGTAAAAGCATTTTTTGGCGAAAAACCTTATACCTATTTTGTAGGGAATGTTGATTTAAATAGCGGTCTTACATTAAACACTCAAACAGGTTTAATATCAGGTACGCCTTTAGAAAATAGCACAAGAACTAATATAATAATAAAGGCAAGAGATGTTAATAATGCGATAGCTGGTACAACTCCATTTACAATTATAATTTATCCAAAACTTCAAATTACAGGAAATGTAGATAGCACAGGAACAGTCGATGCTTTTTATAGTGACACTACAATAAGTGCATTTTTTGGCGAAAATCCTTATACATATTTTGTAGGAGAGGTAGCGTTAAATAGCGGACTTACCTTAAACACTCAAACAGGCGAAATATCAGGTACTCCTCTATCAGATGGCACAATCACTAATATTATAATCAAAGTAAAAGATGTTAATAATGCTAAAGCTAACACTACTCCATTTACAATTGTTATATATCCTAAGATTCAAATTACAGGAAATGTAGACAGTACAGGAACAGTTAGTGCCTTTTATAGTGATACTACAATAAATGCATTTTTTGGTGAAAAACCTTACACCTATTTTGTAGGTGATGTAGATTTAAATAGTGGACTTACCTTAAACACTTTTAATGGCGAAATATCAGGCACGCCTTTAGAAAATAGCACAAGAACTAATATAATAATAAAAGTAAAAGATGTTAATAATGCGGTAGCTGAAACTACTCCATTTACGATTATAATTTACCCAAAACTTCAAATTACAGGAAATGTAGATAGCACAGGAACAGTTAGTGCCTTTTATAGTGACACTACAATAAGTGCATTTTTTGGCGAAAAACCTTATACCTTTTTTGTAGGAGAGGTAGCGTTAAACAGCGGTCTTACATTAAACACTTTTAATGGCGAAATATCAGGAACGCCTTTAGAAAATAGCACAGTCACTAATATAGTAATAAAAGTAAAAGATGTTAATAGTGCAGAAGCAGAAACTACTCCATTTACAATTATCATTTATCCAAAACTTCAAATTACAGGTAATGTAGACAGTACAGGCTCAATTGATGCTTTTTATAGTGACACTACAATAAATGCATTTTTTGGTGAAAAACCTTATACATATTTTGTAGGGAATGTTGCTTTAAATAGTGGTCTTACATTAAACACTCAAACTGGTTTAATATCAGGAACACCTTTAGAATATGCCACAGTCACTAATATTATAATAAAAGTAAAAGATGTTAATAATGCGACAGCTGAAACTACTCCATTTACAATTATAATTTATCCAAAGATTCAAATTACAGGAGATCCAGATAGCACAGGAACAGTTGATGCTTTTTATAGTGATAATACAATAAAAGCATTTTTTGGCGAAAAACCTTACACCTTTTTTGTAGGGGATGTGGTTTTAAATAGCGGACTTACCTTAAACACTCAAACAGGCGAAATATCAGGTACGCCTTTAAAGGATAGTACAAAAACTAATATCGTAATAAAAGCAAAAGATATTAATAATGGGGTAGCTGAAACTACTCCATTTACAATTATAATTTATCCAAAACTTCAAATTACAGGAAATGTAGATAGCACAGGAACAGTTAGTGCCTTTTATAGTGATACTACAATAAATGCATTTTTTGGCGAAAGACCTTATACATATTTTGTAGGGAATGTTGCTTTAAATAGCGGTCTTACATTAAACACTTTTAATGGCTTAATATCAGGCACGCCTTTAAAGGATAGTACAAAAACTAATATCGTAATAAAGGTAAAAGATGTTAATAATGCGGAGGCTATCACCACTCCATTTACAATTATAATTTATCCAAAGCTTCAAATTACAGGAAATGTAGATAGCACAGGAACAGTTAGTGCCTTTTATAGTGACGATACAATAAAAGCATTTTTTGGCGAAAGACCTTATACATATTTTGTAGGGAATGTTGCTTTAAATAGCGGTCTTACATTAAACACTCAAACTGGTTTAATATCAGGAACGCCTTTAAAGGATAGTACAAAAACTAATATTATAATAAAAGTAAAAGATGTTAATAGTGCAGAAGCTAGTACCACTCCATTTACAATTATAATTTATCCAAAGCTTCAAATTACAGGAAATGTAGATAGCACAGGAACAGTTAGTGCCTTTTATAGTGACACTACAATAAAAGCATTTTTTGGCGAAAAACCTTACACCTTTTTTGTAGGTGATGTAGATTTAAACAGCGGTCTTACATTAAATACTCAAACAGGTGTAATATCAGGTACGCCTTTAAAGGATAGTACAAAAACTAATATTATAATAAAAGCAAAAGATGTTAATAGTGCGATAGCAGAAATTACTCCATTTACGATTATAATTTATCCAAAACTTCAAATTACAGGTGTGCCAGACAGCACAGGTACACAAGAAATTTTTTATAGTGACAGTACAATAAAAGCATTTTTTGGCGAAAAACCTTACACCTTTTTTGTAGGGGGGGTGGATTTACATAGAGGACTAACCTTAAACACTCAAACAGGCGTAATATCAGGTACGCCTTTAGATTATGGTACAGTAAGCAATATAGTAATAAAGGTAAAAGATGTTAATAACGCGGTAGCTGAAACCACTCCATTTTCAATTCTTATGTATCCTAAGTTCCAAATTATTGGTATTCCAGACAGTACAGGAACAGTTGATGCTTTTTATAATGATAATAATGTTAAAGCTTTGGGTGGCGAAAAACCTTATACCTATTTTGTAGGGGATGTAGATTTAAACAGCGGACTAACCTTAAACACTCAAACTGGTTTAATATCAGGTACGCCTTTAAAGGATAGCACAAGAACTAATATAATAATAAAAGCAAAAGATACTAATAATGCGGTATTAGGCACAACTCCATTTACGATTATAATTTACCCAAAACTTGAAATTACAGGTGTGCCAGACAGCACAGGAACAGTTGATACTTTTTATAGTGATAATACAATAAAAGCATTTTTTGGCGAAAAACCTTACACCTATTTTGTAGGGGACGTGGCTTTAAACAGCGGACTAACCTTAAACACTCAAACAGGCTTAATATCAGGTACGCCTTTAGAAAATAGCACAAGAACTAATATAACAATAAAGGCAAGAGATGTTAATAATGCGATAGCTATCACCACTCCATTTACGATTATAATTTATCCAAAGCTTCAAATTACAGGTGTGCCAGACAGCACAGGCACAATTGATGCTTTTTATAGTGATACTAATATTAAAGCTTTTGGTGGTGAGCTTCCTTATACCTATTTTGTAGGGGAGGTGGCTTTAAATAGCGGTCTTACCTTAAACACTTTTAATGGCTTAATATCAGGTACACCTTTAAAGGATAGTACAAAAACTAATATTATAATAAAAGTAAAAGATGTTAATAGTGCAGAAGCTAGCACCACTCCATTTACAATTATAATTTATCCAAAACTTCAAATTACAGGAGAGCCAGATAGTATAGGAACAGTTGATGCTTTTTATAGTGATACTAATATTAAAGCTTTTGGTGGTGAGCTTCCGTATACCTATTTTGTAGGGGGCGTGGCTTTAAATAGCGGTCTTACATTAAACACACAAACAGGTGTGATATTTGGTACGCCTTTAAAGGATAGTACAAAAACTAATATTATAATAAAAGTAAAAGATGTTAATAGTGCAGAAGCTAGCACCACTCCATTTACGATTATAATTTATCCAAAACTTCAAATTACTGGTAAGCCAGATAGCACAGGAACAGTTGATGCCTTTTATAGTGATACTAATATTAAAGCTTTTGGCGGCGAGCTTCCGTATACCTATTTTGTAGGGGAGGTGGCTTTAAATAGCGGTCTTACATTAAACACTTTTAATGGCGTAATATCAGGTACGCCTTTAAAGGATAGTACAAAAACTAATATCGTAATAAAGGTAAAAGATGTTAATAATGCGGAGGCTATTACCACTCCATTTACAATTATAATTTATCCAAAGCTTCAAATTACAGGAAATGTAGATAGCACAGGAACAGTTAGTGCCTTTTATAGTGACGATACAATAAAAGCATTTTTTGGTGAAAAACCTTATACATATTTTGTAGGAAATATTGCACTCAATAGCGGTCTTACATTAAACACTCAAACTGGTTTAATATCAGGAACGCCTTTAAAGGATAGCACAAGAACTAATATAATAATAAAAGTAAAAGATGTTAATAGTGCAGAAGCTAGCACCACTCCATTTACAATTATAATTTATCCAAAGCTTCAAATTACAGGAAATGTAGATAGCACAGGAACAGTTAGTGCCTTTTATAGTGACACTACAATAAAAGCATTTTTTGGCGAAAAACCTTACACCTTTTTTGTAGGTGATGTAGATTTAAACAGCGGACTTACCTTAAACACTTTTAATGGCGTAATATCAGGTACACCTTTAAAGGATAGTACAAAAACTAATATTATAATAAAAGCAAAAGATGTTAATAGTGCGATAGCAGAAATTACTCCATTTACAATTATAATTTATCCAAAGCTTCAAATTACAGGCAGTGTAGATAGCACAGGTACACAAGAAATTTTTTATAGTGACAGTACAATAAAAGCATTTTTTGGCGAAAAACCTTACACCTTTTTTGTAGGGGGGGTGGATTTACATAGAGGACTAACCTTAAACACTCAAACAGGCGTAATATCTGGTACGCCTTTAGATTATGGTACAGTAAGTAATATAGTAATAAAGGTAAAAGATGTTAATAACGCGGTAGCTGAAACCACTCCATTTTCAATTCTTATGTATCCTAAGTTCCAAATTATTGGTATTCCAGATAGTACAGGAACAGTTGATGCTTTTTATAATGATAATAATATTAAAGCTTTGGGTGGCGAAAAACCTTATACCTATTTTGTAGAGGGAGTGGCACTCAATAGCGGACTTACATTAAACACTCAAACAGGCTTAATATCAGGGACACCTTTAGAAAATAGCACAAGAACTAATATAATAATAAAAGCAAAAGATACTAATAATGCGGTATTAGGCACGACTCCATTTACGATTATAATTTATCCAAAACTTCAAATTACTGGTAAGCCAGACAGTACAGGAACGGTTGATGCCTTCTATAGTGATACTAATATTAAAGCTTTTGGCGGTGAGCTTCCTTATACCTATTTTGTAGGGGACGTGGCTTTAAATAGCGGACTTACATTAAACACTCAAACAGGTGTGATATTTGGTACGCCTTTAAAGGATAGTACAAAAACTAATATCATAATAAAAGTAAAAGATGTTAATAGTGCAGAAGCTATCACCACTCCATTTACGATTATAATTTATCCAAAACTTCAAATTACAGGTAAGCCAGACAGTACAGGAACGGTTGATGCCTTTTATAGTGATACTAATATTAAAGCTTTTGGTGGCGGGCTTCCTTATACATATTTTGTAGGGGCGGTGGCTTTAAATAGCGGTCTTACATTAAACACTCAAACAGGTGTGATATTTGGTACGCCTTTAAAGGATAGTACAAAAACTAATATTATAATAAAAGTAAAAGATGTTAATAGTGCAGAAGCTGGTACCACTCCATTTACGATTATAATTTATCCAAAACTTCAAATCACTGGTAAGCCAAATAGTACAGGAACGGTTGATACTTTTTATAGTGATACTAATATTAAAGCATTTGGCGGTGAGCTTCCTTATACCTATTTTGTAGAGGGAGTGGCACTCAATAGCGGACTTACATTAAACACTCAAACAGGTGTGATATTTGGTACGCCTTTAGAAAATAGCACAAGAACTAATATAGTAATAAAGGTAAAAGATGTTAATAGTGCAGAAGCTAGCACCACTCCATTTACGATTATAATTTACCCAAAACTTCAAATTACTGGTAAGCCAAATAGCACAGGAACGGTTGATGCCTTTTATAGTGATACTAATATTAAAGCTTTTGGTGGCGGGCTTCCTTATACATATTTTGTAGGGAATGTGGCGTTAAATAGTGGTCTAACATTAAACACTCAAACAGGTGTGATATTTGGTACGCCTTTAGAAAATAGCACAAGAACTAATATAGTAATAAAGGTAAAAGATGTTAATAGAGCAGAAGCTAGCACCACTCCATTTACAATTATAATTTATCCAAAACTTCAAATTACTGGTAAGCCAGACAGTACAGGAACAGTTGATGCCTTTTATAGTGATACTAATGTTAAAGCTTTTGGTGGCAAGCTTCCTTATACCTATTTTGTAGGGGAGGTGGCTTTAAATAGCGGTCTTACATTAAACACTCAAACAGGTGTGATATTTGGTACGCCTTTAGAAAATAGCACAAGAACTAATATAGTAATAAAAGTAAAAGATGTTAATAGTGCAGAAGCTATCACCACTCCATTTACAATTATAATTTATCCAAAGCTTCAAATTACTGGTAAGCCAGATAGTACAGGAACGGTTGATGCCTTTTATAGTGATACTAATATTAAAGCTTTTGGTGGCGAGCTTCCTTATACATATTTTGTAGGGGCGGTGGCACTCAATAGCGGACTTACATTAAACACTCAAACAGGTGTGATATTTGGTACGCCTCTAAAGGATAGCACAAAAACTAATATTATAATAAAAGTAAAAGATGTTAATAGTGCAGAAGCTAGCACCACTCCATTTACAATTATAATTTATCCAAAACTTCAAATTACAGGTAAGCCAGATAGTACAGGAACAGTTGATGCCTTTTATAGTGATACTAATGTTAAAGCTTTTGGTGGCGAGCTTCCTTATACATATTTTGTAGGGGAGGTGGCTTTAAATAGCGGTCTTACATTAAACACTTTTAATGGCTTAATATCAGGCACGCCTTTAAAGGATAGTACAAAAACTAATATTATAATAAAAGTAAAAGATGTTAATAGTGCAACAGCAGAAACTACTCCATTTACAATTATAATTTATCCAAAGCTTCAAATTACAGGTGTTCCAGACAGCACAGGAACAGTTGATGTCTTTTATAGTGACAGTACAGTAAAAGCATTTTTTGGCGAAAAACCTTATACATATTTTGTAGGGAATGTTGCACTAAACAGCGGTCTTACATTAAACACTCAAACTGGCGAAATATCAGGTACGCCTTTAGAAAATAGCACAAGAACTAATATAGTAATAAAGGTAAAAGATGTTAATAGTGCAGAAGCTAGCACCACTCCATTTACGATTATAATTTACCCAAAACTTCAAATTACTGGTAAGCCAAATAGTACAGGAACGGTTGATGCCTTTTATAGTGATACTAATATTAAAGCTTTTGGCGGTGAGCTTCCTTATACATATTTTGTAGGGGCGGTGGCTTTAAATAGCGGACTTACATTAAACACTCAAACAGGTGTGATATTTGGTACGCCTTTAAAGGATAGTACAAAAACTAATATAGTAATAAAAGTAAAAGATGTTAATAGTGCAGAAGCTAGCACCACTCCATTTACGATTATAATTTATCCAAAACTTCAAATTACTGGTAAGCCAGACAGTACAGGAACAGTTGATGCCTTTTATAGTGATACTAATATTAAAGCTTTTGGTGGCAAGCTTCCTTATACCTATTTTGTAGGGGAGGTGGCTTTAAATAGCGGTCTTACATTAAACTCTCAAACTGGCGAAATATCAGGTACGCCTTTAAAGGATAGTACGATTACTAATATCATAATAAAAGTAAAAGATGTTAATAGAGCGACAGCAGAAACAACTCCATTTACAATTATAATCTATCCAAAGCTTCAAATTACAGGTGTGCCAGACGGCACAGGAACAGTTGATGTTTTTTATAGTGACAGTACAGTAAAAGCATTTTTTGGCGAAAAACCTTATACTTATTTTATGGGAGATGTTGCACTAAACAGCGGTCTAACATTAAACACTCAAACTGGCTTAATATCAGGTACGCCTTTAAAGGATAGTACAAAAACTAATATAGTAATAAAAGTAAAAGATGTTAATAGTGCAGAAGCTAGCACCACTCCATTTACGATTATAATTTATCCAAAGCTTCAAATTACTGGTAAGCCAGATAGTACAGGAACGGTTGATGCCTTTTATAGTGATACTAATATTAAAGCTTTTGGTGGCGAGCTTCCTTATACATATTTTGTAGGGGCGGTGGCACTCAATAGCGGACTTACATTAAACACTCAAACAGGTGTGATATTTGGTACGCCTCTAAAGGATAGCACAAAAACTAATATTATAATAAAAGTAAAAGATGTTAATAGTGCAGAAGCTAGCACCACTCCATTTACAATTATAATTTATCCAAAACTTCAAATTACAGGTAAGCCAGATAGTACAGGAACAGTTGATGCCTTTTATAGTGATACTAATGTTAAAGCTTTTGGTGGCGAGCTTCCTTATACCTATTTTGTAGGGGAGGTGGCTTTAAATAGCGGTCTTACATTAAACACTTTTAATGGCTTAATATCAGGCACGCCTTTAAAGGATAGCACAAAAACTAATATTATAATAAAAGTAAAAGATGTTAATAGAGCGACAGCTGAAACAACTCCATTTACTATTATAATTTATCCAAAGCTTCAAATTACAGGGGTGCCAGACAGCACAGGAACAGTTGATACTTTTTATAGTGACAGCACAATAAATGCATTTTTTGGTGAAAAACCTTACACCTATTTTGTAGGGAGTGTTGCACTAAATAGCGGTCTTACATTAAACACTCAAACTGGCTTGATATCAGGAACGCCTTTAGAAAATAGCACAGTCACTAATATCATAATAAAGGTAAAAGATGTTAATAATGCTAAAGCAGAAACTACTCCATTTACAATTATAATTTATCCAAAGCTTCAAATTACAGGGGTGCCAGACAGCACAGGAACGGTTGATGCCTTTTATAGTGATACTAATATTAAAGCTTTTGGCGGCGAGCTCCCCTATACATATTTTGTAGGAGAGGTAGCTTTAAATAGCGGTCTTACCTTGAACACTCAAACAGGTGTGATATTTGGTACGCCTTTAGAAAATAGCACAAGAACTAATATAGTAATAAAGGTAAAAGATGTTAATAGTGCAACAGCAGAAACTACTCCATTTACTATTATAATCTATCCAAAACTTGAAATTACAGGGGTGCCAGATAGCACAGGAACGGTTGATTCCTTTTATAGTGATATTAATATTAAAGCTTTTGGCGGAGAGCTCCCCTATACATATTTTGTAGGGAATGTTGCACTAAACAGCGGTCTTACATTAAACACTCAAACTGGCTTAATATCAGGTACGCCTTTAAAGGATAGTACAAAAACTAATATCGTAATAAAAGTAAAAGATGTTAATAGTGCAGAAGCTGACACCACTCCATTTACAATTATAATTTATCCAAAACTTCAAATTACAGGAGAGCCAGACAGCACAGGAACAGTTAGTGGCTTTTATAGTGATAATACAGTAAAAGCATTTTTTGGCGAAAAACCTTATACATATTTTGTAGGGAATGTTGCCCTAAACAGCGGTCTTACATTAAACACTTTTAATGGCTTAATATCAGGAACGCCTTTAAAGGATAGTACGATTACTAATATCATAATAAAGGTAAAAGATGTTAATAGTGCAAAAGCTGAAACTACTCCGTTTACTATTATAATCTATCCAAAGCTTCAAATTACAGGAGAGCCAGATAGCACAGGAACGGTTGATGCCTTTTATAGTGATACTAATATTAAAGCTTTTGGCGGAGAGCTCCCCTATACATATTTTGTAGGAAATATTGCACTAAATAGCGGTCTTACATTAAACACTCAAACAGGCTTAATATCAGGTACGCCTTTAAAGGATAGTACGATTACTAATATCATAATAAAGGTAAAAGATGTTAATAATGCAGAAGCTGAAACCACTCCATTTACAATTATAATTTATCCAAAGCTTCAAATTACAGGCAATGTAGACAGTAGAGGAGTAGTTGATATTTTTTATAGTGATAGCACAATAAGAGCATTTTTTGGCGAGCCACCTTACACCTTTTTTGTAGGGAATGTTGCACTAAATAGCGGTCTTACCTTAAACACTTTTAATGGCTTAATATCAGGTACACCTTTAAAGGATAGTACAGTCACTAATATAATAATAAAAGTAAAAGATGTTAATAGTGCGGAAGCTGGCACTACTCCATTTACAATTATTATTTATCCTAAATTAAGAATGGATGGAACGGATGATATTTCTCTATATGAAAATAGTTCTTATAATATTCCATTAACAGCGACAGGCGGACTTCTGCCTTATACATACTCTATATCTGGAGTTAAAGGAGATGCTATTTGCAGTGATACATCTGATGGCACTTGTAAAGATACTATTATATATACGCACATAACAAGTTTAGTAAAATATCTTACAAACACTTCTTATATAATACCAAATTCTTTTCATTATAATGCATTAAGATGTTGTTACGATAAGGATTATTCAGATTATGGTTCATATTTAGCCCATCCTGTTCAAAAATATAGTGACGGTAAGTATCATGGAGGATGTAATGACCCTTTTGGTAATTGGACCTACTTTCATCTTTATGGTTCTTCTATGTGTAGTGAACTGACTTCTAGCTTTTCTGGAGCTCCCGCTCTAAAGGCTACTATGAGAGAAGGAATAGATGGTGCTTCATATTTATATGCTTATTATAACACAAAGACACTTCCACTTCCATACGGTTTAACTTACAATACGAGTGATGGTAAACTTAGTGGAACGCCTTTAATTAATGATGTAAATTCAGGTGTTGCAGTAAAAGTCCAAGATAGTTTTGATAGTGTAGTTTTAGTAACTCCATTTACAATAACGACCTATCCAGAGCTTAAAGTAAATGTCCAAAACAATTATATTCAAGGCGTTAAAGAGGTAAGTTTAAGTGGATATAATATAGCTTATGGTACTGGTACCAATACACTTAATGTAAATTATGTAGTATCAAAGGGAGGCAAACCTCCTTATACATATAGTCTAATTGGCAGTCATTTCCCATCTGGCTTAATTTTTAATACAGCAACAGGTAAAATAAGCGGAACACCTACAGTAGGTAATTTTGGTAGTGATAAAGAACCTAAGAGTGGAGTTAATGTTTTATTTACAATAACTGTTAAAGATTCAATCGGAAAGACAAGTAGTAGCAATCTATTTACAATTGCAATTTATCCTAAATTAAGAATGGATGGAACGGATGATATTTCTCTATATGAAAATAGTTCTTATAATATTCCATTAACAGCGACAGGCGGAGTTCTGCCTTATACATACTCTATATCTGGAGTTAAAGGAGATGCTATTTGCAGTGATACATCTAATGACACTTGTAAAGATACTATTATATATACGCACATAACAAGTTTAGTAAAATATCTTACAAACACTTCTTATATAATACCAAATTCTTTTCATTATAATGCATTAAGATGTTGTTACGATAAGGATTATTCAGATTATGGTTCATATTTAGCCCATCCTGTTCAAAAATATAGTGACGGTAAGTATCATGGAGGATGTAATGACCCTTTTGGTAATTGGACCTACTTTCATCTTTATGGTTCTTCTATGTGTAGTGAACTGACTTCTAGCTTTTCTGGAGCTCCCGCTCTAAAGGCTACTATGAGAGAAGGAATAGATGGTGCTTCATATTTATATGCTTATTATAACACAAAGACACTTCCACTTCCATACGGTTTAACTTACAATACGAGTGATAGTAAACTTAGTGGAACGCCTTTAATTTCTGATATAAATTCAGGTGTTGCAGTAAAAGTCCAAGATAGTTTTGGTAGTGTAGTTTTAGTAACTCCATTTACAATAACGACCTATCCAGAGCCTAAAGTAAATGTCCAAAACAATTATATTCAAGGTTATGAAGAGGTAAGTTTAAGTGGATATAATATAGCTTATGGTACTGGTACCGATACGCTTAATGTAAATTATGTAGTATCAGAAGGGGGCAAACCTCCTTATACATATAGTTTAATTGGCAGTGATTTACCATCTGGTATAAATTTAGATACAGCAACAGGTAAAATAAACGGAACGCCTACAGTAGCTAATTGTGGTTATGATAAAGAACCTAAGAGTGGAGTTAATGTTTTATTTACAATAACGGTTAAAGATTCACTTGGAAAGACAAGTAGTAGCAGTCCATTTACAATTAGTATCTATCCAGGATTGAAGATGGATAGACCGGATGATATTTCTCTTTATAAAAACAGTTTTTATAATATTTCATTAACAGCGACAGGCGGACTTGATCCTTATACATACTCTATAGTTAAAGGAGATGCTATTTGCAGTAATACATCTGATGATACTTGTAAAAATACTATTATATCTACGCACATAACAAGTTTTGTAAAATATCTTACACGCACTACTCCTCTATTAAGTGCTAAGACTAATGGAATAAGATGTTGTTACGATAAGGATTATTCAGATTATGGTGCTTTTATAGCCCATCCTCTTCAAAAAGGTACTGACGGCAAGTATTATGGAGGATGTATGGACTTTGCTCTTAGTAAATGGTATTTTTACCCTTATGGTCCTTCTGCTTGTATCACAATATTTGACGAGAGCGGTGTAATTAAAGGTATAAGAGACGAAATAAATGGTGTTTCATATTTATATGACTATTATAACACAAAGACACTTCCACTTCCATACGGTTTAATGTATAATTCGAGTGATGGTAAACTTAGTGGAACGCCTTTAATTTCTGATATAAATTTAGGTGTTGCAGTGAAAACCCAAGATAGTCTTGGTAGTGTAGTTTTAGTAACTCCATTTACAATAACGACCTATAAAGAGCCTAAAGTAAATGTTCTAGGCAATGAGATTCTATCTTATCAGACAGGTACATTAAGTGGTTATGATATAGCTTATGGTACCAATACACTTAATGTAAACTATGTAATATCAGAAGAAGGGGGCAAACCTCCTTATACATACAGTCTAATTGGCAGTGATTTACCATCTGGTATAAATTTAAATACAGCAACAGGCAAAATAAGCGGTAATCCTACAAGCTATAATTTTAAGCCTGATAGTACACTTGTGAACCCTAACTCTAACGTTTTCTTTACAATCACAACAAAAGATTCACTCGGAAAGAGTAGTACCAGCAGTCCATTTACAGTTATTATATATGAACAGCTAAAATTAAACGCCGTAACGGACAATTTTATATTTGCTATAAATGAACATAAGGATGTCCCTTTTACAGCGACTGGTGGAAAGCTTCCCTATACATACTCTCTGCTTGGGCTTAGTGATGTTGGTAATAAGTTAGTTACAGATGGTGACATTAATGAACCGGCTGAAAAAGATTTGATAATAAGGCGACACCTAACAAATTTTGTAAGGCATCTTACGGGGACTACTCACAATAAGATAGTTCTAGAAGCTGCCCAATACTTGGATTATAACAGGGTTAGATGTTGTTTTGATAAGGACTATTCAGACTATACCTCTTATATAGCTCATCCTTATAGGTATTATCAAGCAGGCAATAGGACTCTTTATCCCCACGATACTATTCCTGCTGGTTTTTATGGAGGATGCGATTTTTATTATGAAGATTGGTTTTGGTACGATGTTCAGACTAACTACAATTTTGAGAGCACTTATTGTAATACTTTTAGAGGTGGGACAAGTGCAGGGGGCACCGATTATGATAGAGTAATACTTTATACTATTAGAACCTTTGTGGATGCGAATGCTATTTATTTATACGACTACTATAATACAGAGGCAGTTCAACTGCCTTATGGTTTAAATTTTAATAAAAATACAGGTCATTTGTATGGGACTCCTATATATTATGGTGATGGCAAAACTCTTCAAATAAAAGTTGAAGACGATGTAGGTCAAGTAGTTACAGCACCTAACTCCTTTTCAATTAAGGTCTATTCACAACCTGTTGTAGCAGTTCAGAACAATTATTTGGCGGGTCTTCTTAATAGCAATATTAATACTAATGTTTCTTTCGCTTCTGGACGCCAAGTAAGCGTTATTGTAACAGGAGGAGGTTTGGCACCTTATACATACTCTTTAAACACTTCTCTTCCATCGGGTTTATCTCTTAACGCTTCCACTGGTGAAATATCCGGTGTCCCTCTAATGACTACTTATAATAATGGTTGTACAAATTATCTTCCGCCGTCCCCGATCCCTGCTTCGCCTCTATCTGGGGTTAATTCTAAGTTTATTATGACTGTGAGAGATTCGCTTGGAAATAGTGCTACAAGTCCAGAGTTTACAATAGCTATTTGTGCGTCTCCAGCTGCTTCTATGCTTGCTCCAGAAGTTGCATCTCTTAGTAGTGCTACTGTTTTTAATGTACTATCTGTCATAGACAATACAGCTACAGCAGGTGCTTATTATTCAGATAGAGTTAAAGCTCAAAATGGTGTTGCTCCATATAACTATTCAATTGAGCCAATTTGTGATTACTTAGGGGAAGATAGCGATTGTGAAGATAAGATTTATAACTCTTATGCTTTTGAAGGCGATTATAGTTTCTGGACAGATAAAATGAACGATAATACGCTCAAAGTTTCTGGTTTAAACATTTATCCTGCTCTAATTCAATGTTGTTATAAAGATGGTTTTGCAGAAGCTAACGAGAGTTTATGTAGTTATGAAGGTAAGAAGTACGAATTTAACAGTGCAGTTTGTAAAGCAAACTTTCCTGTTTCAGGCAAAGTTGCCAAAGAGACTATAAAATATGCAATAAGAGGCAACAAGTTAGAAAGTAAAGATGAGAGTTTAAATCTATTTTATAAATACAATTCAGGTCTTCCAGATGGTTTAAGTTTAAATAGAGAGAGCGGTCAAATTTCTGGAGTACCTAAGATTCAATCTTCACGCGATAACTTAGTAGTCAAAGCGACAGATTCTGTTAGTACGGTTGCAAAAACAGCTTCATTTAAGCTTGTTGTTTATCCTCCTCTTAAACTTGTAAATAGTAGCACAGAAGATTTCTATAAACTTACATATAATAAGGCATTGAATTTTATTCCATATAAAGCAGAAGGTGGAGAGGTAGAGTATAAATACTCTTATATCTTATCGGAAGGTTCAAACAAGTTAGAAGAGTGCGGACTTACATTTAACGAAACGAGTGGTGAGATTTCTGGCACAGTAACGAAAAAATCTTGCAACATCATTTTTCAAATAGGTGTAAGTGATAAGAATGGAGCAAAAGCGACCTCAGATATTTTCACTCTTTCTACAAGGTTTAAACCTGAAGCTCCACAAATAACATCTAAGGATGATGTTTTTAACACATTTAAAATTGAATCTGTTCCATCTGATAAATTTTATAACGAAAATTACGCAGGCGAAAGCGATGTAACTGTTTCTTTATGTAACCTTGCAGATAGCGAAGAAGATAATGTTTCGTTCTATAATAACTTAAGTATGGATATAAAAGATAAGAGTTCCAAATTTTATTCTATAGACGAAACGACAGGAGCGCCTCTATTTAGCACTTTGGAATCTTATGTTGATAAATATTATGATGGTAAAAAGCTTGAATGTAGAACTATTAGCAGTGGAGTAGGTAAAGAAGTTTATGTTGATAATAAAGATGAGAGATTTGTCTTTATAAGATATAATAGTAAAGATGTAAAAGATAGTTACGGCAACACTTTTAAAGCTGATGATGGTTATGTAGATTGTCTTGCCAATTTTTATAGTAAAGACGAGTCTTTACCAGACTATACCGATTTTATAGGCAATAGCGAGTTTCCTCTAATTATCAATTATAAATATTCCGAAACAGGAGCAGTAACGCTTATATTTAGTACAGAGTATGTTTATGATAAAGATTCACCAGAGCATATAAGAAATTCTATGTTGCTTGGTTCATATAGCCACGCTTTTAAGACAGATTGTACAGGAGCAAACTGGCAAGCCGATAAAGATAAGATGCTTGAAGCAGGCACTTCATATTCAAGGCTTTGTGGAGGTACTCCAGTTTCAGACCTTAAATATGGTGCTTTCTCTTCACTAAGTAAGAGTTTAAAAGAATCGTCTTTATATACAGAAGGTACATATAATGAAGTTTCATTAACTAATCTTTCAGGAATTATTAAGGTTGAAGGTCTCCAAGTAAATGCGTTATCTTATCCAGAAATGAAAGCTTCTTATGTGTTTGTTGATATAAAAGATGCATCTAACAATAAAGTTATATGGCCGAATTCCGATAAGGGAATTTTAATATTTAATGCAGGCAACTATCCTCCTGTTGTACCAGATAACGATTATACAATTAAGGTTAAAAAGGTTAATAATGGCTCTATAGTTCTTGGTTGGAAAGAAGCTTATGGCACAAAACCTGTCTATTATGTTCTATTAAAAGCAGATAAAGAGAATGTTACTCTTATCGATTTGAACATTTCAGAAGATTTAAGGACAAATACAAATTTGAATGGCGAATACTTTTCTCCACCTTTAGGAACTAATGGAGAGCACGAGAAATTAATAAATAGAGCAGGTGTTATTTTAAACAATCTTGGACAAGGTCTAATTACAAATGTTACAAAAGCAAACGATGCTCTTTTAATATCTGGTTTCAAGCGTTCTGATTTTGGCACTACTTCTACGAAGAGTAGCAGTATGGTTGCTGATACCCTTTATGCAAGATATATAATTCCAACTATGCATCCTAATAATGTAAATATAACAACTGGTGCACAGGAAGACTTTTTTGATATGGAAGGCGATGATGTCGTATGTTTTAACGTTATTGCAAGAAACGATGCAGAGAACTTACAGTTCGGCGACAAGAAAACGCGTTTTATGATTTACGACACCCTCTGTTTAAACTCTTCCACATTAAATTATTTTACAGAAGATGCAGAGCCTATCGAAGATTGCGATTTCGGCAAATTCGGATGCTCCGAAAGCGATGAAATTTCCAATTCTAACAAGAAAGCAATAGACACTCTCACAGGCAAAGTCTCTCCCGACGCAATCAAAGAGCTCTTACCACAACAATAGTAGAGACAGGTCGCACCCTGTCTCTACACAATTGCCCGCCCGAATGATTTTATCCCGTATGATAATTAAATTGACGATTGCAAAAAAACACTGGGAAATGTGAATTATTGTTTGGAAACAACACGCCAATTTTCAACGTAAAACAAATTGTATTGGAATGGTGGAAATTGTTTGGGCACGGCACGCCGTGCCCCTACGGTATTGTGCCATATGGAAATGAAATTGACGATTGTGCATAATATATTCGAACGTTCTCGTATGATTTGTTTTTTTGTAGGGGCGTATTGCTATACGCCCAATTGTGATTTGTTGTTTTCGTAGGGGCGGGGTTGCCCCGCCCGAATGAATATTGTTCCGTATGATAATGAAATTTACGATTGCAAAAAAACACATTGGAAAATGTGAATTATTGTTTGGCAACAACACACCAATTTTCAACGTAAAACAAATTGTATTAAAATGGTGGAAAATTATATGGGCGTATAGCAATACGCCCCTACATCGTTTCTATTAAAATGTTGCAATTTTTTTAACGTTTATCACGCAATCATAATCGCCGGCGTACCCCGCCCGAATGAATATTGTTTCGTAACAACACACCAATGGAAATGAAATTGGCGATTGCACATAATATATTCGAACGTTCTCGTATGATTTGTTTTTTTGTAGGGGCGTATTGCTATACGCCCAATTGTGATTTGTTGTTTTTGTAGGGGCGGGGTTGCCCCGCCCAAATGGTGTTGTACTGTATGAAAATAGATAATAAAAATTTATGATTTGGTCTCATTTATATACTCTTCTAACTCTATTCGATAGAGTAGAGACAACTTCATAATTTATTGTGTTGAGTGATTTTGCTATCTCATCTACACTGATGGTCTCTTTTTTTTGAGTGCCGAAGATAACTGCTTCGTCGCCAACTTTTACATTTGCTATGTGGCTAACATCGACAACGATATGGTCCATACAAACTCTACCTACAATGCAGGCTTTTTCGCCATTTATTAAAACCACACCTTTTGAAGATAAGAGCCTATTAAAACCATCAGCGTAGCCGATAGGAAGAGTAGCTAAAACGCTTGCTTTTTTTGTTTTAAATGTACTGCCGTAACTAACTTGAAAATTTTTAGGAACTTTTCTAACCATAATAACATAAGCTTTTAAACTCATAGCGGGCAGAAGTTTAACCTTTTTTTTATCAACTTCATAAGAGGGATAAAGACCATATAAAGAGATTCCAATCCTTATCATATCGAAATGGGTGTCTGGCATATCGATTGTAGCAGCACTATTTGAAGCGTGTTTTATTGGAATGTTAATTTTTGCTTTTTTAAGATTTTTTAAAATATCTGAAAACTCTTTAAGCTGTTTATTGGCATTTTTTTTGTTTTTTTCATCAGCACAAGCAAAGTGTGTATAGATACCCTCTACAAAAATATTTTTTAAATTACATACACTTTTTATATCTTTTAATAGTTCGTTTTTCTCATAAGTTCTGAAACTATCTACAAGAAATCCGCATCTTCCCATACCTGTATCTACATTTATATGGACTTTAAGTTCTTGTTTTAAAGATGAAGCAAAATGAGATAGCTCTTTTGCATATTCAAGTGAAAAGAGTGTTTGAGTGAGAGAGTATTTAATAAGCTCTTTAAAATAGTTCTTGTGAGTGTAAGAAAATATTAAAATGGGAGCTTTTATGCCTTCTTTTCTAAGTGCAATAGCCTCTTCTATTCTTGCAACTGACAGATATTTAACGCCATTTTTTAACGCTTCTTTTGCAACTTTGGTAGCACCATGTCCATAAGCATCAGCTTTAACTACTGCCATAATTTCAACGTTTGGGTTTAATATCTTTTTTATTGCAGTGATATTGTTCTTTATAGCTTTTAACGATATTTCTGCCCATATGATATTCTCTTTAGTCATTAAAATTCTATACCTATACGTGCTGGGACATTTTGAACATAATAGTGTTTTATCTCTTTCATCTCTGTTACAAGATCGGCTTTTTCTACTATTTTTTCCGTTGCGTATCTTCCTGTTAAAATAAGTTCTAACCTTTCTGGTTTTATATCGATTAAATTTAATACAGTCTCTTCTTTTATAATGCCAAACCATACGCTAACAAGAATTTCATCAAGTACAATAATATCTTTTGAGTTCTCTTTAAAAAGCTTTTCTGCCATTACAATACCTTTATTTGCTTCGTCTATGTGTTTTTGGTCGACATCTTCTTTTCTGATACAGTTTGGTAAGCCAAAAAAATCTATTGTTATATGCTCATTCTTTTTTAACGCTTTATGCTCGCCATACTCTTGCCCTTTCATAAATTGCAAAATAGCAACTTTTTTGCCTCTTCCTGATGCTCTTAATGATAGTCCAAGAGAAGCAGTCGTTTTACCTTTGCCATTGCCTGTGTAAACTTGTACGAAACCTTTTTTTTTCATCTTATTTCCCCCTGTTTTTTTTATGTGATGTTTCCCAACTCGTCATTTTCCCCCGAACTCGCTCCCAAGCTTCTGTCCCCCAAACTCGCTCCCAAGCTCCTGTCCCCCCAAACTCGCTCCCAAGCTCCTGCTTGGGAGCGGACATAACACATCTTATGTTTTTCATAAAAAATCTCAAACTATGCGTATCTCTAAACGTTCCCAAGCGGGAGCTTGGGAACGAAGTTGGGAAAAAAGCTTCTGCCCACCCAAACCGATATTGAAAAACTCCTGCCCCCCAAACTCGCTCCCAAGCTCCTGCTTGGGAGCGGACATACAACACATCTTATGTTTTTCATAAAAAATCTCAAACTATGCGTATCTCTAAACGTTCCCAAGCGGGAGCTTGGGAACGAAGTTGGAAAAAAGCTTCTGCCCTCCCCAAACCGATATTGAAAAACTCCTGCCCCCCAAACTTGCTCCCAAGCTCCTGCTTGGGAGCGGACATACAACACATCTTATGTTTTTCATAAAAAATCTCAAACCATGCGTATCTCTAAACGTTCCCAAGCGGGAGCTTGGGAACGAAGTTGGAAAAAAGCTTCTGCCCTCCCAAACCGATATTGAAAAACTCCTGCCCCCCAAACTCGCTCCCAAGCTCCTGCTTGGGAGCGGACATAACACATCTTATGTTTTTTATAAAAAATCTCAAACCATGCGTATTTCTAAACGTTCCCAAGCGGGAGCTTGGGAACGAAGTTGGGAAAAAAGCTCATGCTTGGGAACGGATAAAATTTACCAAACCTTTTCAATATCAAGATGTCCTAAAATTCCTTTATAATCTCTTGCACTACTATATCTCCAATGTTCTGGTTTATCAACATACCCTCTTTTTACTGGATTGTTATGAATATATTCCACAACTTCTTTCATTATTCTATCACTCTTTATCAGTTTCGCATGCATACCTTCCTGCCATAATTGATAGCTGGTCGCAGTTTTATGAGTTTTTTTATAAAAAGCAAGCTGGTCTAATATCGTTTTTATTCTATTTTGCTTAAGAAATTTTATTATTTCTTTAGCTGTATAGCTTTTAAATCGTTTAACAGTTTCAGATAAATCATTACTTTTTACAATCGCATGAAGATGATTTTCGAGTATTATATATGCAAATATTTTGAGGTTATCATTTTGTTGTAAATATTTAAAACTATTGATTACGACTTGGACGGTTTCCTGTCTTGTGAATATCGGTATCCAATGTAAGATAGTTAATGTAATAAAATGTGGTTTATCAACCTCACATATTTTATATCTGCTTCTACCCATTTTTAACCTTTAAATCTCTAAACGTTCCCAAGCGGGAGCTTGGGAACGAAGTTGGAAAAAAGCTTCTGCCCTCCCAAACCGATATTGAAAAACTCCTGCCCCCCAAACTCGCTCCCAAGCTCCTGCTTGGGAGCGGACATACAACACATCTTATGTTTTTTATAAAAAATCTCAAACCATGCGTATCTCTGTACGTTCCCAAGCGGGAGCTTGGGAACGAAGTTGGGAAAAAGCTTCTGCCCTCCCAAACCGATATTGAAAAACTCCTGCCCCCGAACTCGTTCCCAAGCTCCTGCTTGGGAGCGAAGTTGGAAAAAAGCTTCTGCCCTCCCAAACCGATATTGAAAAACTCCTGCCCCCCAAACTCGCTCCCAAGCTCCTGCTTGGGAGCGGACATACAACACATCTTATGTTTTTTATAAAAAATCTCAAACTATGCGTATTTCTAAACGTTCCCAAGCGGGAGCTTGGGAACGAAGTTGGAAAAAAGCTTCTGCCCTCCCAAACCGATATTGAAAAACTCCTGCCCCCCAAACTCGCTCCCAAGCTCCTGCTTGGGAGCGGACATACAACACATCTTATGTTTTTTATAAAAAATCTCAAACCATGCGTATTTCTGTACGTTCCCAAGCGGGAGCTTGGGAACGAAGTTGGAAAAAAGCTTCTGCCCACCCCAAACCGATATTGAAAAACTCCTGCCCCCCAAACTCGCTCCCAAGCTCCTGCTTGGGAGCGGACATACAACACATCTTATGTTTTTCATAAAAAATCTCAAACTATGCGTATCTCTAAACGTTCCCAAGCGGGAGCTTGGGAACGAAGTTGGAAAAAAGCTTCTGCCCTCCCAAACCGATATTGAAAAACTCCTGCCCCCCAAACTCGCTCCCAAGCTCCTGCTTGGGAGCGGACATACAACACATCTTATGTTTTTTATAAAAAATCTCAAACCATGCGTATCTCTGTACGTTCCCAAGCGGGAGCTTGGGAACGAAGTTGGGAAAAAGCTTCTGCCTACCCCAAACCGATATTGAAAAACTCCTGCCCCCCGAACTTGCTCCCAAGCTCCTGCTTGGGAGCGGACATAACACATCTTATGTTTTTCATAAAAAATCTCAAACCATGCGTATCTCTGTACGTCCCCAAGCGGGAGCTTGGGAACGATATTGAAGCTCCTGCTTGGGAACGAAGTTGGAAAAAAGCTTCTGCCTACCCCAAACCGATATTGAAAAACTCCTGCCCCCCAAACTCGCTCCCAAGCTCCTGCTTGGGAGCGGACATACAACACATCTTATGTTTTTTATAAAAAATCTCAAACCATGCGTATCTCTGTACGTCCCCAAGCGGGAGCTTGAGAACGATATTGAATTTTAAACTAACATTTTTATTTTTTAAAAACATAAAATGCGTTTATGTTACAGCCTCAGGAGCTTGGGAACGAAGTTGATAGGGGAGGGCAGGAGCTTGGGAGCACATATAAGCTCTTGCTCTCACACCTATGCTAACTTATCAAAAAACTTTAAAGTGTTTTTACTATTTTCTACATTGTGTACACGGATGATATCTGCTCCTTGTAAAGCACAATAAAAATTTACAATTTGAGAGCCAAGCTCTACTTCAGGAAGCAAAACGTCTATAGCTTTTCCATCTCCCAGACACTCTCTTATGAAAGTTTTTTTAGAGCATCCAAGTAGAATAGGGCACTCTAACTTTTTAAACTCTTTTATCCCTTTTAAAATAGAAAAATTGTGCTCTCTATTTTTTCCAAAGCCTATGCCAGGGTCTATAATTATTTTATCTTTTTTAATCTTGTTTTGAAGTGCAAACTCAATTCTTTCAGAAAGAAACTCTTTTATCTCTTTTACAACATCACTGTAAGAAGGGGAGAGTTGCATATTGGTTGGGTCTCCAAGCATATGCATTAAAACTATATAGACGTCATAACTTGCAACTATCTTTGCCATTTCTTTATCTTTAAGAGCAGTAATATCGTTTATAATATTAACGCCTTCGTCTAATGCTCTTTTGGCAACAGCTACTTTGCTTGTGTCTATGGAGATGGGAAGAGGAAAGTTTTCTTTAACAAGAGCAGATATTACAGGCAAAACCCTTTTGATTTCTTCTTCTTCGGTTATCCTTTTAGAAAAAGGTCTTGAAGATTCTCCTCCAATATCGATAATATCAGCACCTGCTTCAACCATTTTATGAGCGTGCTTAATAGCTTTGTTAAGCTTTAAAAACTTGCCTCCATCGGAAAAAGAGTCGTCAGTAATATTTAAAATCCCCATAATAAGAGGTTTTTTTTTTAATATAAACATAAGACCTTTTGTATATAAGGCTAAAAAACTAATCTAAAGTTGCATCAGGATTAATTTTATAAATTATTTCATCAAGCTCAAAACCAGTTATTGTTTCTTTTATAAGAAGCTGTTCTGAAAGTTTATGTAAAATCTTTTCTTCTTTTTTCAAAACATCTTTTGCTTTTTGATATGCGTTTTTAACCATTTTTTGAATTGCAGCATCTATCTTTTGTGCAGTCGCTTCAGAATACTCTTTACTTTTTGAAATATCTTTTCCAAGAAAAACTTGCTCATCTTTATTGGCATAAGCAAGAGGACCTATCTCTTCATCCATACCCCAAAGCCTAACCATCTTTTCGGCTAAGTCAGTTGCTGATTTAATATCGTTTGATGCTCCTGTACTTATTCTATTAAAAACAAGCTCTTCTGCTACTCTACCGCCCATCGCTACTGCAATTTCACTTTGAAGCTGATCTTTATATTTAAATGTGCTCTCTTCTGGTAAAAACCAAGTAACTCCAGCCGCTCTACCGCGTGGTATTATTGTAACTTTATTTACAGCATCGGTATGAGGTAGAAATCTTGCTACAATTGCATGTCCACTTTCATGATATGCTGTTGTCTTTTTTTCTTCATCAGTAAAAACTTTAGACTTTCTTTCAAGTCCCATATAAACTTTATCTTTAGCGTCTTCAAAATCTTCATTAGTTAATTTTTCTCTATCTTTTTTAGCGGCGATAAGGGCTGCTTCGTTTATCATATTCTCAAGGTCTGCTCCAGAAAAACCGGGTGTGCCTTTCGCAAGTTTAGAAAAATCAACATCATCTTCAATAGGTGTTTTTTTTGTGTGAACTTTTAAAATCGCTTCTCTGCCTCTAACGTCTGGAAGGTCTACAACGACTTGTCTGTCAAATCTTCCTGGTCTTAAAAGTGCAGGGTCTAAAACATCAGGTCTATTCGTTGCAGCAATTAAGATAACACCTTCATTTGTTTTAAAACCGTCCATCTCCACAAGAAGTTGGTTAAGTGTTTGTTCTCTCTCATCGTGACCTCCTCCAAGCCCAGCACCTCTATGTCTTCCTACTGCATCAAGTTCATCTATAAAAATTATACAAGGAGCATTTTTTTTGGCTTGTGCAAAAAGGTCTCTTACTCTTGAAGCACCTACACCAACAAACATTTCAACAAAATCGGAACCACTTATAGTAAAAAAAGGTACGCCTGCTTCTCCTGCTATGGAACGAGCAAGAAGTGTTTTACCTGTACCCGGAGGGCCTACAAGAAGAACACCTTTAGGGATTCTACCTCCAAGCTTTGTATATTTTCCTGGATTTTTTAAAAAATCTACAATTTCAATAAGCTCATCTTTTGCCTCTTCAATTCCTGCAACATCTTTGAAAGTAATTTTATCCTCATTGTTATCCATCAATTTTGCTCTACTTCTTCCAAAAGAAAAAGTTTTGCTTCCTCCTCCTCCTTGCATTTGACGTACAAAAAATATCCAGATACCGATAAGAATTATCATAGGTAACCAAGAGGCAATAATAGATGCTATCCATGAAGGTTTTTCAGGTGGTTTAGCCATAATCGTAACTTTTTTTGCTCTTAAAGTTTTAACAAGGTCGATATCGTTTGGAGCATAAAGTTTAAAACGATTTCCTGTGCTGTCTGTCGCATATAAATAGTTGTCTTGCATAACGACGTTGTTGATTCTTTCATCATCAACCATATTAAGAAAATCGGTATAAGTTATGGAAACAGCTCTTTTGTTTACATCAAGACTTGGATTAAAAATGTTATATAGGGATAAGATTAAAAGAATTATTACTATCCACAAAGAAAGGTTTTTATAAAATTGATTGTTCATTTTACTCCTATTTTTGAGACTTTTGAATAATGTCATTTTTGTTCGATTTTTGGGTGAAGTAGTATATTAATACGTCGAATCCAAAAATCGGGCAAAATATGGCAAGCTTTTAAATTTAAGCTTTTTAAAAAATTAGCGTTTATTCAAAGGTCTCACTTTTATACTTATTTTTACTTTTGTTTCTTCTGTAACTTTAAAATCGTTGCTTATTCTATGTCCTACAAGCCAGAATATTTCATCATTACTTAAAAACACAAAAGCCTTTTTTCTATCTAAAAATTTAATTTTATTATCTATAAAAAATTTTGATATTTTTTTTGTGCCTTTTATACCAAGCGGTCTAAAAACATCACCCTTTTTAACACTCCTAAAATAAATAGGAAAGCTAAGTTTATCAAAATCGAAAACGGCAACATTTGAATCGTTATTTTTGTTAAAATTTTCAACAAACTCAAATTTTAAAATTATATTTTTTTCTTTAATATGAAAAAACCCCTCTTTCAAGTTTGAGTTATTAATTTCATATACTAAAGATGAACTATAGTCTTTATAAATATCTTCTTTAGTAAAAATAAGCTCTTTTTGTTCTTTTACTATTTTTATATTAAAAGGAAGATTTAAAAATTTAAACCCTTTTTGTTTCTCAATTAATGATAAAATTTTATCTGTATGTGCAAAACTTATTCTCTTTAAATCGCTATTAAGAGATAAAAGAGCCTCTCTTATAACTCTTCTTCTTATAGCAATATCTTCTTTTTTTAAAGAGGGTAATGATAAAACAAGTTTTTCATCATCTTTTTTTAAAATAGTTTTTTCAAATCTTTTTCGTGCAAAACCTTCAAGAAAAAAATCTTCTTTTGCTACAATCTCACTGATAGTTTGTACTCGCTTACTAATATTTTTATTATAATTTTTTTCGAGATAAGGGATAAGTCTTTTTCTTATTTTATTTCTTATAAAACAACTATTTTCATTTGAAGCATCTTCTCTAAACGGCATTTTACTTTCTTTTAAATATTTTAAAATCTCTTTTTTTTTTATCTCTATTAAAGGTCTTATTATTTTGTTATTGACACGACTAATGCCAGATATGCCTTTTAGTCCACTACCTCTTAAAAAATTCATTAAAACAAGTTCCACATTGTCATCAAAATTATGAGCTGTAGCTATTTTATCTAACTTTTTATCGTTTAAAATTTTATGAAAAAAAGCGTACCGTACATTTCTGCCTGTCTCTTCAAGATTTTTTTTTTGTTCTTTGGCAAGTTTCTTTATATCCTCTCTTTTTATGTGACACGGTATTTGAAATTTGTGAGATAGTTCTTGGACAAACTTTTCATCTTCTTTAGAATCTTTCCCTCTTAAACAATGGTTAATATGGGCGGTATGAAATTTGATAATACCACTATTTTTAAGCTTTAAAAAAAAATAGAAAAGAAAAACAGAATCGGCACCACCAGATAAGCCTAAAAGAATTTTGTCTCCTTTTTTTATTATGTCAAAGGCATCTTTTGCTATTTTAGTATATAATTTGTTTTCCATTGATTATAAATTGTTATTTGTTACTCTTTTGCTTATGCACATAATGTTTTTTCGTGAACTTTCCCCTTTTAATGAGGATTTGTAGGGAACGGTTTTAAACCGTTCCGCACTTAATTTTAAATTTAAAATTATTTCGAGGTAAAGGGGGTTCGCCAAAGGGCATTTCCCCCTTTTAAGGGGGATTAAGGGGGTTCGCCGAAGGGCGAAAAACCTCTAACCCTTATAAAAATTTACGCGTTTCTTTGCAATATTTAAGCTATGTACAAAGGTTTCTTAACTATGAAAAAAAACAGTTCTTCCCAAAAGCTACCTAAAATCATATCTATAGTAGGCTATAAAAATACAGGTAAAACAACTTTAATCTATAAACTCATAAAAGAGTTTAAAAGTAAAAATTTAAAAACAGCAGTTATAAAAAATAGTCACGCTGAAAGTTTTGATAAAGAAAACACAGACACGAAAAAGCTTATTGAAGTTTCAGATGTTGTCGTTGGAAGAGCAAAAAACGAGACATTCCTTAACTTTCAAGAGCAACTAAGTTTTAATAAAATAGTGTCGTGTTTAAAAAGCGATATTATTTTAGTTGAAGGTATGAAAAAATATAATTTTTTCCCGAGAGTTATTGTGTTTAACGAAGATACAAAAGAAGATTTAAGCAAACTTATTCCTGAACTTGCAATTTGTTCTTATGGGACAAAAAAAATCAAAGGGTTAAAAAATATCAAATCTATTAAAACACTATCCGATACAATTATTAAAAAAGCGTTTTTACTTCCAAACTTAAATTGTGGCGATTGCAAACAAAACTGTTTTGAAATGGCAAAGCAAATTGTTGCAGGTAAAAAAACTCTAAAAGATTGTTCGGCTTTAAACTCTTCAATCACAATAAAAATAAATAACAAAAAGGTGTTTTCCAATCGGTTTGTAGAAAAAGTTTTTAAGGAGATGATAGTCGCTATGCTAAAAAACTTAAAAGGTTATGAAGAGGGCGATATAGAAATTTCATTAAACACCTAATTATTTAAGTTGTAGTTTCTTTAATCCTCTTTTTGATTGGACAAACGTAAATTTTGTTTTATAGTACCTACCTTTAATATTTTTAAAAATATTGATTTTATTCCAAAGCTTTTTGCTTGGAAATATTTAATTTTAATACGAAACTGAGAGCTTTGCACATAGCTTAAATTTTGTAATATTTTTGTGGTAAAGTAGTATATTAATACGTCGAACCCAAAAATATTACAAAAGAGAGCGTCAGTCTTTATAGGGTTTTTAGGAGCTTTTGTGAAATTATCAAAAGTTGATATTTTATTAAAAACTACTATTTTTTCATAAAAAAACATTATGTGCAAAGCTCTCAAAACTCTTTTTCATAGGAGATTTATTATGCAAGACAATATGTTTTCACCTTCTGTTGAAGGTAAGGCTGTTTTAAAAGTCAATTCATTTATAAAAAGCGTTTATAATTGGATGACAATAGGCCTTTTTATTACAGCGTTTACTGCTCTTTTTACAGTTTCAAATGAAGCTTTACTTCAAATGATTATAGGAAGAGGGCTTTTTCTCTTTTTAATTATTGCAGAACTTGGGCTCGTTTTTTTTCTTGTAAGTAGAATAAGCAAGATGAAGGCTCAAACTGCTACTCTATTTTTTATAATTTATTCTGCTCTAAATGGACTAACGCTTGCCCCTATTTTTTTAATGTATACCCAGTCCTCAATTTTTTCTACATTCCTTATTTGTGCATTAACTTTTGCAGCTTGTAGCTTATACGGTATGACAACAAATAAAGATTTAACATCTATTGGCAGTTTTATGATGATGGGGCTTTTTGGGATTATTATAGCATCAGTTATTAATATGTTTCTAAGAAGTTCTGGTATGAGTGTTGTGATAAGCTATATAGGTGTTGTCGTTTTTGTAGGACTTACAGCATACGATACACAAAAGTTAAAACAAATGGCACTAACACAACCAGATAATATTGGCACAAGTGCTATAAGAAAAGGGGCAATTCTTGGAGCTTTAACTCTTTATCTCGATTTTATAAACTTATTCATAATGCTTTTAAGAATTTTTGGAGATAGAAGAAATTAAAAATAGAGGTTCAAGACAAATTGGAACTCACTTAAGATGTGTTAAATTTTTGAAATAACACATAAAAACTTAAGTTGTTTTAAACCCAAACAAATTAAAGTTTGTTCTTTTAGCTTAATTTTAAATTAAAAAGGTCAAAAAAAAATGAAAGAGACATTAGATTCTGAAAGCAAAAAAAAAAACTTAGAATCTGTCATAGGTCAGATAGATAAACAGTTTGGCAAAGGTTCTATTATGAAACTTGGAACGAAAGAGATAGCTTCTGTGCCAGTCGTTTCAACTGGTTCACTTTTACTTGATGAGGCTCTTGGAATTGGAGGCTTTCCAAGAGGAAGAATAATAGAGATATATGGTCCAGAATCTTCTGGTAAAACTTCTCTTTCTTTGCACTGTGTTGCAGAAGTTCAAAAAAAAGGTGGTACGGCAGCTTTTATAGATGCTGAACACGCTTTAGATATAGGGTATGCCAAAAAGCTTGGAGTAAATTGTAATGAATTGCTTGTATCTCAACCCGATACCGGTGAGCAAGCTCTTGAAATTGCTGAAATGCTTGTAAGAAGTAGTGCTGTTGATATTTTAATTATAGACTCTGTTGCAGCTCTTGTTCCTGAAGCAGAAATTGAAGGGGATATGGGAGCATCTCATATGGGACTTCAAGCACGACTTATGTCTCAGGCATTAAGAAAGTTAGCAGGGATTATTGGCAAGACTAAAACTATTATAATTTTTATAAATCAAATAAGAATGAAAATAGGCGTTGTGTATGGTAATCCAGAAACTACTACAGGAGGCAACGCTTTAAAATTTTATGCATCTGTAAGACTCGATATAAGAAAAGGTTCCCCAATAAAAGATGGTGCATCAATTGTTGGAAATAGAACAAAAGTTAAAGTTGTAAAAAATAAATTAGCACCTCCATTTAAGGAAGTTGAGTTCGATTTTATGTATGGCGAAGGAATTTCCAAAAAGGTAGAGCTTATAGATATTGGTGTTGAAAAAAATATAATAGAAAAAAGCGGTTCTTGGTACTCTTACAATAATGAAAAGATTGGACAAGGCAAAGATAGTGTCAAAAAGTTTTTTGATGACAATGACGATGTTTTTCAAGAAGTCTACTCAAAAGTGAGAGAATCTTTAGGGCTCAAAACAGAGGAAGAGGATAAAAAATAAAATATCCCATCGTTCTTGTATAATTTGTTTTTTTACGTATGGGCGGGGTTTCCCCGCCCAATATTATTTCCTATCGTTTCAATACAATTTTGTTTTTTTGCGTAGGGGCGGGGTTTCCCCGCCCAATATTATTTTCTACCATAAAAATAGTATACAAAAAAGTCTCATCCTTACCCAACCAATTTTATAGCATCATTTGCAAGTTGGTCAGCAATTATATTGCCTTCAACATCGGAGTGTCCTTTAACTTTTATAAATTGATAGTTTTTAAATTCGGCTAAAATTTTTTTTATTTCATTAATAAGATTAAGATTCTCTTTCGCTTTCCAATTTTTAGCTAAAACTCCTATAGAGTAGCTACTGTCAGTATAAATTTTAACTGGTATATCCTTTTTTTTAAGTGTCAAAAAAGCTTTTTTTATTGCTGTTAATTCCGCAACATTGTTGGTCGTATGCCCAAGATATTCTGCTATCTCTTTCGTTTTATCTTTATACTTAAAAAAAATTCCAATTCCAGCAGGACCAGGATTTCCTTTTGAAGCACCATCTGTATAAATATGTATCTCGTCTTTTAACATTTTTTTGCTTAACTACTTTTTTTATTCTTAATTTAAAAAAAACGTCTTTTGCGTAACTATTTTTTTATTTTCAATCTAACAAAACATTTTTAAATAAGGGAGATTGTAATCGTTTATTTCTTTAAAACCTAATATTTATGAGACCTTTGTACATAGCTCTACTTTGCTTTTGTTTTGTGGTGAAGTAGTATTTTTATACGTCGAACCCAAAACAAAAGTAAAAGAGAGCGTAAGTCTTTATAAGTTTTTGCAAGTTTTTTTGTAAAATCATCAAAAGTTAATGTTTTACTAAAAACTACTATTTTCTTTATAAAAAACATTATGTGCAAAGGTCTCATTTATATGGGAATCTCTCTATTTAGAATAAATAAACAACGCACAAACTATTAAATTTTATATTAAAAACAATAATAAAATAAGTAATTAAAAGAAAAGAGATAGAGTAAATTTTTAAGGTAAAATTTTTTTGGTAGTGTTTTTTGAACAGTTTGTGATACAATTTGTTCTTATTCCTACTTGATAGAGCGAACCGAACTTATAATTAATATTTTTGCCAAAAATTAGGACAAAATTATGACCAATCATAAAAATGCTGGATATTTAGAAGGTATCATTTCTGTGTTGGTAAATTGCTTTCTATTTGCGATAAAATTTTGGGCAGGGGTTGTTACATCTTCGGTTGCTTTAACCGCTGATGCGTGGCACACCTTGTCCGATTCTTTAAGCTCTATCATCGTGATAGTCGCTACAAAAGCCTCTTCTAAAAAACCAGACAGTAAACACCCTTTTGGTCATGGTCGTTGGGAGCAAATTGCAGCTTTATTTATCGCTTTTTTACTTGGTTTTATAGCGTTTGATTTTATCTATGATTCTATTTCTCGTTTTAGAAATCATCAAGCTGCTAATTTTGGAACAATCGCCATTGTTGTTACTATCGTTTCTATTATTGCCAAAGAATTTCTTGCACAATACGCTTTTTATTTGGCTCGTAAAACTGGGAATGTAAGCATTAAAGCAGACGGCTGGCATCATCGTTCTGATGCTCTATCTTCTGTTGTTGTTCTAATTGGAATTTTATTTGCTAACAAATTTTGGTGGATTGATGCTCTTTTGGGAGTTATAATCTCTCTTATGCTTTTTTACGCCACATATCAGATAGCTCGTGAAGCAATTTGCAAACTGCTGGGAGAAGAGCCTTCTTTAGAATTAGTAGAAGAAATAAAAAAAGTTGTAGCAAACCATTTTGATACCGATTTGCAATTGCACCATTTTCATATTCACAACTATGTAAATCACCGTGAGCTAACTTTTCACATCAAGTTAGACAAAAATTTAAGTATCGCAGAGGGGCATCAAATTTCCACAAATATTGAAGAAATCATTTTTAAGCAATTTAACATAATTTCAACCATACATATAGAGCCACACGATTTTGAGCATAAATCGTGTTGATTTTTTATTTTGAATGGTTCTACAATTTATGAATTTCTTATTAATGTTTTCTTATGCGATATAAAAGATAAATTTTTTAAGAAAAATTAGCAAAAGGATAGCAGATGAAATCTCGTGCTAACATATCACAAATTGGAATTGAAGGAGCTTTGATGACTCTTTCGCCTTTTGCTTTTTTGTTTACAACTTTTGGGGCAGGGGGGCTAAATAATAATTGGCAATTGCTTGCCGCGTCAATTTCTTTTGTCTCTTGTCTAATATGTGCTTTTACATTGTTTAGAAAACCGCTTGTTGGAAAGTTTTTTGGAATTATTGCTTCAATTGTATGTTATGTTTCTTGTTTGCCTTATATTTTAAACAATCCATTCATCGCTTTGACTGCAACGCTATCGTTGATAGGCGCACTGTTTTTTTTGGCTGATTTTTATTCCTATTTTGGACAAGAAAAAAATAGTGAAAATGTAGAAAGATGCAGGCAAAGAGCTTGGTGGGGGCTTTTAATTTTATCTTTTATTATTGTTGTCTATTTTTTTACCAAAACCTTTTTTGCTCCTTATGCTGTAGCTATTTCAATATTTATAGCATTCATATTATATCTACATTGGGTATTTAAAAAAAAATCGAAGAGTAGAATTTTATTTGCGACTTTAGGAGCTTTGTTGATTGTTTTATCTTATCTATTTAGTGGTTTTAACCATATACCGAGTTTAACACTATTCTTAAGTGTTGCGACATTGTTAACATTTTCAAAACAAAAAGAGGCTTTTGAAAAAAAGGAACATTGGTGGGAAATTCTTATCAGTCATCCTGCTCGTATTTTACTTACGACATTTTTTGGACTATGTGTTTTTGGAACATTTTTATTATCACTTCCTATATCCACTTTTAGTAGCTCAATAAAACTTGTTGATGCGGTTTTTACATCAGTTAGTGCAGTTTGTGTTACAGGTTTGATAGTTCTTGATACTCCGCACTATTTTACTCTGTTTGGTCAGTTTTGTATTATTCTTTTAATTCAGCTTGGCGGACTTGGAATTATGAGTATTACAACTGTTGTTTTGCATACAATAGGACGCCGTTTAAGTTTAAAACAGGAACGACTGCTTACTTCTATTACCGATACAAATCACAAAGATTTGCTTCACTCTCTTAAAACCATTTTGAAATTTACATTCATAGCAGAAACAATTGGAGCACTTATCTTGTTTTTTCTCTTTTATTCTGAAGGAGACACAATAAGTATGGCTCTTTGGAGAGGTGTTTTTACAGCAATTTCTGCTTTTTGTAATGCTGGGTTTGCACTGCAAACTAACAGTTTAATTCCTTATCAAACGAATGATTTTATAATTCATACAGTTGCGATATTAATCATTTTTGGAGGGATTGCTCCTGCAACAAGTTTGCTAATTCCTAAATGGATTTCAGGGAAGCCAACTCCAATCTCTGCTAAAATAGCACTTGTAACCACCATTATACTACTTGTTTTGGGTACTTTTTTTATGATGGCTTTTGAATGGGACGGTGTTCTATCAAACCTTTCTGTTTGGGACAAAATTCATAACGCATGGTTTCAATCTGTAACACTTAGAACGGCTGGTTTTAATTCTGTTGACATTGCAACAATTGTCAGTCCAACCTTTCTTGTTATGGTTGTTTTTATGTTTATTGGAGGAAGTTCTGGCAGTACTGCTGGTGGTGTTAAAACCGCAACTATTGGAATCCTCGCTATGACATTTTGGGCGAATATTACTAACAAGAATAATGTTATAATTCAAAATAGACGCATTCACTCATCAACTATTTACAGAGCTATAACTATTGTCATATCAGGTATGCTTGTTTTGTTTTTTGTTGTTCTTATGTTGCAGGTGACTCAGCAGATTAACGCAAAAAATATAATTTTTGAAGCGACTTCTGCATTAGGTACTGTAGGTCTTTTAACAGGGGCGACACCTTTGCTTGATGAGATTGGAAAAATTATAATAATAATTACGATGTTTGCAGGAAGGATAGGTCCTATGACTTTACTTATGTTTTTGAGTGAAGAAAAATCTGGCTTAAAATCTATGTGTCCTGAAGAAAAAATATCGCTAACTTAAATTGTAGGAGTTGTTAAAATGTCTCAACAAATACTAATTATAGGTCTTGGACAGTTTGGGATGTCACTTGCCAAAACTCTGTTTGAAAAAGGTGCTGAAGTTCTTGGAGTCGATATCGATAAAAATTTGGTAGCAGAAGCATCACACTTTGTAACAGAATCAATTGTTGTTGATGCAACTGATGAGAATGAGTTAGCAAGGCTTGAACCAAGGAAAAGAGATGTATCAGTTTGTGCAATTGGAGATGATTCCAAAGAGTCATCAATTGTTTGTACGGCTCTTTTAAGGCAGATGGGAGCACCTCTTGTTGTTGCCAGAGCGAATAACAAAATGCATCAAAATATACTTCAGCTTGTTGGAGCTCATCAAATAATTAATCCAGAGCAAGAATTTGGGAAAAGGTTTGCAAATCGCTTGCTCTATCGAAATATGATTGCAGACACTAATTTGGGCGAAGATTTGCGTCTTACAGAAATACTTACTCAACCTTCTATGGTAGGCAAGACATTAATAGAATTGGAGTTGCCAAAAAAATTTGGTGTTATGGTTGTTGGAATTAGAAGAAATGCAAAAGGGAAAGTTGTTCAACCATATCCTAATGAGCCTCTAAAGGCAGAAGATAATCTTATTATTGTTTCGAGTGAAACAGCAATACCTAAGCTAATCAAGGGAGTGTGAAGTATGAAACTTGCCCAAAGCGTTAAACTTGGCGCATGGTTTTTTATTTGTTTAAATATAATAATGGCTTTTGGCTCTATATGGGTCTTTATGCGTATGGCTCCAGCAATTGAAATAATTATAGACCAAAATGAGCGATCTCTTGAAGCCTGCGAAGAGATGCTCTCTATTTTACTCTTGATAAATCAACCAGATAAGAATGCAGAAGAGCTTGAAGCACAATTTTTAAGTGCACTAAATCGTGCTGATAACAATATTACAGAAAAAGAAGAACCAGTTGTTATTAATGCCATAAGAAATAATTATAAAAAAGCTTTTGGGGTTAATTTTGAAAGCCAGAAAAAAACCGTTTCATCTATTCTAAAGCTTGCTGAAATAAATAGAAACGCAATGGTTGTTGCAGATTGGAAAGCAAGAAGGTTAGGTAATGCTGGTGCTTGGGGAATTGTCTTTATGGCTTCAGCTCTATTTTTGTTTGGAATGATATTTATAAGAGGTATTAAAAAAAATTTGCTAAGACCTATAGAAGAAATCCAATCGGTTATTAAGGTGGTTAAAAAAGGTGATAGTATGCGAAGATGTATCAGCCCTGATGCACCACAAGATATAAAAATAATTTTCGACGGTTTTAACGAAATTTTAGATCAAAATAGCTCTAAGACTCTTAATAGGCAAAATAAGGTTTCTTAGGTATTCCACTAAATCAATTTAATTTCTTAAACGAGAGCTTTGAACAATGCCTGACTTTGTTCTTTTTTTTGATGAAGTAGTATGTTTATACATCGAATCCAAAAAAAAGGGCAAAAGAAGGCAAGCTATACATAATAAGCTTTTTAGGGCTTTTATCCTTAAAAAAATCTTAAGCAGAAAAAACTTTGTTTGTTTTAAATTTTTAAAAAAACGCGTTTTTCGCAAAACTCTCTTAAACAAAAAAAGGAGAGCAATATCTAAATCACTCTCCTTTTTTATCTGTCTATTTTTTGTTCTTACATAGCATTAGCAAAAATGCCAATAATATCGTCTTTCGAAGCAATTCTTGGGTTAGTAGCACCACAAGCATCTTTTAGGGCATTGTCAGCCAAAGTTGGAAAATCTGCTTCTTTTACACCAAGCTCTTTTAATCCTGATGGAATACCAACATCTTCAGCAAGTCTAACGATAGCTTCCAAAGCAACTTCCGCTGCATCTATTGTAGATAATCCTTCAATGTTTTCGCCTAAAGCAACAGCAATATCAGCAAATCTTTCAGGGCAAGCAATCAAATTAAATCTTTCAACATGAGGAAGTAAAATTGCGTTACAAACACCATGAGGAAGATCGTAAAATCCACCAAGCTGGTGTGCCATAGCGTGAACATGACCAAGGCTAGCATTGTTAAAAGCCATACCTGCTAAAAATTCTGCATAAGCCATTTTATCTCTTGCTTCCATATTTGTGCCATTTGCAACAGCAGGGCGTAAATAGTCGCTAATTAATTCAATAGCTTTAATAGCAGCACTATCTGTAACTGGTGTCGCAATAGTTGAAACATAAGCTTCAATAGCATGAGTTAGTGCATCCATTCCAGTTGCGGCAGTAAGACTTTTTGGCATACTCACCATCATTTCAGGGTCGTTAATAGAAACCGTAGGTGTTACACGCCAATCAACAATTGCCATTTTTACATGGCGACTTTCGTCTGTGATGATACAAAAACGCGTCATCTCACTTGCGGTTCCTGCTGTGGTATTTACTGCAATAAAAGGTGGCATAGGTTTTGTTGATTGATCTACTCCTTCATAATCTTTAATAGAACCACCATTTCCTATTACAAGACCAATTCCCTTAGCAGCATCAATCGGACTTCCTCCACCGATTACGATGATAATATCACACTTTTCTTTTTTATATAAAGCTTCTCCAGCTTCTACATTTCCCACAGTTGGGTTTGGTTGAACTCCATCAAAAATAACATTAGAAACACCAGCAGTGTCCAAATAATCTGTTACTTTTTTTACAGTTCCATTTCCTACTAAAATTTTATCGGTAACTATAAGAGCTTTGCTTGCCCCCAAAATTTTTGCTTGATTTCCAACTTCGGCTACAGCTCCAGCTCCCATTAAGTTAACAGTCGGCATAAAATATCCGTACATAATGAACCTCCTTTTTTAAAAGTTACAACTATGAGACCTTTCACATAATGTTTTTTATGAAAAAATAATGGTTTTTTTGTAAAATATTAACTTTTGGTGATTTTACAAAAACCTCTAAAATCCTTATAAAAAATAACGCTCTCTTTTACTTTTGTTTTGGGTTCGACGTATAAAAATACTACTTCACCACAAAACAAAAGCAAAATTGAGCTATGTGCAAAGGTCTCAACTATAAGAGAAATAAAAAATTTTTGTATACTAAATATACTAAAACCACTCATTAACACTTAATCAGTATTTCTATTTTTTTAAATTCTCTTAGTACTCAATAATATATTTATTTAGTGCTAAAATCAACAAAATCTTTAGATATGATTTGGTTTGAATTATACAAAGATAGACAATCTTGAAGCTTTTAGGTTAAGATATTTAAAAATGTTTTTTTAAAATACTTTAATAATTCCAAAGTTGCTGGATAGATGGTTCTGTATTGTAACATTTGAATTTATCTTTTTTTATATCAAATAAAGTATGGCAAAAATTTAAGGTTTTTTTGTCTAAATATCTAATTTGCAAAGCCTCAGCTTTGATTTTTTCTAATCCATAAAAAGAGTTCAACTCTTTCCAATCTTCAAGATTTCTATGCATTTAAACCCGCTTGATTACAAAACGAGAATGCTTTTCATAATCTGTCTCATCGTAATTTATATCCCAAAAAAGAGACTTGTTTAATTTTGGTTTCATTTTTTATATTTACTAATCAAGGTCTTAAAATCAGAATCATCAAGATATAGTTTCCAATCCTCATCCTTTAAAACAAACTCAACCTCAAATTCATTATTTGATAAGCTTTTTTCTAAATATTTTAAGGCATTTTCTTTGTCTTTTTTTAAAGCATAAAGACAAGAAAGATTATAACAACTCTCTCCAAATTCAATTGCTTTTTTGTATTTTTCGATTGCTTGCATATACAACTTTTCTGCTTCTTCTTTTTCCTTTGTTTTGGCTAAGTGAAATAAAGCATTTCCCCAGTTATAAAAGGCTTCGTGTTTGTCAGGTTTTATTTCAATTGCTTTTTTGTATTTTTCGATTGCTTGCATATACAACTTTTCTGCTTCTTCTTTTTCCTTTGTTTCAGCTAAGTGACATAAAGCAACTCCCCAGTTATAAAAGGCTTCATGTATGTTAGATTTTATTTTAATTGTTTTTTCGTATTTTTCGATTGCTTGCATATACAACTTTTCAGCTTCTTCTTTTTCCTTTGTTTTGGCTAAGTCACATAAAGCATTTCCCCAGTTATAAAAGGCTTCGTGTTTGTCAGGTTTTATTTCAATTGCTTTTTCGTATTTTTTAAATGCTTGCATATACAACTTTTCAGCTTCTTCTTTTTCCTTTGTTTCGGCTAAGTGGCATAAAGCAACTCCCCAGTTATAAAAGGCTTCGTTGTTGTCAGGTTTTATTTCAATTGCTTTTTCGTATTTTTCGATTGCTTGCATATACAACTTTTCTGCTTCTTCTTTTTCCTTTGTTTTGGCTAAGTGAAATAAAGCATTTCCCCAGTTATTAAAGGCTTTGTGCAGGTCAGTTTTTATTTCAGTTGCTTTTTTGTATTTTTCAAATGCTTGCATATACAACTTTTCTGCTTCTTCTTTTTCCTTTGTTTTGGCTAAGTTACATAAAGCATTTCCCCAGTTATTAAAAGCTTCGTATTTGTCAGGTTTTATTTCAATTGCTTTTTCGTATTTTTCGATTGCTTGCATATACAACTTTTCTGCTTCTTCTTTTTCCTTTGTTTTGGCTAAGTAAAATAAAGCAACTCCCCAGTTATAAAAGGCTTCGTATTTGTCAGGTTTTATTTCAATTGCTTTTTCGTATTTTTCGATTGCTTGCATATACAACTTTTCTGCTTCTTCTTTTTCCTTTGTTTTGGCTAAGTTACATAAAGCATTTCCCCAGTTATAAAAGGCTTCGTGTTTGTCAGGTTTTATTTCAATTGCTTTTTTGTATTTTTCGATTACTTGCATATACAAATTTTCAGCTTCTTCTTTTTCCTTTGTTTTGGCTAAGTTACATAAAGCATTTCCCCAGTTATCAAAGGCTTCGTGGTAGTCAGGTTTTATTTCAATTGCTTTTTTGTATTTTTCGATTGCTTGCATATACAACTTTTCTGCTTCTTCATTTTCCTTTGTTTTGGCTAAGTTTTGTAAAGCAAGTCCCCAGTTATTAAAGGCTTCGTGTTTGTCAGGTTTTATTTCAATTGCTTTTTTGTATTTTTCGATTGCTTGTATATACAACTTTTCAGCTTCTTCTTTTTCCTTTGTTTTGGCTAAGTGAAATAAAGCATTTCCCCAGTTATTAAAGGCTTCGTGTTTGTCAGGTTTTATTTCAATTACTTTTTCGTATTTTTCAAATGCTTGCATATACAACTTTTTTGCTTCTTCTTTTTCCTTTGTTTCGGCTAATTTACATAAAGCAAGTCCCCAGCTACAAAAGGCTTCGTGGTCGTCAGGTTTTATTTCAATTGCTTTTTTGTATTTTTCGATTGCTTGCATATACAACTTTTCTGCTTCTTCTTTTTCCTTTGTTTTGGCTAAGTCATATAAATCAACTCCCCAGTTAAGATATAAATCAGATAGAGATTTGTTTAAGCTTTCATTTTTTAGATTGCTTGCGTTTGCTTCAATCTCTTCTATTCTCTTTGAATCGTACTCCCCAGAAATTATTAAATTAATTATCTCTTTTCTTAGCTTATCGGTATCCAAGTCTTCTGCTTCAATATTAGTTGTTTTATTTTCTTCAAATTGCTTAATGGCTGTATTAACATATCTTTTACTTATCTCTAATCTTTCTTTTACACCTTTAAAATGTTTTTCTTCATCAATATCCTTAATCCCTTCAAGCATCTCTTTTAAACATGAAAATGGTTTATCTAAAATTTTGGGTTGTCCTAATTTTAACTCTTTATTTAATTTTAGCATAAATGAATCGGAGTCGTATCCTTCAATATAATAACAATCTTTATTTTCAGAATTTAAAAATTCTTTAACCTTTTCAATTGGCTCTTTATCTTTATATCCAACCCAAAATAAGCCATTATCAAACCTTACTGTTTTTTTTATATGGTCAAAAACTGGGTCATTTCCACTATAACCAATTATTATCCATGGTCTATTTTTAATGGTATCAAAAACTCTAAGGGCAAGAGGGTTAATCTTTTTCATTTCATTATCTGTATTAAGTTGCCATAAGCCATCGTGTTTGCCATGCAAATAAACAACCGATTGCTCTTCAAAAGTAGTCGTTGTAAGTTCTTTTAGTATAGCCATATCGTAAGTTGCAGGGAACTGGTTATATAACGCAAGTGCTCGAAGCATAAGGTTATCGAAGTTGACAGTGAGAACATAATCAACAAAACCTTTGTTAAGTAAGTGTGCCAAATAGATATGAGTTACATTGAGTTTAGATTTATCTATATATTCTTTTAACAGTTTCTTTCTTTGATAAGGTAATAAACATTCCATAATATTAGTGTAGTTTCTTTCATTTTTTTCAAGCTTTTGTATGCGAGAGTTTTTAGAATGCTTTTTTAATATATCTTCTGCAATTTTTTCAGCTAATGGTATGTTCCCTGATTTTGAAGCTCCTGCTCCAAGAAAAAAAACAGGTTGAGGTTCGTTATCTTTTTTAGCATCTTTTATAAAATAAGCTAAATCTTCTATCGTTATTTTTTTCATACTTTCTATAATTTATCCTAATCTTTTTTTATGCCAAAAATCTTCATCTTTTTTAGAATTTTGCTAACTAACATTATTAATAATTTTTGTCTATCAGTAAGTTTCTTGCTTATTTTTATTGAAATATTTTTTTTAAGATTTTGATGAGTTTTGTAAATTTTGAATAATTAGAAAAAAAGAAGATAGAGGTTAGAATTTTATAATAAAAAAACTTTTTGCAAAAAAAAAGTAGCTGCCTTGTTAGACAGCTACTTTTTTATTTTTTTAGTTATAAATTACTTTTGAGGATAAAATCCAGTTGGAGCTTCAGAAAGATTAATCATAATGTTTTTCATTTGAGTGTAGTGCTCTAAAATAACTTTGTGTGTTTCTCTTCCTATACCAGATTCTTTGTAGCCTCCAAATGGTGCTCCTTCTGGAATAGCGTTGTAAGAGTTGACCCACATACGACCAGTTTCGATAGCCCGAGAAACTCTTATGGCACGGTTAATATCGCGTGTCCAAACAGCTCCACCTAAGCCATAAACACTGTCGTTTGCCATTGCAACAACTTCGTCTTCTGTTTTAAATTTGATGATAACTGCAACAGGTCCGAAAATTTCTTCTTGGGCAACACGCATATCGTTAGTAACATTAGTAATTAAAGTAGGTTTCATAAAACAACCTTTGGCTAATTCGCCTGTGCTAAGTCTTTCTCCACCACAAACAATAGTTGCACCTTCTTGTTTAGCAATGTCAATATATCCCAAAATTGTTTTCATTTGATTTTCGTCAACTTGAGAACCCATTTGAGTATCGTCAATCCAAGGAAGATTAACATTAACTTTATTAAATCTTTCTACAGCTTCTTTTACAAATTTATCATAGATATCTTCTTGGACAAAAACACGAGAACCAGCACAACAAACTTGACCTTGGTTGAATAGAATTCCAAGTTGAAGTCCGTCCATAGCCATTTCCCAATTGCAATCGTTAAAATAGATATTAGCAGATTTTCCGCCTAATTCTAATGTTGCAGGGATAAGACGATCTGCTGCAGCTTTTGCTATGTTTTTACCAATTTCTGTAGAACCTGTGAAACCAAGTTTCCTAAAACCTTTGTGTTCTAAAATGTATTGACCAGATTTTGAACCAGAGCCAGTTACAACATTAAAAACTCCCTTAGGAATAACATCTTGAATAAGTCGTGCAAATTCTAACACACTCAAAGAGGTTGTGCTAGAAGGTTTGAAAACTGTACAACAACCACTTGCAAGAACTGGAGCCAATTTCCAAGCTGCCATTAAAAATGGGAAGTTCCAAGGAACTATTTGACCAACAACACCGATAGGCTCTCTAAGGATAAGACTTAATGTATCTGTACCTAACATATTAGCACTACCTTCATCTGCTAAAATACATCCTGCAAAATAACGAAAATGTTCTGCTGATAATGGAATATCAACATTCATTGTTTCACGGATAGGTTTACCGTTATCCATAGTTTCTGCCATTGCTAAAAATTCTTTATTTTCATCAATGATATCAGCTATTTTATTTAAGATTACAGCTTTTTGAGCAGCTGTTGTTGCTTTCCAAGCAGGAAAAGCTTCCCATGCAGCTTTTACAGCATCGTCAACATCATCTCTTGTTGCTTGTGCGCATTCTGCCAAAAAACTTCCATCCGCAGGACAAGTTGATTTAAAGGTTGTTCCGTCTGAAGAATCTCTCCATTCTCCGCCAATAAACAATTGGTATTTATCTTGTAATTTTACTTTTTCCATAATTATGACCCTCCTATTTTTACCTTAAACATTTATATTAAGGTATTTAAGGTTATTTTTTTTGCCTTAATTGGCATTATGCTTTTGAAAACATAATGCTTTATTTTATACTTATTATTTATTGATATAGCAATAGTTTAATTTGTTAATTCACTTAGTGTTTGAATGCCACTATTTAGAGGGGTTTTGGTTATAGAAGTGTTTTGAATTTTTTAGGTAGTGAGGGAAATGGAAGCTATAAGAAAATATAAAGTATAAAAGCTTTAAAAATAATGAGGCTGCAACACAAACAAGTTGTATTACAGCCTCATAGTAGGGATAGATGGTTAAGAGAGCTTTGCACATAATGTTTTTTATGAAAAAATAGCAGTTTTCAATAAAATATTAACTTTTGGTAATTTTATAAAAACTTCTAAAAACCCCATAAAGACTGACGCTCTCTTTTGTAATATTTTTGGGTTCGATGTATTAATATACTACTTCACCACAAAAATATTACAAAATAGAACTATGTGCAAAGCTCTCGGTTAAATAATAAAAACTAACCGTCTATAATTTTTTGGATTGCGGGTGGATAATCTATTTTTTTAGGTAAAAATATCAATTCAGGGTCAACAAATTCTCTTAAAACAAAAAGCTCTCTATATGTAGGAAGTTTTGTTTTACCGTTATATCTTTCTGTATTAACATCAAAACCGCAATTTTCTTTTACTTGCTCAACAGTAACACCAGGATGTGTCGTATCAAGATACATAATGCCATTTTCGTCAAAGCGATATGTAGCCATATTTGTTACGACTGCTTCTGGACCATTATCAGCAAAATCAGTACCTGCCCAAACTTCACTTTTTCTCTTCCATTTTTTATCTTTCCAATCTGTACACCACCACCCTGGAGTTGTTGTGTAGTCATTTTTTTCTAAAAATCTTCTCTTTTCTTGTAACATAATAAAAACAGTTCTCTTAGAAAGTGTGCCTATGTCTGAATTTCCACCACTGCCTGTAAAACGGTTTTTAGGTGAGAAATAGTCGCCAATAGATGTAACATTTACTCCTCCATATTTATCTATTGAAGCACCTCCAAGAAAACCCAAAGTTACAAATCCTCTTTGAAGGTAATAACCAAAAGTATCAACAAGTCCACCAAGAGAAGAACTCATATTGGCAGCTCTTTGGTCGCAAACAGACATTGGTGTATGTATTGTTTTACCATCACAAATGCCAGCCTCATAAATTAAAACCGCATTAGGTGCAGTTGTAAAGTTTGCTGTCATTATTCCAACCATAGGGAGTCCTGTGCCTGCAAAAACTATATCATCATTTCTTACCTCTTTTGAAACAGCTATAGCCATCAATTCTGGTAACAAAAATTCCTCTTCTTTTTCTACTTCTATGTCAGGAATTTTATCTATTAAGTCTATCATTTCTTGCATTGATTTTGTCATTTTTTTTGTCTCCCTTATGTTAAAAACCGCTTCTGATTACGGATAAAGGTTTAGTCATTCTTGGTGAAGGTTTTTGCCCTCTGACAAGTCTGGTACTGTAACCGAGTGTGCTGTCCGCCTTGATATCAAGTAGTTTTTTAGCACCTATCTTTTCAATAAATTTGTTCCAATTTTCTGGAGCATAGACCCATTCATCAAGCCATTTTTTTAATTTATCTTCATCTCTTGAAACTGCATCCATTTCACGCATAAATGGTGCATCATAATCGTAAAAGAAAGGGACTGCACTTGGATATGCTCCATAAGGGCACTCAACTATTGCATCAACAATAAAAAAAGGGATTTGATTGGTTTCAGGATTTTTTCTTATCTCTTCTTCAGGAACTATTTCTTCACAGGTCAAGATGACTCTATCTGCGGCAAAAGCTGTCTCTTTGTCTGCAGAACTAACACCTCTCCATCTTGCAGTTCCTTTTTCGCCAGCTTGAGCTACGTGAATAATTGCTACATCTGGTTTTGCAGCTGGAAGTAATTTGACTTTTCCTTTTCCCCAAAAAGGGTCTTCCATTGCGATAAATTTCTTTTTTGCAATCTTAGGGCGACTGCCATTGCGAAGTCCTGCTCTCCCAAGAGCATCGTACTCTTCATTATACAAATCTGAACCAAGTGAGGCGTAGTATGGTAGGAAGGGAGCACCTATCGCACCTGCTAAAAGTCTCAAAGCCATTCCACCGTGTGCATAATCTTCTAAGATAATGTTTTTGTTTTTATATTGCCTTTCCATATTAAGGTCTAATTTACCGGCAATTTCTCCCCAACCCATCCAGTCAGTTTCAAAGATTTCTAAGGCACCAACAGCATTCAAAAGCCAAGTACAACAGCTACCATGCCTATCAAGAGAGTGTAGTTTTTTTTTGTTTTGCCTTACAACCTCCCATGCTGCTGCAAAAGGGTTTCTGCCAAAACCTGTGAATCCTCCAAATGCTACAACAGAGCCATCATTAACAAATTTTTTAATGGCTGCTTCAAGCGACATTATTTCGGCTTGCTTTCTTGACATTGTTTCCTCCTTTTTTTTTGCTAAAAAACAGAAAAGTTTAATATTTATTTAAAACTTAGTAGTTATCTCTTCTTTAAGGGATTGCAAGAAATCTTTATCCAAGCTTGCGACGAGTGATTCTATATTGGTTTCAATAACTTCACAAAAGGCATAAACAAAACCTTCATAAAGAGAAACAAGGGAGTTTAAACCTCCATCTTGTTGTCCTATTAAAATGGAAGATTTTATCGTTTCTTTTATGAAATTATCATTTTTCAAATCAAGAGAAGATTTGTCTAAAATTCTGATGTAGTCTGTAGGCTCAATAAATTCATTTTTTTGAAGATGACATAATTGATGGTAAACTAAATAGCAATATTCTGCTCTTTCTCTTACCTCTTTTGCATTAAGCATAATAAATGGGCTGATAGCATAGGTGTATTAATAAAACAATTATTATTATTTAAAAAATAACAAATAAAAATTTTTTAAATTATGTTCTTTTTATATTGAAAACTTTATTTCTGTAAAAGAGAGTTATAAGGTTTATGTTTGTAAATTGTTTTTTTAATTTGAATCGTTAAAAAATAGGTTATTTTTAAATGAATGTTATAAATATTTTAAAAAATAGAGGGTTTATAGAGAATACTACTAATGATGAAGAGATTGAAAAACTTTTTTTATCTAAAGGCATATCTTGTTATATAGGTTTTGACCCAACAGCATCAAGTTTGCATATTGGTAGTCTTGTTCCTATTATGGCTCTTGTACATATGCAAAGAGCAGGGCACAAACCTATCGCTCTTGTTGGTGGTGGTACAGGATTAATAGGTGATCCATCCGGAAAAACAGAGATGCGTAAAGTTCTTAATGAAAAAACAATAGAAGAGAATAAAAAATGTTTAAAAAAACAGCTCTCTTTTTTTATAGATTTTAATAAAGAGAATGCAGGAAAGCTTTTAGATAATGCAGATTGGCTTGTAGGATTAGAATATATACCTTTTTTAAGAGATATAGGTAAACATTTTAGTGTAAATAAAATGGTTAAAGCAGAGAGTTATAAGGTAAGGCTCGATTCTAATGAAGGTTTAAATTTTATAGAGTTTAATTATATGTTGCTTCAAGCTTACGATTTCTTAAAACTTTCTGAAAATAATAGTTGTTTTGTGCAAATGGGTGGCAGTGACCAATGGGGAAATATCGTTGCAGGTATAGATTTAATAAGGAGAGTAAGAGGGAAATCGGCATATGGAATTACATTTCCTCTTATTACTACAAGTAGTGGTGCAAAAATGGGAAAAACTGCAAAAGGGGCTGTGTGGCTTGATAAAGAAAGGACAAGTCCATACGATTACTACCAATTTTGGATAAACACAGATGATCAAGATGTGGTAAAATTTTTATCTCTTTTTACTCTTATTCCTATGGAAGAGATAGATTTAATTAAAAGTATAAAAGGGGGAGAATTAAATGCGGCCAAGACAATACTTGCTTTTGAGGCTACTAAAATAGCACATGGCGAAAAAGAAGCTATTAACTCTTTTAATGCTACTACAAAAATGTTTGGAATAAAAAACATTCCAAAAGATATTTTAAAAACAAGCTCAATACATAATATAAATACGACAATTAATATAGATAAAGAAGACTCAATACCGCATTATAAGATAAGTTCGGAAATTATAACAAATGGAATAAAGCTTAGTGAGCTCTTGTTTCTTGCAGGGCTTGTAAAATCTAAAAGTGAAGGTAGAAGGCTGATAAAACAGGGCGGAGCATATATTAATAACGAAAAAATAGACGATATAGATTTTATTTTTAAAAAAAAATTCTTTATTTCCCATAAAAATATAGTTTTAAGAGCGGGAAAGAAGCGTTATTGCTACATAAAACAATAAAAAATTTTTTTTGTTTTTTGGTGTTGACAGAACAAAAAAATGTAATTAGTCTTTCTTGTTTTTTTCGTATGGGAAGAACCTTATGAAAAAAAGTTTTGATCTTTGAAAACTGGTTAATGATAAATAAAGGCTCTTTTGTTGATTAATTTGATTTTTTAAGAAAAGTTCTAAATTTTAGGAACTTACTCTTTTTAGTTTATACATATTTTTGTATATTAACTGGAGAGTTTGATCCTGGCTCAGAATGAACGCTTGTGGCGTGCCTAACACATGCAAGTCGAACGAGAAAGTAATTGCTTGCAATTACAAGTAAAGTGGCGCACGGGTGAGTAATGCATGGATAATCTGCCTTTAAATTGGGAATAACAAAACGAAAGTTTTGCTAATACCGAATGATGTTTATTAAGTTTCGGCTTTTTAAATTAAAGATAGCCTCTGCTTGCATGCTATTGTTTAAAGATGAGTCCATGTACCATTAGCTTGTTGGTGGGGTAATGGCCTACCAAGGCTACGATGGTTAGCTGATCTGAGAGGATGATCAGCCACACTGGAACTGAGACACGGTCCAGACTCCTACGGGAGGCAGCAGTGAGGAATTTTGCGCAATGGGGGAAACCCTGACGCAGCGACGTCACGTGAATGATGAAGGCTTTCGGGTCGTAAAGTTCTGTCGATTGGAAAGAAATGAATATCAGTTAATAGCTGGTATTTTTGACGGTACCAATGAAGGAAGCACCGGCTAACTCCGTGCCAGCAGCCGCGGTAACACGGGGGGTGCAAGCGTTATTCGGAATTATTGGGCGTAAAGAGTACGTAGGCGGTTTTGCAAGTCAGATGTGAAAGCCCGAGGCTCAACCTCGGAAGTGCATTTGAAACTGCATGACTTGAGTATGGGAGAGGGAAGTGGAATTCCAGGTGTAGCGGTGGAATGCATAGATATCTGGAGGAACACCAGTAGCGTAGGCGACTTCCTGGACCAATACTGACGCTGAGGTACGAAGGCGTGGGGAGCAAACAGGATTAGATACCCTGGTAGTCCACGCAGTAAACGTTGAACACTATGTGTAGCGGACTTTATGTTCGCTGTGCAGCAGCTAACGCATTAAGTGTTCCGCCTGGGGAGTACGATCGCAAGATTAAAACTCAAAGGAATTGACGGGGGCCTGCACAAGCGGTGGAGCATGTGGTTTAATTCGATGCTACGCGAAGAACCTTACCTGGGCTTGACATCTCGGGAATCATTTTGAAAATTATGAGTGCCCTTCGGGGAACCCGATGACAGGTGCTGCATGGCTGTCGTCAGCTCGTGTCGTGAGATGTTGGGTTAAGTCCCGCAACGAGCGCAACCCCTGTCTTTAGTTGCCAGCATTTAGTTGGGGACTCTAAAGATACTGCCTTGGTTAACGAGGAGGAAGGTGGGGATGACGTCAAGTCCTCATGGCCCTTATGCCCAGGGCTACACACGTGCTACAATGGACGGTACAAAGGGTCGCAAACTCGCGAGAGTAAGCCAATCCCATAAAGCCGTTCTAAGTCCGGATTGGAGTCTGCAACTCGACTCCATGAAGTTGGAATCGCTAGTAATCCCGTATCAGCATGACGGGGTGAATACGTTCCCAGGCCTTGTACACACCGCCCGTCACACCACGAGAGTTAATTGTACCAGAAGTTGTTGAGCTAACCTTCGGGAGGCAGACACCTAAGGTATGATTAGTAATTGGGGTGAAGTCGTAACAAGGTAGCCGTAGGGGAACCTGCGGCTGGATCACCTCCTTTCTAAGGAAAGAAATAAAAAAAAAGACCTTATTATTATTAACCAGTTTTGAGAGATTGAGACTTGTTCTTTTATATTTTTAGATAAAACAAGAGTTTTGTGTTGAACTTTCATTTTTTTTTGAAAGTGTTATATACAAAATTCTCAAACGTGCTACTGATTAGAGGGCCTGTAGCTCAGTTGGTTAGAGCGCACGCCTGATAAGCGTGAGGCCGATGGTTCAAATCCACCCAGGCCCACCACATTAGTTTGTTTAAGTAGGGGGTGTAGCTCAGTTGGGAGAGCGTCTGCCTTGCACGCAGGATGTCGAAGGTTCAAGTCCTTTCACCTCCACCAAATATAAGTTTTAAAAATCTTATGTAAATTTACATAAGATTTTTTTATGTTCTTTGAAAATTGAGGAATGATTTAGATATATTAAAGCGTTCAATTGTTTTTTTGTGGAAAAACAACTTAGAATTTATACTTTAATTAAGCTACTAAGGGCAAACGGCGGATGCCTTGGCGATAAGAGGCGAAGAAAGACGTGGTAAGCTGCGATAAGCTTCGGGGAGCTGCTAAACAAGCTTTGAACCGGAGATTTCTGAATGGGGAAACCCGTTTCGGTTAATACTGAAACATCATTAGGTGAATACATAGCCTAATTGAGGCTAACGAAGAGAACTGAACCATCTTAGTATCTTCAGGAAAAGAAAACAATAGTGATTTCCAAAGTAGCGGCGAGCGAAATGGAAATAGCCCAAACCATATAACTTTCGGGTTATATGGGGTTGTAGGACCATCATAACGTGATTCATAATTAGATAGGTGAATAGGTTGGAAAACCTAATCATAGAGGGTGATAATCCCGTAACCGAAATCGAAAGTGACACAGATGGCACCTGAGTACCACGGGACACGAGAAATCTTGTGGGAATCTAGGAGGACCATCTCCTAAGGCTAAATACTACTTATCGACCGATAGTGAACCAGTACCGTGAGGGAAAGGTGAAAAGTACCCCTGTGAGGGGAGTGAAATAGTACCTGAAACCGTTTGCCTACATAGCAGTGGGAGCACAGTGAATATACTTCGGTATATTTCGTGTGACCGCGTGCCTTTTGCATAATGAGTCAGCGAGTTACTTTATGTTGCAAGGTTAAGCCGAATAAGGTGTAGCCGTAGCGAAAGCGAGTCTTAATAGGGCGAATTAGTTGCATGAAGTAGACCCGAAACCAAGTGAGCTATCCATGGGCAGGGTGAAGCGTAAGTAAAATTACGTGAAGGCCCGAACCGTTGTATGTTGAAAAATGCTCGGATGACCTGTGGATAGGGGTGAAAGGCCAAACAAACTTGGAAATAGCTGGTTCTCTCCGAAATATATTTAGGTATAGCCTCATAAGTTTCTTGACGGGGGTAGAGCACTGAATGGGCTAGGGGTCTCACCAGATTACCAAACCTAATCAAACTCCGAATACCGTTTAAGTTAATTATGGGAGTCAGACTACGGGAGCTAAGTTCCGTGGTCGAAAGGGAAACAGCCCAGATCGCCGGTTAAGGTCCCTAAATCTATGCTAAGTGGAGAAGGAGGTGGGATGACACAAACAACCAGGAGGTTGGCTTAGAAGCAGCCACCCTTTAAAGAAAGCGTAATAGCTCACTGGTCGAGTTGTCCTGCGCCGAAAATGTAGCGGGGCTAAGCATAGTACCGAAACCGCGAGATATATGATTTTTTTCATATATCGGTAGGAGAGCATTCTGTAGGGGGTTGAAGGCAGACTGTAAGGACTGCTGGACCTATCAGAAGAGACCATGCTGACATGAGTAGCGATAAAACGAGTGAAAAACTCGTTCGCCGAAAACCTAAGGTTTCCTGAGTAAAGCTAATCTGCTCAGGGTTAGTCGATCCCTAAGCCGAGGCCGAAAGGCGTAGGTGATGGAAAACTGGTTAATATTCCTGTACCACCTTAAAATTGTTTGAGTGATGGAGGGACGCAGGAGGGCAAGTCAGCCGTCTGTTGGAATAGACGGTTCAAGCTAGTAGACTGAGAGGATAGGAAAATCCGTTCTCTCTTAAGGTCGAGAAGCGAGTAGGTGGACCTAGTCCTGAACTGACTGATCCCATACTGACAAGAAAATCTTCTAAACGAGATTTTAGGGTGATCGTACCGCAAACCGACACAGGTAGGTAGGAAGAAAATTCTAAGGCGCTTGAGATAACTCTGGTTAAGGAACTCGGCAAAATGACACCGTAACTTCGGGAGAAGGTGTGCCTTTGGTATGTGAAACACTTCGCGTGTGGAGCAGAAGAAGGTCGCAGAGAAATGGCGGTAGCGACTGTTTACTAAAAACATAGGACTCTGCTAAGTCGCAAGACGATGTATAGGGTCTGACGCCTGCCCGGTGCTGGAAGGTTAAGGGGATTTGTTATCACTTTTTAAGTGAGAAGCTTTGAACTGAAGCCCTGGTAAACGGCGGCCGTAACTATAACGGTCCTAAGGTAGCGAAATTCCTTGTCGGGTAAGTTCCGACCTGCACGAATGGCGTAACGACTTCCGCGCTGTCTCAACCAGAGGCTCAGCGAAATTGTAATGGCGGTGAAGATGCCGTCTACCCGCGAAAAGACGGAAAGACCCCGGCACCTTTACTATAGCTTGGCATTGGATTTTGGAATAGTATGTGTAGGATAGGTGGGAGACTTTGAAGCAGTGGCGCCAGCCATTGTGGAGTCGTCCTTGAAATACCACCCTTGCTGTTTTAAGGTTCTAATTTCATCCCGTTATCCGGGTGGAAGACAGTGCCTGGTGGGTAGTTTGACTGGGGCGGTTGCCTCCTAAAGAGTAACGGAGGCGCGCAAAGGTTCCCTCAGGCTGATTGGAAACCAGCCATTGAGTGTAAAGGCATAAGGGAGCTTGACTGCAAGAGAGACATTTCAAGCAGGTACGAAAGTAGGTCTTAGTGATCCGGCGGTTCTGTATGGAAGGGCCGTCGCTCATCGGATAAAAGGTACGCCGGGGATAACAGGCTTATCGCCCCCAAGAGTTCATATCGACGGGGCGGTTTGGCACCTCGATGTCGGCTCATCACATCCTGGGGCTGAAGCAGGTCCCAAGGGTTCGGCTGTTCGCCGATTAAAGTGGTACGCGAGCTGGGTTTAAAACGTCGTGAGACAGTTTGGTCCCTATCTTTCGTGGGCGCAGGATATTTGAGAAGAGCTGTTCCTAGTACGAGAGGACCGGAATGGACGAACCTATGGTGTTCCAGTTGTTGTGCCAACGGCATTGCTGGGTAGCTAAGTTCGGAATGGATAACCGCTGAAAGCATCTAAGCGGGAAGCCAACTTCAAGATTAGATATCCCTAGGGTTTATACCCTCTGAAGACTCCTTGAAGACTACAAGGTTGATAGGTCGGATGTGTAAGTACAGTAATGTATTTAGCTAACCGATACTAATAGGTCGTGAGGCTTAATTTTTTTATATTTCTAATTTTGCTTTTTCATAAAAATAAATTGAACGTTTTAATATATCTAAATTTAATCTAAATTTAATGTTTTTCGGTGACAATGACCAGAGGGAAATACCCGTTCCCATCCCGAACACGGAAGTTAAGTCTCTGTGTGCCGATGGTACTGCACGGGCAGCTGTGTGGGAGAGTAGGTGTCGCCGAATCTTTTTAATAAAAAAGCCCTAACTAATAAAAAGTAGGGCTTTTTTTATTTTAACGGTTGTTTAAAAAGGAATTTAATATGTTTGAAAGCTTAAGTGATAAATTAGATGGTGTTTTTAGAAAATTAAAAGGATATGGTAAGCTTTCTGAGAACAATATTAAAGATGGTTTGAAAGATGTTCGTTTGGCTCTTCTTGAAGCAGATGTTCATTATAAAGTTGTAAAAAAATTTATTGAACAAGTTAAAAACAAGGCTGTTGGTGAAGAAGTTCTTAAAACGCTCACACCAACTCAACAGTTAATTAAGATAGTAGATCAAGAATTAACTGAGCTTATGGGTGCATCTAATCAAGGACTAAATCTTTCAAATAATGCTTTAACTGTTATTATGTTAGCTGGACTGCAAGGTGCAGGTAAGACAACTACAGCTGCTAAATTAGCTTCTTTTTTAAGAAAAGAAAAAAAGACTCCCTTACTTATATCTGTTGATATTTATCGTCCTGCTGCAATTGACCAACTTAAAAAAGTTGGTGCTGAACTTAACGTTCCTGTCTTTGATACTGACATATCTATTAAACCCGAAAAAAATTGTATAAATGCTATTAGTTTTGCTAAAAAGGAAGGGTTTGATACACTTATTATAGATACAGCTGGTAGAATGCATATTGATGAAAAGATGATGCAGGAGCTTGTTGATATAAAAAAAAACACCTCACCTTTAGAAACACTTTTTGTTGCTGATGCTATGACAGGTCAAGATGCTGTAAATAGTGCCCTCTCTTTTGATAAAGCAATTGATATAAGTGGTATAATTTTGACAAAAATGGATGGGGATGCAAAAGGTGGGGCTGCTCTTTCAATTAAATCGATTACGGGTAAACCTATAAAATTTATAGGAGTTGGTGAAAAATTAAGTGATATAAAACCTTTTTATCCTGACCGAATGGCACAACGAATTCTTGGTATGGGCGATACTCTTTCTTTAATAGAAAGAGCCCAAGAACTTGTTGATCAAAAAAAAGCAGTTGCCCTTGAAAAAAAGATAAAAAAAAACAACTTTACGCTTGAAGATTTTAAAGAGCAACTTCTAACAATAAGAAAAATGGGTTCTTTAAAAGATATTATGGGAATGATACCTGGAGTTGGCAATAAACTTAAAAATGTTAATGTCGATGAAAATGAGTTTGTACGTATTGAGGCGATTATAAATTCAATGACCTTTTATGAGAGAGAAAATCATTCAATAATAAAGGCTAAACGTAAGATTAGAATAGCAAAAGGAAGCGGCACTAAAGTTCAAGATGTTAATAAGCTTTTGAATAATTATAATCAAATGCTAAAGATGATGAAAAAAATAAATCTTAAAAAAGGGAAAAAAATGGGTTCTTTTTTACCTTTTTAATATAAAGTGTTTAAAATAGTTTTGACATAGCTTTGATATTAGTAATAAAAGAAAGGTTTTAAATTAGTTTTTTAAAGCTTTTGACAGTTAGATTTAAATTAGATTTAAACTGGTTTTAAATTTTGAATAAGGAGTAAGAGCTTAATTATGGCAGTAAAAATTAGACTTTCAAGAAAAGGAAGTAAAAAACAACCTTATTACAGGGTTGTTGTTGCAGATGAAAGATCAAGTAGAGATGGCAAGTTTATAGAGGTTGTAGGTATTTATAACCCTATGGTAGAGCCAAACGAAATAATATTAAAAAAAGAAAAAATTGATGAATGGATAGGGAAAGGTGCAATTCTTAGTACTACTGTAAAATCTTTGTATAAAAAACAAGGAGTATCAGCTTAAATAGTTTTTTTATATTAACTTAAAAGAGAGGAATAATGTTATGAAAGATCTAATTGAACACATCGCAAAAGCATTGGTTGACAATCCTGAAGAAGTAAAAGTAGTGGAAGTTGAAGGTAATCAAACTTCAGTACTTGAGTTAAAAGTTGCAAAATCTGATTTAGGAAAGATTATAGGAAAGCAAGGTAGAACCGCAAGGTCTATGAGAACTATTCTTGGTGCAGCTTCTACAAAATTAAAAAAGCGTACAGTGCTTGAAATTATTGAATAAATATAAAAACAATAATTTAATTAAAGTTGGTAAAATAGTTGGTATTCATGGAATTAATGGCAATTTAAAATTTTTTTCTTATTTTGAAAGTAAAGAAAGTTTAAATGCTGTTGAATCTTTTTTTATTAATAAAATAAAATACAAACCCCTGATGTTGAAAGAATACAGAAGGGGTTTTCTTTTGAAGCTTGAGGGGATAGATAATAGAGATTTAGCCGAAGAATTTGTAGGGAAAGAGTTATTTACACCTAAAGATGTCCTGCCAAATTTAAATCAGGAAGACATCTATTATTGGAATGATTTGATAGGTATTTCTGTTTTTGAAAAAAACAATCTACTTGGTAAATTAGTATCTATAATAGAAACGGGTGCAAATGATGTCTATGTCATTAAAGGTGAAGATGGAGAAATTCTTATACCAGCTGTAAACTCTTTTGTTTTAAATATTGATATAAAGAAAAAAAGAATGGAAGTTAAACAGCCGGAGTATTTTTAAAATTATTATGCCAAACTCTTTTTTTGTTCTTACTATTTTCCCTGAGCTTTTAGAATCTTTTTTTAATTACGGCATTATTAAAAGAGCTGTAACTAATAAAAAGCTTGATTTAAATGTTATCAATATTCGTGATTTTGCTGATAACAAGCACAATAAGGTTGATGATACGATTTATGGCGGTGGACAAGGAATGCTTATGATGGCAGAGCCTATTTGGTCAGCTATACAATATGCTAAGAAAAAAAGTAGTGGAGAGATAAAGACTGTCTTACTTTCACCTCAAGGAGACCTTTTTAATAACAAGGTAGCAAAAAAATTAAGCAAAGAGAAAAATATCATTTTAATTTGTGGACGATATGAAGGTTTTGATGAAAGAATTTTATCTTATGTGGATGAACATATCTCTATTGGAGATTTCGTTTTAACAGGAGGTGAAGTTGCTGCAATGGCAGTAATTGATTCTACTGTAAGGTTTATACCTGGTGTACTTGGAGATGACAGTAGTGCAAAAGAAGATAGTTTTGAAGACAATTTGCTAAAACAATCTGAGTATACAAAGCCTTTAATATGGAAAAATAAGAAAGTACCTGATGTTTTAACTTCTGGTAATCATAAGAAAATAGAGGAGTGGCGAAGAGAAAACTCTTTAAAAAAAACTTTTTTAAATAGATTTGACCTTTTAAATAAGAAAGTTAAAACAAAAGAGGATATTGAGATAATTAAGAGGTGGTATTTAGATTTAAACAAAATTCTAAATAACTTGAGAGATTGAAGTTTGAAGGGTTCATTTTATATAGCTTTATTGCACTATCCTGTTTTAAATAAACAAGGAAAGGTGATAACTTCGGCAGTTACAAATTTTGATATTCACGATATCGCAAGAGCAGCAAAAACTTATTCTGCAAAAGCTTTTTATATTGCCAATCCTATTCCTGAACAGTTAGAGATGGTAAATAAAATCAAATCGCACTGGATGGAAGGTTATGGCAAAGAGTATAATATTACACGTTTTGGAGCTTTATCTTTATTAAGAGTTGTAAAAGATCTTAAGGAAATAGTTTCTGATATAGAAACAAAGGAAAAAAAAAGTCCTATTTTAATTGCAACGAGTGCAAAAAAATATAAAAACAGTGTAACGTTTGAAAATATCAAAAAGCAGATTAAGGATAAGAGTTATATATTGGTTTTTGGTACGGCTTGGGGGCTTTCAGAAGAGATTATAAATAGTGTAGACTATGTTTTAGAACCGATAAAATCTGGTTCAGATTATAATCATCTTTCAGTTAGGTCTGCTGTATCAATTGTTTTAGATAGATTATGTATTATTTAATGTATTTAGGATGTAGGTAAAAAAATGAATGTTATTGAAAAAATAAACGCAGAAAATGCAAGAACAGATTTCCCAAACTTTAAAGCTGGTGATACTGTCAAGGTTTTTTTAAAGTTAAAAGAGGGCGAAAAAGAGAGAATACAAATTTATGAAGGCGTTGTGATTGCAAAAAAACATGGTTCTTCAAATGCAACTTTTACTGTAAGAAAAATCTCTTCAGGAATTGGTGTAGAAAAAATATTTAAATTTAATTCTCCTATGATAGACAAGATAGAGGTTGTAAAGTTCGGTAAAGTAAGACGTTCTAAAATTTACTATTTAAGAGACTTAAAAGGTAAAGCTGCAAGAATTAAGGAAAGAAGAGTTAATTAAAAGTAAAAAAAACTCTTTAATATTAATAGGTTTTAGTGTTCTTTGTTTTTTTATGAAAATAAAGCTATTAAAGAAGGTTATTCTTTAGTTTGTGGCATAGACGAAGCAGGCAGAGGACCTCTTGCAGGTCCTGTTGTTTCTGCAGCAGTTATTATGCCACAAGGCAAAAGAATACCAGGTGTTAACGATTCAAAAAAACTTACCCCTTCAAAAAGGGAAATCCTTTCAAAAGAGATTAAAAAAGAAGCTATTGCTTTTGCCATATCTGTAGTAAAACCGTACAAAATAGATTCTATAAATATTTTAAATGCTTCTCTTCTTTCAATGGAGATTGCATTATCTAAACTTTCTATCAAACCCGATTTTGTATTAATTGATGGAAAGTTTAAAATAAAAACCCAAATCCCTCAAGAAGCTATCATTAAAGGTGATACGCTTAGTTTTTCTATAGCTTCTGCTTCTATATTAGCCAAAGTAAGGCGAGATGAAATAATGAAGCAATATGATACTATATATCCTCAATATGAATTTAAAAGACATAAAGGTTACCCTACAAAACTACATAAAGAAAAAATTAAAATATTTGGTATATCTCCAATCCATAGAAAAAGTTTTAAGGGTGTAAAAGAGTATGTTTAAGAAAATTTTGGGGCAACAGGGAGAAGATATAGCACTCAAATATTTGAAAAAAAGAAAGTATAAAATATTAGAAAAGAACTATAAGTGTAAAATAGGCGAGATAGATATAATAACTAAAAAAAAAGATATATTGTGTTTTGTTGAAGTCAAAACAAGAAGTAATAAAAATTTCGGTTTAGCAAAAGAAGCGGTCAATTTTACTAAACAGGAAAAGATAAGAAAAATAGCTGCTTTCTATATGAAAAATAACGACATTAAAGATATTCAAATTCGTTTTGACGTTGTTGCAATTGATTATAGTGATGCAACAACGCCAAACATAGAAATAATAAAAAATGCTTTTTAATAAATTAGACCTTTGCACATATTTTTTTATTAGAAATAGTAGTTTTTATTAAAATCTTAACTTTTGATATTGTAACAAAAAAACTTATATTGTGAAACCTTTACACATAGCTTAAATTTTGCTTTTGTTTTGTGGTGTAGTAGTATTCTTATACGTCAAACCCAAAACAAAAGTAAAAGAAAGCGTTATGTGTAAAGGTTTTATATTTCTATTTTCCAAACAAACGCAACATTTCTTCCAGGTTCTTTTAGCTCTATCCCTCTCGAAGTGGAAAGGTAGTTTTGATAATCTTTATCAAAAATATTATTTACGCTTAAAGCAAAAGAGTTATTTAAATTCATAAAAATAAAAGAGTATCCAGTAGAAATATTTACAATTTGCCAACTGGAAGTTTTATTTCTATCTGTTGGTACGTCATCTTGAGAAGCTGCCCATTCAAGTTCCGTTTTTGCCCAGATTTCATTGTTTGTTTTATATTTATAAGAATAAGAAAGCCCCAAATCGCCATTAAGAGGAGGAATAAATGGCAAGTATTCATCAGTAGTTTTATTTTTTCCGTTTGTGTATGCGATGTTGAAAAAAGTGTTAAAACGCTCATTTAGTTTATATTTTAACTCAAATTCACTACCGAAAATTTCAGCTTTGTCTATATTATCCATTTTAAACTTTGTAGAGCTTACCTCTTTTTCTGTAATCATATCTTTAAGAAAATTTGAATATATAGCAAAGTTAGAGAACAATTTGTCTGACGTATAATTCAAAGTGTATTCAAAAAAGTAAGATCTTTCTGGTTCTAAATCTGGGTTTCCAGAAAGCTCTTTACCTCCACCCAAATTAATATATTTAAATCTATCCATTAAATCAGGAGCTCTATAACTTGAGGATGCTGCAAAACTAGTTGTCCAATTTTTTGATAAAGAATAAGAGATACCAGTGTTTAATTGATAGCTTGTGTCTTTTTCTTCGCTTCCCTCTCTTTTTAAAGGTGCACTACCTGTTTGAGAAGGAAGAGGCACTTCCCATAAATATAAATCATCACATTCTGATTCTATTGCATCAACTCTTGCTCCTAAGTTTAAGACCATTTTTTCTTTTAAAGGGAAGGTGTCTTCAATGAAAAAACCATAATTTTTTTGAGAAACATTTCCAACAGAAGAATCTATGCCAACTGCTCCATTGTTTAATGTCTTGGTACGATTGGTATTGTCTATCTTCCATTCCCATAAGTCTAAACCTAAAAGCAATGTATTGTCTTTAAATTCAAAATGGTTTGTCCACTTTAAGCCTGTTGTTGTGTGGTCTGCTTGAGGCTCTATCTTTTTCATAGCAGTGTTAGGATGATCGACCCTAACTCTTCTTTCTATTTTTTCTGTATAAACATTTATTTTTGATTCTTTAAAATTAGTTTCCCCAAATGGAGTTATTGTGTGTGTTAAAGAGTAACGTTCATCATTTATTTCAGGGTAGGTTACTTCTGCCATATCTGTTAAGGTAGATTCCCCTTTGCCAGGGATTCCTATCTCTTTGCCACTAAAATTTTTTATTTCAAATTCTGTTGCATTTGAAGAGTTCCATAAATAGCCACCACTTATTTTTTGATGTTCGTCCATATATTGACTGTTTTCTATCTTTTTATCATCTGCTGCAAAAGTATCCTCATAATCTCTATAGCTTCCTGAAAAGAATAGCCAATATTTAGGAGAATCAAACTCTGCACTTAAGTAAGAAGAAAAACCTTTAGGGTTAGAACCATAGCTATTTATGATTTCAAATTTTTCTTGTGTCTCTTTTGAAAAATGACCTTTTTTAGTAATTATATTGGCAACACCTCCTATCGAGCCTGTGCCATATAGGGAACTAATCGATCCTTTTAAGATTTCCACTCTTTCAATATCGTAAATATTAACAAGTCCGAATTGTCCGTTTAAGTCTGTTGCTGTGTTTATTCGCATACTATCAGATAGTGCTATAATACGATTTCTCCCGAGACCTCTTATGTTGATTTCAGAACCCCAAGGTGAATCAGAAGATTTTTCAACACCTGCAATATTTCTTGTTATATCTGTTATACTTGCTTTATTTTCTTGCTCTATTTCTTCGGAATCCAAGATGCCTACGCTACCTGGAATTTTAGAAATAGGATATTCAAGTCCTCTTGCAGTTACTATAATCGGTTCTAAATTAACGACTTTATCTTCGTCTGCAAAAACATTTATTGTTTGAAATAAAAGGGTACATACTAAAAGAAATTTAAATATATTTTGCTTCATAGTTAACCTTTCATAGGAAGGAAAATTAGCAGAGACGATTTTTTTACAAACCGTCTCTGCTAAAAAAAAGAGATTAGATTAAAAATTTAAAACCTTTTTCTTTAAGATTTTTAACTCTTGCACTTCTATCTATATAATGGGTGTGCAAAAGACGATGAGACATATGTCCGCAAGGTCCATCGTGTAAAAAACCGTCTTTGTGGTCATAAATCTTTTTTACCATAGGGTTGTCTTGTGACTTTCTGATTTTATAAACTTTTGCATCAGCATTATATACAGAGGCTTGTCTTTTTTCTACAAAGCCTTTTCCAGCGGCACTTGCATTAGGAACAAGAGAACCATAAGAACCGATAGCAACAGAACCAGCAACAAAGCCCATACCTTTGATAAAACTTCTGCGGTTAATAGTTAATTTTTTCATAATTGTTTCTCCTTATTAAGCTCTATTGATTCGTTTATTCATTCGTTTTTTAAATGCAGAAACTGTTTTGTTTATCTTTTTTTTATTCCAAAGGGATGCAGATTCTCTTACTTCAGGATTTAAAGGTTGTCCTCCACCGTTAACGCAACCTCCGTCACACGCCATAATTTCAATAAAATGATAACGAGATTTACCAGCTCTAACTTCATCACAAAGTTTTTTAGCGTTTGATAGTCCACTTGCAACAGCAACCTTTACAGTTCCAAAATTAGGAATTGTTACATCTTTAGTGTTTATACCTTTGTGAGTTCTAACAATTTTAATATCAGGGTTTTCAAGTTTTGTTTTGGAAAGAACTTCATACGCTAAACGAAGTGCAGCTTCCATAACACCACCACTATTACCAAAAATAGTAGCAGCTCCAGTTGATGCTCCAAGTGCAGGGTCTGGTTCTCTATCAGGAAGAGATTTAAAATCGATACCTGCTTTTTTTATCATATATGCAAGCTCTCTTGTGTTGATTGTTGCATCAATATCTCTAAAACCGCTGTCTGCCATTTCTTCTCTTAAGCCTTCATATTTTTTAGCGATACAAGGCATAATAGAAACAGTATAGATTTTTTGTTCAGGAATTTTTGTTTCTTCTGCACCATAGGTTTTTGCAAGAGGTCCAAGCATACCGATAGGAGATTTACATGTAGAAATATGGGGAAGAAGATCGGGATAAAAAGTTTCTACAAATTTTATCCAGCCTGGGCAACAAGATGTAAATTGAGGAAGAGGTTTGTCCTTACTTGGTTTGCTGATTCTGTTTATAAGTTCTGTGCCTTCTTCCATAATTGTAACATCAGCTGTAAATTCATTATCCCAAACATAATCAAATCCAAGAGTTTTTAAAGCACTGTGCATTTTTCCACCAACATAAGTTCCTGTATCCATTCCAAAACATTCTGATAAACCGTACCTTACAGCAGGAGCAGGCATAGAAACAACGATTGTGTTAGGGTCTTTTATTTTTTCTAAGATTTCATCAACAAAACTTACGCCTTCATAAATTGCACCGTAAGGACAATTTATAAGACATTGCCCGCAATTCATACAAGCAGCAGGATTTACAACTTGTCTTATTCCATCATCATTAATAGCTTGGATTGCTCCAGTAGCACAATGACTTTCACATTCTCCGCAAGCCTGACATTTATTTGCATCTACTTGAACAAAAAAAATGTCATCAGGATTTTGGTTTTTTGGAGAATTCGGAACATACATTACTTTTTCCATTTCTCTCATAATTTTTTGCCTCCATAAAATTACTATTTTTAAGAAATATTACTTTTTCCAAAAAAATAACACTAAAACAGCATTTAAATATTCTAAAGTAATTAAATATCAAGGACTTTTTTATAATTTTATATGATGAGCGTAAAAATTGTGTTTTTTCGATTTTTTGGAAAAAAAGGAGATTGTTTTTTTAAAGATAAAAAAGAGTAGTTTAAGAAAAAAATTTTAAACTTGAAGAAGAGACCTTTGCACATAGCTTAAATTTTGCTTTTGTTTTGTGGTTCACCCTGTGAAATATTTTTAAATTTTTCAAATTTAAAAATAATATTTGAGCTGTAAAGCATCAAATATTATTTCACTGGGGTAAAGTAGTATTTTTATACGTCGAACCCAAAACAAAAGCAAAGAAACGCGTTAGTCTTCATAAGGGTTTTAGGTGTTTTTGTAAAATTGCCAAAAGTTGATAATTTACAAAAAACCACTATTTTTTCATAAAAAATATTATGTGCAAAGGTCTCGAAGAAGAGTAAAGGAAGTTAAATCTATAAAGGTCTTAAGAATATTATCTATTTTTTACTGATACAGTTTAGCAAAACTTAAAAAAAAATCATTTCATTTTATATAAAATTAGTTGCCTACACCAATTTGAATATATTCAAAGCCAATTTGTTCTAACTTATTTCTATTATATTGATTCCGTCCATCAAAGATAATGGGGTTTTTCATTCGTTTTTTTATTTCATAAAAATCGGGGCTACGAAATTCTTTCCATTCGGTAACAAGTAACATAGCACAGCAATCGTTTAAAACTTCGTATTTATTATCAAAATATTCTATGTTTTTAATATCTTTTAAGTAATTTTTTTTAGCTTCTTTAATTGCTTTTGGGTCGTATGCTTTTATTTTTGCACCAGCATTTATTAACTCTTTAATTATTACTATACTTGGTGCTTCTCGCATATCGTCTGTTCCCGGTTTAAAAGAGAGTCCCCATATAGCAAAAGTTTTATCTTTGAGATTATCTCCAAATTTTTTTTTTACCTTATTTGATAAGACAAACTTTTGTAACTCGTTTACCTCTTCAATAGCAGTAATTATTTTTGCTTTTAATCCATTTTCGGTAGCCGTTTTTTTTAATGCTTTTACATCTTTAGGGAAACAGCTACCACCATAACCACAACCAGGATAAATGAAACTATAACCAATTCTATTGTCGCTTCCTATGCCTAATCTTACATCATTAACATCTGCTCCAACGGACTCACAAATATTACTTATTTCATTCATAAAAGATATTTTAGTAGCTAACATAGCGTTAGCTGCATATTTTGTCATTTCTGCACTTCGTACTGACATTGCTATAAATCTATCATTTTTACGTATGAAAGGTGTATAAAGTTCTTTCATTTTTTTAAGGGAACCTGGTTTGTCTGCACCTATAACTATTCTATCAGGAGACATAAAATCGTTAACAGCGTTACCCTCTTTTAAAAATTCTGGATTACTAACTACATCAAAATCAAAAGTTTCGTTTCTTTTTTTTAATTGTTCATCAATGATAGATTTTACTTTATCTGCTGTCCCTACAGGGACTGTTGATTTATTAACTACAATGAGTTCTCCTTGCATTGTTTTGCCAATATCTTTGGCTACTGCACTAACATATTTAAGGTCAGCACTACCATCTTCACCCATTGGCGTGCCCACAGCAATAAACACAAAGCTTGCATCTTTTATAGATTCTGCAAGTGATGTGTTAAATGACAAATCTCCACTCTGTATCGTTTTTTCTACTAAATCTTGCAGTCCAGGTTCATAGATAGGTATAACTCCTTGCTTTAGTTTTTCAATCTTAACTTTATCAATATCTACACAAACAGTCTTTATTCCCATCACAGCAAATCCTGCTCCTCCAACCAGCCCAACATAACCTGTTCCTACGATAACTATTTTCATACTTTTCTCCAGATAGATTTTTTTTTATCTTTCATTATTTTTTTATTTCTAAATACAGTTTTTTCAATATTTTTTTTCATTATAGCAAGGAGTAACTATGCTAATTATTTTTTTGTCCATACACGAATCTCCTATTTAAAAAATATCCTAACAGTGCCATAGGGATAATAAGAATTGCTCCAGCTATATATTCACTAATACCAAAAGATTTAAAAATAAATAGTCCTGAAATATTGATAGTATAAATAGTAGCATAAACTGAGATAAACAACCAAATCCTATTCCAGTTAGTGTTGTTAAATACGAATTTCCCATAAGTTTTAAAATTGAATAAAACTCCCAATACAGTAGCAAAGAAAGAGGCAAGAGTATAATGTATGTTTAAATAGATAAGAAGGGCAAAAATACAATATCCAAATAGTGTATTTATAAAACCCACTATTAGAAATTTTAAAAAATTTTTTAAATTTATATCGTAAACCTTTATTTTTAATAAAAAACTACTTGAAAAAGAAGACATTATAACAAATTTAATTATTCAAAGTTCTCATTAATTTGTATTTTTTATTCATTTTTATTTTCTAAAATTTCTTTTATAGACTTTAAAACTTCATACCCATATTTGTTATCAGGTTCAAGGTAAGTCCCTTCAGCCCATTCATTCCAAGCATTTATAAATATATAATTATTTCCTTGCCTTTTTGCTTTGTTGTATTGTTTTCCAAAATAATTTCTAAACTTATCTATATTCATGTTTCTAAAATATAAACCTTTACATCCTTTTCTTGGTGTATTATCCCAATCAACAAAAGCTCCCAAAAAGACTTTTTTATTTTTAAAATTATCATTTTTTCTTCTTAAAATAATTTCCCAAACAACTTCATAATTTTTTGACTCCAATCCACTATTTATATAACTTAATAACTTGTCATAAATTTTATTCCAAAAAGACAATCCCCCTCCGCTAATAGTAAACATGGGCTCAAATTCTACTACTGCTGATGATTTTTCTAAAAAAGAATCCTTTTGAAAAGAATTTAATGTTTCAACTAAATAAATACCATCAAAGCCACTTTCTATAGCTAACTCTTCCCAATATTTATACATTTCTTTTATATTTGAAATATTCTCAGTACGATAAATAAGAAACATTGGTTTATTGTTTACTTTTATATATCTTTCATCCTTAAAGAATTGTAACAAATAATCAAAATGCTCTTTCCACTCTTTTTCAGCTCCATATTCTTGAGGCATTAATACATTTGTGTTTAGTCTATTCCAAGTTCTAGTCCAAGGCTCATTTGCCCATGAAAAACAAAAAGGTATTGTCACCTCATTATCTTTGAGCATATTTTCAAGTGGTTTTTCCAAAAGTTTTTTACCATTGAACCAATAATGATAATAACAAAAGCCATATATTCCATGCTCCTGAGCAATCTTTGATTGCCATTTCATCACTTCAACATCAAATAAGTCATAATAGTTATCATTTAGTGGAACTCTAGGTTGATGTTGACCATCAACTAAAGGTTTAGCTTTTTTAACATTTCTCCAATCTGTAAATCCTTTTCCCCACCATTTATTATTCTCTGGAATTTCATGATATTGTGGAAGGTAAAATGATAATATTTTCATTATGTTTATGACGACTTGAGAGGATTTTTTTTTAAAATTTCCAATAAAATTTTGTATAAATTTTTTTTTCTATGATTAAATCTAAACTCACGTTCTTTTAAATGTAAATAAAATGTTTGTTTAGATAATCCTTTAAATTTAGTAAATCTTATTTTTGCAATTCTCCTCGTATTAATAATGAAAAGAAAGAACAAAGTAGACACGGTTAAGTTAACACTCCCATTTTCTTTTATCTCATAAAATTGAGGTAAGTAATAAGCTATTAGTTTTTTATTTATTCTTTTACACCTTAACCTATTTTTTTTATTATATGTGCAGGATTGCCGGCTACTACACTATCTTGTGGAATATCTTTTGTAACTACAGAATGCGCTCCTATAATACTATTTTTTCCTATTGTTACATTGGGCATAATTGCCACACCTTCACCTATCCAAACATTGTCCCCTATTATCACAGGGCCTTTTGATATAACTTTCCTAAGGATAGGTGGTAATTTTAAAGAATCTGTAGAAGTATCTCCGTGAAAATGATCTGTTATAAATATATTACTTGCCATAAGAACATTATTTCCTATTTCAACTTTATTAACACATCCTATATGGCAATCAAAACCTATATTTACATTATTACCGAAAATGAGTTCTGGTGTATAATGATTTTCAAGATATTTTGAATGAGTTTCTATTCTAGCTCTAGCACAAAGAGAAAAGTTGTCACCAATAGAAACTTTTTCTAATCCCTTAAAAGTAATTGGAAACATAATATTTGGATTTTTACCACATTTTTTTAATTGTTTAATAATATACTGAGTATTTAAACTATTAATTAAATATAATATTGATTTTACAATATTTTTATTTAATAAGAAAATAAGTACCTTTGAAAAAATATTAATTAAATTTTTAGTTAGTTGTTTCATTTTAATTTTTCCAACTTATTTAGAATATCTTTTTATAATAACTTGTTCTGTCAAAAGAATCATAAGAGAATCTTACACCTACAAATTATTTTACCCTAAAATAATCAATCCTAATTATTCGCAATAATATACACTTATGGTGTAAATTTACATATTAACTTTTAACTATTGGAAAATAGAATCAAGTGTTTCATAATCTTTGTGACTCACAAACGAGACCTTTGCACATAATGTTTTTTATAAAGAAAATAGTAGTTTTTAGTAAAACATTAACTTTTGATGATTTTACAAAAAAACTTGCAAAATCTTATAAAGACTTACGCTTTCTTTTACCTTTGTTTTGGGTTCGACGTATAAAAATACTACTTCACCACAAAACAAAAGCAAAATTTAAGCTATGTGCAAAGGTCTCACAAACATATTTATTTTTGGCATGATGATAGTCATCTAAATATTTGCTATACCAAATATAGCTAAACAAACTGTTGTGCTTAACCTAACTTTACCTGCTTTTATTGTCCCATAATAATGAAATGCAACAAGGGTAAAAATATAAAGCATAAAATAACCACTTGCCCAGCTGATAGCATACTTGCATACAAGAGGAAGTATCTTGGTTTCCCAATCATACGATTCCTCTAAGCCGATAATATAAAGTTGTTTCAGCATGCCAAGATATCTATATGAAATCAAAGTTATACCAGTTAATGCCCCAATAAATAGTGAAACTGCCAAAGCATAAAGCTCTGTTCATAGAAGAGGTAAGCAAACCGTCGATATTACCATAGCTAATGAAATCAAAAATCGTATTTTTTGAATTTCACCTACACTATTACATCCTTCTCAAAAAGAAAGCAACATGCCATTTACAAAAACAAAAACAGAAGCCAAACCATAAATAAACCATGGTAAAACCCAATCTATTTCTGTTTGTTTTGAGTCGAGTATAAAGGAACCAACTACTAAAATAATAGGGAAAGTCACAAGTCCCATACTGCAAGACCATTTCATAGCAAATCTAAGCAATGTCGACAATCTCTCTAAATGTTCATAACTACCTAATAATAATAAGGTTTTGTCAGAATTAATTTTCAAATACGCAAATTCATATGCCGAAAATTGAAGCAATATAGTCGAAAATTCCAGCAATGTCCGGTTAGGAAATTACATGTAAATTAAATTTTTGTTCTTTGAAAATTTTTATATAAAAAAGTAAAATTTATTATTTTTTTCTTGACATAGTCTATTAAAAAAATTCGGTGACTTGTAAGTATCAACAATAATTACAAGGGTTTAAGCTATATTAAAGTTGTCGTATCCATTTTTGAAGAAATTAAATTCCACATCTTTATCCGTACTTTTTAAATCTTTTTATTATGAAATTACAAATTTACCAATTCTTAAATCACAAGGAAACAGGCCTATAAAAATGGACTTTGAAGAACAATTTAAAATTTTAGTTTATTTTCATCTGCAAGGATATGATTCAATGCGAGATTTAATCCAAGTTTTTAAAGAAGACGATTTTGCAAAAGCACATTTATTGCTCACAAAGAATGAAGTGTTCTACAAGTTCATTTCTTGTGAAATTTAAATTGTTTTTTAAGATGATTAAAAAAACAAACCAGATTGGCTTACTCTTTTTTGTAGCTTGGAGTAGAATAAAATAAATCTGTTCGAGTTGTCTTGAACCTAAAAACTTATATGGTACGATAGCTAATAATTTTGGTTCACAATATGAATTAAAAATTGATATGCAATATCTATTTCTTTAGCTGTGATTTATTGTCTATTATAATTTAGTAATTTTTTTAACAAATACAAATAAACCACAAAGCCATCTTGGGATTATAGAAACAAAAAAAATAAAATAAAGTGGATAATCAATCGTTAAGACAAAAAAGGATTTATATTTTTTAAAAGTTTTTAAATTTAATAATCCATTATGCCTTAAAAAAATTATATTTTTAAATGTAAATGCACCAGAAATTTTACCAAAATCCATGATAACTTTTTTTTTATTTTCCAATTTGTATAAAGGAGGAAGTGATAAAATAAAGTGAGTCCACTTTTCACACGCTATATCAAATACTTTTGGTGTCATACTCCAATTTTTTTTTTTTAGATTACTCGCTTTTAACCCAGTAATTGAATACTCTTGTACCCACTGAACTCTTATATTTTTTTTGTAAAATAAAGACTCAAAATACAAGCCAGTATGAGGGAAATATGTTCCTAAGTATCTATTAAAATATTCTAATTTTATAAGATTTCTATTAGCGATTGTAACAGCACCACAAGTCATCAATGCTCCCAATTTGTCCAAAAGCAAATTATAATCAGAAACGATTTGACTTTCAAATTTAAGTTTATCATATAAATTAAAAACAATTAAATCATTATACTCTTTATTAAGTAAATTCATTAAAAAATCTAAACTTAAAGAATTAAATTGATAAGTATCACCAAAAAGCCAGACATATTTAGTTTTAGGATACATTAAAGCATATCCAAGAGTTTTTTCAGGTCCCATGCTTTCCGCATACTTTACATAATTTAAAAATTCATATTCTCCCATCCATTTTTTTACAACATCTTCAGTGTTATCATCCGAAGCGTTATCGAAAATATAAACTCCTATATTGTATTTTTGTAATAAAGGTAAATGTTTAGATAAACTTAAATCTAAAAAATCAGACCTATTATAAGTAGGAATCACAATAGATATTAAATTATTTGTTTCCAAAATTTCATCCTTTTTTATTCTAAAAATTCACTAAATTTTATATAGCTTCACTGTGTAATGTTTTTTTTGAAATTATTAAATATACATATAGCAAGAGGAAGAATTATTAACCAACTTACTACATTCAAAAGAAGTAAAACTTCATCTGTTTCATATTTTTTTAAACTAAGTAAAGAAATAATGAATAAAAATAAAACTCCCATTAAAACTGATATACCATAATAAGGTTCTGCTTTATGAGCTCTTAAATATTTTGCCAAACAACCTGTAATAACATTTGGGATTTCTAACAAGATGAGTAAAAATGTAAAATATAAAGATAAAAATCTTTCGGAATAAAAGTTATAATGGTTTATCAAATATATAGCGTATAAAAATATGGCAGAAATGAATATAAACACTCCAAATCCTATAATAGTATTCTTGAAAAACAATATATCTAATGAATATCTATCTTTGTGAGCAATTAATATATTCATTTTAGGAACTTTTGTGTCTAACCAACTTCCTGATATAGCAGAAATAGTCCTGACTAAGCTGACAGTTAAGCCAAATTGTCCTGCTATAATAACCCCTTCATATTTATAAATCATAGGGGTCATATACTGAAAAATAAAATATCCAGATATCCAACTTACTGCATATTTCCACTGAAGTTTTACTATTTCGTTAAACCATTTGTATTGAGTTTTTATTTTATGTTTTAATATCTGAAAAAATATTTTTTTTGTTTTTACATAAAGTAAAGCAAGCATTAAAATAAAACTAATTACATTTGCTATTACTAATGTACTTAAACCAAATCCAAAATATAGCAAAATCCAACTAAGCATTGGAGACATAAAAGAACCGACAAAAATATTTTTTTCTACTAAAGCTACTTTATCAAACCCTTTTACTATTGATTGCAGAAGAGACACTAAAAGTTGTATTCCACCTGTGATACTAAAAAGAGTCCACAGTAAAAATACAGTGCTATTTACACCTACAAAAAAATATTTACCTACAAAATAGAGAATGACAATTGCAAAAGGAACTACTACTAAATAAAATTTTAATGCATAACGGATAAGAGTTATAAGCTTATCTATATTATCACAATTACCAACTAAAAAACCGTTTTGCTCTCTTAGATGTGCATATTCATGGCTTACAAACTGTGTGATAATAGCTGTAAATCCCATCTCTGCAAACACGGTCAAAGCACCAAGACTTAAGAATGTATACCAAATACCTTGTTCTTCTGGTGTTAAAAAAGAAACAATAAAAAATAAAGTTATAGGTCCTTTTGCAACAGCCAATAATTTATTTGCTAAAACCCATAAAAGAGCATCATCAATTTCTAATTTATTTTTTATTTTATGGAGAGGCATTGATAATTACAATTCTATTATTGTATTTGATGATATTAGCATAATAGATTTTTTATAACCAAGATGTTTTAAATATTGAATGATTTCATCTTCATAAGATGCTGCAAAAATAATTATCAAATCTGAATATAATAATTTCTCACTTGGTAACTCAATAGGTTTTGATGCTTTTGGTAAATATTTTCCAATTTTATATTTATCCGAGTCAATATAAGCAAATACCTTCTCTTCATTTGAAATTAAGTTAATAAAGTTAAAAGCTTTTGCTCCAGCTCCCCAAATAGATAGTTTGTTATATTGTTTAGTTTTTTCAATAAAACTAATATCTCTTTCTTTACATTCAAGGAATTTATTATTTTTATGATTTAAAGCTTTTCGTACATAAACGACTAAATAATCCCCATCAAAATCTTCTTCCAAACAAATTACTTCAAAACCTATATCTTTAACTAATTTAACTAATGAAGTTTCAGTAAAATAATTTAAATGATCGCTTATTATTTCAAAATATCTTCCATTATCAAAAACTTTTCTCCCATTTGGAACTTCAATTAATCCTACGCCTCCTATTTTCATACTTTCAAAAATATCCTTTAAAATTTTTCTTGGATTATCTATGTGTTCAAAAACTTGCCTAGAAACGAAAGTATCAAAAATACAATCTTTTATTGCATTAGAAGGAAAATAATCATTTACAACATTTAAATTAGCATTTTTACACAATTCATAAAATTTTTTTGAAGGTTCATAGCCAACAGCATAATTAAAAAATTTCGAAATTTTTTTTAAAAAATGTCCATCACCACATCCAATTTCTATAAAATTTTCAAAATTAATATTATATCCTAAAATTTTATTAATTTGTTTTTCCTGTAATTGATTAATTTTTTTTGAAAAGCTAACTTGCATTAAATAATCATCATAATAATTATCTAAGTTTAGATTTTCAATTTGATGATGCCCACATATACCACATGAATATAAATTAACATTCGAAGATTTAAATGATTGATTTGGCTGATTGTATAAAGCCGAAATTGCAATAGGTATGTCTTTTAATTCAATATACTCGGACATATAAGAATTACATATTCTACATTTCATACTGTATTTTTTAATAATTTTATAATTTTTTCTATAATGATATCTTTATGGAATCCAAGTTTTTCTCTAATATAGAATTGACTTCCAACAAAATGAGAATATTCATCAGGTAATGCAAATCTTTTAAAAATTGGATTAAATTTCGATTCTGCTATAAATTCAGATACAACACTCCCTAACCCCCCTATAATACTATGTTCTTCTATTGTAAAAATAAATTTCTTAGTTGAAATATTTTTTTCTAATATACCATAATTGAGAGGTTTAATAGTATGTATACTAATAATATCTAAATCAAAATTTCTCTTTTTTAATTCCACTGCAACATCTAAAGCTATATCTGAAGCATTCCCTGTGAACAAAATAGCTATTTCGCTATTTGGATTTTTCTCAATAAAATTAATTTCCCCAATTTTTATATCAGATTCATTAATATTAATAATAGGGTATTCTTTTTTAGTTTTAGCAAGTCTAAAATAGATAGGACCTTCATGGTTTAGAGATTTTTCAGTAAGTTTTTCAACTTCATATGAATCACAAGGAGATAACACAACCATATTGGGTAATGAACGCATAATAGCGATATCTTCTATAGCATGATGTGTTGCCCCTTGTGCCCCATATGTTAAACCAGCACCAACACCAACCAATCTGACATTAGTATTCATATAAGCTATATTATTTCTAATTTGTTCAAAAGGGCGCATTGTAATGAAAGGTATAATACTATATACATAAACTATTTTACCAGAAAGAGCCATCCCTGATGCTATTCCAATTGTATTTTGTTCAGCTATACCAGTATTAAAAAATCTTTTAGGAAATTTTTGTTCAAATTCTTCCCATACAGAAAAACCTAAATCAGGTGTCAGTACAACAATTCGTTCATCATTTTCTGCAAGTTTAATTAATGTTTTAACAAATGTATTTCTCATATCAATTCTTCTAAAGCTTGTTTTAATTGTTCTTTGTTTGGGGATTTGTAATGCCATTCAAACTTATTTTCCATATAACTAACGCCTTTACCTTTTATAGTTTTAGCAATTATTACTTTAGGTTTATCTGTTTCTAGTTTGAATGCTTTTTCAATTTCTTCATAATTATGTCCATCAATTTGAATAACTTCCCAATTAAACACCTTAAACTTGTCATCCAATGGTTCTAAATTTAGGATATTACTTGTTTTACCATAACCTTGTAACTTATTATTATCAATTATTAATGTTAAGTTATTTTGTTTTAAATGCCCAGCTAACATTATTGCTTCCCATATAGAACCTTCATTAAGTTCTCCATCTCCAGATATTACAAAAACTCTTGAATTGATTAAATCGATACTATTAGCTAATGCCATTCCGAGACCTAAAGAAAGACCATGTCCTAAAGAACCAGAAGAAACTTCAATTCCTGGTACAGATTCTCTATCTAAATGCCCTGGTAATTTCCCTCCATCAAGATAAAATTTATCCAATAAACTCTTATCAAAAAAATTCTTTTCTGCTAAAGTTACATAGAGAGCAGAACTACCGTGCCCTTTACTAAGTATCAATTTGTCTCTTTTGGGATCAGATAATGAGTTGGGACTTATATTTAAAATTTTAAAATATAAAACTACTAATATATCTACAATTGAAAGTGCTGAACCTGAATGTGAAGCAAATGACCTTGAATTCATAATTAATAATTTTTTTCTTATTTTATTTGCCAATTTTTTCATTTTTATATTCCTTTATAAGCTTTTCCAATCCATCTGCGTAACTAAACTTAGTTTGCCATCCTAACAAGTTGCAAATTTTAGAAACATCAACTTCCATATTCATTACTTGATCTTTTCTATAAGGAATCTTGCCAAAGTTAATAATAGATTTAGAGCCAGCTATTTTTTTTGCTAATAATACAAAATCTTTAAGTTTTATATTTTTCCCAGATGCATAATTTGTAATCCCTAAGCTCTTATTTTTATCTAATATAATTCTAAGAACATCAACAGCATCATCTATATATAAATAATCCCATTTTTGCTCTCCAGCAGTCATATTGATTTCTTCATCATTTAATAATCTTCGGACAAGATAATAAACAAACCAATCGTGACTGTCATTCGGTCCGTACAATGAAAACAATCTTAACCAAGTAAAACCAATGCCATATAGCATACATAATTCTTGTGTTATTTGAGAACAGAAAAGTTTAGATTTACCATATAAAGTTGTGGGATTACACTTGTTAGATTCTGTAATTTTAAAATTTAGCAGACCATATTCTGCTTGTGAGCCTATTCCAATCCAATGTTTAGATTTTATTTTTTTAGCCAATTTAACTGAATTAATCATTAAAGGGATATTAATTGTTAATTGTTCTTGATCATTTCTTTTGTCATTAAAAACACCATGCCAAGAAAATTCATAAAAAAAACTATTTACTTCAATGTTTAAATTCTCATCCAAAAGCTCATCTAAGTCAGAATAATTATATACAATTATTTCCTCACTTAAAAAATCAACATTCTGATTAATCCGAGAAAATACAATGATATTAAATTCTTTAGGGTTTAAAGATTGGATAAAATTTTTACCTAGAAAGCTAGATGCACCATGAATAACTACTGTTAATTTCATATAAAATCCAATAACGAAACAAATTGATCTTTTGTATATCCGTATAGACTTAAAGATTCGACAATTTCTTCAAAATATCCATAACTAAAAACAAAAATCAAATCTGCTTTATCTGTTTTTAAAATTTCGGGTTTGTATATTGGCAAGTGTGTTTTGGGCGAAAAAATTTTTTTTCCTTTTGGATTTTGATCAACAATAAATTCAAAATTTTTATATTTTTCTAATGCAGAAAGAGTCATAATACCTCTACCTCCTGCACCATATGCTACTATCTTTTTGTTTTTATTGTCTTCAATCCAGTTATCTATTTTATTAATTGTGTTTTGAATTTTGATATTTATATTTTTTACTTTTTCTATTTCTTTCTTAACATCAATCTCTATAGGGCTTTTAATATTTGTTTTTTGTGCAACTATTAAAAGAGAATTTCCTCTCTTTTCTTTAGTATTTAAAAGATTAAAGGTTATTATTTTAAAGCCATTTTTTTTAAACAAATTTTCAGCAGTTATTTTATTAAGATAGATATAATGTTCATGCTCAAACAAACAAAACTCTTTTCTATGTAATATCAAGTCTAAGTCATGGACTTCTATAATCAATTTTCCATCCGGACTTAAAATTGAATTAATAGCATCAAAAGTTTCAATTAGATAAGGGATATGGTCAAAAGTGTAACTAGATACAATACAATCAACAACAGGAGAAATTTTTTTTATCTTGTTAATCATTCCTGTATAAAAGAAGTCTTTTATGGTAGTAGTATTATTTGAATTAGCATAACTTGCTAAATATTCAGAAGGCTCAACACCTATAACAGAAAACCCATACTTTTTGAACATTTTAAGTTGTTCACCACTACCTGAACCTATCTCTAATACAGTAGGCGAAGAATAGTCCTCATAAAAATTTTTTTTTATCCTTTTTGCTAAGATATCCATAAAAAAATTTGCAAATTTAGAACTACCTACACTATATTCATATTCATTATAATAATTATCCAAATTTACATCATTAAGGTTTTGGGTTACACCACAATCACCACAAATTCCTATTTTTATGTCAGAACTATATTCTTTACCGATACGGTCTTTAGTTACAAATTCATCTGTAAGAGGCATATTTTTTAAAACAACAATCTCGTGTAAATTTTGAGCACCACATATTCTACATTTATTTTTTAATATCTCATTCATTGTTTATTCCATTCTGTTTGTTGTTTTTTTGTATCAAAAATATAATTTTCTAAATCACTCTTAGTCAAAATACTACTATCTTTTTCATAAAACTTTTTATACCAATTAGCTGTTTTTTCAAAAGTGGTTTTATTGTCCCAAATGCTTCTCCATTTCAAAATACTGTTTGCTTTACTGCAATCTAATTTTAATAAATTAGCTTCATGAACATTTTTATCGTTTTCCTCTACTTCATAATTTATCTTAGACCAAAAAGATTTCATATTTTTGACAACATTTAAAACCGAAAGATTTCCTTCATCTCCATTTGGACCGAAATTCCAAGCATCAGCAAACTCTTTTTTGCCTTCAAGAAGTTTTTTACCTAAAAGCAAATAGCCACTCAAAGGATCTAATACATGTTGCCAAGGTCTAACCGCATTTGGGTTCCTTATGATAACTTTTTTATTCTTTATAGTGGCTTTGACAATATCTGGAATGAGTCTATCTTCTGACCAATCTCCACCGCCTATAACATTCCCCGCTCTGCAACTTGCAAGCAAAATATTATGATTTTTTCCATAATTTTTTAGGTTAAAGAAGGAATTACGATAGCAGTTTGTTAATAGTTCAGAGCAACCTTTGCTTGCACTATAAGGGTCAAAACCTCCCATTGGGTCGTTTTCTTTGTAACCCCATAGCAACTCTTTATTTTCATAACATTTGTCACTGGTTATATTGAGGATTGCTTTTACGGAAGGAGTTTTTCTGCAAATTTCAAAAATATTAAGTGTTCCCATCACATTTGTTTCAAATGTTTCAAAAGGGATTTTATAAGATAATCTTACAAGAGGTTGGGCGGCCAAGTGAAAAACAATTTCAGGTTTATATTGTTTAAAGACTTTTTCTAATTTTGTTTTATCTCTAATGTCGCCAATAACACTTATTAATTGAGAATTGAGAATTGAAAATTGAGAATTGTTTCCAAATAGTAGTTCAAAATGGTTGGGATTGGTTATAGGTTCTAATGAATAACCAACAACATTAGCACCTATCTTTTTAAGCCATAAGGTAAGCCAAGAACCTTTAAAACCAGTATGCCCTGTTATTAAAACAGTTTTACCTTTATAAATTCGGTTGAATAATTGAGAATTTAGAGTTGAAAATTGAGAATTATCTTCCATTCCTTTCCTTTGTTGTTTTTATAATACTTGTTAAAAGTTTAATCAGTTCTTCTATGTCATTTATCATACTTTGAGTATGCTTATCTTTTGAATTTAAAAAATCTGTTGCGATAAGTAACTCTATCCAATATTTACTTTCTCTTGCTTCTTTTAGAGAAATTGGAAGTTTAGCAATAAAATCATTGGTACTTTGCCCATCTTGTGCTTCATTTACATTTGCCCCTATTGAAGTTCCACTTCTAAGCAATTGTTTTGACAAGATAAACTCTTTTTTCTCATCACACAAATACTTATACAATTTCACAACTCTAACTGCAAAAGCAAAAGACTTGTGAGCAATAACATTGTCTTTTTTCAATTTTCAATTTTCCATTATCAATTCTAAATTATTAAAGCCAAACCTTCCAAGGAGCTTTATTCTCTTTCCACATACGATTTAATTTTTGATTGTCTCTTAAAGTGTCCATACATTGCCAAAATCCTGTATGCTGATAGGCAAAAAGCTCGCCATATTTTGCAAGATTTTTAAGAGGCTCTTGTTCAAAAACACAAGATTCGTTATCGCTTAAGTAGTTAAATATTTTTTTGTCACATACAAAAAAACCACCATTTATCCAGTTCTTGTCATCTTGAGGCTTTTCAATAAAACTTTTAACTTTCATACCATTTTGTAGATCAAGATTACCAAATCTTGCTTCTGGACGAACAGCAGTCGTTGTTACTATTTTTTTATGTTTTTTATGGAATTTTATAGTTTCTAATATATTTACATCACTTAAGCCATCACCATAAGTTAATAAAAAAGTGTCGTCTTTAATATACTTTTGTGCTTTTTTTATTCTTCCTCCTGTCATCGTATCTAAACCCGTATCGGCAAGAGTAACTATCCAAGGCTCACTTTTATTACTATGAACTTCCATTTTATTTGTTTTTAAATTAAATGTGATATCACTTTGGTGTAAAAAGTAATTAGCAAAATACTCTTTTATATAATAGCCCTTGTAGCCGAGTAGAATAACAAAATCATTAAAACCATAATATGAATAAAGTTTCATAATGTGCCACAAAATGGGTTTGCCACCAATTTCTACCATTGGTTTTGGTTTTATATCAGTCTCTTCTGATATTCTTGTTCCGTAGCCACCTGCTAATATTAAAACTTTCATAAATCTAATCTCATAGTTTCTTAATTAAAGTTAATGTTTTTTTGTGTGTTATCAAGACCTTTGCACATAGCTCTATTTTGCTTTTGTTTTGTGGTGAAGTAGTATTTTTATACGTCGAACCCAAAACAAAAGTGAAAGAGAGCGTAAGTCTTTATAAGGGTTTTATAAATTTTTGTAAAATTATCAAAAGTTAATATTTTATAAAAAAACCACGATTTTTTTCATAAAAAACATTATGTGCAAAGGTTTCGTTATCTTTATTATTTAAAGGATATTTTCAAGCTTTATACCTACTTTTTATATCTAAATTATTTTAAAAATTTTAACAAAACTTATCATTAATAATTTAAGATATAAACATAGCGTCTCCGTAGCTAAAAAATTTATAGTTGCGTTTTATCGCTTCGTTATAAAGAGATAAAATATTTTCTCTTCCTGCAAAAGCTGAAACTAACATAATAAGGGTAGATTTTGGAAGATGAAAATTTGTTATTAAACCAGAAACCACTTTAAAATTAAATCCCGGATAGACAAAAAGGTCGCAAAGCCCTTCGTTTTTAAAACTGTTTTCCTTAAATGCAAATTCAAGTGTTCTAAGGGAAGTAGTTCCGCAGGCTATAACTCTTCTATTCTCTTTTTTTGCCAAAAGTATCTCCTCTTTTAAATCTTCAGGTATGGAGAAATATTCCGAATGCATTTTGTGATTTCTTATGTCTGAAGAGCGTACAGGAGAAAAAGTGCCGTAAGATATATGAAGTGTAAGCTCTTTTACTTTAATTCCCTTTTTTTTTATTTTTTTGATAAGTTCCTCTGAAAAATGGAGTCCAGCAGTGGGGGAGGCTACAGAGCCTTTTTCTTTTGCGTAAACAGTTTGGTAATCTTTTTTATCATTTTTTTCGGGTGCTCTTTTTATATATGGAGGAAGAGGGATTGAGCCAAATTTATCAAGATAGTTATCTAAATTATCGACAGAACTAAAATCGAGAATGTTATGGGTTTTGTCGTGCGAAAGAACTTTTGCAGTAACACCGTTTTCAAAAAACAAAACAGAGCCCGGTTTAGGTCTTCTGGATGCTTTTATAAGGCACGAAAGGATATTGTCTTTTTGTTTGAAATAGTTGAGTATAAGTACCTCTACTTTGCCTCCACTCTCTTTTTTCCCCCAAAGCCTTGCTGGTACTACTTTACTATTATTTACAACAAGCACATCGCCTTCATTTAAAAAGTTAATTATATCAAAAAAATGGCTATGCTTTACTGAATTTTGCTCTCTATTAAAAATAAGTAACTTAGAGTCTTCTCTTTTTTTTTCTGGCTTTTCTGCAATTAAATTTTGAGGCAAATGGTAGTTGTAATCTTCTAATAAAAACATTTTTTTTCTTAACTCATATAAAAAAGTTAAACTTCATTAAGAGAGACAATCAAAACTTCTTTTTTTGCCCTACTTATTGCTGTATAAATCATCTCTTTTGAAAAGAAGGAGCTTTGTTTAATGTTGGGTAAAATAATGGTTACAAAATCGAACTCCGAGCCTTGACTTTTATGAATTGTAGTAGCAAATGAAATTTCATAAAGTTCGTTGCCTATAGGAAGTGTTTTTTTTATTTTTTCCCCCACATCTAAAAAAAAGAAACTATTGTTATCCTCTTCATAAACTCCTGTATCGCCATTAAAAAGAGATTGTCTATAATCGTTCTTTTTTATCATAATCGGTTTAAAATTGAGTTTAATATTATCTTCAATCAAATTATTAATGGCGTCTGTGCCTGTTTTTCCAATTTTAAAAGGAGATAAAATTTTAAATTTTTCAAAAATAGAGATAATTGCTTTTAGGTTTTTTTGAGAATTTATATCTTTAAAGTTTATGTTAGATGTTTCTATAAGGTAGTTATACAAATCTTTTACACTATTAAACTCTTTAAGCCTTACATCATCAAACTCTTTTTTTCTTATAAAGTTTAAGACATCTTCCCACTTTTCGTTATTGCATACTAAATCTGTAATTTTTCCTATTCCACTCTCTTGTTTAAACCGATAACTTTTTTTTAATATAGAAAACATATCTGCTGGGATTTTATCTACAATATATTTTAAAACGGAGCCTGGTTCTATAGAGCTAAGTTGATTAATATCCCCAAATAGCACAAGCGTTGCTTTTTCTTTTACTGCATCTATTAACTTTATCATAAGAGATAAACTTACCATAGATACTTCATCAACAATAATTAAATCGTAATTTAACTTGTTATTTTTATTATAACGAAAATTGTAATCTCCTTTTCCAAAGCCAAGTAATCTATGTATTGTAGAAACAGAAAGAGTGTCTGGTATGCTTTTTTTTATCGACTCTTGCAATTTTGTAGCAGCTTTACCAGTTGGAGCGACAGCTGCTATTTTTATTTGAGGATTTTGTTTTATAAAAAAAGATATTATTTTTGAAGCAGTGTAGGTTTTACCTGTACCGGGTGCTCCCGATATAACAGATACTTTATTTGTTAATGCCTTTAAGATAGCATCTTTTTGGTAGGTGTCTTTTATAGTGTCTATCTCATTTTGAATCGATGAAGGAAGAGCAGTTTTTTTATCTTTATTGCTTTCTAAATATAGACTTAAAGTTTCAATACAATTAAAATAACGCGAAAAGTAGAGTTTTGTTTCTAATAGCACTAAAGGAGTGGAATTGTAATGTCCTATTGCAACTATCTCTTTTTCATCTTTTAAAATAGACAGCCATTTCTCTAAACTTGGGCAAACTATTTTACTTGCTATTTCCTTGTTGTTCCACTCTTTAAGCTCAATATAAATGTGCCCTTCTTCTTCTAACTTGCTTAGAAGCAAAAGAGTTAAAAAAAACTCTTCTTTTTTATGTTTAGTAAATTTTTGAAGAAAGAGTGCACTATGGATATTTATTAAAGAGAAAAAAGATTGCTCTTTAAGTTTAAGAACTTCTTTAAAAAAAGAGCTGTTTTTAAACGATTCAAAATCAGTCATAATATGAAACAACAGGTTCTCTCATAAGAGTTTCGATAGATATTGAAGCAGTTTTGGCGATTTCTGGAAAACTCTCTCTTAAGGCTTTTATATGTCTTAAATTATCAGAAACTCTCATTATAAGACGAGTTAAGTCGCCATCTGCAAGTCCTGAATCTTTTACTAACTGATCCCACTCTTCGCCTTTTACCCATTTATATATGGTATAAGCAGGGCTTATGTATAGGTTGTTTGCAGAAAATCCTGCTTGCTTCATTTTTTTCATTAAAGGTTCTAATTTTTTCTTTGTTACTTCTATCGTATAGTAAAGCTCATCGTTTATTTTGTCAGAATCAAATTTTTCGTCACTATAATCTCTTTCGTTTACAAATGTAGTCATAAGAGCAGCGAGAAGAGCAGGGTCGTTTGTTGGAAAACAGTTTTTTCTTAAACCTTCTGCGACAAGAAGAGGAGCATCTATTCTTAAGTTTGATGCCCACATCCCATCTTTTGTAAGTCTATTATCTTTGCCTACAAACCCTTCTTTTTTTAAAAACTCAAAATGATGCATAAAGTCTTGCCAGATATAACTGGGGTTTTCATTAAAAGTTTTTCTTTTTTTCTTTTTAAGAGTGCTTATCAAAAACGATGCAAATGAGCTTTCAAGAATGTTTTTTATTTGTGTAACGTTGTGAGACAAAAGAAGGTTTAGAACCATAGAAAAATTTATTTTAATTTGACTTAAAATATTTGTAGGAGAAGCTTTGACTAACTTTGCAACAAGTCTTAAGTCCATAAATTTTTCTGGCATAAAAGCAGCAAAACCGATATTATCCATACCTCGTCTTCCTGCTCTTCCTGTCATTTGTTGAAGCTGAGTTGCATCAAGAGGGACAAAATCGTGCCCATTAAATCTGTCTGAATTTATTAAAAATACAGTTCGTGCAGGGAAGTTAACTCCTGCAGCTACAGTAGAAGTTGCAAAAATAGCATCAATAACCCCTTCATTCATAAGAGTCTCTACAATTATTTTCCATATAGGAAGTTGTCCGCTGTGATGAGAAGCTACAGCCATATTCTCTAAAACATATCGTTGTTTATGGTCGGAAAGGTAAGGGTATTTTTCTATAAGTTCTGCAACCTTTTCCTTTAATTTCTCTTTTTTGTCAGGCTCTTCGTCTAATATTTTAGTTGAACACAAATTTATTGCCGCATCACAATCTGCACGCGATTTTAAGAAGAATATAGCTGGCAAAAGGTTGAACTTTTTTAAAGCCAAAAGAATATCACCAAAATTTGGAAGTCCCTGTTCTTTAAATGTACGCTCCTTGTTTTTTGTATAGTAAAAGGCGTTTTTAGAAAGTTTATCAGGTTTTTTTTTATCAATTAATGGAGCTATAAAACCTGTCGGTGAAAAAAAGAGAGGGAAAAGTGGTACTATTCTTTTACTCTCTTCAATTACAACACACTTTTTTTTTCGTATAGAAAAAAGCCACGCTGCAATTTGGTCTGCATTACCAACAGTTGCAGAAAGCATTAAAATAGAAATTCTTGGATTAAGATAAATTAAAACTTCTTCCCAAACAACGCCTCTATCCTCATCACCAAGATAGTGAGCCTCATCAAGAACAACAAAATCAACTTTAATATTTCCACCAGAATACATAGCATCATAAAGCTGATTTCTTAAAATTTCGGTAGTACCTACAATAATAGGTGCATCAGGGTTCTCTTTTCTATCTCCTGTTAAAATGCCAACGTTTTCTTTCCCAAAATCTTCTACAAAGCCAGCATAGATATTGTTTGTCAGTGCTTTTAAAGGAGAAGCGTACCACGTTCTTTTATTTACCTTAAGATTTTTTCTTATGGTCTCTTTCGCTATCCAAGTTTTTCCTGAACCTGTTGGAACTGTTACAAGACAATCGTACTTTTCAATAGCTTCAAGAGCCTCAATTTGAAAAGGGTCTGGCTTAAAAGGTTGTTTAGGGGGAGTGCCAATTTTATCAAAAACTTCTTTTAAACTTTTATCTATTGAAGGTTTAATTCTAATATCTTTTTTATAACTTCTAATGTTTTTTTTGTAATTTTTTTCTTTTTTCATAATTTTTTTTGTATGCAAAGCCTTCTAAAATTCTAATTGTTTAAGTGAGGAATTATAATATCTAAACAATATTAAAAAGAAAAGCACAAAACAATTAACTGTGTTAATTAAGTTATTTTGTCCCCTTTAACTATTATGTTAAAATATCTCCTATGGAAACACTAAAGGACATTTTACTAATGAGTAAAAAAGAGAGTTTTGCACATAGCTTAAGTTTTACTTTTATTTTTTTGTTTTAAAAACTTTTTATTTGCATTTGATTGAAAGAATGTGAGATTAGATTTAATTAATTTGACAAGCCGATAATGTTCATATATGCAAATAAACTTTTTGATTTTTGAGTAAGGTTTTATGGGTCGTTAACTCAGTTGGTAGAGTATCTCCCTTTTAAGGAGAGAGTCATTGGTTCGAGTCCAATACGACCCACCAACTTTATGTCCCCATCGTCTAGTTTGGTCCAGGACACCGGCCTTTCACGCCGGCAACAGGGGTTCAAATCCCCTTGGGGACGCCATTTAATTTTGGCAACTTTAAGTAAAATAGAGATGTCATCTCTATGGCTATTGGCACCTTGAAAATACCAACTTACACAATTCTGTCTTTTCCCCTTATCAAACCATTTTTTTGATAAAAAAACATAGGTCTATACAACTTTTTTTTGTGAATTTCCAAAAAAATTTTATTTATTGTATTTCTGCTAACATTTGTTAATTTAGCTATCTTTCATAATATTTATAAGGGTTCACCAAATTGGATAGGAAGAAGATTAAAAAAAGGTTAGAAAAATTAGAAAAAGAGCAAATTGTATCATTTGCATATAGATGTTCTTTGAGAGCTCTACCTTTTTTAAGTTATAAGAGTAGTAATTTTGATTATTTTAAAGAAAAGAAAAGAAAAATTCATATTGTATCTTTGTTTATAGCTATAGATTTTGTTTTTGCATATTTACAGCGGGAAAATGATGATTTAATCAGCGAAAGCGTTGGGGAAACCATTGCCGGCGACGTCTTTGATGCCGCTGCCTTTGATGCCGGTATCTTCGAAGCCCGTGCCGACGCCGCCTTCGCTGCCGACGCCTTCGCCTCCGATGCCGCCTTCGCCGCCCATGCCGCCGCCGTCCGTGTCGCCCATGCCGCCGCCTTCGCCGCCCGTGCCGCTGCCGCTGCCGCTGCCGCTGCCGCTGCCGCTGCCGCTGCCTTTATAGAAAAAAATATAATATCAGATTTAAAAGATTTAGAAAACAATCAAGATATTATTTATAAGCCTTTATTTGAATTTGGTGTAAAAGAATTTAAAACTATATGTCTTAATTTTGAAAAATCTTTAAAGAAGATAGGTCTTGCTTATTGGGCTGATGTTTTTAAGCAGCATATTGAAAATAACATAAATATAGCAAATCTTAAACAAAGGTTTAATATACCACCAGAAATACGTGCACAAGGCGGAGAGGCAATAACAAGTTATTTAATAAGCCTTAAAGAAAGAAAAACAACTTTTGAAAGAGAAGTAAAAATTCATTTTGTAGGCAATGGAAAAGCTGGAAAAACTTGTTTAAAAGATTTGATATGTAAAAGAGAGTTCAAAGAGCATTTGGCAACTCTTGGAACTGACCACGAGGATGTTGTCAATGTTGATGTTGAGAATATAGGAGAGGTGCAAGCATATTTATGGGATTTTGGAGGGCAGGAAAAAATGCATCCTGTTCACTCTTTTTTCTTTTCTGAAAGGAGTATGTACCTTTTAGTTTTAGATAGCAGAAAAGAAGAAGATCCAGAATATTGGCTTGAAATGATAGGAAGTTATGCAGAGGAATGCAAAATTTTAGTTGTTCTGAACAAACAAGATGAAAATAGAGCTTTTGATTTGAATAGACAATTTTTAAAAACAAAATATCCAAACATTTTTGGTTTTTATCCTTTGTCTTGTAAAGAAAGAGATCAGTATGAAAATGAAATAAAAATATTTAGAGAAGATTTAAAAAAAGCATTAGTTCAGGCTGGGCATAAAACAAGCGAAGTAGCGGTTGACTGGATTGATTTGAAAAATGCGATTCAAAATGATTTAAAAAATGAAGATTTTATATCTTATGATGAGTATAGGGCTTTGTGCCAAAAGTGTAATATATATGATAAAAATGAGCAGGAAACAGTTTTAAAATTTCTTAATGATCTTGGTATTCTGCTTTATTATCCTGACCAAAAACTTCAATATACAGAAGTTATAAACCCTAAATGGTTAACTTGTGCGGTTTACAAGTTTTTACATGATGATAAAATAATTAAAAACGAAGGGTCATTTGATGATAATTATTTTAATGAGGTTTTAGAAAATTTAAATGAATCTGGAGAGTATAAATATCCTAAAGAGCATAGAAAACATATTTTATATTTAATGGAGAAATTTTTTGTTGCTTTTAAAGTGCATAGAAAAAACCGTTATCTTATTCCTGTTCTTTTAAAGGATAAAATGCCTGAGGAACTCCCTTTTAATAAAGATTCAAGTATTAAAATCGAAATAAGATATAAAGATTTTTTTCCAAAAAATATTATCCCTGATTTTATTTGTTTAAACAGTTTGTTAATATATGAAAATGCATGGAAAACAGGCGTTGTTTTAAAAGAAAATAACAAAGAAAATTACATATTAGTGCAGTCTGATGAAAAGGCTAAGAAAATAAATCTTTATGCAAGCGGAGATGAGCCAAAAAGTTTCTTAACTTACATAAGGGGAGTTTTTGAATATCAAATACATAGTAGAATTAAGAATTTAAAGGTTTCTGAGTTTATGCTTCTTCCTGATAGAACAAAATTTGGTGAAGAAAGATATGTGGAATATGACAATCTTATTGGTATTTATAAGCAAGAAGAATGGACATATACAGACGGTATTTTAGGTAAAAAATATTCTATTCCTGAGCTTTTTAAAAGAGTTGAACATCTTGAAGATACTCAAAAAAGGATACAAGAGCCAAGATTCGATATTAACCTATATCTCAATCTTGACTTAAGCGTTAAAATAACAGCAGAGGTTAGATTAAATACCTCTTTGTTAATAAGTGAATTCAATGACTTAAAAGACGAAATGCTTTCAAAGTCTGATAACAAACTTAAACAAGAGTTAGAAGTTGTTGAAAAAAGTCTTAATAAACTTGAAAATACAGTTGATAAGAACGAAATGTTAAAGACAGGTGCATTGTCTAAGTTTGCCAGATTTCTTGAAAAATTAGATGATACAAGTTCAGAGTTTGGAAAGGTTTTAGACAAGGTTGAAAAGAGGCATAAAATTTTATCTAAACTTGCAGAAGGATATAACAATATTGCAGAGTGGATAGCTTTGCCTCAAATTCCAAAGTTTTTTTTAAAAAAGAAAAAGTAGGGAAAAAACATGGGAACTCCTTTTATTCTTAATGATGATTCATTAACAAAGATGATAAGACAAGGTGAAGACAGCTTAACTGAATTTAAACAAGAGATGATAAACAAACAAAGTTTAATTCAAAGTATAGTTGCTTTTTTAAACCAAGAGGGTGGCACGATAATTTTTGGAGTTGATGATAACAAAAATATAGTTGGAATAGAAGAGCCAAAAGAGATTGAAGAGCTTATAAAGAATTGTCGAAATCAAATAAAACCAGTGCCTTCAATTTTTGTTACAAATCATATTCTGAATGAAAAAACAGTTGTTTCTTTAAACATTGTTAAAGGTGAAAACCAACCTTATGCAACAAATGACGGCAAGTATTTTATAAGACATGGGGCAAGTAAAAAACAAATGAGTCATGAAGAATTAATGCGGGCATTTCAAAAAAGCGGGAAACTTCATGCTGAAGAAATGGTTATTAAAGATTCTTCTTTTGATGATATAAATTTAGATTGTTTTAAAAATTTTTATAAAAAGAAAACCAATAAAGAATTAAGTTTAAAAGATGACGAGTTAAAAATAACACTTAGTAATATAAAATGTTTTCAAAATGGAAAGTTAACTTTATTAGGTGCATTGTTATTTTGCGATGAACCGCAAAAATTTTTCCCGTTATTTAATATAAAAGCTGTTGCATTTAATGGGATTACATCTTCTGTCTCCTCTTTTAGAAGTAAACGGGATATAGACGGCAATCTAAGTGCAATGTATGGAAAAGCTATCAATTTTATCTTAAGTAATATGCCGAGAATACAAACAGAAGAAAATTTTAACTCAATAGGAGAAGTTGCAGTTTCTGAAGTGGTTTTAGGAGAGTTGCTTGTAAATGCTTTAATACATAGAGATTATTTTATTAGTTCTTCTATTCGTATTTTTATATTTGACGATAGAATAGAAATTAAAAGTCCCGGCAAATTACCTAACCATTTAACTATTGAAAATATAAAGAGTGGAGTTGCTATGCCAAGAAATTCTATTCTTTCTAAATATGCAGGGTATATTTTGCCATATACAGGTATCGGCTCTGGTATAGGTCGTGTTTTAGAAGAAAACCCTTCCATAGAATTTATAGAGAATAAAGAGATAGAAGAGTTTACTGCTATTATACCTTTGTTGGAATCTTCGTTTTTACCGCAAAGCAAAGAGAAAAACATAAAAGATGAACAACACTTAGATATTAAATTAAATGTAGATGTTTTAATTGGATATTTTAATGACTTAAAAGATGAAATGCTTTCAAAGTCTGATAATAAACTTAAACAAGAGTTAGAAGTTATTGAAAAAAGTCTTAATGAATTTGAAGATGCCTATGATAAGCACGAAATGTTAAAAACTGGGGCATTATCTAAGTTTGCCCGATTTCTCGAAAAATTAGATGATACAAGTTCAGATTTTGGAAAGGTTTTAAACAAGATTGAAAAGGGTCATAAAATTTTATCTGAACTTGCACAAGGATATAATAATATTGTAGAGTGGATAGCTTTGCCTCAAATTCCAAAGTTTCTTTTAAAAAAGAAGAAGTAGAAAAAAATGGGTACCCCTTTACCCCTTTTATTATTAATGATGACCCATTAACAAAGAGTATAAGCAAAGCTTTCAATTTAATATAAATGGTATCTTTTTTTATTTTCTCCAAATTCGTTTAACTCTTCCTGCCAGCTTTTTTCTAATTTTTCTATGTCGTGTTGATTTTCTATTTTTTCTCTTATTTTCTTGGAACCGATTATCATATCTATTGGTAGTTTTTCATACTCATATTCGTATGGAGGCTGTTTCCATAAAAAATCATTGTTAAACAGCTTAATAATAGTTTGTAGTAATATGAGTGTTGTTTTGTAGGGTTTGTACTCTTTTCTATCTAAAATATGGAGTTGAAAACCGTAACATTTTTGATTTTGCCATTTGTTTGAAGTGGGCTCAAAAATAATGGGTCTCAATTTTACTCCTTTAAGAGTTGTTTTTGCTATATCTTCAAGCATCTTTGATATTTTTATAAACGGCGCTCCAAAGATTTCAAAAGGGAGAGTTGTGCCCCTGCCTTCAGAAATGTTTGTTCCTTCTAATATGACTTGTCCTGGATAGACTACGTTTGATGAAACTTGTGGCAGGTTTGGGGAAGGGAAGACCCAGTTTAATTTTGTGTCGTTATAGTACATCTCGCGCTTCCAATTTTCCATTTTAAATATTTCGATATCAGCATTAATATTAAACGATTCATTAAGAAACAGAGCCATCTCCCCCATAGTAAGTCCATATCTCATTGGGATAGGGTATAAGCCTACAAAAGATTTAAAGTTTTCTTCAAGCAAGTTTCCTTCAATATCTATCCCATTTATAGGATTGGGTCTATCCATAATAAGCACTTTTTTTTTAAATTTCTTTGCCATTTCAAGACAGTACGCCATAGTATGAATAAATGTATAAACTCTTGTTCCTGCATCTTGTAGGTCAATTATTAGTACATCTATTAAATCAAAAGCCTCTTTGGTAGGTCTTCTTGTTTCTCCATAAAGACTAAAAATTGGTATATTTAAAACAGAATCGATGCCATCGCTCGATTCAATCATATTATCTTGTTTTTCTGAAAAAAAACCGTGTTGAGGAGTGAAAAGAGCTTTTAAATTGTTTGGAAGTTTTTTATGAATTAAGAAACGACTATGTTCAAATAGAGAATTTACGCTAGCTTGATTTGAAAGAAGTCCTAAACGTAAGTTTTTATACTTAGACAAATCACTATTTATAAATTTTTCTATACCAAGTTTTGTTTTCATATTTTTTTACCTTTTTGCGTAACGTTTTTTTATTTATATGATTTTATTACAAAGATGTTACAAGATTTACTTTTCTTTAAATTGATAGTGAGTATAATTTTTTTAAACTTTAAAAAAGATTAATATTTTTTGTTAACCTCTGTTTTTTATAAAAACATTATGTGCAAAGCTCTATGGAGAGATATTATAGAAATAGCATAGACCAAACAAGATTAATTCCCTTTACAGTTAAAGTTAAAGAGAGCGATCTTTTTATTTATGCAGATAAAAACTTATTTTCTGAAGCCGAAAAATTTATAAAAGAAGTGAGGCTCATCATAAAAGAGTATATCTTAAATTATCCCGATTTTTTGCACACTTTAAAACCTTATAAAATAGAGAATAAAAATTGTAATGAAGTTATCAAAAGTATGATAAAAAATTCTAAAAAGGCAAATGTAGGGCCTATGGCATCTGTTGCAGGAGTTGTTGCAGAATATGTTGGCAAAAAACTTCTTAAATATTCAAAAGAGGTAATTGTAGAAAATGGAGGCGATATTTTTTTTAAAGTTGATGAACCTGTATCGATAGGAGTTTATGCTGGCAAATCACCTTTAAGTATGAAGTTTGCTATTTTTATAGAAGATGTCACAAACCCTTTTTCTGTTTGCACATCTTCTGGAAGTTTTGGACACTCATTGAGTTTTGGAAAGGCTGATGCCGTTTGTATAGTTTCAAAAAATAGTGCTCTTGCAGATGCTGTCGCAACATCTACTGCTAATTTAATTAAAAGCGAAAGCGATATAGAAAAAGCTACTCAATATGCAAAGAGTATAAAAGGAGTTGAAGGGGCAGTTATTATTATGAATGGAAAAGCCTCTTTTTGGGGCAATATTGAAATTAAGGAGCTTTAGCAATGCTCAAAAAAGTAATTGTAACAGGTGGGGGAGGGTTTCTCGGTTTTGCTGTTATAAAGTATATACAAAAAGAGTTTAAAAATGCCGAAATTGTTAGCATATCAAGAAACTTCTACCAAAAGCTTGAAAAAAAAGGTGTGAAACAGATAGAGGCAGATATCAGTAAACAAGACGATATAAAAGAATCGTTTTTTGAAAAGATAGATTTAGTGTTTCATATCGCTGCAAAAGCTGGGGTATGGGGAGATTATGATGATTATTATGCGATAAATTTTCTTGGTACAAAATATATTGCAGATATATGTTTTAAAAAAAATATTCCACTCGTTTATACAAGTTCTCCCAGTGTAGTTTTTTCTGGTGAAGATATGGAAGGTGTAGACGAAAGTGTCTCTTATCCAGAAAATCCAGAAAAACGTGAAAAACCCGAAAAACGCGAAAAACCTGAAAAAGCAAAAAAATTTTTATCACACTACTCCAAAACTAAAGCTTTAGCGGAACAATATATTTTAAAACTTTGCAAAGAAGGTTTGAGGGCTATAATTTTAAGACCGCATTTAATATGGGGTCCTTTAGATAACCATTTAGTGCCTAAAATTTTAAAAAGAAGTGATAAGCTTTTCAAAATTAAAAATAGAAGAAACCTTGTTGATACAATCTATATCGATAATGCAGCGTATGGGCATATTCTATCAGCTAAGAAAATCATTCAAGATAGGAGTAGTTCTGGGAAAATATACTTTTTAAGTCAAGATGAGCCTATCTATGTCTTTGATATGATAGATGGTATTCTAAAAGCAGGGGGGAAAGATAGAGTAAAAAAAGAAGCTCCCTATTTTCTTGTCTATTTTGCAGCGTTTTTAATAGAAAAAATATATAAGCTATTTAGAATTAAAAAAGAGCCACTAATTACGAGGTTTATAGTGAAAGAGCTTAGTTCTTCTCATTGGTTCGATATCTCTCGTGCAAAAAAAGATTTGGGTTACACGCCTCTTGTTTCTACAAAAAAAGGCTTGGAAGAGCTTAAAAACCATTTGCAAAAGGGTAAGTTTTAAGTTCTCTTGAAAATTATGCAAAGTTTAGAATTTTCTATTATGAAGCCATATACAAATTTAACTTGTAAAGTTTTTACAAGATTTGGTGGTGTTAGTAAAAAACCTTTTGATTCTTTAAATGTTGGCTTCGGTGTGGGTGATAAAGAGTCTGATGTTAAAAAAAATAGAGAGTTAGTTTTAAAGTCTATCGGATTAAAAGATATTTTTTATATGAAGCAGGTTCATAAAAAAGATGTTTTTTCTATAAATTCCAAAGACGATTTACGAAAGAGGCCAGTTTGTGATGCTCTTATTACAAATTTAAAAAATGTAGGGCTTGCGGTACAGACTGCAGATTGTCAGGCGATTTTACTTTATGATACAAAAAAAGAGGTTATTGCTGCAATTCATTCAGGTTTTAAATCGAGTATTATTAATATTATTGGTGCAACTATTTTAAAAATGGAAAAAGAGTTTAATACAGACCCTTCCGATATTATTGCAGGAGTTTCTCCTTCACTTGGTTTTTGTTGTGCTGAATTTATAAACTATAAAAAAGAGATACCAGAGTTTTTTTGGAAGTATAAAGATAGTAAAAACCATTTTGATTTTTGGAGTATAAGCAAAGAGCAACTCATAAATGTTGGAGTTAAAAAAGAGAATATAGAGATAAGTAATATATGTACAAAATGCAATTCGGACACTTTTTTTTCGTATAGAAAAGAAAATATAACAGGTAGATTTGTAAGTATAATAGGGTTATTTTAAGATGGAATTAAATATAAAGATGATTGAAAAACTAATAGATATAGCAATAATAGAAGATATAGGTAGTGGTGATATTACAACAGACAATTTAATATCTTCTGAAATTTTAGGTAAAGCAAAAATAGTTGCAAAAGAAGATTTTATTGTTGCAGGGCTTGATGTTGCAAGTATGGTCCTTGAAAAATTTGATAAAAATATCCAAAAAGAGATCTGTTTTAAGGATGGCGATGAAGTAAAATCGACCGATGTTTTAATGTCACTTCAAGGAAGCGTCTCTTCTCTTTTAAAAGCAGAAAGAATAGTTTTAAATTTTCTTCAAAGACTTTCTGGTATAGCAACAAAAACAAGAGAGTACACTTTAGAATTAAAGGGTTTAAAAACTCGTCTTTTAGATACAAGAAAAACTATACCTGGATTTAGAGTTTTGGAAAAATATGCTGTTCGTGTTGGTGGTGGATATAATCATAGAATGGGGCTTTATGACGGTGTTTTAATTAAAGATAATCATATAGCTATGGCAGGCGGTATTAAAAAAGCTGTCGCGAGTATTAGAAAAAAAATTTCCCATTTAATAAAAATAGAGGTTGAAGTTTCAAACTTTGATGAGTTGAAAGAAGCAATTGAGTCAAAAGTTGATGTTATTATGCTTGATAATATGAATTTAAGCGAAATTAAAAAAGCGGTTAAGTTTATTGACAAAAGAGCACTAATAGAAGTTTCTGGAGATATACGAAAAGAAAACTTAAAACCTATTGCAATGGCAGGGGTGGATATAATCTCTTCAGGAGCTATAACGCATCAAGCTACAGCAGTTGATATTAGTATGCGTTTAAACTTCTAAGAGAGCATTGAGACTATTATATAGTATTTCTATACGCCCACACCATTTCCTATCGTTTTAATATAATTTTGTTTTATGTTAGGCGGGGTTTTTCTTGGGGTAACTGTGTAGAGACAGGTCGCGACCTGTCTCTACGAAAAAAATAAATCGTATTCCACAACAAGAGAAAACCTCAAATGATTTTTGTGAATTTGGTCAACGAATTAGTTGACCTTTACAAAAGGTCTCGGCATTATTATGTTATAGCTTTTTTTAAAAATGATATAAAATGGATAAATTAAATTGATAAAAAAACAAAAAAGTAAATTTCAAACTGATGGTGTAATAGCTGTCTCTTTTGCACATATGCTTCACGACGTATATTCCTCTTTTTTAGCCCCTATTTTGCCACTTTTAATTGAAAAGCTTAGTATCTCTTATTCTCTTGCAGGGCTTTTAACAGTTGCACAAAGGATTCCTTCCCTTTTTAGCCCTTTTGTGGGGATTGTAGCTGATAAATTTAGTATTCGTTATTTTTTAATTGTTGCTCCTTCTATTACAGCCATTTGTATGTCTTTGCTTGGGGTTGCTCCTGACTATATAACGCTTTTTATCCTTTTATTTATATCTGGGATAAGCTCTATTTTTTTCCATATTCCTGCATCAGTTATGATAAAGAGGCTCTCTTTTGATAAGCTTGGAAAAGGTATGAGCTTTTATATGCTTGGGGGAGAAGTATCGAGAACTTTAGGTCCGATTATAATATTGGGTGCGGTATCTTTATGGGGGCTTGAAGGAAGTTATAAGCTTATTCCTGTTGGGCTCTTTGCATCTATTGTGCTCTACTTTAAAATAGGTAAAATAAAAATTTCTGATGAGTTCAAAAAAAGTAAAAAAGCAATTTCTCCCATTCAAGAAATCAAAAAAACTCTCCCTGTTTTTTCTACTATCACAGCTATTCTTTTATTTCGTATGATAATAAAAGGGTGTCTTACAGCTTTTTTGCCTATCTACTTTCTAAGTCAAGGAGAGAGTTTGTGGATAGGTGGTATCTCTATTTCTGTTCTACAATTTGCAGGTGCTGTCGTTACTATTTTTGCAGGGACACTTTCAGACAGACTTGGCAGAGCAAAAATAATTCTTATATCTTGTATTCTGACCCCTATATTTATGACACTGTTTATGCTAACCAAAGGGTATCTCTCAATTTTTATTCTGATTTTTGTAGGGTTTTCAATCTTTGCAACAGGTCCTGTTTTCCTTGCTATTGTAAACGATATAAAATCGGATAATCCTGCACTTTTAAACGGTATCTATCTTACCATAAATTTTTTAGTGACTTCTCTTACGATATTTTTTGTTGGATTTATGATTGATAAATTCGGCCCTGTCTTTACTTATAAGACAGCTATTGCTCTCTCTATAATACCAATTTTTATATCATTAAAATTACAAAAAAACTAATTTTTTGCTTTTTTATTTTTTTTACTTAAAGGACAAAATAAAAATTAGGTATACAGAAGATAAGTTTTAACAAGGTAATATATGTTGGAACCCATGAAAAGAAATTAGGTATATAAGGTTTTTTATAATAATTAGACCTTTGTTTTATTGCACTACGTCAACGATAAAATAGGCGAACTTAAAAAAATTTAAGTTCGCCCATATAAAAAAACTAATTATTCATTCCATTTTTCAAACTTGACCCATAAAACTGCTCCAAGTTCTACATCTTTTTCTTTGCCGTCTTTTGTCTTTAATTTGTAATCTGCTGAATTTAAGGCTGCAAATCCCCACCACCCTGCTTTTGGAGCTGCATATGTAAATACACCATTTTTATCTGCTTTTATTGTTTGTGTTACCATATAGTCTGTTGGAGCTTTAGCTTTTTTATCTTTGTTGTAATATTCGACTTCAACTTCAGCAAAAGGTACAACTTTACCATCAAGTTTTACTATACCTTGAAAAACATTGCCTTGATATAAACCAAAAGGTTTGGAAAGTGGGACTATTTCTGTTTTAAGTCCAAGCTCTTTGTCCCAACCTTCATCATCGCCAAAAGCAGCTAAATAAGTTTTTGTGTAGTGAATGATGAAGCAATCTTCTGCTGGTTCCCAATAAGGAGTAGGCTCCATAAAAAATGTGTAAACGCCTGGTCGATTAATTTTATAATTAAGTTCCCAAGCCTTATAATTCATAATTTTGATTTGTTTTAAATTTGGTTTAAGGTCTGTTTGTTTGTTGTTATAAAAAAGAGAAACTTTTTCGGGTTTTTCAAGAGGCATTCCTACTAATTCAAACGGATGAGAAAAAGAAAGTTCTACTTTAATGTTTTTGTTGTCATCTTGCATCACCATTGAATCACTTGGTATTGTCATTCCAAAATGAGCAAAACTTGAGCTTGCTGTGAAAATTGCGATAAGCAATAAAAATAAAATTCTCATAATCATTCCTTTCTTAAATTTTATAAGTTATAAAAAAATATCTTATTTATATTTAATTATGAAGAGTGTCAGTCTTTATAGGGGTTTAGTGGCTTTTCGCCTTTCGGCGAACCCCCTTTACCTCGAAACAATTTTAAATTTTTTAAGTTTAAAATTTGTGTAGGGAACGGTTTTAAACCGTTCCCTATAAAAGGGGAAAATAGTAAAAAAAATCTCACGAAAAAACAGTATGTGCAAAGGTCTCTATATTGTTTTACCAAGAGTTGACATACTTAAAGTGCCATGTTTAACGCCTTTTATAGCAGCAAGTGTATCTGAAAGTTCTTTGATTTTTTCTGCTCTACCTTGAACGGCAATTATTTCAAGACAGTTATTATGGTCTATATGGATATGGAGATTAGCAAGAACGAGTTTTTGATATGTATGCTGAATTTCTGTCAGCTTACTTAAAAGATTCTCTTTGTGATGGTCATAAACGATTGTTATTGCACCAGCTATTTCTCTATTTTCTTTTTGCTCTTCATTTATTAAATCTTTTCTTAATAAATCTCTAAAAGCTTCGGAACGATTTGAATATTTTTTTTTCTTTACAAGTGCATCAAATTTTTTAAGCAGAACTTCTTCAATTGAGACACTAAATCTTATTAAATCAGACACTTAACATTTCCTCCTTAGTGTTATTTTTTTTTAAAAAGTAACAAAACAGCCCAAAAGACAATAAAAAAAATTAAAAATCAAGTACTTTTTTCAAAATTGTTTGCAAATATTTTAATAATTATTTATGCCAGTTTGGTTTTTAAGAAATAATTAATGAATTAATTTAATATAAATCAAGGAGGTTCTTATAATGAGTAAATTCTATGAAGAACTGAAAACCAAGGGCGTTTCAAGAAGAGATTTCATGAAATTTTGTTCCGCACTTGCAGTTTCAGCTGGTCTTACTACTTCTGGTGCAGTAAAAATAGCTGATGCTATTGAAAAAGCATCAGGAAAAAAACGTGCACCTGTAGTTTGGTTACATTTTGCTGAGTGTACAGGTTGTTCTGAAGCTTTTCTCAGGACACCTAATGTTGGCAAAATAGTTTTAGAAACTATATCTGTAGAATATCATGAAACTATTATGGCAGCAGCAGGGCATCAAGCAGAAAAAAATCTTCATGATGCAGTAAAGAAGTATAAAGGTGAGTTTGTTTGTGTTGTTGAAGGTTCTATCGCTACAAAATATAATGGTGGTTATGGAAAAGTTGCCGGTAAAACATTCCTTGCAATTGCAAAAGAAGTTATTCCTCAAGCAGCAGCAGTAATATGTTTGGGAACTTGTTCTGCTTATGGCGGACTTCCAGCAGCAGCACCAAATCCTGGTGGATATAAAGGCGTTAAAGATGCAATAGGTGTTGATACAATCAATTTACCAGGTTGTCCTACCAATCCTTTAAATTTACTTAACACAATTGTTAAATATTTAAATAAAGAAAAAATTGAACTTGACGATCTTGGTAGACCTACTTTTGCTTATGGACAAACAATTCATGAAAATTGTCCAAGGTTAAAACATTTTGATAATGAAGAATTTGCTTATAGTTTTGATTCTGAAGAAGCTAAAAAAGGCTACTGTTTGTATCCTCTTGGCTGTAAAGGGCAAGAAACCTATAATAACTGTCCTACTGCAAAATTTAATGAAGGAACAAGTTTTCCTATCCAAGCTGGACATCCTTGCATTGGATGTAGCGAGCCTGGTTTTTGGGATACTATGACTCCTTTTTATGAAGAAGCATAATTGTAAATTAAAAAGAATAAATATCTTATAGGGAGAGTAAAAATATTATGGGTAAAAGAATAACAATAGATCCTATTACAAGGATAGAAGGCCACCTCAAAGTTGAGGTTGAAGTAGAAAATGGCAAGGTAAAAAATGCCTGGAGCTCTGGACAAATGTTCAGAGGTATAGAAATGATGCTTAAGGGTAGAGACCCGAGAGATGCACAACACTTTGTACAAAGATCTTGTGGTGTTTGTACATATGTTCATGCTCTTGCATCTGTTAGAGCTGTTGAAGATGCAATAGGAATTCAAATTCCTGAAAATGCAAGAATCGTAAGAAATCTTATGAATGGTGCTCAAGCACAACACGACCATATAGTTCATTTCTATCATCTACATGCTCTTGACTGGGTTGATGTTGTAAGTGCACTAAGTGCAGACCCTGCCAAAACAGCTAAACTTTCAGCAGACACAAGACCAAAACCTAAAAACATAGAATTTTTTAAAAGCATAAAAGGAACACTTCAAAAACTTGTTGATAGTGGACAGCTTGGACATCTTCAAGGTGCATATTGGGGACATAAAGCTTATAAACTTTCTCCAGAAGCTAACCTTCTTGCAACAGCAAGTTATCTTGAAGCTCTTCAACTTCAAGCAAAAGCAGCAAAAATGCATGCAGTTTTTGGTGGTAAAAACCCTCATCCTCAATCTTTGGTTGTTGGTGGAGTAACTTCTGTAAGAGATTTAAATGTAGATAGAATAAAAGAGTTTGAAGCTATCTGGAAAGAAACAAAAGATTTTGTAGATAACGTATATATTCCTGACCTTCTTGCAGTAGCAAGCTTTTATAAAGATTGGGGAGCAATTGGCGGAAATAAAGATTTTCTTGCTTATGGAGAATATCCTTTAGATGCAAAAGAAAAAAATCTTCTTCAACCAAGTGGTGTTCTTAAAGATGGAAAGCTAAAATATCATGAATTTGATGATAAAAAAGTTACAGAAGACACAACAAGAGGTTGGTACAAAACCGATTCTAATGAGCATCCATATACTGGAAAAACAGATCCTAAGGAAGAAGATCCAAATTATGATACTGATAAAGAGTATTCTTGGATTAAAGCTCCAAGATATGATGGTATCGCAACAGAAGTTGGTCCTCTTGCAAGAGTACTTGTAGCTTATGCAAAGGGCGACAAAGCTCATCAAGATATTGTTAACTCTACACTTAAAAAACTTAATATTGAAGCAAAACATCTTTTTTCTACACTTGGAAGAACCGCAGCAAGAGGACTTGAAACTGTTGTTATTGGCGATTCTATGCAAGGTTGGATTAATGAACTTAAGGAAAATATCAAAAAAGGCGATACAAAAACATATCAAAAATGGGAGTTCCCAAAAGGTACTGTTAGAGGTCGTGGCTTGAACGATATTCCAAGAGGTGCACTTGGTCACTGGATAGAAATTGAAGGCAAAAAAATCAAAAACTATCAATATGTTGTTCCTTCAACATGGAACTTAGGACCAAGAGATGGTAAAGGACAACTTGGACCTGTTGAAAATGCATTACTTGATACTCCAATTGCTGATCCTAAAAATCCTCTTGAAGTTTTAAGAACTGTTCATTCATTTGACCCTTGTATTGCTTGTGCTGTTCATATCATTGACCCTGATACTAACGAAGTTTATAAATTCGATATTGAACATTTTCATTCAGATGGAACAAAACATTCGCATTCTCATTCTCATAAATAAAAATATTAATTAATTTTTATTGTTTTGAAAAAAGGCTATCTATTTTTAGATAGCCTTTTTTTTTGCTATTTTTTTAATTGTAAAAAAATTTTATATATTTGAAAGTTTTGTATAAAAAAAATGCATAAAAAAGGGCTTAGTATTAATAAGGCTTTATAAAAATCAAAGTATAATTAAAAATACTTATTTGAGACCTTTGCACATAATGTTTTTTATGAAAAAAATAGTGGTTTTTAGTAAAACATTAACTTTTGGTAGTTTTTACAAAAACCTATAAAACCTTTATAAAGACTTACGCGTTTCTTTACTTTTGTTTTGGGTTCGACGTATAAAAATACTACTTTACCCCAGTGAAATAATATTTGATGCTTTACAGCTCAAATATTATTTTTAAATTTGAAAAATTTAAAAATATTTCACAGGGTGAACCACAAAACAAAAGCAAAATTTAAGCTATGTGTAAAGGTCTCATTTATGTGCAAAGCTCTCATAAAATTTTCATATCTGGGAAATGTAAATAATGAATGATAAAAAAGTACTACTTGATTATGGAAATGGTGGGAAAAAAAGCTATGATATGATTTCTAAAATTATCCTTCCCGCTTTTGATAATGAGTATTTAAATAAATTAGACGATTTTGCTCTTTTTAATTTAGATTCAAAAAGAGTCTCTTTTTCAACCGATAGCTATGTTATAGATCCAATATTTTTTCCTGGTGGAGATATTGGAGAGCTTGCTGTTAATGGTACTGTTAACGATATTTCAATGAGTGGTGCCACTCCTCTTTTTATTAGTGCAGCTTTTATGATTGAAGAAGGTTTTTTATTTAAAGATTTAAAAACGATAGTAAATTCAATGGCAAAAGCTTCTAAAAAAGCTAATGTTAAAATTGTAACTGGAGATACTAAAATTGTCTCTAAAGGTTCTGTTGATAAAATTTTTATTAATACAAGTGGAGTAGGAGTAGTTGAAGAGGGTATTAATATCTCTGGAAATAATGTAAAAGTTGGTGATAAAATTATTTTAAGTGGAACTATGGCAGATCACGGTATAGCTATCCTATTAAAAAGAGAAAATTTAAATTTTACTTCCACTATTGTGACAGATTCTGCACCTTTAAATGGAATGATAAAAAATATCATCTCTTCTAAGGCTGATGTACATTGTTTTAGAGACCCTACAAGGGGAGGTGTTGGAACGACATTAAACGAAATTGCGTTGCAGTCTAATGTCGGTATGGAAATATATGAAGACAAACTTCCTATAAAAGAAGAAGTTAAAGGTGCTTGTGAACTTTTAGGTTTCGACCCTTTATATATTGCAAATGAAGGTAAACTTCTTGTTTTTGTAGCTCCTGAAGATGCAGATAAAGCTCTTTCTGTAATTAAAAAAAATAAATTTGGTAAAGATGCTTCTATAATAGGTACTGTTACAGATTCAAAAAAAGTTTATCTTAAAACTTTAATTGGTGGCAGGAGAATTATAGATATGATGTCTGGTACACAACTCCCTAGAATATGCTAAGAGTTTAATGGGCAGACAAACTAATAAAAAAATTTAAAAAATATGTACAAAAAAACATCTTTTATAATTTTGGCAGCAGGGAAGGGTAGTAGAATGAAAAGTTCTCTTCCCAAAGTTTTACATAAAGTAAACAATAGAACTATGATAGATTCAGTTGTTCAAAGTATAAAAAAAATAACTGATGATAATATTATTGCTGTTATTGGACACGAAGCTGAACTACTAAAAAGTGAAATAAAAAAAAAAGAGTATAATATAGATATTGCTATTCAAGAAAAACTTGATGGTACGGCATCGGCTGTTCGCTCTGCCATTCCTTATTTAAAAAATGAAACCCAAAACGTTGTTGTACTATGTGGGGACTCTCCTTTTATCACGTCTGCTTCCTTAAAAAATCTTATAAAAAAACATATAGAAGATAATAATAAGGTAACAGTTATAGCAGCAAAGACAGATAATCCTTTTGGATATGGAAGAGTTATTCAAGGTGAAAATGATACTATCGTAGGTATTGTTGAAGAGAAAGACGCAACAGACGAAGAAAAAAAAATTAAAATAGTTAATACAGGTGTATATTGTATTCAAAAAGATTTTCTTGAAAAAGCTTTAACAAAAATTAAACCTAATAATGTACAAAAAGAATTTTATTTAACAGATATAGTTCGTATAGCACATAACCAAGAAGAAAAACTTGGAGTTTTTGTTGCTAAAAATTTCTTTGAATTTTTTAGTATAAATACGGCAGAAGAGTTAAAAGAAGCAGAAAAAATAGGTAAAAAATAAAAATGGTAAAAAAACTTGAAATAGCACTTAAGAAAGAGCTTTTTGATTCTGAAGGCAACTCTATAAAAGAAAAAGCTAATAGGTATTTTGGTATTAAAATTGACGATATCAGAACGATTAAATCTCTTTTATTTGATGTAAAGCTTAGCGATTCTGAGTTTAAAAAAATCAAAGATGAGCTTTTTACCAATCCTGTAACTGAAGTCTCTTCTTATGGGTTTCTTGATATACCTTTTGACTGGATAATTGTGCTCTCTTTTAAAGCTGGAGTTAAAGATAATGCAGGTAGTACAGCGAGAGAAGCTGTTGAAGGTGTTTTTAAAATAAAATTTAATAGAGATGAAGCAGTTTATACTTCTAAAAGATATTGTATTAAAGGTAAGAGTTTAAATTTTGAAAGTGTAAATAAAATTGCATCTGAGCTTTTATCAAACAGTATAATTCAAGATGTACAAGTTTATAATAAAAAAGAGTGGGAAAAGAGTAAAACAGATATTTTTATTCCAAAAGTCAAAATTTCTCATAAGCCTAAAGTTTCAACAATTACAATAAAAACAGATAAAGCTCTTCAAGAACTTAGTGATGAAAAAAATCTTGCTTTAAACCCTAACGATATTCCCAGAATAAGAGAATATTTTCTTAATGAAAAAGTTATTAAGGAGAGAAAAAAGGTCGGTTTAAATCTTCCTACCGATGTTGAGATTGAATATATTTCTCAAGCAAGGAGTGACCATTGTAATCATAATACATTTGGAGGTTATTTTCGTTATAAAGATTTAGATAATAAAAAGACGAAAATAGAGAATAACCTTTTTGAAAAATATATAAAAAAACCTACACTTGAGTTAAAAAAGAAAAAGAATTGGATAGTATCAGTTTTGTGGGATAATGCTGGAGTGGCAAAGTTTGATGAAAAAAATAACTATACAATTACTGGAGAAACACACAATTCCCCTTCTAATATGGAAGCGTATGGCGGAGCTATTACAGGTATTGTAGGTGTTTATAGAGACCCGCTTGGTACAGGGCTATCTTCAAAAATTATTATGGGTTCGTATGGTTTTTGTGTTGGAGACATTAATTATAAAGGAGATTTAAAACCTTATCTTCATCCCAGAAGGCTTTTAGATGGTGTTGTAGAAGGTGTTAAAGATGGTGGAAATAAAAGCGGTGTTCCCACTCCTTTTGGTAATGTTGTTTTTGATAAGGGCTATATGGGCAAAGCACTCGTTTTTGTTGTTGCACTTGGTCTTATGCCGTCAAAAATTAAAGGGAAGCTATCGTCTAATAAAGAGACAAAGAGTGGCGATATAATTATTATGAGTGGTGGTAGAGTTGGCAAAGATGGCTTGCACGGTGTTACAGCTTCCTCTGAAATTTTAAGTAAAAATACTCCAGCAAGCCATGTGCAGATTGGTGACCCTTATACTCAAAAAAAGATGCACGATTTTATTTTGGAAGCAAGAGACTTAGGATACATCTCTTTTATAACGGATAATGGTGGGGGAGGGCTTTCTTCTTCTGTTGGGGAATCGGCAATGATATCTAAGGGTTGTTATGTAGAGCTTGATAAAGTTCCTTTAAAATATAACGGACTTGACCCTTGGGAAATATGGGTTTCAGAATCTCAAGAGAGAATGACTATTGGTGTTAAAGAGAAACATTTTAATGACTTTATGGCTCTTTCAGAAAAACACTCTGTTGAAAGTACAGCTATTGGAAGATATACAGATTCTAACTATATCCATATCGTTTATAAACAAAAAACTATAGCTTATATAGATATTAATTTCCTTTCAAAAGGATTTCCACAATGGAAATTTGATGCTGAATGGTTATCTCCTACCTCAAGAGGTCTATTTGAACCTTCTTTTAATGAACCTTTAGATTACAACACTCTTTTATGTGATATCTTATCTAATGAGAATATAGCTTCAAAAGAGTGGATAGCAAAACAATATGACCATGAAGTTCAAGGCGGTAGCGTAATAAAACCACTTGTTGGGAAAAAAAGAGATATCCCTTCGGATGCTTGTGTTATAAGACCTGTTTTAACTTCAAAAAAAGGACTTGCTTTTGCTTCTGCTCTTATTCCTTTCTATTCAAAAATAGATGCTTATCATATGACAGCTTGTACTATTGATGAAGCTGTAAGAAGAGTTATAAGTGTTGGAGGCTCTTTAAAGCATATTGGAGGAATAGATAATTTTTGTTGGCCATCTGTTCAATATAATAGTGTCAAGAATCCAGATGGTAAATTTAAGGCTGCCCAACTTGTACGTTCTTTAAAAGCTTTAAAAGATGTTATTAGTAAGTATGGTATTCCTCTTCTTTCTGGTAAAGATAGTATGTATGCTGATGGGAATATAGCTGGTAAATACGGTGAAACTCATAAAATATCTGCTCTTGAAACTATACAATTTTCTTCTGTTGCTTTGATTGATGATACAAAAAAATCTGTTTCTATGGATATAAAGAGAAAGAACGATTTAATTTATGTTGTTGGCTTAACAAAAGATGAGTGTGGAGCTTCTATTTATTATGAACATTTTGATTACATCGGTTTAAATGTGCCTAAAGTTTCTTTAGATAAATTTAAAAAAACTTACAATCTTGTGTCAAAAGCTATATCACTTAAATTATTAAATTCGTGTCATGGAATTTATAGAGGAGGTATTGCAGTTCATCTTGCTTTAATTGCAATGGCTGGAGAGTTTGGAATTGATGTCGATATTTCAAAAGTACCAAGAGATGAGATGCTTACAAGAGATGATAAAATACTCTTTTCAGAATCTATGGGTAGATTTTTAGTTACTGTATCTTCCGCCAACAAAGCAGAATTTGAAAAACTTTTTAAAAATGGTGTTTTTGCGGAGATTGGTAAAGTTAAAGAAGAAAATGGTAATTTTTTAATAAATGGTTTAAATAAAAAAGAGCTTATATCCATTCCAGTCAAAACACTTAAAAATAAGTTTAAAATGGTTTTTAAAGATTTCGTTTGAAATTGGTAATAGTTTATTCTTTTAGTGTCTCCTGGCACGACAATTGCTTTCAAGTTGCCTTATAAAAGCAAGTAAAAGAGGACACCTCTTTTTGCCTCTATTTTAGAAGTCAATTTTTTTTAAGCTCTCAAAATAGATTTGGGAATCTTAGTCTTTATGAATAAGAAAAAAATAGTTTTTTTTGTTTTAGCATTACTATTTATAGTTATAGCATTTTTTTTTATACGAAGTTTTTTTAGTAATAGTAAGAAAGAAGTTAATGTCCATAATAAAGCAAAAGGACCTACTATACTTAGTGATATTATTAAGACAGAATCTTTATGGATAAGTAAAAATGTCGTTTATATGACGCCTTTTTATGATATAGAGCTGAAAGATTCAAATAGTAGTTTAGTTTCAAAACTCTATCTTAAACTTGCTGTTAAGGTAAGTAGTGAAACAGCAAAAAAAAAATTTTATGCAAATAGAATTAAACTTGAAAAAGAGATTTTATTTTTCTTACATAACAAAGAAGTTTCTAAACTTTATGAGCTTGATGATTTAATGATTTTTAAAGATGAATTAACAAAAATAATTAATAATATTTTAGGTCTGGGTGTTATAAACAGGCTCTATTTTACTGAATTATATATATATAGACATATTAAATAAGATTTTTTTACAATGGCACAAATATTAACGCAAAATGAAATTAACAGTTTAATGACAGGACTAGAGTCAGGAGAAATTCCTGTTGGTTCAGAGGATGTAAGTCAACCTAATCCTGCTGATATTGTTAAATACGATTTTGCAAGTCAATCGGAGACAATAGGAAGTAGACTTCCTGCTTTTGAAAATATTAATGAAACTTTTGCAAGAGGTATCAGAAATGATTTTTCAAAAATGATTGGCTACAATATTGATGTTATAAATAATCCTATAGAGACTTTAAATTTTGGCGATTTAATCAAATCTTTACCTGTTCCTATGAGCTTACATATCTTTAGTGCTAAACCTCTTAAAGGCAACGGTCTTCTCTATTTTGATAGTAAGTTTTTGTTTAACTTTATAGATACTATTTTTGGTGGTCCTGATACTGCTAAAATTAATCTTAATCAAAGAGAGTTTACCAATATTGAAAATATAATAATTCAAAGGTTACTTGATGTATGTTTTAAAAACCTTTTTTCAGCATGGCGACCAATTCAATCTAATATCGAATTTAAGTTAGTAAAAAGTGAATTTAATCCTCAGTTTGCTAATATTACCACACCTGATGAAATTGTTATCATTAGTGTTTTTGATATTGAATTTGCAAAATCTTTAACTTCTCTTGCTGTTTGTATGCCTTATTTTATGGTAGAAAGTGTACGTGATAAACTTGCTATGGGGTTTCATTCAGATATTATTATTCCAACAGAAGAGTGGGAGTCTATGTTTATATCTTCTCTTATCGACTCTTCTGTAGATGTTAGGTTTGAGTTAGGTTCTGTTAGTATTAGTGGAGAAGAGCTTATAGATATGAAAAAAGGCGATGTTATTCAGTTGAATAAAAGTATTGATGACAATATTTTTGGATTTGTTAATGATATAAAGAAAATATCTGGTGTAATAGGCAAGAGAAGAGGTCAAAATGCCTTTAAAGTTATGGAAACAATACAAACTGATGTAAAGGATAGTAAAAATGGATTATAAAGATAAAGTATCAACAAAACAAGAATCTGATATAGATGCTAAAAATGGAGAAGGGCAACCTTTAATTGTTAAGAAAAAAGATTTAGATTTAATTTTAGATATACCTTTAGAGCTTTCAGTAGAACTTGGTAAAAGTAAAATGCTTATAAACGATTTGCTAAAGCTTGGGCAGGGGTCTATTGTTGAGCTTGATAAATTATCTGGTGAACCGCTTGAAATTTATGTAAATAGAAAACTTATTGCAAAAGGCGAAGTCGTTGTTGTTAATGAAAAGTTCGGTATTAGATTAATTGACATCATAACTCCTATTGAAAGAGTAAGAAAACTTGCTACTAAAAAAGATTAAGAGTTTTTTTTAAATTTTATTTTTATTATGCAAAACCTTGTTACAGAACCAAATTTATTTATGTCGATGTTTAAAAGTTTCTTTATTCTTTGTTTGGTTTTATTGTTCTTTTTTTTAATACTTCTTTTTATCAAGAAAATTAATAACTATAAATTCAATTCTAACGATATTATCAAAATATTACTTGTCCATCACATAAGCCATAGAGAAAAACTTATCATTGTTGACATTGCTGGTAAAAAAATATTAATAGGTGTTACTTCACAAAGCATAAATAAAATTTGTGAAATAGAAGATGAAGATATTGAATCTTTAAACCTTAAAGGTAATGGTAAAAAAAATTTTTTTGATAATATTTTACTAAAAGCAATCAGAAAGAAATCTTAAATAGTGAAAAAAAATAAGCTTTTAAAATACTTTATTTGTCTATCTTGCTTTTTTTTTCCATATATTGCTTTTGCAGCAGAGCCAGATTTTCCTATCCCTTCTTTAAGCCTTGCAGTAAAACAAGCAGCTAATCCTGAAGAAGTAGCTGTAACGCTTGAAATTTTAGCTCTTCTAACAATTTTAAGTATCGCTCCTGCTATACTTATTTTAACTACGCCATTTACAAGAATTATAATCATTTTTAATTTTTTAAGACAAGCAATCGGAACTCAATCTACACCGCCCAATCAGGTTTTAATAGGTCTTTCGTTGTTCTTAACTTTTTTTATAATGAAGCCTGTTTGGCAAGATATTTATCAAGATGCTCTTAATCCTTATCTGGAAAAGAAAATTTCGTATAAAGAGGCTTTTGAAGAAGCTAAAAAACCGATGCGGGAATTTATGCTTTTAAATACGAGAGAAGCTGATTTGGCTCTTTTTGTAAAAACATTAAAATTGAAGCATCCACAGAATAAAGATGAAACGCCTCTTTTACTTTTAATTCCTGCTTATGTTATAAGTGAACTTAAAACCGCTTTTATTGTTGGTTTTATGCTTTATATCCCATTTTTAATAATAGATATGGTAGTTGCAAGTGTATTGCTTGCTATGGGTATGATGATGCTACCGCCAGTTATGATATCGCTTCCTTTTAAACTTATGCTTTTTGTATTGGTAGATGGATGGCATCTTATTACGAGCTCTCTTCTAAAAAGTTTTGGTTTTTAATTTTGAGACCTGTACAAAGGTCTCAATTTTTTATAAAATTAAATTTAGAAAGATAAAAATATGACTCCAGAATTTGTTATAGACCTTGCAAAAGAATCTATTATTCTTACAATACTAATATCTGCTCCTATGCTTGGGATAGGCTTAATAGTGGGGCTTATGGTTAGTATTTTTCAAGCTGTTACTTCAATTCAGGAAATGACTTTAACTTTCGTTCCTAAAATTCTTGCAGTGTTTTTTGCTCTTCTTTTCTTTGCACCTTGGATGCTTGAAAAAATTTCTGTCTTTACAATAAGAATTCTTGAAAACTTTCCTATGTATCTTAGATAAATTTGCGATTTTCTTTATAATTATTTTACAAGTTTTCCGCCTTTAGGCGAGAAAGCGAAAAGGCAATATATGAAAACGCAAAAAACAAAATGGAATTGTTTGTAACTGTGGGAGCGTATTGCTATACGCCCATATCATTTTCCCTTTTCATTTACTTTTAATATAATTATTCTCTATCATTGGGCGTATGGCAATACACCCCTACAATTGCTCATCATTTTAATTTTTTTATTGGTGTGTATTAGTCAATATGTTCCTACAATATTCCGCAGTAAAAAAATGGCAAGGCTAAAGGTAAAAAACGAAAAAAACTATTGTGTCATAGTCTCTAAGAGCTTGAGAACGAAGTAGAATATTAAAAATAAAAAAAAGACTTGAACTTGAAGTTAAGGAATCAAAGGAGAATTTGTTATGTGTTGCTGCTGATACTGGAAACTATAAAAAAAGAGTAGAGAGAGAAGGAAGATTTTAAAAAGTTTACCAATGAATCTATTATAAAAAAACTTTTACCTGTAATTGATAATTTCGAAAGAGCAATAGAAAGCAAAGAAGCCTCCAAAGAAAGTATTATTGAAGGTGTAAATCTGGTTTTAAAAGATATTCTAAAGCTTGTTAAAGAGTTTGGAGTTGAAGAGATTGAAGCAGTTGGCAAAGAGTTTGACCCAAATTTTCATCAAGCAGTTACATATGAAGTTTCTGAAGATAAAAAGGATGTAGTATTAAAAGAGGTGTAAAGAGGTTATATCCTAAATAATAGGTTAATCAGACCTTCAATGGTTGTTATAAGTAAAAAAATAAATAATTTAAAAAAGTGTTATAAATTAAGTAATGCATTTATAAGGAGAAAATAACGATGTCTAAAGTAATAGGAATAGATCTTGGGACTACAAATTCTTGTATTGCTATAATGGAAGGGAAAGAGGCTAAAGTAATTATAAATGCTGAAGGCGGAAGAACAACACCATCTATTGTAGCATTCTCTAATAGCAATGAAAGACTTGTTGGGCAAGCAGCCAAAAGACAAGCGGTTACCAATCCAGAAGACACTATTTTTGGTGTCAAAAGGTTTATTGGATGCAAGTTCGATTCAAAAAGAGTCCAAGAATATATAAAAAAATTACCATACATTCTTAAAAAAGCTAATAATGGTGATATAAGGATACAAATTAAAGATGAGCTTTACAGTCCTGCAAAAGTTTCATCTTTTATACTTTCTTATATAAAACAAACTGCTGAAAGCTATCTTGGCGAAACAGTTATGGATGCAGTTATTAGTGCTCCTGCTTATTTTAATGATGTTCAAAGACGGGCTATAAAAGATGCGGGGGAAATTGCAGGTTTAAACGTTTTAAGAATTATAAATGGGCCTGTTGCCGCCTCTATTGCTTATGGGCTTGATAAAAAAAAAGAGGAAACAATCGCAGTTTTTGACCTTGGTGGAGGAACGTTTGATGTTTCAATACTCGATATTGGCGATGGTGTATTTGAAGTAAAATCAACAAATGGAGATACACATCTTGGTGGTGAAGATTTTGACCTTGTTTTAATAGACTATCTTGCAGATGAATTTAAGAAAGAGCAAGGTATAGACTTGAGAAATGATAAAATGGCTCTTCAAAGACTTAAAGAAGCTGCTGAAAAAGCAAAAATGGAGCTTTCTACTGCTACAACAACAGAAGTGAATTTGCCATTTATAACAGTTGATGCAGGTGGGTATAAACATCTTAATATAAATCTTACAAGAGCTAAACTTGAATCTCTTGTTTCGCATCTTCTTGATAAACTTGACGGACCTTGTGTTGAGGCTTTAAAAGATGCCTCTTTAAAAGCAAGCGATATAAAAGAGGTAATACTTGTAGGTGGAATGACACGTATGCCTGCTGTTCAAGATAAAGTTAAAAAGATTTTTGGTAAAGAGCCAAACAAGAGTGTAAATCCTGATGAGGTTGTAGCACTTGGAGCTGCTATTCAGGGTGGAGTTTTAAAAGGAGATGTTAAAGATGTTCTTCTTTTAGATGTTACTCCTCTTTCTCTTGGTATAGAAACTCTTGGCGGTGTAATGACAACCTTAATTGAAAAAAACACAACCATTCCAACTAGCAAGAGTCAGGTTTTTTCAACTGCTGCCGACAATCAGCCTGCTGTTACTATTAATGTTTTTCAAGGTGAAAGAAAAATGGTTGCAGATAATACAACAATTGGTAATTTTGAACTTGTTGGTCTTCCTCCTGCTCCTCGCGGTGTACCTCAAATTGAAGTCTCTTTTGATATTGGTGCAAACGGTATTGTTAAAGTTTCTGCAAAAGATAAGGCTACAGGAAAAGAGCAATCTATAAAAATTACAGCACCAAGTGGTCTTACAGAAGAAGAGATAGAAAAAATGGTTAAAGATGCAGAACTTCATGCAGAAAAGGATAAAAAGGAAAAAGAACTTGTTGAAGTTAAAAACCAAGCCGATTCTTTAATTGACCAAACAGAAAAAACTTTAAAAGAAAATGAAAGTAAAATTAAGGCAGAAACTAAGTCTAAAATTGAAGCTTCAGTTGAAAAGGTTAAGAAAAAGACAGAAGAGGACAAAAAGAAAAAAGACTTTGTTGACACTAAAGAACAAGCCGATTTTTTAATTGACCAAACAGAAAAAACTTTAAAAGAAAATGAAAGTAAAATTGATGCAGAAACTAGATTTAAAATTAAAGCTTTAGTAGAAGAAATTAAGAAAAAGGCAGAAAAGTTAATGCGAGCTTCTAATAAACTTGTAGAGTTTATGTGTCAACAAACGAATGAGCAAAGTGGTACTACAGCAGGTGACCAAGCAGATGAGGTATCTACTAAAAATAGTGAAAAAGCAAAAGATGATTAAGATGTAGTTGACACTGATTTTGAAAAGGTTAAAAAGTAAGATTTAAATACAAGACTTTTACACATAGTTTTATTTTGCAAAGGTATCAAATTTGTTTTATTTTCTTGGATGAAACTCTTTGTGGATTTTTTGCATCTCTTTTTTTGATATGTGTGTATAAATTTGAGTTGATGAAATATCACTATGTCCTAACATAGTTTTTACTGTTATTAAGTCGGCGCCCCCTTCTAAAAGGTGCGTGGCAAAAGAGTGCCTTAGTGTATGTGGAGTTACATTTTTTGTTATTTTTGCCTTTTCAACATACTTTTTTAAAAGTTTCCAAACTCCTTGTCTTGTTAATTTATTGCCTATACTACTTAAAAACAGATATTCACTGTTTCTCTTTTTTAAAAATAGTTTCCTTGTATGTTTAATATACGACATATTTTTTTCTATAGCGAATTTTCCGATTGGAACAAATCTCTCTTTAGAACCTTTACCAATAACTCTTATGTAACCTGCATCTAAATTTATATCATAAAGTTTTATATTTATAAGTTCAGATACTCTTAGTCCACTTGCGTACAAAAGCTCCAACATAGCACTATCTCTTATGCTATTTTTCTTTTTTAAGTCAGGAGCGTCTAATAGCTTCTTAACTTCGCTTATAGATAAGAATGATGGGAGTTTATCACCTATCTTAGGTAAAGTTATATTTTGAACGGGATTTTTTTTTATCTTTTTTTCAGATAGAGCAAAATTGAATAGTCCTTTTAAACTTATAAGATGTCTTGCTCTACTGCTTGCTTTAAGTCTTTTTTTTATATGAATAATATATTTTAAAATTAAAACATCTTTTATATCTTCAATATTGGTACTTATTTGGTTTTCTTCTAAAAAATCTATAAAGAAATGGATATCTGAAGTGTACGCTTCTACGGTTTTGTTGGATAAGCCTTTTTCTATTAAAATATAGGATATATATTGTTCGAGTATCTCTTCTACTTTCAATCTAAAACCTTTTATTTAATAGATATATTTTTTAGATAAGAAAAAAAATTAAAGAATTTCGGCGCCATTTTTTTTTACAACAACAATATCTTCAATTCTTATTCCTCCCCATCCTTTTATGTATATGCCCGGTTCTATCGTTATAACCATATTCTCTTTTAATATAGTATCGTTTAATCTACTAATTGATGGTTTTTCATGAACAACAAGTCCTACGCCATGTCCAAGTGAATGAAGAAAATTGTCTCCAAAACCTTTTTCTGCAATATAGTCTCTTGCAACTTTATCTATTTCACTCGCTTTCATTCCTTCTTTAACTGCATCTATTGCTTTTTGTTGTGCTGTAAAGACAATATCATAAATTTTACTAAATTTTTCATCTTTTTTCTTTATTATAGTTCTGGTCATATCAGCACAATAACCATTAAACTTTACGCCAAAATCGAAAAGCAAAGGGATGTTGTCTTTGTCTATTCTTTTATTTGATGGAGTGTGATGGGGCAGGGCAGAGTTCTCTCCAAAAGCTACTATTGAGCTAAAAGATGTTGTGTCTCCATCTTGTTTTATTATTTTTTCAAGTTCCCAAGCTATCTCTTTTTCACTTTTATTATGAACTATTTTTTTTTTGAGTTTTTCAAATGCGACCTTAGTTTTATTGCAAGCTCTTTTGATATTTTCTATCTCTTCTTCGTCTTTGATTGCTCTTATATCTTCAACTAAATTGTAAGTTTTAATAAGTTCTATATCGCTTGCGTCGATCTCTTTTTTTATTGCTTCATATTGAGCTACTGAAAATCTTAAAGCTTCAAACCCTACCTTTTTTACATTTAAAAGCTTTAATATCTCTTTTATATTTTTTAAAACTCCGTTTTGAAAAGTAAGAATTTTATAAGAAGGAGCTTCTTTTTCTGCTTGGATTGTAAATCTTGGGTCTGTGGCGAGTAAAAGTTTATCGTAACTTATAAATAAAAAGCCTGCTGTTTCATTAATACCATTATCTTCAGCATTAAAACCACTCAAATAGTTTCTATTTTCTTCTAATGAAACTATTAAAGCTTCTATTTTTGCTTTTTCAAATTGGTTTCGTAATTTTTCAATTCTCGTCTTTATGAATTTCATTTGAGTCATTCCAGAGATAGTTTAAGTTATTTGGGAAAGATACTTTGTTCCCCATCATATCTTCAGCATAATTAAGACCTGCAAGAATTTTAATGTCTTTTAGTGCTCTTTTATCGCCTTTAAACGTAACTTCTTTTATATTTTTTCTTTTAATGAAACCACCAGCCCAAGTTATCTCTAACATACTACCTGCATCAAACTCTTTATTGTCTACTTTTAAAATAACTTTACTACCGTAATGTTTTACAATTGATGCAACCATCTTGCTTGGTCTAAAATGGAAACCTGTATCACGAGGTACAGGAACAACAATTGAAGATTCTTCTATATGTTCATCAAGAATTTTTTGGGCTTTCTTTTTACCAATCGTAAGAAACAATGAGACATAATAAAGTCCATAATTTAAGATAGAGTCCAAAAGGTCATCGACATTTATTATCTCTTTAAGATTTGCGAGGCAATTTTTATAAGTATCTTTGTAGCCTTTATCGTAAAGATGTCGTTCGTAATAGTGCAAGAGCCTTCCTACTATTTGAAGAAGATGGAAGCTAATAGAAAAATAGCCTCTCATTTCAATCAAGCTTTTGTTTGTTTCTTTGCGAAGGCAAGTTGCGTTATATATTATGTAAGAATCAAAATAGGATTGTAAATTATGTAACATCATTTCAAAACGTCGTATTTCAACAACATTTATTTTAACAGGTATCATCTCCTTGATTTCATTGATATTATATTGTTTATAAATCATAAAATCGTTAAATGTTTCTACCATATTTATAAAGTTGTTTGCTATTCTCGCTATATTCTCTTTTTGTTTTACCTTATCTATATCCTCAATATTACTCTCAAGAATATCTTTTGTTGTTATTATTGGATAGTCTTCTTTTTTATAGGTGTTACTTGGTATCTTTATATTAAGTTTTTTAGCCTCTTTTGTTATGATGAGGGCAATGTTATATAGTGTGTTTTCTAAAAAACTATTTGTGGTTTCAATATCTAACTCAAAACCTTCTATTTTTTCTATTTTATAAAAAGGTAATCTATTTCTAATATGCTTTTGACTATAAGCTGCAAGACTTATGTGTTCTACTGTTGCTACCAATTCTCTATAAAAATACCACTCTTTGTTATTTTTAGCTCCATGAAAATCTAAAAAATCTTCTAATAGTCTTGAGGATGTTATTAGTTCCGAATAGATTTTTTTCGTAAAAATAGTTTGTGGTTCGTTTTTATAATTTTTTTTTATATATAAAAAAATTTTTAAAATATTTTTTGAAAAAATATTAATTTTACTTTGAAAGTTTTTGATATTATTGTTCATAAGATTCTATTTCTCTTTCAAATATGTATTATAAATTATTTTTAAATTATTTGCGTACTCTTTGTTATCTGGTTCAAGATTTACTGCTTTTTGGCTAAAATATAGAGCATTTTCAATTTTACCAAAGTTGTAAAAAATATAGCTGAGTAGATTATGAGGGTAGGCGTTTTTATCATCTATTTCTATAGATTTTAAAAGAAACTTAACAGCTTCATTAAAATTTTCATTTTTTATTTCAATAAAGCCCATATCAGCAAATGCACTGCTATTTTTATTGTCTATTTCTATTACCTTTAAAAGCAGTTCTTTTGCTTCTTTAAAGTCATTTTTTTTCATATAAGCTCTTGCTGTATTTTGGAGTGCCTTTACATATTTTGGTTTTAAATATAGTATTTTTTTATAATTAATTAAGGCGTTTTTATAGTCGTTTATTTTTACATAGGCATTGCCAAGATTTAAAAGTATAGTTGTATTATTAGGATTGCGTTCTATAAACTCTTTAAAAATTTGAATAGCATCGTCATATTGTTGTAGATTCATATAGGAATTACCAAGATATAAAACCATTTTCTCTTCTTTTATATAAGGATTATAGGTGTTTGCTATATATCCTGCTTTTATAGTTTTATCCCATTTTTTTTGATTATAGTAGTTTTCTGCTTTGCTTATAGCTTTTTTGTACTCTTTGTTCTTTAAATGAAAGTTGTAAAAAACAATAAAAATTATGAAAGTTATAAAAAGCATATAAAATAATTTTTTTTTATTAAGCTTGATAGAATTTTTTTCATAATCGAAATTGGTTAAACCTAACAATATCATTATTGAAAATAGAGGGACTGGGAGTTGCAGAGGAAAACTAAAAAAAGCATTAACAGAAATTCCTGTTAGTGAAAGAAAGGCTATTGAGTTCTCTTTTTGATTCAAGTCTTTTAATATAAATTTTAAAAATGATACTATGAATATAATAAAAAGAGAAAAACCTATAAATCCTGTTTCTGCAAAAATATCAAAATAGTCGTTGTGTGCATTTTTAACTTCATAACCATCTAAAATATCTTGTGTATCTTTTAGCTTGTTATAAAGAGATTGGTTGTAGTATGGCAGTGCTATGTGAAGATTACCAAATCCTACGCCACTCCAAAAATTATGCTTTATAAGTTTACTTATTCCTTTCCAATATTGCAGTCTTAATACAATAGTTCCTTTAGTGAGAGAAGATGTATGTATGAATTTTTTTTCATAATTATTTTTGTTATCAATTTTAAACATAAAAAAAACAATTAGTATAGCGACTAAAAACGCTACTACTTTGTTTTTGTTCCAAATTTTCAATTTTATTCTTTTAGAGAATATAGCTAAAAATATCACCTCAAAAATAAAAGCTATCCATCCTGCTCTTGCTGTCGTATAAACAAGATATGATACCATAAGAGCAAGTGTAATTGATACTAACCAATCTATAATAATATTTTCTGACTTTATAAAAAAAATCATTCCTATTGGAATAGTTAATACCATAAAATGTGTTGCCAAATTTTTATTTGCAAATGTGGCAGCAGGAGGAACAGATTGAGATATAAAATCAAGACCGTAGAGATGTTGCAGGATTCCTATTAAAGCAGTTAAAAAACCTGCTATGAAGATAAATATTACGATTGTTGTTTTTGCATTTTGTCTTCTTGCGATATTAGCAGTTAAAAAGAAAAAGCAAAAAGCAAATAGAAGGTCGTTAAAAGCTATAAAGCTTTCATATTTGTTTATTGAATAAGAACACGAGATAAGTGCCCATATTAAAAAAAAAACAAGAGGGAAAGAGAGAGGGTGAATAAATATTTTATATTCGCCTTTTATTAATTTGAATAATAAAAAGAAGAAGAAAAGAAGAAGAAAGCTTTTTTGAATTATAGCCGATTTTGAAAAAAAAGCTAAATATACTTTATTGAAAAGTAAGAAAGGTGCAGAAAAAACAACATAAAAAATCGTGGATATTAAAAATAAGATGAGAAATTTTTGCGTTAATGTCGTACGCATCTTATATCAATATTAACACCTTCTACATCGGAATCATTCCAGTTTGTATAGGAAAACTCCATACCTCTCCATAACAAGCTACTATAATTCATTATTAAAAATTGTCCTCTAAAGCCTCTCATTGTTTTGTCTCTAACTACAGAATCGTTATTTGCATCAAGTAGAGAAAAAAGGTCGTTTTTATAAGAATAAGTCAAGTTATTGGAAGCTCCTGAAGGAATTGGATATGAAGGGTTTTGAACGCTGTGTTTATAAAAAGTTCTTGTAAAGAGAAAGTTTTCATCATCAAAAAGCGATTTGCCATCTTTATCAAAAATGTTCATTAGGGCTATATAATCGAGTTCTTCAACGGTTGGCACAAACCAATCATCTCTGGTTATACCTAAAGCATCAGCTTCTACAAGATTTCTACAATAATCGAAGTGTTTTTTTGCAAAGGTGTGCATAGTTGTATAATTCTTATTCTCAAATTGAATTGTATACTTTGAGGATAATCCAACAGGTGCTAAATGCCCTTTTACGTTATGCACTTTGATTTTCTTCATATAAGAATCGAAATATTTTTTATTAATAGCATCATAATTGTCTGTAGGGTCGCCTACATTAATTATTTTATTATTATTCATATCTACATTTGCTTTGCATTCAGCAAAAGCATAATTGTTAAAACAGATAAGAATGATGATTATAAAATATAAAAGTCTCATAAATTTTTTAAATAAAAGTTAAATTTTTCCTTAGTTATAATTAATATCTCTATTAACACAATAAACAGGTATTTTAATAGGACTACTTGATAGACCTTGTTGAAATTCTGCATCGTTTTCAGGGACGCCTTTAATCCATATTCCGTTAAAATTTTTCCAAGGTTTATTATCACTATTAGAGTAAGTTATAAAGTTGTGTGTAGTTATAAGGTATGAAGCTGTAGGATTTTCATCATCAGAAAGCCAGCCGTAAGCTGGGAAAAAACCATGAGCTATACCAAGAAAACCTTTGTCATTAATATCTTTCATATGGTTTGAAGCAGCACGATAAAAATAGTGTCCCGAACCATTTTCGACCTCTACTACATCTTCATATTCAGATAAAATTGGAACGGACATATTTGAATAGAGTGTTGCAGTCATTATTACAAAATTGTTTACAAATGAAGGAGAAATATTGCTTGAATAAATTGGTCCAGTAGTAGCTGTGTTTTCGTCTTTATTCTTTTTCCATGGATATTTTGGCATATACGGAATTATAGACTCTATATTGGTCTTTTTGCCTGCTATAGTATAGAGGTACTCTTCATATGTAGGTATATATGATGTGCCACCACTATTAGTGTTCCCAGAACACACTTTAAACTTATCTATTAAACTATAAGTTGAAATATTGGTTTTATGATTAAAATAGATATAGCTTGTAGTTGAAGTCGATCTCTTAGGTAATATTTTTTTAAAAGAAGATTTTTTGACAATAGGGAGTAAAGATAAACTTTCAATTTTATCATTTACATATTGAGCAGAAACAATATCTATATCTTCTTCAGCATAACCTACATTAATTATATGTTTCTCACCCATATTTATATACTCAGTTGCATATAAATTTTTAAACAACAAAGAAGTTATTATTAGTAAGAAAAGTGTATAATTTTTCATTAGTAAATTTTTATTTTTTAATCAGTTACGCATAGAGCACGCATAATTGGTGCAATAGCTTCTGTTTCATTTAAATTGTTACCGTTATATTTTATCTCTTCAATTCCAAAGAGTTTTTTTGTATTTTTATTGTATGCAAATTTTAGAAAAACTGGCACTGCTGCAAGATAAATTGTTCTATAGCTTTTGTTAACATATGCTGAAAATTTGTAATTACTTATTCTTTCAACACTACTATGGATACGAACAGCAATTTTACTTCCAAAATCGTTTTGAGAATATGGGTATGAATAGTAATAGTAATCAGAATTTAAATTGCTATGAGGTGTATTTGCAACATAATTGGGATAGTTATCGTTGTATTGTTCAATATTTGATACATCTAAATAGTTTAATTTTTTTCCAAAACTATATGTATCGCTTGTCCAAAAATACGAGTTTGTAAAAGTTTCATACTCTTTATCCTCCTTATTTACTTCATAAAGAGAATTAATAGTTGTAGAATCGCTTGTTGATAGAATAAACATAGCTTCTTGAGTATTTGGTACTCTCATTCCTTTAGAGTAACAAACTTGCATTGCTTCTTCAAAAGTATACCCTCCTTCTGACTCAGGAGTAACGTAAACATCACTTGATGATACATAGGAAGATGCTTCTGAACTTTGTGTATATAAAAGCAATGCAAAGATAATATTTATTATTAAGTAAAAATTACGCATATTTCTATTTTTATCTAACACAAATAACACCTATATCATCGTAAAAATTTTGAGATGTTTCAGAATATAAAAAAGAAGATATAGAAAATGTGTTCCAATAGGGATTAAATAAGTAAAAGCTAAAATATCCAGGTTCTATATAATAGTTTGTGTTTCCTGAACCACCCAAGTCGCTTCTAAATATTGGTGTTCGTGTATAAAAAAAAGTCTTGCCTAAATCGGGATAATCTAAACTTCCCATCTCTTTAGTTTTATTAAAGTTATCTACTACTCCATTTACGCCCCTTGCAGTAGAATATATTAATTCATCAATTGAAGGTAGACGCCAATCGGTGTAGCCTCCTTCAGATAGTTCTCTGCAATATTTAAAAAGATCAAAATTGTTTATTCTCGCTAAATGTGAAGTGTTGGTTGAATCTTTAACATCAAAAGCATTAGATATGGTAGTGCAATTATTAGAACTATTTTTTTTACAAATTTTTGAGACATTTTTTACTAAAACTACATTTGGAAAAAGAGAAGGGTTCTTTTTTACATATTCATTTATCTTATTTAGAATAACGAGTTCTATATATTTAGTATTGACAGCAAATTTATTATAACTTTCGTCATATTTTATCGTTGCAATATTACTTATTTGCCCACCAGATAGGTTAACTTCTCCTACACAAACAGATAGAGCCACTCCGTAACAGAATAGAAGTATTATAATTATTGTTTTTATTTTTAGGAAACTATTCATATCTTATTTTTATCTAACACATATATAACTACCTGTTGTGTTCTCATTTTGTTCTTTATATTTTATTACCATATTCTCATTTGAAGAGTTCCGATTATAATATATAAAAGTGCTACCTTTTGTAAGTGTAGAATTTGTCGTATTAACTTTTTCATCACCTCTTGTAAATGTTCCAATATCCATATCATTATTACAACTTGCTGGGAAAAGACCTAATCTTTCTATTTGAATTAACTCTTCTAAGGTAGGAACTCTCCAATCAAAATAGCCATTAAATACAAGGTCTGCACAAAACTTGATGGGTTTTGTAATTTTGCCTTTAATTACTTGAGAATGAGATGCAGGCATACTTGAACAATCACTTACAGCCACCATTTCATCGTCTTTTTCGCCAAGAAAAACTGCAGAAGTTACATCTGAATACATAATAGCTTGAGAAGTGGTAAATACAAATGTTGGGGAAAAAGCTAAGATTAAAAGAAATATTTTTAAGAATTTCATATGTTTTTATTTTTTTATTAAGTTTTCAAGCTTATTTTTCATTAAGCTAAGTATTTGTCAATAGTTTTAAAATAGCCTTTTTTATTTTAGGGCTCTACCAGATTTAACACTTATATGATAAGTTGTAAGTTTATTAGGCAAATTAAAAAATACTATAAAAAATCTTCGTCTATCTCCAGGCTTTAATGGTTCTATAGCTTCATTACTTTTATCGTCTTGAAGTCTTTTTTTAAATTCATCTATAGAAAAGTTACGAAGCTCTTCTTGCGACAATAAATTACCGCATATAGTCTCTTCTTCTCTTACTTTTGTATTTTCTTTTGTTGATAAAATCCCCTCTATTTTAATAGCATTATAAGTTGTTTCAGATTTATTAACGACCTCTCCCGTTACGATTTTGATATAACCAATCTTTTTGTTTATGATTTGGATAGAATTAATTGTTGAAGGTATAGGCAGTATATAGGGGAAATTTTCTTGTTTACCTAATAATTTTCTAAGATCTGTTTTTATTTTATTACCTATAGTAGCATTCTTGTCTACTAAAAGGTTACTGTTTTCAGAAAGTTTTATGTCTTCTATAATGTTGGTTCTTTTTTTACCTGAATTGATAAGAGAAGTATGAAGATAATAGATAATTAATGTGTTAATTAGCACCATAATTGCTGTAAAAAAGATAGCCATAAAAGGTTTCTTTTTTTTAGATTTTAACTTTTTTTCTATTGAATCAGGAGAGTCATCTAAAATATCGTCTTCAAAATTACTATCTTTTTCTATATCTTCTTCTTCTTTTTCTATAAAGTTTTCTTCATCTTCAAACTTTTCTTCGTTATAAATATCTTTTATCTTTTTATTTTCTTTTTCTATATCTTCATCGTCTATCTCTTCGTCTATATCATTCTCTATATTATCATCATCTGTTTCTTCTTCATCTGTTTTTTCTTCTATATCGTCATTGTCTATTTCTTCTTCTATCTCGTCATCTATATTTTCATTATCAGTTTCTTCTTCTATATTATCGTCTTCTGTCTCTTCGTTTTCTATCTCTTTGTCTTCTATATCATCTTCTGTCTCTTCGTTTTCTATTTCTTCGTCTTCTATATCATTTTCTATCTCTTCATCTTCTATATTTTCATCTTCATCAGTTTGTTCTATATCTTCTTCTATATTTTGTGTATCTTCAATTTCATCGTTTTCATCTTCACTATCAAGATAATTAATTTTAATGTCGCGTGTTGAAACTTTTTTCTCTTTTTTAGTATTGTTAGGAACTTTTTTTTCTTCTTGTTTTTTTTCGTCTTTACCCAAACCTTCTGGATAGATTACAAAAATATTTTTACAAACCGAGCATCTTACTTTTGAGCCTGTTGTTTTTACGAGTGTATCGTCTAATGTAAAAAGTGTTTTACAGTTACTGCATTTTACTATCATTTTTTTAGCTTTCTGTTAGAAATATTTTAGATAAAAAGTTAATTTTAAGATATAGTATTAGTAACAATTTTTTTCTTTTAATATCAATAGAAAATAGAGAAAAAATTTTTTAAGTGGTTATAGATAAGGCTGTTTTTTTAGATTTTATTTTAAAGTCCTGTATCATAAAGTTGTTGAACCAATTTTTTTTGTTTGTCGGTCAATTTTTTAGGCATATCAACCATTATATTTATGTAGAGATTGCCTATTTTGTTCGATTTTATATCAGGGATTCCAGCACTGCTTATTCTCATTTTAGTTTTATGTTTTGTGCCGGCAGGAATTTTTAAATTGTAAACTTTATCATTTATGTTTTTTATTTCTATTGAAACACCTTGTATAGCTTCAGTAAGTCTAATCGTTTTATTAACATAAATATCAAACTCTTTAAGTTCAAAATCTTTATCTTTTAATACTTTTGACTTGATATAGAGGTCGCCTCTTTCACCACCATAAGGGCTTTCTCCTCCTTTGCCTTTTATTCTTAGCTTTTTCCCTTCAATAAAACCTTTTGGGATTTTAATCGTTAACGCCTCTTTTTGTCCTTGAACAGTAAAAGATATCTCTTTTTTAGTACCTGAAAATATCTCTTTTATTGTAAGAGGAAGTTCATATACTACATCTTGACCTTTGGGGACTTCTCTTCTTACATTGCCTCTTCTTTTGCAAAATGGCGAAGCTGTTTCGTTTCCAAAAAAAGAGTTAAAACCAAAAGCACTTCCGAAGCCAAACTCGTTTAATATATCGTTTATATTGGAGTTTCTAAAAATATCTTCTTGAGAATATCTTTGTTGAAAACCAGCAGAGCCGAATCTATCGTACTGTTCTTTTTTTTCTTTATCACTCAAAACGGCATAAGCTTCACTTATTTTTTTAAATTTCTCTTCGGCAGTTTTATCACCCTTATTTTTGTCGGGATGATATTTTAATGCTAATTTTCTATACGCTTTTTTGATTTCACTTTCTGAAGCGTTTTTATCAATTTCTAATATTTTATAATAATTTTCTGACATTTTTCTAAATATTCTTTTTATTTAAAAGAGACCTTTATTTTTTCATAAAAAACATTATGTGCAAAGGTTTCTTAAATTAATTTCTGCATCTGACTTTCTTATATAAAATGGTAAAATAGTATCGCTATTTTTGAAATTTTCTTGCTGAAACATTTTTATAGCTATTCTACCTATCGGTATAGCCAAGTTTGTTTCGACTAAATTATCTTTTGCAAAAAAAGCTTTTTTGCCTAAAATAGTTTTTATTAAATCTTTATATACTATTCCCGTTCCAATAAAAACACACTCATTCTCTATTTTCTTGCACATATCTTCACACGATATGACTTGCTCTGGTTCTATTTTTTTTAACTTATCATTTTCGTATTTATAAAGTGCAAAATAGAGTTCATTTTTCCTTGCATCAACGATTGTGGCTATAAGTTTGTTTGTATTATATGAATAAGCAAGTGCTTCAAGAGTTGAAACATCGGCTATTTTTTTATTTGTGTTAAAAGCAAGCCCTTTAACTGTACTTATTCCTATTCTAATTCCTGTAAAACTACCTGGTCCTTTCCCAACAGCAAAAGCATCAATATCTTTTATCTTAATTTCACCTTTTTTAAGAATTTCATCTATTAATCCTAAGATAACTTTAGAATGTGTCGCCACATTTTTTTTTGTTATTGCAAGTTTTACTTCGCCATCTATAAAAAGAGCAATGTTGCAGTTTTTAGTAGATGTATCTATTGAAAGTAACTTCATTTCATATCTTTTATTCTTTTATCTTTTATCGCAACTTTTAAAACTTCGTCCATATGCGAGACAGTAATAAATTTAATTTTATCTTTTACTTTTTTATCAACTTCGTAGAGGTCTTTTTCATTTTTTTGAGGAATTATAACTGTTTCAATTTTTGCCCTAAGAGCTCCGATTGCTTTTTCTTTTAATCCTCCAATTGGCAAGACTCTACCACTTAAAGTTATTTCACCTGTCATAGCGACCTTTTTATCAATAGGTGCATTTAAAATTGCTGATATAATAGAAGTTGCAATTCCTATCCCTGCAGAAGGTCCATCTTTTGGAGTTGCACCTGCTGGGACGTGAATATGGACATCTTTGTTTGTAAAAAAATTCTCTTTGATTTTTAATTTATCTAAGATTTTTTTTGCATAACTAATCGCTGCTTTTGCAGATTCCTGCATTACATCTCCAAGTTGTCCTGTTATAATTATTTCTCCTTTACCTTTTATAATAGAGGTTTCAATATATAAAGCTTCTCCTCCTACTTGTGTCCAGGCAAGTCCTGTTGAGATTCCTACTTCACTTTTTTTATTTTCCATCTCAGGCATATACTTTTCTGGTCCTAAGTATTCGTGAATATTTTTTTTTGTTATTGTTGTCTTTTCTTTTTTTCCTCCCGCTACTTTTCTTGCAACTTTACGGCAAACAGAAGCAATAGTTTTATCAAGTTCTCTTACGCCAGCTTCTGATGTATAAGAAGATATCATATGCGAGAGAATATCTTTTTTAAGAGATATAAATTTCTTTGTAAGTCCCATCTCTTTTATTTGACGAGGAACGAGATATTTTCTCGCTATAATCTCTTTTTCTTCCTGAGTGTATCCCGAAAGTTTTATAATTTCCATTCTATCTAAAAGTGGAGGCGGAATTGTATCGAGTAGATTAGCAGTTAAAATAAACATTACTTTAGATAAATCAAAAGCTACGTTTAAGTAGTGGTCACTAAATTCTGAATTTTGTTCAGGGTCTAAAGCTTCAAGGAGTGCAGAAGAGGGGTCACCTCTATAATCTGAACCCAGCTTGTCTATTTCATCCATCATAAAGACAGGGTTTTTTGTTCCAGCTTGTTTTAAACCTTGCAGGATTCTTCCTGGTAATGCTCCAATATAAGTTCTTCTGTGTCCTCGTATTTCTGCTTCATCTCTGATACCGCCAAGAGATATTCTAATAAACTTTCTATTTGTGGCTTTTGCTATCGCTTTACCTAATGATGTTTTTCCTACACCTGGAGGACCAACAAAACATATAATAGAACCTTTTGAATTTGGATTAAGTTTTTTGACGCTTAAATATTCTAAAATTCTATCTTTAATTTTTTTTAAACCATAATGACTTCTATCTAAAGCCTTTTGAGCTTTATCAATATCGGTCATTTCCTTGCTTTTTTTATTCCAAGGCATATCAAGAAGCCAATCGAGGTATGTCCTTATTAACCCCGCCTCTTGAGATTCAGGATACATTTGAGATAAGCGTTTAAGTTGAGAAAAAGCTTCATCTTCTGCTTGTTCAGTCATTTTAGCTTTTTTTATTCTATCTTCATACTCTTCAAGTTCCTTATCTCCTTCGTCTACATTCCCAAGTTCTTTATTAATAGCTCGTACTTGTTCGCGCAAAAAATAATCTTTTTGGCTTTTAGAAATTCTGTTGAGTACATTAGATTGTATTTTTGCTTGTACTGACGAAAGTTGTAGTTCTTTTTTTAAAAAAACGTGTACTCTTTCAAGCCTTTTTATTGGGTCAATTGTCTCTAAAACAGATTGTGCTTCATTTATTTTAAGGCGAATATTTGATGCTACTAAGTCTGCCAATTTACCGGGGTCAGATATTCCATTTAAAATTGTAAGTAACTCTTCAGGGACATTGCCTTTGTAGGATAATACACGATGAGTGTCCTCTTTAACAGCACGCATAAGAGCTTCTGTTTTAAGGTCTATTTTTTTTACTTTTTTGTCCTTAATTGTTTTTATATTAACTACATAAAATGGTGATGTTTTTATATATTCTACAATTTCTGCTCTCAAAAGCCCTTGGACAAGAATTTTTATTTTTCCATCAGGAATTTTTATAACTTTTAAGATTCTTGCCACTATACCTGTTTTGTATATATCTTCTGTAGTTGTTGTTTCTTTATTTGGATCTTTTTGAGATGACAAAAAAATTAGCTTATTTGCGTCTTTGTTTGCTGTTTCAACTGCTTTAAGAGATTCTTTTCTACCTACAAAAAGTGGCAATAACATATCATTAAATATGACGACATCCCTAACAGACATCATTGGAAGTTTATTAGGAATATTTTCTATAACCTCGTCTATGTTCTCCAGCATTGTTAGTAGAGTATCGCTATCTGTTGTCCCCATTATTTTATCCTTATTTTATATTGATTTTTTATTATTATTACGATTACTTTAATAAACATTTTGTTAAAATGCTTAGTTTGTAACAATAATACATTTTTCTTTTTTGACAATAAGGGGAATTATATTTTTCAAAATTAATTTTAAAAAAGGAGTATTCTTGGAAGGTTTCTGATTTTTATAAAAAAAACTATATGTAACAATTTTATCAAATAAAAAGGAGTTATTTTATGGAAAACTATCCTAAAAAATGGCAAGAACTTGCCGAAAAAGAATTGAGAGGAAAACCTCTTGAGGCAATAGAATGGGACACGCCAGAAGGAATAAAAGTTAAGCCTGTCTATACACAAGAAGATATAGAAAATCTTGAAGTTGTTGGTTCACTTCCAGGTTTTGCTCCATACACAAGAGGTCCAAAAGCAACAATGTATGCTGGAAGACCTTGGACAATTCGTCAATATGCAGGATTTTCAACTGCAAAAGAATCTAATGCTTTTTACAGAAGAAACCTCGCCGCAGGGCAAAAAGGGTTATCTGTTGCATTCGACCTTGCAACCCATAGAGGATATGACTCTGACCATCCAAGAGTAACAGGCGATATCGGGAAAGCAGGAGTTGCAATAGACTCTGTTGAAGATATGAAAATTCTTTTTGATCAAATCCCTCTTGATAAAATGTCTGTTTCTATGACTATGAATGGTGCTGTTCTTCCTATTTTAGCAGGTTATATTGTTGCAGCAGAAGAACAAGGCGTAAAACCAGAACAGCTCACAGGAACTATCCAAAACGATATTTTAAAAGAATATTTAACAAGAAACACATATATCTATCCTCCAATTCCTTCTATGAGAATCATCTCTGATATTATGGCATTTTGTTCTCAAAATATGCCTAAATATAACACTATTAGTATCAGTGGTTATCACATTATGGAAGCAGGTGCGAACTCTGTGCTTCAAACAGCTTTTACTTTAGCAGACGGAGTTGAATATGTAAAAGCAGCACTTAGTGCAGGTATGGATGTAGACACTTTTGCACCAAGACTCTCTTTCTTCTTTGGAATTGGAATTAACTTTTTTATGGATATTGCAATGCTTCGTGCTGCAAGATTCTTGTGGCATAGACTTATGAGCAAGTTTAATCCAAAAAATCCAAAATCTACAATGCTTAGAACCCATTGCCAAACTTCAGGCTGGAGCTTAACAGAGCAAGACCCATACAATAATGTAATAAGAACAACTCTTGAATGTATGTCTGCAGCTCTTGGTGGAACACAATCTTTGCATACTAACTCATTTGATGAAGCTGTTGGTCTTCCAACAGATTTTTCTGCAAGAATTGCAAGAAACACACAAATTGTTGTTCAAGAAGAGTCTCAAATTTGTAAAGTGGTAGATCCACTTGCTGGCTCTTACTACATAGAAAGTTTAACTCAAGGCATTGTTGATGAAGCTCAAAAAATTATAGACGAAATTGAAGAGCTTGGTGGAATGGCAAAAGCTATCGAATCTGGTATGCCAAAAATGAGAATAGAAGAGTCTGCTGCAAGAAAACAAGCAAGAATAGATTCTGGAAAAGATGTCATCGTTGGTGTTAATAAATATAAATTAGAAAAAGAAGATGCATTAGATGTTTTAGAAGTTCCAAATACAGTTCGTGATGAACAAATAGCAAGGCTTAAAGAAATAAAGGCAACAAGAGATGCAGGTGCTGTTAAACAAGCTCTTGAAAATGTTACAAAAGCTGCTGAATCGAAAGGAAACTTACTCGATGCAGCAATAGTAGCAATGAGAGCAAGAGCAACTGTTGGGGAGGTAAGTGACGCTATGGAAAAAGTTTTTGGAAGATACACAGCAACAACAAGAGTAATATCAGGAGCTTACTCTTCTGAATATGGAGAAGAAAACGACCAAATCGCAAAAGTAAGAGAAAGAACAAATGCATTTGAAAAGAAAAACGGAAGGCGTCCTAGAATTCTTGTTACAAAAATGGGACAAGATGGTCACGACAGAGGAATTAAAGTTGTAGCTTCATCTTTTGCAGATCTTGGTTTTGATGTTGATATCAGCCCTATGTTTCAAACTCCAGAAGAGGCAGCAAAAATGGCTGTAGAAAATGATGTTCATGTTGTAGGTGCTTCATCTCTTGCAGCAGGTCATAAAACTCTTGTACCTGCACTTATTGAAGAACTTAAAAAACTTGATGCAACAGATATAAAAGTTGTAGCAGGTGGGGTTATTCCTCCTGGCGATTATGATTTTCTTTATAAATCAGGAACTGCAGCAGTGTTTGGACCTGGAACTCCGGTTACAGATTGTGCTCATAAAACTCTTGACGTTATAGAATAACTTTTAAAAACACTTTTTTATTTAAAAGGTTTTAAAAATGTCTAACAAGTTTGATGCAAATTACTATATAGATGGGGTCTTAAGTTCTAATCGTTTAGTTCTTGCAAGAGCCATAACTTTAATAGAGAGCTCTCTCCCTCTCCATCAGGAGATGGCAAAAGAGGTTATCACCAAAATCTTACCACACACAGGTAACTCGATAAGAATTGGTTTAACAGGGGTTCCTGGTGCAGGGAAAAGCACATTTACCGAAAGCTTTGGTTTGATGCTTACAAGGAAGCTTGGGAAAAAAATAGCTGTTATGGCAATAGATCCTTCAAGCACAAGAAGTGGTGGTAGTATCTTGGGTGACAAAACAAGAATGGAGGAGCTTTCTGTCGAAGAAAATGCTTTTATAAGACCATCTCCTTCGGGAAGAACACTTGGCGGTGTTGCAAAAAAAACAAGAGAAACTATGCTTCTTTGTGAAGCAGCTGGCTTTGATGTAATCATTATTGAAACTGTTGGTGTAGGACAATCTGAAACAACAGTTGCATCTATGGTAGATTTTTTCTTGCTTTTGATGATAGCAGGTGCTGGAGATGAACTTCAAGGCATTAAAAAAGGTGTTATAGAAATAGCAGATGCCATTGTTGTAAATAAGGCTGATGGCGATAATGTTCAAAGAGCCCTTCTTGCAAGAAAAGAGTATGAAACTGCTCTTCATTTTTTAAAACCGATATCAAAAAACTGGTCTCCCCCTGCTTTAACCTGTTCTTCAACTGAAAATACAGGGATTAAAGAAATTTGGGAAATGGTAATGGATTATAAAACAAAGCTGAAAAAAGCAGGGGAATTCCAAGAAAAAAGAAAGCAACAAGCTATAGACTGGATGTATTTTTTAATGGAAGAAGGCTTAAAAGAAAGATTTTATGAAATTCAAGCTGTAAAAAATAATATTTTAAACTATACAAAAAAGGTTGAAGCAGGTTCTATATCTCCTACACTTGCGGCTGATGAAATGCTCTCTTTATTTGACAAAAAGAAATAAACTACTTCACTTTGAGATCTTTGCACATAGCTTTATAAAGTTGTAACATTATGTGCAAAGGTCTTCATTTTGCAATTTGAATTAAGAAGATGGATTAATAATGGGAAATAAAGAATTTATAAAATTTGATAATGTTTTCAAAAGTTTTGGTAGTTTGGATGTTTTAAAAGGAGTTAGTTTTTCAATAAATCAAGGAGAAGTAACAGCTATTATAGGGAAAAGTGGCGAAGGTAAAAGTGTTTTATTAAAACATATAATAGGGCTTCTTGAAGCAGACAAAGGTACGATTTTTATAGATGGTAAAAAGCTTTTAAGTATGACCAAAAAAGACAAAAAGGATATAAAAAAAAAGCTTAGTTATATGTTTCAAAAAAACGCACTTTTTGAGCACTTTAATGTTTTTGATAACATCGCTTTGCCTCTTAGAGAAAAATATCATTATCTGTCTGAAAAAGATATTAGAAAAAAAGTATTAGAAAAAATTGAAATTTTTGAACTTCAAAACACAGAAGAAAAGTATCCTTCGGAACTTTCTGGTGGTATGCAAAAAAGAGTCGCTCTTGCAAGAGCTCTAATAACAGACCCCAAAGCTGTTCTTTTTGACGAGCCTACAACGGGGCTTGACCCTATGAGAAAAAATTCAGTTTTTAAAATGATATCGGAATATCAAAAAATGTTTGGTTTTACAGCGGTAGTGGTAAGTCATGATATTCCAGAAATTTTTGACATATCTCAAAAAATAATAATGTTGAATAAAGGTAAAGTCGTTTTTGAAGGTGATTATGATATGTTAAAACAAAACGAAGATGTTTTAAATTTTGTAAAAGGTGGCGAATCTTATTGATTTGAAAAATGTGGTAATATTTTTTTATGAAATTTCAGGAGAAATAAAATTATGAAAAAAAACTATCTTGAGTTTACTGTTGGTTTGTTTGTTTTTGTAGGAATTTTGTGTATCGGTTATCTTACAATTAAACTTGGCAAGATGGAAATTATGAGCGGTGATTATTATAATATAGTTTTGAAATTTCAATCTGTTACAGGTTTGCATAATGGTGCAGATGTTGAAATGTCAGGTGTAAAAATAGGTAAAGTTGATAAAATTGAGCTTGATGAAGAACAGTATGCAGTTGTGACATTAAAAATATCAAAGAGTGTTCCTATCACTGAAGATGCCATCGCTTCAATTAAGACAGCAGGGCTTATTGGCGATAAATATGTAAGAATTTTGCAGGGAGGTTCTGAGATTTTAATTAAAAACAATGAAAGGCTTATAGAAACTGAAGAGCCTTTTGACCTTGAATCTGCAATAAGTAAATATGCACTTGGGAGTGTTAAAGAGTAAAATTAGGTATAAAAAAATATAGGTAGTATCCAATATTTTTTAAATTATTGAATACTACCTAATAAATTTTAAGAGACTTTGATTTCTCTTGCGGCTATCTTTTTTAATTCGTCTTTTTTTGGAAGATGAATTTTCAAAACACCTTTATCATAATTTGCGTTAACTTTTAATAAATCAACACTATCTGGCATAGTAAAAGAGCGTTTAAAAGAAGTATAACTAAACTCTTGCTTTGTTACTTTTTTCTTTTCTTCTGTTTGTTCTTCTTTTTTTTCAGATGAAATTGTTAAAGTGTTATCTTTTAAATCAATTTTAAAATCTTTTTTTTCAAAACCTGGTGCGGCAATATCTATAAGAAAAGCATCCTCTTTTTCATAAATATTAGTAGCAGGGATTTGTTTTCCTATTTCTACGTTGTTTAAAAAAACTTCTCTATCAAAAAAAGAGTTAAATAGAGAAGAAAAATTAGGTATATAATCTCTTGTAATTAAATCCATTTTATAGCCCTCCTGTTTTTTATATTCTTAATAAAATAGAGTCTTGAGACCTTTGCACATAATGTTTTTTATGAAAAAAATAGTGGTTTTTAGTAAAACATTAACTTTTGGTAATTTTTACAAGAACCTCTAAAACCCCTATAAAGACTTACGCTCTCTTTTGCAATATTTTTGGGTTTGACGTATTAATATACTACTGCACCACAAAAATATTACAAAATAGAGCTATGTGCAAAGGTCTTGAATAATATCTTATTTTAAAATTTTTTTTAATTTTTTTAATATCGAGACCTTTTACTCAAAAACTCTTAAAAAAAATAAAAAACTCTGCAGAAGTCTTTTTTTTAAATTTGGTTTGGAAATTAATTCTTAAAATAGGTTTGTCAAATGGCAAGATTATTTTTTTTGTATTTTTTTCCAAGAATCAATAAGCCCAATGGTTTTATTGAATATTGGTTTATTTGGTTTGCTCTCTTTATCAACTGTAAAATATCCAACTCTTTCAAATTGAAAAGCCTCTTCTTCTTGGGCTTCTATTAGAGATTTTTCAAGTTTGGCTTTAACAATTTTTAAAGAATCTGGGTTGATATTTTCAAAAGAGTTTTTGTCTTTATCTTCTAAAGGGATTTTGTCTTTAAACAGAGTATCATAAACTCTAATTTCAGCTTCGAAACAATCTTTTGCATTCACCCAATGTATTGTGCCTTTTACTTTTCTGCCATCAGGTGGAGTTTTCCCTCCTTTTGTTTCAGGGTCATAAGTACACAATATTTTTTCTATTTTACCTGTTTCTTTGTTTTTTATTATGCTTTTACATTTTATGAAATAGGCGTAACGAAGTCTTACTTCTTGGTTGATTGTAAGCCTAAAAAATTTTTTTGGAGGATTTTCCAAAAAGTCAGAATTTTCTATATAAAGCTCTTTTGAAAAGGTTATATTTCTTTCTCCCATAGATGTATCTTCAGGATTGTTTATTGCAGGCAGTTCTTCTATTTTATCATCAGGATAATTTTCTATTACTACTTTAATAGGATCTAAAATAGCCATAACCCTTTTAGCTTTTTTATTTAAATCTTCTCTTATACAATGTTCTAAAAATTCTATATCTACTCTACTATCTTTTTTTGCTATACCGATTTTGTTGCAAAAATTTTTTAAAGCCTCTTTTGTATAACCTCTTCTTCTCATTCCAGATATTGTAGGCATTCTTGGGTCATCCCAGCCTTTGACAAGATCGTCTTCAATGATTTTTGTAAGTTTCCTTTTGCTTAAAATGGTATGAGTAAGCTCTAATCTTGCAAATTCAATCTGTTTAGAGTGATAGATTGAAAGGGTTTTTAAAAACCAATCGTACAAAGGACGGTTGTTTTCAAACTCTAATGTACATAAAGAGTGAGAAACTTTTTCTATAGAATCGGATATAGGGTGTGCAAAATCGTATAGAGGGTAAATAGACCACTTTTTACCTGTTTTATGATGGTCAGCATTTTTTATTATTCTGTAAATAATTGGATCTCTAAGGTTTATATTAGGTGATGCCATATCAATTTTTGCTCTTAAAACAGAGCTTCCCTCGTCTATCTCACCATTTTTCATCTTTTCAAAAAGCTTTAGATTCTCGTCAATAGAACGTTTTCTATAAGGACTTTCTGTGCCTTTTTGAGTTAAAGTGCCTCTACTTAATCTTATCTCGTCTTCATTCAAATCACATACAAAAGCTTTATCTTTTTTTATTAACAAAACTGCATATTCGTAAAGTTTTTCAAAATAATCTGAGGTAAAGTGAATTTTATATTTGTTTTCAAATCCAAGCCAGTCCAAATCATTTTTTATAGCATTTACATACTCTGTAGTCTCTTTTAAGGGATTAGTATCATCAAATCTTAGATTGCAAATCCCATCATATTTTTTTGCGGTTTCAAAATTTAAAAATATAGATTTAGCGTGTCCTATGTGTAAATAACCGTTAGGTTCAGGAGGAAATCTTGTTATAATTTCCATTTTTTTATCTTCTTCTAAATCTTTTTCTATTATCCTATGAATGAAGTTTATATTTTTTGTTTTATTTTCCATTTTAGCTTTTTTTTGTTGTTAAAAGTGCGATCGCTTGAGCAGCAATACCTTCTTCTTTTCCTATTGCTCCTAAGCCTTCAAAAGTTGTAGCCTTTATATTAATTTTATTTTTGTCAATTTTTAAAGTCTCAGCTATTTTTTTTTTCATAGCATCTTTATAGATTGTAAGTTTTGGTTTTTCAGCAAAAAGTGTCGTATCTATATTAGCAATGCTATATTTTGCCGATTTTAATAAATCGTTTACTTTTTCTAATAAAAATAAACTGTTAATATTTTTAAATTTTGGGTCACTATCAGGGAAATGCTCCCCGATATCGCCAAGTCCTGCAGCTCCAAGCAAGGCATCACATATCGAATGCGTTAAAACATCAGCATCAGAGTGTCCAAGAAGCCCTTTTTCAAAGGGAATCTCAATGCCTCCTAAAATGAGTTTCCTATTTTCAGAAAACTTATGAATATCGTAACCTATACCAATTTTCATTTTTTTTGGATAACTAATTTTTTGTAGTTTAAGTTGTTTTTAAGTAATAGAACTTAGTATAAAAAAAATATTTAATGTTTTTCAATGTTAATCTACTTATTTATGTCTAACCTAATAAAATTTAGTTATTAAGTTTCATAATGGCTACTCTATCATTTTTAGAGTAATCTTTTATACAATCAAGATAAGAAAATTTTGTTTTTTTACCAATTTCCAACACCATCTCTTTTTGATCAAAGCCTATTTCAAGAAGTAAAACTCCATTTGGTTTCAAATGGTTAGGAGCATCCATAATAATTTTTTCTATTATAGAAGTTCCATCTTTACCCCCATCTAAAGCTGTTAAAGGTTCATAATATTTTATTTCATCTTGAAGATTCTTTATTTCATCTTTTTTTATATAAGGTGGATTAGAAACTATTATGTCAAATTTCTCATCTTTGTTTAAGTTTGAAAAAACATCAGATATAAAAAAAAATAGTTCATTTTTTATTTTGTTTCTTTCTTTGTTTCGCTTTGCACAAGATATGGCATATTTTGATATGTCGTTTGCAAAGTAAGTGTTTTTAGGTTTTTCTTTAGCAAGAGATAAAATTATAGCTCCGCTTCCTGTACCGATTTCTAATATTTTTTGATTATCTTGTTTAATAAAGGTAAGAGTTTTTTCTACTAAGATTTCTGTCTCTGGTCTTGGTATTAATACATTTTGATTGACCTTTAAATTAAGAGACCAAAATCCTTTTTCTCCAACAATATAAGCAACAGGCTCTTTTTTTGCTCTTCTTTCTAAAAAGGATGTAAAAAATTTATATTGCAAATTGGAGATAGTATCGTTTAACTTAAAATATAAATAGTTTTTTTCTATATTTAAAACGTAAGAAAGCAAAATTTCCGCATCAAATTTTGCCTCTTTGATATTATGTTGTTTTAAAAAAGAAGTAGCATTTTCAATAATTTTATATATTTTTTTTCCCATAGTAAAAGCCTTAAAATTATTATATCTAATCTATTTTTTTTAAAAAAAATAAAAGAAAAAATATTTTTTATTTTTTAAGTATTTTTGCATATAGTTCTCTAAAAAGATTAAAGTGATATAATTATGAAAATAAAAAAAGCAGTTTTCCCTGTTGCAGGTTTTGGAACAAGATTCCTGCCCGCAACAAAAGCTATGCCTAAAGAGATGTTGCCTGTTGTGGATAAGCCATTAGTTCAATATGCAGTAGAAGAAGCTTTTGAAGCTGGTATAGAAGAGATAATATTTGTAACGGGTAAAAATAAGGTTGCTGTTACAAACCATTTTGATTTTGCTTATGAAGTTGAACAAGCTCTTTGTTCAAATAATAATATTGAGATGGTAGATTCTATAAACTCTATTGTACCAAAGTCTGGCACCATAGCGTACACTGTTCAGAATCAACCTTTGGGCTTGGGGCATGCAATTTGGTGTGCAAGAAATTTAGTAAACGACCAACCTTTTGCTGTTCTATTAGCTGATGACTTAATAAAAGCCAAAACTCCTGTACTATCTCAAATGATAAAGCAATTTGAAGAATTAAACTCCAGTATTGTAGCAGTTATGGAAGTTGATAAAAATGAAACAGATAAATATGGAATAATAGAACCTGAAAAAAACAGTTCGGATATATTGAAATTGAATAACATTATAGAAAAGCCTGAAGTTGATAAGGCACCATCAAATTTAGCTGTTATAGGTAGATATATTTTAACCCCAGAAATTTTTGATATACTTGGCAAGCAAAAAAAAGGGACAAAAGGAGAAATCCAGCTTACTGATGCGATAGCAGAACTTATAAATATTCAAAATGTCTTTGGATATAAGTTTGAAGGTATCAGGTACGATTGTGGTGATAAAACGGGTTTTCAAATCGCTAACATATCGTATGCACTTGAGAATCCGTCAATTCAAAAAGATAAGCTCTTATCTTTTTTAAAAGAAGTATTAAAAAACAATTAAAAATATATTAAAGAATGTAAGAAGTTTATTATACAAAGCTCGTTATAATAAATTTATAACGATTTAAAATATAACTTAAAAAAAGTGAATAGGATTGTTCCTTATGCAACTTTACTTTTGGAAAGGCATAGATAGTCAAGGTAAGGTTAAAACAGGGAAAGTACGTGCTATAAATGGAAAAGAGGTCTTGTTTAATTTACATAAACAGGATGTAGCTCCTTTCATTATCAGAAAAGTTTACTTTGCTGACAACTCTTTTAAAAAAATCAAACAAAAATATATTATAGTTTTTACAAAAAAACTTGAGTCTATGCTTAAAGCTAAAGTCTCTATTATAGAAGCTTTAGAAATGTTAGAAAATCAGGAAAAAAACAGAAATTTCAAATCGATAATAAGAGGCATACGAATTTCTATTGAAGAGGGCAACACCCTTTCTGTTAGTTTTGAAAGATATAAAGATACATTTGGGCTTACTTTTTTTAATATGGTGAGAGCAGGGGAGGAAGGAGGCGATATTCCTTCGGCTTTAAATGAACTTACGCTTTATATGACAAAGATGGAAAAAATAAAAAACGATATAAAAAGAGCGTTAACTTATCCATTAATAATATTTTTTACTGCTATAGTTCTATTTTTTTTTATAATATTTTTTATTGTTCCATCATTTGCAGACATTTTCCAAAAGGAAGGTGCTTATATACCATATGCGACTCTTCTAATTCTTAATATAAGCGATTTTATTATAAAAAATTTATCTTATATTGTTATAACATTACTTTGTTTAATTTTAACTATACACCATTTTTATTTAAGTAAGGTTGGAAGTAAAATTATTGATAACTATATTTTTAATGTTCCATTTATAGGGAGTATCTATAAAAAATCTATTTTGGCAAGATTTTCAAGGACAATCTACTCTATGCTAAGAGTCAATGTAACAGTTTTACAAAGTCTTACTACTACACTTAAAAGCGTTAAAAATGAGCAATTTAGGCACGCTTTAAACGAGATAAAATCAAAAATAGAAGAGGGATATACTTTATCTGGTGCAATAAAAAGCAACTCTTTTTTCCCTTCAGCTATCTCTTCTATGATATCAATTGGAGAAAAAAGTGGGCAGGTTTCAAAAATGTTTTTTAGAGTAGCCCTATTGTATGAAGAGGAGTTAGATGAAAGTATCTCTTTTGTAAGCAAAATTATTGAACCTATCATTATGCTTGTTATAGGTATTTTTATTGGGACACTTCTTTTAATTATCTACTTGCCTATATTTAAGATGGCTGGAAGTATTGGGTTATAAGTTGTTTTGACGTAACATAGCTTAAATTTTGCTTTTGTTTTTGAGAAATAAGTTAATACTATTTTGCAGTAAAATTTCAGATAGCTTTTCTTCTTTAATAGTAAGCACTTCTGCAAGTTTAATAAATGTCGATTTTAAAAAAGCGGGTTCATTTCTTCTCGTTTTATTTTTTTGAGGGGAGGGGACAAGATATGGTGCATCTGTTTCTATTAATAAACGCTCTAATGGTATATCGCTCACTATCTTTCTTAAATTTTCGCCTCTTTTTTTTAAAGTTAGAATGCCTGTTATACCAATATGAAGCCCTAAGTTTAAATATTCTGTCATTTCATAATAAGAGCCGCTAAAACAATGGACAACACCACTCCTTTTTTTGTTTATATTTTTCTTTAACATTTCAAGAAACTTGCCTTCAGTATCTCTTTCATGAAAAATTATAGGTAAATTTAGTTCATCTGCGAGTTTTATCTGTTTTTCAAACCACATCTCTTGAATATCTTGAGGGGAGAACATTCTATTAAAATCGAGTCCTATTTCGCCAAAAGCTACAACTTTTTTTTTGAGGGCAAGACTCTTAAAAGTTTTTATCGTATTTGGAGTGCAATCTTTAACATTGTGGGGATGTACTCCAATAGAAGCGTAAACTTCATCATATTTTTGTGATAATTTTTCTGCTAAAATAGAAGTTTTTTCATCTATTCCAACGCTTATTAAAAAATTAATACCATTTTGATGGCATCTTTTTATGCAGTCATTTAAATCGTCTTTATAGACAGAATCATCAAGATGGCAGTGTGTATCAAATAGTTTCATAGTTGTAATAATTTTGTGTAATTTTAAGTTTATATTAAAAAAAGAATTTATTTCTCAATCTTAATTCCTTGAGTTTGATAAAAAATAAGCCTTTTTGATGCAGTAGAGTTTAAAAGACCGACCTTGTCATCCACATAATCAAAAATTTTTGCAGCTTCTTTAGATGGTCTTAGGACCCTGCCAAGATACTGCATAAGTCTGCCTTGAAACTTGATAGGCATTGTTAAAAAGAGTGTGGAAAAGTTTTTATAGTCAAATCCTTCTCCTATAAGCTGTCCTGTTGCTATTAATACCTTTATTTTATTTTCGTTTAAACGCTTTATAACATCTTCTCTTTTTTTATTATTTAATTTGCCTGTCAAAATGGCAGACTCTATTTTAAAGTTATATTTCAAAAAAGCTCCAATATTATCACAATGAACCTTTCTGTCGGAAAGGACAAGGAAAACGCCTTTTCTTGTTTTTAGCTCTTTTGCTATGTCTCTGGCAATCAGATTATTTCGGTTTTTATCTGATATAAGTTCGTTTAACATTTTTGTATAGTATCTGCTTGGATTTAAAAGTGTTTTAAAATCTGTTTTTCGAGTTACAACATAAGCTTTAGCTATATCACCTTTTTCAACAAGAGACATTTTGTCTATAGAGTGTTGCATATCTCCTAAAAACCAAAAAATCAGTTTCGAGAGTCTATCTCTTCTCCAAGGAGTTGCAGAAAGACCTGTCATATATTTAGAAGAAAAAGCTGTTACAACATCGTTAAAAGTTTTAGATGGTGTTCTATGACATTCATCAACAATTAGATAACCAATTTTATCTTTAATCTCTTTTTTTTTATAAAGGGTTTGTACCATTCCTACTGTAATTTTTTCGCCAATTCTATTCTTACCATCTCCTATAAGTCCAATTTTGTTAACAGGAATTTTAAAAACACTATTGATTCTTTCAATCCATTGATACGCTAAATTTTTAGTATGAACAATAATGAGCGTGGGTTGTTTTCTTTTATTTATCATATAAAGAGCCATAATGGTTTTACCTGAGCCTGTAGGTGCGTTTAGTATACCAAAATCTTTTTTAAGCATTTTTTTTGTACACTCTGCTTGGAAAGGTTTTAAGGTGAAATGAAAATTGTAGTTTACTTCAGGTAGAGATAATCTTTTATCAACTATTGTAAAAGGGATATCAAAGTTCTTACTTAGATTTATTATACTTCTTATATAACCTTTTGGAACTGACAATTCATCTTGTTCTGAGGTGTAAAATTTTAAAAATTTTTGAGTACCTTCATTCCATCTACCAAGCCTATTATTATCAGACCATTTTGGGTTTAAAATAGTAAGTCTTGATTTTATCTCTTCTTGCAGAAAAGAAGGGCAATTTAAAATTTTAACACTATTTTTTATGTGTAGTTCCATTTTCATCAAAGTAGTTAAGAAATTTTTTTTATTAACTTAAGTTTCTTTTTTAATTGTGTTTATTCAATGCTATCTTTATTTATCGTTCTTGTAGATAAATTAAAATTAAAAAACATTAAACATTTATTTTATTAGAAACTAATTATTTAAAGATAGGAAAGAAGAGCTTTGAATAATCATTATAAATAGTACTTAACATAACTAAAATTAATTATTCAAAGGTCTTAAGAAAAATGCAAAAAACTTTAGCAAATCTTACAATCTCATTTATAAATTCTCTCATATCGGAAAAAGCGTATTCTCAAAACACTGTTAAAGCTTATTCTACAGATTTAAATGAGTTTTTTGCCTTTTTAAATGATAATGAGAAAAAAAATATTAAAATTGAAGCTATAGAGCCAGCAGATATAAGACGTTATTTAACTTTTTTATATAACAAAAAAAACAAGAAGAGTTCTATTGCTAGAAAACTTTACTCCCTACGCTCTTTTTTCTCTTTTTTAATTAGATATAATATTATTGATACTAATCCTATAGAGCATATATTGACGCCGAAACAAAAGAGAACTATTCCGAAATATTTGACTGTTGATGATATGTTTGCTCTATTAAATTCAATAGAAGAAGAAACAGAAAAAGATATAAGAGACAAAGCAATTTTTGAAACTTTTTATTCTACAGGAATAAGAATATCAGAACTTGTTGGGTTAAATGTAAATGATATTGATGACGGTAATTCGATTTTACTTATACGCGGAAAAGGGAACAAAGAAAGAATTGTTCCAATAGGCAAAACTGCTTTAAAAAAAATATTAAAATATAGAAAGAGTTTAAAAAAGAAAAAGGATAAAGAAGCGCTTTTTTTAAATAAATATGGGGAAAGAATAACAGCAAGATCTGTAAGTCGTATTTTAAAAGATATATTGAAAAAATGCGGTCTTCCTTATTCAATATCTCCTCATTCTTTAAGACACAGTTTTGCAACTCATATGCTTGAAGCAGGTGCAAATTTAAGAATTATACAAGAAATTTTAGGACATAAAAGTTTATCTACAACACAAAAATACACACATACAAATATAGACGCTCTTATGAAAGTCTATGACAAAGCTCACCCAAGGAGTAAATAAATGGAAAAATTTTATGGCACAACGATATTGGCCGTTAAAAAAGATGGTAAAGTAGTCGTTGCAGGTGATGGACAGGTAACACTTGGAAATAGTGTAACTAAACATAATGCGAAGAAAGTTAGAAAAATATATAATGATAAAATAATTGTCGGTTTTGCTGGTGCCACAGCTGATGCTTTTACCTTAACAGAAAAGTTAGAAAAAAAACTCGAAAGATATAACGGTAAATTAACAAAATCGGCTGTTGAGCTTGCAAGAGATTGGCGAACAGACAAATATTTAAGACGCCTTGAAGCTATGATGATAGCTACAGATGGTTCTAACCTTTTTTTAATATCGGGTAATGGAGATGTTATAGAACCAGATGAGGGAGTTATTAGTATTGGTTCTGGAAGTTCTATGGCTCAATCTGCTGCTTTAGCTCTTTTAAAAAACACAAAGCTTTCACTAAAAAAGATAGTAACAGAGGCTATGGAAATTGCTGGTAAATTTTGTATATACACGAATAATTTTGTAAGTATTGAGGAGTTATAAAAAAAGATGAAAGAGTTGAAAGAGCTTAAACCTGTTGAGATTGTAAAAGAGCTTAATAAATATGTTATTGGTCAAGAAAAAGCTAAAAAATCTGTAGCAATTGCTTTAAGAAATAGATGGAGAAGGAAACAGGTAGATAAAGAGTTAAGAGATGAAATTGCTCCTAAAAATATAATAATGATAGGTGCTACTGGCGTTGGTAAAACAGAGATAGCAAGAAGACTTGCAAATTTAACAGCTTCCCCTTTTTTTAAAGTTGAGGCATCTAAGTTTACAGAAATAGGTTATGTAGGAAGAGACGTTGAGTCTATGATAAGAGACTTGACCTCTATTACAGTAAGAAAAATACAAAACGATAAACGTGAAGAAGTACAAAAAGAAGCAGAAAAAATAGCTGAAGAAAAAATATTAGATATTTTGTTGCCCAAGCCCAAAATAAAAAAAAGTGTCGATACGGTAGAATTGAGCAACACTAACTACGATAATAGTAGAGAAAAATTAAGAAAAAAATTAATAAATGGCGAGCTTGATGATAGATATATCGATATTAATATTGCTCCAAAGAATCAAACTCCTATGGTAGAAGTCTTTTCGAATGTAGGCTTAGAAGATATGGGTATTAATATGCAGGAGATGTTTAGTGCTCTTCAACCTAAGAGTTCTAAAAAACAGAAAAAAACTAAAATCAAAGATGCAAAAAAAATTATAAAGAATGAAGAAGCAGAAAATCTTATCGATATGGATAAAGTAGTTAAGGAAGCGATAAGACGAGTTGAGCAGTCGGGTATAGTTTTTATAGATGAGATAGATAAAATCGCAGTAAAAAATGGAGGTAGCTCAGGAGGCAATTCCCCAAATGTTTCAAGAGAAGGTGTTCAAAGAGATTTGCTACCGATTATAGAAGGGAGTAGCGTGCCTTCAAGATATGGAAGTATAAAAACAGATCATATACTTTTTATAGCATCTGGTGCTTTTCATTTAAGCAGTCCTTCAGATTTAATTCCTGAACTTCAAGGTAGATTTCCAATAAGGGTAGAGCTTTCGTCACTTGGTTTTAAAGATTTTGTAGAGATATTAACAAAACCCAAAAACGCTTTAATTCTTCAATATATCGCTTTGTTAAAAACAGATGGAATTGATTTATCGTTTGAAAAACCTGCAATAGAAGAGATTGCCAAAATAGCAGAAGAGGTAAATACAAAAACAGAAAATATAGGTGCAAGAAGACTTCATACCATTATGGAGTGTCTTCTTGAAGATATACTTTTTGAAGCTCCAGATTTAAGTAAAAAAAAGATAAAAATAACGAAAAAATTTGTACAGGATAAATTGAAAGATATTAAAGATGATGAGGATTTAAGCAGATATATACTTTAGTGACCATTAATGCTGTTTTTAAATTCTTTAGCTTTTTTGACTATATTTTTTGCCCAGATAGGCAAGCCAAGTGAATGGATGTGTGTATAAGTAGCAAAAGTATTTTTATATACAAGTCCTTCTTGCTTTTCTTTTATTCCCATTCCTCTTTTTACACTAAAAGCCATATCAACATTATTTTCTATTTTTGATATTCTTGAATATCTAAATTCATGTCCTTTTATCTCTGTACCGGCTTTAAAAAATGGGGTGTCTTTTTCAGCTTTAATTATTGTATATCCATGCCCTTGAGGTCTTTTAGCAAAATCAAAATTTATATGGAAAATATCTACCATAGGGTAATTTTTATTTTCTACTTTTATATTTTTACTTAAATAGAGCAGTCCTCCACATTCGGCATAAACTGGCAACCCTTTTTCTATTAAACTTTTAAGTTCTTTTTTAAATTCTGAATTTTGACTCAATTTTTCTGCATTTGTTTCAGGGAAGCCGCCTCCAATATATATTAAATCTACATCAGGAATAGTTTTGTCAGAAAGAGGGGAAAAAAAGATAAGTTTAGCACCTTGTCTTTCAAGTTCTTCTAAATTATCTTCATAGTAAAACTGAAAAACAGCGTCCTTGCAAACGCCTATTTTTACACTTTTTTTCAAACACTTCGGTTCTAAAACGCTTAAATTTAACTCTATTTGTTTTTGTGATTTTTTTGCAATTTTTAGAATTTTATCTACATCTACATTATCTCTTATAAGCTTAGATGCCATCTCAATAGTTTTGTTTGCCTCTTTATGCTCATAGATAGGTACGAGCCCCATATGTCTTTCTGGAAGTTGTTGTTCCTTAAATCTTGGAACTATCCCTAAAACTTCTATATCAGTATAAGCTTTTAAATTATCAATTATTTTTTTCCCATGCCTTGCCCCTGCAATTTGATTTAATATAACGCCTTCTATCTTTAAATCTTTGTCAAACTCTTTACATCCCAAAACACTTGCTACTATTGTTCTGGTGACTTTAGTACAGTCAAGACAAAGAATTACAGGTAAATCAAGAAGCTTTGCAAGCTCTGCAGTTGAGGTTTTGCCATATATATCTATGCCATCAAAAAGACCTCTATTGCCTTCTACGATAGAAATATCAGATTTAAATGAATTTTTATAAAAAGAGTTTAGGATAGGGTGTTTTTTTATAAGGAAAGTATCAAGATTGTAACAAGGCTGACCAGCTGCGGAAGCGAGCCAGCTTGCATCAATATAATCGGGACCTTTTTTAAAAGGGGAAACCTTTTTTTTAAAATTTTTTGTTAAACAGGCAATGATACCAAGTGATAAGATTGTTTTCCCTGCACCGCCTTTGAGAGCAGAAATAACAACTCCTCCTGGTATGCCTGTCTTTTTCATTATTTAAATTTTAAGCTTCACCTTCAGCGCCAGCTTGTTTACCAGAACCTTTTAAGCCGTACATAGTAGTACTACCACTTGACCAATATTCAAGAATGCCTTCATTAACCATTTCGTTAACTATTTTTTTTACAGCTCTTGGAGATTCTTCTTCAAAAAGACCACTAATATCGTTAAAATAAAATTTTGATTTTGTTTTTGCTTTTTTTTCGAAACTCGCAATGACTTTTTTTTTAGCTTCTGCTACATCTAATGCCATTTTTTTTTCCTCCAATAAAAAAGAAAATCAGGCAGAATATTTTTAATATCTTTCTGCCTGATTTTAAATATTTATTTAAGTTAATTAAAACTTAAATTGTGTTGTTTGTCTCCATGTATGATAAGCATGATCACGGAAGTCATCAATAAGATGGTGTGTAAAAGGAAGTTCGCAAACTTCAAAGAATTTTTCCCATCCTATTCTTTCTGCCCAGTCTCCGAATCTCTCATACTTGTTTGCACCTTTTGCATATGCTTCAACCATTTTTGTAATGGTATCTGTCATTTCTGGCCACCTTGGAACATTGTTTGGTAAGAAAGCTACAACAACTTTAGAAAACTTAGGTGCTGTAATTCTATTAGAAACTTTTCCACCTGCCATTAAAACAATACCATCACCTTCTGTATCAGCAAGAGGCATTGAAGGACACATTGTATAGCAGTTACCGCAATACATACATCTTTCTTGTTTTACAGCAACAGACTTATATTCTTTTCCGTTGTGTTCAACTGTAGTAGGTCTTATAGCTGCTGTAGGACAAGCTGCAACTGCAAGAGGGATTTCACACATCTTATCAAGATATTCATGGTCAAGTCTTGGTGGTTTTCTATGATAACCAAGAATTGCTATGTCAGAGCAGTGAACAGCACCGCACATATTAAGACAACATGCCATTGAAACACGAAGTTTTGCAGGAAGTCTCATATCTTGGAAATCTTTAAAAAGAGCGTCCATTGTTGCTTTAACTGTTCCAGATGCGTCAGTTGCAGGTGTGTGACAATGTATCCAACCTTGTGTATGAACTATGTTTGTGATTCCACAACCTGTTCCACCAATTGGAAATTTATAACTTCCACCAGAAAATTTTCTTTCTGATAAATCTTTTTTCAGTGCTTCCATCTTATCTTTAGAATCGGTCATAAACTCAACGTTGTTTCTTGTAGTAAATCTAAGATGTCCGTCGCAATATTTATCAGCAATCTGACAAATCTCTTCAATTAAAGTAGTACTCATTAAACGAGCACCACCAACTCTTACTGTATAAATTTCGTCACCAGATTCAGCAACGTGTACCATTATGCCTGGTTCTAAAATTTCATGGTAATCCCATTTACCCTTGTTCTTTTTTATAACAGGAGGATAAAATTCGTCATAATGCCTTGGACCAATATCAGTAATTCTATCTTCCATAGGTTTATCAGGATTATAACCTGAAGAAATAAAAGCCATTTTTATATTACCTCCTATTAGTTATCTTTTATGATACTTTCTAAATTCATCTATATCGTTTTTCCATCCACCAGGAACTTCATCTTCTTTCCAGAAAATATAAGGATTGGCTCTTGGATGCTCAACATGTTGAGGAAGAGGCTCAACACCTGTTTCTTCAAGAAGTCTTTGAAAACCTTGACGAATGATAAGCTCACCAAGTCTTTCTCTGTTTTTACCTTCTGTCATCCACCAGTCCCAAATCTTTTCAATAACATCTTTAATTTCTTGATAGTCGTTATCTTTATTTACTGGAATAAAAGGAATAAGAAGAGAACCCATTTGTGCGCCATCAATAATTGGAGCTTTTGCACCAACAAGAATAGAGCAACCTTTCTCTTTTCCTGGTTTTAGAGCTTTAGGCATAACATTGATACAATGCATACATCTTGTGCAGTTTGAATCATCAATAGTAAGTTTGCCATCTGCGTACTTCATACATTTTGTAGGACAAATGTCTACAACTTCTTTTTGAATATCAAATGCGCCCCAGTCTCTACCTTTGTGAGCACCTGCGTTAGGTGGGTTTGTTCCGTCAACATATTTTGCAACTTCATCTTGTTTTATTTGGATTTGGTCTTTCCAAGTTCCAATAAAACTCATATCTGATCTTGCGATTGATGCAACACAACAGTTTGGGCATCCATCAAATTTAAATTTAAATTTATAAGGGAAAGCAGGTCTGTGAAGTTCATCTTGATACTCTTGTGTAAGATTATAACATAAATCTTGAGTATCGTAACAAGCAAATTCACAACGAGATTCACCTAAACAATCTGCAGGAGTTCTAAGGTTAGAACCAGAACCACCTAAGTCTTGATCTAAGTTATGGGTCATTTCATAAAATATTTCTTCAAGTTGAGGAGTTGTTGTTCCAAGAAGAATAATGTCTCCTGTTGCACCATGCATATTTGTAACACCACTACCTCTAAGATCCCAAATAGCCATAAGTTCCCTTAAGAACTTTGTAGTATAGTATTTACCACCAGGTTGAGAAACACGCATTGTGTGGAAAGCTGTAACTCCAGGGAATTGTTCAGGAGTATCACAATATCTACCTATAACTCCTCCACCATAACCAAAAACACCAACTATTCCACCATGTTTCCAGTGAGTTCTACCGTGTTTGTAAGAAAGTTCAACAACGCCTAATAAATCATCAACACAATCAACTGGAATTTGGAAATCAAGACCTTTTTCGTTTTTTGTCCTTGCTTCAGCCTGTTGCTTCAAATCAGAAACAAAACTTGGCCAAGGACCAGATTCTAACTGATCCAAAAAAGGAGTTTCATGTTTTGCCATCTATTTACCTCCATTAATTAAAAAAACATTAATATTTATTCTATTTGTAATAAAACTAAAGTATTAACAACAAGCATTATAGAGTTGTGTATACAATGCTTTAAAAATATAACTTTGGAACGATAATTTTGTAAACTTTCTTTGTCAACAAATTAAGGTTTCTTTTATATCATAAATAATGAGATTTTTTGGAATTTTCCTTATTATCTTTTTGATATTTTTACGCTTTTTAAAGGTATCTTTAAAGTTTGATTCAAAAATATTTTATTATTTTTGAGCTTATTTATACTTGCAATATGGTTTACTGATGTAAAAAACTTTTCTGCAATGAGCCAAAGAGAATCTCCATCTTTTACTTTATAGTTTACGAGCTTAACATATCTAAAGGAGCTTTTATTTTTATCATATCTATATGCTTTGCTACTTGGTATCTTTAAAACTTGTCCCACTGCTATATAATTCTTTTTATTTATCTTATTTGCTCTAACAACACTTTTTAGACTTGTTCTAAATTTTTTTGCTATTGTAGAGATAGAGTCTCCATATCTAACTTTATAATAGACAAATTTGGGCATAGGTAAATTAGAGGTTTTAATTTTATCTAATACAGCAAGGAGTTCGCCTCCCTTTCCTTTAGGGACTTTTAAATTGTATTTTTCGTTAGGTAGTATTTTATGAACAAGTGCAGAATTTAAATTTTCTATTTCGTTTGTATTAACTTTGAGAGCGTTGCTTATATCTTTTAAAGAGACTTGTTTGTTAACAGAAACCACATCGTATTGATAAGCATCATCAAGTTTTACATTATCAAAACCATATTTTTCAAGATTCTCTACTATGTGTAAAGTTGCTATAAATCTTGGATAATATCTTGATGTCTCATTTGGAAGTTTTTCATATATATCCCAGAAATCGTCTTTATAACTTAAGTTTTGTTTTCTTATCTCACGTAAAACTCTTCTTTCTCCACAATTATATGCTGCAAGAGCTGTTGCCCAATCTCCAAATATATTGTGAAGTGCCTTTAGATAAGCAATAGCAGCTTTAGTTGACTTTTCAAAATCTAATCTTTCATCTAAAAAGGCGTTTCTTTTAAGTCCAAATTTATATCCAGTACTTGCTATAAATTGCCACAAGCCAAGTGCTCTTGCTTTTGAAAAAGCTTTTGCCTTAAATCCACTTTCTACAAGTGGTAACCAAGAAAGTTCAACAGGAAGTCCAGCTTTTTTTAACTCTTCAACTATTTGACTTCTATATTTTCCTGAACGTTGTAACGATTCAATAAAAAAAGTTCTTTGTTTTTCTGTTAAATAGACTATTTCTCTTTGGACATATTTATTTAGAATTACTGGTATTTCTTTGTAGTTGCCTTTTACAGAATTGGTTTTAGAGGCGTATAAATTGACGAGTCTTTTAGAAATTAAAAATCTAATATCTTCTCTTTGTCTTGCAATTTCAGGATTTTTAGTACTTCTTATTTTAAGCAAAAGTTCATAAGCGTTATCAAGACTTAAGATTGCTCGTTCCGTTTTATTTTTTTGCCAATATTCTCTGGCATATTGGCACTCTTCAAGTGCTTCATCAAGGATGTCTTGAGGGTTGTATTTACTTTCTACATCCTCTTTTTCATTAACTTCACTTTTTTTCTTTTTGTTTATAAACTTTACGAATTTTTCGTAATTTTTTTTATCTACTTCTATCTCTTCATTGTTTGAGACATTAACTTTTTGACTGCACGAAAAACATAAAAGGATAAGCGAGAATAAAATAGAGAATGCGATACTTTTTTTCATATAAATTGATTCCATAAAAATGTATTTTTCATTATTATAATATAGCGGTTAAAAAATAAATTTTTCGAGGCTATAGGGAAAAAGGCACATTTGTCAACTCTTATCAGAAACTTAAATTTAAATGTAAAATTATAAATTTATGCTTTTTGCACCTATCAAGATTTGAGGAATATCAACTATTTGCTCTATAAAGTTAGTAAAGAAAGAGACCCCTGCTTTTGGAAGAATAAGCGATACGCCTTTTTGTAAGAAGGTTTTTTTTAAACTGTCATCAACCATACCTCCATCCCAAGGTCCCCAATTTAGACTTTTAATGTTACAATGTTCATACTGTTTTTTAAGTAGAAACGATTTTTTATTTAAAATTTCATTTGCGATAGAGTAGTCAGATTGTCCTTTATTCCCCAAAAAACCAGCAATAGATGAAAAAATGATTATATGTTTTAGTTTCTTTTTATTCACACACGCAAGCAAAGATTCTAAGCCATCTATTTTTGTTTCGTAAACGATATCAAAATCGGTCTCGCTTTTATCTTCAATCAACTTATCTCTTAAAACACCTGCACCATGTATTATGCCACTAACAGAACCGTTAAAAGCACTCAGTTTTTGTTTTAATTTTTTTTTATCTCTTATATCCACACTAAGATATTGTACTTTTGAACCTGCATCTTCTATGTTTTTAATCGTTTTTTGGATTTCTCTATTAGACTTAATGTCATTAAAAACAGTGTCTATATTTTCTATTGTAGGGGTCTTTTTTTTTAGCCTAAGTTGTTCCATTATTATTTTTTTTAATAGAACATCGTCTTTTATTCCCTTAGACCAACTTTTTTCTCCTCCATTTTTTTTAGTTCTTCCAAGAAGCACAAAACTGCACTTATGCTTTTTAGCAAGTTCTTCAACGCAAGCTGCTGTTATTCCTTTTGCTCCTCCGCTTACGACGAAAACATCTTCTTTTGCTATATTCCCCGCACTCTTTTCTTTTGGTATAAAAGAGGCGTTTTGTTCTATAGTGTAGCGACCTTTTTTATCATACGAAACTTCAGCATACGAAGAAGTATCAAATATTTCGTTAAAAATAGTTTTAGCAAACTCTTCGTCGCTAAATTTGTCTGAAATATCTAATGCTCTACAAAATACGTTTTCCCATTCAAGCCTAAGAGTTTTAATTAGTCCAAAAAAACCACCGTCAAGAGGTTCAAAGTTTTTTTTAAAAGAGAGCCCAAACTTTCCATCAATAGATACTGCACTTATAAAAAAAGGTTTTTTTGCTTTTCTTAAATTTTTAGAAATATTTTTTGCTATTAAAAATATAGCTTTTAAAACGTCCTTTTTATTTTTACTATTTGGGTTTAGATGCAGAAAGCCTTCAATATCTTTAATTTTAGAAAGCTTGGTTAGTTCGTTATTATCTATTTTTTTTAAGTTGATAGTGTCGATGTTTTTTATGGTTTTTTCATTAGGTATAAGATTTTGAGGCAAGTTTATTACAACTGGTATAATCTTGTTTTTTTTTAAAATCGAAACAACTTTTTCTGTTCTATAAGTTCCATCATTTGTGATTAGAATTTTCTTGTTACTATATACTTTAGTGTTTTTAGCGTTTACAGTCTCTATTTTTTTTAAGGAAGGAAGCTCAATTTTTAAACTTTCTGTCTCTTTAAACTCTTTTCCATTTGTTTCATCAGATTTTATTAAAGAGATGATATCGTTAATCGTTTTAATATTGTTTAAAATTTCTACATCTACTTTTTCAAGTTCTGGAACTTTTTCAGTAATGTCGCCTAATATCTCTACTCTTTTTATAGAGTCGATACCGAGCTCAGACTCCATCTCCATATCTAAGCCTATTACATCTATAGGGTAGCCCGTTTTTTTACTTACTATTTCTAACATTTCATCTTTTATATTATAACTTGCATCAGTAGATTTGGTAGTTTGAAAATTTGAGGTGTTAACACCTTTCAGCTCTTTTATTAGATTGAAAATTTGGTTAATAGTTTTAAGAGAGTTTAATTTTTCAGCTTCAATAGTTTCAAGCTCTGGGATTTTTTCAGTAATGTCGCCTAATATCTCTACTCTTTTTATAGAGTCGATACCGAGTTCAGATTCCATATCCATATCTAAGCCTATTACATCTGTAGGATAACCCGTTTTTTTACTTACTATTTTTAGTATTTCATCATTTATATTGTAATTTGTATCTATAGGTTCAGTAATATTAATATCAGAGATGTTAATACCTTTTAACTCATTAATTAAACTTAAAATTTGGTTAATAGTTTTAAGGGAGTTTAATTTTTCTGCCTCAATGGTTTCAAGCTCTGGAACTTTTTCAGTAATATCGCCCAATATTTCTACCCTTTTTATAGAGTCGATACCGAGCTCAGATTCCATATCCATATCTAAACCTATTACATCTTCAGGATAACCCGTTTTTTTACTTATTATGGTGACAAGTTTGTCTTTAAAGTCTATCTGGTTTTTTGCGTTATTGCTTGATAGTTCTTCTTGCGGTTTCGACAAGCTCAACCTCCAATATTGCGGTGAGTTTGCGTTATTGTTTGCTGGCTCTTCTTGTTCTAAAGGTTGTGCAGTGTCGCTGTTAAAAAAATCTTGTTTGTTTTCGTAAGGTTCACTGTTTGACTTTTCATCAAAGAAGTCTATTTGAGGCGAAGTACTTTCTGAATAGTCACTTTGAAACTCTTTTCTCTCTTTTTGCAGGGTTGTTTTAGTAGCGTGTTTTTCATATTCATAAGGGGAAGAGACATAATTTTTTAGAAGATTGTTTTGAGTATTAATATAGTCTTGATGAACTTTTAAAGTCTCTTGCTGTTGTTGATGGAAGAGTAAAATACTTTTGTTGATATCATCTGGAAATTTTAAATCTGGATTTTTACCCAATAGCTCTTGTTGTTTTTGTGTAATTTCATAAAAAATTTTTGAGTACTCCATATGAGTCTTTAAAAATTCATTATGGGTGTTAAAGAACTTATTTTGTAGATTAAAAAAATGTTGTTCGGAGTCGCTTTGTTTCATAATAGTTTCTTTTCTATGGGTTATATTTAAGTTTTTATTTAAGCTATCTTCAAAAGCTTTTTGCGTGTTATGGGAGACGTAATTACAGCCATTTATTTTTATTGATGCCTTGCTTTTATTGTTTTTATCTTCAGGTGTTTTTTTATAAATACTCTTTAGGTTTAATCCTGCGAGCCTCATTTTCAAAATAGCCTTTCTCAAGGTTAAATCGCTATTGTCACTATCTCCTGTATCTGTTTCTATTGCTGTAAACTTTTTATCTTTTAAGATTTTTTTGATAAGTTTTGTAAGAATATTTTTAGGGCCTATTTCAATAAAAAATCTGGCACCATCTTTATACATATTTTCTATCTCTTGCTTAAACAAAACAGGGTTTACAATATGTTTTTTAATTATATTTTTTATATCGCTTACATCTTTAGGGTATTTTCCTCCGCTTGTGTTGGAATAGATTTTTTTATTTGAAGCTTGGAACTTAACCTTGCCGATTGCTTTTTCAAAAAGTTTTTTAGAGTGCTCCATAAGTTCTGTATGAAAAGCACAAGAGACAGGCAAAATAGTACACGGTATTTTTTTTGCCTTTAATGTTTGTTCTAATTTTTTTATTATATCGCTTTTGCCTGCTACTACAGTTTGTCTATCAGAATTAAAGTTAGCAATAGTAACACCTTTAAACTCTTTTATCTCTTTTTTTACGAACTCTTCATCTTTTAAAATTGCAAGCATTAAACCCAAATCGGAGTTTTTGTCAGTTTTTGTAGCCATAGCTTTACCTCTCTCTCTCGCAAGAAAAAGGAAGTCGTCTTCTTTTATTATACCGCTTGCAAATAAAGCAGTAATTTCACCAAAGCTATGACCTGCAAAATAGTTGGCATCAAGATTTAACTCTTTTAAAATTTTATAAACTCCAAGAGAAAAAGCACCTATAGATATTTGTGCAATGTCTGTACTGTTTATTATACTATCAACTTCACCATCAAATCTTGGATTAGGAAAAATATAGTCAGTGATAGGTTTTTTAAAAAGCTTATCTGCGTTAACAAAGCTATCAAAGAAAGCAGGAAAGTTTATGGAAATAGTGTTGCCCATATGAACATATTGAGCACCTTGCCCTGAAAATATTAAAGCTATTTTTTTTGTATCTACTTTGCCTTCATTTTCGGTAAAAAATATTTTATCATTTAGCTCTTTTTTTAAAGGCTCTTCTGTTTTAAGCTTAATATGTTCATATATCTCTTTTATCGATTCTTTAGCATCAGATATAGAGTTTGTAAGAAAGCCAACTCGTATCTCTTTTTTTGATGTTGGAGCAAAAGAGATACTCTCATTTATTAAATTTATATATTTTTTGTTATTAAACTCTTTTAAAATGCTTAAACACTTTTCTTTAAGCTCATCATAGTTTTCTGCACAAATAATGATTTCTCTATGAGAGCTAAAATTTATTGGTGCTTTTTTTTGTGTAAACTCTTCCAAGACGAAATGAAAGTTTGTACCGCCAAAGCCAAAAGAACTAACCGCTGCCATTCTTTTCTTGTTTGAAAACCAGCTTTTAGTTTTGGTGTTTAAGTAAAAAGGCGAGTTTTCTATATCAAGTTTTGGATGAGGTTTGGTTATATTAATTGTAGGAGGCAAAACTTTATTATGTAGAGAAAGAGCGGTTTTTATAAGTCCTGCAACTCCTGCTGAAGTTTTAGTGTGTCCTATTTGTGATTTGACTGTACCAATCGCAACAGATTGTTTTTGTATATTTTTATCCTCTTTATAAGTTTCTTTAAGAGCATCAAATTCTGCGATATCACCTGCGATTGTACCAGTTCCATGCATCTCTATTAGACCTATTTGAGAAGGTAAAACTTTTGCATCTTCATACGCTCTCTTAAGAGCTTTAATTTGTCCTTTAGAGCTCGGAGCATATATACTCTTTGCTTTCCCATCACTTGAAACCCCAATTCCAGTAATTAAAGCATAAATTCTGTCTTTATCTCTTTTTGCATCAGAAAATCTTTTTAAGGCTACCATTCCAATGCCTTCACCAAGAATTATACCTGTTGAATTTTCATCAAAAGGAGAGCATTTGTCTTTATCTGTAAGGGCTGGGGTTTTGCTAAAACAAAGATACATAAATGGGGAATTGTCAGTATCGACTCCACCAGTTATCATAAGATCGCTTCTATGTTCTGTAAGCTCACTAATTGCCATTTTTAAAGCAGCAAAAGAGCTTGCACAAGCAGCGTCTGTAGTACAATTAAGTCCTCCAAAATTAAATCTGTTTGCAATTCTGCCCGATACAACATTGCTTAAAAGTCCAGGGAAAGAGTTTTCACGCCAAGGGACATAAGCTTTTTTAATTTTTTCAACTATTTTATCGGCATTAGCTTCATCAAGCCCGCTTGAAGTTAAAACTTTTTTCCATATAGGATATTGCAATCTGTTTGTAAGAGAGTTGTGAAGTTTTTGCCCCCCTGCAACTCCAAGCACTATGCCCATTTTATCTCGCGGCATTGTATCTGTCTCATAATAGCCAGAATCTTTTAAGACATCTCTTGCAACAATAAGAGATAGAAGTTGGGATGCATCTGTTTGTTCTAAAATATCGGGTGGAAGCCCAAACTCTACAGGGTCAAAATCTATTTTGGGAATAAAACCGCCTCTTTTACTATACGATTTATCAGGAGCTTTTTTATCTTTACTGAAATAGTCTTCTATTTCCCATCTATCAGAAGGGACATCTTTTATGCAGTCCACCTCTTTTAAAATTTTATCCCAATATTCGTCTTTATTTGAAGATTCTGGGAATATAGAAGCTATACCAACAATTGCTATCTTTTCTTTATATGTTTTCATTTATAACCGATTTCATTGCTAATTATTTAATTAAGAGCGTAACACTAAGATAGTGTAAATAAAAAATACAACAATAGACTATAGTTTTACAAAAATTTTACATTGATGAAAAATAAGGGGACAAAGATAATTTGTAGAGACGCAGAGACGCAAAATCTTGTGGAGACGCAAAATCTTGCGTCTCTACGGTACGGTGCAGTTTTGAAAAAATGTCTTTCTGAAATTTGTTTCGTTATGCAAAAATCATTTACGATTTTTTTTTAGCATTATTTGGTTTATCCCGCCCAATATATTGTGTTGTCTCTTATGTAGGGGCGTATTGATATACGCCCATTAAATAATACAATCGCCATCAAAAATAATTATCTGGGCACGGCACGCCGTGCCCCTACCTTGTTCACCATTTCAATATAATTTTCTTACCGTTTTAATATAATTTTGTTTTGTGTCGGGAGGGGTAACCCCGCCCCTACGGTTGTGATTGCGTTATAAACGTTAAAAAAAATCGCGAAAAATTTAATATAAACGATGTAGAGACAGGTCGCGACCTGTCTTTACGAACAAAATAAATAACATTCCACAATGGGCGTATGGCTATACGCCACTACGAAAAAAAATTATTTGGGAACGAGTTGATTGAAGTTTAAACAGGCACATTTATTTTTATTTAAAAGAAATAAAGAAACTTTTGAATAATGGGCTTGATTTTAAAAAATTTTATATATTAACTTTTTTTATGCAAATTCCAATTAAAAAAAATACAGAAATAGAAGTTACTGTCTTAAAAATGAGTTTTGGTGGCAGGGCGATTGCTAAAATTAACTCTTATGTGATTTTTATAGAAAATGCACTTGTTGGAGATAAGCTAATTATAAGAATTACAAAGACAAAAAAAAACTTCGCAGAAGCTTATATCGTAAAAATCATTGAACCTTCGCCATATAGAATAGAGCCATCTTGCAAATATTTTGGCTATTGTGGTGGGTGTAAATGGCAATTTATTGAGTACGAAAAACAACTTGAATATAAAACAAACGATGTAAAAGAGCTTTTAGAGAAAGTGGCATTTATAAAAAATCCTAATGTCTTAAAAGCTGTAGCCTCACCAGAAAAATTCCATTATAGAAATAAGATGGAGTTTACAGTTTCGCCTCAAAGATGGCTTATGCCTGATGAAATTTGCGACAAAAATATAAAAAAAGATATCGGTATAGGTCTTCACGTTTCAAAAGCTTATAATAAAATAGTAGATATAGATTCGTGTAAATTACAAAACCCATCTGGAGATGAAATTTTAGAAGATATAAGAAGTTTTATAAAACTATCTGAAAAAGAGGTTTATGATAATAGACAAGATAAAGGGTTTTGGGCTTTTATTATGCTTCGTTATTCCACTTATTACGATAAGTGGCTTATTAATATAGTAACAAAAGGTAAAGATTTAGTTACTGTCAAAGAGCTTGGGCAAGAACTTACCAAAAAACATAACAATATAGCTTCAATAGTAAATAATATAAAATTTAAAAAAATATCTACGTCGGTTGGTGAAGAGGAGATAGTTATATTTGGTGATAATTTTCTAAAAGAAAAAATAAAAAATTATGAGTTTACGATTTTTGCTAACTCTTTTTTTCAAACCAATACAAAAATGACTGAAAAAGTTTATGAGAAAATAGAGGAGTACGCTGATTTAAAAGGAGATGAAACTGTTCTTGATTTATATAGTGGGACAGGGACAATACCTATTTTTCTTTCAAAAAGTGCATATGAAATATTTGGTATAGAAATTGTAGAAGGTGCGGTTGAAAATGCTATAAAAAATGCAGAGTATAATAATGTTACAAACTGCAAATTTATTGCTGGGGACACAAAAGAAGTATTACCAACGCTCGATTTAAAACCTAATGTTATTATAGCCGACCCGCCAAGAGTTGGGATGCATAAAAAAGTTATAGAAACAATACTTGATATAAGTCCTGAGAAAATAATATATATTTCGTGCAATCCATCTACACTTGCAAGAGATATGTTGTTATTGAAAGAAAAGTATGAACTTTGTAGTGCACAACCTTTTGATATGTTTCCGCACACATATCATATAGAAACAGTTGCAAGACTTATAAGAAAAAATGAAAAACTTTAATATATTTTAAAAAATTAGGAAAAGATAATGACAGAACAAGAATCACAAAGAGATCAATCACTTATAAAGGCAAAAAAAATAAATGTTGATTTTGGAACTAGTATTATAGTCAATGTGGACGGTGTCAATACTACTTTAAATAGTACTCTCATTGGAATGGAAGAAGACAATTTCTTAATCATAACTCCTCCTGTCCCATTCAATACTGTTAAAGACAAACTTCAAACAGGCACAATGCTTGTGTTAAAGTTTTTTCATAAAGGCGTTGTTTACGCTTTTCAGGCAAAAATAAAAAACGTTATTACAACAGCACCAAAACTTTTAGTTGTAGAGTATCCTAAAATAATTCAAGACTTTTCTTTAAGACAACATAAAAGAGTACCTTGCCATATACCTGTCGTTACAAAAATTAATGATGTTGATGCAACAGGAATATTAAAAGACTTAAGTGAAAAGGGGGCTTTTTGTATTTTTAAACTTTCTGCTGCAACAGGGCTTAAAGTGTCAGACAAATTGACGATGTTATGTCAATTTCCTGGTGTTATGAATAGACAGCCTTTAGAGGGTTTTGTACGATCTCTTAAGAGAAGAGGCGACAATTTGCTTATAGGGATTGAGTTTATAACCTCCTCAATAAAAAAAGATATTATTGAGACGATAAAGCAATATATTACTATTGTAGACGGATTTGACGAATAAAAGAGCTTTACACATAATGTTTTTTTATTAAAAAATAGTAGTTTTTAATAAGATATCAACTTTTGATAATTTCACAAAAGCTTCTAAAACCACTATAAAGGTTGACGCTCTCTTTTGTAATATTTTTGGGTTTGACGTATTAATATACTACTGCACCACAAAAATATTCCAAAATAGAGCTATGTGCAAAGGTTAAAATAAATTTTAAAAGTTTTTAGAGAAAAGTACTTATATAAAAATTTTTTTTATTGCTAAATTGTATAAAAATAGCACCGTTTTTATCTGTTAAATAGACTTTACTTTTAATTTTATTATACCTTTTTTGAACTCCTTTTCTGCTTCTTTTAAAATCTTTTGCTGATGATACAATAATAACTTTAGGTGCAACTTTCTTTAAAAAAGATGTGCTACTCGAAGTGTTGCTACCATGATGAGGGGCGATAAGAATCGTACTTTTAATTTTTTTGCCGTTTAACCTTTCAATCTCTTTTTCAGCTTTTTTTTCAATATCTCCTGTAAAAAGTATAGAGTTATTTTTATAACTTAATTTCAGTACAATTGAGTTGTTATTAGTAATTTTATATTTATTGTCTTTTAAAAAATTTCTTTGTGGATGAATAATTTCAAAATGGACGCCATTTTTATAATAATCTCTCTTAATATTAGAGAAATCTAAATGGTTTATTTTTTTTGCTTTTATAATTTCTAAAAACTTCAAGTAATTTTTATTACTACTCATCTCATTATTAGATATAACATTTTTTACATTAAAGTTTTCTAATATATAAATTAAACCGTTTAAATGATCGCTGTCAGGGTGAGTTAAAATAATTGTCTCGATTGTTTTGATTTTTTTCCCAAGTAAAAATGGAGCAACAACACTCTCTCCCACATCAAAATTGCTATTTGCAAAGCCTCCTCCGTCTATTAAAATAGACTCTGAACTATTAGGAAGTTCGATAAGAGAAGAAGAACCGTTTTTTACATCTATAATACTAATTCTTAAAGAAGGATTAAAGTAGCGTTGATATGTCCAAAAAGAGATATCGATAAATAGTAGAGCTAATAAGATAGATAGTGTTATTATCTTTTTTCTACTTCGGTTTTTTAAAATTGTTATAAGCAGAATAAATATTAAATAGAATAAAACGATTTCCAATGGAGTAGGTATAAAACTTGTTACTTTTACAAAGTTAAAATTTGATAAAAATAGTATAAAATTTATAGCAAGTTTTATAAAAAAACCACTTATATTCATAAAAAAGATAGAGATATAGCTACTTAAAGCTGAAAAGAAGAGAGATAAAATTGCACAAGGCAGAGATATAAAACCAATAAGTGGCACAAGAATTATGTTTGATAATAAGCCTATCGTAGAAAAGCTGTGAAAATAGTAGATACCAAGAGGTAAAGTAGATAGAATTGATAGAAGAGATACAATCATAAAGTTTAAAAAAATGTATAAATATCTCTTTATTAAACTTGGCGTGCTATTTTTTAGTCTTAATCTTTTTATACCAAAAATTATAAAAAACACTGCAATATAAGAAAATTGGAAAGAGATAGAAAAAATAGAGTATGGGTTTATAAGCAAGATTATAATAGCTGAAAGAAAAAATATATTTAAAATGTTTTGCTCTTTTTCAAAGATAAACCCAAATATAAAAAAAAGAGCCATTATTGTTGCTCGTTGTGTAGGAGGAGATAGCCCAGAAATGATGCTATAAAAGCAGATAGGAAAAGCCGATATAAAAAAAGAGAGTTTTTTTAAAATAGCGTAGTTTCTTAAAATGCTTATATGTTTTAAAAAAAAGAGAGATAGTATAAAAAAAAAGTAGCCAACAATTCCTATATGAAGTCCTGAAATAGCAAGTAGATGTCCCGAGCCTGTTTTGATGAAGCTTGTTTTTAATTCTTTAGATAACCCCTCTTTTTCTCCTATGGTTAAAGCTTTTAATACACTCTTTGTGTCTTTATCTTTGATATTTTTTTCTAAAAGCAGAGAGAAATTTTTTTTAAAATTATCAATAAAACCATTTTTACTTTTATGGCGTGCAACAATTTTTATATTGTTGCTATGAGTATAAGAGTAGCCATAAATTTCCTTGCTATACATATACTCTTTATATTTAAAATTGTTAGGATTATTAAAATTTTTAAACTTTATTATCTTTGACGTTAAGATAATTTTATCGTTTTTATTTAAGTTATTTTTATAATTGTAGATGTTAAGAATTATATTCCCTTTTGTTTTAACGTTATTAACTTTTTCTAAAGCCACTAAAGTACGATACATTTGTTTTTTATATATTTCTGGTTTTTTTAAAAGGGTGGCTTCTATTGTGCTTTTTTTATAAAAAATAGCTTCTAAACTTTTTTCAGATATATTTATTATTATGCTTAAAAGGGGAAGTAATAGTATGAAAATATAGAGTGCTGGGATTTTTTTTATATTTTCGAGACCTTTGCGCATAATGTTTTTTGTGAAAAAATAGTGGGTTTTTTATAAAATATGAACTTTTGATAATTTTACAAAAATTTGTAAAACCATTATAAATGGCTTACGCTCTTTTTTTACTTTTGTTTTAGGTTTGACATATTAATATACTACTTTACCCCAGTGAAATAATATTTGATGCTTTATAGCTCAAATATTATTTTTAAATTTGAAAAATTTAAAAATATTTTACAGGGTGCACCACAAAACAAAAACAAAATTTAAGCTATGTGCAAAGGTCTCGTATTAAAAAAGAGTAAAAATTCATTTGTGTTTTTTTAATTTATTAATTTTAAAGGATATTTTTGAAAAAAATCTTATAATCTAATATTGATTTTGATTTTATATTATACTTATTATACTTTTTCAGTCTTAATTTAAAGGAGATAAAATAAATGGCTAAAATTGATTTTGGTGGAGTTCAAGAAAAGGTTATAACAAAAGACGAATTTACAATAGAAAGAGCAAGAGAAATTTTGAACAATGAAGTCGTAGCTGTAATTGGTTATGGTGTTCAAGGTCCTGGACAAGCTCTTAATATGAAAGATAACGGTATTAATGTCATAGTCGGACAAAGAGAAAACAGTTCTTCTTGGGATAAAGCTGTAAAAGATGGTTTTGTACCGGGTAAAACACTTTTCCCTATTGAAGAGGCAGCCAAAAAAGCTACTATAATTCAATATCTTTTATCTGATGCTGGACAATCTATTATGTGGGACAAAATCAAAGATTGTTTAAATGAAGGTGATGCTCTCTATTTTTCTCATGGTTTTTCAGTTGTATATAAAGATATAACTAAAGTTGTTCCACCGAGTAATGTTGATGTTATTCTTGTTGCACCAAAAGGTTCTGGTAGAAGTGTAAGAACCAATTTTTTAAATGGTGCTGGTATCAATTCAAGTTTTGCAATATTTCAAGATTTTACTAAAAGAGCAGAAGAGAGAACACTTGCATTAGGTGTTGCTATTGGTTCTGGCTATCTTTTTGAAACAACTTTTAAAAACGAAGTTTATAGCGATTTAACAGGAGAGAGAGGAGTATTAATGGGTTGCCTTGCAGGTGTAATGGAGGCACAATATAATATTTTAAGAAAAAATGGTCACTCTCCAAGTGAAGCTTTTAACGAAACTGTTGAAGAGCTCACTCAAAGTTTAATTCGTCTTGTTGACGAAAATGGAATGGATTGGATGTACGCAAACTGTAGCACCACAGCACAAAGAGGAGCATTAGATTGGGCTCCAAAATTTCGTGATGCTGTAGTTCCTGTTTTTGAAGATTTATACAAAAGTGTAAAAAATGGAGTTGAAACACAAATTGTTATGGACAAAAATTCCAGACCTGATTATAGGGAAAAACTCCAAGAAGAACTTGATGTAATAAAAAACTCTGAAATGTGGAAAACAGGGGCAGCTGTTCGTTCTTTACGTCCAGAAAACAGAAAGAAGAGTTAAATTTTTATTATTGATTTTTTGATTAAATAAAGGCCTTTGTACATAGCTATTTGTATGTGCAAGGGTTTATATGAAAAAGCCTGGGTGGCGGAATAGGTAGACGCAAGGGACTTAAAATCCCTCGGAGCATAGTCTCTGTGTGAGTTCGATTCTCACCCCAGGTACCAAAAAAAGGCTTTTACTTGCAATTGCAGGTAAAAGCCTTTTTTTTTATTATGTTATTTTGATATACAACAACAATATTGTAATAGTAAATTTGGGTCGAGGGGACTTGATTGCTTAATTCCCAAAATAACTGTAAAAAACAAAAACTTAAATAAAAAAATAGGTTTAATATGAAAGATTTATTTTTAAAAAATCAAAATATTAAAGATAAAATTTTAACTCCATTTAAGGTCGGAGGTGAGAAATGAAAAAAGAAAATAAGTTAATAGTTTTTGAAGATAAAAAACAAGAAGAGTTTGGTATAAAGAAGAATGGTTTTATTCGGTTGTCGATGTTGTTAGAGCTTTAACTGATAGTGTTGATGCTAAACAATATATAAAAAAACTTAAGAGACGAGATTTAGAATTGAATTTCAAGTGGGGTACAATTTGTTCCCCACTTGAAATTTTATCTAAAGATGGGAAAAAAAGGAAAGAAAATTGTGCCAGTACAAAAGGCATTTTTAGAATAATTCAGTCAATTCCAAGTAAAAAAGCAGAGCCCTTTAAAATCTACCTCAAGTTGTCTTGAACCAAAAAAATTATGTGCAAAAGTCTTTTACATATCACCAAATAGATGTTGGACAATAGAACAAGCAGAGATTGTTGCTGTATCGGCTTTTAATATGCGAGGACCAAGAGACAAACTCAAAAAACTATTTTTTTTGCAAAGTTCTATCTCGTTTTTGGAGAAACCGCCTTCGGGACCTATGATAAGGAGTATTTTTTTTATTTTTTTATTTTTATTAATAGTGTCGCACAAAGTTTTTTCACACTCCCAAAACACTATTTTTAAATCGTTATCTTTTTCTATTTCAAACAGTTCCTGAAACTTAACTGGCTTTTTTATTTCAATAGGGATATTTCTTTCGCACTGCTTTAAAGACTCTATAGCAATCTTTTCCCATCTTGCTATTTTTTTCTTAATTTTGTCTTCACTTATTTTAGGGACAGTACGTTCAGAAAAAAAAGGAAACCAAGCCTTCACTCCAAGCTCGTTTAAGTGCCTTATAATTGTATCCATTTTATTATCTTTTAAATAAGCTTGAGCTACAGTGATGTTTAAAGGTGATTCTCTATTTATAATATTTTCTTCTATTATGCTTAAAACAACTCTATTTTTTTCAAATCTTACTATTTCTGCCAAGCACTCAAACCCTTTGCCATCAAAAAGTTTGACTCTATCTTTTTCTTTTAACCTCATAACATTTTTTATGTGTCTTACATCGGAGCCTTCTATTAAGGCTGTTTTGTCTTTTAAATCGTAGTTATTTACAAAAAATCTATGCATAATTAAATTGACATTACCTCTTCATTATTATTAATTTCTTACTGAGACCTTTGCACATAATATTTTGTATGAAAAAATAGTGGTTTTTTATGAAATATTAACTTTTGGTAATTTTACAAAAATTTCTAAAATCCTTATAAAGTTATGTGCAAAGGTTTCTTACTATCTACAAAAGGATAACAAAACCATTCAAAAAAACAAAAAAATATACAATGAAAAAAGATAAAAACCATAGCTTTGAAGAAACGGACAATCAAAATGTTGAAGTAATCAATCTTACCGAAATTTATGATGACGAATCAGAAGATAGTTTTTTGCAGGATGATGAAGAGTCAGAAGAAGCTGTAGACGAAGATATAATTATTGAAGACAATACAGAAGACGATTCAGATATGGATAATTTACCAGATGACGAAGAAGCTGAAATAGTAGTTGATGATTTAGATGAAGCTATTGAAGAGGATATAGATATCCAAGAAGATATAGAGGATGATGATGACCAAATAATAACTCTTTCTAATATCTATAAAGAAGTTTCTAATGTTTATAAAGAAGCAGATGTAGATAAAGAGATAGATAAAGAGACGAATCAAGAAGTAGCAAAGAAAGAAGACGCGATAATAATAAAATTTGAAAATAACAGCTTAAGCATTGATGAAGAAAAAATAGAAAAAATTTTATACGATGTTGTCAAAAAACATTTTTTTGAAAACGTAGCAGATAAAATGGAAAAAATAATAGAAAAGACGTTGCTTGATGAAATAGAAAAGATGGAAAAAATTCTTACTGAAATCAAATTAAGTTAAAAGTTATAAATTCTTTAGTTTCAAAACATTAAAATGGACACATCATATAATTCAAAAGAAGTAGAAGAAAAAATTCATAGTTTTTGGAAAGAGCAAGACGTATTTGCCACAGACGAAAACTTAAAAAATAAAAAAAAAACTTTTTCAATTGTAATCCCCCCCCCAAATGTCACTGGTGTTCTTCATATAGGACACGCATTAAACACAACACTTCAAGATATTTTATGCAGATACAAAAAATTAAAAGGATACGATGTTTTATGGGTTCCGGGTACTGACCATGCTGGAATTGCCACTCAAAACGTTGTGGAGAGAAAACTTCTTAGTGAAGAGAATTTGAGAAAAGAAGATATCGGTAAAAAAAAATTTCTTGAAAAAGTACTCGAATGGAAAGAGCAATCAGGCGGAACGATAATTAAACAATTTAAAAGTCTTGGAGCCTCATGTGATTGGGAAAAAGAGAGATTCACAATGGACGAAGGGCTTTCAAAAGCTGTTAAAAAAGCGTTTGTTGAGCTTTATAACAAAGGGCTTATATATCGAGCTAACTATATCATAAATTGGTGTCCAAGATGTCAAACTGCACTTGCCGATGATGAAGTTGAGCACAAAGAGAACAACGGTTATCTATACTATATAAAATATCCAATTGTAGATAGTGATGAGTTTTTGGTTGTTGCCACCACGAGACCAGAGACTATGTTTGGAGATAGTGCTATAGCCATTAATCCGAAAGATAAAAGGTATAAAAATTTAAAACCTGAAAGCTACGCTATCATACCCATAATTGGAAGAAAAATCCCTATAATAAAAGATAAATATGTAGATGTAGATTTTGGAACAGGTGCTTTAAAAATAACTCCTGCACACGATTTTAACGATTTTGAAATAGGCAAAAAACACGATCTTGCTGAAATTAAAGCGTTTGATGAAAAAGGCGTTATGACAAAAGAGGCAGGAGAATTTGAAAACATAGATAGATTTGAATGCAGAAAAAAATTATTAAAAGTTTTAAAAGAAAAAGATATATTATTAAAACAGGAAGAGTACGTTAATAATGTGGGTCACTGTTATAGATGTGCAACAGTAATAGAACCTTATATCTCTATACAATGGTTTATAAAAATCAAACCTCTTGCAAAAAAAGCGATAAAAGCTGTTAAAGATGAAAAGATAAAAATTATTCCCGAATATTGGAAAAAAACGTATTTTGAGTGGATGAATAATATTAGAGATTGGTGCATATCTCGTCAAATATGGTGGGGGCATAGAATCCCAGCTTGGTTCTGCAGAGATTGTGGGGACATAATAGTTTCAGAAGAGACTATTGTAGAATGTAAATGCGGAAGTAAAAATTTAAAAGAAGAAGAAGACGTTTTGGATACTTGGTTTAGTTCTGCTCTATGGCCATTTTCAACAATGGGCTGGCCAGAAAAAACTCCTCTTTTAAAAAAATATTATCCCACTTCTGTTTTAGTTACCAGTTTTGATATCATATTCTTTTGGGTTGCAAGAATGATAATGATGGGTTTGGAGCTCACAAATAAAATCCCTTTTTATGATGTTCATTTGCACGCTATAGTTAGAGATGAAAAAGGGAAAAAAATGAGCAAATCGACTGGCAACGTTATAGACCCGCTTAAACTTATAGATGAGTTTGGAACGGATTCTTTAAGAATGACTTTTGCAGCATTTGCAGCTCAAGGTAGAGACATTAAAATGTCTGAAAAAAGGGTAGAGGGGTATCGCCATTTTATAAATAAGATATGGAACGCTTCAAGATTTGCTTTAACTCACATTGATGAAAATACAAAAGACAATTTTAATAAAGAAGATATAAAGTTTGAAGATAGATGGATTCTATCTGAACTTAGTAAATTAAGTAAGGGCGTATCTCACAAAATCGATACATATAAATTTAACGAAGCTGCAAGTCTTCTATATCAATTTGTGTGGCATAAATTTTGTGATTGGTATCTTGAAATGATAAAACCTTCTCTTTATGGCAAAAAAGGTGAAGAAAACAGAACTGTTTCAGAGAGTGTGCTCTATAAAGTTTTGAAAGACACCCTTATTTTGCTGCATCCTTTTATACCATTTATTACAGAAGAGATTTACCTTAAACTAAATCTTAAAGAAACAATCACAAAAGAGGAGTATCCATCACTCGATTTTTATGATAAAAAAGTAGAAAATGATATGACTTTTTTGATGGATATAGTAACAGGAATTAGAAATGTTCGCTCAGAAAAAAACATATCTGTTTCAAAAAAGATATCTATCCATATTAATGCCGAAAAAGATACAAAAAAAGAGCAAATAGTAACAGATAATAGAAATTTAATTGAAGAGCTTACAAACTCAAAACTTTGTGATGATACAAACATAGATACAGCACCAGACGATAAGAACGCTTCTTTTAGTATCAATAATGTGTTTGTTTTTATTTTGCTTGATGATGTTGTAGATTTTGAAGAAGAGAAAAAAAGAAAGAGTCTTAAATTAAATAAAATCAATAAGGAGCTTGAGAAGATAGAAGGCTCTCTTAAGAACGAAAATTTCTTAAAAAAAGCACCGGAAGAAATTATAAAAAAGAAAAAGAAACAAGTTAGTGAGTTAAAAAATCAAAGAGAAGAGATCTTGAACTATTTATCAAAAATTTAGAGACCTTTACACATAATGTTTTTTTATAAAAAAATAATGGGTTTTTTATAAAATATTAACTTTTGGTAATTTCACAAAAACCTCTAAAACCCTTATAAAGACTTACGCTTTCTTTTACTTTTGTTTTGGGTTCGACATATAAAAATATTTCACAGGGTGAACCACAAAACAAAAGCAAAATTAAGCTATGTGCAAAGGTCTCAATCTAATATTAAATGAATTTTTTTTGTTAAAATTACTTCAAAATAAAAACCTAAAAAATTTGACTTAAAATTATAAAAAAAATATAGAGGTAAGCTTTTATTTATGAAAGAAAAGAAAAAATTTAGCGTAATTAAAGATTTAGCCTACTATAGTAGTTTAGGTTTTTCAGTCGCACTTTCAATTTTTATAGGTCTCTTTGTTGGAGTCTGGTTAGATAAAAAAACTGGCTATAGTCCTCTGTTTACACTTGTTTTTCTTGGACTTGGTATTGTAGCTGGTTTTAGAAATATTTTTATAGCAATGAAGAAGAGTAAAGATTTAAAATAGAGGCTATTAGATAAATCAAAACTAATAAAAAAAATAATATGAACGAAGTTAATTATTCAAAGCTATCACAAAAAGATATTTTAAGAGTAATAGTCCTTTCTAATTGGAGTTTGCTTTTGATATTAAGCTTAATAGCTCTCTTTTTACATAATAAGACAGGAGCAGGTCTTTTTATAGGAGCATTAATAATAACTTTGAATTTTCATTTTTCCTACAAAAACTTAAAAAAATCTTTTACTCCTTCTAATGCTAAAAAAATATCTTTTGGTGTCGTTTTTTCGAAACACTATTTAAGGTTTTTAATAACCTGTTTTTCTATTTTTATAATCGTAGCAAGCAGGACAATTAATCCAATAGGTCTTTTAATTGGTCTTTCTATAATAGTACTAAGCCTTTTTATTGCCACAATATATAGCATTATTATGGGCGATAAAATTAAAATTAATTTAAATGGAGCAAATTAAAAATGGAACATCCTTATTTGTTTTTGGTAAAACTGTGTGAGAAAATTGGTTGTGGGCACTTTGCTCACTTGTATCCTCACGTTATTTATACTTGGTTTGTAATGTTTTTACTTGTTGTACTTGGATTTGTTGCAACCAAAAGTTTAACTCTTGTACCAAATAAAATGCAAAATCTCTTTGAACTTGTAGTATCAGGATTAGAAGAGTTTATGGTTGACACTATAGGAGAAGAAGGCAGATGGCTTTTACCTCTTGCAGCAACCGTTTTTATTTTCATATTTATTAGCAACTTAATAGGACTTGTTCCGGGTTTTTTCCCTCCAACTGCAAGTCTTAATACGACAGCTTCTTGTGCACTTGTTGTTGTTATCTTTACTCACATAATTGGGCTAAAATATCATGGAGTAAAGTATATAAAACATTTTTTAGGGCCAGTATGGTGGATGGTTCCTCTAATATTCCCTATTGAAGTTATAGGACATCTTGCCAGAATACTTTCTCTATCTTTTAGGTTGTTTGGAAATATGATGGGGCATGAGCTTGTACTTGGAATTTTATTTCTTCTTGCAGGGCTATATTTTGCACCACTTCCAATTATGGCTCTTGGTATTTTTGTAGCGTTTGTGCAAGCATTTGTTTTCTTTTTGCTCTCTATAATCTATTTTTCAGGTGCTATGGAGCATGCACATTAATTTTTTTAAAAAAGTTTTTTATATAATAGTTTCGTTGGGTTAGAAGAAGAAGCTATTTTTTTTTAATATTAATCATTATTTTAAAGGAGTTTATTAAAATGGAATTTTTTATCGCTTGTGTTACAGCAGCAGGTTGGGCTATAGCAATCGCAGCTTTAGGTTGTGGAATTGGACAAGGTCTTGGCGTTAAAGCAGCAGTTGAAGGGATTGCAAGAAATCCAGAATCTTCAGGTAAAGTTACTGTTACTTTGCTTATCGGTCTTGCTATGATTGAATCTCTTTGTATTTACGCTCTTGTTATTTCTCTTATTCTTATATACGCTCATCCTCAAGCAGCAGCTATTGCAGCACTTCTTGGCCATTAATAACAAAAAATAATAATTTTGTAATAAAGAAGGAGCATAGGTTTATTATGCTCCTTTTTTTATTTATGTGAGAGCTTTGAACATAATGTTTTTTTGTGAAAAAAATAGTAGTTTTTAATAAAATATCAACTTTTGATAATTTCATAAAAGCTTTAAAAAAACCTATAAAGACTAACGCTCTCTTATGTGAAAGAATATGAATAGAATATATAATTTTAATGCAGGTCCTTCTGCACTTCCACTTGAAGTATTAAAAGAGATACAAGACTCTTTTTTAAACTTTAATAATAGTGGAATGTCTATCGTTGAAATAAGTCATCGCTCTAAAGAGTTTGAAAGTGTTATAAACGGCACAAAAGAAAAAGTTACAAAACTTTTTGAACTTGGGAGTGATTTTGAAGTACTTTTTGTTCAAGGCGGAGCGAGTATGCAGTTTGCTATGCTTCCTATGAACTTGCTTAAAGCAGGTGATAGTGCAGATTATGTAAATACTGGTACTTGGTCAACAAAAGCAATTAACGAAATAAAAAGTCAAAATAGAAAATTTAATGTTGTTGCTTCTTCGGAAGATAGCAACTTTTCTTATATTCCAAAAAATATAAAATTTAGTGATAATGCAAAATATGTCCACATCACGACTAATAATACAATAAAAGGGACACAGTGGCATAGTTTACCTGACACAAACAATATCCCAATAGTAGCAGATATGTCGTCTGATATAATGAGCTATCCAATTGATGCAAAAAAATTTGGGCTTATCTATGCAGGAGCACAAAAGAATTTAGGCGTTCCGGGGGTCTGTCTTGTTATCATAAGAAAAGACCTTTTAAATAGTATTGGTGATGATATTCCTGTAATGCTCAATTACAAAACATACGCACAAAAAAATTCTATGTATAATACTCCTCCATGCTTTTCAATTTACGTTATGTGGCTTATTTTAAAATGGATTGAAGAAAAGGGCGGATTAAGTGCTGTTTACCAAGAGAATAAACAAAAAGCAGAAGTGCTTTACGATTTTATTGATAACAGTTCAATATATACTGGGACAGCAGAAAAGGATTCTCGATCATTTATGAATGTAACTTTTTTGCTTAAAGATAAAAATTTAGAGGAAAAATTTATTCAAGAAGCTACAAAAAATAGTATAGGCGGTATAAAAGGTCACCGTTCAGTAGGTGGTTTTAGAGCCTCAATTTATAACTCTACAGATATAGAGAAAGTTAAATATCTTGTAAATTTTATGGATGAATTTCAAAAAAAGGTAAAATAAATGAAAGTATTGATAAGTGATAATCTTGGCAGTGATGGTATTGATATTTTAAACAAAGAAGAAGGAATTGAGCTCGATATAAAAACAGGGCTTCATCCTGAGGAATTAAAAGAGATTATAGGTCAATATGATGGTTTAATAATAAGAAGTGCAACAAAAGTAACTGAAGATTTAATTGAAAAAGCGACCAATTTGAAAGTTGTGGGTAGAGCTGGAATTGGGCTTGATAATGTTGATATTGCTGCTGCAACAAGAAAAGGGATTGCCGTTATGAATACACCAGGTGGCAATACTATAACGACAGCAGAGCATGCTATTGCTATGATAATGGCATTAACAAGAAATATTCCTCAAGCAACAAGTTCTATGAAACAAAAATTATGGGAGAAAAAGAAATTTCAAGGAAGAGAAGTTTTCCATAAAAAACTTGGTATCATAGGATATGGTAATATCGGCTCTATTGTTGCAGACAGAGCAAGAGGCTTGCAAATGGATGTTTTGATTTTTGATCCAAACATCTCTTCAGAAAAAATTGCACAAGATGGATTTACACCTGTTTCATTAGATGAGCTTTATAGTAAAGCAGATTATATCACAATTCATGTCCCTAAAATAAAAGCTACAACTAAAATGTTAAACAAAGACGCTTTTGCAAAAATGAAAGATGGGGTTATGGTTATAAATTGTGCAAGAGGCGGAATTATTGATGAAGAAGATTTATATGAAGCTTTAAAATCTGGTAAAGTAAGAGGTGCTGCTTTAGATGTTTTTGAAACTGAACCTCCTACCGATTCTCCTCTTTTTACTCTTGATAATGTAATAGCAACACCACATCTTGGAGCATCAACAGCAGAAGCACAAAGTAATGTAGCAATAGCTGTTGCAAATCAAATTATAAAATATCTTAAAGAAAACACAGTTATTAATGCTGTTAACGTTCCATCTGTTACAGGTGAAACTTTAAAGAAGCTAAAACCGTTCCTTTTTCTTGCTGAAAAAATAGGTCTTTTGCAAGTACAACTTATTCAAGAAAAAATAGACAAAGTAGAGCTTGAATTTACAGGAAGTTTTTTAAAAGATGATGATATAAAAGCTATTATAACATCGTTTTTAAAAGGACTTTTAACTCCTCTTGTTAACGATACAGTTAATTTTGTAAACGCCCCAGCAATAGCTGAAAAAATGGGGATTAAAGTTGTTACAGGCAAAGCGATTGAATCGGACTATACAAACTTGATAAACACAAAGATTTTTGCAAAGAAAAAAACTGGTATCATAGCAGGAACAATTTTTGGCAAAAACTATCCAAGAATCATTAGAGTAAACAACTTCCGTCTTGAGATGGTTCCTCACGGTCATTTAATATTTATAGAAAACAACGATAGACCAGGTGTTGTAGGAGATGTTGGTAAAATTTTTGGAGAAAGTAAAATCAATATAAATAGAATGACCGTGGGTAGAGAAATAGGCGGTAGCAACAGTGTTATATTTATCAAAACAGATGCAATAATACCTGATGAAATGATACAAAGTCTCAGCAAAATAGAAAATGTTCTTTCAACTATGGCTTTAGATTTAGGTCAAGGACCTGAAAATGGTGAAGAATAGAAGCTCGGCTAAAAAAAAGTATTCTATATTTAAAGCACTTAGAGATGTAAAAAAATTTAAACAGCAAAATCTCTTTTTCACAGATGAGTTTGGGAATGTAGTTTCTGCTAAAAAGTTTAAAAATTTTTTTATTGTTACATCTTTCTCTCTTTTAATAGCACTGATTTTAATAATAATTTTTGTTTTTTTTCTATATTTTACTACCAGTAAATCTATTGACTTGAAACAAAGGCTCACAAAAGCAGAGAAAAAAGTAGATGAATTAAAACATCAAATATCGCTTTATAAAGTCCATACGTTTTTATCAGACGATAATGAAAAAGCTATAAAAAGAGTATTCAAGGATATTGGTTTAAGCCATTTTAAAATTGATGAAGAGGATACTTTTTTTAAAGTTAACTTTTTGATTAATTATAAAGATAGTAAAGAACCGTTGATGGGAAAAGTTACAATCGTTTTAGAAGATAAAAATAAAAAGACTATTGTTTTTCCTAACTATGAAGATGATAAAGAAATCGATTTTTCAAAAGGGCAATATTTTTCAACAGAGATGAAAAGTGGCTCTTTTCAATTTAATATATTGAAAAACGACATTAAACTAAAAGATTTGAAAAAAGCGACTGTTTATATCTACTCTATGGACGATGTTTTTTTAAAAGAACAAACTTTTAATCTTTAAGATAAAAAATCTCTAAGTTTAATAATTTTTATCTGCATAATTAACCCAACCTTCTGCTTCTATAAGTTCTTTTTCAAAATCAGTTAAACTAAAATTTACTTTCATCTCTTCGTTTTGAGAGGTTAATACAAAGTATGTTTCTTTAAAATTTGTTTTAATTTTCACATCGATTTTATCAGAAAATTTTTCAAAGATAGCATCAATTTCTTCTTTTTTAAGCGTGATTGCAAGCATTCCACAATTAAACATATTTTGTTTGAAAATTCTGGCAAAGCCTTCACCTACTATTATGTTTATATCGTTTACTTCAAATGCCCATGGAGCATGCTCTCTTGATGAACCACATCCAAAGTTGTCTCTTGTTATTAACGCTTTTTTATTTTTTATTTTTTCTAAAGAAAAATTTTCTATATTTAAATCTTCAAGAAGATGAGGTTTTAAAGCCTCTTTTTCTATTTCAGTAAGATACTTTGCAGGAATTATTTCGTCTGTATTGATATCGTTTCTATCTATAAAAAAGACGTCTCCGTCAAAATTTTTCATTTTTTTCTCTCCTATTATGAGACTTTTGCACATAGCTTGATAAGGTTTTTTTGAGGTTTTTCGCCTTTCGGCGAACCCCCTTAATCCCCCTTAAAAGGGGGAAATGGTAAAAAAAATCTCACGAAAAAAAATTATGTGTAAAGGTCTATCTTTGAGACCTTTGCACATAGCTCTATTTTGCTTTTGTTTTGTGGTGAAGTAGTATTTTTATACGTCAAACCCAAAACAAAAGTAAAAGAGAGCGTAAGTCTTTATAGGCTTTTGTAAGTTTTTTTGTAAAATTGTCAAAAGTTAATGTTTTACTAAAAACTACTATTTTCTTCATAAAAAATATTATGTGCAAAGGTCTCATCTTTATATTGTAGTTATTTTACCACTAATTGCACTTGCAGCCGCACTTGCAGGGCTCATAAGATGAATCATAGCCCCTTTGCCCATTCTACCGTTGAAGTTTCTATTTGTAGTAGAAGCACAAACTTCTCCTTCTGCCATAACTCCATTGCTCATACCAAGACAAGCACCGCAGGTGGGATTAGTTATACAAAAGCCAGCTTCCATAAAAATTTCTATTATACCTTCTTTTAAAGCATCGCTATAAACTTTGGGTGTCGCAGGAGAGACTATTCCCCTTACTTCAGGATGAATTTTTTTCCCTTTAAGAATGTTTGCAGCAATTCTTAAATCTTCTAAACGCCCATTTGTACAAGAACCTATATAAACTTGATCTATTTTCACATCACCCATTTCGCTTATTTTTTTAACATTATCAGGTTTAAAACCATAAGTTGTAAGAGGTTCAATAGTGTTTACATTGTACTCTATTACTTTATCATATTCTGCATCTTCATCTGCATTATATTTTGAAAATTTACTCAATGCTTCTTCTTTTGAGGAGTATTTATTTTTAATAGATTCCCATAGATAATTTACAAGTGTCATATCAGATTTACATATCCCAGATGTAGCTCCAGCTTCTACAACCATATTGCAAATTGTCATTCTCTCTTCCATAGACATATTATCAACTGCTTCGCCTGAAAACTCTATGATTTTATTAGTAGCACCATTAACTCCAAGCTCTCCTATTATAAAAAGAATAATATCTTTTGCATAAACGTTTTTTTGTGTTTGTCCTGTTAAAACAATTTTTATCGTTTTAGGATAAGAAAAAGCACATACCCCTTTTAAAATCCCAACTTCGAGATCGGTTGTCCCTACTCCCGCTGCAAAAGAGGAAAAAGCCCCATAAGTACAAGTGTGAGAATCGCCCATAATAGCGACATACCCCGGTAGTATAAAACCTTTTTCAGGGAAGAGAGCATGACATACACCATTGCTGCCAATATCAAAAAAATCTTTAATATCGTGGCGTCTTGCCCAATCTCTTAATATTTTGCCTTGTGTAGCGGTTTTAGAATCTTTTGCAGGAGTTACATGGTCGATAACAGCTTTAATTTTATCTTTATCAAAAACTTTGTCTTTATTTCTTTTCACCAAGTCCATTATTGCACTGGGCGTGGTGATTTCGTGACAACATACTAAATCTAATTTTATAATGTATGTGTCATCTGTTTTTTTTTCAATTATGTGTTCGTCAAAAATTTTTTGTGCTATGTTTTTTCCCATTTTAATCTATTCTTTTTAAATTTGTTTATAAAATTTGATACATTGTATTTAAAAAAAAAGTTCAAGCCTACTTTTTTCTCTCTTCAACTTTTTTTTTCTTAATTATGTCCTTATATCTATGAGCTTGTCTTAGTAAGAAACTTTGTATTTCCACTTGATTCTTTAAAATTGATACTTCTTTAATTTCGACTCTGTCAAAAGTATTTCCGACATACGGCTTTATAACCTTATAAATATCTTTTTCAATATTTTGCAGTTTGTCTAATTTATAAATATCTTCATAGCGAAGAGACGAGAGATAAAAAAGTATAGCTTCTCTTATTTGTGGGTTTATATCTGGTATTTTTAATGTGTCTTCAATATATAAAGGATTAGATAACATAAGATTTATAACAATGCATAAAAATTCAGGATATTTACTAAGTTCTACTTGTTTAAAATTTACAACAAATGGTCTAAGAGGAATAGAAAAGAGACAATCTTCTATTTTTACTTCGGGTGGTTTGCCGAAAATTTTTTTTTCTATACCTTTTGCAGAGGTTATTTTTAAAAGTTCATCGGAAAATTCAACTATTTTGAAAAAAGATATACTATCTTTTTCCCACATCTTAATATAGTCTATATCTGATTTTCCCACTTCAATGATTAAGCGGTCTTTATTTATTTGCCACTTACCTTTAGCATAAAGTTTTTCTCTTTCTCTCGTTTTACCGCTTATAATATCAGTATTGATTACTTCAATATCAATTGTATTATCTTTCCTAAAATCGATAGCTTCTGTTATATTACCAAGATAAGAGAACCACTTCTTAACTATTTTCTCCCTATAAATTTCTTCAAAGTTTTCTTCTTTTTCTGTTTCAGCATAAGATTCAAAATAATTAGTAAGAGCTACAAGTATAAAAAATATGAATACTATATTTTTAAATATTGTTCTTTTATTTTTAAAACTGAACATAGCTTTACAATTAAGGGATAAGATAGTTTTTTTGTTTAAGATAATATAAAAAGAAGCCACTATAACTGTTATAATTGGTAGTAGTTATAGTGGCTAAATTTTTACTTTATTTACAACCTGATGAGGAACAAGATGAACAAGAAGAATTTTTAGGTTTTTGTTTCATATTTGAATCAATTTTAAAACCCATAGAAGAATAATCTACTTTTATTGGTTTTATCTCTTCAAAAAGATTTTTATCTATAACGTAAGTTATATTATTATCTTCAAATTTTTCATCAGTATCTTTTGACTCATCCAGAGCCATTGCGAGAGATGGACCTGCTCATCCACCACTATTTAAAAATATTCTTACAGGGGTAGGCTTTTGATCTTTTAGATAGTTTGCTATCTCTTTAGATGCTGCTTCTGTAACTTCAAACATTTTTTCATCCTCTTTTTTTATTAATGTTATGAAAAGTTCATTTCAATGCTAAAGACAGTAAACTTAAATTTAATTTTAGCTTTGTCAATAGTAATGTAGAACTTTCATATTATCTCTTTTTATCTAAATTTAGCTTTTAAAACCAATTGGCATAATAATTGTAAAATATCGTTTCATTATCATTAAACCTAAGAGTTTATAGTAAAAAAATTAAAGTAAACTAAAAGCATTAAAGCCTTATAAATAAAAGCGTTTGTTAATTATTTGTTTATTAAAAAGATAAAAATGGCAGTCATATATTTGTTAAATAGTGTCAAAAACTTAAAAGCAGGTTAATTTAAAGTGAATAAATTAAAAGATATATTTTTAAATCTTTCAAAAGAGGCTACTGATATAGCAATAATCTTTACCGTTATTGGTATACTTGTAGCTATGATTCTTCCTGTCCCATCGTTTTTCTTAGATTTTCTTTTAGCACTTAATATTACTTTTGCGATTATAGTTTTAATTACTACGATATATTGTGAAAAAGCTTTAGATTTTTCCGTTTTCCCATCAATGCTTTTGATTTTGACACTGTTTAGATTAGCTTTGAATGTGGCATCTACAAGGTTAATTTTAATAAATGGGCACGAAGGGAATGGGGCAGCAGGAGCTGTAATTCAATCTTTTGGTAACTTTGTTGTTAGTGGCAATTATGTTGTAGGAATGATAATTTTCATCATTTTAGTTATAATTAACTTTTTGGTTATAACAAAAGGTTCTGGTAGAATAGCAGAAGTTGCTGCAAGATTTACACTTGATGCAATGCCTGGCAAACAGATGGCAATTGATGCAGACTTAAACGCAGGTCTTATAGATGAACGTGAAGCAAAAGAGAGAAGAGAAACTATTGCAAGAGAATCTGAATTTCATGGAGCTATGGATGGTGCGAGTAAATTTGTAAAAGGAGATGCAATTGCTGGCATTATAATAACTTTTATAAATATTATAGCAGGCATCATAATAGGCATATTTCAAAAAGATCTTACAATTCAAGATGCATTAGTCAACTATACCTTGCTTACAATTGGTGATGGACTTGTATCTCAAATTCCAGCACTTATAATATCTACAGCAGCAGGTATTCTTGTTTCACGTTCAGGTGAAGAATCTAAGATGGGTAAAGAGCTTTATAAAAGTCTATTTTCTAAACCCACACCTATATACATTGGGGCTTCTGTTGTTTTTTTATTAGGTTTAATCCCCGGTCTTCCTTCAGTTCCTTTTATCGGTTTTTCAATAATTCTTGGTAGTGCTTTTTATTTTCTGGATAAAAAGAAACAGACAGATGAGGAAAAGAGTGAACAAAAAGAGAAGGAAGAACTTCCTTCAACTCCTGAAGAAGTAGAGCATCTTTTAGATATGGATACGATAGAAATAGAAGTTGGATATGGGTTAATACCATTAGTAGATAAAACACAAGACGGTTCGCTTTTAAATCGTATTCGTTCCATAAGAAGACAATTTGCATCGGAGTTAGGTATTATTGTTCCATCAATACATATACGAGACAATTTGCAACTCTCTTCTTCTGTTTATAAAATTATTATAAAAGGTGTTGAAGTTGCAAGTGGCGACCTTTTAGTAGGCCATTTACTTGCTATGGACCCAACAGAAACAGCAACTCAAATTGAAGGTATTCCTACAAAAGAACCAGCATTTGGACTTCCTGCTATGTGGATACAAATTGAACAAGAAGAAGAAGCAAAAATGGCTGGGTATACCGTTGTAGATAACTCAACTGTTGTAGCAACACATTTAACAGAAACTATCAAAAACAATGCATCTGAATTGCTTGGTAGACAAGAGACACAAAAACTTCTTGATAATTTAGCAAAAACTTCACCTAAGGCTGTTGAAGAGCTTGTTCCAACTATTTTAAATCTTAGTACAGTTCAAAAAGTTTTACAGAATCTTTTAAATGAAAGAGTTCCTATTAGAAACTTACTTACAATTGTAGAAACACTTTCCGATTATGCGACTATGACAAAAGATCCTTCTATTTTGACGGAGTATGTAAGACAAAAATTATCGAGAGTTTTCTTAGCTCCTTATATGGACGAAACTAAAACTTTAAAAGTAATGACTTTGGATAAAGGTCTTGAGAACTATATGCTCAACTCTGTTAAACAAACAGATAAGGGTGCTTTTATGTCAATTGAACCTTCAATGATAGAAAAGATATTAAAGTCGGTTAAAAAAGAGACAGAAAAGCATACCACTCTTGATATTCAGCCTATTATTTTATGTAACTTAAATCTTCGTAGGCCTTTAAGAAGAATGATTGAAAATTTACTCCCAAACTTAATTATCGTGTCTCATAGTGAAGTTCCAAAAAATGTAAATATTAAAGCGATAGGTACTATAAAAATAAGTCAAGAAGATACAAAAAAAACAGATAACGAAAATAGTCAAAAAACAGAAAAATAGAATAAATAGATAACATAAATTTTAACAAAAAAATGGGAAAAGAGATGGAAACAAAAAAGTATAGAGCTACAAGCATAGTAGATGCAATCAGTAGAATAAAAAAAGAGCTTGGACCAGATGCACTTATTGTTTCGACTAAAAAAATAACCAAATCTGTTACAAATCCTTATGTAAGAGATATGGTGGAAGTTGAAGCTATGCCTAACAATAGTGTACAATTAGGTAGTAACAGTGGCGTAAAACCTAATATGTTTCAAAGCGATAGGCTTCCAAGTTATAGTGCAAAACCTGCTTATCAAGATTCTTCTGATAATAATATGGAATGGCAAGGTTTTTTTGAAACAGAAAAAAACAATAGAAAATTGAGTAACAGATCTCTTAATAAAGAAGCAAAAATTGAGGCTATTTTAAGTAGTAGTAAGCCAAAAGAAAAAGAAGTAGTAAAAAGTAGAACGACACAAAATGATGATTATAAAAATGTAGAGCAAAACGAAGATTGGAGTCTTATAAAAGATGAGCTTATTAACATTAAAGATATGCTCTATTTCGTTACACAATCTGGATTGAACAACGATTTTTTGAACAACTATCCTGAAACAATAAGTATTTACACAAAGCTTATTAAGTTTGGTATAACAGAGCGTTGTGTACAAAACCTTATAGATAGTTCATATAAAAGTCTTAAGGAAAGTGAAAATAGTGTTGATGATTTAGTGCAAACTATATTTGATAAAATCTTAAAAGATATTAAAATAAAAAGTATTTTTGGTGATGAAAGCAATAGAATCAACGCTTTTGTGGGACCTACAGGGGTTGGTAAGACAACAACAATTGCAAAATTGGCAGCCCTTTTGTCATTAAAAGAGAAGAAAAAGATAGGCTTGATTTCTATAGATAACTATCGTATAGGCGCTATAGAACAGCTTAAAGCTTACGCATCTATTATTGGTATTCCTTGCATTTCGGCATTTACAACTAAAGATTTAAAAGAGGCATTAAACAAAATGCAAAATTTTGATGTTGTTCTTATAGATACTGCAGGGCATAGCCATTTAGATAGTAAAAAAATGCAAGATTTAAAAAAGCTAATACGCAACGATTATGGAAGTGAAACACCTATATCAACTCATCTTGTATTGAGTTCTACAACGAGTAAAGCTACTATGAATGAAGCATACAATAGGTTTAATATTTTAAAATCGGATAGCTATATCTTTACAAAAATAGACGAAACTAATTTAAAAGGAAGTGTTGTAGAGCAAATAATGGACTTTGGTATGCCAATTTCTTATATTACTAATGGGCAGAGGGTCCCTGAAGATATTATGAAAACGAGTAAGAAGAATATCCTCAACCTTTTATTAAATTGATTGTTAAAAAAAAAATATATATAAAGGAGACCTTTGCTCAAAACTACTATTTTTTGTAAAATTATTAAAAGTTAACATTTTGCTCAAAACTACTATTTTTTGTAAAATTATTAAAAGTTAACATTTTGTTCAAAACTACTATTTTTTGTAAAATTATTAAAAGTTAACATTTTGTTCAAAACTACTATTTTTTATAAAAATATTATGTGTAAAGGTCTAATAAAGAAATAAATTATGGATCAAGCAAGTAGCTTAAGAAAAATTGTAAAAGAGAATAAAATTAAAGAGATAAAAAACAAAAAGTTTGAAAAACAGCCCAAGATTTTTGCTATAACAAGTGGCAAAGGCGGTGTAGGAAAGTCTAATGTAGTAGGCAATGTCGCTGTTGCACTTAGTAAGCAAGGCAAGAAAGTTTTGATTTTAGACGGAGATTTAGGGCTTGCTAATATCGATATTTTATTCAGTATCGCTCCAGAATACGATTTAAGTCATCTTATTAGTGGAGAAAAGCAATTAGAAGAAATTGTTGTAAATGTACAGGAAAACATAAGTCTTATCCCTGCAGGTTCTGGTTTTGCAAATCTTACTTCTTTGACAGATACGGAAAAATTAAATCTTGTTAGTGCTTTTGATGGATATAAAGAAGAGATAGATTATGTATTAATAGACACAGGTGCAGGAGTCTCTTCGAATGTTTTATACTTTAATCTATCCGCAGAAGAAAGGTTTGTTGTTGTAACTCCTGAACCTACATCTATAGCAGATGCTTACGCTATAATTAAAATTTTATCTGAAGATTATAATATAAGTAGATTTAAGCTTATAATAAATATTGTAAAAGATGAAAGTGAAGCAAAAAAAGTTTTTCAAGCAATAAACAGAACAGCTTCAGTTCACCTTAAAAATAAGAGTACTGTAATTGAATATTTTGGACATATCCCTTTTGATAATGAATTAAGAAATTCAGTATCTCGAAGGCAACTTGTTGTTAACGCTTTTCCAAATAGTTATGCTACTGAAATGTTTTTTTTATTATCAAAAAAAATGATTTCTATGCCCAAAACTGTTGATTCAAAGTTGGGTATATCATTTTTTATGCAAAAAATTGCTAACTATAAGACATAAGGAAACTTATGCGACAAACTACTTATTCATCGTTAAATTCCATAAAAAAAACAAAAAAAAACTATGAAACTCTTCTCATAGAGCAATACCAATATTTAGTATCTTACATAGCTAAAAAAACTTATCGCAAACTCCCAAATAGTGTTTACTTGGACGATTTAATAAGTGCAGGGAATATAGGTTTAATTGATGCTGCAAAAAAGTTTGATAAAGATAAAAATGTATCTTTTCAAACTTATGCTAAGTATAGAATTAAGGGTGCTATTTTAGATGAGCTAAGAGATATGGATTTTTACTCTAGAAATATGAGACAAAAAGTCCAAGATATTGAAAAAGCTATAGCTAAAATAGAAAAAAAAGAACAACGTGAAGCGAAAGAAGAAGAGATAGCAAAAGAGCTTAATATCAGCATAGAAACATATTTTGATATGTTAAACCAGATTAATAATGCTACTGTATTGAGTTTAGAACAAGTTTTATATACTTCAAGTGAAAACGATTTAAGATTAAAAGATAAAATTAAGGATGAAGATAAAAACTCACCGGAAGAAAAATATGCTGATAAAGAGTTAAAAAGTATATTAACAGAAATAATTAAAAGTTTACCCGAAAAAGATCAGTTGCTTATATCTTTATACTATTTTGAAGGATTGAAATTAAAAGATATTGGTAAAGTATTAAACTTAACTGAATCTAGAGTATCACAATTACACACTGTGCTTATCTTAAAACTAAAAAAGAAAGTAAATTTTTTTTACAATAATGGATAAAAAAACATCTGAAATCTTTATAAAAAACCCACCCCCATTCATTTCAAAAGGTGAAATGGCTTTTCTTTTAGAAAGCGACAAAGAGTATTCTATCGGTGTAAAAGATACTACTGTTTCAGAAAGAAAACTCAAAGAGTATCAAACATCTAATGTCAGACGATTTATGAATATAACAGGTGAAGACCTCGATTCATTGTTAATTGATGAAGACGACATTAATGAAGATAAAATTTCTACAGAGGATGAAGAAGAAACTCAAAAAGAGGAAGATTTTCAAGAAGCAGACGAGTACGAAAAAGAGGAAAAAGTTGAAGATGAGGAGTACGACCGAAAAGAAGAAGATGATGATGAACCTGAAAAAGATGAACAAGATGATGACGGTGATGAGACAGACGATGCCCAAGAAGTAGAGGACGAAACTGAAGAAGAGGAAGTTGAGGAAGAAGAGGAGGAAGTTGAAGAGGAAGTTGAAGAAGAAGAGGAGGAGATTGAGGAAGAAGAGGATATTGAGAAAAAAGAGGAGATTAAGAAAAAAACAGCTAAAGATCTTCAAGAGGAAAAAGAGCGAGAAGAAGAACTTTTTGAATATACGGCACAATTTGTTGCCCCATGGTATAAGTCTAAATTAATTTTAATCTCTCTTTTAGTTTTGTTTTTATTATTGATGATTTTAAATACAATTACAGTATTAAATTTTATAGCTGTAGACCCTTCAGAGTTACCTAATAACGTTATGTCTTTTTCGGAAGAGGAGACAATAATTTTAAAAGATAGAGTAAAAGAAAAAATATTGAATGATGTTTTGTTTAAGTTTAAAAGTTTTGATGAAAATCTTACAACAACAACTAATAATAATAAACATAGAGTGCCTGATGTAAAAGTATCCGTTGTTTTAGATGACTTGATGGTATTTCCTAAATTGAATAATTATAAAGAGATAACCTATATCAAAATGAGTATGGAAGTTATAATTTTAAAAGAGTATGTACCAATTATTAAAAAAAATAAGATGTTATTGAAAGAGGTTGTTTACAAAGAAATTTGTAATCTGGCAGAAAAACGAGATAGTAAGGCTATGCCTTTAAATAGAAAAATCGTTGAAATTTTAAAGGAAAAGCTTAATAGTCTATTCAAAACAAATACAATAAAAGATATAAAAATTATCACTTTTGATATAAAAAGAAAATGACAACAATTCCAACTTTAAACTTAGTTGTACAACAAGGAAATTCAGTTATTCAAGCTAAAAGTGCTCTGCACCCAGCTCTTGATTCAAACCAAATATCAAGTGCCTATCAACCTATAAAAGAAGAAATAGTTAGAACAACTGTCTCAGAATTAGAAGAAAAGCATAAAGTTTTAGCTGACAAAAAAGAGAGTCAAAATAGAGATAGAGATAAGAAAAAGAACAAAAAGAAACAAGATGAAGAAATAGTATTAAATAGAGAAAAAGATATAGGTGAAATATTAAACACTAAAGTTTAATTTTTTTTAATAAATTTAAATTAACTTTTTTTATAAAGAAAAGAATAGGCCAATGAACAATCTTACATTTGAATTTTTTATAGCATTACAACTTTTATTAAGCAGTGTGCTAATACTATGTGTTTTTTTTAATATTAGAATAATAAGAAGAAAAGAAGAGAAATATATCAGTGAAAAATTGTGTGAAATGGCGTCAAAAAAAGTGCCTGATTTATTAGAGCCTCTTTTGAAAGACGCTTATGAAACATCTGCTGTTTTTGCAAACCAAATAAAAGAGAAAAAAAATATTATAAATAAATTGAATAACAATCTTGATGATAAAATTATCAATATCAATATGATTTTAAAACGTGCTAAGCAATATTTGCAAAAAGATGAATCTCAAGATGGTAATGTTAAACAAAATGAAAATACAATAGAACCAGAATTAGTTTCCAATCAACAAGAAAAAATATTGAGTTTACACAAAAAAGGTATTTCTAACGAAGATATCTCCAAAAAACTTAATATCGCTAAAGGGGAAATCGATTTAATTATCGGTTTAAAAAAGAAGCTCTTAAACTTTGGCAGTGTTTAGTTAAGTAGAAACAATAACTATAAATTTACCAACCCAAGAAAAGCTATAAAACAAAAAATTTGAGATTAGTATTTGTGATTCTCAAATTTACACGTTTTAGAAAATTATCAAATTTGATAATTATAGAACAAAAATCCTACCATTTTTTAGCATCGTAACAAAAAAAACATAAACCAAAAAAAAACTTTGTAGAGCGAAATCGTATGGGCGTATAGCCGTTGTCTCTATAGGAAAATATAATTTTTAACACAAGGGCGGGGTGACCCCGCCCCTACGGTTATGATTGCGTGATAAAAATTAAAAAAATTTGTGAGAATTTAATAGAAACGATGTATGGGCACGGCGTGCCGTGCCCATATTGTAATTTCATATTGGTTTAATTAAATCTTGTGGAGACGCAAAATCTTGTAGAGACGCAAAATCTTGTAGAGACGCAAAATCTTGCGTCTCTACAGTGCGGTGCGGTTTTGAAAAAATGTTTTTCTGAAATTTGTTTCGTTATGCAAAAATTATTCAAATTTTTTTTTAGCATTATTTGGTTCATCTCGCCCAATATATTGTGTTATCTCTTATGTAGGGGCGTATTGATATACGCCCAGAGACCTTTGCACATAATGTTTTTTATGAAGAAAATAGTAGTTTCTAGTAAAATCTTAACTTTTGATAATTTTATAAAAAACTTGCAAAATCCTATAAAGACTAACGCTCTCTTTTACTTTTGTTTTGGGTTCGACGTATAAAAATACTACTTCACCACAAAACAAAAGCAAAATAGAGCTATGTGCAAAGGTCTCAATAATGTAAACACCAATATAAAAAGTGAAAATGTTGTAAGAGAAAAACACGCCTATCCCCAACGCAAAACAAATCATATTGAAACAGTAAAAAATTATATTAAAACGATGGGATACCGTAGGGGCGGGGTTTCCCCGCCCAAACGGTAAATAAACGATAAAAAAAACGAATGGGAAACAAAAAATAAAATTGCCGATATAAACAATTATGTTGAGATGGTGGAAAGGGCAAGGGCGTATGGCAATACGCCCCTACAATTACAAATTATAAAGCAAAAAATTTTGTAGGGGCGTGGTCAAACCTGCCCAATATTATCTTCAAACCGTGTAGAGACAGGTCGAGACCTGTCTCTATGGGAAAATATAATTTTCAAAACAAGGGTGAGGTCGATCTCACCCTTGTTTTTTAAATTTAATTCTATTTCAGAGTAATTCCTCTTTGTCCTAAATTGCCATATCTATGATAATTTGAACAGACACTTTGTTCTCTAAAATAGTTTAAAAGCTCCACTCTTCCTTCTTGAAAAACTTTACCTCTTGCAATGTAAAACCCATCAGATTCAGCAGCTTTTTTAAGGATTGTTTCGGGAACTCTATCTGGTGCGGCATATCTTATTCTGGTGATTTTATCTATTCTTTCTGCGAGTTTTTCATCACTTTCATAAACTATTTTAGAATGACCTATAAGTTTCTTTGCGTCAGTTCCTTTAATAAAAGTTATAGCTTCATTATCTAAACTTTCTGGAATGCTTATAGTAGGTTCAACTCCAGCAGCTTTTGCTCCTGCAATTCTTGCAAGAATTTCAAAAAGTGAGTCTTTTTCAGATATACGAATAACGATATCGGAAAGAGGAAGATAACGGAAAATATTGTCTTGTCCTCTTAAATTAAAATAGTCGTGCTCTACAAGAAACTCTTTTTCTGCATTGTAAGTATAGCTTTTTATGGCGTTAATAGTTTTTTGAATATCTTCTCTTAAATTGTCTGCAAAACCGCCCCAGTTAAGTTTGATTTGCCACTCTTGTGCTGCTCTTAAAGCTTTTGTTTCTTTTTTTATAACACCAGTTGTTGGTTCATTGTTTTCTTCAAAATCCATAAAAAGAGAGACATAGTTGGGGCTACCTGCTTTAATTCCAGCACCTATTGCAGATTTACCCATACCGCCAAAAGGTTGTCTTAAAACTATAGCACCTGTTGTACCTCTGTTGATATATAAGTTTCCTGCTTTAATCTTTTCTTTCCAAATTTCTTGTTCTCTTATGTCAAGAGTTTCAATTCCGCTTGTAAGACCGTAGCCTGTATAATTTACAACATCTATTGCTTCAGTTAGATTTTTTACTTTCATAACAGAGAGGATAGGTCCAAAAAATTCTGTCATATGTGAGTATGAACCTTTTTTTACTCCATACTTAATTCCCGGTGTCCATAGATATGGGTTGTTGTTTAGATTTTGAGGCTCTAACGCCCACTCTTCGCCTTCATCAATATTTTCAATAACATTTTTTAAATCGCCTGAAGGAATGTTTGTCATAGTACCCATTTTATTTTCATAATCCCAAGCAGAACCTACCTTATAACTTTTTGTTGCATCAACGAGTTGTTTTTTAAAATTTTCATCGTTATATATCTCTTCTTCTAAAACCAAAAGAGAAGTTGCAGAGCATTTTTGACCACAATTACCAAAAGCAGAATGAATAACATTTTTCATAGCTTGGTCTTTATCAGCCATAGAAGTTATTATCGTAGCGTTTTTGCCTCCAGTTTCGGCACTTAAAAATGTGTTTGGTTTGTCATTTAAAATTCTTAAACCAGTATCTGTTCCACCAGTCAGTATTACAAAGTCTATCTCGTCTCTTTTAACAAGTTCAGCTCCGACAGTAGAACCTTGACAAGGAACAAATTGGAGAGTCTTTTTAGAAATTCCTGCATCCCAAAAACATTTACATAATATATAGGCAGTTAGTGTAGCGTTAGATGCTGGCTTAAATATTACTGTGTTCCCAGCAGCAAGAGCGGCTACCATACCACCACAAGGGATTGCTATAGGGAAATTCCATGGAGTTATAACAAGACCTACTCCTTTTCCTTTTGTTTTTAAATTCTTATACTCTTCAAAGTTATTAACAGAGAAAGGATAAAATTCTGTAAAATCTATTGCTTCTGACACTTCAACATCGGCTTCAGTAAGAACTTTACCTGTACTTGCTATTGTAGCACCTATTAAATCGCCTCTGCTTTTTCTAATATTTTCTGCCGCTTTTGATAAAACAGCGTGTCTCTCTTTTGGAGTTTTAGCTCTCCAACCATCACTATCGCTTACAGCAGTTTTTATAGCGGTGTCGATATCATCAATGTTTGCCATATAGGAGTCTGCAATATGAATTTCAAAATTTTTACTTTTATCTATTTGCGAAAGATCGACTATTTTATTTTTTTCTCTATTTGTTTTTAGTTCATTTCCACCAATAACAACAGGGATATCAATAATTTCTGAACCTTCTTCTCTTTTCCATTGTTTTTTGATATTTTCTGCCCACTCTACATTATTTAAAATTGAGAAGTCTGTATCCGATTCATTTACAAAAGTGTAATTGTTCAAAGTGCCTTTTTTATCGAAAGTTTCGGTATTCCTATTTTGAATTCTATTTGGAGAGTTTTTGGCTTTATCTTTAAAATTTACAGCGTTTATAAACTGTTGTTTTAAAAATTCCCACTCTTTAGAATCTGTTGTAAGGTCACAAGAATATCTTAGGAAATTTTCTTCTTCTGTATTTTCGTCAAGTCTTCTAACAAGATATGCGATTGCATTTATGAATTGTTCAAATGTGGCTACAGGAGCATAAAGCAACATATCTGGCACTGTCTCTTTTATGGCTCTTCTTATGTGGTCTGCCATACCTTCAAGCATTTCAAAAACGAAAAAATCGATGCTGTCGTTCTCTTTTGCTACATTAAAAGCGTAAGAGAGTTCAAAGAGGTTATGAGATGCAATCCCTAAATTAACAGCAGTAATATTCTCTTTTTGCATTCCATAATCTACCATTCTTTTGTAGTTTGCATCAACTTCAAGTTTATTATCGTAAGGGGCAAGAGGCCAATTCATTAAAGAAGCTTCTAATTGTTCCATCTCCATATTAGCACCCTTTACAATTCTAATTTTTATAGGTGCACCGCCATTTTGTACTCTATTTTTTGACCACTCTGTAAGCTCTTTTTGAATTTCAAAGGAGTCTGGTACGTATGCTTGAAGAACAATTCCTGCCAAATAATTTTTAAACTCTTCTTTTTCAAGAGTTCTTATAAAAGCTTCTTTTGTGATAGCAAGATCTCTATACTCTTCCATATCCAAATTTACACTTTTGGGTGCTTTTGTTCCATCTTGTCTTACAAAAAAGTTTTTTTGAGCAACGTCATATATTCTCGATAGTTTTTCTATTAAAACGTTAACAGTATGTTCAAAACCAAGAGAGCTTATTTGTGAATATATTGTAGATATTTTAATTGATATACATTCAATTTCAGGATTTTCTAAATCTGCGATATAAGATAAAATCCTGTGCTCTGCTTCTTCTTCACCAAGAACCGCTTCACCTATGTGGTTGATATTCATACGAACGTTATCTCTTTTTCTTTTTGCAAGATGTTCTAAAAGAGCTTCTTCTTCCCCATATAAAATAGAACGAGAACTATAAGCACGTATTTGTTTAACCATAGTAGGAATAGCGAGCTGATGAAAATATTTGCCTGCTATTTTAAAAAACTGCATCATCTTTTTTTCTGATGATGAAAAAAATGTTGGTATACCATTGTTATCAAGTGTGAAAACAACTTGGTTGGCAACTCTTTTGGTGTTTTTTGGTCTAAAGCTCTGGTCAACAAGATTGATTAAAGTAACTTTGTCTTGAGGATTGTTTAAAAGGCAAGCCATTTGGTCTTGCATCTTTTTTTCTTCTTTAGTGAGTAACTCATTTGCTCTTTCCTGCCATTTTTCAGCAAGAGCTATGGTTTTCTCTATAAGTTCATTATTATTTTGCATATTTAATTGATAGTCCTTTCAAATCAAAAATTTTTAATATTTTATCTTTTAAAATAGAGAGCTTTGCACATAGCTCTATTTTGTAATATTTTTGTGGTGAAGTAGTATTTTTATACGTCGAACCCAAAAATATTACAAAAGAGAGCGTAAGTTTTTTTAAAGCTTTAGAGGTTTTTCGCCTTTCGGCGAACCCCCTTAATCCCCCTTAAAAGGGGGAAATGGTAAAAAAAAATCTCACGAAAAAACATTATGTGCAAAGCTCTAAAAATAGAATGTGTTTTTTGTTTTTATAAATTGTTTTTATAAATAGTTAAAAGTTTTAAAAAGTGTAACTTCCTAAAACATCTTTTATGCTTTTTGTGTTTAAATAGTCTGAAATTTTTTTATCATATTCAGTTATGTATTCAAAAGCTTTTTGTGACAATTCAAAACGCAAACCTATATCAATTTTACCATCATTATCTTTCATAAAGTCTATAACTTTTTTATAATATTCAGGCGATATTACAGGGGCGACTCTAAGGAAATTTTTAGAAGCTGCCCTTATCATAGTAGGGCCTCCTATATCTATATTTCCTCTTGCTTCTTCTATAGTTACATCTTTTTTTGAAATGGTTTCGGCAAACGGATATAAATTAGAAACAAGCAAGTCAAACTCTACACTTTCTGTCCTTTTTAAATCTTTTTTGTGCTCTTCATTATAAGTTTCACTTAAAAGCCCAAGATAGATTTTAAAATCTAATGTTTTGACAAGTCCGCCTTGCATCTCTTTTTGTTTTGTATAGTCTGAAACTTTAATAAGGTGTTTTTTTGCTCTATCTTTTAATATCTCTTCAATCTTTTTATAAGTGCCTCCTGTGGAATATATTTTTATATTATCGTTTAAATCTATCAGATTCAAAATCAAATATTCTATATTATCTTTATTCCATACACTTATAAGTACGTTTTCTACTTTAATAAAATTGTCTGTTTGGGTTACTATATTCATTTTAAAATTTGTTTTTTATTTATGGGTTAAAAAATATAAAGAGTTTAAAATAGAGGAAAAAGGGGATGAAAATCAATAGTAAATTATTTTTTTTATTTTTCCCAAAAGCAAAGAAAGACTTGAATATTTTTTTAAAACTCTATTAAAAGAAAGGTTTTTTGTATGGTTACTTATTAAAATGGAGATTTTTTATTATGAATAAAAAAACGTTATTTGTACTTGTCACTCTTTTTGTATTTATCTCTCCCAATTTTTTAAAAGCCGTACTTGTTAAAGATAAATATTCAGCAAAGTTTGAAATTATAAATGTAAGAAAAGGACCTTCGTTACATAAAAAAATTTTATGGCGAGTTGAGCAATATTCTCCCTTTATCGTATTAGAAAAAAAAGGGAACTGGTATAAGATTCAAGATTTTGAAGAAGATAAAGGCTGGGTTCACTCTTCCTGTTTAACACAAAAGATAGAAACTGTGATAACAACACAGCCAAATCGTGTTGCAAGAGAAAATCCTACTATAACAGCAAAAGCTGTCTTTAAAACAAAAAGCAAGGGCGTTCCCTTTAAAGTTATAAAAAAAGAGGGTGAATGGTTTTATGTTCACCATTCAAGTGGAACAGAAGGTTGGTTGCACGAGAAAGATGTTTGGTAGACACTTAAAAAAATTAATGAGAAGACCTTTGCACATAATGTTTTTTATAAAAAACCCACTATTTTTTCATAGAAAACATTATGTGCAAAAGGCTTGATAAAATATGGTACAAAATAAAACAATAGTAGGAATAGGTTCCGCCTTAGTCGATATTTTAATGAATGTTGATGACGATTTTTTACTACAACTTAATGGTAGAAAAGGTGGGATGACATATGTTGAGAGCACTTTTATAGACAATGTAAACAAAACATCGAAAGTTAATACGACTGTTAATACAGGTGGGTCTGCTTGTAATACAATATGTGGAGTTGGTATGCTTGGAGGAGAAGCGTACTTTGTTGGTAAAACAGGACGTGGAAATTTCGGCAATTATGTAAGAGATGAATTGCAAAAAAAAGGTGTTATTCCGTTGCTTACAAGTTCTAATCTTTCAACAGGAAAAGTTTTGAGTGCTATAACTCCTGATGCAGAAAGAACAATGTTTACACATCTTGGAGCTGCATCAGAGCTTGATATTTCTGATATTGTTAATAGTGCACAAGATATACTCAAAAAAACCGATTTTATTCTTATTGAAGGCTATTTGCTTTTTAATGAAGAGTTGATGCTTCAAATTATTGAGCTTATTAAAGATAGTAATGCAAAGATAGTTATGGATTTATCAAGTTATACTGTTGTAGAAGAAAAAAAAGATTTTATAAAAAAACAAGTTATACCTTTTGTCGATATACTTATAGCAAATGAAGATGAGGCTTTTTATTATACTGAAGAAAAAGATGCTAATTTTGCTATAAAATCTTTATCTCAAGATGTAGAGATAGCGGTAGTAAACATAGGAGAAAAGGGTAGTATTATTGCAAACGGTGATAATATAATTAAAATAGAAGCTAATAAAATAGAGAAAGTTATAGATACTACAGGAGCAGGAGATATTTGGACTGCAGGCTTTTTATTTGGTTTTATGAACAATAAATCTCTTAAAAGCAGCGGAGAATTAGGCTCTCTTTGTGCTTCTTTGGTTTGCCAAAAAATTGGTGCAGACATTAACTTAAAAGAATATCAAAAAATTAAAGTTTAGAAAGGAATTAAAAGTATGGCAGATGTTACTTTGTCAAGACAAAAAGAACTTAAAGAACCAGATAGCTTTATAGTGTTATTTAATAAAATATTGAAACTTATACGAGAGAATAAAAAAAAGTTTTACACTATTTTATTTAGCGTAATTTTTATAATTTTAATGATTTCTGCTTTTTTCTTATTTAAATCGTATAAAGCAAATAAGGTTGAACAAGAACATATCAATCTTATGAAAAAATATGAGGCGGTTGTTGAAATTGATGGTTTTGAAAAGACATATACTCAGTTTAAACCCGAAGTTGATAACTTTTTAAAAAAATATGGTGATACAAAAATAGGGAAACTTTTTAGATTGACCCAAGCTCATCATGCTTATGAAATGAAAGAGTATAATAGAGCATTAAGTTTTTATCTTCAATCTTTGGAAGATTTTAAAGATGATCAATCGCTAATTAGTATTATACAAAGTGATATAGGATTAACTTACGAATCTATGGGCGACTATGGAAATGCACTTAAATATTTTGCTATGGTAATAGAAGACATTAATGGTCTTGCAAAAGATGAAGCTCTTTTCCATTTAGGCTATTTATACAATAAGTTGAATGTTAAAGAAAGTTCTAAAAGAGCTTTTAGCGATTTAGTTAAGAATTTTCCTAACTCTTTTTATGTGGAGATATTACAAGAAAAGTTAAACAATGAATAGTAAGCTTATTAGTTTAATAAAAGAAAAATCTTTTCAAAAATCTAATGAAGCCTCTTTTACGTTAACTTCTGGAGAAAAAAGCAAATACTATTTTAATCTTAAAAAAATCACTTATAATCCTTTAGGGCTTAATCTTATTGGGAAAGCTTTTCTTGATAAAATATTAGAGTTAAACCTTAAACCAAAAGGTATTGGAGGTTTAACTATGGGAGCAGACCCTATTGCTGTTGCCTCTTCTTTATTATCATTAAACACCCAAAACCCTATCGAAGCTTTTTCTATAAGAAAAGAGCCTAAAAAATATGGAATGCTTCTTCAAATTGAAGGGAATATCAAAGAGGGACTACCAGTTATAATTATTGACGATGTTGTTACAACTGGAAAATCTACTATAAAAGCAATTGAGATAGCAAAAAAACATAAATTAAATATTCTTTGTGTTATGGCTCTCCTTGATAGATGTGAATTTAATGGAAGAGAAAATGTTGAAGCTTGTGGTTTAAATTTTCATTCAATCTTAACTATTAACGATTTTTTATAGTAATCTTATGCAACTAAACTTAACCCCCAAAAAAGAGATAGAGAATAGAATATTAAAGTTTCAGAAACAGATGATAGAAAAAGATATCAAGGGAGCTTTAATAATTCAAAAAGCTGATCTTTTTTATTTTAGTGGTACTTCTCAAGACGCCTACCTATTTATACCGAGTGTGGGTAAACCAATTTTAATGGTAAAAAAATCTTTTGAAAGAGCAGAAAAAGAGTCTCCTGTCGAAAACATATTAGAGCTTAAAAATTTAAGAGAAGTGAGTAGCACTATTTTAGATTTTGTTGAAAGTGGAAGTATTGGTTTAGAGTTTGATGTAGTTCCTGCTTCAACATATTTAAAGTATCAAAAAACTTTAAACCCATTAAAAATAGTAGATGTTTCAAACATAATTCGTACAGTACGAGCAATTAAGTCTCCTTATGAACTTAGCCTTATAAAAAAAGCTGCGGATATAAATAATAAAGTGTTTGTTAATGCGCCTAAATTTTTAAAAGAAGGTGCAAAAGAGATTGATGTGGCTATACAACTTGAAGCTATAACGAGGAAGGAAGGTAGCCAAGGTTTTGTTCGTGTTAGAAAGTTTAATTTAGAACTTTTTTATGGACACTTAATGTCTGGCAAAAGTGCATCAATTCCCGGTTTTTTTGATGGAGCAATGAGCGGTCCAGGATTAAATATCTCTTTCCCGCAAGGTGCAGGAGAAAACAGAATAAAAAAAAATGAGCCTATTATAATCGATTTTTGTTCAATATATGAAGGCTATATGGTGGACCAAACCAGAATGTTCTCTATCGGTAAAATAGATGACGAATTACAAAGAGCTTTTGATATCTCTTTAAATATAAAAAAAGAGATAATGAATAGTTGCAAAGCTGGTACGAATGGAAAAGATATGTACAATCTTGCTATTGATATAGCAGATAAAGCAGGTCTTTTGGATAACTTTATGGGTTATAAAAAGACAAGAGCTATGTTTATAGCACATGGTATTGGAATTGAGCTTGATGAACTCCCTGTTTTGGCAAAAGATTTTGATATAGAACTTGAAGAGAATATGGTTATCGCTCTTGAACCAAAATTTGTTTTTCCAAATGAGGGAGTTGTAGGTATTGAAGATACTTTCGTTGTAACACAAAATGGGCTTGAGCAAATTACATATTTTGATGATGATATAAAAGTTCTCTAAAAGCGATGCATAAATTTTCATACCTTATTTTTAATCTTCTATTTTCGTGCTATTCTCTTTTATCCTTTATTGTTCCTCTAAAACTTTGGGTTTTGTTTGGAAAATTTTTAGGAACAATCCTATTTTACCTTTCTAAAAAACATAAAAAAATAACACTCATAAATCTTAATTTTGTTTTTGATAAAACGAAAACGCAAAAAGAGATTAAACAGATTGCCAAAAGAAATTTTCAAGGCTTTGGAATGTTTTTTCAGGAGTTTGTCCGTTTAAAATACTTAAAATCTAAAAGTTTAGAAAAGCTTATTGAAATAGAAAAAATAGAAAATTTACAAAAAGCAAAAGCAAATGGGAAGGGGGTTATACTTCTAAGTGCTCATTTTGGTAATTGGGAGTATGGTAGTAGTTTATATGGGAGTAAAATTAATAGATTAAATTTTTTTGTTAAAAAGATACCAAACCCCCATATAGAGAACTTGAGGGTTAAAATTAATAATAAGTTCAATTTAAATGTTTTGTATAAAGAAATAGGACTTATATCAGCCGTAAAAAAACTCCAAAAGGGGCAAGATTTGTTAATTTTACCAGACCAGAATGCTAACTTAAAAACGGGTGTAAGATCTTTTTTTTTGGGTAAAGAAATTGCGAGTTTAAAAATTGTTGCTACTCTTTCTATGAAGTTTGATATTCCCGTAGTTCCATTTTTTATGATACGTCAAAAAGATAAAATCCATCATAAAATGGTGTTTTTGCCCGAGCTAAATTTTAATGGCACGATAGAAGAGAACATACAGCTTCAAAACAATGTGATTGAAGAGTATGTTGGAAAATATCCTGACCATTGGCTTTGGCTTCATAGAAAATGGCTATATCTTTATCCCGATATTTATGGTGTAGAAAGATACCATAACGATTTCCCTGCTGATAAAAAAAGGATAATTTAAATTAAGGTTAAATTTTTACTCAAAAAAAATTTATGGAAAATAAAACTATTAGAGTTGCACTATTTTATGACAATAGAGTAGGGCATTTAAAACAAACAGATGGCATTTTAAATGAGTTATCAAAACTGAAGAAAACTAAGGTAGTAAAAGTAGAAAAAATAGTTCCTTCTCTTAAAAATGATATAAAAGACATTTTTAAATATATTTTCACTTTGCTTACAAATAGAGGCTCTTCAAAAGAAATCGATATCATAATTGGTACAGGAGCACATACTCATATTCCAATGTTAATTCTAAAAAAAAAGATGGGCGGGAGAATTGTAACTTGTATGACTCCAAATTTTCCCGTTAAATATTTTATCGATATCTGTTTTATACCAGAACAAAAAAACCCTCCAAAAAGAAAAAATATCTTCACAACGATAGGAGCACCTAACTTATGTACTTTTAGGAAAGACAAAGATATAAGCAAAGGGCTTATATTAATAGGCGGAGAAGATAAATCTCATATTTGGGATTCATTTTACGTGCTTAAAAAAGTTGAAAAGATAGTCAAAAAAGAAAAAGATGTCCATTGGTCTATAGCTTCTTCAAGAAGAACACCAAAAGAGTGTATAGCTCTTTTCCAAGAGTTGGCTTCAAAAATATCTAATGTAACTTTTTTTAAAAGTGAAGATACAGAAAAAGAGTGGCTTGAAAAAAAATATGCAGAGTGTTTAAAAGTTTGGATAACATCGGACAGTAACTCTATGACATATGAAGCTATTACAGCAGGATGCAGTGTAGGGGTTATCTTTATAAAGTGGAAAAAAAAGAATAACTCTTTTAAAAGAAGTTTAGATTATCTTACAAAAAAGGGTTATATTGTCAATTTTGATGATTGGGATAAAGACTCCAAAATGCCAAAAGGTTTTGAGTTGAATGAGTCTAAAAGGTGTGCAGAAACTATATTAAAAGTTTTAACCTATAATGAATAAAAGAGAGTGTATATACACCATATCTATTGCTTTTTTTATAAATCTAACAAACCAAAAATAGCGAAAAATTTAATAGAAACGATGTAGAGACAGGTCGCGACCTGTCTCTACGAAAAAAATAAACAATATGAAAAAAAATCAAAAAATCCGTAACAATTTTAAAACTGTTGTAACAGAAGTTTTAAAAAATGATAACTATAAAGAAGAGATAGAAAAATTAAAAAACCATAAAAAAGTTATCAACACATTGTTTAAGTTTTTTTATGATGACACCTCTATCTTAAAAGAAAGAGCTATAGAGGTTATGGGAATTTTGGTTAATGAAGTTGCAATAAAAGAGATAGAATATGCAAGAGTTATTATGCGTCGTCTTATGTGGAGTCTTAATGATGAATCGGGAGGTATTGGCTGGGGAGCGCCTCTTGCTATGGCTGAAATAATGATTAACAATAAAAAACTTTTTGATGAATACCATAAAATTCTTTTTTCTTATGGCACTAAAGGAGCAAATTTTATAGATTTTGAAGGGCTAAGAAAAGAGGTTTTAATTGCAACAGAAAAGCTAAAACAAAAGTATGGTGCAAAATAATAATTGTTAGTTTTTAAGACTTTTGCACATATTAGAAAGGATAAAAAATAGTTATGGAGCATAAAAAAGAGATACTTTTTTCTAAAAAAGATATTGAAAATAATATAAACGAAGTGGCTAAGCAAATCAGAAAAGATTATGAAGGTAAAAGTCCTGTTTTCTTAGGTATACTTAAAGGCTCTTTTATCTTTTTGGCAGATTTAGTAAGAGCGGTAAATATAGATTGTGAAATAGATTTTATTGGAGCTTCGAGTTATGGTAAAAATAACCAATCGTCAGGCGTAATTAAAATTACCAAAGATTTATCTTTTAACATAGAGAATAGAGATATACTTATTGTTGAAGATATTGTTGATACAGGAAGTACTATCAATAAGCTTATGGTATATTTAAGATCTTTTAAACCTAAGAGTATTAAAATTTGTACTTTAATTGATAAAAAAGAGAGACGAGAAAAAGTTGTTACTGTTGATTACTCTTGTTTTAAAGTTGATGAAGGTTTTTTAATTGGTTACGGGCTTGATTATGCTCATAAGTATAGAAATCTTCCTGATATTTATGTATGTAAGTTTTAACCTTTTTGAGACCTTTGCACATAATGTTTTTGATGAAAAGATAGTGGTTTTTTTTGTAAAATATTAACTTTTTGCAATTTTAAAAAAACCTATAGAAATCTTCATAAAGCTATGTGCAAAGATCTCCTTTTTATATAAATCGAATTTATTTTTTCAAAGTTATTCAAAATTAAAAAAGAGGCGAAAAAATGTTAGAAAAAATCTTTAAACTCTCTTCTCATAAGACAGATGTGAAGACAGAAATTATAGCTGGATTGACTACGTTTATGACTATGGCGTATATTTTGATTGTAAATCCTATATTGCTTTCCAAAACTGGTATGGATTTTGGAGCATTAATAACAGCAACTGCTCTCTCTTCACTTATTGCAACCTTAATTATGGCGTTTTATGCCAATATGCCTTTTGCACTTGCTCCAGGTATGGGGCTTAATGCTTTTTTTGCATTTACTGTAGTTCTTTCTATGGGCTATTCTTGGCAATTTGCTTTAACTGCTGTTTTTATAGAAGGTATTATTTTTGTAATTCTTACCTTTTTTAACTTAAGAGAAGCTATCATAAATAGTATTCCTATGAATCTAAAATATGCTATTAGTGGAGGTATAGGTCTATTTATAGCTTTTATAGGTCTTCAAGGAGCAGGCGTTATTATCTCTTCTCCTGCCACCTTTGTAACACTTGGCGATATGATGACTCCTGCTCCACTTGTTGCAATTTTTGGGCTTGTAGTTGCAGGACTTTGTCACATTAAAGGGATAAAAGGCTCTTTATTAATAGGAATTTTGGCTTCAACAATTTTGGGCGTTTTTGTAGGCATAACAAAACCTCCTGCTGATATGAAATTTATTTCATCTCCCGCTTCTCTTGCTCCTATTTTTTTTCAATTTGATTGGAGTCAAGTGTTTTCAATCGATATGTTAGTAGTTTTATTTACATTCCTTTTTGTTGATATGTTTGACACCGTTGGGACTTTAATTGGGGTCGCTTCTAAGGCCAATTTACTTGATGATAAAGGTAGACTTCCAAATGCAAAAAAAGCACTTTTTGCAGATTCAGTCGGAACAATGGTAGGAGCAGCACTCGGGACATCTACCGTAACAACATATGTAGAGTCGGCAGCTGGTGTAGAAGAGGGTGGCAAAACAGGTCTTACCGCACTTGTGGTAGCAATCTGTTTTTTTCTTTCCCTTTTTTTATCGCCCCTTTTCATAATGGTTCCTGCTGCTGCCACAGCTCCAGCTTTAGTTATAGTAGGTTTGTTTATGCTTTCTCCTATTAAAAAAATAGATATGGACGATTTTACAGAAGCACTTCCTGCATTTTTTACCATTATAATGATGCCTCTTGCTTTTAGTATAGCGGAAGGTATAGCTTTTGGTATTATTTTTTATGTTATTTTAAAAACATTATCTGGAAGAGGAAAAGACGTTTCTCCATTAACTTTTATAATTTGTGGAGTGTTTATTCTGAAATATTTAATACCTTTATTAATTAAGTAAATGGAAGAAATTTTAATTGTAGGCTTAAATCATAAAACAGCAAATGTAGAGATACGAGAATGTATATCTTTTTCTGAAAAAGAGAATAGAGAAAGTGTAAAATATCTTACGTCTTTTCCTTATATAACTGGTGCTGTTATTTTCTCTACCTGTAATAGAACTGAAGTTATAGTTAGTACAGAGAATATAGAAGAGGCTCAAAACTTTATTATAAATTTTCTTTCAGACTTTAAAAAAATAGCAAAAGAGAGATTTAAAGATTTCTTATACTATTATTTGGGCAAAGAAGCTGTTACTCACCTTCTATGTGTCGCTGGAAGTTTAGACTCTATGATAGTTGGTGAACCTCAAATTTTAGGGCAGGTAAAGTCAAGCTATACAACTTCTTCAAAAGAAAAATGCACAAATGTTATTTTAAACAAGCTTTTTCATATCGCATTCAATGTAGCTAAAAAAATCAGAACACAAACAAAAATTGGGAATAGTGCTGTATCTATAAGTTATGCCGCAATTGAGCTTGCAAAGAAAATATTTGGTTCACTAAATAATAAAAGAATTTTGCTGATAGGTGCTGGTGAAATGGCTGAAATAGTTATTAAGCACTTAGCAAGAAATGATATTAAAGAACTTTTTGTTGCCAACAGAACTTTTGAAAATGCTGTCAAGCTCTCTTCTCAGCTCACTGGCACGCCAATAAAGTTTGAAGAGATTTTAGATACGATTGAAAAAGTAGATATTGTAATTAGTTCTACAGCTTCATCTTCTTTTGTTCTTCAAAGTCAAGATGTAGTAAAAATTATAAAGCGTAGAAAAAACTCTCCAATATTTTTTATAGATATTGCTGTGCCACGAGATATTGACCCCGAAATCAATAAAATTGATGGAGCATATGTATACGATATCGATAATTTACAAGATGTAATTAAGGGAAATATTGAAGATAGAAAAAAAGAGATGAATAAAGCAAAAAGATTGGTTGAAGAAGCAGTTATCTCTTTTTTTAAGTGGATGGGTGGTTTAGAACTTGTACCAATCATTATAAGTCTTCAAGACAAAATAGATGGAATAATAAAACAAGAGTTTCAAAGAAGTTTGTCGGATGACCAATTATCCTTAGATGGCGAAGAAAATATAAATCTTATGATTAACTCTATTAGAAATAAAATACTTCACGACCCCATCATCTTTATGAAAAATCTTGGAAGTTCACATCGCAATAAAAAGCAGTATCTTAATGCTATTTATGATATTTTTAATTTAGAACATTAGGATAAAAACAAAAGTCTTTGCAGGAATTTAATTTGATTAAAACACCGAACTCAAACCGAGAAGTATTAGTAAAAAGAATAGAGAGTTGGGATAGTACTATTTTAGACATAGACTTAAAAAAACATGGGCAAATATTTGAGGTGTTTTTCTTCAGAAGAAGAAAATATCAAAAAATTTAATGAAATAAAAGGCAACAAACCTCCTAATTTAAAATAGGGAAAAAGCAAAAAAGTGTTACGAGAAATAGAAATCAAAGATAGTTTTTTGTATATTGGTAGATATGCAGGCAAAGAAATACTACAAGAGATATACAATGCTAAAAAATCAATTAGAATTATTACTCCATATATTTCTCAAAATTTCATCAAAGTACTTGAACAAAAAGCTACAAGACAAAAGTTGTCTGTAGCAATAATACTGAGTTCAGATGTCAGCAATCAAAAAGAAAGAGCTAATACACTAAAAAGCATTATTAAACAAAAAAAACATATTGATAAAGACAAACAAAAGAAGCGTTTAGGTGGATTGCTTTATTTACCTTTAATTTTTATTGCTACGATGTTTGCTATTTGGGCATTTTGGTATTCTGGCTTTACCCAATCTCTTTGGGGGTTCTTTTCTATCCCTGTCTTTTGGGCTCTATGGGAAAGATATTTGAATATAAGAATTTTTAAGTATTCTTATGAAACTTTATTTAGTGTCAGTATCCCTATGTCTCCTTATTCATCTTATTTTTTTGACAAAACCCGTTATTTTGTACATTCAAAAGTTTTCATTATTGATGAAAAAATAGCTTTTCTTGGCTCAGTGAATTTTACCAAAGCAGGTTTTTGGAAGAATTACGAGACAAGAATTACAATCAAAAACAAAGAAGCAATAAGAAATATTGATAGAGAGTTTGATTATTTATTTAACAATGAAAATACACAATATTTGGACATTCAAAATACAGGTTCTTTATTGTACGAAGAGCCAAGAAACTAAAGGATGTTTAAATAAAAGTAATTGTAAAAATTTTTATTTTTTTAATTTTTTTTAACAAAGTAAGTAATATGTTGCATTGAAAGGTATGATAGCAATTTTACTATCTGATAGAAAAATAGATTTTAAAGATATAGAAAACGGCATTATACAAGGAGAGTGTTCGCAATATGTTGATGTACAAATTATTGTATATGCTCAAACCTTTGTAATCAAATCACGAGTGTCTGCGTCGCCACATTTTATGGCATCTAAAAATGTTCGAGAAGAATGTATTAGTAGAGTTTATCAAAAAATGAAATTTGGAAAATAAAAAAAATATATAGTTTTTAGTAAAAAATTTATTGGCAATGGAAGTAACAGCTTAACTTGCATATGATTATTATACTGAGCAAGCTAATGCATTAGCACTTAATAAAAAACATAAGGATAAAAAGAATGGCGAAATATAACCCAAACGTTGTAGAAAAAAAGTGGCAGGAGTTTTGGGCTAAAAATAAAACTTTTGAAGCTAAAGAGAGTAATAAAAAAAAATATTATGTTCTTGAAATGCTTCCCTATCCTTCGGGCAATTTGCATATGGGGCATATTAGAAATTATACCATAGGCGATGTTATAGCTCGTTATAAAAGAATGTGTGGTTTTGATGTTCTTCATCCTATGGGATGGGACGCTTTCGGTTTACCTGCTGAAAATGCTGCACGCGAAAAAAATACGCATCCTGCAAAATGGACATACTCTAATATTGAAAATATGAAACAAGAGTTAAAACAGATGGGTTTTAGCTACGATTGGGATAGAGAAGTTACGACGTGTAAGCCAGAATATTATAAATGGGAACAATGGCTTTTTATTCAAATGTTTAAAAAGAATATGGCTTATAAAAAGTTAAGTTATGTAAATTGGTGTGAAGATTGTCAAACAGTACTTGCTGCTGAACAAGTTGAAAAAGGGTGTTGTTGGAGATGTAATAGTAAGGTTAAACAGAAAGAACTTTCCCAGTGGTTTTTTAAAATAACTGACTATGCAGACGATTTATTACTTCATTGTGATAAACTTGAAGGTTGGCCTCAAGAAGTATTAACGATGCAAAAAAACTGGATAGGCAAAAGTATTGGTGCTTCTATAAAATTTCAAATTCAAGATAGAGAAGAGGAAATTGAAGTTTTTACAACGAGACCAGATACTATATTTGGTGCTACTTTTATGTGTATTGCACCTGAACATCATTTAACTTCCGTGTTATCTAAAAATAATGATAACGTAAAAAAGTTTGTTGAAAAAATAATTGAACAATCAAGAGCATCGCGAGATGTAGAACAGCTTGAAAAGGAAGGTATGTTTCTTGATGCTTATTGTATAAACCCAATCACTAAAAAAAAGTTACCTATCTATGTGGCAAATTTTGTCCTTATGGAGTATGGAACAGGAGCATTAATGGGAGTTCCCGCTCATGACCAAAGAGATTTTGATTTTGCCCAAAAATATAACATAGAAAAAATAGCCGTTATTAGTCCAGATGGCAAAGAGGTTGATGCTGATACTCTTGAAGAGGCGTATTCAGATGATGGGATTTTAATTAATTCTCAAAACTTTAACGGACTTCAAAATAGAGAAGCTATTGAAAAAATTTGCGACTATTTTGAAAAAGAAAAAATCGGCAAAAAAACTTTCAATTTTAAATTAAAAGATTGGGGTATTTCAAGACAAAGATATTGGGGAACTCCTATCCCTATAATCTATTGTGACAAATGTGGTATTGTTCCAGAAGATGAAAAAAACTTACCTGTTGTACTCCCTGAAGATGCAGTTCTATCAGAGACAAATCCATTGCTTGATATCGACTATTTTAAAAAAGCAAAATGTCCTAAATGTGGTAATGAAAATGCTAAAAGAGAAACTGATACTATGGACACTTTTGTAGAGTCCTCTTGGTATTTTTTAAGATATTGCTCGCCAAACTATAATGAAGGTATGCTAAATAGCGATGAAGTAAATCATTGGGCTCCTATAGACCAATATATTGGCGGTGTAGAACATGCAGTTATGCATCTTTTGTACGCCAGATATTTTACAAGAGTTTTAAAAGATATGGGGTTTGTTAACTTTAAAGAGCCTTTTACCAATTTGTTAACTCAAGGGATGATAACAAAAGAGACTTTTGAATGTCCAAATTGTCGCTATCTGTTTCCAGAAGAAGTGGTCAAAAAGGGAGATAAATATATATGTCAAAAGTGTGGCATAGAAGTTGTCGTAGGTAAAAAAACAAAAATGAGTAAATCGAAAAAGAATGTTGTATCTCCTAAAGAGCTTACAAAACAATATGGTGCAGATACAATAAGACTTTTTTGCCTTTTTGCGTCACCTCCACACAAAACTCTTATATGGAATGAAGATGGAATTGAAGGTCAAAGTAGGTTTATAAACAGAGTATGGAATTTAATAGAAAAATATAGAGATGATATAGATAGTGAAGAGGTGTATAAAGGGGATAGCGATAAACTTAATAGTTGGTCTTTAGAGTTATACCAAAAAATTAATCTTACTATAAAGAAAGTTACATCAGATATAGAAAAGTTTAGTTTTAATACTGCGATAAGTTCTATTATGGAGCTTGTAAATTTTATCTATCTTATACCAGATGGGGAAAAAGAAACTCAAGAGACTCAAGTTATAAAACTTGCAATAGAAACAATTGTACTTCTTTTATCTCCGATTATTCCACATTTTGCAGAAGAATCTTGGAAGCTACTTGGCAAAGAGAGTGTAACTACAGATGAAAAGTGGCCAACTTTTTTTAAAGATGCTATCAAAACAGATGAACACACTTTGGTTATTCAGGTAAATGGGAAAGTGCGTGCGAAGCTCACCATAGATTCTAATTTAAATGAAGAGACAATAAAAGAGCTCGCTTTAAACAATGTAAACGTTCAAAAGTTTATCGAAGGTAAAGAGATAAAAAAAACGATATTGGTACAAAAAAAACTTATTAATATAGTTATTTAATATGAAAAAAGTTAATTGCTTAAAACTCTCATTTTTATTTTTTTTAGTTATTACTTTATCAGGCTGTCTTGGATATAGATTCGCTGGTTCTGGAGTGATGCCTCAAAATATAGAAAGTGTTTATATGCCTATATTTCAAAACAAAACGAATGAAAGTAGTGCAAGTATTATAGTTACTAATGCATTCGTTTATGAGTTTAATAAAAAAAGCATTAAGATAGTTAATGAGCGAAAAAAAGCCGACGGTGTTTTTAAAGGGGTAGTACAAAATATTGCTATAGACGATGTTTCCAGGACGGAATCTATATCTATGGGTAAAAAACTTATTGTAACAATCAGATGTATCTTAATTAAAAACGATGAAACGATATGGGATAAAGAGATAACAGATTATGAAGTTTATACAAATTCAAATGATATAGCTACAGTTGAGCAAAATAAAAAAGAAGCGTTAATCAAGGTTTCAGAAAAGATGGCAGAAGCGATATATAACGATATGACAAGCAATTTTTAGTTTGATGTGCAAAGTAGTAGACCATAGACCATTGAGCATCAAAGGTTAATATATTAATATGTCAAACTTTTAGTGTTTTACAAAAAACCATTATGTGCAAAGGTCTCATCTATGAAAATAGGAACAATAATAGAGTATATAGATAAACAAAAAATAATTATTGGTACTATTTTGTCTTTGGAAGATACTAAAGTAAAAATCTTAAATGAAGAAGGCAAGGTCTTCAATATCTCTCCAAAACGGTTTTCGCACATATCAAAAAACATTCAAATAGACTCCCAAGATGTCAATGTAATAGAAAATCTCTTAACTATTAAAGCTTTAAGGGAAGAAAAAAAAAATAAAATAGATATAAAATCTATATGGACAAAAATTAATAATATAAGCCGAGAATGGATAAATTTAGATACTATTTCTAAGCTTATATTTGATGACGCTGGTGATAACGAGACAGCAAGCGTTATACGTGCTTTTTTTGAAGACCGTGTCTATTTTAAATTTAAAGAGGATAGATTTAAGCCAAGAAATTCAAATGGCATAGAAGAGCAAAAAAAGAAGCAAGAACAAGAAGATGGGAAAAAGCGAATAGTTCAAGATGGGAGTGCTTGGTTAAAAGATTTTTTAGAAGGCAAAAAAGTATCAGAAGTAGAAGAAGAAGTTGTTGAGATTTTAAAAGATTTTTATCTATTTGGGAAAGATAGTAAAACGAGTGAAGAAGCAAAAAAACTTTTAAAAAAAATAGACTTAAAACAGCAAGATATTTTTGATTTAATGGTAAAACTCAAAGAGTGGGATGAGAACGAAAATTTAGATATATTAAGAGAAAATATAAAAAAAGATTTCCCAGAACAGTTATTAGCCGAGCAAAATACTTTTTTTAAAAGGGACTCTCTTGAAGGTAGAAAAGATTTAACAAGTCTTGACACTTTAACGATAGATGCACAAACAACTACAGATTTTGATGATGCTATCACCATACAAAAAAATGCCTTAGGGTATACTCTCTATGTCCATATAGCAGATGTGGCACACTATATAAAAAAAGGAGATAGTTTCGACTTAGAAGCTTTTAAAAGAGTCTCTTCAATTTATACACCAGATGATAAGATTTATATGTTCCCACCGTTTATATCAGAAGAGTTATGCTCTCTTAAAAAAGGTAAAACAAAATTTACTATAACTACGGCAATTAATTTCAGTAGTGATTTTGAAATCATAAGTAGTGAAGTCTTCCCAAGTGTTATTAGAGTTAATAATCAAACAAGTTACACTAAAGCTTTGAAAGACAAAGAAGATGACGAAGATATTACAACTTTATATCAACTTTCGAGAGCTATTAAAAACGAAAGATTTCAAAATGGTGCTATGCAAATATCTTTGCCTGAAGTGAATGTTTTTTTTAATAAACAAGGGGTAATTAATATAACAAAAACAGAAAGAGAAAATCCTATAAGGGATGTGGTGGCTGAAATTATGATTATAGCGAATAATAAAATGGCTGAATTTTTATCTGACCATAAAGTCCCTGCTATATTTAGAACTCAACCTAAACCAAAGAAACGTATTATACAAAGTGAGTCATCAAATCTATTTGAAAATGTGTTACAAAAAAAATTTTTAAACAGGACATTCATCAAATCTACAGCATCTCCGCATACAGGTCTTGGAGTGGGGGCTTATATAACAGCCACTTCTCCTATAAGAAGATATTTTGATATTGTTAATCAAAGGCAAATAAGAGCTATTTTTAATTTAGATACGTTTTATGAAGAGACTGAAATAATTGATATTTATGAAAAATTAGAACAGAAGTTGAAAACAAATATTCTCATACAAAATAGTAGAAAAAGATTTTGGATTTTAAAATATCTTGAAAATAAAATAGGCACCAAAACACCTGCAATTGTTATAGATAAAAAAAGAGATTTTTATATTATTATGCTTGAAGAATACATCATAGAATGTAAACTTTTTGCTGAAGGTGTTTTATTAAAACCTGAAGATAGAATACAGGTTACGATACAACACTCTAACGCAAGAAGGGATATTTTATCAGTATACCTTTAATTTTTTAAAATGGTCGAAGTAAAAAAATAACATAAAACAAAACTTAACTAAGGAAACAGTTAGAATTTTTATAAAACAAAATTATATAAAAATTTTTTGTTTCTATTTTTAAAGGATAAAAAAATGAGTGTACAAGCAAAGAATGCAGAAGAGTATATTGCATCACAAAGAATGGCTATACAAGCAAATCCAGAGTGCGGAACAAGTAAATACAACTTGGCTGTCGCACTAATTGGACAAAAAAAATATGACGAGGCAGAAGAGATTTTAAAAGATGCAATAGAGGCGTCTCCCAATCTTGCAGAAGCTTATGTTCAACTTGGTGGAATAGCATTAAATAGAGGGGATATGGAATCTTGTTTAAATTATAATAGAATCGCAACAAAAGTAAGAGCAGGTTTTGCTCCAGCTTTTGGGAATTTGGGTTTTATTTATATGCAACAAGGCAAAGTTGATGAAGCTATAAAAAATTTACAAAAAGCTGTAGTGTTTAATTCAAAATTTGTTCAAGCATATACAACACTTGGAAATGCTTATCTTGTAAAAAATTTGATTGATGAAAGCATAGAAGCGAGTAAAAAAGCTTTAGAAATAAGTCCCGATTTCCCTATAGCACATAATAATATAGCGATAGCTTATTTGCAAAAAGGAGATAAAAAACTTTTTGCCAAGCATTGTCAAAAAGCGATAGATTTATCTTATGATGTTGCACCAGAAATGATAGAAGAGCTTAAAAAATGTAAGGAAGAAAAATAAAATGGCTCCCCAGCACGGACTTGAACCGCGGACACAGTGGTTAACAGCCACTTGCTCTGCCGACTGAGCTACTGGGGAACAATGGCGGGAGCGACGAGACTTGAACTCGCGACCTCCGGCGTGACAGGCCGGCGTTCTGACCAAACTGAACTACGCCCCCTAATTTGTTTTTTCATCTGGTGGGCGAAACAGGGCTCGAACCTGTGACTTCAACCTTGTAAGGGTTGCACTCTCCCAGCTGAGTTATTCGCCCAAAAAAGAAAAACCCGAAGCAAATAACAAGGTTTTAATATACAGTCAAGATTTTATTGTTTGAGTTTTAATATTTATACAAAAATTTTTTTAAATATAATGAAAAAAAATAAAATAGTTTTTATTTTCATATCTTTTCTTTTTTTAATATTTTCAAGCACGCAAGCAAGTAGTGAAGATATTAAGGATATCTTAGATTTACTTAAAAAAAAGTATCACAAGGCAAACTTTTCTGTATGTTTCAAGCAAACTTCAAAACTTAAAGCACTTGATATAGAAGATCGTGCAGAGGGGTATGCTTATTTCAAATATCCAAATAGTGTAAGATGGGAATATTATGAACCAGAAGAGCAAATCATAGCAAGTGACGGCAAAAAAATTTGGATTTTTAAAAAAGAAGAAAACCAACTATTAGTAGGTGATGCCACCGATTATTTTAAGGATGGTAACGGTATAAGTTTTCTTTCTGATGTTAATGAACTAATAAATAATTTTTTTATAGAACTATTAGAAGCTGATAAATTAAAGTATATTTTAAAGCTTGTGCCTTTAAAAAAACAAAGTGCTATTTCTGAAATATATATTGAAATAGAAAGAAAAAGTTTTTTTATAACCAAAATAGTAAACTATAATGCGTATGGAGACGAGACAATCATATCTATGAGTGATTTTAATTTTAATTCAAAACTTAAAGATTCTCTTTTTCAACTAAAAGCTAAAAAAAAGAGTGATGTTATAAAAATGGGAAATGAAGAATAAAATAGAATATATAAAGAAGCTATCGAAAGATAAAAATGCCATAATATTAGCACATAACTATCAATCTCCAGAAATTCAGGATATAGCTGATATATGTGGTGATTCTCTTGAGCTTAGTATAAAAGCGTCAAACACAAAAGCAGATATTATAGTTTTTTGTGGTGTACACTTTATGGCAGAAACAGCCTATATCTTATCCCCTGAAAAAACAGTTTTACTTCCTGCTATAAATGCTACTTGCCCTATGGCTGATATGGTTACAGATTTAGACTTAAAAAAATTTAAAGAGCAAAATAAAGAGTTTAAGATTATAACTTATGTCAATTCCAGTGCAAAAGTTAAAGCTGTTTCAGATATATGTTGTACTTCTGCTAATGCAGTCAATGTGGCAAGTTCGATAGAAGAAGAAAATATATTGATGGTACCAGATAAGAACCTTGCAAATTATGTTAAAACGGAAGTTAAAGATAAAAATATACAATTTTGGGATGGTTTTTGTCCTTTTCATAACAATTTAAGTAAAGATGATGTTATTGATGCAAAATCAAAAAATCCTGATGCTCTTTTATTAGCGCATCCTGAATGCAAAAAAGAGGTGCTTGATTTGGCAGATGAGATTAAGAGTACTTCGGGGATGCTCAATTTTGCTGAAAAATCTTCTCATAATAAATTTATAATAGCTACAGAAGTAGGGCTTCTTCATTCTCTTAGAAAAAAGATGCCACAAAAAGAATTTTATTCTGCTTCTGATAAGCTGTTGTGTCCTGATATGAAAAAAATTACACTCGATAGTATAATAAGAAGTCTTGAAACTCTTGAAGGTAAAGTAGTTGTTGAAGAGAAAGTAAGAGTTTTAGCATTTAAATCAGTTCAAAAAATGATTAAAGGAGGAATTCCAAAATGAACGATTTTTATACATTAGTAAAGGCAAGAAGAAGTATAAGAAAATATGAAGATAAAGAAGTTTCAGAAGAGATTCTTGATAGAATCCTTGAAGCAGTAAGATGGTCTCCTACTTGGACAAACTCACAATGTTTTGAACTTATTGTTGTAAAAAATGAGGAGATAAAGAAAAAGTTGCAAGAACCTGTTGCAAAATTTAGAAATCCAGCAACTAAAGCTATTGTTGATGCTCCTGTGTTGATAGTGCTTTGTGCTAAAAAAGGAGTTTCAGGGTTTTATAATAAAGAGGCTTCAACAAAATTTGGAGATTGGTTTATGTTCGATCTCGGTATTGTAGCACAAACTTTATGTCTTTCAGCTAAGAATGAAGGGCTTGGCAGTGTTGTTGTTGGGCTTTTTGACCATAAAGAAGCAGAAGCTATTTTAGATGTTCCAGAAGGTTATGAACTTGTTTCTATTGTGCCTATTGGATATCCTGCAAAAATCAGCAAAACTCCTCCAAGAAGAGAAGTAAAGGAGTTTGTTCATAAGGACAAGTTTTAAACTGTTTTGGACAAGTTAGTTACAAAATTATCTTTTCAGAAAAAAAACAGAGAGAGAGTAAATGTTTTTATAAACGATAAGTACGCCTTTTCTCTAAATGTTGAAATTGCAAAAGAGATAAAAAAAGGTGAGTTACTAACAGAAAATAAAATAGCAAAACTACAAAATAGTGATTTATTTTTCAGAGCTTATGAAGATGCACTTAAATATATATCTTTAAGGGTAAGAAGCACGTATGAGGTCAAAAAATACCTTAAAGGCAAAAATTATAACGATAATATAGTAGATGAAGTTTTAGAAAATAGGCTCAAAAAATATTTAAACGATGAAGTGTATGCAAAATTATTCATTGAAAATAGAGAAAGGTTTAATCCTAAAAGTAGTTATGCCCTTGCTTATGAATTAAGAAACAAAGGTATAAACGAGGCAATTATAGATAGTGCACTAAAGAATTTTAACAATAAAGATAGTGCTCTTAGTGTTATAAAAAAAAATAAGTTTCGATTTAAAAATAAAAAAGGAAGTGAGCTAAAAAAAAAAGTGTTTGTGTTTTTACAAGGGAAAGGCTTTGATTTTGACACAATATACGATGTTTGGAGAGATATTCAAGACGCTACAATATTTTGATATAGTAGTTTTTTTTAATAATGCCAAAAAAGGTTAAAATTTATTAACAGATGTTTACGTTAGGAAATATAGCCAGAAAACTTAATCTTAATTTTTCTGGAGATGAAGACTTAGAAATTAAATGTGCTTGTGGACTTGAAAATTTAAAGGAGAATGGAGTAGCTTTTTTTTCAAACTCTAAAGGTTTTTCTGTTTCAATTCCTGCTGCTAAAAGAAATTTAAAACCGAACAAAAATGCTGAAAAGATAGTTATTGTTACAGATGAAAATTTTGTTAGCGATATTCCTTATAATTTTATTTATTCCAAAGATCCACTTGTAACACATACCGAAATAGTCAAACTTTTATACCCTTTTAAATTTTCTGAAATAAAAATAGATAAAAGAGCTATCATAGCTCACAATGTAAAACTTGGTAAAAATTTAAAAATTGATGCCAATGTTACTCTATATGACAATGTAGAAGTTGGTGACAATAGTGTTATTTTTGCTGGTGTTGTTATTATGGCAAATACAACAATCGGTAAAAATTCTATTATTTACCCTAACGTTGTTATAAGAAATGATTGTTATATAGGTAACAATGTTACAATTCATCCAAATGCTGTTATTGGTGCTGATGGACACGGCTACTTTAAGCGAAATGGTTTAAATTTTAAAATACCACAAATTGGTAAAGTTTATATTGAAGATGATGTTGAGATAGGTGCTTGTACTTGTATAGACAGAGGAAGACTTGAAGATACAATTATAAGAAAGGGCACTAAAATCGACAATTTAGTGCAAATTGCACATAATGTTGAAATAGGCGAGAATGCACTTATATCAGGTCAATCTGGAATAGCAGGAAGTACAAAAATCGGTAAAAATTTAATACTTGGTGCACAATCTGGAATAAAAGATAATATAACCGTAGGAGATAATGTTATTGTTGCTGGCAAAAGCGGTGTTATTTCAGAAGCGAGTTCAGGAGATGTTTTAGCAGGAGTTCCAGCGGTGCCTATAGGCAAATGGCGTAAACAGGTTGTTCTATTTAGTAAAATAGAAACTCTTTTCAAAAAAATAAAAGATATAGAAGAAAAATTAAAAAAACTTTTTTAATAATTTTTCAAAGATATTTTATGTAGCCCATCTCAAATATCAAAGGCTCTGCCTCTTTGTTTTCTTTGTGTATAATATAAATGATAAACTCATAAGGTTTTATTTTATTATACTCTTTTAAAACAATAGAACTTCCTCTCTTTATCCCATTGTTTATAACCGAAAAAGATATTTTGTTATCTTTATCGTATACTAAAGAGTTACTCTCATTCCAGCTTTCATATTTTGTCATATCTGATGCGGGTGAGTTTAACCATATAAAGTCGTTATTTTTTATCTTTTCGGTGTCACTACTATTTAAAAGATTTATGATATAGATAGATAATTTTTCAGATAGGTAGACTTTTTTTTTATAGTTGATAAAATTTTTTTCTATCTTTTTTTCAATAGAATAGTAGCTTATAAGTGAAATAGATGATGATAAAATTATAGTCATTATGAGAACTAAAATTAAGAGAACAAAACTTTTTTGATTTTTATAATTTTTAATCATATTTATACGAGAGCCACTATATAACTATATTGTGGCTTGGTATATAAATTGCAAAGGTCTCATCGTTTTATAAAAAAATTTTTAACTGTGTAAGGTTTATGACGCAAACAAAAGAAATAGAAGATAAACTATCAGAAGCTATAAAAAAAGAGTTCCAAGTTAGAAAATTACTTAATGAGACCACCTTTGAATTATCCTCTATAGCAGAGGAGCGAGATATTCTCAAAAAAAAAGAGATAAATTTTCAAGACTACAAGGAAAAGAATAAAAAAGCTTTTACTTCTTTTATCTCATTTGCAATAGATTTTAAACTTACCAATCCAAAAATTAGACAAAAAATAGTTGAGATTACTCTATATATTGCAAAAAAATTAAACTTTTCTTCAGAAGAGATAGAGAATATTAAAATAGCAGCCTCTTTAAGTGAAATATCTACTCTTTTTTTTAATCAAGATGAGTTTAATTCAGATAGACAAGAAAGCGATATAACAAAATATACACACGTAAAAAGTATAAGTTTTTTAGAAAATTTTTCTCTTATAAAAGAAAGTTTTATAATTTTAAAGCATCTATATGAAACTTTGGATGGCAAGGGCGTTCCTGATAGGTTAAAAAAAGATGAAATTCCAAAAGAATCAAGAATTATATCGATAGTAAGACACTTTGTCTTTTCTTTATATGAAAAGGGTAAAAGTGTTGAAGAGACATTTTCTGAAATAGAACAAGAATGTGGAATATTATATGATGTTAGATTTCTGCATTATTTGCAGCAATATGTAGCTGACAATTTAGAAAACAGTAGTTTTACACAAATTGATATTATTGATTTAAAAGAAGGTATGCAACTTGCAGAAAGCATATACACTTTTGAAGGGGCTAAGTTTTTGCCAAAAGATACATTAATAGAAAAATATCATTTAAAAAAAATAGAAGAGTATATTAAAAAAAACATATTAAAACGAGAGGTCTTTGTTAACTTATAGAGGTAAATTATGGATATAGCTTCAATTATAGGCATTGTTGGTGGTTTTGGAACTATTGCTTGGGGGATTTTGATTGGTAGTAGTTTACTTATTTTCTGGAATCTCCCTTCTGTTGTTATAGTAATAGGTGGAACACTTGCCGCTACAATGCTTGGTTTTCCTTTAAAGGATATGACTACAGCACTAAAATCTAGTAAAAAAGTTTTTATGTATAAGATAGCTGCACCAGATGAACTTGTAAATTTTCTTTTAGATATTTCTACAAAAGCTAGGAAAAGTGGTCTTTTATCTATAGAAGCAGAGCTGAAAAATATTGATGACCCATATTTAAAATCAGCCTTACAGATGACTGTAGATGGTATGGAAATAGAGAGTATTGAATCGGTTATGCAGAACACAATAGATCTTACAAGAAAAGATGGAGAAGTTGGACCTCGTGTTTTTACTACAATGGGTGGTTATGCTCCAGGTTTTGGTATGCTTGGTACTTTGATAGGTCTAATACAAATGCTTTCAACTCTTGATGACCCTTCAACAATTGGTCCTAAAATGAGTGTTGCTATGATTACTACATTTTATGGTTCATTTATAGCTAACGTTTTTTTACTTCCTTTTGCTGACAAACTAAAAAAAGTAAATGATGAAAAGATAACTAATATGGAGATTTTAAGAGAAGGTGTTTTGTCTATTAGGGCTGGAGAACACCCAAGAATACTTGGAGATAAATTAAAAATGTATCTTAGTGAAGATAAACAAAACGAGATGGCGGAGGGTTAATAGATTGTGGCTAAAAGAAAGAAAAGAAAACCAGAACCTATAAAAGAGCCTTCAGCAGCTTTTTATTTAACTACATACTCAGATGTTATGACTCTTTTATTGTGTCTTTTCGTTTTGCTTTTTTCAATGAGTTCAACTCAGGAAGAAAGTTTTAAAGACCTTACAGAATCACTTCAAAGTGCACTTGGAATATATTCTGTACCAAGATTAGGTTCTAAAAATAATACAGTAGAAAGAGAGAAGCTTCAAGAAGATGAAACCAGTGAAGCTTCAGAACAAACGCAAAAAAAAGTAAAAGAGATAGTATCTGAAATACAGGACGTAATAGTTTCAAACAAACTTATAGGTGATGTTGAGGTGAAAGAAACACCATACGATGTGATTATTAGAATTTTTGATAACGCACTTTTTAATTCTGGAGAATCTACACTGTTGCCTGAAAGTGAATATATTTTGGATAGAGTAGCTGGAATATTAAAAAAATTTTCTTATCGAATAAGTGTAGAAGGTCACACAGATAATGTAGGAAGCAATTCAATACAAAATTGGAGACTATCTTCATTAAGAGCGTGTAGTGTTTTAAATTTTTTAATACAAAAAGGATTAGATCCAAACTATCTTTCTATAAAAGGGTATGGTGAATATAAACCAGTAGCAAATAATGAATCAATTGAAGGTAGAGCAAAAAATAGACGCGTTGAAATTATCTATAACAGAAATGATATCGCAAGAGCTATATCAAAAAAATCTTATAGGTAAGAGCTTTTTATGAGAACTTTGCTATTTCCTCAATAGCTTCTTTTAATGATAAAGTTCCTTCATATAGTGCTCGTCCCGATATTATTCCTTCTATACCATATTTTTTAAGAGGTATTATTTTTTTGATATCGTCAATATTTGAAACACCACCAGAAGCAATAATTGGTATAGAAAGGTTTTGAGCCATTTTTATCGTTTCTTCAATATTCACTCCTTGTTGCATTCCATCTTTTTCTATATCTGTAAAGTTAATGGCACACACTCCATAATCTTCAAATTTTTTAGCTATTTCAACAGCCTTAACCTTTGTTATTTTAGTCCATCCTTCAATTGCAACATAACCTTTTTTAGCATCTATACCGACTACAATTTTTCCAGGAAATTTTTTGCAAGACTCTTTTACAAATTCTGGATTATGAATCGCTTCTGAACCTATAATTATTTTTGAAATTCCAAGATTTATATACTCTTCTATTGTTGATAAATTTCGGATACCACCTCCGAGTTGAAGTGGAACTTTGACGTTTTCTACTATTTGTTTAATACACTCAAGGTTGATAGGTTTTTTCTTTATTGCACCATCTAAGTCAACAAGGTGGATTAATTTTGCACCTTCTTTTTCCCATTTTTGAGCCATTTTATATGGTTCATTTGAAAAAACAGTCTCCTCATCCATTTTACCTTGCAAAAGCCTTACGCACTTTCCATTTTTTATATCCACAGCTGGTATTATAAGCATTTTTATAAAGTTCCTTTAGTTGACAAAACACCTTTTATCCTTTTATCAAAAGCAACAGCCATATTCATAGCTTTTGCAAAAGCTTTAAAAATAGCTTCAATAATGTGGTGTTCATTTTCACCATAATTTACATTAATATGTAAATTCATAGCTAAATTGTTTGATAAAGCTCTAAAAAACTCTTTGGCGAGCATTAAATTAAATGGATTATTTTCATCTGTTTTTGGAGTATTAAAAACAAAAAAAGGTCTATTTGATAAATCGATAGTGACAGAGCATAAAGTTTCGTCCATAGGAAGAGTAAAAAAACCATATCTATATATGCCTTTTTTGTCACCGAGTGCTTTACTTAATGCCTGACCTAAAATAATTCCTATATCTTCTGTTGTATGATGAAAATCGACTTCAATATCTCCTTTTGCTTTTACATCTAAATCAAAAAAGCTATGTGCAGCAAAAAGTGATAACATATGGTCTAAAAAAGGAATACCTGTATCTATGTTATACTCTCCTTTACCGTCTATATTAAGAGATACTTTTATGCTTGTTTCTTTTGTCTGTCTTGAAATTTTTACTTTACGCATTATATTGTTCCCTTCCTTTTTAGACCTTTACACATAGCTTTATAATGGTTTTTTGAGGTTTTTGTAAAATTACCCGAAGTTAATATTTTACAAAAAAACACTATATTCCATAAAAAATATTATGTGCAAAAGCCTCTCTTTTGTTAATAGAGAATAGACCTATAGCAACTTATAGTTTATTTTTCTATTATTTTTTTAAAAAATTTGAAAAAAATAAAAACTGTGATATATAGAAAAGTTTTTATTTTTAACAACCGTAAAAGGTTTTATTTATAACTACTATTAAATAGGGGGATTGACAATGTCAGAAAAAAATCCAGAATGTCCACTTTATAATCCATTAAACTGCAAAGAATATTATAACCCTAAAATATGTGCTTTTGCACGAGAAGACAAGCAGTGCTTAAAAAAAAAAAAACCTAAAGTAACAAAGAAAAAATAGAGAAACAATATGCCTATTTACGAATACACGGCTTTAGACTTAAAAGGTAAAAATAAGACAGGTACTATAGATGCAGAAAGTTTAAGAGTAGCTCGTCAAAAACTTAAAAGCTTAAAAATATATCCTATTTCAGTCAAACAAGTAGATCAGTTCGATTTAAACAGTGGGGCAAAAGAGGATAAGCAATCTTTTTTAAAGCTTGATAGTAATCCTTTTTCACGCGTTAAAGCTTCAGAAGTCTCTATGGTTACAAGGCAACTTGCGACACTTCTTAATGCAGGTTTCCCTCTTGTGTCTGCTTTAAAAACACTTATTCCACAAGCAAAGACACAAGCATTAAAAAAGATTATATCAAGTGTCAAAGATGATATAGAGGGAGGGAAAAGTTTTGCTGTAGCTATTTCAAAGTATTCATCAGTTTTTTCACCGCTTTATATAAATATGGTTAAAGTCGGAGAAAGTTCTGGGACTTTAGAGATTGTTCTTGAAAGGCTTGCAGATGTTACTGAAAAACAGCAAGAATTAAGTCATCGTATTAAAATGGCAATGGCATATCCAATTCTAATGGCAGGGATAGGAGTTTTAATTTTATTCATTTTAATTACATTTATAGTTCCAAACATCGTTTCTATATTTACAGATATGCAACAAAATCTTCCTGGTCCTACCAAACTTTTAATAGATATCAGTGATGGTTTGAAACTATATTGGTGGGTCTTAATTCTTTTAATAATTTTTATAGTTTTAATTTTTAAAAGGATGAAAAAAACTAAGCAGGGAAGGTATGTAATAGATAAGACACTATTAAAAATACCGGGTTTAAGTTCTCTTATAAGAAAACTTGCTGTTGCAAGGTTTTCAAGGACTTTGGGTTCTTTACTAAAAAATGGTGTCTCTATACTAAATGCTCTTGCTATTGTTAAAAATATTGTTGGCAATGAAATTATAGCAGATGTAATTCAAGATGCTTCTAAAGAGGTGGAAAGGGGGCAAAATTTAAATGTTGCTTTATCAAGAAATAATGTTTTCCCCTATCTTTCAATTCAAATGATGCAGGTCGGTGAGCAGAGTGGAAAACTTGAAGAGATGTTAGAAAAAATAGCAAGTGTTTTTGAAAAAGAAGTTGAAACGACTGTGCAGGCTTTAACCTCTCTTTTAGAACCTCTTATCATTCTTGTAATGGCTGTGGTAGTAAGTTTTATTGTCTTAGCTATATGTTTACCCATCTTTGAGATGAATCAATTAATACAATAATCAATTTCTAAAATTAGGTAAAAAAAGATGATAATATCAAAAATAGTTGGAACGGGTATGTACGTTCCAGATAGGGTAGTTACAAATCAAGATTTAACAAAGTGGATGGATACTTCAGATGAATGGATTAAAAAGAGATCTGGCGTTGAAGAGAGAAGATGGGTTCCCGAAGAGGGTGGTGTGGGGCCTTCTGATCTTGCACTTGAAGCTACTAAAAAAGCATTAAAAGATGCTAATTGGAAGAAAGAAGATATTGACTTAATAATATTTGGTACAATTAATCCTGATCTATTTTTTCCCGGTTCTGGTTGTCTTTTGCAAAGTAAACTCGGACTTAATAATATACCAGCTTTAGATATAAGACAGCAATGTTCAGCTTTTGTTTATGGGCTTTCAATTGCAGATGCATATATAAAAACGGGTGCTTTTAAAAAAATTCTTTTTGTGGGAGCAGAAGTGCAAAGTACAGGTTTGGATCTCTCAACGAAAGGTAGAGATATAGCTGTATTGTTTGGAGATGGGGCAGGAGTACTTTGTATTGAGGCTGAAGAAACAGATAAGAATATAGGTTTGCTTTCTTATTCACTTTATGCTGATGGCAGTTATGCCGAAAGTCTTATGATTGAAGCTCCTACGGCTATAGCAAAAGGCAGAATCACTAAAGAGATGATAGACGAGGGAAGACACTATCCATTTATGGATGGAAATTTAATATTTAAGCTTGCGGTAACTAAACTTGTTGAGGTTATTAAAGAGAGTGTAGAAAAAGCAAATCTTAAAATTTCAGATATAGATGTAGTTGTGCCTCATCAAGCTAATTTAAGAATTAACCAATTTGTACAAAAAACTCTTGGTATGCCAGAAGGCTCTTTTATAAATAATATCAACAAATATGGAAACACAACTGCAGCAACAATACCGATTGCTTTAGATGAAGCACTTAAAGACGGCAGAATTGATAAGTCTGGCTCTAATGTTGTTTTTGCCTCATTTGGAGCAGGTTTAACGTGGGGCTCAGCAGTTTACAGATTTGGTTAAAAATAAATTATGACAGATTTACAAGCAATAGTATTAGGTTTAGTGCAAGGATTAACAGAGTTTTTACCAGTAAGTAGTTCAGGGCATCTCGTTATTTTTCAACATTTTTTTGGACTTAAAGACCCTATACTCTTTTTTGATATCACCCTCCATTTTGGGACTATGTGCTCTATAATACTAATTTATAGAAAAGAGATTTTTGAAATTTTAAAATCTACTATCTCTATAAAAGATGGCTTTTCTAAAGCTTTATTGGACGACAATTTTAAATTTATGTCCCTTATTATAGTAGCTTCAATTCCAACAGCAATCATTGGGTTTTTGCTTAAAAAAAATGTTGAAGCCTATTTAAGCTCTATAAATGTTGTAATTTTAATGCTACTTATCACCTCTCTTTTTTTATGGTTAAGCAAAGGTATAAAAAAAGATGGCATTACTATACAAAAAATCACCTTTAAGATAGCTATAATCATAGGAATTGTTCAAGGTTTTGCAGTTTTTCCAGGTATATCACGTTCTGGTTCAACTATTGTTTGTGCTCTTTTACTTGGAATGAATAAAAAAACGGCAGCAAAATTCTCATTTTTACTAGCTCTACCTGTAATTTTAGGTGCTGAAATTTTAAGTATAAGTGATTTAACAGGTCAAGATATGATAAGCTTAAACAATGTTATTCTTGGCACTTTAACATCATTTATCATAGGTTTAATAGCTCTTAAATTAACAATAAAAGCAGTAGAAAAGGGTAAACTATACTATTTTGCCCCTTACTGTTTTATTTTTGCAATTTGTGCTTTAATTTTAAAATAGGAATTTTTTTTAATGAACCCAGAAATTTTTAGACAATACGATATAAGAGGGCTTGCAGACAAAGATTTGAATGAAAAGAATGTAAAACAAATAGGGCAAGCTATTGGTACTTTTTTTTTAAGAGAGAATAAAAAAAATTTTTGTGTTGGAAGAGATTGCAGACTCACTTCAGACTCTTACTCTAAGGCTTTAATAGAAGGCTTAATGGAAACTGGTTGTAATGTAATTGATATTGGGACTTGTCCCACTCCCACCTTATATTTTTCAGTAAATCATTTTAAACAAGAAGCAGGCGTTATGGTTACAGCAAGTCATAACCCTAAAGAGTATAATGGCTTTAAAATATGTAGAGGGCTCTCTTCTGTTTTTGGACAAGAAATAGAAAAGATATTTAAAATAATTGAACAAAAAGATTTTGAAAAGGGTTCTGGAAATTATCAAAAAGAAGATGGAGTTACACCTTATACCGATTTTATAAAAAAAAATATCTCTATAAAAAGAGGATTAAAAATAGGAGTTGATGCAGGAAATGGAACTGGCGGAGTAGTTGCACTGCCTCTTTTAAAATATTTTGGAAATGAGGTTTTTGACATATATTGCGATATGGACGGCAATTTTCCTAACCATATTGCAGACCCAACTCAAGACAAAAATATGCAAGATTTAAAAGAGCTTGTTACAACAAACTCTCTTGATCTTGGCATAGGTTATGATGGAGATAGTGATAGAGTCGGAATTATTGACGAAAAAGGCAATTTGATTTTGGGCGATAAACTTATGATTATCTTTGCCAGAGAGATTTTAAAGAGAAAACCTAAAGCAACATTTATCTCAGAAGTTAAAGCCTCAAAAGTTATGTACGATGATATAGAAAAAAATGGCGGGAAAGCCATTATGTGGAAGACAGGGCACTCTTTTATAAAAGAAAAAATGAAAGATGAAAATGCCGAACTTGCCGCTGAAGTAAGCGGGCATATTTTTTTTAAAGATAGATATTTAGGTTTTGACGATGCAATCTATGCTTCATTGCGTTTTATTGAGATTGTATCAAGTTCGGGAGAAAAGGTCTCAAAACTTTTTGAAGATATTCCAAAAACTTATTCAACACCAGAAATCAGAGTAGACTGCTTAGATAAAACAAAATTCCAGCTTGTAGAAAATTTAGCAAAAAAGCTAAAAAAAAAACACAACACAATAGATATAGATGGAATACGAGTACTTTTTGATGATGGTTGGGGCTTGGTTCGTGCTTCCAATACTCAACCTGCTATTGTAATGCGTTTTGAAGCGTTATCTCAAAAAAGATTAAATGAAATCAAAGAGTACATAACAAACGAAACCGAAAAAGAGTATAACGAATTAAAAAGCAGAGAGTAGGGGAGTAACATTTATAGAAAGACAATTATTAATTATGGGTCTAGGTAACTTGAGATAGACTTTAAAGCCTAATTTAATTTGTTTTTTTATAGTGTCCCTTTGCTCAAAAGGTCGTGGACACTATAAAAAAACAAATATTTACAAAAATAAAAAAACCTATAACTTCTATAAAAATATATTTTAAATTTTAGTTTCGATTTTTCTGGCTTTTTAGCGTTTTATTTCAAGACATTAAGTTAGAATAAAAACCTCTCAAGTTCCCTTGACCCTTAATTATTTTAAAAACCTATTTTCCTTTTTTTAGGTATGATTTTCTTTTTATTAAATAGTTCATTAAAAATTAATTGAAATTTTTCGTCGGTTTCATTTTTAAATTTTTCTAACTGCTCTTTTTAATACTTTTGTTTCAACTTCGTATAAATCTGCTAAATCTCTATCAAGCATAACTTTTTTATCACGAATTAAATATATTTTACTTGTTATGCTTTTTATTAATTATTGCTCCATATTTATATGATTGGCGCGCCCGACAGGATTCGAACCTGTGACCTTTTGATTCGTAGTCAAACACTCTATCCAACTGAGCTACGGGCGCTTTTTTAAGAAAGGTATGATAAAAAAAGCATAAAAACAAGTTTATGATTATGAAAGAGATTTTGCTATACTAAAGTTATAATCTCCTATTTTTTCAAGGCTTGATATGATGGCTATAAACATTAAACCGCCGTCGACAACGCACTTTCCTTGTCTTAGCCTGCTGATGTGTTCTCCTCGCATCTCTTCTCTTAATGCATCAATTTTATTTTCGATTCTTTCGGCTTCTTGAAGGTTCCATGTTTTTCTTTTAGAAAGATAGGATACGTTTAATTCCGTAAACTCTTTAACAACACTATAAAGTTCATCAATATTTTTAATGGCATCGTCTGATAATGTTATTTTGTATTCAATTTGATCTATATATCTAAAAGCTATTTTTTCTATTTCATCACCTATTCTTTCGATGTTGTTTGTAATTCTTATTAAATTTGAAATATCTTTTGCCTCTGTATTGTTTACATCACCTTGATATATAGTTGTAAGATAGCTGATAATCTCTTTTTGCATTGAGTCTAAGTAGTCTTCATATCTTTTATAGTTGTTTAGTTTATTTAAATTGTTTTCCTTTTGGTTGTTAAAAACATTTTCCAAAGCGTTTGAAGCTGCTTTCATCATTGTTGTAATTTCGCTTTGAGCATTTGCAACAGCGGCAATTGTAGAATCCATAAATCTATTATCAAATTGTGGGAGCTTAAAAGAGTGTTCTTCTTTTGAGGGTTTAGGAGAAAGGAAAATAGCAACTTTAATAAGCCAAGGCAAAACACATAGGAAAAACATAGCGTTTAGGATATTAAAGATTGTATGTGCATTAGCTATATAACGAGGTAAATTAATAAATTCACCATTAGACGCTTGATTTGGAGGTCCAACTCCTATTTTTTGCGTTATTAATTCTATAAGAAAAACAAATTTATTGAAAAATATAATAATGAAGAGAACGCCAATAACGTTAAACATTGTGTGAGCTCTTGCGGCTCTATGAGCGTCTATGTTGTCTGAGCCTATCGTTGCAAGTTCTGCTGTTATCGTTGTTCCTATGTTTTCTCCTAAAACAAGGGCAGTCGCAGTAGGAAAATCTAAGAGTCCTTGAACGGCGAGTGCCATTGTTAAACCGACTGTAGCAGAAGAAGATTGTACCATTATAGTCAAAATAGCCCCCATAGAAACACATAACAAAATACCGCCGATAGTGTCAGGGTTAAATTTTGTAAAAAAAGCTATAAATTCGGCAGACTTTTTTATTGGTGCAAGACCGTCTTTCATAATTGTCATACCAAAAAAGACGAGTCCAAATCCAAGTATGATATCACCAATATATCTTACTCTTTTTTTTCTGGAGAAAATTTTTAAAGCGACCCCGATAGCAATTGCAGGGAGAGCTATTTTTGAAAGTTTAAAAGCTATAAGCTGAGCTGTTACAGTTGTTCCTATATTTGCACCAAGTATAACACCTACTGCTTGTTGAAGTGTTATCATTCCAGCTCCAACAAAACCTATTAGCATAACAGTTGTAGCAGAAGAAGATTGCACCATAGCAGTTACGCCAGCACCAGTTAAACAACCTACAAAACGATTTGAAGACATTTTACCTAAAATTGTTTTAATAGTTTTGCCAGATGACATTTTAAGTCCATCTGTCATAGTTTTCATACCAAGAATAAAAATTCCAAGTCCGCCTATTGTCTGAAAAAAAACAGTTAAAAAATTCATTGTAATTGTCTATTAAGTATTTTTTTTAATAATAAAAAATTGTGTACAATTGTTTTTTAAAATTTAATCTTTTTTAGTTTTTTTTGAAGATGGTTTTAAATTAAATTTTATAACATTGTCACAAACTAATGTACCTTGACCCTCTTCATAAACAAAAAGTGGGTTTATATCTATCTCTTTTATTTCTGGAAAATCAGCAGAAAGTTGACTTAAAGAGACAAGATTTTTTTCAACCTTTTCTCTGTCGGCAAGTTTACTTCCTCTGAAGCCTTTAAACATAGGATATCCTTTAATCTCTTTTATCATTCTTCTCGCAACATTTCGTCCTATTGGTGCTAATCTAAATACAACATCTTTAAATAGTTCTACAAAAATTCCTCCAAGTCCAAACATTATTATAGGACCGATTTTACTTCTGTTTATACCAAGTATTGTTTCAACAATAGCAGGAGGTGCCATTTTTTGAACAAGTATTCCTTCAATTTCCGCTTTTTTATTATAATTACGAACATTTTCCATTATTTCTTCAAAAGCCTTTTTTACCTCTTCTTTCGTTTTCAGATTCATCTGAATGCCTTTAGCATCTGTTTTGTGCTGAATTTGTGGAGATACAATTTTAAGTACAACTGGAAATTTTATTTTTTGTGCTATTTTAATAGCTTCATCAGAAGTCTTTGCTATTTCCATAGGAGGTGTTTCAAAGCCATAAGCTTTTAAAAGTTCTGCTCCTTCTTTTTCATTTAAAAACTCTTTCCCTTTTTTTATGCTTTTTTGTATAATATCTTTAGCTTTTTCTTTATCGTAAACAAGCCTATATTGAACAAGTTGTTTTCTATAATACCATCTATGAATAAGATGAAGTCCACCCATTGCATATGCAGCTTGTTCTGGAAATTTATATGTTGGTATTTGATGCTCTCTTAAAAGATTGACCCCTGCTGAAACGTCAAATATCCCCATAAAACAACAAATAATAGGCTTTCTTACTATTTTTTTTATTTCTATTATTGCTTCTGCTGTTCCCATTGCATCTGTCATAGATTGAGGTGTTAGTATGGTTAATGCACCATTTACATTTTGGTCACTTAAGACAGTTAAAAGTGAGTTTTTGTATCTATCACTTAAGGCGTCTCCAATTACATCAACAGGGTTGTTGAAATTTGCAGTAGGAGGCAGATATTTTTTTAATTCTTTGATTGTTTCGGCAGAAAATTTGGCAAGTTTTAATCCAGATCTTTCTGTCATATCGGTTGCAATAATTCCTGGTCCGCCTGCGTTTGTAACTATTGCAATATTATTACCCCCCAAAATTCCTTCACTTGAAAAGGCAAGAGCGTAGTCAAAAAGATTTACTACAGAGTCGCATCTTAAAATTCCTGCCTGCTTGAAAATACCATCGTATACAGCGTCAGAACCAGCAAGAGTTCCTGTGTGAGATGCTGCGGCTGCAGCTCCTGCTGTTGTTTTTCCAGATTTAATAACAACGATAGGAGTAGGTGGGTTAGCACTGCTAATCTCTTTTGCAACTTCAACAAACTCTTTACAATTACCTGATAAGCCTTCCATATATATCATAATAACTTTTGTTTTAGGGTCGTTATGAAAATATTTTAAAAGATCTATTTCATCTACGCCTGCTTTATTGCCAATAGATATAAACTTTGAAAACCCAAAGCCTCTTTCAGCTGCGAAATCTAAAACCGATGTGCATAAAGCCCCACTTTGAGAAATAAAAGATATATTGCCAGTCTTAGGCATTCTACTTGAAAAACTTGCGTTTAAAGAGGTGTCTTCAACAGGATTGATAACACCAAGACAGTTTGGTCCAACAAGACAAACTTTTGCTTTTTGACAAAGTTCAGTTATCTCGTTTTCTATTTTAGCTCCCTCTTCTCCTACTTCTTTAAAACCAGCAGAAACAATTACTATTCCTTTAATTTTTTTTTGAATAGACTCTTTCACAGCTTCAAGAGCGATTTTAGGAGGTAAAATGATTATGGCAAGATCTATTTCATCATTAATATCAGCTATATTTTTATACGCTTTTACACCTGAAATAGGAGTAGCATCTTTATTTACAGGAAATAATTTACCTTTAAATTCTCCTTTGAGGATGTTTGCAAAAATATCGTGTCCTACTTTTCCCTTTTGTGTTGATGCCCCTATAACAGCGATGGCTTTAGGAGAAAAAATAGCATTAAGTTGTTCTACTTTATCCATTTATTTTCATCCCTTTTTTTATTAAAAATGTTATTTTTACTTAACTTTACTATTATTATTTATTCTTTTTTTTACAAATTTGAGCAAATTAGAAATAGAGACTTCTTTGTTTATACCAGGGCAAGCTTCAGCCATCATATACCATGTATTAGGATTTTTTATTATATTTGATATAAAAGGCCAATCTCTACACATAGAAGGTTTTACAGGGTGTATTGAACAATTTTCATTAAAAAAAATGCACTTTCCATCTTTTGCTTGTTTTATCATAAACTCTTTTCTTGAGTTAGTTGTGCAATAGTTTTCAATAAATTCCTCTTTATCTTTTTTTATAAAAGCAGATATTTTTTCTATATCGTCTTCATCTATTTCTGTTCCGCCTGCACCCAAACAGCAATCTCCGCACTGTTTGCAAACAAAAAAATCTTTTTCTTTAAAATTGTTTTCTGTCATCTATCGATTGTTTTATTGTCATCTTATCCATATATTTTAAGTTGCTACCAACAGGTATTCCTGAAGCTATGCGACTTATTTTAATGGAGTTATTTTTTATTATATTGGCTATATAAGAGGCGGTCATATCTCCTTCAAGACTTGTGCTTGTCGCAATAATAACTTCTTCTATATCTTCTTTTTTTATTTTTTGGACAAGTTCTGAAATTCTTATGTTTTCTGGTACAATCCCATCAATAGGGGAGAGTACACCTTGCAAGATATGATATAAACCTTTATATGTTCCTGATTTTTCAATTGAATACATATCTGCTATATTTTCAACTACACAAAGAAGCTTTTGGTCACGTTTTGTATCAGAACAAATATGACACAAATCTGCATCACTTAATGTGAAACATTTTTTACAAATTTTAATCTTTTTTTTAAAGTTTGCAACGACATTACCAAATGTTTCTAAATCTTTATTGTTAAACCTCAAGAGGTGAAAAGCATACCTTTCGGCTGTTTTAGGACCAACACCAGGAAGCTTTGTAAAAATTTCAATAAGATTAGAAAAAGATTTTGGATATGAATTCAAATTTATTTTTTATAAGTAAGTGTTTTTTTAAATGTTATATATATTAATAAGTCTCAATCTCTTACTATTTCAAAAATATTAGAATATTCGCAACAAAATTCAGCATTTTACTTTAGATTTTTTAGGTAGGGTTTTAGAAAGTCACTTCTATTCTTTTATAATTTACAGCTTTAGTAAAAAAGGCACTTTCAATTAAGAGAGTGCCTTTTTTATGTTTAAATTTGAAAATCAAACAATCATAGAATTTTTACATTCATTTCATGAATTACCGCATAAAGATTTGAATCGATTTTACTTTGCAGTCTATCGACTGTCCAATGAGGTATTATAGCCTTAAAACAGTTTTCATAGGCTTCAACCAAACCGAAAAAGACATTGCCATCTCTTACTATATCTGTCAGCTTTGCTTCAAAAATATTCATTCTTCTTGATTCATAAGGGGAGATATCATCAGTAATAATAATATTTTCTGGTCGTATTGCTATGGTTACTTCTTGCTTTTTATCTGTCATCTCTGACGATTTTAAAAGCAAGCCGTTCAAATCTATAACAGAATAGTTTTTAGTAACTTTGTTTATTTTGCCATCATATATAAGAGTTCCCAAAAAAGATGCTACAAAATCGTTTTTGGGTCTTTCAAATACATCCAAAATTGTTCCAAATTGGATTTGCTCGCCACCTTTAAAAATCGAAACTTTATTGGCAAAAGACCAAACATCTTCAAAATCGTGAGTGATATGAATTACTGTCATCCCAATCTTTTTTATTATTTTCTTTAATAAAATTCTCGTCTCTCTTCTTGTTGAAGGGTCTAAAGCAGATAACGGTTCATCCATTAAAAGCATGTTGGGCTCTACAGCCAAAGCTCTTGCAAGAGATGCTCTTTGTTGCTCTCCACCAGATAATGTGCCCGGAGTTCTTTTTAGTAAATGTGTAATATTCAATGAGGCGGAGATTTCGGCAATTTTTTTTCTGATTAACTCTTTTTCCGTCTTTTTATTATAAACTTTTTCCAGTCCATATTCTATGTTTCTATAAATAGTAAAATGAGGCATTAGGGCATAATCTTGATAGACAATCCCAATTTTTCTTTTTTCTGGCAGATGATGTGTTATCTCTTTGTTATCCAAAAAAACTCTTCCTGTTTGTAATTTATGAAATCCTATAATACTTTCAAGAAGAATGGTTTTGCCTGCTCCTGTTGGACCTATTATCGTGCAATAGTCACCTTTATCTAAAGACAAACTTATATTTTTTAGTTTAAACTCTTTTAAATCAACGGAGAAATTTTCTACAGAAAGGAAATTCATAATTTCACCTCCGTTTTCTCAAAAACAAAAATGGCAAAGAATGAAACCAAAATTAAAATTATTCCACTGGTGAGTGCCATTCCCATATTACCATAAGAGATATTTAGATATAGAGTAATAGGGAGTGTGTTAGTGAGTCCCATAGAGCCGCCTGCCAAAATAAGCACGGTGCCAAATGTTCCTATACATCTGGCAAAAGAGATAACAACTGATGCAACCAAACCATTTTTTGAAAGAGGAATGGAAATTTTGAAAAAAGTCTCTAATTGTGAATATCCAAGAGTCCTCGAAATAAATTCATATCTTGGATTTATGTAGTCAAAAGTCGATTTTATAATTCTGATAGAATAGGGCAAGGCAGTAAAAAACTGTGCGGCTACAACTCCTTTTTGAGTAAAAACAAAGTCCAAACCCATTTTTTTTAATATAGAGCCCACAGGAGTGTTACCAAAAAGCAATAAAAGAGCCAAGCCCAAAACAAGCTCGGGAAATGCTACAGGTAAGTCTATTATTGTTTTTACTGCACTTTTGCCAAAAAAATCGAATCTTGATAGAGCATATCCAATCGGTATGGCAAAAAACATAACCAAAGCGGTGGAAATTACTCCCGTCCAAAGAGACAAGAACAAAGAAAACTTCATCTCCTCACAAAAAAGATTTTGCAAAACATCATTCCAATCGGGGACATAAAAAAAAGCCCCGATTGCAATTATCAAAAGTGAGGTAATTATTAGAGATAATAAGACTAAAAAGTATTTGAAAAAATTTATTTTTCGCACTTTTGAAATCCCCAATTACCCCAAATTTTCATTCCTTCACTTGATAACATAAAATTGTTGAATTTTTCTGCTAATTTTTTTGATTTACTTTGTGTAGTAATGGAAGTTGGAATAGTCATAATTATATTTTTCTTAGGGTCAATACTAACACACTCAACTTTTCCTTTGTCTTCTGCCCATTCAGTAATATCTAACCAAACTATTGCAGCATCTACTTGTCCCAAAGCAGGATATATCAAAAGCTGATTTACCGTAGGGCCTTTAACCGTTACATTTTTGTTTACCGCTTCCCACAATTTGTTTTTCATAAGAAGTTTTTTTGTAACTCTTCCGATTGCTGGACCTTTTGGGTCTCCAATGGCAACTTTTACATTCGGTTTTGTTAAATCTTCTAAACATTTTATATTTGCAGGATTACCTTTTGGAACAACTATGGTTGGAATATGTAAAACCAATTTTTTTGTGCTGTTTTCTATTAACCAGCCATTTTTTAGAGCATCTTCGGTATATTTTTCTGCACCAGGGATTAAAATATCGCAATATTGTCCTGCGGCGACCATACCAAAGATTTCTCCAGATGAGCCATAATGTATATTGATTTTTATATCTTCTTTCTCTTCAAAAGAGCTAATCAAGTCGGTCATAGGTTTAATCAAACCTGCACCTGCAAAAATAACTAAGTCGTGCTTCGATTTTTTCCCGCAACTTGTTACTACAAGTAATAAAAGGAAAATTATCGATATAGTAGAAATAAATTTTTTCATTTTTTTCCTCCTTGTTTGAGACCTTTGAACATAGCTTAAATTTTGCTTTTGTTTTGTGGTGAAGTAGTATTTTTATACGTCGAACCCAAAACAAAAGTAAAAGAAAGCGTCAGTCTTTATAAGGGTTTTGAGAAATTTTTGTAAAATTACTAAAAGTTGATGTTTTACAAAAAAACCAGGACTTTTTTTATAAAAAAACATTATGTGTAAAGGTCTCATTTATATATTATATTATGTTTACAAATACTGTTGTGTTTTGAAACACACAAATGCATAATTTAGTATATACGAATAAAAAAGAAAGAATTATTTTTTTGTAGAATTGATTTTTTTTTAGGGTCTATAGGTGAGCTTGATAACCTATACCTTTGCACATAGTCTGTTTTACTATTTTTTCATAAGAAATAGAGCTATGTACAAAGGTATCAATTTTAATTAAAAAATCTCTCAAGTTGTCTTGGATTTTAGTTTAATTTACTTGGTAGGTTTATAATAGACCGGGTGGGAGTCCCATTCCACTTGTAAGTTTTTGCATTTCTGAACCAGCCATATTATTTGCTTTGGTAAGTGCTTCGTTAACAGCTGAAACAATTAAGTCTTGAAGCATACCGACATCTTCTGGGTCTACTACTTCTTTTTCTATTTCAAGAGATAGGAGTTGTTGTTTGCCATTTACGACAGCCTTAACCATACCGCCTCCAACACTTGCTTCAACTTCTTTATCTGCCAATTCGTCCTGCATTTTTTTTATCTTGTTTTGCATCTTTTTGGCTTGTTCCATTATATTTTGCATTTTCATTTTTTTTTCTCCAAAACTACTATTTTTTTAATAAAAAAACATTATGTGTAAATGTTTTAACTATATTATTTCCCCTTCAAAAATATTTAAAACTTTTTTCACTAAAGGGTTATTGTCCGCCTCTATTTTTTTTTCAAGTCTCTTATGGTACTCTTCTTTTAAATTTTCTTTTTTTGCTTGAATATCTTGGTCTTGCTCGTCTTCTTTTAACTCTTCGTTTTCTGCTCTAATTTCTTGGTTTAAATTCTCTTGCTCGTCTTCTTCTATTTCTTGTTTTTGACTTTCTTCTTCTACCTCTTGCTTTTTGGGAAAGAGTTCTTGGTTTAAATTCTCCTGTTTTTCTTCTTCTATTTCTTGTTTTTGACTTTCTTCTTCTGCCTCTTGCTTTTTGAGAAAGAGTTCTTGGTTTAAGTTTTCTTTTAGAGTTTTCTCTTCTGTAATATGGTCATTATCTTTTTTTATTGCATCATCATTATAAGTGTCTTGGTCATCATTAAAATTTATTTTTTTTTGCAGTAAATCTATTTTTTCTATTAAATCGTCTACAGTGGTTTTTTTTTTAACTTGAGACAATTTTATAAAAACAAACTCTAAAGCAAATTTTTCTTGCATAGAAAACTTTATGTTCGCTTCTTCTTGGAAAAGAATATCAAGCATCTCTTCAAGATGAGCTTTTGAAACTTTAGTAACAGACTCTTTCATCTTGGCGATATTCTCTTTTGAAGTGTTTAGAAAAAAGATGCTTTTGTTGTCTAAGGTTTTAACGACTATCAAGTTTCTTATGTGCTCTACAAAAACTTTAAAAAAATTGTTTAAACTGTAACCTTCGTAGTAAATTTTTTCTATAATCTCTAAAATTTTTACTATGTCTGAGGTGAAAACTGCATCTGCTATATCAAAAATGGTTTTTGTGTTTATAAGTCCTAAAGTACTAAGGATAGTTTCGGATGAAATATCTTTTTCGTTCAAATTTAGCATTTGATCGAGAACACTTAAAGAGTCTCTAAGAGAGCCTTCTGCTTTTTTTACAATAAGTCTTAATGCCTCTTCTTCTATATTAATGCTCTCTTTATCACATATTTTTTTTATGTGATTAAAAATACCATCTTCGCTAATTCTTTTTAAATCGTAACGCTGACATCTTGAAAGAATAGTGACTGGTATTTTATTACTTTCTGTAGTGGCAAAAAAAAATTTGATATAATTTGGAGGTTCTTCAAGAGTTTTTAAAAGTGCATTAAAAGCGGATATACTAAGCATATGCACTTCATCTATGATATAAATTTTGTAAGGGCTTTTTACAGGTGCATATCTAATATTTTCCTTAATTTCTCTAATCTGGTCTACAGAGTTGTTTGATGCTCCGTCTATTTCAATAACGTCTAAATCGTCACTTTTGGCAATAGCAAGGCAAGAATCACACTTGCCACAAGGAAAAGGTGTTGTGCCTTCCCTGCAATTTAAAGCTTTTGATAGAGTACGCGCTATGGTTGTTTTGCCTGTTCCTCTTGGTCCAGCAAATAGAATGGCGTGTGCTACTCTATTATTTGATATGCTGTTTTGAAGAGTTGTGACGATATGAGTTTGTTCAACTACTTCTTCAAAGTTATTGGGTCTATATTTACGAGATAATACTAAGTACGACATTGAGTGAGACCTTTGCACATAATGTTTTTATGAAAATAATAGTGTTTTTTTTATAAAATATTAACTTTTGATAATTTTACAAAAAACTTACAAAAATTTATAAAGAATAACGCTCTCTTTTACTTTTGTTTTGGGTTCGACGTATAAAAATACTACTTCACCACAAAACAAAAGCAAAATTGAGCTATGTGCAAAGGTCTCAACATTTTTTTAAAGATTAAGGTTGAGATCTCTGCACGAACATATTTGGGACCTTTGTACATAATGTTTTTTATGAAAATAATAGTGTTTTTTTATAAAATATTGACTTTTGACAATTTTAGAAAAGCTTATGAAACCCCTATAAAAAATGACGCTCTCTAAGGTAACTTATCCTCTTCTTGCTTTTCTTCATCCTCTTTAGGTTTATATGGGTTTTGATACGTAATTTCTTCTGTTGATCTGTAATTACCATATTCTGTTGTTTCGTCTGCTTTCGTGTTTCCTCTGTAACGATTTGTTTGGTAACCCCAATCTTGACCGTATTGTAACATCTCTTTTTGCAGACCATAGCCTTCATAATAGTTTCTATTTTGAGGTGGCACCCAATCAGGGTTTGGATGTCTATATAAATAATAATTTTTTTCAATATAAAATTTTCTGATAGGAGTCTTTTCTTCAAACCTGCTTAAATCTGGAACTTTATCAGGATGTTCAGGGTCGAACCCACGCCTTATTGTAGGGTCTCCTTTTGCAAAACTTAAATCACAAAGAAATAGTATTATTACAAAAACATATAGATAGTAGCAATTTACGAGTTTAAATTTCATTATACAAAATAGACCTTTGCACATAATGTTTTTTATGAAAAAAATAGTGGTTTTTTTATAAAAACTTAACTTTTAGTAATTTTTACAAAAACCTCCAAAACCCTTATAAAGACTTACGCTCTCTTTCACTTTTGTTTTGGGTTCGACGTATAAAAATACTACTTCACCACAAAACAAAAGCAAAATTTAAGCTATGTGCAAAGGTCTTACAAAATAGAGACCTTTGCACATAATGTTTTTTATGAAAAAATAGTGGTTTTTTATAAAATATTAACTTTTGATAATTTCACTGTGAACCACAAAACAAAAGCAAAATTTAAGCTATGTGCAAAGGTTCCCAAATAGAACTATTTGTTTTTCTTAAAAAAAATTATCTTTTTACAACTAATGCTACAGCTTCTCCGCCTCCAAGACACAGTGAAGCAACGCCTATTTTTTTATCTTCTCTTATCATTTCGTAGATGAGTGTAGCAAGAACTCTCGCACCACTTGCTCCAATTGGATGCCCTAAAGCAACACTGCCTCCATTAACGTTCGATTTTTTTGGGTCAATTTTTAAATCTTTTATAACTGCTGCTGTAGAGCCACTAAAAGCTTCATTTATTTCGAACAAATCTACATCTTCTATATTAATACCTTCTTTTTTTAAAACTTTTGGAATTGCTAAGATTGGTGAAACAAGAATATATTTAAGTCCAAAACCAGCAGAGCCTTGAGCACCAATTGTAACAAGAGGTTTTATACCAAGTTCTTCTGCTTTCTCTTTACTCATAACAACAGAAGCTGATGCACCATCACTTATTATAGAGGCATTCCCTGCGGTTCCGCACCCATCTTTTTTAAATACGGCTCTCATTTTAGAAAGTGTTTCATAATCAGTTTCTATAGGGCACTCATCAGTATCAAATATTTTCGTTCCTTTTTTTGTTTTAATTTCAACAGGTACAATTTCATCTTTAAATTTACCATTTTTAATTGCGTTTATCGCTCTTTTATAACTTTCAGCAGCATATCTATCTTGGTCTTCTCTTGTTATATTATATTTTTCAGAAATGTATTCATTTGTAAGTCCCATATGAGCATTATTTACAACATCCCAAAGCCCATCATTTATCATATGGTCTTTTATTTCGCCTGTTCCCATACGATAACCAAATCTTCCTTTTTCTAAATAAAAAGGTGCCATACTCATATTTTCCATACCACCTGCCACAACGATTTCAGCATCTCCTACCGCAATAGCTTGAGCAGCCAGCATAATTGATTTAAGTGCAGAACCACAAACTTTATTAATAGTTAAACCTTCTTTAGTGTCACTTATACCTGCTTTTATAGCTGCTTGTTTTGCAGGATTTTGTCCGTAACCACATGGCAAAACTTGTCCCATAATTACTTCATCTACTTGCTCATTAGAAATGCCAGCTCTCTTTATAACTTCTTTAATTACTATTGCACCTAAATCTGTAGCTCCTATTTTTGATAAGCTCCCTCCGAAACTGCCAAGAGGTGTTCTTGCAATACTTACTATTACTACTTCTTTCATTTTTACTCCTCACTAAAATAGCTTTTTTTTCAAAAAGGCTATTTTATCTAATAATTAAAAAAGATTATTTTCATATTAAAAAAATTTTGAGACCTTTGCACATAGCTCTATTTTGCTTTTGTTTTGTGGTGAAGTAGTATTTTTATACGTCGAACCCAAAACAAAAGTGAAAGAGAGCGTTGGCTTTTATAGGCTTTTACAAGTTTTTTGTAAAATTATCAAAAGTTAATATTTTATAAAAATAACCACTATTTTATCATAAAAAACATTATGTGCAAAGGTCTCAATTTTTAATATTTTTACAATTCTTGACACTTAAGGAAAATATTTGCTAAAAGCTCTATTCTTTGAAGCTGTGATATAGTGTTATATTGTGTCTTATTTTTGCAGTTTCGTTATGAAGGCACGTAACTCAGTGGTAGAGTGCTACCTCGACACGGTAGAAGTCGTTGGTTCAAATCCAATCGTGCCTACCATATTTTCTAAATAATAAAGCTGAATTTTTTTGAAAGTTCAACAAAAGATTGTGTGTAAAATTTTTAAACAATAATTAAAAAAAAGTAATATAATAAAGAGACCTTTGCACATAGCTTTATTTTATAGCTTTTTCATATCTATAAGAGAGCTTTGCACATAGCTCTATTTTGTAATATTTTTGTGGTGAAGTAGTATATTAATACGTCGAACCCAAAAATATTACAAAAGAGAGCGTCAGTCTTTATAGGGATTTTATAAGTTTTTTTGTAAAATTATCAAAAGTTGATATCTTATTAAAAACTCTTATTTTTTTATAGAAAAACATTATGTGCAAAGCTCTCCTATAAGTTTTACTACTTAATCCACATTTAGTTTCTTATGAAAAAAACATTATAATTTCAATGAGTTTAAATATTGTTTAAAACAGGTAAAAAATGAGCGACAACAAATATACTGCAGAATCAATCGAGGTTTTAAGAGGACTTGACCCTGTAAAAAAAAGACCTGGTATGTATACCGACACGACTTGTCCTAACCATTTAGCACAAGAAGTTATAGATAACAGCGTTGATGAAGCGATTGAAGGCTATGCAAATAAAATAGAAGTTTTTTTATATGCTGATGGTTCTTTAAAAGTTTCTGATAATGGTAGAGGAATGCCAGTTGATATCAATCAAGAAGAGGGTATGAGTGGTGTCGAACTCATTATGACCAAGCTCCATTCAGGAGCGAAATTTTCAAATAAGAATTATAAATTTTCAGGTGGACTTCACGGAGTAGGGGTTTCTGTTGTTAATGCTCTTTCTACAAAACTTGATGTTTTTATTTTAAGAGATGGCAACAAGTATGAAATGAAGTTTGAAAATGGTCTTAAAGTTAGCGATTTAAAAATCGTTGATAAGTGTTCAAAAAACGACACAGGAACTACTATTCATTTTTATCCTAATGAAAACTATTTTGATAATAAAGATTTCTCTGTCAAAGCTCTTATGCATCTTTTAAAAGCTAAAGCGGTTTTATGTAAAGGTTTAAGTATCTCTTTTTATAACGAATTAGATGACGAAAGTCATAAGTGGTTTTTTGAAAATGGTATCGTAGAGTATTTAAAAGCAAACTTAAACGAAGCTGACTTAATTATAAAAGAGCCTTTTTATGGAGTGGTTGAAGAAGCAAGTGAAATGGCAGAATGGGCATTAGATTGGAATATTGATGGAAATAGCTCTATTACGGAAAGTTATGTAAACTTAATACCAACTATTTATGGTGGAACACATATAAACGGTTTTAGGTCTGGAATTTTATCAGCTATTTCAGAATTTTGTAATTTTAGAAAACTTTTACCAAAAAATTTAAAACTTAATGCAGATGACGTTTGTGGAGATATCAATTATGTCTTATCTGTAAAAATGCAGGAGCCTCGTTTTTCAGGACAAACGAAAGAGAGGCTTGCATCAAGATATTGTGCAAATTTTGTCTCTTTAGCAGTAAAAGACGCTTTTAGTTTATGGTTACATAAACATATTGATAAAGGTGAAAAAATTGCTCTAAAGGCTATAGAAGAAGCAAATAAAAGAATAAAAGCGAGTAAAAAGGTTGTTCGTAAAAAAATTACTTCTTCATTATCACTTCCCGGAAAACTTGCAGATTGTATTTCTCAAGACCCTAAAAGTTGTGAGCTATTTATAGTAGAGGGTGATTCTGCAGGAGGCTCTGCAAAACAGGCAAGAGATAGGCAAACTCAAGCTATAATGCCTATTCGTGGTAAGATTTTAAACACTTGGGACTTAGATTCAAATACTATTTTGGCGTCTCAAGAGATTAATAATATTTCAATGGCAATCGGAGTACAACCTGGTCAGACCGACCTTAAAAACCTAAGGTATCATAAAATTTGTGTTTTGGCCGATGCCGATTCTGACGGTTTACACATTGCAACTCTACTATCAGCACTTTTTTTTAAACACTTTAGGGAACTTGTTAGAAAAGGATACATATATATAGCTACTCCTCCTTTATATAGAATAGACATAGATAAAAAAGTTTATTATGTTCTTGATGAAGTAGAAAGGGATACAGTTTTAAAAAGGTTTAAGGATAAAAAAAATATTAAAGTCCAAAGATTTAAAGGGCTTGGAGAAATGAATCCTGAACAGCTTAAAGAGACTACAATGTCAAAAGATACAAGAAGACTTATTCGCTTGACTGTAGATTCGGAAGAGAATGTTTTGCAGGAAATGGATATGCTTTTGTCTAAAAAGAGAGTTAATGATAGAAAACTTTGGCTTGAAGGTAAAGAAGAAGATTTAACAGAAGAGGATATTATATCACAGCCTCAGAATAATGAATTAGAAGTTTAGTTTAATATGCAAGTAGAAAATATAGAAAATGTTAGAATAGAAAAATTTAGTAAAAATGCTTACTTTGATTACTCTATGTATGTCATTTTAGATAGAGCTTTGCCTAACATAGGCGATGGTTTAAAGCCAGTTCAAAGAAGAATAATTTACGCTATGAGTGAACTTGGGCTTAAAGCGGAGTCAAAATATAAAAAATCAGCAAGAACTATAGGCGATGTTCTTGGTAAATTTCATCCTCATGGAGATAGTGCCTGTTATGAAGCTATGGTTTTAATGGCACAAGATTTTTCATATAGATACCCTATGATTGATGGGCAAGGGAATTGGGGTTCAATTGATGATCCAAAATCTTTTGCTGCTATGAGATATACAGAGTCTAAGCTTTCTAAATATACAGAAATTTTACTTAGTGAAATTAATCAAGGCACAGTAGATTGGGAGCTCAATTTTGATGGCACTCTTGAAGAGCCTAAAGTTATGCCTGCAAGACTTCCTAATATCCTTTTAAATGGAGCAAGTGGAATAGCAGTTGGAATGGCGACGAATATTCCGCCTCATAATCTAAATGAAGTTGCAGATGCTTGTATCTATATTTTAGACAATCAAGATGCTACATTAGACGATATTTGTAAAATAATTAAAGGTCCAGATTATCCTGGTTATGCTGAAATCATAACTAAAGAAGAAGATATAAAAAAAATATATGAAAGTGGAGTTGGAAGCATTAAAATGCGTGCCAGATATTTTGAAGATAATGGGGACATAATTATAAATGCTTTGCCATATCAAGTTTCTGGTTCAAAAGTTTTAGAGCAAATTGCACTCCAAATGAGAAATAAAAAACTTCCGATGGTTGCAGATTTGCGAGATGAGTCTGATGGAGATGAACCTGTAAGGCTTGTGATTGTACCTCGTTCTAATCGTATTGATAAAGATGCTTTAATGAGTCATCTTTTTGCAAGTACAGACCTTGAGAAAAGCTATCGTGTTAATATGAACCTTATTAATCTTGATGGTGCTCCTAAGGTTATGAATATTTTAGAACTTTTGAATGAGTGGGTAACTTTTAGAATTAACACTGTTGTAAGAAGATTAAGTTTTCGTCTTACTAAAATAGAAGAAAGACTCCATATATTAGAAGGGCTTCTTATAGCACATTTAAATATTGATGAGGTTATCAAGATAATTAGAAATGAGGATAATCCAAAAGCAAAGCTCATAAAAAGTTTTAATGTTACAGAGATTCAAGCAGAAACAATTTTAAATATTAGACTTAGAAACCTTGCAAAACTTGAAAAAATAAAGATTGAGAAAGAGACAAAGGATTTAAATAAAGAAAAAAAAGAGAAAGAGGCTCTTTTAGCATCTCAAAAAAAATTAAAAAATTTTATCAAAAAAGAGATTCAAGAAGATATAAAAAAGTTTGGTGATAAAAGAAAGACTACAATTGTTGAAAGAGAAGAAGCTGTTGCAATTGATGAAGCTCAAATGACTATAGAACCTTTAACAATTATCCTTTCTGAAAAGCTTTGGATAAGGGCAGCAAAAGGGTTAGATGTAAATGTAGAAAAGTTATCTTATAAGATGGGTGATAGTTTTAAGTTATCCGCTTTTTGTAAAAGTAATGAAAATGTAGTTTTTATTGGTACAAATGGCAGGTCATACTCTCTTTTTGCCTACAATCTTCCCTCTGCAAGAAGTTATGGCGAGCCTCTTAGTACGCATTTTAATATAGATGCAAAAGTCAATATAGATTTTATGTTGGTTGGTAAAAATAATGAAAATGTGTTTGTTGCAAGTTCAGGAGGTTATGGTTTTATAACAAAAATAGAAAATGTTGTAAGTAGACTTAAAAATGGTAAACAAGTCCTTACGCTTTTGCCAAATGAAAAACCTGCATTATTTACAAAAGTAGAAGATATTGATAATTCTCTTATTTGTGCCATAACAAACAAGGGTAGGGTTTTGATTTTTCCTCTTAAAGATATGCCTGTGCAAGATAAAGGTAAGGGGAATAAAATTATTAGTTTGTTAAAAAATAAAAACGATTGTTTAGAAATAATCTCTATAATTCCAAATGAAAAAAACTTAGTAATTCATTCTGGTAAAAGAAGTTTAACTATAAAACCTTGGGAAATGACTAAGTATATTGGAAAAAGGGCAAATAGAGGGACATTGCTTCCAAGAGGTTTTCAAAGGGTTTCAAGAATTGAAATTCAATAGGAGGAAAATTTTTTGAAAAAGTATCTCTTTTTTTTAATTTTATTTTCTCTAACTTCCATAAGTTGTCTTGATGATAGAGATAGTGGAAGTAGTAATCCTACTACTCTAACTTTCGATGTGCTAAACACTCAAAATTTAACAGTCGATTGCACCGATAAAAGTTACTGTGTTAAACATTTCAACACTGATATTACAGGTGCAAGTATAAGAGTAACTTTTAATTTAGGAAGTAACATAAAAGATGTCTATGCAATCTTTACTAACCCAACAACTTCCAGTTTTTCAACTACTGCTACTGTATCTTCTAAAATCTCTAACACACTCGATATCGATGCAGAGTTTGAAAAGAAAAAAAAAGAGGGTAAAGAGTTACTTAAAACTGCTAAAGAAAAAGGGTTGTTTTTAATCGGTAGACCAGAACTCGATTACTATAGAGCTCATATCGACTACTTTGTAAAAAAAATTAGAAGAGAAAATTCAATAAGAGCTTCAAGTATCTCAAAATCAACAATCTCTTATCCACAAAATGTAGGTGCTACACACAGTTTTTATGTATATGAAGGCGGGACAGTTTCTGCGACTTTAAAAAAGCAAATTACTGCTCACGATAGAACGCTTAATGTTTGGGTTGCTGACGACACTTTAAAAACGACTTGTACACCAAACGAGGCAGACTGTATTACAGAAGCAGCCATAGACAAAATGGCTGTAAGATTCCTTAAAACAGGTTCCGATAACGACATCTATGAATGGATTACGAATATTTATGGCGAAGAGTGGGGAAGTCTAAGTAATAGTAGCTATATAAGTTCCGATAAAAATATTACAATTCTTTTTTATGATATAGATAACGATAATAGTGCTGATAGTGGGACTGTAGGTTATTTTAACCCAGCAGATATTGTAAATGGTCAAGCAAGCACAAACCAAACTGTTATGTTTTATATGGATTCTGCTGTATGCCAAAACCTTATCGGGACAGGACTTTCAACATTAGCACACGAATTTCAACATCTTATAGGATTTTATCAAAAAATAAAACAAGGTGCTTCAAGTAGTATTGAGACTTGGGCTGATGAAATGAGCTCTATGACTGCAGAAAATTTTGTTAATAAAAAAATTAGTGCAATTAATGATGGTTCTACAATTGCAGTAGACTCGCCTGCAGGAGATAGAATACCTTTTTATAATGAAAAAAATTATCTCTCTTTAACAACATGGTATAGTGGAAATGATGTTTATGTCTCTTATGGTTCAAGCTATGCTTTCGGTGCTTATCTTGCCAGAAACTATGGAGGAGTGGGGTTTTTTCAGAATTTAATTAAAAATACGAGTCTTGTTTCAGGAAGAGACGCTGTTATGTATGCACTTAATAAAGCAGGTTGTAGTGATAGTTTTGGTGTAATTCTTCAAAAATGGGGGGCATCTGTTTTACTTTCAGATAAAACCGATACATCAAGTGTGCTTGGTAGTGGATATGTTTATAATAATGAAAAATCTTCTACTCTAAATAGTATGACTTATACAGTTGAGGCTTTAAATTTTCATAGCTATAGCAAAACCCCAAAAATATTTGAAGGGTCTTTATCAGATAATGCAGGTAACAATAAAGAGTCTAATGCTTTTTATAAAGTTGGCTCTAATCTTACAGGCTCTTTTAGTAAAAACTTTAATATTAACAAAGGTGGGTATATAACTTTTGTAGTAAGATAACTTAAGAATCTAAGGATAGGCAAGTTACATTCTGCCTATCCTTAGATTAAATTTTGAATTTTGAATTTTAAATTTTGAATTTTGAATTTTTTAAAAAAAATTAAGCTCTATTTCTTTATTGCCAAAAGTTCACTGCTTAAAAATCTTATATGCCCCATCTCTTCTTTTATGATAGCGTCTATTTTTTCTTTACCAAGATTTTCTGGCATAAGGTCTTTCATCCCAAGATAAAAAACTATCGACTCTTTTTCTGCAAGTATAGCATCTTTTAGTATATCAATGATACCAGTCTTTTTTTCACGTTCAAAAAATATTTTGGTATCAGCAATAGCTTTTAAATATAAGAAACTTAAGTTATCACTGTCGAAACCTTGATCTTGCATCTCTTTTGTACAAAACTGTTCTTTAAGTTTTTGAAAGTCTACAACGTGTTGAGCTTCCATATCTGAAAGTTTTTGAAGTAACTCTTTTTGCTTTTCATCAGAAACTGCTTCTTTTGCATCTTGATAAAATTTTGTACCATTTTTTTCCATTTCTATTGCCATTTCAAAAACTTCGTTTGCATTAAAAACATAAGACATTGTTATATTACTCCTTTTATTTAAGAGACCTTTACACATAATATTTTTTATAAAAAAATCGTGTTTTTTTGTAAAATATTAACTTTTGGTAATTTTATAAAAACCTATAAAATCCTTATAAAGACAAACGCTTTCTTTTACTTTTGTTTTGGGTTCGACGTATAAAAATACTACTTTACCCCAGTGAAATAATATTTGATGCTTTATAGCTCAAATATTATTTTTAAATTTGAAAAATTTAAAAATATTTCACAGGGTGAACCACAAAACAAAAGCAAAATTAAAGCTATGTGTAAAGGTCTCATTTGAATGATTCATCAAAATAGTTATCTACAAGTTTTTCTGAAAGTCCTGTATAAGTTGAAGTTGTAAGTTTTTGCATTTTATCTTTATACTCTTTAGGAACTTCTTCTAAACTTTGAATGAAATCGTTAAGCTCTTGCTTTTCTATTTTTTTGCCTCTCGTAATTTTCTTTAATTTCTCATAAGGATTTTCTTCATTAAAAATTCTCATAACAGTTTGAATCGGCTCTGCAAGAAGTTCTATATTATTATTTAAATCTTTTTGTGTAGCTTCTGTATCTAAGATAATTTTAGAAATGCCTTTCCGTAAATTTTTAACAGCTATCAGAAAATAAGCAAAAGTAGAACCTATATTTCTTAAAACAGTACTATCAGTTAAATCGCGTTGTAGTCTTGAGATTAACAATTTTTTTGCCATATGCTCCATAATAGAGATAGCTATGCCAAGGTTGCCTTCGCTATTTTCAAAATCTATAGGATTTACTTTATGAGGCATTGTAGAGGAACCCACTTCATCTTTTTTCGTCTTTTGCTTAAAATAGCCAATAGAGATATAAAACCAAATGTCTCTATTAATATCTGTCATAATAGCGGAGAGTCTAATCATAGTATGAAAAATTTTTGATATATAAAGACAAGGGTTTATTTGGGTTGTGTAAATAATTGGCTTAACTTTAAGATAGTCTTTTAAAAATTTTCTGCTTTCTTTTATCCAATCTATTTCAGGGAATGTAAAATGGTGAGCATTAAAATTGCCAGTTGCTCCATTAAATTTAGCTTCTATTTCTATCTCGTTTAAATTTTTTATTTCTTCTCTTATTTTCCATGCAAAATTTATAAACTCTTTACCCATAGTGGAAGGGGTAGCAGGTTGCCCATGAGTTCTTGCCATAATAGGCTCGCTTTTATATTTTTTGGCAATATCTTCTAAATCTTTAAGTACATCATTTAAGCTGTTTACAATAAGTTCTTTGCCATCTTTAAGCATAAGAGCATAGCTTGTATTGTTTATGTCGTCTGAAGTGCACGAAAAATGAACCCATTCTTTAATAGAAGCAAGCCCATTTTCTTCTAATTTTTGTTTAATGTAATACTCAACTGCTTTAACATCGTGGTTTGTCGTTTTTTCTATATCTTTAATTTTAACAGCTTCTTCTTCATTAAAGTTTTTAGAAATAAAATTTATATCTTTATCAAGCTTGAAAATTTTCAACTCTTTCGATAAAAAATTGACCCACGATGTTTCTACAACCACTCTTTTTTTCATAAGTCCAAATTCAGAAAAAATATCTTGAAGCTCTGTACAAAGTTTCAAATATCTTCCATCTATTGGAGTTATTGCTTTAATTTCTTTTAACATTTTTTATAAATCTTTAATTTTTGGAAATATTTTTTTAAGTCTTTTTTTTTCAAATTCAATTATATTGTTATTTTTAAGGTCTAATACTTTAAGTTTTTTTAAGCGTCTTATATCACCTGGCATACGTGCAATTGAATTGTCGTGGCAATAAAGTTCTTCTAAATTTTCCATTAAAAGAAGCTCATTGGGTATAAGGGTGATTTTATTATTGCTTATATCGAGTACTTTCACATTTTTGAGGTTTTCAATTACAGCTGGCAAGATACCAATATTATTGTTGCTCAATCTGATTTCTTCAATACCTGGTATCTTTGATATTATATCTATAGCATTAATAACATTTAGTCTTTTATTACTACTCAAATCTATCTTTTTAAGATTTTTAAATTCAGCCAATCTTTTGGTTATATCTACTATATCATTATTTTTTAATACTAAATCAGTAATGTTTTCAGTATGAATTATGTCATTTGTAACTTCTTCTATTTTATTATAACCTAAGTCAAGCTTTGCAAGATTTTTTAAATTAAAATAAATCTCAATTTTTTTAATTTTATTTCTGCTAAGATCTAAAATTTCTAATGTACTCATTCGTGATAAAGCATCTCCGAATTGTTCTATATTATTATTACTTATGCTTAGAGTTTTAAGAAATTTCAAATCAGCAATTCTTTCAGGTATAGTGTTAATTTTATTATTATTAAGATTTAGAATTCTTAAATTTGTTAATTCAAACACTTCTGGAGGGATATAAAATAAATTTTGCCCACTTAAATCAAGTTTATAAACATTACGTTTATTATTTAATGCGTTAAATAAGTAATAATAAGTTTTGAGAGGAGCTAACTCTTTATAAGACATATCGTATTCATCTGGATATAAAAGATAGCTTTCAGTATAATCGATTTTACCATTAGGATTTAGACCTTTTAATTTATCAATTTCATCTTTGTATATGTGGTTATAACGCAAGTCTAATTGCTCGACACTATAAGGCTTGCTTTTCTCATTTTCGTTTTTAGAGTTGGTTTTTTTAAATAGACCTTGAAATTTATTGTAACTAATATTTAAGTTTTTTAAATTTTTAGAGTTTATGAAATAAGTAGGCAACTCTTTAAGATTGTTTTTCTCCAAAGATATCGTATGAAGATTTTTTAACTTTTTAATATCAAAATCTATTTTTCTTACGCTATTCCAATCGGCAGATAATTTTTGCAAATTACTTAGATTTTCTATTATGGGTGGTATTGTTTCTAATCTATTAAAAGATAGATTGAGTATTTGCAGTTTTTTTAATTTTGCAATTTCAGGAGGGAACTCTTTTATTTTTTGATAACTAACATCAAGAATGTAAACTCTATCTGGATACCTAATAGCATTTTTAATAGATTTAAAAATTTTTACATTTTTTAAATCTTCATCGTCTAAAATCTTTTTTTCTGGGTATAGAGTATAAGTTTTAGAAAAATCTATTTTTACATTTGAGAGCAGGCTTTGAAGCTTGTTTTTTTCATATCTACTTAAACAATCGTTATCTATTTTTAAAACTTTTAAGTTTTTAAGTTGGTTTAAGATTGGAAACCAGTTGCTAAAAACAATCCCAGAATTATCACTGATATTTAACGTTTCAAGTGTTTCTACCTTACCTAAATTAAAAAAAATATCTTGTATGTTATTTTGTGATATATCGAGTGTCTTGAGTTTTTTATTATTACTTAAGAAAAGAAATAGTATATTCAAGTCAATGTTACTATTTTTCCTTAGATAAAGCTCTTCTAAATTATTAAGTTGTGCTAATTTTTCCTCTATTTTGATAAAGCTATTGTTTGTTAATTTTAACACTTTTAGCTGTTTTAAATTTTTGAAAGTTTCTGGCAGATACGCTAATTTATTCTCACTTAGGTCTAAGCTTTCTATGTTTTTTAAAAGACCTATTGTGTCATCTAATTGAATGATTTTGTCATTAGTAAGTTTAAGAGTTTTTAAATTTTTAATTTTTGCAATTACAGGGAAAAGTTCTTCAAAATTAAGGTCTGGATTGAAACTTAAGTCTATTTTTTCAAGATGTTCTAAATAAATGACTTCTTTAGGTAAGGTCGCAATATTGTTGCCTGCAAGATTGAGTATCTTTAAGTTTTTTAATTTTTTAATATCCGGAGGAACACTTGTTAAGCCTGTAAAATTTATATTAAGGATATAGACTTCTTCAGGCTTCCTCATTGCTTCTTCAAAAGACGAGGCAATTTCAATTTTATAGGCACTCGCTTTTAATGCAAAGACAAAAAGTATAATAGAAAATATTAAAAAGATTTTTTTTTTCATTTTGGACAAAATATAAAGTATATACCTTAAGTCTTTATAAGGATAAGGGTTTTAGAGGTTTTTGTAAAATTACCAAAAGTTAACATTTTACAAAAAATCACTATTTTTTCATAAAAAACATTATGTGCAACGGTCTCAAAGTAGTCAAACTAAGTTTTTTTATTTGGTCGGGATGACTGGATTTGAACCAGCGACCCCTTGACCCCCAGCCAAGTGCGCTACCAGGCTACGCCACATCCCGATTTTTTTTAAAAGGCATAGCTTAGCTAAGTAAAAAGTTCAAATACTTATTAAAAACTTTTGTATAAAAATAGAAGATTTAATTTTTTTCATTTGACTTAACATTTCCCTTTCCATATTCTGACGAGATTTTGTTGCGGGGTGGAGCAGTCTGGTAGCTCGTCGGGCTCATAACCCGAAGGTCATTGGTTCAAATCCTTTCCCCGCTACCAAAATTAAAATAAACCAAGGTTTTTACTCAATTTAAAAGTAAAAACTTTTTTTGTTTTTGGGCTCACTTGTTCTTTTTTCTTTTCTTGAATATTATCATCAAACATATCTTCTAAAAACGTTTTTAGGGGTACCTTACTTAATTATTGACAAAGCTATCTAACTTTATCTCCTATTTTAGGAATACGAACGAACCGAAAGGTCTTTGGAAATGATTCTTTTATTGAAATAATGGAACATCTTTCTAAACTAAATGCTTATAAACCACAAAAATCCGAACCTAAAATAAAAGATAAGCAAGGTGTCTTAAGAATTACGATGTCCTGTCCGTAAGATATCCAATCGTTACAATATAATTTGTTTTTTTGTAGGGGCGTATAGCCATACGCCCATTGTGAAATATGATTTATTTTTTTCGTAGAGACAGGTCGCGACCTGTCTCTACAAGATTTTGCGTCTCTATAGCATTTAATCAAACCGATATGAAATTATAATCGGGTGATGTGCCGTGCCTAAAATATCCAATCGTTCACGTATGATTTATTTTTTTTCGTAGGGGCGTATTGTAATACGCCCACAGCACAGTGATAACGTTCTTGGGACACCTTTCTTAATTATTGACAAAGAACTTTTTTTAAAAAGAAAGTATAGCAAGAGCATTGAGCCATGGGATTAAGCAAAGAACTTTTTTATCTTTTCTTAATGAATTTCAGTTAGAGCAAAATATAAAATACTTTTTGTCAATTTTTTGAAATAATATATTGAAGCTCCTTGCTTTTCTTATAATATAAGTTAAAATATAAGTTATAGAGACCTTTGCACATAATGTTTTTTATGAAAAAAATAGTGGTTTTTTGCAAATTATCAACTTTTGGCAATTTTATAAAAACAGCTAAAATCCTTATGAAGACTTACGCTCTCTTTTGCTTTTGTTTTGGGTTCGACGTATAAAAATACTACTTCACCACAAAACAAAAGCAAAATAGAGCTATGTACAAAGGTCTCGTTATAAAGCAAATAGAGTGGGAAAACAAAAGCTCTTAGACAGCTTAGGAAAATTAAAGATAAGAAAATGCAACATAAAATTTTTGATGCTGTCTGCCTTCTTAAAGATTTTCCAAATTGTCGAAATATTAAAAAAATTATTGGTACAAGCGATTATAGGCTTAGAGTCGGCAGTTTCAGAGTTATTTTTAATGAAAATCTTGAAATAATTGAAATTTTGGAGGTTAAAAAAAGAGATGAACATACCTACTAAAAATATCCAAATAATAAAAAAAAATGGTGTTCCTGTTTTTGTTTTAGTGCCGTATGAAGAGTATTTTAAAACATTACCAGAAGAGGACACTATTCCTAACGAAGTTGTTGAACTTATTATAAAAAAAAACTTCAATCTTCTAAAAGCTTGGCGAACATATTTAAAACTTACACAAAAAGAGGTGGCAGAAAAGGCAAAGATTACACAATCGGCACTTTCACAAATGGAAAAAAACGACAATATCCACAGAACCACTACGCTTGTGAAACTTGCAAATGCTATGAATTTATCTATTAAACAACTAAAAGATTGATGCTTATTGACTATAAGAGTATTGTTAGAAATTATCTATATTTAACTTACTTCCACTAAGAATCAAAATAAACCTTTTCTTGTTCTTTCCTTGACTACCATTAAAATATATCTTCAAAAAAAATCTTAAACAATATTTTAAAAAATACCCTCATTAAATATTTATTGCAAAACAATCCAAAACTTAAAGATTCCCAAAGCCATCTAAAAGAACTAATTTTATTTGTCTGCGTAAGAGTTATAGAAATTTCCTGCTGTAACTCTCTCAAAGCTTTTAAATCTGCTTGCCCATATTCTATGGAAGAGCCATTGCTCATTGAAACTTTGACTCTTCTCTTGCCTGTGGCAAGGCTCAATATGGCGTTTTTAATTTGTTCTAAGTCGTCTTTTGTGTAACTCATAGGGGAGGGTATAAGATAAGAAAAAAAGAAAAGAAAGGGACTACGGAGGACAATGAGGGATTATGAAGGCTTAAAAGCATCATGGGGGCTTAAAAGGCTTATCTGATAAAAGAATGCAAATAGACGAAAGAAAATAAAACAAACTGCAAGAAAAAAGAGAGGAAAAGATGGCAAACCCAGAACATATAGAAATCTTAAAACAAGGCGTTGAAGCTTGGAATAAGTGGAGGGAAAAAAATCCTGAAATCAAACCCGATTTAAGTGGAATTGTTATAAAAGAGGTTTTAGCAGAACAAAAATATTCTTCTTTTTCATTAAAGGGAGACAATAAAATTGCATTAGGTGTAATTTTAGAAGAGATCAATTTTAGTCATACAAATCTTGAATGGGCAAATCTTATAGAGGCAAATCTTGAAAGGGCAAATCTTATAGAGGCAAATCTTGAAAATGCAAATCTTGAAAGGGCAAATCTTAGAGAGGCAGATCTTACAGGTGCAAATTTTATAAAGGCAAATCTTATATGGGTAAATCTTACAAGGGCAAATCTTAGAGGGGCAAGTCTTAGAGGGGCAAATCTTGTAGAGGCAAATCTTGAAAAGGCAAATCTTGTAGTGGCAAAACTTAGAGGGGCAAAACTTAGAGGGGCAAATCTTAGAGGGGCATATCTTAGCTGGGCAAATCTTAGAGAGGCAAATCTTGAAAAGGCAAATCTTGTAGAGGCAAATCTTGAAAAGGCAAATCTTAGAGGGGCATATCTTATAGAGGCAGATTTTAGCTGGGCAAGTTTTAGCGGGGCAGATCTTAGCTGCGCAAATCTTAGAGGTGCAAATCTTGAAGGGGCAAATTTTGGAAGGGCAAATATCAATAAAACAGATTTAAGTTATGTTAATATGGAAAAGGCAAGGATTTATAGTGTCAGCTATAAAAAAGAGCCAAACTGTATAGGTGTAACAGGTTATGAATCGGATACAATTAGTGCATTATTTAAGAAAATAATTAAAGACCAAAACTTTCTTAGTGAGTTTAAAATTAAGAATCCAATAACATACTGGTTATGGAAGATAACTTGTAATTGTGGTCGCTCTTTTTCATTATGGGCATTCTGGTCTGTTTTGCTTGCAATGTCTTTTGCCTATATTTTTACATATCGTTTAGGGGCAGACCATTTTTACATTCCTCATATTCCTTTTAATTTTGGAACAATGGCTTATTACAGCGTTGTAACATTTACGACACTTGGTTTTGGAGATGTTATACCCACAACACAAGTAGCAGCATATTGGGTAATGGCAGAAGTGATTTTAGGTTATATAATGCTTGGAGGTCTAATTTCTATATTTGCCAACAAGGTGGCAAGACAAAGCTAAGCTTTTAAGAAAAATGTAAATAGCTCATAATTAAATTCGTTTCTATCTTGATATGTTTTCTATTTTGATTTCAAAATCAAAGTTAGGACTTTTTACTTTTTCACTTTTGATTTCAAAATCAAAGTTAGGACTTTTTACTTTTTCACTTTTGATTTCAAAATCAAAGTTAGGACTTTTTACTTTTTCACTTTTGATTTCAAAATCAAAGTTAGGACTTTTTACTTTTTCACTTGTGATTACTATCTTATTTTTTATGAACAGTTCATCTTTTATGTTTTCAATTTTTATAGTAAAATTATTGATTGTATTATTGATTGCATTAGTATGATTTTGAAAATCACTATCATTGTTTATATATACTTTAATGTTTTTAAATGTATTATTTGTTGGTTCAATATATTGAGAGACAAAATGAGATTTTTCTTTTTTATTCAAATTTTGATAAGTATTGAAGTTGTCATATAAAGAAGAGATTTGAGTTAATGCTTCTTGAACTTTGTTTAGTAGTCCGCGAGATTTGATACCTTTTGTAACATAATAAAGTCTTTTTAATTCTAATATATCAATTGCTAATAAAGTTGCTTTCTCTGATGTAATGCCATCTTTATACATTTTAGATATTTGTAGTGCAACAGTAGTTAGTTTTTTTACAAACATAACATGAGGTAAAATTGCATTAGAATATTTAATATTAAAAATAAAAAACATATTAACTATAAAAATAAGCACTAAAATTTTTAAATTAATTAACTTCATTATTTTTTCCCAATTTTTGTTATTTTATCATTAGATTATATTTTACATTACTTGTTGAAAAACAAAAAAAACAATATTTTTTTTATTCTACATAATCCTCCGATCTTACTTTTGTATTCTCAAGTAGTTTCACAATACGGACAGATAGCTTTTAAAATATTGGAATGTTCTTTCTCAAAAGTTTCAGCGACTTTCAAAGATGTGGTTGTTGGTATGTTGTCTTGGTTTAAGACAACAAGGTTGTTTGTTTCGTGCATCACAATGCACCTCCTTCTGTATTTAGGTTGAAAAATAAAAAAGGCATAAGATTAACCACACTTACAAAAGAAAGTGCCTCCTGCCTCACGACAAGAAGAATCTTATGCCTAAAAAATATAATACTCTTTATAAATAAAAAAAGCCTTTTAACAGGAGGCATACTTGCTTTTGTAAATTGGTTGCCTCCGCTTTTATTAGCTTTTTTAATTTTTGTCATTTTTTTTCAAAATTCATCAAAAAATCTCTTGTTTTTTTAAATTCGGAAGTTTGTCTGATTGTACCCTTTATCAGCCAGTATAACCAATCGTTTAATATTTTCAGAGCATTTGAAGTTAAGCAATATTTTGTTAGCTCTACATAATCAAAAGTTCTTCCAACAGGCTGGATATGATCTAATCTAATTAGAGAGCTTTCATTCTTGTAAGCGATGGGCAAAATATCCCACATAAATTGCGGATATTCACACTGTTTAACTTTTTCAATAAAGTCTTTATTATATCCTGCTCTTTTACCTGTTCCTTCATCAGCAGTATAACAAGGTGCTACAAGCAAATTTGGTAGAAGTTGTTTAGAAGGTTTGTTTTTTGTATATTGCGGTGGCATATTGGGTCCTCCTGCACTTATGATAAGCGCAGGTCTTTTTTTAGCTCTATACATACAAGGGATTTCTTTGTCATATAAAGGTATACTTGCTACTGGGAGGGAAGATTTTTGGGTATTTATCGTATCTTTTACATCGATTGCTTTTATTTGGACTTCTGCTTTTTTGTGTTCTGTTGGCTCTTGTCTGCCTGTTGGGATAATAGCGTAAGGATTTTGATTTATATGCGGGATAAAAGTCCAGACTAAGCGACCTTGTTTGAATTTTTCATCTGTGCAAGTTGTCCACCAAGGTTCTACAAAGTTTTGAATACAAATATCAGGATATTCAATATTAAAGTTTTTCATCAAACCTTGCCTTAGACTTCCAAACATTATCGGATATTACAGCATCAGCCTGTATGGGTTTTATTTTTTCACCTGCAAGAGAATCAAGCCAAGCTAAACCTTCAAAAAAAGTTTCGTCATAATTAGGTATTACCTCAACCTCATCGTTAGAATCTTTTTTGTTTTCAAATTGCTTTTTAATATAACTTTTAAAAGCTAATATTTTTTCTTTTCTTTTTTTTATTTGCCTTGGTGTCAATTTAGGTTCTATGACTTTATCCTTGGGTTCTATTATTGGAGTCTGAATGGAAGGCATAAAATCTAAAACATCTTCAGGAGCTGCTTTAAGCATTGGATAAGTAGCATAAACAAAGTGTAAAAGTTCTGGTGTGTAGTTGCAAAATTCTTGAATATATTTTGGTAGTGTTACTTTGATAATGAATGGTAAATTTTTTCTCTTTTCTTCGTAAAGCACATCATCAGACAATTGCCAACGCACGAAATTGCCATATTTGTCAGATGAAAGCTCTTGCTTTTCAGCATTTATTTTTTTCAATGCAGGATCAATTTTTTCCCAAAGAGATGTTTCCCAAGGTCCAAAATGATGAAATCTCCAAGGTAGGCCAGTATATGTTTGGCCATTATTTTCTTCTGCAAATTTCAGATCGGCAAGATATACATATTTAATTAAGTGTATTTCACCAAGACTGCGACTTTTAAAATCTTCGTCCCTGCCAGCTTCAAGAAGTATGAACTGCAAAAGATTATCTATTTTGTTATGATCTATATTATTTGACATATTTTGTGTTTTTTAAAAAAAAGATGTTAATTTTTAAACTTAATTCATATTTTTTAAACAAGCAAAAAAAATACCATTTTTTCAACCTAAACAATCCTCTTCTTTTACCTTCATCTTATCAAGTAGCTTTTCAAATTCGCTCTCTTTTATTCTTATTGTTCTTGTTCCAAGCTTAATAGCAGAAAGCCTACCTGTTTGGATAAAGTTATAAACACTGTTTTTGCTACAATTTAGATATATGCTATATTTAGCTTTCGCTACCAAAAATTAGATAATATCCAACGACTCTTTTTTAACCCAGCCAACTTTGTCAGAATCGAAAACTATTTTATAAAACTCTTCTGTTTCCTCTTTTATTGTGACTGTTGTGCCTTCGTGCAATTTGAAAAGCTCGGTGGAAACATCACTAAAGCCAGAACGGACTGTTATCTCGTAAGATAGTATTATTCCTTGTTTGTTTTGCGTAAAAAAGTTGTAAAAAGAGGTAGCAATAAAAATAGAAGTAAAAACTATAGTTATCAGGATTGGAAGTTTGAGTTTTGATTTCTGTTTTTTGAAAATTAAGGCAGTGGATAGAAAGATGAAAAGGAGAGCGTTGAAGAAAATAGCTATATATTGAATAGATTTACTATTCATTTTGTCTTTCCAAAAAAATAAAAAGTCAGAAAAGTTAAGACCATCCTTCTCTGTTTCATCTTTTAAAAAACTTTTTAAATAGTTTAGATTAAAATTGAGGTCAGGGTCGTTTGGTATTAGCTTTTTAGCTCTTTTGTACCAAACAATAGATTTTCCTATATTACCAAGTTTAAAATAAGCGTTGCCGATATTGTAATATAGTTTTCCATTTTGGACTCCACTTTCTGCAACTTCTAAAAATGAGTTGAGTGCGTTATCATATTGCCCTTCGTTATAATAACTTATCCCTTTTTCTAAAAAAGAGTTACTTGCGTTTGCAGAAATAGACACAAACAAAATAAAAATTAAAAAAAAAATGATATTTGATTTCATAATTTTGTGAATTAAAAAGAGTTTTAAATAATGTCGTGTTTTACTTTTTTATTCGTTCCCAAGCGGGAGCTTGGGAACGAAATTGTTGGTTCTAACTCTTTTTATATAATTTAATTTTATTCAAAACACTATCCCAATACAAGAAGAGTTTTGAATAATGCCCTATTTTGCTTTGGTTTTGTGGTGCAGCAGTATGATTAATACGTCAAACCCAAAACCAAAGTGAAAGAGGGTAATTGTACGAAAAAAATATTTTCTTTAGTTTAAATTTTAAAAAAAGTTTTAACTGTTTTTATATAATATTAAATTTATTCAAAACTCTTTTCTTTATTTGCCTCTTTGCAGTGCTATAGAGCCTGTTTTTACAAAGTCTTTAATCCCAAAAGGTTTGAGCAAATCTATGATAGCTTGTAATTTATTTTTGCTTGCAGTGATTTCAAGTATGTAATGGTCTGTACCTACATCTACTATATGACATCTGAAAATGTCGGCAATTCTTAAAATCTCTGCTCTTGCTTCTGCTTTGGCATTTACTTTAATGAGAGCAAGTTCTCTGTAAATATAGTTTTCATTTGTAAAATCACATACTCTTACAACATTTATAAGTTTATTAAGCTGTTTTGTAATTTGCTCTATAATATTTTTTTCACCAGTGGTAATGAGTGTTATTCTTGAGATATCTTTATCCATAGTTTCTGCTACACTGATACTGTCTATATTATAACCTCTACCACTAAAAAGACCTGCTATTCTTGAAAGAACACCAGGTTGATTATGTACCAATATTGAAAGTACGCATTGTTTTTCCATTTTTTATATTTAACCTTTTTTTAATTTATATTTACTTTTATCTAAAACCTTTTTTATGTTCAAATTTTTGAGAGCTTTGCACATAGCTCTATTTTGTAATATTTTTGTGGTGCAGTAGTATATTAATACGTCAAACCCAAAAATGTTACAAAAGAGAGCGTCAGTTTTTATAGGGTTTTTAGAAGCTTTTTTGAAATTATCAAAAGTTGATATTTTAATCAAAACTACTATTTTTTCATAAAAAAACATTATGTGCAAAGCTCTCATTTTTATACTAAAAGCATATTTGAGATAGGTTTCCCAGCAGGAACCATAGGATAAACGCCTTCTTCTTTTTCTACGACAAAATCCATTATGGTGGTTTTATTGTTACTTAAACCCTCTTTTAAAACTCTATTTACATCCTCTTTTTTTTCGGCTCTTAAACCAACAGCACCAAAAGCTTCAGCAAGTTTAACAAAATCGGGTGTAATATTCATCTCTGTATGAGAATATCTTTTGCCATAAAAAAGCTCCTGCCATTGACGAACCATACCAAGATAGCCATTGTTTAAAATAACAATTTTAACAGGAAGTTTATGTTGTATAGCTGTTGCCATCTCTTGAATATTCATTTGTATACTTCCATCACCTGCTATATCAATAACCGTAGCTTTTGGGAAAGCGACTTGAGCACCTATTGCTGCAGGAAGTCCAAAACCCATAGTTCCAAGACCACCTGATGTAACAAAATGGTTAGGTTGTTTAAAATTATAAAATTGGGCTGCCCACATCTGATTTTGTCCAACTTCAGTTGTTATTATAGCGTCTCCTTTTGTAAGTTTATACAAGCTTTCTATAACATATTGAGGCTTTATAGTATCTTTTTGCTTATATTGAAGAGGTTTTGTTTTTTTCCAGTTCGCTATCTTGTCAAGCCACTCTTTTCTTTTCTCTTTTAAATCTTTTGGTACTTCTTTTTCTTTTGATTCTATAAGCTCATTAAGTTTTTTAAGAGTTGCTCTGCAATCGCCAACTATAGGGATATCAACAGAAACATTTTTCCTGATAGACGTAGGGTCTATGTCTATATGTATTTTTTTTGCACCTTTTGCGAAATCGTCAATTCTTCCTGTAACTCTATCATCAAAACGAACACCTATGGCAATCATAAGGTCGCACTCAATTGCTGACATATTTGCCCTGTATGTCCCATGCATACCAATCATACCAAGCCAAAGAGATTCTGTGCCAGAAAAAGCACCAAGTCCCATTAATGAAGAAGTAACAGGGATACCCGTTTTTTTAGCAAATTTTGTAAGCTCTTTTGAAGCTTTTGATAAAATAACTCCTCCACCAGAAAATATAATTGGCTTTTTAGCTTTTTTTATTAGTTCAACAGCTTTTGCTATTTGTTTAATATTCGGTTCATACGTTGGATTATAAGAAGCAAGCTTTACACTTTTGGGTATAGAAAAGCTCGTTTTTTCAGTCATTAAATTTTTAGGAATATCAATCAAAACAGGACCCGGTCTTCCAGATTGTGCAATGTAAAAAGCCTCTTTTATAATTTTTGCCAAATCCTTTATATCTTTAACAAGATAGTTATGTTTCGTACAAGGACGAGTAATCCCTACGATATCAACTTCTTGAAAAGCATCATTACCTATTAAGTTTGCAGAAACTTGACCTGTGACAACTACTATAGGAATAGAATCGGCATAGGCAGTTGCTATACCTGTGACAGCATTAGTGGCACCTGGACCTGAAGTTACAATGCAGGTTCCTACCTTTCCTGTAACTCTTGCATAGGCATCAGCAGCATGAACCGCACCTTGTTCGTGTCTTACTAAAATATGTTTAAATTTAGTTTTAGTAAGTGCATCATAAAGATCAAGGACAGCTCCGCCAGGATAACCAAAAATAGTATTTACGCCTTCTTCCTTTAACATCCGCATTAAAATTTCTGCGCCTGATAGTAGTTCCATAATTTTCCTTCCTTAATTGATAACTTTTAGACCTTTTGTAAAAAAACAAAAACTATGTGTAAAGGTCTCTTAAATATTATTAATATATTTTTTTAGATTTTTTTTGTTTTTTAAGTTCGTTTAGTTGTGCCATAACCCAACTTGGCTATTTAAAGCAAACTATTTTGAGACCTTCACACATAATGGTTTTTTTGGTTTTTTAAAAAAATTACCAAAAGTTAATATAGTAAAAAAACCAATATTTTTCCCATAAAAAGTATTATGTGTAAAGGTCTCTATTTTGTTAATCCAAATTCATCCAAAATCCTATTATTTTGATGCCAATTCTTTTGTAGTTTTACAAAAAGGTTTAAAAAAACTTTAGATTGAAACATCTTTTCTATATCGAGTCTTGCCATTTTACCTATCTCTTTTAATTTATCGCCGTTTTTTCCGATAATTATCCCTTTTTGTGATTTACGTCCTATATATATAGTAGAAAAAATTTCAATACATCCCCTTTTTTTCGTTATAGAATCTATAGCAACAGCGACAGAGTAGGGTATTTCTTGACCTGTAAAACGAAAAATTTTTTCGCGTATAATTTCACTTATAATAAAAGTATCAGAAACGTCTGTAACAACATTTAAAGGAAAAAGCGGAGGACTTTCTTGCATACACTCTTCTATCTTTTCTAATAACTCTTCAATCCCTGTGTTATGTTTTGCAGAAATAGGATAAATAAAACTTGCATCTATCTCTTTTTTCCAATCATCAATAGTTTCTTGAATTTCTATTTTTTTTACTACATCAATTTTATTTAAGGCAAAAATTATTTTTTTTTTGTTTTTAACTTTACTTATTATAAACTTTTCTATTTTTAGATTGTCTTTTGTAATATCACCAATAAGGAGAATAACATCAACGTCATAAATACTTGATGTAGCAATTTCAACTATTCTTTTGTTTAAATTGCTTTTGGCATAATGTATTCCTGGGGTATCAAGAAAAATCATTTGAGAGTTTTCTCTATTTAAAATCCCTGTAATCTTATTACGTGTTGTTTGAGATTTTCTTGAAGTTATAGATATTTTTTTTTTTAGAATTTTATTCAAAAACGTTGATTTGCCAACATTTGGTGCACCAACTATTCCAATAAAACCTGCTTTAAAAGAAATGTTATTCATATTAATTAATAGTAACCTTTAACTTAAACGAGACCTTTGCACATAATGTTTTTTATGATAAAATAGTGTTTACTTTTATAAAACCTTTATAAAGCTATGTGCAAAGGTCTCTTAAATATATAAAATAAAATGGAAAAAATTGCGATTATAGGCATAGCATCTATTTTACCTGGTGCAAACAATAAAGAAAAATATTGGGAAAATCTTTTAAATAAAAGAGATGCTAAAAGTTATGCTACAATAAAAAATATGGGTGTTGACCCTTTAGATTATTATAATCCTAAAAAAGGGCAAACAGATAGATATTATTGTGTCAAAGGCGGTTTCATTAAAGGATTAAATGTAGATTTTGGAAAAGATGAAGAGAAATTAAAAGAGTTAGACGATATTTTTAAGTGGTCTTTTTATACAGCAAAAGAGGCTTTACGAGATGCCGGATATTTGAATAATAAAAAAGAGTTGAAAAATTGCGGGGTCATTCTTGCAAATCTCTCTTTCCCAACAAAATCGTCTAATCATCTGTTCCTTCCTATGTATCAAAAGATAGTCGAATTTTATTTAAGCAAAAATTTAAAAACAAAATTTAAGCTTCCCTATTTTATAGATTCTGAAAAAAAAGTTAATTATGAAAATAAAATGATATCAGGTTACCCTTCCTTGTTTATTTCAGAAAATCTAAATCTTGGACCAATCGCTTTTTCACTTGATGCTGCATGTTCGTCCTCTATCTACTCTGTTAAACTTGCCGCAGACTACCTTATTAAAAAAAAAGCAAAAATAATGCTTGCTGGTGCCGTAAGTGCTGGTGACCCCTTTTTTATTAATATGGGTTTTTCAGTATTTCAGGCGTATCCTGAAAACAACTTAAGCTTTCCACTCGATAAAAATTCCAAAGGACTTATAGCAGGGGAGGGTGCAGCCTTTTTTGTTATGAAACGGCTCGAAGATGCTATACAAGATAAAGACAATATCTATGCAGTTATAAATAGTATAGGGCTTTCAAATGATGGGGGTGGAGCCTCTTTTTTATCTCCTAATAAAAAAGGACAAATCAAAGCTTTAAAAAGGGCTTATCAAAAAGCGACTGTAAGTCACAAAAAAATTCAATATATAGAGTGCCACGCAACTGGTACAAAAGTTGGTGATAAACAAGAGATAAACTCTATAGCAAGTTTTTTTAAAGAGAATAATTTACATCTTGGTTCTGTGAAATCAAATCTTGGTCACCTGCTTACTGTCTCTGGTATGGCAAGTATGATAAAAGTTATATTATCTATGAAGCATAGTATAATACCACCATCTATAAACATAAAAGAGCCTCAAGAAAGTGATAATAAACTTATAAAAGCCAATCAAATAGTTTTAGAGCCAATTTTATGGAAAGAAAAAAATAAGTACGCTGCAATAAATGGTTTTGGTTTTGGTGGAACAAATGGGCACATAATACTTGAAAAAAAAGAGAACTATAAAAGTTATAAAAGAAGTAATATAGAGAGTAAAAAAAAAGATATCTATATAACTGGTATGAACGTTTTTTGTAGTAAAGCAGAGAACTTAAATGAATTTTACAAACTCGTAAAAGGCGAAAAAATTGAAGAAAAGCAAAAATTTCCAGATAAGAGATGGGGAGGAATAGAAAGAGATGAAGATTTACTTAAAGCTCTCGGCATAAAAAACAAAAATGGTTATTTTATAGAAAAATTTGATTTCGATTTTATGCATTTTAAAATTCCACCCGATAAAGATGATAGAATAACAGTTCAGCAACTTTTAATGCTTAAAGTGGCAGATATGGCTTTAAGAGATGCGAGCGTTAAGCAAGGTGAAAATGTAGCTGTTATAATTGCAATGTCTTCTGATTTGACCCTGCATAGATTTAGAGGAAGAGTAAATTTAGAGACTCAGCTTAAAGAAACTAACATAAAGAATCAAAATGCTATTAATTCATTAAAAAGAGCTATACAACCTCCTGCCAGAACAAATCAATATACAAGTTATATCGGCAATATTATGGCTTCTAGGATCTCATCTTTATGGGATTTTAGTGGGCCAAGTTTTACCGTATCTTCAGAAGAACTCTCATTTTTTAATGCACTCGATGTAGCAAAAAATTTAATAGAGAGCAAAGAAGCGGACAAGGTTCTTATAGGTGCAGTTGAGATAGCTGGATTTTTTGAAAATTTCTATATTGAAAAAGATAAAGGTTTAAAAATAGGCGAAGGAGCTGGAGCAATAGTTATAACTTCGGACAAAAAAGAAAAACCTTATGCAAAGATAGAAGATATTATATTATCTAAAAAGTATCAAAAAAGAGAATGCGAAACTGCAAGAGATCTTACAGGGCATATATTTGCAGCAAATGGAATTTTTGATATTATAAAGGCTACATTTTTATACGATAAAAAAGAGGTATGGATAGGAGGAAAATTTAACAATATTTACTCTTATGTAAATATCGTGCCTATACAAAAAGAGATAAAAGAGATAAAACTAAAAGAAAAATTAGTTAAAACAGTTTATCTGGGCGGAGAAAACATATCTCAAAACATTTTAAAAGCCCTTACCTTTATAAATCAAGAAGAGAAAAAAGAACCAGAAACCTTTTTTAAACAAAACACAAGTAAGCTTTATGATATTAGAAATAGTATTTTAGGTAAATTGTCTAAACTTGATGTTAAAAAAGATGTTATATGGGATAAAAAAGATTTACTTGAATTTGCAGAAGGCAAAATAGCGAATGTTTTTGGGAAAGAGTATGCAATAATAGACTCTTATAAAAAAAGGGTGAGACTTCCTCTGAAAGATTACTTTTTTGTTTCAAGAGTGACCAAACTTTCAGCTAAGACTAATCAATTTAAACCTTCATCAATTACAACAGAGTACGATATTCCAGAAGATGCTGACTATTTAATAGATGGGCAAATACCTTGGGCAGTAGCAGTAGAAGCTGGTCAATGTGACCTTCTTTTAATAAGTTATCTCGGTATAGATTTTCAAAATAAGGGTGAAAAAGTTTATAGGCTATTAGATTGCACTCTCACTTTTAAAGACAAAATTGCAATGCAAGGTGATACATTGCGATACGATATAAAAATAGACTCTTTTGCAAAAAACGGAGAGACTCTTCTCTTCTTTTTTAGCTACGATTGTTTTGTAAAGAATCAACTTGTCTTAACTATGCGAGATGGCTGTGCTGGTTTTTTTAGTGAAGAGGAGCTTAGCAAAGGGAAGGGGCTAATTTTTTCTCAAAAAGAGTTAGAAGAAAAACGAGAAATAGAGAAAAAAACATTTGATCCTATCTTAAAATGCACAAAAAAATACTTTTCTAAAAAAGATATTATAAATCTTACAAAAGGTTTTACCTCACTGTGTTTTGGAAAAGAGTATGAAACTGAAGGTAATAAGTCCCTAAAATTTTCTTCTGAAAAGATGTTGATGATAGATGAAGTAGTTAAAATAGACACTAAGGGAGGAAGTTATGGGCTTGGTTTTGCAACAGCTCGAAAAAATCTAAAACCTACAGATTGGTATTTCCCTTGCCATTTCAAAGATGATGAAGTCCTTGCTGGTTCTTTAATGTCGGAAGCTTGTGTACAACTTTTGCAATTTTTTATGTTGTATATTGGGCTTCAAACAAAAACAAAAGATGCAAGGTTTCAGCCAATATTTAACTTGTCTCAAAAAGTGAGATGTAGAGGGCAAGTTACGCCAAAAGACAAGCTATTATATTATGAGATGGAAGTTAAAGAGATAGGTACAAAAGAAAATCCTTATGCAGTGGCTGACATAAATGTTATTGTAGATAATAAAATTGTGGTAAATTTTCAAAATTTAGGGATTCAGTTGATAGAAAAAAAAGATGTACCTCTATTTTCTAAAACACACCTTAAAGAGTTTGCAACAGGCGATTTGAAAAAATGTTTTGGAGAGGAATTTAAAATTTATGACAATAGAAAAGGGCCAAGAACTCCAAATTCATATTTGCAACTTATAGATAGAATTGTATCCATTGAAGGCGAAAAAAACAATTTTAAGCAGGAGGCAACACTTGTATCTGAGTTTGATATAAAAAAAGATGGTTGGTTTTTAAAAAGTTTTAAAAATAAAAAGTATGTTCCTTACTCCATTCTTATGGAGATTGCTTTGCAACCTTGCGGATTTCTTGCCACATATCTTGGAACTACTCTGCTTGCTCCTGATACAGATCTGTTTTTTAGAAACATAGATGGAAATTCCAAAATGCTCTACATGCCTGATTTGGTAGGAAAAACAATTACAACAAGAGTAAAACTTCTCTCTACATATAAAAGTGGTACTACCATCTTGCAAAAATTTGATTTTGAACTTTTTGAAAGTGGTAAAAAATTTTATACAGGGGACACTCTTTTCGGGTTTTTCCCTGAAAATGCACTTTTGGACCAAAAAGGATTAAGTGGAAGTTTAAAAAAATGTTCAAACCTCAAAACGCTTAAGTCTGAAAGTGGTATGCTAAATTTATTAGATAAAATGGTAATTAAAGAAAATGAGGGAAAATATAAAAAGGGATACATTTATGGAGAAAAAAAGATAAGCAGAAAACTTCGGTTTTTTGACTGCCATTTTTTTCAAGACCCTGTTATGCCAGGTTCTCTTGGTATAGAATCAATTTTGGAAGCTATAACTCATTTTTGCAAAAAATCTAAAAAAGAGCTGCTCCCCATTTTTAAAACCAATGTTTGGAAATATAGAGGACAAATAGCACCAGACACTAAACTTATGACAATTGAAGTCGATATTAAAGAGATGGATAGTGAAAAAATCGTAGTTGATGCCTCTTTATGGAAAGACAAAATAAAAGTTTATGAAATAGAAGGTTTTTTAGGTTTCTAATTGTCTCATTTTTTTCGTTTAAAAAAAACATATGGGAAGACAAAATAAGAGTTTATAAGATAGAATATTGTTTGGGTTTGTAGTTGTTAATTGATGAAAAAAAGTTTGATAATGCAAATGTTCCTATAAAAACATTATGTGCAAAAGCTCATTTATGATAACACCTTAATTGTGAGACACAATACAACCATTATTGTCATACTGAATGCTGCACGGGGTGGTTGTGCCTTCGACAGGCTCAGGTACCGCTTCGACAGGCTCAGGTACCGCTTCGACAGGCTCAGGTACCGCTTCGACAGGCTCAGGTACCGCTTCGACAGGCTCAGGTACCGCTTCGACAGGTTCAGGTATCGATGTGTTGGGGGCTGAGCTTGTCGAAGCCCATTCTTTTTTGCGATTGGATTGATTTGATTCTTGCCATAGTTGGGGGGGGGGGCTGAGCCTAAGCGAAGTCGAAGTATCATGCTGTACTTTTTCTACCGTCATACTGTGCGAAGTCGCAGTATCCAGGATTTAATTAAGATAGATTCTGCAGTTACGCTTCGCTCCATGCAGAATGACGTGTAAGGAGTTTTTTACCATACAATAGAGGAACGGTTTTAAACCGTTCCCTACAAGTTCAAATCTTAATTTTAAATTTAAAAAAAATAAAATTATTTCACGGGGTAAAAAGGGTTAAGTTCTTTATGGTTTTTTTGTATTCTACTGAAGAGTTACTTAACTTGTCCACGATATTACTTACCTTAAAAAAAAGAAGGCTTGGAATTGCTTCCAAGCCTTCTTTTTTTGTTTTTCTCCTTAAGAGAAGGTTATTTTAAAAATTTTTTTTAATCTTCCCAAATTAATTTTGGATAACTATTTCCTTCATCTATTTTCCAGATTGTTTCAAAATTCCAACCTTCATACGTTGACTTTAATTTCATTTCAGCAGTTGTTTTGCCGATACCATCATCTGAATTTGTAACCCCAGATGTTTCTTTATCCCAATAAGAATACTTAGCAGGATTATAATAACTATTATTATATCCTAAAAATCCTCCAATATCATGATTACCAACACCTATTGTAATTTTACCAGTTGAATATAAACATGAGTTAATATAAGGAGTATTCGCCATGCCTATAAATCCACCGATACGACTATTTTTATTGCCTATCTTTATATCACTTGTTGAATAGGAATTATATATTGCCTCTGCATTCCTTCCATTAAAACCTCCTATAAAGGAATTATTATCACCTGTAACTATATTCCCTTTTGAATAAGAGTTTAATATGAAATTGAAATTATAACCACTAAAACCTCCTATAAGGGAATTGCCATTCTCTATAGTTATATTTACTATTGAGTATGAATTTGATATTGTCCCATCATTAAAACCACTAAAACCTCCTATCATGTTATTATTGTTGCCTATAATTATTTTCCCTTTTGAATATGAATTTGATATTTGAGAGGGAAGAAACATTTTGCCAATAAAACCTCCTATATAGTCATTATTATCACCTGTAACTATATCCCCTTCTGAATATGAGTTTGATATTTGAGAATTATTTGTAGATCCAACAAAACCTCCTATATACTTATTATTATCACCTGTAACTATATCCCCTTCTGAATATGAGTTTGATATTTGAGAATTATTTGTAGATCCAACAAAACCACCTATGTAGGAGCCTCCTTTACCGTTTATATTTATATTTGTATTAGAATCTGAAATTTTTATTCCAGTTGTCATTTCTCCAATAAGTCCGCCTATATAGTTTTCGCCTGATATATCACCCGTTACAACACAATTTGAAATTTCAACATTGCTGTAAGCATGTCCTACAATGCCCCCTACACGATCTTTTCCGTTTATGTTGACATTTGTGACTTGTAAATCTTTTATTACGCTATTGCCATCAGCATATCCTAAGAAACCTATCTGGCTTTCATTTGGTCTATTTATATATAAGTTACTTATAACTTTATTGTTACCGTTTAAACTGCCTGTAAAATGTGCTATAGATTTAAATCCTTCTCCACTATTCCAGTTTTTTGTGTCAGAACAATCTATGTCGTTTCCAAGTGTGTAATAAAAATATTTACCTGTATTTTCATCTATATTTTGGAGATGTGTACAGGTTTTTAAAATATAAGGGTCTTCTTCGGAACCTGTTCCTGTAAGTTCATCATCGTTATTTTTAAGTAAAACAATGAGCGGATCATTTGTATAATTTTTGATTACAGTTAAGGAAAAAGTGTTTTGATAAGTCTCAAAGCCAGTTTTTGTTACTTTTAAAGTGTACTCTGAATATCCATTGTGAGGTAAATATATAACACTTGTTTCTGCTTCAAGACTGCCAGAATTTAGTGTTTTATTATCTGAGCTTAAAAATTCATAATCGGAAGTCGTAAGTTCCCAGTTTTTTTCTGTGCTGTTATAAATTTGTACAGCCATTAAGATTTTAAAAGTATCAATAATTGTAAAATCAAAAGAGCCATAGCCGAACTCTTGTGCACTGGAGGTATCTATTGCAATTACTTCTGGTGTAGTTTTTACTGTCGCATCTTTAGTTATGTTGTTTAATGAGATGGGTAAAGGGTTTGTAACAAGACTTGCTTTAGTACTATCTTTTGTAGGTGTTGCAAAGAGAGTATTATTATTTTTATCTACAACTAAAAATTTAGTTAACGAATAGTTTTTGCCGATTTCAAGAGATAGTGGTGCACTGATAAAATCACTTCCCATTGCATAAAGAGTGAGCTCTTTATCTGTGTAAATAACATTTCCACTATCATCTTCTATTGATACAAGAAGTTTAGCAGCATCTTCTTTAGTGGCTGTAGTGCTTCTTAAAACACTTCTTACAATATTTAGTTTTGATTGAAGAGTGCTACCTGAGACATTAAACTTTATGTAGCCTGTCTCAGCACTACTTGAAGAAGAGGAACTAGAACCCGATTTGCTGCTTGTGCAAGCAAAGCCAAACACCATAAAAACACACATTATAAAAAATAAGAGTTTTTTAGAATCTTTTACTTTCATTAGTAATTCTCCTTTATTACTTAAAAGTTTTTATAAAAATTTATCTTTTTGCTTTCTTGCTTTTTTGTTTTAACCTCCTTTCCTATAATTTAGATAAAGCTTTTTAATTTACTTCCTAAGCCTCATGTTTAGAAAATATCTATATTAAAATTTGTTATATTTATGTGCATGAAATGTTATGGTTTTATTGTTTAATAAAAAAAATATTTAGCGGTCGCTCTAGAACAAAGAGGGTGTAAGTCTTTATAGATTTTTTAGAAGCTTTTGTGAAATTATCAAAAATTGATATTTTATTAAAGACTACTATTTTTTCATAAAAAACATTATGTATATTTTCACTTATAAAACAATATGATTTTACAATGCTGAATATTTTAAGAAGTTGTAGTACGAAATGAGAATTGTAAAGTATAATACAATCCTTATCATTATACTGAATACAGCACAAAAGGGCACTCGCGAAGAGTTGCGATATCCAGAATTTAATTAAAATAGATCCTGCAATTTCGTTTTGCTTCATGTAGGATGACGTGTAAGGGGTTTTTGTCCACATAAGATGGCATTAGAATAAGCTTTATATCGTATGGATACTAAATTTAAGAGCTTTATTTTAAACCTACGGGCTTTGACAAAATTTCAGACCAAATAACACCATTTTTAAGTGAGTTTTTACTGAAACGAGAAAGTTTAGTTTTTTCAGGTTTTTCAGGTTGTTTGGGTTTGGGGGGTTCTTGAGTTTCTTGTTTTTTATCGCTTTCTGTTTGTTTAGTTGCAAATGGTGACTCTGTACTTATATCTTTTTTGTAAGGTTCGTTGTTTACTGTTATTGTGTTTAGATTTAAATTTAAATTTACATCAAGATTGTTCTCATTTTTTTCTATAACACTCTTTTTTTCATCTAAAGTATCCCAAATATTTTGCTTGCTTGATGGTGCTTCTTGTTTCGTTTTTTTTAGTTCTTTTTCGATTTGCTCTTTTATTTTGTTAAAAATACCTGTTTTTTTATTTTTATTTCCAAAAGAACTTATAAAAAAAAGTATAAATAAGATTACTATCAAAGCACCAAAATCCATACTCTTTTATCCCTTATTTTGGTCTGATGTTGGAGGCTCTGCAATCAAATCTCTCATCTTCGTATCAGCAGCAATGTTTTTCATTTTATAGTAATCCATTATCCCCAAATTGCCACTCTTAAAAGCTTCTGCCATAGCAAGAGGTACTTGTGCTTCTGCTTCGACAACTTTTGCTTTCATCTCTTGTACACGGGCTTTCATTTCTTGTTCTTGTGCAAAAGCCATAGCTCGTTTTTCTTCAGCTTTTGCTTGTGCAATCTTTTTATCTGCTTCTGCTCTATCAGTTTCAAGTTCTGCACCGATATTTTTTCCTACATCAACATCGGCTATATCAATGGATAAAATTTCATAAGCTGTACCTGCATCAAGCCCTTTACTTAAAACAGTTTTTGAAATGGTATCAGGGTTTTCAAGTACATTTTTATGAGTTAAAGCTGAACCAATAGTTGTTACAATCCCTTCACCAACTCTTGCTAAAATAGTCTCTTCTCCTGCTCCACCTACTAGCCTATCTATATTGGCACGAACTGTAACTCTTGAAACAGCTTTTAGCTGGATACCATCTTTTGCCATAGCAGCTACTAATGGAGTTTCTATAACTTTTGGATTTACTGACATTTGTACTGCTTCAAGCACATTACGACCAGCAAGATCAATAGCAACAGCTCTATTAAATTTAAGCTCAATGTTGGCTTTGTCAGCAGCTATTAATGCTTTAACTACACGGCTTACATTCCCTCCAGCTAAAAAATGAGATTCTAAACTATCTGTTGGAATATCAATTCCTGCTTTTACAGCCATAATTTTAGACTCAACAATTAGTTTAGGTGGTACTTTTCTAAATCGCATAAAAATAATGTTGAGCAGACCTACCTTAGCGCCGGAGATAAGTGCTTGTAACCAAAGTCCAACATATGAAAAAATAAGATAAAATATGATTAGACCTATTATAAATAAAATGGTCGAAAAAATTGCAATTGATGGCATTTTTATATTCTCCTAAAGTTTGTTTTTAAGAGAGCTTTGCACATAATGTTTTTTAGGAAAAAATAGCAGTTTTTAATAAAATATTAACTTTTGGTAATTTTATAAAAACTTCTAAAAACCCTATAAAGAGTGACGCTCTCTTTTAACTATAATTCTGTTACCTGTAGTTTTTGTTACTACAATATTAGTTCCTGCATCTATATATTCTGCTTCTGTTACTACATCTAATCTTTGGTCATTAATTTCTGCTATGCCTGATGGTCTAAGATTAGTAAGTGCAATACCTTTCATATTAATATATTTTTCACTCTCTTTTTCTTGAGTAACCACACCATCATCTTTGAATAATCTGCGTTTTAAAGAGAGTGGAGAGTTTCCTAAAAATTTTATCCCAAAAATCAAAATTAATGGTATTATTGTAATATCAATAATAGTAAGAACTAAGCCAAATGTAGTAGATAAATTAGTATAAATTAGATAGAGGGAATAAAAAAAAAGAGTAATTGCCCCTAAAGTGAGAACTCCTAAAGAGGGTACAAATATTTCAATAAAAAGCACAAAAACAGCCATAATTTGAAGTGCTATAGATAAAATATATATTTTCATAATAAGACCTTTGTACATGTGGTTTTGAAAAAATATTAACTTTTGTTAATTTTACAAAAACCTCTAAAACCCCCTATAAAGACTTACGCTCTCTTTATTTAAGCTATGTGCAAAGATCTCATAATTTATAAAATTTTTTTTATAAATCTCTTGCAAGTCTAAATCCTATATTTCCACCTTTACCATTTATCCATGTAGCTGTTCTATTTGCACTTCTTGCTCTGTTTGCATTAAAAAGATAACTGCCACCTCTTAAAGATTTACCTTTTTGAGGAGTTTGGCTTCCTTGTGGGTCAACAGTAAGAGAAGAAGGATATTCTGGAATTTTCCAATCATTACAAAGTTCAAAAATATTGCCATGTACATCGTAAATTCCCCAATTATTTGGTCTATAAGATTTAACAGGCATAAGTTTATTTTTTGGTTTTCCTGTTTCGTTGCAATTTGCATAACTTCCGCCATTAAAGTTAGCATCTTTTAGATAGAGACATTCGCCATAGGTAAATGGTGTTGTAGTTCCTGCCCTTGCTATATATTCCCATTCAGCTTCTGTGGGGAGTCTATATTTATTTGTACTTTCTATTTCATTTAATTTTTTTATAAACGTTTGAATCTCAAGCCAAGAAATATTGTTTACAGGACAATCATCACAATGAGGTTGTTCAGATGGGTTATTTCCCATAATTTTTTCCCATTGTTTTTGAGTTGTCTCTGTTTCTTGGATATAAAAATCTTTACTGATTTTAATTGGGTGTTTGGGAGATTCATCATTATCTGTTGCTTCTTTTACTTCATTTTCGCTACTTCCCATAAGGAATGTCCCATTTTTAATGTGAACAAATTTTGCGTCTATAGCTTTGCTTTTAATATAAACAATATTTGTTTCTGTTTCTGTACTTTTGATACCTTTATTTGTCATCGTACAGGAACTGAATGAAACAATAAAAATAAAACAATAGAATGATAAAAATATTTTTTTCATAAGACTCTTCTCTTGTTTGGGGTTTTAAAAAACGAGATCTTCACACATATAAAGACTTGTGCAACTGTTTCAAAAACTATTATATTGGAAATTACTTACTATTTGTTTAATTTTTTCTCTTATTACTAAACCGTCTTTTACTTTAGACGATTCAATTAAATCGTAAACTTTTGTTTCTAAGTCTCTAAAAGTTTCTGGTTTTTCAACCATAATTTTATCGTGTGGTGTTTTTTCTATATTTTCTTCATTTATGTAAAGCTCTTCATAAAGTTTTTCGCCTTCTCTTAAACCAACTATTTTAATCTTTATCTCTTCTTTATAAGGAGAAAAATAGAATTTTATCATCTCTTTGGCGACATCCATTATTTTAATAGGCTTACCCATATCAAGAATAAAAACTCCACCTCTTAAATCCATTGAGGAGGTTTGAAGTATCAAAAGGCAAGCTTCAGGAATGGTCATAAAGTATCTTTCTATATCAGGGTGAGTAACTGTAACAGGTCCACCTTCTTGTATCTGTTTTTCAAAGAGAGGGATAACACTTCCTGCACTGCCCAATACATTGCCAAATCTTACAGCCATAAATTTTGTTTTTTGGCTTTCACTATTTTTATTTTGAAGCATCATTTCGGCAATTCTTTTTGTTGCACCCATAACACTTGTAGGGTTTACTGCTTTATCTGTTGAGACTAAAATGAAATTTTCAATTTCAAGCTCGGCACTTACATCAAGTAAAATTTTTGTGCCAAGTACGTTATTTTCAACTGCTTTCCAAGGTTGCCACTCCATCATAGGTACATGTTTATAAGCTGCCGCATGAAAAATTATATGAGCTTTAAATTTTTTGATAATTTCTGTTATATGTTCTTTATCTTTGATATCCCCTACTATTGGTATCACTTTTATATGTGGAAAGTTTTTTTTAAGAAAATTATCGATATGATAAAGTGGTGTTTCTGCTATATCAAAAAGTAAAATAGAGTGAGGGTTAAATTTACAAAGTTGTTTACAAAGTTCTGAGCCTATAGAACCACCTGCACCAGTTATTAAAATGTTCTTATCGTTAAAGTTTTGTTTTATTTGGTCATTGTCAAGCTTTATCTCTTTTCTTCCTAATAGGTCATTGTAAGATACTTTACGAAGAAGATTTATATTTAAATCGTCATTTAAAATGTCGATTGTAGGGGGCAATATTTTAAATTTGATTTTGTTTAGTTTACAAATTTCAACTATTTTTTTTATTTTATTACTATCTTGAACAGAAGGGATAGCGATAATAACTGCTTCAGCTCCAGTTTTTTCTAAAGCTTTGTCCAACTTAGAAATAGAGGACAAAACAGGAATGTTATGGATTCTATGTCCTATTTTACTTTTATCGTCATCAATAAAACCTACTACTGTGTAGTGTAGATTGGAATTTTTTTGTATTTCTCTATAAAGTTTATCTCCAGCTTCACCTGCACCAATAATTAAAGTTCTCTTTTTTGTTACGTTGTTATGAGAAAAATTCCCATTTTTATGAAAATATTCAAAGTAAAAACGAATAAATAGACGGAAACCGCCTATCAAAATTATAGTGAGCAAAAAATCTATAAAAACAATTCCTTTTGAGAGTCCATCAACACGATCAATTATAAAAAAAAGAATAGAGACAATTGAAAAAGAGAGAAAAGATGCTTTAATTATATTTAAAAGCTCACGAATACTATAGAAACGAAGCATACTGCTATAGATGCCAAAAACAAAAAATGATAATAGTTTTATAAGAAGAAGGTAGGGGAAAATATATTGCGAAGCTTTAAGGTTATCAAGAGGGATTGGGAGAGTAAATTCAAAACGGATTAAATTAGCTATTATAAAAACAAAGGTAAAAATTACAATGTCTGCAAAAAAAATAATCCAAAAATCTTTATGTTTAAATTTATTTATCATAACTTAAGTTTTTTCTACTATTTAAAAATTTTTTCAAATATTATTTACAAAAAAATAGGATTTAAATTAGCCCTAATGTTTCGTCAAATCCCATCATAATATTCATATTTTGTACAGCTTGTCCTGATGCCCCTTTAACAAGATTGTCTATAACAGAAACCACTATTAGCCTTTTTGCCATTTTATCTACAGTAACTCCAATATCACAATAGTTTGTGTTTTGTACATTTTTAATAGAAGGCATTTTTGATATAGGATGAATTCTTATAAATTGTTCGTTTTTATAATATTCTTTTAAAATATCGATTATATCACTTTCTGTTATTTTTTTTGTAATATTTGCATATATAGTGCTTAGCATTCCTCTGTTTAGTGGCAATAAGTGAGGTACAAAGCTTATATTAACCTTTTTTTTTGCAAACAAACTTAATTGTTCATTTATTTCTGGATTGTGTCTATGAGAGGCAACTTTATAAGCTTTAAAATCTTCGTTTACTTCACAAAAATGTGTAGTAGCACTAATATTTTTACCTGCGCCACTTGTGCCCGATTTAGAATCTGCTATTATAGTTTTAGTATCGATAATATCTTTTTCTATTATTGGAATTAAGGGAAGAAGAATACTTGTAGGATAACAGCCTGGATTTCCTATTATTGTAGCTTTTTTTATCTCTTTTCTATAAACTTCACAAAGTCCATATACAGCTTTTTTAAGTATCTCTTTTGAAGTGTGTTTTTGATACGTCTCTTCATAAAGTTTAACATCTTTAAATCTAAAATCTGCCGATAAATCTATCACTTTTTTGTTAGCTTTTAAAAAGTGAGAGGCAATTGCCATAGGAAGCTTATGGGGAAGAGCTATAAAGATTAAGTCTATTTCTCTATTTATTTTTTCAATATCCATCTCTTCAAATTTTAAATCGATTTGATTTGTAAGGATAGGATATATAGAAGTAAATTCAACGTTCTTATATTGGCGTGATGTTAAAATTTTGATTTTTACTTTAGGATGCTTTAAAAGAATTTTAACAAGCTCAAAACCTGTATATCCGCTTGCTCCAATGATTGCTATATTTGTCATTTAATGTTTTCCTTATTAATGAGAGCTTTGCACATAGCCCTCTTTCACTTTGGTTTTGGGTTTGACGTATTAAACATACTACTGCACCGCAAAACCAAAGCAAAATAGAGCTATGTGCAAAGCTCTCTTGATAATTAATTTGAGATAGTCTATTTTTGTAAAAGTTAATTTCATAATTGAATGACCTTTGCACATAAATGTTTTTATGAAAAAATAATGATTTTGGCAAAATCTTAACTTTTGATAATTTCATAAAAAATTCATAATAAAAACAAAATTTAATCTATATGCAAAGGTTTTATAACCTTTTAAAACTTTTTATATAAAAAATAAGAGTTTTATGTAAAGCTCTTAAAAACTAAAAAAATGGAAATTATAGTTACACATAAAAACACCGATTTTGATGCTTTTTCATCTCTTATCGCAGCAAAAATTTTATATCCTAATGCTTTGCCTATACTTCCCAACAGTTTAAGGCAAAATGTAAAAAATTTTTTATCTCTACACAAAGATTATTTAAAGTTTTTTTCTATAGACGATATTATAGCCGATAAAAACAAAATAAAAAAAATAATAATTGTAGATACGAATAATTGGAACAGAATAGAAAAAGGTGAAATATTCCAAAACAGTAATGTAGAGACTATAATTTGGGATCATCACAAAAAATCGAATCTAAAAGCTCATACTGAACATATTGAAAAAATAGGCTCAACAACAACTATGCTTGTTGAAAAAATCAGAAAAGAGAACAAGAAGATAAGTACAATCGAGGCTACTATTTTTCTAATGGGCATATATGAAGATACTGGTTTTTTAAGTTTTCTATCTACTACACCGCGAGATGTTTTTATAGCTGGCTTTCTTCTTGAACAAGAAGCAGAACTTTCTATTCTCAACCGTTTTTTAACGAAAGTATACAATGAAGAACAAAAAGACATTTTGATGCATATGATTGAAAACGGTGAAAGAGAGTATATTGAAAACAAAAAAATAAATATAAGTATAGTCGCTATAAAGCTTAAAAAGTTCATAAATAATATTTCGCCAGTTGTGACTATGTATATGGACATAATGAATGTTGATGCTGCTTTCGGTATATTTATTACTGATACGGAAAAATGTATCGTTATTGGTAGAAGTAGAAATGACATAATAGATGTTGGTAAAATTTTATCAGGATTAGGTGGGGGAGGGCATATTGGTGCTGCTTCTGCACTTATCAAGCAAAAGGTCAACCCTGAAGCCATTGAAGATCATTTAAAAGAACTAATAGCAGGCAATCAAGAAAGCACAATTTATATTGGCGACATTATGTCTTTCCCTGTAGATACAATTTCTCCAGATATGACTATGAGAGAGATGAGAAAACTTGCAGGAAAAAAAGGGTATATAGGTTTTCCTGTTGTAGAAAATGACAAGTTAATTGGAATGATTTCTATAAGAGACTATAAAAAACTCACTAAAGAATCGCAAAAAAACTCGCCTGTTAAAGCCTTTATGAGAACAAACATAATAACTATGGATAAATTTCAAAGCCCATCTGAAGCCGCTAGGATTATGATTAAAAATAATATTGGCAGAATTCCTATAGTCGAAGACGATAAAATCATAGGAATAGTAGCACGTTATGATGTTATGCGCTATTTTTACGATTTTGTGCCATCAGTATAATCTACCTTAAATCTAACCTGAATGAGACTTTTGGGGTTTAAAAGCCCATTTTATCAGCTTCTTGTTATAAAACACATCATCGGAAAAAGTATTGACAATAATTTTATTATTCCTCTTTGATCTAATTTCAATTTAGAAGGGGAGGAAATAAAATGTACCATCCAAGATTTCATGGCAATCATTATGAGATGGGTCAAAAAATGGGAAACATATTTAGACAAAACAGTGTCAAGTTCCCAATAAAACTGGATACATTTCAAGTAAAGCATGGCAGAGAGTGCGGAAAATTACTTAAAAAACACTTTCCTGAAGCAGTAGACGAAATTCAAGGTATTACGGACACAATTGAATATGACAATGAGCTATTTACCTCTTGGATGATGTGTATGGGGAGTTGTCTTGATATCAATAATGGGAATTGCGTTGAAATTCGAGGTTGTACGGCGTTTAGTTTTACGCATAAAGGTCAAATTTATCATGCCCGGGACAACGATCTGCCTCCATTTTTAAAAAAAATCAGTAAAAGTGTTTATTATAGACCACAAAACGGGAATAGTTTTATTCTTAATACGTCTTCGTTTATCAATGGCGAGGAGGGAGTAAATAATTATGGCTTAGTGGTTGCTATGACGTATGTCCTTCCCAAATTGGATGAGATTGAACCTGGAATCAATTCAGTCTTTTTAGTACGGTATATTCTTGAAAAATGTAAAACTGTTGATGAAGGTATTCGTGCCTTAAAAGGACTTCCTATCGCTTCAAGTTGCAATATAATATTAACAGACAAAGAAGGAAAAATGGTTATTGTAGAATGTCACCCACATAAAATTCATATCCGAAATAATGAAAAAAATGGAGACGGAGAAAGCTTTATTATCACAGTGAACCATTTCACATCAAAAGATATGTGGAAATATGATGCAAGTGATCGCAATGTCTATCTTTCTGAAAATCGTTATCAAACTGTTTATAAAGCACTAATGTGTATTGATTGTAACGATGGGGTCGAATATGCACAAAATATATTAAGCGGGAAATATGGTTTTATTTGTCAATACGATAAACAATTAAATTTTGATACAATTTGGTCTTCTGTGTTTGATATTTCCAATAGAAGACTATACAGAGCTGAGGGAAATCCATCCAGGGTAAAGTACAAGGAAGATGCTCGTTTTCATAATTTTTTCTAACAAAATGCTACAGACCGACTAAGAGAGATAGCGGTTTTTCGAAAGTCTTAGGTTTTAAAAAAAGAATTTAATTTGTGGGAAGTTATCGGTTCTCGTCTACGGGCGGTTGAGATACCCGTTAGCTGAACAAATATACAAATATAAAGGAAACAACGCTATATGAACATTTTAAAATACAGATTAGATCTTTTTTTAAAAAAACCAGCTAACAGCCTCTAAGCTCGGGCAAAAGACTCTTCATCGAAATTTTTGAAATATCTTTTAAACCAAAGGCTTAAAACACAAAGGCATGGGGCTAAAATGAAAGATTAAGTAAGGTGTTCCCAAAACTCCAAATCGGAACTTTTAACTCAAAAATCCAAAAATTATTTTTTCTTTTAAAAAGCTTAGATTTAAATAGTATTTTGCAAAGACCTCGTCTATTTTAAATATAACTAACTGGTATTGCATCAACTTCATTCGATAAGGGAATATCCTTTTTGCGAAGGCAAATTACCGCACCATTCCCTACTTTTTTTCCAAATTTTTCAAGAAGCGAAAAGTTTTTGACTGCTGATAAAGAAGGTGTTGCTGTTTTCTTGAACTCTATAGGATAGAGCGTATCTCCTGTTTCGATAACAAGATCAATTTCTTTTTGATCAGCATCACGATAGTAATAGAAATGAGGTTCCAATCCATTATGCCAATAGCTTTTTAATATTTCTATAAAGATATATGTTTCTAATATAGCACCAGACATTGCTCCTTTTTCTAAAGACTCAGGCTCAATCCAACGCGTTAAGTATGCACAAAGCCCTGTGTCTAAGAAATAGAGTTTAGGAGCTTTTACAAGACGTTTTGTCAGATTGCTGTGATAAGGTCTTAGCAAATAGATTAACCCTGATGTTGCTAATACTGAAAGCCAAGATTTTGCGGTTTTAACATCAATTCCAACATCTCTGGCAATGTTAGAATAGTTCAAAAGTTGCCCCGTCCGTGCTGCAACTGTACTTATGAAATTATAAAAAGCAGTACTATCTGAAACATTTAAAATATCTTTAACATCACGATTGATGTATGTTTGAATGTAGGAACTATAAAAGCGTTCCCTTGTCTTTTTATCGGGGTTATTATTTATCTTAGGAAATGAGCCTCTCCATATTTGATTATAAAGATCCATGACATCTTTAGATTTTTTGAAGCGATTTTTTTGGGTCCATTCTTTTGTTGGCATAAATGGAATTTGTTTTTGGGCATTTTTATTAATTTCTGATTGAGAAAGACCAAGAAGATCAACAATCACAACACGCCCAGCTAAACTTTCTGTAATGTTTTTCATTAGATGGAATTTTTGAGAACCTGTTAGCCAATACATACCATTTTTCTTATTTTTATCTACTTCCATTTTTATATAACTGAAAAGATTGGGTGCATATTGAATTTCATCAATGATTAAAGGCGTTTTATATGTTTGAATAAATAATCCGGGATCGTTTTTGGCTATTTGGCGAGCATCTAAATCATCAAGAGTGACATATCTTCTGCTCTTTTCCTTGCACATTTCAAGCAAAGTTGTTTTTCCCACTTGTCTTGGACCGGTGACAAGAAGCACAGGAAAAGTTTTGCTAATTTCTTTAACTTCTTTTTCTAAGGTTCTTTTGTACATATTTAACTCTTCGTTTAAATTGGAATTTAATTCCAATATGTACGATATTTATTAATAAATCAAGTTTTACTTACAAAAATAGTTATTTTTTAGCACTCGCTTAATTTTTTACAACGATGATATAGACGAGTTGTGAAGATAGATTTATTGAGGATATACGAAACAAACTGGGAGATATTTAAGAAAAAATCTTTTAAACCAAAGGCTTAAAACACAAGAATAAGGGTCATAAAAGGTAAGAGAACTCTTGGATATCAAATATAGAGACGTTGCATGCAGAGACGTTGCATGCAACGTCTCTGCATTTTTTTATCTTGCATTTTTTATAAATTTGTATTTTATACAATGCAAATTTACAACATAATTTAACTTGTATAAAATTAAAATTTTTAAAAAACTAAAAGGTATATTTTGAAAAACTTAATAAAAAAAATCTTAAAGGAAAACGAAGCCATTCCCAAAGACTTAATCCCAAGAAAAATTAAAATAATAGATATAAACAAAATTATTGTTTTAATAGGAGCAAGAAGAGTCGGAAAAAGTTATATGCTTTTTAATAAAATTGCAGAATTAAAAAAAAAGAGAAGACCTTTTCTATTTCTTAATTTTGAAGATGAAAGATTGCTTAATTTTAAGGCAGAAAATTGTCAATTAATCCTTGATGCATATTTTGAAATGTATCCAGAAAATATAAATAAAGTAGTTCATTTGTTTTTTGATGAGATTCAATCACTTGAAAATTTTGAACTTTTTATTAAAAGAGTTTATGAAAGAAAAAAATACAAAATATTTTTAACAGGTTCATCTTCAAAAGTCCTTTCAAAAGAAATTGCAACATCTTTAAGGGGCAGAGCATATCCTGTTTATATTTATCCTCTCTCTTTCAAAGAATTTTTAGAGTTTAAAAAAATAAAATTAAAAAAAAATTTCGAATATTCCGAGCAAAGACATCTTATTTCAGCCGAATTTGAAAATTATTTAAAATTTGGCTCTTACCCAGAAATTGTAACAAGCACAAAAAAAAAAGACCTTTTAAAAATATATTTAGATTTAATGATATATAAGGATTTAATTGAAAGATATAAAATTAGAAACATTAAATTATTAAAAACTCTTCTAAGATTTTTGATAACAAACATAAGCAGTAATTTTTCTTACAATTCGGTTTATAAATTTTTAAAACAAGAACTGAACATCAGCAGAGATACAATAATTGAATATGTCGGCTACTTAAATGAAATTGCATTTGTTTTTCTAATAAATAAATTTAATTACTCCTTAAAATTTCAAGAATTAAGTTTGAAAAAAAGTTATATTTTAGACAACGGTTTTTTCTATTCAAGCTCTTTTGCTTTTTCTGAAAACTACGGGAAGCTTCTTGAAAACATTGTTTTTTTAGAACTTAAAAGAAAAGGATATGAAATTTATTATCATAAAGAAAAAAAAGAATGCGACTTTTTAATAAAAGAAAAAGATAAAATCACATTTGCTATTCAAGTTTCTCAAACCTTAAAAAATGATAAAACAAAAAAAAGAGAAATCGCAGGTTTAATTGAAGCTTGCCAAAATTATAATTTAAAAGAAGGCTTTATTCTAACTTTGGACGAAGAAGATGAATTTGAAAAAAACAAAATAAAAATCATCACTAAGCCTGTTTGGAAGTGGCTTTTGTAAAAAACCCACAGTATTGCTCAACAATTTGCATACTATTCACATTATTTTATCATTTACAATTTCACCCAATAGGCAATTGTTATTTTGTGTGCAAATGGTTATAAAACATGCACCTCTTTGAGAATAATCATAATTTTTCAATCTAATTGAACGACGGTTATATTTAAAATTATTTATATCTTACTTAATATATGGTTTTTTTTAATTTAGGTGAAAATTTTCAGAACACCCTATTTGATTATTGACAAGGAGCTTCTTTTTTATAAGAAGGTATTGTATAAATAGTAAGAGTAGCAAGCTATGGGATTAGGCAAAAGATTTTTTATTGAAAAGATGGAACTTAAACCATAAAAATTAGAGATATGAAGGGCAATAATAAGTAAGGTGTTCCCAGAACTCCGAATGAGGTCAACAATGGAAGAGACTAATAACTCAAAAGATAAATTCACACCAAACGATCTTTACGAGTCTTGCCCGGTAACAAAACGGCTAGTAAAAATTATTGGGCTTCAAAATTTTAAACAAATCGCAGGATTAAGCTGTTCTATATTTCTTCCTTTAATTATTCTTTCTTTAGTAACTTTTAAAGAAAATAGATTTTTTTATGGTAGTGTTACTATGCCTTTGGAAAAACATGGAGATATACTTGGTATGAGTTTTCTTGGGGATACTATGGTTTGGCCTTTCACTATTATAGTCCCAATAACATTCATTTTGTTGAAATATTCTTTCCATAAATCTACAGAATTATTAAACCGAATATGCTTAAAAGCAAGCGAAGAATGGATTGTTGACAAACACAATGGTTTTGACAACACAGTAGAAAAAGTAAAAAATATTTTTAATTTGAAAGTTGGCTGGCAAGGTAAATTCCTGAAAATTTTTCCATGGATAATAGCGTTACTATTTTGGAGTTACAATACAACAACATGTGCATTACATGATTTCATTGATAACTCAATATACCCATATAAATCCGATACAGTGGTAGTGCTAAAAAATTCAGACATTCCTTCCGCCGAGTCAATTAAGGCTGTACAACACCCAACAACCATTAAATTAGGGGACAAAATAAATCTCCCTAAATGGGACTGTGATCTTAAGGGTGCCCCTTTGTCTACTATATCCGCTAGGCTCTGGACTTTTTTTTATTATGGTCTTCCTCCATTTATTCTTTCGCGACTCATTACATTAATTTGGGGAGTTTCTTATTTTTTACTGGCAATATGCAGGTGGGAAGAAAAAAAACAAGATCAGGCAATTAAGCTTGAACCATTTGGAGAAGATGGTTTTGGTGGTTTAAGCTATCTGGCTGACACAGGCATAAGCTATCTTTATATTATTGTATCTTTTATGTTATTACTTACAATGTCATTTTTAAAAGAAGGTTCTGAACCTTCATGGCACAATTATATATTGTTAATTGCTTTTATCCCAATAGCTTTTTTATCATTAATTGCACCTACAATAGCTATCAGAAAACCAATTGTCAGAGCAAAAGAAGATTACTTAAAAATAATTATTAATGAAATAAATGAACTGTCTCACAAGATACTTAATCAAAAAATTAAAGTTATTGCATCATTTAACTCTGAGAAGAATCATTATTTTCAACATCATAGACTTTCTTCTTTAAAATTACTTTATAACCATGTGAGTAGTATTCCTGAATGGCCATTCTCAATACATATATATTTTAAAAGTATTCTCACAATTATAATTCCAGTCGGTATGTCCTTAATAAAATTATTGCTAACATTCTATGAGTGAATAAATTATGCAAAACAAAATTATAACAATATTTTCCCCTATCATTACTGGTTGTCTTCTGAGTTCATATATTTACGCAATAAATTTACATATTGATTTTGGTGAATTAGTTTTGCGACCATCTCATTTGTTAATATTTTTAGCATGGATTTTGTCTATAGAATTTCTTGTTACATCAGAAAAAATTAAAAAAATTAAAAATATCCTTCTTTCTATTTCTATTTCTATAAGTATCGTTATTAGCTATATGTTGAATAACGCTAATTTATATGGAATGAATAATATGATTTTAAATATTTTTTCATTGAGTATCATCTTATGCTTAACGGTTTTCTTTTTGTTGAAGTTAAATAAATCAGTGAAATATATTAACCACACCATCAACTTTAATCATTTCCTTGCCTCTGTAACACTATTAACAATGCTATTTGTAAGAGGTGGCAATATACTCGCAAGAGATTTGCCTAATGAATCACGCTCACTAATAATTTATGGAGTAGAGTTCCATCATTTATTTACAGGCCTTTTGATAATTTCAATCTCTGAACTCTTGCTGTTATTTTTATGTAACAATAAATTACTCTATAAATTCTTAGCAACCTTTATAGTGATTGGTCTAACCTTAGTAGCAGATCAAGCTACATATATCCTAATGGTCCCCTTAAGTGATGAAGCATTTTTTAGCCCCTTTTCTTTTTGGGGAGCCATAGTTTGTATCTTTTGGATATTATTAAGAATTTACTCATCAAATATAAAAAAATGGCTATCACAACCAACATATTAGCACATACAGAATATTCTGAAGACACCTTATCTTATCAAGAATCATAAAAGGTAAGAAAAATCTTGGATACCAAATGTAGAGACGTTGCATGCAACGTCTCTACGCTACGCAATATATTAATATCTTTTAATAAACCAAATTTTCTTAAAAATCATACATCCTAAATTAATCTAAAAACCCTCTCTTTATTCATATTAAGAACACCAAAAAATCTTTTAAAAAATCCTATATCTACTCTCATTTTTAAAAACAATTACTTGACTTTGCCTTCCCTCTCATCTATATATCGCCATTTAACGATATAAAATGCAAAAAGAGGACTATCCAAATGAAAAGATTTTTAAAAGTTATGAAAGCATTATCTGATCAAAATAGAGTTAAGATAGTGAAAATGATACAGCATAAAGAACCTTTATGTGTGTGTGAAATCCAATCTTGCTTGGGTTTGTCTCAATCTACAGTTTCAAAACATTTGAAAATTTTAGAAGATGCAGAGCTTATTTTATTTCAAAAAGACGGGCTTTGGACAAACTACTATCTTAATCATAAAACAAAAAGCCCATATGCTGCCACAATTCTTGGCAATTTAAGACACTGGCTTGAAGATGATGAAAATATTACAAAGCTTGTTAAAAAGCTACCGAAATTGGATAGGCTTTCCATATGTAAATCCAATGCAAAGTAAAATTAAAAATAGAGTAGGGAACGGTTTTAAACCGTTCCCTACAAGTTTAATAATCTACATTAAAAGGGGGAAAGCAGATAAAAAAGAGACCTTTGCACATAGCTCTATTTTGCTTTTGTTTTGTGGTGAAGTAGTATTTTTATACGTCGAACCCAAAACAAAAGTAAAAGAGAGCGTTAATCTTTATGTGCAAAGGTCTTAATATCTACAAATAGCGATATATATAAATAAGGAGTAAAACAAGTGAAAGAAAGAACAAAATTTTTAATACTCATAAGTCTATTTGCAGTTGCCTACTATATTCCATGGGATGCAGAAGTCATTAGAAAATCTGGCTTAGAGGCTTTTATGATGCTGCAAGAGTATGCAAGAGAGCATATCTTAACTTGTTTGATTCCTGCTTTTTTAATTGCAGGGGCAATTTCTGTTTTTATATCTCAAGCATCAGTTTTAAAATATTTTGGACCTAAGGCAAAGAAAATTTTGTCATATAGTGTTGCATCTGTATCAGGAACAATTTTGTCGGTTTGTTCCTGTACTGTCCTTCCTCTTTTTGCTGGCATATACACAAGAGGAGCAGGAATCGGACCTGCTGTTGCATTTTTATATTCAGGACCTGCAATAAATGTTTTGGCAATAACACTGACAGCTCGCATATTAGGCTGGGAGCTCGGACTTGCAAGAGCAATTGGTGCAATTTTTTTTGCTATCATAACTGGTTTGATTATGTCTTCAATTTTCCAAAAAGATGAGGCAGGTGCAAATCAAATGCATTTGCCTCAAGATGAAAAAAACCCTCGCTCTCTTTCCCAAGATGGGCTTTATATGCTGGTTATGGTTTTAATTCTTATTTTTGCAGCATTTGCAAAGCCTGCTCCGAACTCAACAGGATTATGGGCATCTATATTTAGCATAAAGTGGTATGCTACAATTTTTCTTCTTCTTATTCTTGGAGTAATGCTCAAAGCTTGGTTTACAAAAGATGAGTGTTTAACTTGGACGCAAGCCACTTGGGGATTTATGAAACAAATTTTTCCTCTTCTTGCAATAGGGGTTTTGATTGCAGGATTTTTATTAGGTCGTCCCGGACACTCTGCTTTAATTCCAGCACACTACATAGAAGATCTTATGGGCGGGAACTCTCTATGGGCAAACTTTTTTGCATCTTTATCTGGTGCACTTATGTATTTTGCAACTCTTACCGAAGTTCCTATTTTGCAAGGGCTTCTTGGTGCAGGAATGGGAAAAGGTCCTGCTCTTGCACTTCTTCTTTCTGGTCCTGCTCTTTCTTTACCTAATATGCTTGTAATTGGCAGAGTTATGGGAGCAAAAAAGACAGCTGTTTTTTGTTCTATAATCATCATTATGTCAACAATAGCCGGCGTTTTTTATGGATGGATTGTAAGTTAATTTTTGATTTAAAAAAAGGATAAAAAAGTGCGCAAAAAATTAAACATTTTCATTATATTATTTTTGGCTATAACAACATTGGCAACTAACTCTTATGCAAAAGATGCAAATAAAGAGCCTCACAAAGAAATTATTGTATACTATTTTCATACAACAAATCGCTGTTATTCATGTAAGATTATTGAAAATTGGACATATGATACAATACAAACCTATTTTAAAGATGAATTAAAAAACAAAACACTTAAGTGGAAGCCATTAAATGTTGAAGATGAGTCTAACAAACATTTTATAAAAGATTACAAACTATATAGTAAATCGATTGTTGTCTCAGAAATGGACAAAGAAAAGGAAATAAGATGGAAAAATCTTGATAAGGTTTGGCAATCTTTAAGGGATAAAGAAAAATTTTCAAATTATATTAAAAATGAAATCAAAAGTTATTTGGAGAATTAAAATGGAAAGCAATCTTATCCCTATTTTTTCAGCAATATGGCTTGGGATTTTAACATCAATAAGCCCTTGTCCTCTTGCTACTAATATACTTGCAATTTCATATATCAGTAAGAACATAGACAAATCATACGGCTCGCTAATTATAGGTTTTTTTTATACAATAGGAAGAGCCATTGCCTATATTATTATAAGCATAATTATTGTATATAGCCTGCTTTCTATACCTGAGATATCCTTTTTTCTCCAAGAACATATAAATAAGATTATAGCTCCTATTCTAATTATTACAGGGCTTATTATTTTAAAAGTTATCCCATTTAACCTAAAAGGCATAAACTTATTAAACAAAGGTATGCAAGAGAATTTGGGAGGTGGTATCTTCGGTGCTTCTTTGTTGGGGTTTATCTTTGCACTATCTTTTTGTCCGATATCGGCAGCCCTTTTTTTCGGAAGTGTTATTCCTCTTGCCCTAAAATATGAATCAAAACTGTTTCTGCCTTTTTTATATGGTGTGGGAACTGCTCTTCCTGTTTTGCTTTTTGCTTTTATACTCTCTTACGCCTCACATCTTGCAGGAGGGTTTTTTAACAAACTTGCTGTTATTGAAAAGTGGCTAAGTTATATAACAGGTATACTGTTTGTTATTATTGGAACTTATTTTTGTCTAAAATAGTAAATTTATTTTTTTACGAGGAGAACAAATTATGCGTTTACTTCAAGAAATGTTTCCAGAATTTGCAGAAGAGTTTGATAAAATTGATGAACTTTATAAAGAAAAACGAACAATTGATGAGAAAACCTATCAATTTATCTGCTTTGCACTCTCTATAAAAAACCGCTCTAAACCTTGTCTTATCAAACACTTTTTAGGAGCACTTGAAGCAGGAGCCAGTGTAAAAGAGCTGTCTTACATAATGGCTTTAACATTTAGAGAAAGTGCAGGAGGAGATGACTGCTGGACTCACGATGCTTTAGGAGACTATAAAAAGATGATTGAAGATGGGCTAAAATCTTCTAATTGCTGCTTATCATAATTTTTTAAAAAAACTAAAGGAGAAAACAAATATTATGGATATAAAAGTTTTAGGTCCTGGTTGTGCTAAATGCGAACAAGTTGAAAAACTTATAAAAGAGACTATAAAAGAGCTTGGTGTTGATGCAAAAGTAGAAAAAATTTCAGATTTAATGGAAATTGCACAATATGGCATAATAATAACACCTGCTGTTGTGATTGATAACGATGTAAAAGTAACTGGAAAAGTCCCAAGCAAAGAGCAAATTAAAAGCTGGTTTGAAAAATAAAAATGATGATTTTGCTAAAAATCTAAGTTAAGTTGACAAACAATTTATAAGCTTGCAATAAGGAAAAATATTAACTTCTTATGCAAAGGCTTCAAGATGATTATCTTAAACAAAGCTCAATATCATATTGTAGAAAAAAGTTTATCTTATGTTTCCATAAATAAACTTTTTGCAAAATCGGTTATAAAAAAGCATATCGATGGCAAGGTTTATGTTGATGATATTTCAAACCCAAAAAACTTCTATGTAATACATCCTTATGGGATGTCGCTTTTATTTGGCAAAATTGACGAAGAATTTTTAAAAACAAAATTTATAAGTTTTTTACTTAAAAATAATCATAGAAAAACCCCTCTTGAGTTTCTTCAAATTTATCCAAGCAACCATGAAAAAATATTTGATAAAATCATTAAAGAAAATGAGCCTCTTCTGCAAAACTCAAGTGTAGTCATTGATAAGCTAAGAAGGATAAATTTTAAATTTAATCCTTTAAAATTTAAAAAATATCTATCTCAAATTAACCTTGATGAATTTAATTTTGTTAAGGTGGATGAGGCTCTTTTTAATTCGTTTGATGGCAGTGTTGTTCCAAAAAAGTTTTGGAATAACAGCCAAGATTTTGAAAAAAGAGGTGTTGGTTTTTCTCTTGTTTATGATGATGTTCCTGTTTCAATAGCCTTTTCTTCATTTATTCATAATGATGAATTAGAGCTGGCAATGGAAACAAAATTAGAATATCGCAAAAAAAAGTTTGGCAGCATAGCTTGTGCAAAGCTTATAAAACACTCACTTGATAAAGGCTTTACACCTGTTTGGGCATGTGCTTTCGAAAATATTCCTTCATATAATTTAGCTTTAAAACTTGGTTTTGAGCCAAAACTTAAGTTGCCCTATTATAAGATATCAAAAGAAGAGTAATAACATTGCGCTTTTTAATCTAAATAACTAATACAAAATTTTATATCTTCTTCTTTATTTCAAGTGGCTAATCTTCTTTTTTAAAGTGCAACATATAATTAAAGCCTAAATCTACTTCATTAACTTTTATAAAATTATATTTAGTAATAGCATTTCCCATTTTTTGAGGGGATATTCGCATATTTAATGGTGGACCTTTCGATAGATCATCAAGGTTACAGTCAACAACAACTAATTTTGCATTTTTTTTCAATATACGAAAAAGCTCTCTAAAAAGGACATCTGTTTCAGTTTCCAAATTAAGGCAATGTAAAACGGTGCATATGAAGCATACATCCACTGTTTCATCTTTTATTGGAAGGGACTGTGTAATATCTGCCACATAAGTAATAATATTTTGATGCTGTTTTTCTCTATTTAAAAGTTCTTCTAAGATATGCGTTTGCCTATCAATAGCAATAACCCTTCCAGTTTTACCAACTTTAGATGAAGCATGAATAGCATAACTTCCAATCCCACATCCCAAATCTAAAAAACAGTTTCCTTCTTTTAAATTTAATTCCTTAAAAACAACTTCAGGATCATTTAACCAGTAGCTATCTGGTAGTCCTTTTCTATGTTTTTGATTACAAAGTTTTTTCCCCATATAATTCCTCAATTAGTAAATTTTACTTTTTTTAAATACAACTAACATTTAAAAATGTGGGCTACTACAATTTTTTTTTAGTTCATATATCATTTCAGATAAAAGAGAAAAGATTCAATTTTTACATTATTATTTTTGTTAATTCCACCATCAAAGGTTAAATCAAGTATAGGAATTGATGTTTTTCTCGCATGATATTTTTGTAGGATATTTAAGGCTATTCCAGTGTTTTCATATAAGGAAGACAGTGTTATAATTCCACTAACTACATTAGAAGGAGTACTGAAAATTTTACTTCCTCTATAGCGAGCATTAAGACCTGAATAATAACCCACAATATCATCAGCAATTTTGACAGCTTCATCCAAATTTAAAATAAAAGGCGTATTGTCTTTTAATTGATTTGAAACTATCTTAATAGATTTTTGAAAAGATTTTATTTGGGTTAGCAATTCTGCATTGTTTTGAACAGCATAATCTCGCCATTGAAACCACATATATTCACTCATTGGAGCATAAACAGTGTGAAATCTTTTTTCATTCAGAATTTTCCCTAAATTGTTGTTCATATAGTCATTGAAAAGGATGAAAGGCTCTCCTATAAGAAGAATTTTCTTAGAACCAATCTTTTGCTGTGAAATAGCCTGTGCTATTTTTGTAAGTTCAGTAAGATTGAAATTATTATCTTCAATAAAATTTATGATTTGTTTTAGTAGTGATGTGCGTTCATTGAAAGATACTGTGCGTATGAGATCTCCTGCAATTAAGGCATGGAATAATAACTTTCTATCTTCTTCCGCAAGTAGAAGTGCATCTTCTATAAACGGAGAAATAATATTGATATTTTTATATGATTTTTGATCTAATTTAGTTCGTAATAATCTTGAATATTGTCCATCAGTTTCTCCGCCTTCATTTTGAGGCAAAAATATTGAAATATTTTCTTCCCTATTTTTATCTTTCAAAAATTTGAATACATCTCCCAATAATCCAACAAGAGAGTAATATTCATTTGTCAGAATATATTTACGTCCCTCATTAATTGACTCTTCATTGGTAAAAGAAAGAACTTTAGTATTAACCCCTTTCGTACTTAGTATAGATTCAAAGATTTGAGAATATGGATATAAATTTGGTAGAATTAATTGTGAATCGTTATTCAGTTTTAATGAAGCCTGCATATTTATTGTGGCAGTGTTTTTACTGCTTAATGGTTTAAAAGCATGTCTTACTGTTTCTATTGAATTAATACTGTTTAAAAAGGCTTCAATTCGTGTAATCACTCCAACATCGGAAGAATGTTCATCAATTTCAATATTCAGATATGGCTTGTCATCCATTATTTCTTGAAAATAATGAAGAGTAATTGAATCTGGCCCACACCCATGATGAGTTAAAAAAACTGCAAACATATTGGGGTGTTCTTTTACAATTTTTGCCGAACCCAATACATGCTGTTCAAAAGGCCAATACATATTAGGATGCTCATCAAATATATCATTTTCAAACAAATCGGAAAAAAGAATTACTTTGTAACCCATTTTTTCTAATTTATCTGGGATGCCCATATTAAGAATTGGATCAAGAACACCATATAATTTGGATATAATTACCAATATCTTTTCATTTTTAGGTAATTTTTCAATAACATCTTTGCCTTGTGCTGAAAGCTCTTTACGAAATTTGAATGTTTGTTCCATACCTTTCTTGAGAGCAGCTTGAGTAGTTTTAGTATCTACACCTAATTGTTTTCCCAATTTTATAAAGCTCTCCATCATAAAATCCTTGCCCATATTAAAAGCAAGTGTTGGAGATAATAATTGTATCCCCCTCTCTTCAAGTTTCATTGCTTGATCAACCATCCTGAAAGCAAGCTGCATATAGGCACAGCCAAAATTTTGTCTGGTTTTGGACTCTTGATGATCTGCCGTATATAAATCTGGGAAAAAGATATAATCTACATTTTTATTTACCAACTCTGCAACATGACCCGTAATAAGCTTTACAGGATAACAGGTTTCTTCTAATGAAAATTCCTGTCCTAATTTAATTGTTTCATCATTGGTAGATTCAGATAACTCAATATTAAAACCCATTTCACGCAAAAAAGTACTAAACATTGGGAAAAGCCCATAAGTAAACAGAGTACGAGGGATTCCTATTGTCTTTTTTGATGAATCTTTTTGTGGTACATGTTTTTCAAATATAATTTTTTCCAGTCGGTCACAAAATTTTGGAACATCTTGGTTATTGCTCGCTTCTAATTTTCTTTTTTCTATTTTTAATTCTTTTTCTAAATCAATATCTATCCCCTTAAATAATGTTTTTTTTGTATCGCTTAATTCTTCTTTTAAAATAATAGCAATGCCAAGAGCACCCATTGTGCTAAAATAGGGAGGGATAAGAATTTCTTTTTTTGTTAAAATTCTAAAGGCGTTTATAATTCCTTGATTAAAGGCAATTCCACCTTGAAGATGGATATTGTCTCCAATCTTCTTATGGGAAACAACTCTATTAAGATAATTTTTTACTATCGAATAGCAAAGACCAGCAGCAATATCTTCTAAAGGAGTATTAATTGCTAACTTCAAAGAAATACTTGATTCAATAAAGACAGTGCACCTTTCTTCTAAATTAGCTGGATTAGTGCTTTTTAATGCAAGTTGTCCAAAATCATTAATTGGAATATTAAATTTTTTTGATTGTTCTTCAATAAAGGAGCCTGTTCCTGCTGCACATACTTTATTCATGTGAAAATCAACAACCTTCCCATTGTTAATACTTATAAATTTGGAATCTTGTCCTCCAATTTCAAAAATAGTATCAACATCTTTATTAATCCAATATGCTGCTTTGGCTTGGGCAGTTATTTCATCTTTCACCATATCTGCTCCAATGTATTTCCCAATCATATAACGCCCAGAACCAGTAACCCCTGTTCCTAATATGTTCAGTTTTGTACAAAATTCATTCTTGATCTCAGTAAGACCTTTTTGAATTGCATTTATTGGATTACCCAATGTTCTTAAATATTTAAAAGTTATAATTTTATCATCTGTATCTAACAAAACTAAATTTGTACTGGTTGAACCAACATCAATTCCAAGATAGCAATTGATTTTTTCTTGTCTGCTTTCTTCTAATAAATGTTTATTATGAACCTCAATTGTATCCAAGACAGATAAAGGATAAAGATTGCTATTTGTATGAGAATCAAGAGTACTATTGAGAAAAGTATGACTTTGCATATCAGACATATTAATTTGCAATTGATTTTCTTGAGCAATAATTGCAGCTCCCAAAGCGCCTAAAGAATTAAAATTGCGAGGAATAAAAAGGGTGTCTTTTTCTAACTTTAATATGGACAACAATGATTCATAAATTTCTTGATTATGGGCAACTCCACCAACAAACAAAATTGGAGTCATCATATCCAATTTTCTCATTACTGAACCTCGATAATTTTTCACAACTGCGTGAGACAGACCTTTTAAAATATCTGGAATAGGTGTTCCATTTTGTTGATGATGAGTAATGTCTGTTTTAGCAAAAACACTACAACGCCCTGCAATTCGAGGTATACTCTCGGCCTGAGATGATATTTTAGAATAATTCTCCAAGGTTATCCCTAATCTAGATACTAATTCTTCTATAAATGATCCTGTCCCTGCGGAACAACTTGAATTAATGGTAACCTTAATTCTTGATTTATCTTTTTTTGAAATGTTGGTAATATATTTAGAACTTTGTCCACCTATTTCAATAATTGATTTAATATCAATATTTTCAAACATACATCCCTCAACAAGACTTGTCACTTCGTTAACATAGGCTATTTTATCAACAAGTAACTCTTCTTTATTGCCAGTATATGCTCCCATGGTAATATTGTTTAAAAGTGTAGATTCAATTGATGAAATTTGTGATTTTAAAACATCATAGGTTCGTCCATGATGTAGAGAATATTTTGAAAATAATATTTCCTTATCTTTGCTTAATATGATTGTTTTTACAGATGAATAACCAATATCAATTCCAATACTATACATACTTTTCTCCTTTTTTGTTTTTTTTACTTGCGTGCGCACGCTAATATATAAAGCTATTTATTCTAAATACAAGACATATTTAATTGTTTTATTATCTTGATTAGATCTACAACATAAGCCATTATTAGAGCATTCTAAGCAAAAAGTAAGAAATCAACAGCAGATTTTTTAAAAAAAAGTAATTAATTTTTATCCTTTTTAAATAAATAACATAGGATATAAGTTTGAGAAGATTTTAAACAAAGATTTTCTTAATTATGATTTTATATATATAACAAAAAAAACTGGAAATGCTATATGGAAATATCTGAGAAATTTTTTGATATTTTTACGAAATTAGGGCAATGGCGATTAAAACAGGTAGAAAAAGCGCTTAATCCGTTAAGCATATCCCATACAGATCTTCATATATTAATGTTATTGTATGAAAAGGAATCCTTGACTCAAGAAGAGATTTCATCACAAGCAATAGTTGATCGAAGTAATGTGGGTCGGGCATTAAAAAAACTTGAGAAGAGAAACCTCATTGCAAAAAAAAAGAATTCAAGGGACAAAAGAACATTCAATGTTATTTTAACCGAAAAAGGAAAAGAATTTAAAGAAGAAGCATATAAAATAAAAAAAAATATTGTACAAATATTTGCAGCAAATCTTTCTGAAAAAGATATAGAAACTATCATAAAATTACTTAGTAAAATGAAAATTTAGTTTATCAAAAAAAGAGTAATAATATTTTAAGCTAAATAGCCAAAACAAAAAAATGGCAATACCAACTACAAGAACAAAAACCAAAGGCAATATAAAAATTGATACAGAAAAATGCACAGGGTGTGGCTTGTGTGTTTATGTCTGTAAAGATTTTGGCTTAGAAATCAAAAACAATAAAGCACAAGAAAAGCAAGACCCTCTTTTTGGATGTATCGGTTGTGGTCATTGTATGGCAATTTGTCCAAGCGGTGCAATTACAATTTCAGGTAGAACATTATCAAAAGACGATCTTTTTGCTTTAGACAAAGATAAAGCAAAACTTCAATATGAAGATTTTTATAATCTTCTTAAACAAAGAAGAAGTATAAGAGAGTTTAAAAATATTCTGGTTGAAAGTTATACAATAGAAAAAATATTAAACGCTGCCAAATGTGCCCCTATGGGTTTGCCTCCATCTGATGTAAATGTTTTGGTTTTTGATACAAAAAAGAAAGTTAGAGATTTTGCGATAGATTTTTGCAATTATGCAAAAGGCTTAAAATGGCTTTGTTCTAAATGGTTTTTATTTTTAATGCGACCATTTTGGGGCAAAAAGACAGATGAGCTTTTTAGAAATTTTCTCAAACCTTTGCTTGATACATATACAAAAAATATGGACAAGGGCGTAAACCTTGTAACATATGATGCTCCTTTGGCGATATATTTTTATGCTTCTTGCTATAGCGACCCTGCCGATCCGATTATTGCTGCAACATATGCTATGCTTGCAGGTGAAGCTTTAGGCTTAGGAACCTGTATGATTGGAGGAATTCACCCTTTAATTCAGATAGGTAAAAAAGGCACAAAGTTCAGACAAAAACATAAAATACGATACAAAAGCAGAGAAGGGTTATTTGTTCTTTTTGGTTATAAAGATGTGGAATATAAAAAGGGGATAAGAAGAAGCTTTGCCTCTGTAGATTATGTATAAAAAATAAATTTTATTGTGTTTATTTATGGGTTGGCTTCGACAAGCTCAGCCACCAAAAAGACAAGCTCAGCCACCGCGACATCGGTACCTGAGCCTGTCGGAGCGGTACCTGAGCTTGTCGAAGCGGTACCTGAGCTTGTCGTAGCGGTACCTGAGCTTGTCGGAGCGGTACCTGAGCTTGTCGAAGGTTCGGCCCAGGGAAATAGGTTATGATGAAAGGATATATGTACATATTAGAATGTGCCGATGGTAGCTATTACACAGGAAGTACAAAAGATTTAGAGATTCGTCTTGCTCAGCATCAAGCAGGAGAAGGTGCTAATTATACAAAAAAGCGATTACCTGTTAAATTGGTTTATTGTGAAGAATTTCAACGAATTGATGAAGCTTTTTATAAAGAAAAGCAAGTGCAAGGTTGGAGCAGGAAAAAGAAAAAAGCCTTAATTGAAGATCGACAAGAAGATTTGCCTTTACTTTCAAGGAATTACACACAATATCCACAAGACAAGGTGGCTTCGACAAGCTCAGCCACCGCGACAGGCTCAACCACCGCGACAGGCTCAACCACCGCGACAGGCTCAACCACCGCGACATTGGTACCTGAGCCTGTCGAAGCGATACCTGAGCTTGTCGAAGGGAAGACCTAATTATCTATCTCAATACTATACTTATTAATTTTACGCCAAAGAGAAACACGGTCGATGCCAAGCTCTTTGGCAGCTTTGCTTTGGTTTCCCTTCATCTTTTTTAAAACCCACTCTATATAATATTTTTCTTGTTCTTTAAGTGTAGGAATTGTGCTTGAATCTTTTTGAAAGCTTTTTGTATCTTTTAACTCTTCAGAAAGGTGGCTTGTTTCTATAGTTTTTGTATTGGAAAGTGCAACGCCTCTTTCTATGATATTTTCAAGTTCTCTTACATTGCCGGGAAAATTATATTTTAAGAGAAAAGAGGTAACTTCAGGTGAGAATTCTGTTATCTCTTTGTTCATAAGGTTAGAGTATTTTTTAAGAAAATAGTAAGCAAGTAACATAATATCACTTTTTCTTTCTGATAGAGGTGGTATATGAAAAGAAACTACATTTAATCTAAAATATAAATCACTTCTCAAAAAGCCTTCTTTTACAGCATTTTTCAAATCTATGTTGGTGGCTGCTATGAATCTTACATCTACTTTAATAGCAGAAGTTGCACCAAGTCTTAAAAGTTCTTTTTCCTGTATTACTCTTAAAAGATTTGCCTGCATAGATGAAGACATCTCTGTTATTTCATCAAGAAAGAGAGTGCCTCCTGATGCCATTTCAATGAGTCCTTTTTTTAAACCTGTTGCTCCAGTAAATGCTCCTTTTTCATGTCCAAAAAGCTCATTTGCTAAAAGGTTTGTCGGAAAAGCCCCACAGTTAATTGCAAAAAAAGGGGAGTTAGAACGATTATTTTTTGAATGAATATATCTTGCAATAACTTCTTTCCCTGTACCACTTTCTCCTGTGATAAGCACATTACAAAGAGTAGGAGCTATCTGTTTGGCAAGTTCAAGCATTTTTTTCATCTTTGTATCGTTAGTTATGAGATGAATTTTATCTTGATATGATTCTATCTGTTTTTTTAATCTTTCGTTCTCTTTTTTTAATAATATCTTTTCAATAGCCTTTTTTACTACTTCTCGCACCTCTTCAATTTTAAAAGGCTTGAGGATATAATCGTATGCACCTTTTTTCATTGCTTCTATTGCCGATTCAACAGTCGCATAGCCCGTTATCATAATCACTTCACTTTCAGATGAAATCTCTTTAACCCTTTGCAAAATTTGCATACCATCTATTTTGTCCATCTTAAGGTCTGTAATAACTATATCAAACTTTTTTGTTTCAATATCTTGCAAGGCTTTCCTGCTATCTTGCCAAGCTGTCACATCATAGTTTTCTTTTTTCATTATGTGAGTTAGATTTTTAAGTGCTATCTTCTCATCATCTAGTATCAGCAACTTTATGTCTTTTGTTTCCATAAGATTTTTATCCTTAAAATTGTATCACAATACATCACAGGTCGGAACATAATGCCTATTTTGCCCGATTTTTGCGGTGCAGTAGTATTTTTATACGTCAAACCCAAAAATCGGGTAAAAGGGGCATTATGTTACAGCCTATGCCAATGGTAGCTTGATGATAAACTTAGTTCCTTCCTCTTCTGTATTGCTTTCAAAAGCTATCTCGCCATTATGCTCCTTTATAATCTCTTTTGCTATAAAAAGACCAAGCCCAGAGCCTTTATCATCTACCTTTGTTGTGAAAAATGGTGAAAAAACCTTAGCAACATTTTCATGAGAAATACCAGGACCATTATCTTGAACAACTACCTTTATTTTGTTTTCGCTATCTTTTTCAGTAAATATTGAAATTTTTGCATCTTTTGTGTCTTTAAGAGCATCAACACTATTTTTTATAAGGTTCAAAAAGACTTGTTCAACCTTTTGCTTGTCAGCATAAATATAGAGTTCATCTGCTATATCTGTTTCAAGTTTAAGATTGTTTGGAATATAAACTTTCATTAAATTAACTGTTTCCTGCATCAGCTTTTTTAAGTTTATAGAATGTTTTTTGATTTTCTTTCTCTTAGAAAATTCTAAAATAGAATAAACTATATTTTGTGTTCTTTCGATTTGATCCTCAATTTGAAAAAGTAGCTCCTTTTTATATTCTATATCACTGCTTTCTATTTCCTCTTTTAAAATTTGGCACGAAGAAGAGATGTTTGAGATTGGATTATTAAGCTGATGAGCAACACCCGACACCATCTTGCCTAATGACGCAAGCCTTTCAGATTGGGCAATAAAATTCATCTGCTTTTGTTCAAGCTCTTTGAACATTTTGTTAAATGCACTGTTTAGAGCTATTATCTCTTTATCGGAAGATTCAATTGCAAGTTCTCCATAATTACCATCTACAATGTTTTTCATACTTGTATGAAGATTTTTTAAAGGCTTTAAAACAAGATAAGAAAGATATTGTCCTACGATAATAGCAATTATAATAAGAAAATAGATTGATGAAACTAAAAACTTCTTAGAAAAACTTAATAATTTTATAACCTCTTGCCTCATTATATAAGTTATATTCTCAGCTGTAATAACAAGATTTCTACCCAATTCTCGTATATTCGCTTTCTCTTTTGAATTATTAACCATAGATAAATTTTGTATATTTTCCTTATACTCCTTTAAAATATCCTTTAATGAAAATATATCCTTATTTATCTTCAAGGCTTCAAAATTATTACTATTTTCTTCAATTGTCGTCTCTGCTATCTCTATATATTTCAAAGTCTCAAAACGACTTGTTTCATCACTATATAAAAAGTAATTCTTTTCAAATCTCCTTATCTCTAAAATGGAATTAAATAACTTGGATACAACAATATTATTACTTAAATTACTCTCTATTTTAGAAAGATTTAAATAGTTTGATATTGCCACCAAGACTATAAAGATTATACAAATATAATATCCCTTATATACTCTTCTTTGAATACTTGTTTCTTTTTTCAAATTTCCTTACCTCTATTTTTGTTTCAAAAAGCAACAATTTTAATCTTTGTGCAATATCGCTCTTAAAAACAATATTATCAAGGCTTTTCTTAATATATGTATTATACCTATTGCGTTTTGCAATAGTTTACTATTTTTTAAAGAAGTTAAATTTTGTATTTTTTCTATATATTTCAATATGTTATCCTTATATTTTATATGGCACGCTTCTTGATATCTAAAATGCAACAATCGGGATTCTCCGATTAAATTAAAAGGTAAAGGAGTACAATTATGAAAAAAATTTTAAATAAAATAGAAAAAACTTTTTCGGCAGTTACTTTTGCAGAAGCAGGTGAACCTGAAATCGCATTAGAATTAATAAATTCTTTTGAGGATGACACTGCTAAGAAACACAATGTAAAAAAAAATAAGGGTAAATACTTAAAACAAACTAAATTTAATGGAAACAGAGTACCTAAGTTAAAAGAAGCTTGATAAAACATTTTGGAGGTTAAAAATGAAAATTATGAGAAATATTTATGAACTGCTGAAACTCAGTTCAATATCTTATGCTAAGTGGGATTATGAAGTTTCTACACGAATATTGAAAAGGAAAAAGGGATTGTTGATACTACTTATTGCTTTATCTCCAGTATTAGTTGTCTCTTTCCTTGGTGCAACAGATGTATTAGGCGGGAAGAGTGCTTATGCACCTGCTTTTTATTCTACGGATATATTTTTAGTTTCAATTCTCATAGGACTTATTGCAGGTCTTATAACAGGATGCATAGGGGCAGGGGGAGGCTTTATAATAACTCCTGCTTTAATGGCAGCAGGTGTAAAAGGGATATTGGCTGTTGGAACAGATTTGTTTCATATTTTTGCAAAGGCAATTATGGGAACAAGTGTTCATAAAAAATTAGGGAATGTCTCTGGGAAACTTGCTATTGCGTTTTTGTTTGGTTCAATTGGTGGAGCTTATGCAGGTGGAAGCTTAAACCGTATGCTCTATAATAAGGATCCACTCTTGAGTGAAGCATTCATTAGTTTAATTTACACTATCTTGTTGGGATTTTTAGGCTTTTATGCACTATACGACTTTTTAAAATCGATAAAATCAAAAGATGGAAGTGACGATGTTCATGGTGGTGGCTCAGGTGATATCTCTGCTCTTGGTAAAAAACTTCAAAGTCTTAATATTCCTCCTATGATAAAATTTGATGAAGATTATGGTGGAAAGCAAATTTCAGGATGGATTATAGCAATGGGTGGTTTTTTTGTAGGTGTTTTAGCTGCAATTATGGGCGTAGGAGGCGGTTTTGCAACATTTCCTATGTTTGTTTACGGCTTTGGCGTTTCTTCAATGACAACTGTTGGAACAGATATCTTACAAATAATATTTACAGCTGGTTTTGCATCTATATCTCAATATGCTATTTACGGTTTTGTTTTTTATACTCTTGCAATGGGAATGCTTTTAGGCTCTTTACTCGGTATTCAAGTAGGAGCTCTTGTAACTAAGGTTGTTAAAGGGATTTATATAAGAGGCTTTTACGCTACAGCAATTCTTGCAGGTTTTATAAACAGAGGAACGACCCTTCCTAAAAAGATAAAAGAACTTGGAATAGTAAATATACCAATGGATGTAGCCAATATTATACAAAAAGTTGGAGAGATCGTTTTTTGGTTGGCAGTCGTTTTATTTGGTGTTTGGGTTATGACTATGTTTTTCAGTAATATAAAAAAATTACGAGATGAAGGAGAAGAAGAGTACATTGATAAGAAGAATGTTAATAAAGAATGGAGGGCAAAAGAATGTTAATAAGAAACAAGAAAACTTTTAATATAGGCTTCACTCTTTTTTTACTTTTTAGTGGTTGCTTAGTTTTAATTTTTTCCCCAATTTTTGGAAACAACGATAACGGTCTTAAATTTGCGGATAACAGTTTTAATAAGCTGTCTAAAGGTTCTTCTTATTTTATTCCATCTTTATCGGAAAAAATTAAAAAGTTTCAAAATCAAAATAGCCAATTTAATATTCAATTTAATATTGAAGGAGATGCTCTTAAAACTACAAAATTATTTCAAAATGCAGGAGCTATAGTTACAGTAAATAACAATGAACTTACAGTTAAAGGTTCTTTTTATGAAATTATAAATGCAGCATTGATAGATTCTAATTTTATGTTTAATAATAATGGAGCAGTAATTTCTGAAAAATATGGCTATAATGAAAAAGAGGTTATGAAAAATTGGTGGCTTGCGTTTTCTGCAATTGAAAAGAAATTTACAAAATCTAAATTACTTGAAGAGGCAAAAATAGTTTCTGCTGTTCGCAAAAAAGCAATAGAGCCAAGTTATAACTTTTACCAAATAGAACAAGAAAGAGTTAGTGACCATACTTTATTGCTAACAGGTCTTCTTGTTTTCTATGTCTTTTATACATTGTGGTGGGGTTATGCAATTTTTTATCTCTTTGACGGTTTAGGACTTACAATGAAAAAGGCAAAAATTAAAAAAGAGGTATAAATATTATTATCCGTGAGGTAGCAATAAGCTCTATCTCACGGATAAAATAAACATTTATGAGGTATCAACAAATGAAAATATATAATAAAATACTTGCAGCGGTTGATGGTTCTCTATCGAGTACAAACGCTTTTCTTCAAGCCTGTAAAATAGCAAAGCATTCCGAGGCATGGCTTACTGCAATAACTACGGTACCAATTTATGAAGATCAATTTGATGTTCTTAGCACCAAAGAAGCTTTGGTGAAACTTTGGACAAATAAAGCTGAAAAAATTTTAGCAGATATTAAAGAAATTGCAGACAAAGAAAAGCAACATATTCATACTATAATTAATCAAGGAAGTCCCTCTAACACTATTGTTGATATTGCCAATGATGAGAATTACAACCTAATAGTTATGGGTAGATATGGTAGATCCAATTTTGACAGAGCTTTAATGGGGAGTGTAACAGCAAGAGTTGTTGCAAGTTGTAATTGTGACATTCTGATAGTTCCTAAAAACACTCAAGTTAAATTTGGGAAAGTGCTTCTTGCAGTAGACAACTCAAAGTATAGTGATATAGCAGTTCAAAAAGCTTTCTCATTTGCTCAAAAACATAACAGTAAACTCGTCATTATTTCTGTCATTGATATAACAGATGAATTTTTTGTCCAAGCTCCTGATGTCGTTAATGAATTGATACAAAAGGCAAAAGACCATCTTTTAAATATAAAAGAGAAAGCAGAAGAAAATGGTATTGAAACAGAAATTTTAATCAGAGAAGGAAGAGTCCACGAGGAAATCCAAAAAGAAGCAATAAAACAGAATGCGGATCTTATTTTTATGGGAAGCTATGGTAGAACTGGCTTAAAAAAATTTTTTATGGGAAGTGCCGTTGAAAAAGTTATAGGTTCAACATCAATTCCATTATTCGTTGCCAAATCTTGAACAAGTATTCAATAGAATGCTAAAAAAACCCTAAGTAAGCTTTTAAAGCATTGCTTAGGGTTTTTTTATATAAAATTTGTCTTGATTTTGCCCTATCCCTTAGCCATAACATAATATCTTATGAGTTATCTAATAATTTAAAAACACATTTAATCAATTTTTATCGTTTTGTGATAAAAACAGTTTAGAAATTTTTATAACCTATCCTTTATTACTGAGACCTTTGCACATAGCTTAAATTTTGCTTTTGTTTTGTGGTTCACCCTGTGAAATATTTTTAAATTTTTCAAATTTAAAAATAATATTTGAGCTGTAAAGCATCAAATATTATTTCACTGGGGTAAAGTAGTATTTTTATACGTCGAACCCAAAACAAAAGTGAAAGAGAGCGTAAGTCTTTATAAAGGTTTTATAGGTTTTTGTAAAAACTACCAAAAGTTAATGTTTTACTAAAAACCACTATTTTTTTCATAAAAAACATTATGTGCAAAGGTCTCATTACTGTACTGCTTTGATTAGGTGTCAAATTTGCCATAGGAGGCTATATTGCTTGATATTATAAAGTTAATACGACCGCATCAATACATTAAAAATATATTTGTATTTGCTCCTTTACTGTTCTCTTTTCGTTATACATATAGTGATATTTTGAATATTTCAGTTGTGTTTATTTTGTTCTCTTTGATTGCAAGTAGTATCTATGTGTTCAATGATTTGATGGATATCGAGGAAGACAGACAACATCCTAAAAAAAAACTTAGACCATTAGCTAATGGGAAAGTAAAAAAAAGAACTGCAATAATTCTTATCTTCTTGCTTTCAAGTGTGTCTTTAATTGGTGCTTTTTCTTTTAGTCAAGAATTGTTCTATATTTTGTTATTCTATTTCATATTAAATATTTCATACTCTTTGAAGTTAAAACATATAAGCATCGTAGATATTTTTATAATAGCTACTGGCTTTGTACTAAGATTGTTTGCAGGGGCGAGTGTAATAGAAGCACCATTGTCAATGTGGATAATTATTATGACATTTCTTTTAGCTCTGTTTTTAGCGATAGCTAAAAGAAGAGATGATTTCGTGCTTTCAAAGATAGGCAAAGAAACGAGGAAAAATGTAGATGGATATAACTTAGAATTTGTAAATGCAATTATGGTTCTAATGTCAGGTGTTATTATAGTTTCTTATATACTTTATACTGTATCTGCCGAAGTTATAGAAAGACTAAATACAGAGTATCTTTATATAACAGCTTTTTTTGTCATAATTGGGATTATGAGATATATGCAAATTATATTTGTAGAAGAAAACTCTGGAAACCCAACTATGATTGTTTTAAAAGACAGATTCTTACAAGTTGCAATTTTATTGTGGTTATTAAGTTTTTTTATTGTGGTTAAGATTTAGATTAAATCTTTATAAAAGGTCTCTTCTGGGAATATCATTTTTCTTCATAAGTTCTTCAAGTTTTTCGTAAGATTGCGGTCCCATTAATTTTGTGTTGTTTAAGATGTATGAAGGGGCGGATTGAATTACTAAATCTTCCGATTTTTGCCAATCTTCATCAACTGCTTTGCTAAATTTTTTTGTCTTAATGATTTCTAAAGCTTCATCATAAGAAAAACCACATTTTTCAACAATTTCTAACAAAACATCTTGTTTCCCAATATTTAAACCTTCTGCAAAATAAGCTTTATATATGGCATCTTGATACTCTTCAAATTTTCCTTTTTCTTCTGCCCACTTAGCAAGCTCTTGTGCAAGACGGCTATTTGAAATTGTTTTTAGGTTTATCAATGGAAGAGACAGCGATTCGGCTGTTTTTTTGAGTTGATGCATCTTATCTGTCATCAAAGTTAAATTGTCAGCAAATAGCTCTTCTATCAAAATACCATCATCTTTTATATCGGGATTAAGAGGGAATGCCCTCCAGCGAATTTTTATGGCATATTCTTTTTCTAAACGCTTAATGTCTTTTTTAGCAAAATAGCACCACACACAAATAAAATCAGAATATATCTCAAGCTCTGCCATATTTTACTTAATCCTTAAATTATACATAAAAAAATAGGGGCAACTTAATCTTAAGTTGCCCCTATAAAAATATAGATATTTTAAATTAAAATTATTTTTTTTATTTTATTTCCATAACAATTTTGTTATCGAAATATGTAACCTTTGCACCTTTATTTAATCCCAGAGCTCGTTACTATTGCTATACTTTCTTTTTTTAAAAAAATCTTTGTCAATAATTAAGTAAGGTGTCCTTTTAGAACCTCCATATTTATTTTACCACAAACCAAGGATTCGATAAATTTTCTTTATTGTAAACTATTGGCTCATTCAACTCAAATTGATAAGTCATTTTACCACTCTCTCGTACTATAGCATCGGCTGCTGCAGTGTCCCACTCCCTTGTATTAGCAAGTCGAGGATAGATATCTGCAATACCCTCTGCTACCATACAAAGTTTAAGTGATGAGCCTTTTGAGACTTCTTCTCTCTCTTTTGTGTCTATTTTGTTAATAAACTCTCGTGTCTCTTTTGAGAAGTGTGATTTACTTACTACTATTGAAAGTTTTTCTTTTGGATTATTATTTATTATTAAAGGTAATTTTTGATTATTTTTAAAAGCACCTTCACCTTTTTTGGCTTTATACATCTCATCAATAGCAGGAGCATAAACTACTCCAATAACTGGTGTATTTTTATATATAAGTGCAATATTTACCGTAAATTCACCGTTTCCCTCTGTGAATTCTTTAGTACCATCAATTGGGTCTATACACCAGTAATATTCCCAATTTTTACGCGTTTCGTAAGGTACTTCTTTATTTTCTTCTGAAAGAATAGGTATATTTGGATAAAGCTTTATCAATGCTTTACATATAATCTCGTTTGATTTTGTATCTGCTTCTGTAAGTAGTGATCCGTCATCTTTGTACTCTATCTTAAAATCTTTCTTATCTTTCTTATAGATTTTTATAATTTCTTTACCCGCTTCTTTAGCGATATCGACAATTTTTTCGAGAACTATATTTTCTAACATACAAAGTAACCTTTTGCTTTTAAATAATTTAGGGTTTATGCAACTTTAATTGATTTTTATATTGTTTCCGCCCTCTTGATTGTATTGATAAAATAAAATACTATCAAACTATTGTGCGAGAAAAGTTTTATCAATAAAAACTTTAAATAAATATGTTCATGATTATAATTTTTTTATAAAACAAAAAAAATGGGATATAAGTTACCATAGGTTATCTTGAAAAGGCTTCATCTCATTTTTATGATAAATTTATTAGTCAATATAATCAAAAGGGATTATGCACACTTATCGGTCATCAAAGTTAAATTGTCAGCAAATAGCTTTTCTATCAAAACACCATCATCTTTTATATCAGGATTAAGAGGAAATGCCCTCCAGACAATTTTTATCGCATATTCTTCTTCCAAACGCTTAATGTCTCTTTTAGCAAAATAGCACCACACACAAATAAAATCAGAATATATTTCAAGCTTAGGCATATTGTAATCCTCAAGAATTAATAAATGAGTTTATTTTTTTAGTATATTCCATATTCTTAAAGCTGATAGTTTAAATTAAAAGGAGTAAAAAAAAGACGGTAAGGAGAAGACACATAAAAGGCTATAGCTGAACTGTTTGATGCCCAATTCATTTCATTGAATACTATTCAAATCTTTTTGAAAACGCTTGTCTGAAGCATCACGAAGTTCTGCCAAATCTTTCAAAAGCTTTTTTGTTTTAGATATTGAAAGCATTCTTTGCTTATATGCCATAGCTTGAGATATACGAGCCCATGTGTCCTCAAAAAGGGTTCTAAGTTGAATTTCGCAACCAATCTTGCCATTAGCTTTATCAGAATAATCAACAATAAACCTGATATGAGTAGCACTATAACCAGCATTTGAGCATATTTCATTCACAACAATTGACTCTTTGGGAATTGTAATAGAGTTTAAATGTAACCCTTCAGGATTTGTTAACCAATCGGTTAACAAAGCAATAAGTTGTTTCTTGGAACCTTGCGAAATAGCAACAAATCTGATCCCCACAACATCATCCAAATTGTTGATTTTATTAAGATGACGAGAATTTGCCTTAATAATACACGAGTCAGCTCGTTTCGTTCTACTTTCTATTCGATCTACATCTTCTTCAAAATTGGCAGATTTCAAAAGACCATCAACACTTAGCAAAAGAGTACGACGAATGTAGTCTGCGGCATCTAAAACAGATTTAATTTCAGATAGTTGAGCTATCGAAATATTAAATTTTTGTGCTATATTTGGTTCTAAATCAAGGTTGAAATGCTTTATAGCATCAGATATTTTTTTTAGATTATTTCTTTGTTGTGCAAGCAATCTGTCAGACATAAATGCAACAATTGGACATAAAGTAACTTCATCCACCCACTTAGGTGCTTCTTTAAGATTGATAGCAAGGGAAATATAAGGGGTATCGGATACTAAAAGATTATTAAACAATGGAACAGTAATTATTTTAGAAAAAGAAAGAGATTTAATTTGGCTTTTTGAAAAAATGGGAGGACTTATATGATAAAAACCCTTATCAAGCAGACTGTGTTCAATTTTTTTTATATCTTCATCTTTTAAAGTTAAGCCCTCTTTTGAAAATACATTTTTAATGAATAAATAGTGTTGAAGCGATGAGCAACAAAAGATGCCAGGGATTCTTTGCAAAGCCCTGATAATATCATGCATCTCAAGAACTTTACTTTTTGCTACAGAAGCTTGATATTTAACAAAGTCGCTATAATCATATGGATCAAATCCCAAATCCCGTCCATCTTGGCTACTCAATATTTCCATACCGGAATCTATAGCAACTCTCAACAAATCATCAAATCGATTTTTAAAAGACAAGCCTTCTGATAATTCCATATACGGCCCCGATGCTTTACGGAGTGTTTTGTCAAGCAATGAAAGAGGCATAGCTTTCGGTCTGCTCAAATTGTGTAGTATATCGCACAATTTGATGTAAACAGATGTTGAACCAGCTTCTTTAATTTGTTTTAAAAAAATTTTATTACGCTCTTCTCGTGTTATAGAATGAGTGATTACTGGTTTAGTTAAAGAAAGAACGATTGTTGCACATCTTTCAGATAATTTTTGGGACAGTTCTGAAAAATTAATATCAGAATCCTCAATTACATCATGTGTAAGTGCCGCAGCAACTACAGTTTCTAACGAATCAGTAAGATCATCTTCTTTCCAGTGCTCTAATGTAAGTTTAGCAACACCAACCGGATGAACTATATAAGGAACAGGGGGTAATGATGGATTTGGCAATTGGCGTGTTTGTCCTTTGTGTGATTCAAATGCAATATTTAACGCCGTATCTATAATTTTAGAATCACGCAAATCGTGGGGTAGTTTTCCAAACAAATCATTTTTTAGAGCAGATAGTGAAAATTTTTGAGATTTTGGCATAGAAACCTTATCTTAATAATTTATTGTTTTAACTTTCTAACATTCTTTTTAACAACTCGGCTTGTAAATTTAAACAATTCCCACCTGCAGCCTCGTTAACAGCTTGCTTCCACAATTTATCATTTCTCACTTTAGGAATTATTATCCATTTTCCTTTCCAGAACCTCAAGGTATAAAGCACAAACATTCTGGCGACTCTTCCATTACCATCAGCAAAAGGATGAATTCTAATTATATCAGAAAACACTTTAGCCAAAAACAGTGCTTTTTCTTGAGGCTGAGCATTAATCAATTGTTCAATAGATTCCACACAGAACAATTCTAATTCTCTATATTTTTTTTTAATTTCAGAAACAGGAGTAGGTGGTATGCCACCATAATCTTTCACATATTCAAAATCCCGAAATATTATATTTTCATTGCCACCAAATAGAGCTTTGTGAATTGTACTTAGCGGAAACTCTAAGACATAAGATTGAGCACTCCAATATTTATCAATCAAATGAAGTACTACCATTTGGTTAGAGATATCATCATTAAAATCGTTAACAGGGGTCAATAAAGCTTGAAGCTCATTTTCATTTGAAACTGTTTTTATTTTACTCAATAATCGTTCTGTTTTCTCTATAAAGATAGAATGAGTTAAATTTGGATACTTGTTTAGTATAGCTTCCTCTATAATGTTCTGAAAAGTAATCATATAAATATTATAAGCTCATAATTGTAGTATAGATGTTTTTATAAACCATATTTCAAGACATCTTAGCGGGAAATAAGATAAAGCATCTTGGCAGAGATAAAATGTTTAAAATATATACTGCGTAAATGCGTAGTTTTGTGTTCTTTTGATTTTTTACTTATTATGTCAAACAACTTCAAAGAAGGTATTGTATCAATTTGATAATTTAATTCTTTACTAATATTTTCAATAGTTTCATCTGATTTATTATCAAGGGGTCTGCAACTGTAGTCAAATTCTTTAAGTACTGAACAAAACAACACATATCCGTAAAATTTCATTAACCATTGTTTTTTATTTGGATTTTTTACTGTGAAAATATTATTTAAAGTACTAAATAGTGTTATGATTACAAAGCATAAAGAATAAAGACTATCACCTTTCTTAATCTTAACCTTTTTCTTGGCTAAAGATACTTTCTTTTTATTATCAGATGGTATTTCTTTTCCTTCTAACTCAAACACATTAACAAGAACAACCTCAGCTAAAGATGCTTCATATCCACTGACTGCATTTGTTGAAAGCTTCTTATAAAATTCAGTTATTAATTCTACACTCTTATCTATTGCTGGACACAACGTCGAACTTGCTTTATTAATATCATGATTATTTTGTGCTACTGCATATACCTCACTAACAACATCAACCACTAAGTTAACAGCAAGCCTATATTGATCTGCTCCTTTAAAGTAAAGACCAACATATTCAAAATCAATCATAAAAAAGCTTTCAAGCCCGCCAGACCAAGTTAAATTTCTGGCATTTAAGTCTCCGTGCCCAATTGATGAAAGATTTACTCCATTGCTCCAATTACCCACTGGGATTAAGTCGTTATCATTAAACCTTTTGGGAATAAGATTACTATCTGTATCTATATGGCCTTTGATTATACGATTAAACTTAGTATTAGCTTGAGAAAGATTATATTGATATTTATCTTCGTTTAATGTTTTATCTGTTTTTTGGTTGTTATCCCAAGTTTCTGGGAGTCTAAATGCTTTTCTGATTATACTTCCACATCGCCCTTCATTCACTTGTTTTGGCTTTTGCCATAAACTCAAACCTTCATTAAAAAGTATTTGTAATTTATTTTGCACGTTTGAAATTTCTTGTGCTTTTTCTTTTTTTCCTGTCCCCAAAAAGTAAGAAGCAATAATACTAAGAAGAGTGACAATATAATCGGGCTCTTTTGTTTCTGCTGAGACTAAATCAGAGACTAAGGCACCATAGGGAACATCATTAGGAAAAATTTCATCTTTCATTCCTTCTTTCCCATGTGTATCGAAAGCATAACCGTTTTTGGGAATTCGAGCTGAATTGACTATGCAATAACGAACATACTTCGAATAGTTATTTCGCTCTTTTTCCAACTTATCTTTACTTGCAAGCTTTACTACTTGTCGAAGTTCTCCCTTCACAGTTGCCATAAACATGCTTGAAGCACTATAACCAGGAGTCATAAATGAAAAATTAGGAATTGCGTCACTCACTCTATCTCCAAGAGCCTGACCAAGAGACATAAAAAAACCTGCCCACACAAAATTTTCGGGACATGCTTCAAAAAAATCTATTACGCTATTGGAGACATCATTAGGAGAATAATCTTTGAACCATTCAAAGAGCTTTTCAAATCGCTCATTTATAATTTCAGGGATTTCTTTTTTGTTTGGATCCTCTCCATTTGTATAAGGAAGATCTTTAAGTTTTTTATACAAATCTTTAATTTGTTTAAAATCTTTATCGGTTATTTTATATTTTTCATATAGTTTATTATTTATTGTGTCACATATTGTTTTTAATTGAGTTATATCAATTTTATGGGCAGCTAGTATAATTCGCTTAGCTCTTAGTTCATTTTGACCTCCTTGTGCCCAATTCCCAGACTGAAAAAAATTGTGTTTATTACCAAATGCATTAGTAATATTACTCCGAAAATCAAGAGGAGAATTGTGGTGTGTTACTTGTCTAATTAGTGATGCTATTGCTTCGGCAAGAATTTTAAGAGCTTCTATATCTTCATCTGAGAATGCATCAACATAAGGGCTTTCAATTGCAAGTACTCCTATAGGGAATGCTTTGTGATAACAATCATTTTCGTGGGATAACGTTTTACCTTCAACAACAAATGCAACAATTGAATTATTTTCTTCATTTGGTTCTAAAAAGCGATTCAAAACATTCCAAGGTGTTTTGCCAGAAAAGTTTTTCCACTTTTCATCATGTGGAACCATATGTAATTGATCGGGGGACTTTTGACTCCATATATTTTCATACCAATTTGGATCATTTGACTTAGAATTTTTATCACCAAACAATTTGTTATCATAAAATAGCTTTTTAAAATCTTCGTCAAATTCGGCTTCAATATATTTTTGCTCAGCAATATTACTATTACTATAATCTCCACCAAATAGCACTTTTATGTTTTCTGATGTTAAATATTTATACAATAAAAACTTTACTGCAGATGGGATACGCTTATGTGCAACTTGGTAAGAACCAAGTGGATATTTAGTTCGATAACAAAGCGGATAGATATTTAAATGTGGGAAAAATACATTATTTTCTTTTTGTTCGAAAGAAGCCGATAAATAAAACACTTTGGGGTCAGGTTGTTGTTCTTGTGGATCATCAACAAGATGTTTTTTTGATCGACCACCAATAAGGTATTTTTTTAAGTGACTTTCTAAAATTCTTATAGCTGTTGATATTTTATCTGCTGGGGCTTTTGAATTATTTGAAAATACATGCATAAGCTTTTTGGCAACTATTTCTAATCCTTCCTTTTTAAAAAGATTAGAATCAATTTTAGTAATGAGATTAATTTCTTCAAACAAAACAGATGATATTTCTTTTATCTCTTGAAGTTTATTATCTAAGTTGCAACTATTCTGTGTAAAATATATTGCAACAATATGTTCTAATTCTACCTTTAATTCAGAATCATTATCTTCTTGTTTATTACGACCTGCAAAAATACAATGAATATTTTTTTTTTTAGCAATTTCTATTAATTCTTTTTCGTCAGAGTTTTCCATTCCCTTCCAAAAAGTGTTAATACGAGTAGCAAATGCTTTAGAAGCTTCCAATGAGCATGTACTATCGTCACATGAGTAATTTGGTTCCAAACGATAATATGCTGCAAAATCCTTTGGCAATTTAGCTTCTTCAGTATCAAAACTTGTATCTAAATCAGCAAATATATTTTTGAGTTCACCTTTAAAAGAAAATGGGACTTGTTTATCAGGATTAACAAGATAATCTCTAAGCACATCAGGCCTAGAATATATTGGTCGTAAATATGTTTGATTCTTACGAAATCTTGACCTAAGAGTAACAAGCTTAACAGCTTCCTTCTGAATCCCTAATACATCAACTATTTCTTTAATTTTATTTTCTATATAACGGTCCCGCATAACTGCAGAGTCAGAATTTTTATTTTGTGTGTCTCTTTCTTCATTACTAAGTCTTTGCCTTAGCCACTCATTAATATCATAGATATCCCTATTTTGTTTTTTTTTCATAATAATGTTTATTCCTAATTTAAGTTTAAGAAAGTCATCTTATAAATCTATATTATTTATGCTAAACATATAAGAGTATTTGCAATGTATATTAACTAATTCAACACTATAACGATAAATAAAGTTATAAATTGCCAATATATAATTTATTGTTTTTTTTAAACGAACCTATCAACAAATTTTCATTTTCCGTATTTATATTTTTTCCAATCCGAATTTAATTTAGCACGCTTTTGTCGTATAAAAGAAGACGGTAGTGTTTCTGGAGCACTTTCCATAGCACTTATATAATCTTGAAATAATATTATTGCATCTGTTGCAGCAATGTCCGGTTAGGAAATTGCATGTAAATTAAATTTTTGTTCTTTGAAAATTTTTATATAAAAAAAGTAAAATTTATTATTTTTTTCTTGACATAGTCTATTAAAAAAAATCGGCGACTTGTAATTATTAACAATAATTACAAGGAGTTAGGTCATGTTAAAGTTGTCGTATCCATTTTTGAAGAAATTAAATTCTATATCTTTATCCGTGCTTTTTAAATCTTTTTATGATGAAATTACAAATTTACCAATTCTTAAATCACAAGGAAACAGACCTTTAAAAATGGAATTTGAAGAACAATTTAAAATTTTAGTTTATTTTCATCTGCAAGGATATGATTCAATGCGAGATTTAATCCAAGTTCTTAAAGAAGACGATTTCGCAAAAGCATTTATTGCTCCCAAAGAAGGAATAGAGAAAAGTAGCTTCAGTGAAGCTATTAATTCTCGTGGACTAGAACAAATGGAGCTCATGTATAAAGCTCTATGTAAAAGAGCTAAAAATTTATTACCACAACAAAATAGTAAATTTGGCAACCTTATAGCAATCGATGGGACTCTTATAAATGCTGTTTTATCAATGTTTTGGGCTGATTACAGCAAAAACTTAAAGAAAGCCAAAGCTCACTTTGGCTTTGACTTGAATAGCTCAATTCCTCGTAAAGTTTTTTTAACAAAAGGCAAAGAAGCTGAACGCCCTTTTGCAAATAAAATCATATCTTCTGATGAAACAGGTGTTATGGATCGTGGTTATCAAAGCAACGAATTATTTGATAAACTTCAAGAAGAAAACAAAAAGTTTGTTTGTAGAATCAAGAATAATACCATAAAAACAAGCGTTAGTAAAAATTCTATCGAAGAAAGCGATATTGTTTTTTTTGATGAAGAAGTTTTCCTTGGTAATCCGAACAATAAGAAACAGGCGAAAAAAAGTGTTCGTGTTGTTGGATATAAAGCTTATGGTTCAATTTATCATATAGCAACCAACCGAAGAGATTTGCCGGCAGAAGATATTGCAACAATATACAAACTTCGCTGGGAGATTGAAAAGTTTTTTAGTTGGTGGAAACGCCATCTCAAAGTTTATCATCTGATTGCAAGAAGTGAATATGGACTTATGATGCAAATCTATGCAGGGCTGTGCACATATTTGCTTCTTGCTATATATTGCCATGAAGAACATGGCGAAAAAGTCTCTATCGAAAGAGTTAGAGAACTTAGAAACAAAATAAATAACGAACTTCGAGCTTCTATGCAAGAAGGTTACGAAGCTGACAACGATATAAAAATTTTCAAAGAACAAAAAACGCCCAATTAAGTATGCAAAATCCTAACCGGACATTACTGCATCTGTTGTGGTAAATTTATTTATATTTGTTAACAAACTTTCTGCTCTTTGAAGAATTTTTGCCAGTTTTTTAGATGCTAATTTATGCAAAGTGGCTTTACCATAAACATCTGATGATAAGAAAAATACTGTTGCTGCAAAAAAAACACGAATAAATGCAACCAACATATCGTTTGTTGCTGTTGGAATTTGAAATAAAAGGATAATTGAAACTAGAGTGAAAAACATAAAAAATATTCTGAATATGAATTTTGAACTTGAAGCGTGCGTTTTCTGACTACAAAAAGCACACTCTTCAACTATTTCAATTAAGCGAAGAAAACCTAAGGGGCTATTAGTGGTGTAACAATTTTGCTCATTAATATTTTCTTTAGATATTTTGCAATTAATGGCGATTAATGATTTTCGAGTCGAATCATCTATTTTTTCACCAAGACCTGAAAAAAGTATAGCAGCTCGCCTTGCTGATAGCGAGTGATTTCTTACTTTCATATATGCTGTATTAATCCACCACCTAACTATGAGTAGAATAAAACTTGTAGTAGCTAACCAATATAATGTTATGTTATCATTAGTTAATATTGAAAAAACGGCTGACAATGAAACAAGTAAGGATAAAACAATCTGAGACCCAAATAGCAAATTGGCCTTTTTGTGTAAAAATCTCAATGATTCAATAAATTGAGTTTCAGATGGCATAATTTCCCTTTCTAAAAAGAAGATTTCTAATTTTAAAAAAATTCAACCTATATGAACCAACTCTTTAATGTCAATGCTTAAATGCAATAGAACAGTGTGTCTTTTATCGTATAACACTTAATTGCAAAGATATTGCTCAATAAATTTATTAATTGTCTTCTTAGCTGTTTTTGGCTATCTTAATTCGTTTTAAAAAGTTTTTTTAAAAATGGAGAAATAAAAAAAATGCAAAGAATAGCACTTGGAATAAGCGATTTTAAAGATTTAAGAGATAACAAATCTTATTTTATCGATAAATCTTTTTTCATCAAAGAAATCATAGATGAAAATTTTCAAACGATTCTTCTTCCTCGTCCTCGCCGTTTTGGTAAAACTTTAAACCTTTCAATGCTTAAATATTTTTTTGAGAAAGAAAAACAAAACAAATCTTACCTATTTGACAATCTAAGCATTACAAAAGAGGCAGAATTTAAAGAGCATTTCAATAGATACCCTGTTATTTTTTTAAGTTTTAAAGATGTTAAAGAAATTAATTTTGATGATGCTTTCTATAAAATAAAAGAGCTAATTATTGGAGTTTTTGAGCAACATAAATATCTTTTAGATTCAATCAAAAATCCGAATGAAAAAAACAATTTTAGAAAAATATTAGAGAATACAGCCGATAAAGCAGTTTTTTCTAATGTCTTATTTTACCTTTCCAAATGGCTTTATGAATATACAGGTGAAAAAGTTGTAATTTTAATAGACGAATACGACACACCAATCCAATCGGCTTTTTTTAGTGGCTTTTATGATGAGATGATAAATTTTTTTAGGAATTTTTTAAGTGCAGGTTTAAAAGACAACACATATTTGTTTAAAGCAGTTTTAACAGGAATTTTAAGAGTTGCAAGAGAGTCAATTTTTTCAGGTTTAAACAATATTGGGACATACACAATTTTAGATACAGAGTTTAAAACAAGTTTTGGTTTTACAGAATCTGAAACTTTCAAGATGCTTGATGATTATAATTTGTCTCAATTTAAAAAGGGTGTAAAAAAGTGGTATGACGGTTATATTTTTGGTGATGATACAACTATCTATAATCCTTGGTCAATTTTAAATTTTGTATCAAAAAAAAAGAAAAAATTCGAACCATTTTGGATAAACACATCATCCAACGATATAATAAGAGACTTGGTTATTAATTCTTCTCTTTCAACAAAAAAAGAATTTGAATCTCTTTTAAAAGATGAACCATTAACCAAGCAAATTGATTCAGCTATCGTTTTTCGCGATATAGAAAAAAATGAAAAAGCTCTTTATTCGTTTCTTTTGTTTTGTGGATATTTAAAAGCTTTTGATTGCAAAAGGGAGGAGCGAAAATCTTTTTGTTCTCTTCTAATTCCGAATGAAGAAGTTAAAATCATTTTTGAAGAGGTTATAATAAATTGGTTTAATCAAAGTTTTGTAGATGAAAAGCTTCAAATTTTGCTTAAATCTCTTATAACAGGCGATTTGAAACTTTTTGAAAGATTGTTATCAGAATTTGTTCTAACAACTTTATCATATTTTGACACAGCAGGGAAAAATGTTGAAGCTGTTTATCAAGCGTTTGTTTTAGGGCTTCTTGTAAGCCTTCCAGCTTCTTCATATGAGGTCAATTCAAACAAGGAATCGGGTTTTGGAAGATACGATATATCTATTATTCCAAAAGATTTGAGCAAAAAAGCAATCATTATGGAATTTAAAACCATTGATGATTTTTATGAAGAGACCAAAGAAGAAGCTTTAGATTCTGCCATTAAGCAGTTAGTTGAAAAAAAATATGAGACAGAGATTTTAAAAAGAGGGATTAAAGACATTTTAAGATTTGGAGTTGTTTTTGACGGCAAAAGAGTTTGGATAAAAGAAGTATAATCTATTTTGAAAAAATAAGGGCAACTTATAAGCTAAGTTGCCCTTATAAAAAAAAGATATTTTAAATTAAAATTATTTCATTCTTGATGCAATTTCATCTAAAAACTCAAGAGAGTTTAAAACTTTCTTGGCAGGAGGGTCGCAAATTGCAGCAAGGTCTCCTGTCATAAAGCCATCTTCAATTGTTCCTAAAACATTTTTTTCAAGTTTGCCAGCAAACTCTTCAAGCTCTTTAATGCCGTCAAGTTCGCCTCTTTTTCTTAAAGCACCTGTCCATGCGAAAATTAAAGCAACAGCGTTTGTTGAGGTTGCCTCGCCTTTTAAATGTTTGTAATAGTGTTTTTGGACTGTGCCGTGAGCTGCTTCATATTCAAAATAGCCGTGAGGGGAGACAAGAACAGAAGACATCATCGCAAGAGAACCAAAAGCAGATGCAACCATATCGCTCATAACATCGCCATCATAATTTTTACAAGCCCATAAAACACCGCCTTTGCTTTTCATCATTCTTGCAATTACATCATCAATTAATGTGTAAAAATAGACAATGCCTGCTTTTTCAAATTTTTCTTTATACTCATTGTCAAAGATTTCTTGGAAAGTCTCCATAAACATAGCATCGTATGTTTTTGAAATTGTATCTTTTGTTGCAAACCAACAATCAACCTTTTGGTCGAGAGCATATTCAAAGCAAGCCTTTGCAAAACTTTCAATTGATGCTTTTGTGTTGTGAATGCCTTGAACAATTCCTGGCCCGTCAATTTCCATAATGGTTTTTCTTAATTCTTGACCGCTTTTTGTTGTAAAAACAATTTCTGCTTTTCCGCCTTCAGGAGCTTTAATTTCAGCATTTCTATAAACATCGCCATATGCATGTCTGCCAACAGTTATAGGCTCTTCCCAGCTTCTTACAGCAGGCTTGATGTTGTTAACCATAATTGGTTTTCTAAAAACTGTTCCATCAAGCATAGCTCTGATTGTTCCGTTTGGGCTTTTCCATTGTTTTTTTAAATCGTACTCTTTAACTCTTGCGGCATTCGGTGTTATTGTTGCGTTTTTAACACCAACCCCATATTTTTTTATGGCGTTTGCGGCATCAATTGTAATTTGGTCATCTGATTCGTCTCTTTTTTTAAGCCCTAAATCGTAATATTCTGTTTTAAGGTTAACAAATGGCTCTAATAGCTTTTCTTTGATTATTGGCCATAAAACCCCTGTCATCTCATCGCCGTCTATTTCCACAAGAGGCGTTTTCATTTCTATTTTTGACATATTTTTTACCTTCTTTGTTTAAAAAAAGGGGCAAATAAAAAATTATTGCCCCATAGAATTAGTAAATAAAAGTTATCTGACCTTTTCTGGTGCTTCTGGAACATCATATAAAATATCATCCCAAGGATGTCTAAAAAGCCCTGTTCCAAGTCTTTTTTGGTCAAAGTAGTGTCCCATAAAACCAATTAGCCTTCCAAGAATAAAGAAAGCATTGAAAAAGCCCATTGCAATCATATCTTTAATCTCTTTCTTAGAATAGCCAAGACTCATAAGCATATCTACAAAAAGAACACCAATTGCACCATCAACATTTAAAATAAGCGTGTTTTTCTTTTGAGTTGTAACAGCTTGAACCGACAAGGCATAATTTAAAAGGTCTGTTTTTGGAAAATTTTCCTTTGCAAAGTTTTTCATAATTTCAACTCTTTCATCAGGATTATCCACACTCTTAATTTTATGCCCAATACCTTGCACCATAATATTTTGTTTTTTCATATAAGTTACAAAGTCTCTTGCTTCCAACTCTTTTTCAAGACCCATTAAAAAGTGCTCTGCTGCACCATTAACAGCACCGCCAAATCTTGGTCCAATTGTTAAAACACCTGAAACGATAGAATCTATTAAATCTTTTCCTGCTCTTGCAGTAACAATTGTGTTATGAGCTCCAGAAACAGCAGGACCGTGGTCTGCTACAATTTGAATTACAAGCTCAATAAACTCTCTTGTGTATTTTGGAACATCTTTTTTGAACCATAAAAGCCCAATAACTCCGCCAATGCCATAGCCTTGTTTTATAACTTCGTCGATTGGAAGACCGCAATAGTTGTGTATTCCGCCTCTTTCATCGCAAATAGTTGTTATAAAGTTGGTAGGTTTTCTAACTAAGTTTTCTGCAACAGCTTGATTATAATCCATTGGAACATGAGGAGGTTCATAATCTTGTGCTGGAGTTATAACACCATCTTTAACAAGTTTTTCATATGTTTGCTTAATTTTTTCGCCATAATCATCAAAAGAGTCTGGAACAATAACGCCTGCTTCTTTTAATGCAGCATTTTTAGCTTTTGCAGTGTCTGCTTTGCTGTCTGCCTTTGCTCCTGCATGACCAAATTGGACACCACTTGGAAGAAGTTCTGTGCAAGTTCCTGTAACCCACATAACAATCGGTTTTGTGAGCTTTCCTTCTTTAATCATATCGATAATTTGATATTCATCTTTTCCGCCAACTTCTCCTAAGGCGACAATCATCTTGATGTTTGGATTTTGCTCATATCTTGCAATATGGTCAACAAGAGTAGAGCCGGGATAAACATCACCGCCAACAGCATATCCTTCATAAATTCCATCTGTGTTTCTTGAAACAATGTTATAACCTTCGTTTGAAAGTCCACCAGAAACAGAAACAAAACCAACAGAGCCGGGACGATATAGTTTTGAATCTTTTATATTGTCCATTGTTCCTGCTGTGTTGCCGATTTTAAAACATCCAGCTTTAATGCCCCCAACTGTTGCAGGTCCTATAACCCATTTGCCGTTATTTTTTGCATATTGTGCTATCTTTCTTGTATCTCTTTGAGGCACACCTTCTGCTATCATAACAACAGTTCTTATATTTTTTGTTTCAAGAGCTTCCATTGTGCTTTCAGCACAAGATCTTTCAGATGCAAAATTAACAACAACATCTGCTTTTGGATGAGCTTTTACAGCATCTTCCACTGTTTTATATCTTGGGATTCTAATCTCTTTTGTGCCCCAAAACATTTTATAATATCCGCTTCCTGTTGGAGTGATATACCCTACAACACTTGGTTTTTCTCTTTGGCTCATAAAGTCAAAATCAAGCATTCTTTGACCTGCTTTTTCTTGAGCACCAAAAATGAAAGCTTCTGTATTTTTGTCAAATAGTTCATAAGATTCCATATTAATTGCCCTCCTTTAAAGCCATTGAAACAATTTTTGTCATATGCGTTTCTGGTCCATAAACTTCAATTGGAAGTCCAAATTTTTTACCTACATTTTTCATAATTTGTAAGCCTTCTTTATAGTTTGGGCCTCCTCTTCTTACAAAAACCTTAATATTGGTTTCTTTCATCTTTTCTTGATACTCTTCAATAGCTTGAATAATTCCTCCAAATGTTTTTGCAACATCTGTAAAATTGGCTATACCACCACCTATAAGTAGAAATTTTGGTCGCCCCTGTGCATCTTTTTCTCTTGTCATCAAGTCTATAACTGTTTTTGTGTATGCATAGGTAAGCTCTTTTGAAGGGTCTCCGCTATATTCGCCATACATTGCAAGTTCTTCTGCAAAGCCTAAATCTGCAACAGTGTCTGCAAAAATAACGCTGGCTCCACCACCTGCAACAAGATTCCAAACTCGTCCCTTTGGATTTAAAACGGTAAGTTTAAGAGATGCTCCTGTTCTTTCGTCTAATTCTTCAACATATTGCTCTTCTTTGGTAGGAGTAAGTCCAAAAGCTTTAGGAAAAGCAAGATTGCCCCATTTTTCAGAACATTGAAAAGATGCATAATCATCAACTTTTGCAACCGCATCAAGTGGAACAACTTTGCCATCAACAAAAGTAAAAGGATTTAGTTCAAGATAGACCATATGATAATTGATAAAAAACAGATATAAAGCTTTAATAAACTCTGCCACTGTTTTTGTTTTATCACCAAGCTCTTTTGGCAAAAAACTTTCGGTGTCTATTTTATTTTCATCTGCAAGAATTGGAATATCTAAGGTAACAACAGAATCCCAAACTTCTTCAATGTCCATACCACCTTTTGTTGAAAAATGGATAGTATCTTTATCGCGACTACTGGTTATCGCCACATAATATTCTTCTTTATGAGGAAAACACTCTTCAACAAGAAAATCGCTTAAAACACCTGTTGTTGTTCCTGTTGTTTGAGTTATTGTTGCCTCTTTGTTCATTCGCTCGTTTATCCAAGCTTTAACTTCATCCCAGCTTTTATTAACAAAAAGAAGATTATTTTTCCCTCTTTTGCCAAAAAGCTGATCTGGTTTTGCAACAAGCTTTGTCTCTTTAAGCCATGGGTTTGTTGCTAAAAGTTCATCTAAGTTTGTTTCCTTAGATATTAAAACTTGCTTTTCTGATAGACTAAACTTGCCATCTGAAAAAAGAGGCAGACCTTTAGCCATAAATCTTTTAGCATCAAATTCCCTAATTCCTTTTTGTGCCATTTTATTTCCTCCTTCTTTTTGCTATAACATTTAATGTTCCACCTTCTATTATTTTTTCTCTATCTTGTTTTGATAGTTCAAGCTTTGCTTCAAATTCAAAATTCTTGCTTAAATTTTTAATCTTTATCGTATCAACATCAGTTTCAATCGCAGCTTTAATGCCTTTTATTTCAAGCTCATCATTTTGGTCTATTTTGTCGTAATCCGCCTCATTTGCAAAATTTAGTGGAACAATGCCAAAGTTTATAAGATTTGCTTTATGGATTCTTTCCATATTTTTTGTAATAACCGCTTTAACACCAAGAGACATAGGACAAAGTGCCGCATGCTCTCTTGATGAGCCTTGCCCATAACTTATGCCTCCTACAATTATGCTAAATTTTCCTTCTTCTTGATTTTTCTTTGTTCTATCGTGAAAAGTGTCATCAACAACTTCAAACAAGAATTCAGAATATTTTTTAACATTAGAGCGATATTTCATTTTACTTCCAGCAGGAATGATATGGTCTGTGGTTATTTGGTCTCCAACTTTAATTGTGACTGTGGCTTTAATATCATCAGGAAGAGGTTGATTTGAAGGAGGCTCACCAATGTTTGGACCTCTTAAAATTTTTGTGTTTGAATCTGCATCTGAAAAATTTATCATTTCATCGTTAATTATAAATTTTTCAGGCATTTGGACATTTGGATATTTTATGCCTTGTTTTTCTAAATCTCTTGGGTCAATAAATTTACCAGAAACTGCGGCAGCAGCAGCTGTTTCTGGACTAACAAGATATGCATTGGCACTTTTTGTTCCAGATCTGCCTAGAAAATTTCTGTTGCTTGTTCTTAAAGAGACTGCATCTGTTTGAGGAGATTGACTGTTGCCTATACAAAAACCGCAAGCGTTTTCAGCAAGTCTTACGCCAGATTTTATAAGGCTTTTAAGTCTGCCATTTTCCGCAAGCATCTCTAAAACTTGTTTAGAGCCAGGTCCTACAACAACGCTTACATTTTGATGAACAGGTTTGCCCCCTAAAATATCTGCAAAAATCATCATATCTCTAAACGATGAATTTGTACAACTTCCCATACAAACCTGATTGACTTCAATTTCCCCTATATCTTTAACTTTGGAAATATTGCCGGGACTGTGCGGGGTTGCTGCAAGTGGTTCAATTTCGCTCAAATCTAAATCTATAATTTTTTCATATTCTGCATCATCATCAGGTTTTAATTCTTGCCAAACATCGCCTCTGTTTTGTGCTTCCAAAAATTTTTTTGTTTCATCATCGCTTGGAAAAACAGAAGTGGTAACACCGCACTCTGCTCCCATATTTGTTATTGTTGCTCTTTCAGGAACAGTTAGGTTTTTTACTCCTTCTCCTCCATATTCAAAAACAACTCCAACATTTCCATGAGTTGAAAAGATTTCAAGAACCTTTAAAATAACATCTTTAGCACTAACCCATGGATTTAGTTTTTCTTTTAGATTAATCTTTATAACTTTTGGAGCTCTCATTCTAAAAGGTTCACCTGCCATAGCTGCTGCAACATCTAAACCGCCTGCACCAATTGCAATCATTCCAATTCCGCCACCTGTTGGAGTGTGAGAATCGGAGCCAAGAAGTGTTTTGCCCGGTGCCCCAAATCTTTCAAGGTGTACTTGATGACAAATACCATTTCCTGCTCTGGAATAGTATATGCCATATTTTTTTGCTACGCTTTGAAGATATTTGTGGTCATCGGCATTTTCAAAACCAATTTGAACTGTATTGTGGTCGACATAACTTACGGAGAGTTCTGTGGCAACTTTTGAAACCCCCATAGCTTCAAACTGTAAATACGCCATTGTGCCTGTCGCATCTTGCGTTAAAGTTTGATCTATCCTTATGGCAATCTCTTCACCAGGAATATATTTGCCATTCACAATATGAGCTTCTAAAATCTTTTGGACTAAATTCTTTCCCATAACAAAATCCCCCCTATTTTTTTTATCTACTAATTAAGCAAACAAAAATTTTTATATAAAAATAACGTTAAAAAACGAAAAAATTTGGCAATTATAGTTATTTAGTAAGTTCAGTACTTCTTATGTAAAACGTAGAAAACAAGAAAATGCGAAATAAAAATGAAAAAAGTGAGAATGAAAAATTAGAATAAGTTTAAAATAAGAGATTTGTTTTTGAATGGCAAGGGTTTTTTTATGTATGCATTATTTTTATAAGATAAGGAGACAATATAATTTTCTTACCGTTTTAATATAATTTTATTTTGTATCGGGCTGGGTTAGTCCGCCCAATATTATTTGGAGACAGGTCTCGACCTGTCTCTACGAAAAAAAAACAAATAATGTTCTACAATGGGCGTATGGCTATACGCCCCTACGAAAGAAATAAATGATATAGGAACGATTGGATATTTTACGGGCGAGATATTGCCCGATATTATTTTCAACACAAGGGCGGGGCGACCCCGCCTCTACGGTTATGATTGCGTGATAAACGTTAAAAAATTTTGCAAAAAATTTAATAGAAAGATGTAGGGAACAAAGATTTTTGTTCCCTACAAAAAATAAAACAAATTTTTTCACTAAAAATAAATAAGGTAGGGGCGTATTGATATTGTCAAGTCCTGAAATAGTTGACACTTTTTTATATAAATTTAGAGCAAAGCGTTTATAAATTTGGCAGACGGTTCCGATATATGTCTCCACTGTGCCTGCCAAATTTATTACACAGCTTTGCTTGTAACTCCCCATTTATGCACGAATGACGGTGTTAAATAATTAAGAGAAAGATGAAGTCTCTCATTATTGTAAATATTGATTACTTCTGAAACTGCTTTCTTAGCTTCCTCATAAGAAAAAAGCTTATTATGAAGCAATAATTCCTTTTTCAATATTCCGTTAACCCTCTATGCTTGGGCATTTTCATAAATATGGTTATCTTTAGTCATACTGATTTGGACATTCTTTTTTCCCAAATAATTAGTGTAAGCATAACAACAATATTGTATTCCTCGATCTGAATGATGAATAAGGTCTGAAGGGTTTTTAACTTTCTTTAAAGCCATTATTAAAGCTTTTAAAGAAGCTTCTGCTTTTAAATCTTTGCTCAAGTGGTAACCCACTATTTTTCTTGAAACTTTATCCGATATTAATGACAAATATTTAAAACCCTCTCTTGTTCTGATATATGTTATATCTGAAATAAAAACTTTTTCTTTCTCTTTAAATTCTCTATCTTTTATTAAGTTGCTGTATTTTTTAAATAAATGGTTAGAATCTGTTGTTATTCTATAATTCCGTTTAGTTCTTATTAGCAACTTATCAAATCTTAAAATTTCAAACAAATTGTCTCTGCCAATAACTAAACTCTTATGCTCAAGCATCTTTTGAAGCTTACGGCAACCAACCATAGGTTGTCTTGTTCTAATCTTTTTTACTGCTGAAACAATTTTTTCTTTAAAAAAAATACGCTCTTCCTGTTTTGTTTGCCACTTATAATAAGCTTGACGAGAAAAGCCTAAAGCTTTGCAAATAGAAGTTATCGGGATACCAACTATCTTTCTCAACTCTTTTGTACAAGTTCCCCGAAGTTTTTTTTTAAGTCAGTATCATAATACCGATTTGCTTGTTTTACCAATGTCTCTAAAACTAAGGTTTTTATCTGCTCCTCTCGAAGAGCTTTTTCTAATGCCTTAACTTGCTTTTTAAGTGTCTGCTCTTCTTTAGTTTTTTCGTTTTTTTGCAAAAAAACCTCCTTGTTAATCAAATTCTCCTTTTTAAAATCCTTAAGCCATCTATACACAGTCATTTTCCCACCTATACCATATTTCTTACGGGCTTCTTCGGCTGTTGCATACTTACCAAATTCTATTTCTGATATCACTTTTGTTTTGAAATTTAAACTGTAATTCTCTGCATTCTTTTTTCTTTGTCCCATAATTTTGACTCCTTTAATAAGGTGTCAACCTATTTCAGGACGGGTCACCCCGCCCTTGTGTTAAAAATTATATTTTTTCGTAGAGACAGGTCGCGACCTGTCTCTACACGGTTATCCTGCCATTGTGTTGAAAATTATATGGGCGTATAGCAATACGCCCCTACGATGTTCTTTTCTTTTAAAAAAAGAAAAGAACCAAAAGAAAAAACAAAATGGCAAAATTATTTCACAGGACAACAGTATAAAAACCCATTAGAGAGATTTAGCAAGAGCATTGAACCATCGGATTAAGCAAAAAAGAAATTTTAAAAGATAAGAGAGCAGATTATGGTAAAAAAATAATTGCGACATTGTCACAAGAATTGATGAAAGAATATGGAAAAGATTTTTCTATTTCTGCATTATCAAGAATGAATTTGTTTTATGAAATGTTCCCTAAAAATGAAATTGTTGCGACACTGTCGCAACAATTGAGTTGGTCTCATTTTATGAATATAATTACTATTAGAGATGATATTGAAAGAGAATTTTATATACAAATGGCAATGCTTGAAAACTGGAGTGTTAGAGAATTAAGAGATAAAATTAATTCTATGCTTTTTCAAAGAACAGCCATTTCAAAGAAACCGAAAAAATTAGCAGAATTAGAACTTAAAAACTTAAAAACAAAACAAGAATTAAGTCCCGATTTGGTTTTTAAAAATCCTTATGTCTTAGATTTTTTGAATTTAAAAGACATATACCAAGAAAAATATTTAGAAAAAGCAATTTTAAATGAGATTGAGAAATTTATCTTAGAGTTAGGAAGAGGATTTAGTTTTATTGAAAGACAAAAAAGAATGATAATTGATAATGAAGATTTTTATTTAGATTTGCTCTTTTTTCATAGGGAACTAAAAAGACTTGTAGCAATTGAATTAAAACTTTGAAAATTTAAGGCAGAATATAAAGGGCAAATGGAACTCTATTTAAAATGGCTTGAAAAAAATGAAGTTGAAAAAGATGAGGAAAAACCTATTGGTTTAATCTTATGTGCTGAAGGAAAAAAAGAGCAAATTGAACTTTTAGAGTTAGACAGTAGTAACATAAAAGATTATATAAAATTTTACGCTAAGTACAAACCTAATAAATGGCAAATTTGGGCTTATATATGATTGGGACAAAATAACCATTATATCTATAGAAGACCTTTTAAAAACTTCTTTAAAAACAAGGGTTATGCTCCCAGATTACGGTTCTCATATTCATGAATATAATTAGATAGTCCCATAAATTTTGAAACAATTATTAATATAATTTATGAAGCTGCAAAAGCTATTGAAAAGTGAATTTATTGAATCAAGTTAAAAAGAGTTTTGCCTATCTCTCAAAAGGATGAAGAGCTTATACTTGAAGTTGAGTATGAAAATTTAAAAACTCAAAATACAAAAAAAAGCAAGAATGATATAACTGTAAATTTTAAATATTATTTCACAGAGTAAATGTTCTTTTTGTATAGAATAGTTGCACTTGAATAGAAGAGGAGGAAGTGTTATTCGTTTATATTTAATTTATTAGGCCCATAATCGTAAAAAATATCATATACCCAATAATTACCAATTTTATTTATAGGTAGCCAATAATCTGACCCTTTAGACACTTTGTATTTTCTTAAAACATAAGTATCTATGTCCTTATTAACATATTCTGTTTTAGAAAACACTATGCCAATACCTTTAACTAAAATAATAGTTCTTTCTTTATAACGAGGTCCTGTGTAGTTGTCGGGAAAAGAAAAATAACTTTTAACACATTTTGCTTTAATAATTTTTTTCTTTATCTTTTTATGAATACTAAAAGAACTTAATTTGTTTAAATTTAAATCAAATTGTTTGCTCTTAATCAAAAAGTTTTCAAACAGATTACTCGGTGCTTTTTCTGTCCATTTTTTGTTCTTGTTTATAATGGTTTTACCAGGGGCATACATACTATGAATACAAGAATGAATAAAAGAGTATCTGTCTATAAAAATGGTTTCAGGATGAGTTGTTAATGAAATATCCATAAATCCCATAGCGTGATTAAAACTGCTTTTTTCTAATACTATTCTGGCAGAATCAACATAGCCATCTCTATTTTTATGTGCTATTTTTTCAGAAACTACATATTTTTCACGACCTTTACCATTTGGTTTTATTTTATATTTTGATGAGTGTTTAATTGTAAATAAAACACTAATTAATGTTAACAATATTGTTAAGATTGTCGAAAATATTATTTCCATTATGTATAATTTATAAGGGATTTTAATTTTTTGTGTTATTTTTATTAATTTGTAACAAATATTATCAAATCAGATAAAAAATCCATCATTACTTATGCAATTTTAAAAATCAATTCCAAATAATGTCCCAGTGAGATCTCTTCCGTGCAACAATAAAATTATATCCTCATCGTTAAAATGTTGAATTTTGTTTTCGCCATCATATGGTAAGTCAGACTCAATTGCAGAGATGATATATTGAAGATTGAATTTATTTGATAGCTCATCAACAAGTTTTAAGAGTCTGTTTTTAATGCCTTTATCTTGTTGAGAGAGAGCATCGTCATGGTATAAAAAACGAAAGTAAGATTCATTGTTGTAGACACAAGCTATGGTCAAGTCAAAGACTATACATAATAATTTTTTATATGTAGTCCCAGCATCTTTAGCTGTTTCATAATTACTTATATCCTTACTATGGACTTTAGGCTGAATGAAATCTACATTATTACTATCGTTAATGCTCCAAGATATTCTCGCATCTTCATTCATTATTTTTTTATAGAAAAAAGAAAAATGCTTTCTAATTTCAGAATATTTTTTATTATTCTCTGTATGCTGATAAATATCTCTAATTTGCCCTACTGTCACCTCTATCTCTTTTAAAAGGTCTTCTCTTTCTTTTTCCTTTGCAATAATATTGTCTATATTTTTAATTTTTTCACGAAACGAAGTAAGTTGTGCTTCTTTTGCTATTATTTTTTTTTGATAATATTTAAATTTTCTAAAACTATCAGTATCTTGTATGTATGATAAAAGTTCTTCTCTTTCCGCATTCAAATCCTTTAATTTTATATTTGATTCATTAAGTTCTTTTTCTTTTTTCTTGAGGGTTTCTCTAATTAATTTATTACGTTCAGATGTAAGGTTGTAATTAAAAATTAATAAATCTTTATAATCTTTTTTTATTTGTACAGGGAAGTGCAGTTTTACTTCATTAAAAATTTTTTCTACCTTATTAATATCAAATGCAAAATTGTTTTTAATGGATGACCGTAGTTGATCAATTTCATACTTTAAATTGTAGGTTTTTGAGTTTAAAGTACTAATTTTTAACTCTATATCTTCACTACCTTTTTTAATTAAAGTTTTATCTTCTTTATAGAAGTTAAATCTATCAATTTGTTTTTCTGCATCTCCGACTTCATTTTCTAGTGCTTGCATCCTAGCAACATAGTCATCTCTATCTTCGACTTTAATTGAAAAATCTTTTTTTAAAGAATTTATATATTCTAATATATCTTCTCTTTTTTTATCATTCTCATATTTGGTAACTAATAAATCCCCATCAAAGCCGAGTAAATCAAAAATAAATGGCTTCCAATGTATGTCTTTCCCTCTGAATTTAGAAAGTTTATAAACATCTGCATAATCTTGAGGAGGTGTTCTTAAACAATAATTTATTGCTTTTCTATAGTCATATTTTTTGTTGGCAAAAAAATCTAACGAAATGTATTTTGAAAACTTATCTTTAGCTTTAGGCAAGGGTAAGTCTGCATAATTCCATTTATTAGGGGGGGTATATTCTTTTATGGTATTTTCATTAATAGAAAATGAAATTTTAGTATTGTTCTTTACTCCTCTTTTAATAGTTAAAAAATTGTCATTGTTTAATAATATCTCAAGATAAAATATATGATGTTCAAAAAATAATTGATTGTCTTCTTTTTTTTTAAATAAAAAATGTTTTTTATCAATTTTTTTTAGGAACATAAAATCAATAAGTTGAGCAAGGCGTGTTTTGCCTAAACAATGAGAATTTTGTTTTTTTTCAACATCTGTAACATCCGCATAAACAACATTTAACCCTTTCAATTTAAAAGTTATGTTTTTAAAGTCTTTATGATTACAGTATAACTTACTTAATTTCATTTTTTTAACTTAAAGGAATCAGTTTTGTTATCGTAAACTAATTTATCTAAAAGAAATAAAAAATTTATAGCATAAGGACAATTTTCCCTTGCTTCTTCACTTAGTGTATTAACTATTTCCCCTACAATTTTATCATAACTTATTGAGTAATGTTCATTCAATTGCATCAATATAAAGGCACTAATATTAATAACTGAGATATCTGGATTTGTATGCCTATCAGGTTTTATCATTTTATACCTATTAAACATTCATAATACATATAATGGAGTAAAGTCCAAATATGTCGCTTGCTTCCTTGTAGTTGTTGTCCGATATTGTTAGCTTCTTGGTAAATAAAAACAAATATTTCTTCAAAAGCTTCAAAACTGTCTCTTTTTATACTTATCAGATTGCTTAACTCACTTGCGATATCAAAATAATAATCTTTAAACTCCTCATTTTTAGGACTATTAAGAAATGACTCAATAGTGACAAAATCTATAGAGGACTTTGCTAATATCTCATTTTTAAAATAGTTTTCCCCTAACTTGTTTTTTTTGTTTTTTTCTTTTTTTTCTATATAGTTAAAGTCCTGTCTGTTATTTTTTCTAAGTTCTTTTTTTATATTAGGAAGCTGTTCTTTAAAAGCTAATATTATGTTTTTTATTTCTTTATCTGAAAATTTAAATGGCAAAAAAAGTTTATTTAGTTCAAATTTTTTTATTATTTTAGGGCATAGATATTCATTTATTGTTTCTTTACCTATAATTATAGATTTTTTTACTTCCGTTTCATTCTGAATTTTTTTTAATAATTTTTCACCTTCAATTCCAGTATATTTTCTGTTTGTAAAAAGAATGTAACAATCAATCTCATTGTTTTCTTTAAGTTTTTTGATTTTATGAATTTCTTTTTTTATAATACTCTTAAAATCATTATCAGAACAAGATGCTATAGGATTTTCAGTATGCTTTGCTTGAATAATAAATTTACCTGACCATTGTTCTGCTTTACTTGGGAATTTCTGAGCTAAACCTTCAAATTTTCCATCTTTTCCACCATCTTTTCCTGGAGCAAAAGAAATTACAGCAATTCCCAAAATTTCTCTACAAATTGCATTTATAATTTTTTCAAATTTTGCTTGATCAACTAATTCTAAAGGATATTTCATATTGATTTACTAAATTATTATAATTTAAAGTTTTGTCATATGGTTGATTTCGGAATAATAGTTTAAAAATTTTTATAAATTTTATTTTAAAAAAACAACTTATTATTTTTGGGTCTAATATTCCAAATATTCCAGGGACACCTTCCTTAATTATTGACAAAGATTTTTTTTAAAAAAGAAAGTATAGCAAAGAGCATTGAACTATCGGATTAAGCAAAAGATTTTTTATCAAAATTTTTGAAATACTATTCCTTTCAAACCAAAGGCTAAAAACACAAAAACTTGGGTCTAAAAGGTAAGATAGGTAAGGTGTCCCCAGAACTTTCACACCCAATATCGTTTTGTCCAATATTGTTTATGGTGTTGTTTTTTATGTAGGGGCGTATTGCTATACGCCCATAAAACAATGCAATCATCATCGAAAATAATTATATGGGCACGGCACGCCGTGCCCCTACATCGTTTCTATTAAATTCTTCACAAATTTTTTTAATGTTTATTTCATAATCATAACCGTAGGGGCGGGGTCACCCCGCCCTTGTGTTAAAAATTATATTTTTTCGTAGAGACAGGTCGCGACCTGTCTCTACACGGTTACCTATATCTTGTGTTGAAAATTATATGGGCGTATAGCAATACGCCCCTACGATGTTCTTTTCTTTTAAAAAAAGAAAAGAACCAAAAGAAAAAACAAAATGGCAAAATTATTTCACAGGACAACAGTATAAAAACCCATTAGAGAGATTTAGCAAGAGCATTGAACCATCGTATTAAGCAAAGGATTTTTTACCGAAATTTTTGAAATGCTTTTTAAACCAAAGGCTTAAAACACAAAAACTCGGGTCTAAAAGGCAAGATAAGTAAGGTGTCCCAAGAACTCTGAGACCTTTGAACAATGTCATTTTTGGTCGATTTTTTGGTGAAGTAGTATATTAATACTTCGAGCCTGAAAATCGGGCAAAAGATGGCAAGCCTTTAAATCTAAGCTTTTTAAAAGAAAAAGCAATTTTTTGTCTTTTTTCATCAAGGTTCTAATTTAACTAATTCTTTAAAAATTAGCGTTTGTGCAAAAGTCTCAACTCTATAAAATAATTTGCCACGATTTCATGGGAGCAGAAATAATTATTGCAATGTTGTCGGCAGTGTTAAAAACTAACTTTAATTGGTTTTGAAATCAACGAAAGTTGTCTATACTTAAATTACACAATCAGGGAGAGGTTATGGAAGAAAACGTAATATTTGCATTTTCTCTTACATTGTTTGCTGGTTTATCTACTGGGGTGGGTAGTTTTATAGGTTTGCTGTCAAAAAAATTTAACCCTAAAATTCTTATAATATCATTAGGGTTTTCAGCAGGAGTAATGCTTTATGTTTCTATGATTGAAATCTTTGTTAAAGCTAAGGATTCACTATCATTATCTTTAGGAGAAAAATTGGGTTATATATGGACTGTTGTTGCCTTTTTCTGTGGTATTTTTCTAATTGCATTGATTGATAAATTAGTACCAGCTTATGAAAATCCACATGAAATGAATATTGAAAAAAAAATTGATAAATCATCGGATAAAGATAAATCAAGATTGTTACGAATGGGCGTGTTTTCAGCTTTAGCAATCGGTATTCATAATTTTCCAGAAGGTCTTGCTACATTTATGAGTGGATTAACCGATCCAACTCTTGGAATAAGTATTGCCGTTGCAATTGCGATTCATAACATTCCAGAAGGGTTAGCTGTTTCTGCTCCCATTTACTATGCGACAAAAAGCAGAAAGAAAGCATTTATTTTATCATTTCTTTCAGGGCTTGCTGAACCTGTTGGAGCATTAATAGGATACTTTCTGCTAAGGAAATTTTTCAATGACCTTACTTTTGGTTTTGTTTTCGCTAGTGTTGCTGGGGTAATGGTTTATATATCTCTCGATGAGCTATTACCTACAGCCGAAGAGTATGGTGAACATCATTTAGCCATAGGGGGTTTAATTGCTGGTATGTTGATTATGGCAATAAGCCTATTGCTGTTTTTGTAAATTATATTAGTTCAAACACTTAGCGACATTTTTTAATCATTACTCCAAAGTCGCTTTGAATTGTTTTAGTGAGACAAAAATTGTGACTGTTGCCATTAAAAGTAAAATCAAAGTGTGGTCGAAAACATAAGATGGGTCGCCGCCTTTTAGGAAGATGTTGCGTAAAAGATAGACATAGTGGCTCATAAGGTAAGACTTCAAATGGAGTGAGAAACTCTTCAAGCCTTTTAGCATTTTGTTTTTCAAGCTTACTTTTTGCAACGCCATAATTTAATTCTGATACGGTAATAGACGATATAGCGATTTGACCAATTTCAGTGTTTTTGAATTTATCGATTACTTCTAAAGGTTTTTTATTCATTACATAAATACAGATATTCGTATCAATTAAATAGCTCATTCAACCCACTCCTTTCCTGCTCAGAATCGGGTTGATTTCTTTCAGTCATAAATGGCTTGTCATATTTTTTTAGATTTTTTTCCCAAAGCTTTTTCCGATTTAAAAAGATTTTTGGATGTTTTACATCTCATAGACGGCGAAAACTCTCTTGCAGGTTCCATTGCAAAAATCGGCTTAGAGCTTTTTGAAAAAGGCAAAAAAGAGATTTTAGAAGACTCTTAATTTTTTTATAGCAGTGCTTTTTTTTAAAAGATATGTCAAGGCAGTGAGATAAGCCCTTTAAAAACAAACACCTTAAAAAAAGCACTGCCTCTTTTATATCTTGTTTTTTGTAAAAAATTTTGGAGAAAACAATAAACAATTGAAAAAAAAGAAGCTAAAAATGGTGTTGACTATTCACCAAAAAATGGAGCTATCTGTCCGTATTGTGAAACTACTTGAGAAGATGAGAATAAAACCAAAAGATTCCGATTTTTTAAAATAATTAAAAAACAATTGTCAAAATTAAAGATATACTATAGTTTTTTATTATATAAAATATAAGTAATAACAAAATTTATAGTTTTTTTTGAGGTATATATGAAATTATTAGTAGTTGGTTCAGATAAACATTTAGACGAAGCAAATAAAAATGAATTTAGAAATTTTTGTATTGAATTAGGCAATATAGGAATAAAAAAAGGGTTTGAATTTATTTTAGGTTCAGAATCTGATTATGCCCCTGATATGTATATTCTAAAAGGAGTAAACAAGGCAAATAAGCCAACCAATGTGCATATTATTTCTACAAAAAATAGGTCCCTTCCATTTTCAAATCAAGAAGCACAACATTTAAACATTGTTTTAAAAGAGTATTCTCCCGAAGGTAATGACTGGAGTGTTGCGAGAATAAAACAAATTTTGAATGCGGATTGTATTATAGCTGTAGGTGGTTCAGATTCAACTGAGAATGCTATTTATTCTGCACGACTTTTAAAAAAACCTGTTTTACTTGTTCCATGCTTTCAAGGTGCCACAAAAAAAGCTCTTTCAAGCTTTGAAAAAGATTATGGACTTATAAAAAAAAATATAAATTCTAACATAAATAAGCTCTTATATACCTCTTCTCCAAATAACTTATCTGAATTAGCTATTTTTTGTTCTTCTGAATTAATAAAAAATAATCCATATAAAAGCACAGACAAATATAAATATATTGTTTTAACTGTATATATGATGTCTTTATGCTGTTGTTGGGTGGTTACTTTTTTTAATCCTATTCATCCTTTTAGTTTTAGTGTTTTTTTATTATTAGGGATTGCTTCTTTTTTGGGAAGTTCATTGAGGGCATCAATTAAAGCAAAAATTGTTGAACACAAAAATATTTCTATTAAAGAAATGACAAATGACACAATGACTGGTTTGGTTGTGTCATTCTTCTTTTCTTTAATATATTTGGTTGGTGGTGTAACTGTAAAAGGAGATTTGTTGTTTTTAAACAATGCAGATGATTTTCAGAGAATTGGGTTAACAATGTCTTTACTTGGAGCATCCTCATCATTTTTAGTTGAAAAATCAATTTCTAAATTAAAAAACGCCTTAGGAGTTATGATTGATAAAGATCATAACGTACAATAAAGTAAAAAATTTTTCATTTCTTGCTTATAATAATTTTAAAGACAGTATTTTCTTTTTTTCTTACTCTTATACCCCTCCCCTATAACTTAACCACAAGAAAACTTAAAACAAATTTAAAACGCTATTTTATTTCTTTCTAAAAGCTTAGCTTTGTCTTGCCACCTTGTTGGCAAAAATAGAAATTAGACCTCCAAGCATTATATAACCTAAAATCACTTCTGCCATTACCCAATATGCTGCTACCTGTGTTGTGGGTATAACATCTCCAAAACCAAGTGTTGTAAATGTTACAACGCTGTAATAAGCCATCGTTCCAAAATTAAAAGGAAGATGAGGAATTTTAAAATGGTTTGCTCCTAAACCAAATGTAAAAATAGAGGCAAAAAATAGTGCAAGTAAAACAGACCAGAATGCCCATAATGAAAAAGAGCGACCACAATTACAAGTTATCTTCTATAGTCCGTATGCTCTTGGATTCTTAATTTTAAACTCTCTAAGAAAGTTTTGGTCTTTAATTATCTTCTTAAAGAATGCACTAATTGTATCCGATTCATAACCTCTTACACCTATACAGTTTGGCTCTTTTTTATAGCTGACATTATAAATCTTTGCTTTTTCCATATTAACATAACTTAAATTTGTTTTATTGATATTTGCCCTTTCAAGATTTGCCCTTTCAAGATTTGCCCTTTCAAGATTTGCCCCTTCAAGATTTGCACCTCTAAGATTTGCCCCTCTAAGATTTGCCCCTCTAAGATTTGCTTTTTCAAGATTTGTATGACTAAAATCAATTTCTTCTAAAATTACACCTAATGCAATTATCTTGTTTCCCTTTAATGAAACAAAAGAATATACTTGTTCTGGTAAAACCTTTTTTATAACAATTCCACTCAAATCGGGTTTGATTTCAGGATTTTCTTTTCTCCACTTATTCCAAGCTTTAACGCCTCGTTTTAAGATTTCTATATGTTCTGGATTTGCCATCTTTTCCTCTCTTTTTTGTCGCAGTTTGTTTTACTTTCTTTCGTCTATTTACATTCTTATATCAGATAAGCCTTTTAAGCCCCCATAATGCTTTTAAGCCTTCATAACCCCTCATTGTCCTCCGTAGTTCCTTTTTTTTCTTATCTTATACCTTCCCCTATGACTTACACAAAAGATGACTTAGAACAAATTAAAAACGCCATATTGAGCCTTGCCACAGGCAAGAGAAGAGTCAAGGTTTCAATGAGCAATGGTTCTTCAATAGAATATGGGCAAGCAGATTTAAAAGCTCTAAGAAAATTACAACAGGAAATTTTATCGAGTGTTGCAAGTTCTCAAGCTGAAAAAAATTTTATAAGAATCCAAACCCGAAAAGGCTTATAGAAGATTCTTATACTTATTTTAAAAAGAGGATAAGGGGAAAATACAATTTTTGATTTAGCCATAGGGGGGGGGTAATTGCTGGTATGTTGATTATGGCAATAAGCCTATTGCTGTTTTTGTAAATTATATTAATTCAAACACTTAGCGACATTTTTTAATCCCTACTCCAAAGTTGCTTTGAATTGTTTTAGTGAGACAAAAATTGTGACTGTTGCCATTAAAAGCAAAATCAATGTGTGGTTGAAAACATAAGATGGGTCGCCGCCTTTTAGGAAGATGTTGCGTAAAAGATAGACATAGTGGCTCATAGGGTTGATGATGGCGAGTCCTTTTAGGACAATTGGCATATTTTCAATTGGAAACATAAGACCAGAGAGTAAAATGGAGGGCAAGTTGTAAATTAGGCTTCCCATTGCGGCTTGTTGTTGATTTTTGGCGATTGTGGAAATGAAGATAGCAACGCCAACAATGGCACAAATATATCCAAAAGATGAAACAGCTAAAAAAACAAGCGGTCCTCTAATGGGGACATTGAAAATTATTCTGGCAGCTCCTAAGACCGTTATTATGTTGATATAGCCTAAAACGATAAAGGGAAGAATTTTTCCCAAAATAATTTGCCACGATTTTATGGGAGCAGAAATAATTGTTTCAATTGTTCCCACTTCTTTTTCTCTTGCAATCGACATAGAAGTCAAGATGACGATTAAAATGTTGATAATCATCGCCATAACTCCCGGCACCATAAAAAAATCTGTTTTTAAAGAAGGGTTGTATAAAACCCTGATGCTAAAATTTAAAGGAGCTTTTTTATCAGGTGGATATAACTTGTTTACAATCGTTTTTATATAATTTTCTATCGCTCTTGCTTTTACTGCATTTGTTGCATTGATAAGAAGTTGTAATTTGCCTTGATCCTTTTTTATCAGTTTTTCTAAACCCTCTTTTGGTGCGATGATAACAGCATCTGCCTTATTTGATTGTAAAATTTTATACGGGTCGTCAATTTGTGTTTTTGCAGGGATAAACCATTTTGAAGCCAAAGCTTCTTTGTATATATGATAGGCAGCGGTATCAGAAGGGGAAATAAAAGCTGCAAGTTTTATATTTTTAATTTCGTTAGAGACAGCAAAGCCAAAAATAATAAGCTGTATAATCGGTACTAAAAAGATAAATATTTGCATAACTGGGTCTCTTAAAAGCTGAATAATCTCTTTTTTAAAAAATCCCCAAAGGAGTTTTGGCATTATTCAAGACTCCTTTTAAATTTTTTTACAGATAAGAAAATCAAAACAAAAACGATTAAAAGCAAAGCTATAAAAGGAATTTTAAGGTCTAAGAAACTTGAGGCTCTTAAAAATTGGTCTCTTGATATCACCATAAACCAGCGAGCGCCAAAAATTGTTGTTAAAATTTGGAAAATCTTTGGCATACTTTCAATTGGAAAAATAAATCCAGACAGTAAATTGCTTGGAATTAAACTTGAAACTGCTGCAAGTTGCAGGGCTGCTTTTGGGTCTTTTGTTACAATGGAGATAAGCAGTCCTTGTGCTAAAAAAGCGAGAAGAAACAGAATGACACCAACGATAAAAATTATATAGCTTCCTGCAAAAGGCACTTTGAAAACCAACCTTGCTAAAAAACAAACTATAAAAACGCCAATCATACTAAGTGTTGCATAGGGAATTAATTTGCCTATAACAATTTCTATTGGAGTAACAGGAGTTGAAAGAAGAAGCTCCATCGAGCCGTTATCCCACTCTTTTGAGATAGTAAGTGCTGTAAGCAAAACGCTTAAAGTTGTCATAATAATAACAACAAGGCCCGGCACAACAAAATATTTTGAGTTCAATTCTGAATTGAAAAGAAACCTTGTTTTTACTTCCACTTTTTCATTTGTTTTCTTAGAAGAAAGTTTTTCATAAAGCTTTGCTTTAATTGTGTTGATATAGCCCAATATCGCAATAACAGAAGAGTTATCTGCCCCATCAACAAGAACTTGAATGTTGGTCTCTTTTGCTGATAATATATTTTTTTCAAGCTGAGGCGGAATGATGATAAAAGCTTTTGCTTTTTCTCTTGCCAAAAAATTAAAGCCTTCTTCTTCATTCATAACTTCTTTTAGTTTAAAATATGAAGAGCTTCCCATAGTTTCAAGAAGTCTTCGCGATGTTTGGGATTTGTCGTAATTTAAATATGCAGTGTTGATATTTTTTAAGTTAAATTCGATGGCAAAGCCGAAAATCAAAACGAGGATAACAGGAAGAACAAAAGAGAAAGTTAATGTAAAAGGGTCACGCAATATGTGATATATCTCTTTTTTACAAATTGCTTTGCATCTTTTTATGCTAAAAATTGTATTTGTTTTCATATTTATATGTAGGGAACAAAAATTTTTGTTCCTTATTCCTTTTAAGTATCTTCAACAAGTTTAATAAAAACATCTTCTAAAGATGCTTCAATTTTGGTGATAATAAAATCTTTTTGAAGTTCGTCTCTTATCTCTTGCCAGTCAGAAGAATCTTTTATTGAGATGTGATAGTGATATCCGTATGGCTCAATAAAAGAGATTTTTTTCTTTAATTTAGAACTTAAATTCAAAGAAGAATTTTTTTTAGGTTCCAAATCGTATAAATCGTTAGGGAAACTTCTTTTTTTAAGTGTTGCAGGCTTATCTAAAGCGATGATTTTTCCAGAACGCATCAACGCAATTTTTTCGCAGTTTTCAGCTTCGTCCATATAGTGTGTTGTGACAATCACTGTTGAACCTGATTTGGTGACTTTTTGTATAAGTTCCCAAAATTTTTTTCTATAAGAGGGAGAAACACCTGCTGTTGGTTCATCTAAAAAAACGACTTCAGGTTGGTGAATCATAGATGCAATGAGAGAAACTTGCTGTTTAACTCCCGGTGGTAAATTTGCCACAAGTGTTTTTGTTTTATATTCAAAATTGATGAAGTCTAATAGCTCTTTTTTTCTTTCTAAAAATGTATCTTTTGGAATTCTTCGCAAACAAGCAGTAAATTCTAAATTTTCATCAACAGTTAAATCGTCATAGAGAGTGAACTTTTGCGACATATAACCAACTTTGGATTTTATTATATCTTCTGTGCCTTTTTTGAGCTCTTCTTTGCAAACAACAACTTTGCCAGAAGTTGATAGAAGAAGACCGCAAACAACTCTTATTGTTGTTGTTTTTCCTGCACCATTTGCCCCAAGCAAACCAAAGATTTCTCCTTTTTTTATGGAAAAAGAGATATCATCAACAGCTTTAAAATCTTGAAACTTAACAGTTAAATTAGAAACCTCAATAACACTATTTTCCATTTAAAATGCCTTTGTTTTCTGATTCTTTTAAAAATAGCTCATTAAAATTTTTAACACTGTTTTCTAAAAGAAGTTTTTGAGGCTCTCCCGATGCAATCAAATTGCCATCTTCAATAAAATGAACTTTTGAACACCTTTCTGCTTCGTCCATATAAGATGTGGAAACTAAAATGAGAATTTCCTCATCCATAAAATTATAAAGAAGCTCCCAAAACTCTCTTCTGCTTATAGGGTCAACTCCATTAGTCGGCTCATCAAGAATCATAACAGAAGGGGAGCGAAGTAGGGCACATATTAGACCAAGCTTTTTATACATTCCTCCAGAGAGTTTTCCTGCGGCTCTATTTGTAAATTTTTCCAAGCGTGTGATATGAAGCAATTTTTTTACTCTTTTTTTATAAATATCATCAGGAATTAAATACATAGAGCGAAAAAAATCTAAATGTTCAGCAATGGAAAGGTCGGCATATAAACATTGTTTTTCAGGCATATAGGCAATATGCTCTCTTACTTGTTCAAAGTCTAAAGTCTCTTGATTGTTTTTATATATTATTTCGCCTTTATCTTCCTTCAAAAGACCTATTAAAAGCCTTAACAGCGTTGTTTTTCCAGCACCTTCAGGGCCTATAATTCCATGCATAAGTTTTTCTTCAAAATGTATTGAAATATCATTTAAAGCTTTTTTCTTATTAAAAGATTTTTGAAGATTTTTTATCAAAATAGATATTTTGCCAAATTTCATAGGGTTTAGTCTTTGCTTTTAATTTTGATTATTTTGAGACCTTTGCACAAACGCTAATTTTTAAAAAACTTGTTACATTGAAACTTTGATGAAAAAAGTCAAAAAATTACTTTTTCTTTTAAAAAGCCTATATTTAAAGGCTTGCCATCTTTTGCCCGATTTTCAGGCTCGAAGTATTAATATACGACTTTACCCAGTGAAATAATATTTAAGCTTGTAAAGCTTAAATATTATTTTTAAATTTGAAAAATTTAAAAATATTTCACAAGGTGAACCTTCAAATCGACCAAAAATGACATTGTTCAAAGGTCTCTATTTTTTCATAAAAATGTTATGTGCAAAGGTCTTTCTTTCATATGGTAAAAGAATTTCTATGGACATCCCCGGTTTTAAAATTTTCTCGTCATTTTCAAATTTGATTTTAACCCCAAAAACAAGCCTTTCTCGCTCTGACATCGTTTGAACATTCTTGGGAGTAAATTCTGCCTCTTCATTAATTTTGGTTATTGTCCCTTTAAACTTTTTATTTTTTAATTCGGGTATGATGCCTACGATTTTGTCGCCTATTTTAAGTTTTGGAATATAAGAGGCAGGCAGATAGATATACGCCCAAGTGTCGTTTTCTTTTGCAATTTGAATAAGCCTCATTCCAGGCACAACCCATTCTCCTTCTTCTACATATTTATTTAAAATTTTTCCATCGACAGGAGATTTAACATCACACCAGCTAAGTTTTAGGTCTAATATCTTTTTTTGATTTTTAATATTATCAAAGATTTCTTGCGAAACTGTTCCCGATTTATAAAGTTTGTAAGAGCGATTGAAATTAGAATTTGCAAGTTCAGATTTGATTTTAAGCTCTTTGCAATCTAAGTTAATTAAGCTCTCTCCCTTTTTAACCGATTGTCCTTCTCTTGCCTCTATCTCAGATACGACACTTGCAAGTCTTGATGAAATATCAATGTTTGTAGTTTCTATCGTTCCAATATGGTGATAATCGTCTTCAAATAAGAAAAATCCAAACACCAAAGATGCGACAATCAAAACTATTATAAATAAAAAAATTTTAATCTTTTTCATATTTTATTCTACCTCTTAAAGATAAAAATGTTGTTTGTTTTAAATTTTTAAAAAAATGCGTTTTTCGCAAAGGTCTCAGTATGAGATCTCTGCACAATCCCAGTTTGTTTTTTTTGCTTCACCCTGTGAAATAATTTTAAAGGTTCAAGACAACTTGAGATAGATTTTAAAGCCTAATTTAATTTATTTTTTTATAGTGTCCCTTTGCCCAAAAGGTCGTGGACACTATAAAAAAATAAATATTTATAAAAATAAAAAAATCTACAACTTTTATAAAATATATTGTAAATTTTAGTGTCGGTTTTTATGGCTTTTTAGCGTTTTATTTCAAGATGTTAAGTTAAAATAAAAACCTCTCAAGTTGTCTTGAACCATTTTAAATTATTAAAAAACTGCGTTTGTGCAAGGCCTCAGTATGACATTGTTTCTAAAAGTGCCATTTGAGAGAGCAGTTTTGCATTTATTTTTAGATGTTGAACCTTTGCCTTAAGAAGTTTTAGGTTTGCTTCTTCAAGCTCAACAAAAGTTATTTTGCCGTTTTTATATGCGTCAAATCCCAAGTTTGCGACTTTTTCTGATAGAGTTATGGCATCTTTTGCAACTTCAATTTGCTTTTTGCTTTGTCTTATTTGAGTTTGAACTTTTTCCCATGTTTTTGTCACTTCTATTCTTTTCTTCTCTTTTCTATATTGGGCAGCTTTTGCTTTTTGTTTTTTTTCAAATTCTAATTTTTTGTTTATTTGCCAATCCCAAAGAGGAAAAGATGCAGATACGCCAACTATGTTTTGATGAACATCTTCGGTTATTGGTCCGTTTGGATAATCGTAAGAGCTTTTAGCGTATAATTTTATTTGCATTGAATCTTGAGATTTTTGGCTTTCGTATGCCAATTTTAAACTCTCTTGCACATAGCCAAGAGAAACCACTTCCAAGTTTTTTTGAGGGCTAAATTTTATATCTTCAAAGTTGAAATTTTTGATTGTATCGCTAATGGAATCTAATTCGATTTCTTTTCCATTTTCATCAAGATTATAAGGGACAGGGGTTTCTTCTTCTTTAAATGTTTCCGTAGTTTCCATAACATTTAAAAGGTCAAAAAATGCAGAAGAAAAGTTTGCAAGACTTTGCGTATAATCGAGCTTATAATTTGCAACAGACCTATCTGAATTCAATTTGTCCAATTTACTACAAGCACCTGAAATGTAGTTTTTGGTGATGTCTTGATTTTGCCTTTTTGCAAGGTCTAAAGATTTTTTTAAAAGATGACACTCTTCAATTGCAACTTGAGTTTTATAATATGCAACTCTTAGTTTAAAGAGCTCTATCTTTTGTGTTAAATTGGCAATCGTCTCCTTTGCTTTTGAAAGAGCAAGAAGGCTCATATAAGCTTTTTTTATTTGTTTATCATCCCACAAGAGCCAAGATGCCGAAACTCCAAAGCTATAATTATTATTATCGCCCATATCGATTTGTTTTATACCCATATCCACTTGAGGTATTTCAGAAATATATTTATAGGAACTTTCAAAGTTTAGTTGTGGCAAAGATAAGTTTTTTTGGGCTTGTGCTTTAAAAAGAGCCGCTTTTGCGTCAGCTTTTTTTTCTAAAATATTTTTTGATTTTATAGAAAAGTTTTTTTCAGCATCTTTTAAAGAAAGAAAAAACACATTTTTTTGCGTATTGGCATTAGCACTTGCTGCTCCCAAAAAAAGAGATGAAATTAATGCCCAAAATGTTAAAATTTTAATATTGTTTTTCACAATCAAAGCACCTTTTAGATTTATATTAGACCTTTGCACAAACGCATTTTTTAAAATTATTAGAAAAATACCTTTGTGCAAAGGTCTCTATTTATGCTTCTAAACCTTTTAATAAAATGTCTATTCTCAAGCTCAATATTTCATCTGATAAGTTGTTATCATTGTTTTTAAAAAATAAGATTTCTGACTCAAAAAAAATTTTTATCGCCTCTTCAAAAAGAATAGGAAAAATTAAAACTGGTGGAACCATTGTGAAAATTTGAGAGCTTGTTAGATTTTTACGAAAAAAACCTTTTTTTATACACTCTTCAGTGAGTTCATATAGGAGGTTAAGATGTCTTGGCATATTGTCTTTAAGAAGATTTTGAATGGTTTTATCTTCTAAGATAACATCTTTTAAAAAGCTTTTTAATAGCTCTTTGTTCTCTCTTACAAACTTTGAAATTTCCAATAATGCAAATTTAAGTTTCTCTTTTGGGTTTTTTCCTGCAGATGATGCTAAATTTATTTTTGAAAAAAAATCTTCATATATCTCTTGGAAAACGATAGCGATGAAATTCGATTTTTTTTTAAAATAATAATTAAACATTCCAGTGTTTACATCTGCGTGCTTGCAAACAGCACGAATGCTCATTCCGCTACTGCCTAATTTTGCAAATAACTCTTTACCAGCTTTTATCATTTGCTTGTCTGTATTTTGTGTTTTTCTACTCATGTGTATAATTATGCGACTGTATAAAAATAAAAACAAGCTTTTTTATTTTAAGGGCTAATGGAAAATATGTTGACGAGACCTTTGCACATAGCTTTATTTTGCTTTTGTTTTGTGGTTCACCCTGTGAAATATTTTTAAATTTTTCAAATTTAAAAATAATATTTGAGCTGTAAAGCATCAAATATTATTTCACTGGGGTAAAGTAGTATTTTTATACGTCGAACCCAAAACAAAAGTAAAAGAGAGCGTAAGTCTTTATAGGCTTTTGTAAATTTTTTTGTAAAATTATCAAAAGTTGATAATTTACAAAAAACCACTATTTTTTCATAAAAAATATTATGTGCAAAGGTCTCGTTGACAGAAAAAAAGTTGAAACAATCCAATAAGAAAATAAATTATAGCAGAAATTTTAATCGATAAAAACAAATCCAAAAAGGCAATCTCGCTCCCAATTAAAAATACCTTTTGACTAAAATTTTGAAAATTCTATATTGTGGACAAAATAAAGGAAGTATATATGCAATTGCGTTTAGCCCACCAATTTGGGAAAATAAACACCATTGAGTTTATACAAATGTTATCGGCAATTAAAATGGAGATAAAATGAGCAAATATTCAGAACAAACATTTGACAACTGGAGAAGACCAGCAAGTGAAAGTGAAGAGCAAAGAATATCGAATGCTATTTCAATGCTAAAAGATACAATACGTGCATCAGATGATTTGAAAGATAAAAGCATTGAAATTTTTGTGCAGGGTTCATATGCGAATAATACAAATGTTAAAGCAGAAAGTGATGTCGACGTTTGTGTTATGCTCAAAGATACATTTTATTCAGAATATCCTGACGGCGTGACTGATAAAGATTTTGGGTTTACAGATGGCACTAATGATTTTTCTACTTATAGAAAGCAAGTCATAAATGCATTGCTTGCGAAATATGGTCAAGACAATATTAAACCGGGAAATAAATCAATTAAAATTATATCGAATTCATATCGTGTTGAAGCAGACGCAATTCCTTCGTTCCAATACAGAAATTACAGATATAGTAACAGTAGAAATGTAAATAACTTTAAGGAAGGAGTAAAATTTTACTCACAAAATTCTTTTACAGAAGTTATAAATTACCCAAAAATTCATATTGAAAACGGAAAAGCGAAGAATGAAAATACAAATCGCAGATACAAAAGGCTTGTTAGGGTATTTAAACGTATTAGATATAAAATGCTTGATAATGGAATACCTGTAAATAATGGTATTACTTCCTTTCTATTAGAATGTTTATTATGGAATACTCCAAACTCTATCTTTAATAATTATGATACTTGGACTGAGAGAATAAAACAAGCAATAACACATCTTTATAATAAAACGAAAGATGAAAAAGATTGTAAAGAATGGGGCGAAGTTTCCGAAATGCTCTATCTTTTTCATAGTGGTAGAAAATGGGATGTTAAAATGACAAATGATTTTTTAATTCAAATATGGAACTATTTAGAATTTTAAAATGCAATATTTAAATCGCAAAATATTTATTTGGTTGTTATTAGGTATCTCAGTAGTGTTTTATTTATTGTATTTGTTATTATTTCCATTAACAGAAAAAACATTGTTGAATTATTTAAAACCAATAACAACAGTCGTAACTATTGACACGGTTGCAATATTTTTGTTTGCAAAATGGATATGGAAATTCAAGTTACTTTATGGCTGGCTTGTTCCATTTCCAAATTTAAATGGAACTTGGAAAGGCGTAATTGAAACAAATTGGATAGATAAAATGACAGGTAATAAACCTTCTCCAATTCCTGTAATTTTAACGATAAAACAGTCATTTACAAATATCAGTTGTGTAATGCGAACTGGTGAAATGAATAGTTATAGTTTTATTAGTGGATTTGTAATTGACAAGGGAAACCAAATATTAAGGCTTGTATATTCATATGATAGTATACCGAGACAAACTGTTAAAGATAGAAGTCCGCAACATTTTGGGACGATGTATTTTGATGTTATAAATAATGGAGGTAAAAAGGAATTGAGTGGAGATTATTGGACGGGAAGAGAAACGACAGGAAGGATTGAATTAGAGTTCTGGAAGAATGAGCATTTAGAAAAATATCCAGAAGAATTAGGAAAACATCCTGTAACAGAAAATAGAAAAGATGAATAAAAGCCGATAACATTTTGTATAAGTAATGGTAGGCAAAGAGCTAAATATCAAGGTTTGTAACCCGCTCAAACTGTGCAGCGGTTTGACAGGAAATTACCACGCAATCTGCCACTACTCATACAACTTTCCGTTACTAATTTACAACTCCCCAAACCCAAAAACAATCGTGCATCTGCTTGTATGGCAACAGACTAATATAATTTGTTCCGCTCTTGTCTATCGGAGGAAGCTGGTCAATTTCTCAAATTTGGCAATTTCCACAGTAAAAATATCGACCTTTTCGCCCTTTTTCACAATGCAAAAAGGCTTCTCAAATAAGTTCAACAAATCTTATTTGGTTTTCATATATAATCCCCAAGTCAATATCGCATTACTGCGACTCAACTACTTTAATAAATTTCTATTTTTGTGTGTCTTAAAACGATTTAGAATAAAAATCGCCAACGAAATTGCCAAACGACATTGGTAGTCGCTTCGCAAGAAATGAATTTCAGAATTTTTTCAAGATTTTCGCAATCTTTAGATAAAAATAAAATCATGGGAGAAGCCTTTGTGCCGAGCTGCTGGAAGTCAAGAAAAAATTGAGATTAGTTGTAAGCTTCCAATTCATCTTGGAAAATATGTTGACAGAAAGAAGAGCTAAAACTCTTAAATAAGAAAATAAATTATAGCAGAAATTTTAATCGATAAAAACAAATCCAAAAAGACAATCTCGCTCCCAATTAAAAATATCTTTTGACTAAAATTTTGAAAATTCTATATTGTGGACAAAATAAAGGAAGTATATATGCAATTGCGTTTAGCCACCAATTTGGGAAAATAAATGCCATTGAGTTTATACAAATGTTGGCGGTAATTTGAAAAAGAAGAAAACAATACAATTAAAGAAAATATATTATGAGTGAAAAATTTGATTGGCTAGTCACAAAAACACCAAGGTCTGTTGACCAATTAAGGTTGTGGCCTGAAAACCCAAGATTAAACCCCGAGGAAACTCATTTAACATTAAAAGATTTTGCAGAGGATTTAACTTATGAGCCCGCTGATAAGAAAGATTTTTACGAATTAATTACTTCAATTTCCGAGGATGGCTTTATTCCTGCCGATCCTGTTGTTGTTTGGAAAAATGAAGAAAATAATAAATATTATGTAGCAGAAGGAAATAGACGATTAGTTGCGTTGAAATTATTGCGAGAACCGCAAAAAGCACCAAAATCAATAAGGAGTTTTGTTAGAAAAGCTTCTGATAAAATGAATTTGACAGATATTGAAAAAATACCAGTTAACGTTGCTCCATCATTCGAAGATGCCGAATGGTATATAAACCAGAGAAATAGTTCATCTTCATTACAAAGAAAATGGTCAAGAGTTCAACAACAAAGATGGATTGTTACCTTATACGAGAAACATAATGGAGATATTGAAAAAATCATTTCAATTACAAAGCTTACCAAGAGTGAATTAGAAGGTTTTTTTAGAATATTAAAAATCAAAGATTTTGTTAAACTTGATGAAGTAAAATCAAAGTTGACAGAAAGCGAATTTGAGTTAGCAAATTCTTATCGTTTCCCTATTACAATTTTAGAACGTTTCTTTAATTTTACAGTAGTTAAAGAAAAATGGGGTATAGAATATAATGGCATAGATGTGAAAATCACTTCTGTTAAACCAAGTTTTTATAATGCATTTACAGAGCTTATAAAAAGGATAATAGGAGAAGACGATAAAATAAATACTCGATTAACATTAGAAAATCTAAATGATGTATTAGAAAGTCTTCCAAAAGTTCTTTTAATTGAAGAAGATGAAAAAGAAGAAACGTCAGAGAATGCAGATCCTGATGATACTCAAAATACAGAAGATATAGGCTCTAATGATAAATCAGAAGGTAATAATCAAAATGAACAGACAGATACACCGCCTCCACCTAAGAATCATATAAACACAATCCAACACTTAAAAGGTAACCCAAATAGAAATAAAATTGTCCTGTCAATTTACTCATTGAATACAAGTAATTATAGATTATCTGGTTTATTTAATGAATTTAAAATTATTTCCTTGAGGTACACAAACGTTGTATCCGCATCTTTAAGAGTGTTTTTAGACTTGTCTGTATTGAATTATATAGAAACAGAAGGTATTGAAAATGCAATAAAATCACACTATAAAGACGATTTAAAAAATATTGCGTTAAAAAAACGAATTGAATATCTCAAACAAAATCATTTAAATGGGAAAGCACAAATTGTAGCAAGTAGATTAATAGATCATAGCAATCAATATTCCTTAGATGTATTAAATGGATATGTCCACGGAAAAGACACTCATTATTTGAATAAACAGATGTTGAATGGTTTTTGGGATTTTCTGTTTCCTTTATTTGAAGTTTTACTAGATATTAAAGAAAAGAAGTAATGTTTTATTCACCACTTAGATATCCAGGCGGAAAAAATAAACTATCTGCATTCATTGCAAAAATATGCATTGATAATAATATTAATGGACATTATGTAGAACCTTATTCAGGAGGTGCATCTGTTGCATTATTTCTGTTAATGGAAGGTTTTGTTGAGAAAATCACAATAAATGATAGAGACCGTTCAATCTATGCTTTTTGGCATTCAGTACTAAATAAAACTGAGCAACTATGCGAAAAAATTGAAAATGCTGAATTAACTATTGCTGAGTGGAAAAAGCAGAGAGCAGTACAAACAAATAAAAAAAATGCAAACCTACTTGATTTAGGGTTTTCTACATTTTATTTAAATCGTACCAATCGTTCAGGAATAATTAACGCAGGTGTAATGGGTGGAATTGAGCAGAACGGAAATTACTTAATGGACTGTAGATTCAATAAACCGGAGTTGATTCAAAGAATTAAAAATATCGCTAAACGCAAAAGAAATATTCGTTTGTATAAAAAAGATGCGATAAAACTAATAGATAAAATTGCAAATGAAGCTCAAAATGACAATGTCGTTTTCTACTTCGATCCACCCTATTATTTAAAAGCAAGTTCACTATACATGAATCATTACAAAGATGATAATCATAAGATTGTTAGTGAGAAAATTAAAGCTATTCAAAATATTAAGTGGATTGTTTCTTATGACAATGTTCCTGAAATAAACAAACTATATTCAGATTGTACAAAAAAAGAATTTTCATTTAAACATACGGCATATGAAAGTAGAGTTGGTAAAGAAATTTTATTTTTCAGCAGTAATATTTTTCAGCCAAAGATTAAAAACTATAACCCAATAAAGTTCAAAAAGGACAAAAAATCCACAGATATTTTATACCTAAGAAAGAGAAGAAAAACTACCGCCAACAATGGCTCATAGGCAATAGTGGGTGAATGCTCAATTCGTAGGTTTGTAGCCCGCCCGAGCATTTTCTCGGTTTGAAAAGTGATACGCACGCAAACCGCTACTGCCCATAGCCGAACCGTTACCAACTTACAACTCCCCAAACCTAAAAATAATCGTGCATCTGCTTTTGACAAATAATGAAACAGAAAAATATTCAGAAATTTTAAGCGATAAAAACAAATCCAAAAAGACAATCTCGCTCCCAATTAAAAATGTCTTTTGACTAAAATTTTGAAAATTCTATATTGTGGACAAAATAAAGGAAGTATATATGCAATTGCGTTTAGCCCACCAATTTGGAAGGATAAATACCATTGAGTTTATACAAATGTTAGCAACAAGCCAAAGAAACATCCTGCTAAAAAATAAATTATGAATAAAATAGACTCTCATATTTTAGAAATTAACAAAGTAATTTGTAAAAACATTGATGAATTCGATGTCGCAGATAGAGGTCTATTATCACAAAATATATTATCACAACTAAGAAACTTTGTAGAGCATATATCTCTAAAGATATTTGATAATGGGAGAAATATTGATGTCTATTATGAAAATATAAAGAAAGCAAATGCATACGTGAAAACTATCGGGAAATTAAGATTTCTTAGTCGTTTCCATAAACTGTTACAAATTACGGCTTCGCATTATACACTTGATGAAGAAAACTCAGAACGCTTAATGTTAAAGTACTATGAGTACTTAATTAAAATAAAATCATATTTGAAAAAAAGTTGGAATTTAGAGGTTCTTGAAAATATCAATGAATTCCCAATAAATATAGACTCTAACTTAAATGAATATTATGAAAAAATAGCAGAGAAACTACACCAACCCGAGGTACAAAGAACAAAAACTTCTTATAATGACAGATATTATATCCAGAAAATAAAACCTTTTGTTGTTAATTATGAGGTGTACTATGAAGTTACATTCACAAGGGCTAATGATAATGTAAGTAAGTTTGACCGCATAATTGCATTTACCAGACTTGATATTTCCTCAAATTATGCAGTTAAATTAAGTATAAGCAATGATAGCATTGATATACTGGATAAAAATATGCCAATTCAAATAATTGATAACTGGAAAATATCAATTAGACCATGTGAATTAAACCACTTTGCTGACTTTTTTGGAAATCATTCTGAAATAGGCGGAACAAAGGATGTTTATGAATTAATGAAATATCTGACCGCAACGGGTTTTAATATAGTCGAACTTATTGATTTTACTGACCGGCATTTTTACTATATAAAAGGGAAAATTACAGAGAATGCAAAAGTTACTCATTTCTTCAATATTTTAGAAAAATGCCGTGTATTAACAAAAGAAAAGAAAGGTGGCCATAATACAATCAGATACTTACTGTATAAATTAAATAATAAAATTTTGAAAAAGCAGTTCCACCGTGAAACTTGCAATTTATTATCTAATCTGAATCTTGATTATGGATGTATTCCATTTGACCAAATGCCATTTAATTCTTCCCTGAAAAATCATAACCCAAGGTTATCTGATTTGTTTGGTTGTATTGATACAACAAATCGAGAACATGAATTACTTGCCAGACTAATAAAAAATAATACAGAACAAAAAGGACAATTATATACACCAAAAAAGGATATCACAAACTTTGAAGATGTTGATGTCCTTATTTTACAGTATAATAGTAAAATATACTATAAACATGGAAGCCGAAAAATAGATGAATACAAGGAACACGTATTTATTAGAGGTTATGAGGAAGATACTTACCAGATTATTGAAAAACTAAAGAAAATTTCATCCGAAGAAATAAAAAACTACTCAAACTCTGTTCGTTCTTGGCTACTTACATCGTCATACAATATTGATTGTAATGAGAAGAAAGAAGCTTTAATTCAGATGTTTGAAAAATCAAGAGTTGCTTTAATATATGGAGCAGCAGGAACAGGTAAATCAACAATGATTAACCATATTTCTAACTTTTTTAATGATGATAATAAATTATATTTAGCAAACACAAATCCAGCAGTCGATAATTTAAAAAGAAAAGTAAAAGCTGCTAATTGTACTTTTAAAACCATAACAAAATTTCTATCCTACTGGAATCATGAGTCTGATTATGATATTTTGATAATGGATGAATGTAGTACTGTTAGTAATTCCGATATGCTTAAAGTTCTTGAAAAAGCATCTTTTAAACTTTTAGTTTTAGTTGGCGATGTATTCCAGATAGAATCAATTCTTTTTGGTAATTGGTTCAGTTTAGCAAAAGCATTTATACCTAATTCTGGCATTTTTGAATTAAAAACCCCTTACAGGAGCAATAATGAAAATCTATTAACATTATGGGACAGAGTGAGGAATCTTGAAGATAACATTCTTGAGTGTATAACAAAAAATAATTATTCGGTTACTTTGGATGAATCAATTTTTGAACATACTGAAAAGGACGAAATAATTCTTTGTTTAAACTACGACGGACTTTATGGAATAAACAACATTAATCGTTTCTTACAAGGGAGCAATAAAAATACACCCATTGAGTGGGGAACTCATATCTATAAAATTGATGACCCTGTCCTTTTTAACGAAACAAATAGATTTGCCCCGTTAATTTACAATAATTTAAAAGGTCGTTTGGCTAACATAAAGGTCTTTGATGATAAAATACAGTTTGATATCGAAGTAGATAAAGTAATAAATGAGTTCGAAGCAGAAGATTATGATTTTGAATTGCTCGACAATGCAGAGAGTGGAAATTCAGTTATACGTTTTTCTGTAAGTAAACATAAAAGTACCGATAATGATGATGACACATCATCTAATACTGTTGTGCCTTTTCAAGTTGCTTATGCTGTTTCTATTCATAAAGCTCAAGGTCTAGAATATAAATCTGTTAAGATTGTAATTACCAATGAAGTTGAAGAAATGATATCTCATAATATTTTTTATACAGCAATTACAAGAGCTAGAGAAACATTGAAAATATATTGGACTCCTGAAACTGAAAATAAGATACTTACTACATTAGAAAAAAGGTCAATTGGGCGTGATGTTTCTTTATTAAAATCAAAATATGAATCATAAAAAGCCAGTTGGTAACACTGTCTATACAAAATGGGTGTGATAGTAGTAAATTCAAAGGCTGTAGCCCGCTCCAACTTTTTTGTAACTTGACAGGAAAGTGCCACGCAACCGCCTACTTTGCTTATACTCACCGTTGGGGTTTATTGCAGTTGAGTTTTATGATTTAGAATTATCTTTGTTCAAAAGGACATTTTATGACTAATATACAACATCGCGATTCCGAAGATTTTTTTGATAGAATAGCTGATTTATTAAAACAAGCTAGAAATACTGTTATCAAGACAGTGAATAGCACTATGGTTATCACCTATTTTGAAATAGGGAAAATGATTGTTGAAGAAGAACAAGGAGGAAATAAACGTGCAGAATATGGCAAGCAAATATTGAAAGAGCTTTCAGATAGGTTGACAGAAGAATTTGGCAAAGGTTTTTCTATGACTAACTTGCAACAAATGAAGGCTTTCTATTTGATTTATCAAAAACAGCAGACACCGTCTGTTGAATTCAAATTAAGCTGGTCGCACTACCTTAAGTTAATGAGAATTGACAATGTTGACGAAAGAAAATTTTATGAACTTGAGTCAATTACAAACAATTGGAGTTTAAGGGAATTACAACGACAATTTGACTCTGCATTATATGAAAGATTAGTTTTAAGCAGAGACAAAGAAGGAATTAAGGAACTATCTGAAAAAGGACAGGTAATTGAATCTGCGAAAGACACATTAAAAGATCCATATATTCTTGAATTTATTGGGCTACCTGAAGAACGCCATTATTCTGAAAATGACTTAGAACAAGGATTAATTGATAAACTCGAACATTTTTTATTAGAATTAGGTAAAGGTTATGCATTCATTGGGCGACAAGTTAGATTCACATTTGACGATAAGCACTTTAGAGTTGATCTCGTTTTTTACAATAGAATATTACAATGTTTTGTGTTGATTGATTTAAAGATTGGAGAAATAACACATCAAGATATAGGGCAAATGCAAATGTATGTCAATTACTATGACCGTTTTGTAAAACTCGATACAGAAAATCAAACAATTGGAATTGTTTTGTGTAAAGATAAAAATGACACTGTCGTAGAAATAACATTACCTGAAAATAACGAGCAGATTTTTGCAAGTGAATATCAAACCGTTTTACCAAGTAAAAAGGAATTGAAAGAGCTTATTGAAAATAAACAGGAATAATTGAAGATGCCAACAAACCCTAACAATTTGTAAACGCAATTAAGGTAAAAGGGAATAAGTAAAAAAATTAAAATGAATAATGAAAAAATAACCTCAACTTCGCTTACAAGTAAACGTTGGTCGTCACTCTAAGAAACGTACACCAAGTTTGATTTGTGGTGAAAAAAATGACGAAAGAAATGAAAAAGAAAATAAATTATATTTGTAATGTAAATCCTTATTAACATATTAGCATTTACATTTACTAAAAGAATGTAGCAAATATAATGATAGACAGACTTATTATTTCTGCCAATGAAACAGAAAAATATGCAGAAATTTTAATCGATAAAAACAAATCCAAAAAGGCAATCTCGCTTTCAATTAAAAATACCTTTTGACTAAAATTTTGAAAATTCTATATTGTGGACAAAATAAAGGAAGTGTATATGCAATTGCGTTTAGCCCACCAATTTGGGGAAATAAACACCATTGAGTTTATACAAATGTTGGGTGCAATACGGGCGAAGATTTAACATCAGATGACATTTTGATATTTAGCTGAGACCTTTGCACATAATGTTTTTTATGAAAAAAATAGTGGTTTTTAGTAAAACATTAACTTTTGGTAGTTTTTACAAAAACCTCTAAAACCCTTATAAAGACTTACGCTTTCTTTCACTTTTGTTTTGGGTTCGACGTATAAAAATACTATTTCACCACAAAACAAAAGCAAAATAAAGCTATGTGCAAAGGTTTTTTAGCTGTATCTTTGCATTGAGAATTATAAAAGATGAATATTGATATTTTAAAATATAAAAGACTCATAGATGATGCAGTGGAATTGTTCTGGAATACCAGAAACAGACAAAAGACTGACCAAGAATCTAAGGATATAAAAGATACAGGAAATAGAAGTGCTGTTACTGGAGGCAAACAACTTGATGGCTTTTTAGACCTTTTAACAACAGTAGCTATAGATGTTGGAATCCCTAAAGATTGTGTTTATTTAAAAGGAAATTATATCCCAGGATTTTTTAGACCAACAAAAGATTGGGACTTGCTAATAGTCTCTCCAAATAAAAAACTTATTTCAGTAGTTGAATTAAAATCTCAGGTAGGTTCCTTTGGGAATAACTTCAATAATCGAACAGAAGAATCATTAGGGAGTGCTATTGATTTGTGGACAGCTTTTCGTGAAAAAGCATATCCAAATCAATCAGCTCCTTGGTTAGGATATTTAATGCTTGTTGAGAAATCAAAGAAATCAACAAGTCCGGTACGTGTTAGTGAACCTCATTTTAAAGTTTTTAAGGAATTCGTTGGTGGTTCATATATCGATAGATACAAAATTCTTTGCGAAAGGTTAATGCTTGAAAGACATTATAATCAATGTTGTTTAATCTGGTCAACGAGTAATTCTGAATATGGAGATGTTTCAATTGAAACTTCGATTGAATCTTTTTTACATTCTTTTATAGGTCATTTGATTGGTCAACTTAAAGAGTTTAAATAGGGATTACTATGCTTAGGAAAAATGGAAGAAAGCATGGAGAAGTTTATACTAAAATAGATGTAGTTCAATTCATTTTGGATGAAGTTGGCTTTTCTTCTAATGAAAATCTTGAAAATATTAAAATTCTTGAACCTGCTTCAGGTACAGGTGCATTTGCAGAGGAAATAATTAAAAGACTATTCAAATCATCTCAAATATTTGGTTTTGATTTTTTATATAGCTTAAATAAAAATGTTTCATTAATAGAAAAAGACCAAATAGCATTTAAAAAACTACAGCAAAAGATAGTACAGCTTGTAAAAGAATTGGGGTATGGGAAACAAGTCTTAGATTGCATATATAATGCAGACTATTTATTTCAAAAAAATTTTAGAAAATTCAACTGCATTGTAGGAAATCCACCATATATTCGACACGAAAATTTAGAATCAGAATATAAATCACAATTAAAAAGTACCTATAAAACATTTAAGTACAGAGCTGATTTATATGTTGCTTTCTACGAGAAATCACTTGATTTATTAGCAAAAAGTGGAAAGTTGTCTTTCATTTGTTCAAATAGATGGCTTTATAACCAATATGGTGAATTATTAAGGGAGCTAATAGCTTCAAATTATCATTTAGAAAAATTGGTTAATATTGAGAAAAGTTCACCATTTGATGAAGAAGTAATTGGATATCCATGTATTTCAACCATCAAAAATTCTAAAGGTGTTGATACATTATTTTTTGAAACTAATTCGAAAGAAGTTGTGTTATCTGATATTTCATTTAGAAAAGTAAATTCTCCGACTTGTTCATCATGGCAAAACCTATTCTTAGACTATGATATAAACCACAATTCACTAAAACCTATCATAGAGCAAGATTTTGAAATAGGTATTGGAGTTGCTACAGGAGCAGATAAAGTTTTTATAAAAAAGAAAACTGATTTGAATGGAATTGAGAGAAATAGGGTGCTACCTATTATAAAATCCAATGCATTAAAAGGAGAAAAGATTTGTTGGGATGAAAGTTTTGTTTTAAACCCATATGAAAATGGAAACTTATGTAATCTTAAAAGTTACCCACATTTGAAAGATTACTTTTCAAAAAATGAACAAACCCTGAGAAAAAGACATACAGCAAAGAAAAATCCTGAAAACTGGTATAAAACTATTGATAAAATCAAAAGTGATTTATTAAGTAAACCTAAATTATTATTGCCGGATTTGGCTGGTTCTAAATTTCTCTTCATTGATAATGGAAATTTTTATCCTCACCACAATGTATATTATATCACGAATCATAATATTAATAGATTAAAGCTGTTAGCAAGTTTATTAATGTCCGATTTTGTAAAAGAGCAATTATCTCAAATCGGGATAAGAATGAATGGAGGATTACCTCGTTTTCAATCACAGACGTTAAAAAAAATGAGAATTCCAGAGATTGATAGTTTAGATGAAGGAATAAAATCAACCTTAATTAATGCTTATGACGATAAGAATCTAAACTTGATAAATAAAGAAATAAATAAGTACTGCACTCAACACGGTATATAAAACATTTGGTGGAGTGTGCTAATTTTAAGGGTGGTACATTTAATAAACATCGCAACAGTTTGATAGGAAATTGCTTTGAAATGCCAAACGGTTTCATATGCCCATCTGTTACCAACTTACAACTCCTCAAACCCAAAAATAATCGTGCATTTGCTTTTGACAAATAATGAAACAGAAAAATATGCAGAAATTTTAATCAATAGAAACAACTCCAAAAAGACAATCTTACTCCCAAATTAAAAATATCTTTTGACTAAAATTTTGAAAATTCTATATTGTGGACAAAATAAAGGAAGTATATATGCAATTTCTAGCTGAAAATTTTGGCGCAAGAAATTTAAGTAAGTTTCGCCATCCGTGGTTCAGTATATAAACAGTAAGGAGAAAGTAATATGGCAGATCCAAGATCATTTATTAGTTTTGATTTCGACCACAATGAAACAGAAAAAAATCTTTTTGTTGGGCAATCAAAAAATTCTAAGAGTCCGTTCAGTATTGAGGACTGGTCTTCAAAGAGTTCTCTACCTCAAACTCAATGGGAAAAGCTAATTAAAGAAAAAATCAATAAGTGCAATATGCTAATCGTACTTGTGGGCAAATATATGGCCTCGGCAACTGGTGTAGCTAAAGAAATCAAATTTGCAAAGGAGCAGAATGTTCCAGTTTTCGGAGTCTATGTCGGTGGTGCTGATTCATCAAGTAACCTTCCGGATGGTTTGCAACGAAACAGGACAATTTCATGGGATTGGGACAAAATCGCTGCTGCTATTGATCAAATGATGGGTGAAGGTAAGAATAAATGAAAAAAGCTTTAGTTGTTGGGATTAATAACTATCCCACTGCTCCCCTGCAAGGGTGCATCAATGACGCTTTTGCTATCGCTACTTTGTTAGAAACACATGGCGACGGTTCTCCAAATTTTGATGTGAGAATTGAAACTGATGTATCAACAAAGACCAAACTAAAAGAACATATAGATAATTTGTTTTCTGGAGATTGTGATACAGCACTTTTATTCTTTTCTGGTCATGGGTTTTTAAATGAGATAGGTGGATACATCGTAACTCCTGATTATAAAAAATATGATGAAGGTGTATCAATGAATGAAATTCTTTCAATTGCCAACAGCTCCAAGATAAAGGATAAAATTATCATTTTAGATTGTTGTCATTCGGGAGCTATGGGTTCACACAATTTAACTGGAAACAGCTCATTATTACAAGAAGGAATCTCAATACTTACGGCTAGTCGAGATAATGAATCTTCAATTGAGATAAATGGACACGGGGTTTTCACTAATTTATTAATTGATGCATTGCAAGGTGGAGCAGCAGATTTACGAGGTCATATTTCGCCAGGAGGGATTTACGCATTTATTGACCAAGCACTTGGAGCCTGGGATCAACGGCCTGTATTTAAGACAAATGTTACTCGGTTTACATCAATTAGAACAATTAATCCTCAAGTTCCTATCGACTCTCTAAGAAAACTGGTAGATTTTTTCCCTTCACCCCAAGATGAGTTTAAGCTTAATCCTTCGTATGAAGATACAAATTCAAAAGAGGTTAAGCATTCACTTATTGAACCGTATGCTATTGATGAGAATGTTAAAGTATTTAAAATACTACAAAAACTACAAAGTGTAGGTTTGGTAGTGCCAGTAAATACTGATTATATGTATTTTGCTGCAATGGAATCTAAGTCTTGTAAACTTACATCATTGGGTTATCACTACTGGCAATTGGTTAAGGATAAAAGAATCTGAAAAAGCATGTCCTGTGCTTTTTCAGGTTACAAAGGAGTGCCAAAATCATCAGCTAACAGGCGAGTTATCCGGCTATGCTTCGCTCCGCCTAAATTGGCTCCCTCTGTTCGCCAACTTCGGGTACTCGCAGAACGGTACCAACTCACAACTCCCAAACCCAAAAATAATTGTGCATCTGCTTTTGACAAATGCGAGACCTTTGCACAAACGCATTTTTTAAAAATTTAAAACAAGCAACCTTTTTATCTTTAAGAATTTTCTTAAGAAAAAATATCATAGAAAGTTTGTTATTTATAGCTTGCCTTCTTTTGCCCTTTTTTTTGGTTCGATGTATAAAAATACTACTTCACCAAAAAAAAGAACAAAGTCAGGCATTGTTCAAAGGTCTCAAATGCACGAAATTAAATGAACAAACAATATTTACTTCAAAGCCTTACTCTACTTATGCTACTTGCCTTGCGATCATTTTAGCAAAGATGCCATTTTGGGCTTTTAAAGTTTTAGGAGTCCCACTTTCGGCGACTTTGCCTTCTGCTAAAACAACTATATTATCAGCGTTTGCCACGGTTCGCATACGATGAGCTATAATCAACACCGTTTTATCTTTGATTAATTCGGAAATTCCTGCCTGAATTTTTGTTTCATTTTCCACATCAAGAGAGGCTGTTGCTTCATCAAGTAAGACAATAGGCGCATTTTTTAGTAAAGCACGAGCGATGGAAATTCTTTGCCTTTCTCCTCCAGAAAGAGTTTCGCCGTTTTCACCGATTATGGTGTCATAGCCCTGAGGCATTTTGCGGATAAATTCATCGCATTGAGCCAATTTTGCTACCCGGATAATCTCCTCATCACTGGCTTTACGCCTGCCAATTCTGATATTATCCTTGATGGAAGTGTTAAACAGAACCACATCCTGAAAAACAATAGAAAAATTTTTGAGCAGAGTTTCTGGTTCTATTTTACTGATGTCCTGATTGCCAAGAGTGATTTTGCCTTTTTGAATATCCCAAAAGCGAGCTGCTAATTTTGCGGAGGTGCTTTTCCCTCCTCCAGATGGACCAACCAAGGCGGTGATTTCACCTTGTTTTGCTGTGAATGACACATCTTGCAAGACCAGCTTGTCTTTTTCGTAAGCAAAATCGACATTCTCAAATTTTATGTCGTAATTATCGGGAGAAAAATCGGTTTTTCCTTGTTGAATAGGCATTGCTTGCATCTCGTTCATTCGGTTGATGCGCACATTTAGGTAGAGCAAAGCAGCAAGATGTCCAAAAACCTCGCTGATTGGGTTGTAAATGCTGGCGGAAATCATCAGAAAAATCAAATAGACAAACAAGTCGATAGTTCCGTTTGTCACCGAATTTGCACCAACAATAATAACTCCAGCAAGTCCCAATTTCAAAACACTTTGAGCACTATGCACCATCGCCCCTGTGAAGAGTTCGCCACTTATCAGATGCTTTTCATATATAGTGATGATGTTGTCCAATTCTTCCACATATTTTTTTTCTTGATTGTAAGACTTCATTTCTTGGATAGTGTCCAAGCCTTCCTGAATTTTTTCGCTGACATCTCGCTTAGTTAAATAACCAATTTTGTTCTCTTTATCGATTCTTTTTTTGGATAGAAAAATCAACCCTGTAGCAACAGGAACTACCCAAAACAGAGCCAAAGCCAATTGCCAATTATAGCAAAAAAGTCCGATAGCAATCAGCATAATGCTGAAAATCGAAGCAAATAGTTGCGGAACAGCATGGGAAAAAGTTTCTTCCAAATCGGTGTTATCGTTCATTATGGTGGAGGTTAAATCTGATAGATTTTTTTCTCCGAAAAATGCCAAAGGTAATTTACGAAGTTTCTCTGCTAAGGAAATTCGGCGATTTGCACTTTCTTCGTAAACCGTGGTATAAGTGCTTTTGTATTGTACCATAGATATAATAAACATAATGAGCATAAACCCAAGCCCAAGCAAAATGTAATAGCCAACTCCATGAGTGATGATGCTTTCGGGGTCTATGATTTTGTTTAGATACTCACTCAAAAAAATGAACATATAAACTGCAGGAAGCATCAAAGCGAGATTGAGCAAAGAGCTAAAAGCAGTTCCTTTTGCAAAATCTTTGGCGCCTTTTTGGGAAAGAGCAAATTTTTTTTGGATAATCTTAAGCATTGCAAGCCTCCTTTCCGATAGTCCACTGAACCGATTTTTGATATTCGTTCCACATTTTTAGATAAATTCCATTTTGCTTAAGCAACTCTTCGTGGTTACCTTGTTCAGCAATTTTGCCGTTGTTGATAACCAAGATATTGTCGGCATTTTGTACACTGGTTAGCCGATGTGCTATCATCAAAACCGTTTTCCCTTTAGCCAACACACCGAGTGCTTTTTGAATAAGATGTTCATTTTCTGGATCGGTAAACGCTGTGGCTTCGTCCAAAACTACGATGGGAGCGTCTTTTAAAATTGCACGAGCCAAAACAATTCTTTGTTGCTCTCCTCCCGAAAGATAAGTGCCTTTTGTGCCAATTTGGGTGCTCAGTCCGTTTGGTAGATTGTCAATGATTTCCTTGCATTGTGCCATATCAACTGCTTGGTTAACCTCGTCCAAAGTGGCATTGTGATTGCCGTATTTGATGTTTTCCAGCAAAGTAGTTTTAAACAGTTTTGTGTTTTGGAAGACAAAAGAGATGTTTTTCATCAACTCTTTATGGGGAATATTCTTTACATTCTCTCCTCCTATAAAAATCTCTCCGTCATCAACATCCCAAAATCTGGGAACAAGTTTGGCGATAGTGCTTTTTCCGCCTCCCGAAGCTCCAACTAAAGCCACTGTTTTGTTTTGTGGAATGTCAAAGCTGATATTGTTGATAACCTTTGCCCCAGATTTGAGATAAGAGAAAGAAACATTTTTAAAAGTAATATCAAATTTGCTTATAGATTTTAAATTTTGTGAAGTAGGCAAGGGGTCTACTGACAATAAATTATCTAAGCGATCAACTGCTTCTCTTGCTTGCCAGAAGGCGTGATTTATACGCATACTCCGTATAATACTTTGCGAAAATACCGGAGCTATCAGAATGTAAAGAAACATATTCAAAATAGTGAGGGAAAGATTACCGGAGTGTGAAATGAGCAGAATGGCAGCAGGAACGATGAAAAAAGAAAATCCGTTGATTAGCACAATATATAGCGACATTGGGCGTTGCCACAAATTGGTAAATTTAATCACCATTTTTTTGTAGCGAATTATGCTATTATAAAAGTTTTTGAACGAAAAAACTGTTTGTTGAAAAACTTTCACTACGGGGATCCCGCGAACATATTCAACAGCTTCTGTATTCATATCTTCCAAAGAATCCATATACATTTTCATAAATTCTTGACCTGTTTTACCCATCATAAAAAACATAATACTTATGGAAAAAACTATCGGTAAAAGGCATGCGACCCCCAGCCTCCAGTCGAAAACAAAAATTAAAATTCCTGCTGTGATGGGCATAACAACTGTTGATGCAAAATCAGGTAATTGATGTGCCAGAAAACTATGCGTAATACTGGCGTTGTCATCAATAATTTTGCGAATGCGACCAATGGTGTTGTTCTCAAAAAAACCAAGTGGCAAATTTACCATTTTTTTCATTGCTCTTCTGCGGATATTCGTTTCCGCTCGAAATGCCGCCAAATGTGACAGTGATAAAGCAGCAAAATAAAACAATACGCTGGCTACGGCAAATCCTGTTGCCAAAAGAGCGTAAGTTTGCACTGACAAAAGGGAAGAGTTATTTTCCCCAATCAGAAATTCCCTAATAATGAACCACACCAAAACAAAGGGTGCCATCCCTGATAAGGCACTCAACCCCGAGAGAAACAACGATAGTGAAAAAAGCGTTTCTCGTCCGGTCATATAGATTTTCAATCTCGATAAAGTATTCATTTAAAGCTCCTCTTATATCTTCTTTTGTATGGGAAAAGGTACTATTTGATTTATAAATGTGTATATTATTTAAAGTTCTAATTACAAAACAAAGTTTATGTTATAAAACAAAATTATAAATGTCTATATATTTTTTATAAAATTGTTTAATCATACCATTTATTTTTAAGAGATTAGGTATTCAATAAAGCCCTCCATAAAGACATAAGTTTTCAACACTAAAAGAAGTGCAAAAAAGTAAAATAAGATAGAGAGCTTTGCAGAATGCCTTATTTGCCCTGTTTTCAGACAATCTTTATTTTAAATAATGGGATTATCTTTTTTTTCTTGACTTAGGAATAACTAATCTGGTTATAAAGTCAAAATATAGTTAGTCTTTTCTAACTTATGTATTGAAAGAAATATAACAAAAGGAGATAAAACAATGCTAAACAGCAAGATGTTTTTCATGGTGTTGTTCTTTTTATTGTCAACAACATCATTTGTTTGGGCAGAAGGAATAACAAGCCTTGAGACAATGACAGTGACCGCAAATAAGGCAGAGGAGAATGTTCAAGATGTATCTGCCAGCATTACGGTTTTTAATAATGATATGGTTAAGGATTTGAATATAGAATCTCTTTCTGATGTTGCAGCATTTGCACCAAATTTTTACTTTTATGAACCTGGAGTTTCTGGGATGAGTGTACCATCTGTTCGTGGTATATATGCAGATCTTCACTCTCATACAGTTCCTGTGGGTATGTATATTGATGGTGTTCCTGTTCTTGATGGAATGGGTTATAGCTCAGAGATTCTGGATATTGAGAGAATTGAAATCTTAAAAGGACCTCAAGGAACTTTATATGGCAAAAGCACAGAAGGCGGTGTGATAAATATTATAACCCGTAAACCAGACAACAAGTTTTCTGGTAATGTTGCTCAAAGTTTAGGTACTGACAATGAACAAAAAACAAAATTTTCACTGCATACTCCAATTGCAAAAGATAAAGTCTATTTTAGTCTTTCAGGCATTCATTATCAAAAAGATGGCTGGATAGAGCGAGTTGGTACAAATGAAACAGTGGATGATATCTCTTATGATTATAGTAGTGCAAAACTTAGATTTACACCAAGCTCAAATTTAGAAATAATCTGGAATGGAACATATTCAAAGCGTGATGATGAACAACCGCATCAGGTTATTACTGCTGCATCTGCAAAAATGAATTATGGTATAGAATCTTATTATGGGGACAGAACAACTGATCCAAGTTTTATAGGTAACAACAATACTAAAATCACTACACACTCATTGGTTCTGAACTTAAGGATTAATCCTGATTTGGAGTTAGTTTCAACTACAGCTTATCGTAAAGTTGATCTCAAGTTTAATACAGATTGGGATTTTTATCAGGTAGAAGGGATGCATTATGATTACAACGCAGATGTGTCCAGTCTTTCTCAAGAGGTTAGATTGAATGGGAACTGGAAGTCTTCAAAATGGGTTTTAGGGGTATATGGAGATAAAGAAGAAAATGATATGCTTAGTTTATATAATGGTGTCGCCCTGCCAAAAGAAAAAATTAAAGGTGATTCAAAATCAATTTTTGCACATATAAAAACCCCAATCGATACAAAAATATCTGTGTTGGGAGGATTTAGATATGATGTACAAGATAAAACTTATGATTCTGCTAAGCAAAATATATCGCTTGAAGATGATTGGAGTGAGGTATCTCCAAAAATTGGAGCTGAATATAAAATCTCAGATACCCAAAAGCTGTATTCCACTATTTCAAAAGGATATCTTTCTGGTGGCTTTAATGCCTATGTGCAACAATACAATATGCCTGAATATCTTACATACGAGGAAGAGACTCTTTGGTCTTATGAAATTGGTACAAAAAACACATTTTTGGATAATCGTTTTATTATAAACGGTGCAATTTTTTATATGGATATTGATAATGCACATATAATACAAACTATCCCAGGGTCTAATGGTTCAGCCTCCTATACTAAAAATGCTGCAAAAGCAACAAGTCAAGGGTTTGAATTAGAATTTACAGCAATACCTGTTGAAAGATTAAAAATATTTGCAGGACTTGGATATACAGATGCTGAATTTGATGAGTATGTTGATGATAAAGGCATAAGTTATAAAGGGAAAAAGAAACCGTTTTCTTCAGAATATACATTTAATACAGGTTTTCAATATAGAACTCTTAAAGGTTTTTACTATTCAGCAAATTTAACCGGTTATGGAGATATGTATACAGATGATGCAAATACTTTAAAAAGCGACCCTTACCAATTAGTTGATGCTAAAATTGGTTATGAAACCGAGAAATATGATATCTATTTATATGGAAGAAATATTTTTGATGAAAAGCATGATGTTGTTGCTTATACAGGTTATGTGGCATGTAGCGAACCAGCAACTTTTGGTGTTCAAGCTGAATACCGATTTTAATTAAGGTTAAATAAAAGATGAAAAAAATTAATATTAGTTTAATAAAAAGTAAAAAGGGAGATAGAGGCTATATTTCATCTATTGATGGAGATAATCATTTGATTGCAAGAATCACATCAATAGGGCTTAGTATAGGATGTGAAGTTGAGATAATGCAAAACTACAAAAAGCGACCTGTTTTACTATATGAAAGAGATACTGTTCTTGCTGTAAATAGGGAAGCGGCAAAAAAGATAATGATGGAGAAGGTTAATTAATGAAAGAAAAAAAGCCAAAACAAAAAATAAATATAGCTATTTTAGGACAGCCAAATTCAGGGAAATCAACACTATTTAATAATCTTACAGGTTCAAATCAGCATATTGGGAACTGGCCGGGTAAAACAGTTGAGAAGAAAAAAGGAAAATTCTCTTATAATAACAAAGATTTTACAATAGTTGATCTTCCTGGTTCCTACAGTCTTCATTCTTGCTCTGATGAAGAAATTATAACACGCGATTATATTGCTTCAGGAGAGGCCGATATTGTGTGCATTATGGTTGATGCTTCGCAAATGGAGCGAAGTATGTTTATGTTGGCAGATTATGTTGGTATAAAATGCCCTACTATATTGATTATTAATATGATTGATATTGCAGAGAAAAGGGGCAGAAAAATAGATAAGGATTTGATATCTAAAAAACTCAATATTCCTGTTGTTTCAATGAGTGCATCTGATTCTAAAGATTATCAAAGCTTTTTTGATGCATTAGAAAAGGAATATAAAATTCCTGATTATTCAAGCTTGAATACTTTTTATGAAGATAAAATAGGCAGTAAATTTAAGGAATTTGTTGAGCTTATGCCTAAAGACCAAAATGAAATTTTTTCACCCTTTTGGCTTGCTGCTAAAATTATTGAAGGAGACGCATTAACTACTAAAATTGTTAAAAGCAAAATAGAAAAGCCTGTCTGGGATAAAGTTTTTATTTTGCTTAAAAATATTAAAAATGAATCTTTAAAAACAAATATATTCCAAAAAACTTGTCCTCTTTCTACTTGTAAAGAATGTGTTTGTTCCCAAAAAATAGGCATATGCAAGTTTAGCTGGGTATCAGAAATTTTAAAAAACAGCATCACAAAAAATTCCGACGAAAGAATATATATGGGGCGTTTTGATCGTCTTGCGACTCATAAAATTTGGGGCAAACCTTTTGCTTTTCTTATGATGATTTCAGGGCTTGTTGCTTCCTTTCTTATAACAATGCCTGTTTTGTTGTTTATAGTTATGAAAGTGCCTCACTTAATAGCTCCTCATATAAATGATATAATGCTTTTGTTTACACCAAATATGCCATGGGTTTCTGCACTTATTAATGAGACAATTGAAGCTATATTTATGGCATTCGGGATAGCTTTTTTTGTTGCAGGTTCTGCTTTGGTTTTTGGTTTTATGGAAGAGGTGGGTTATATGGCTCGTATCTCCTATGTGTTTGATAACACTATGTCAAAATTAAGATTGCAGGGAAAGTCCATGATGCCAATTCTTATGAGTTTTGGGTGTGTGATAAGTGGTGCTACAAGTGCAAGAGTGATAGATAATTGGGGACAAAGAGTTCTTACTATAATGATGGCATGGCTTGTTCCTTGTGCTGGAACTTGGGGAGTTATATCTCTTTTTGGTGCTGCTTTTTTTGGATTTAACACCATATGGGTTATAATTTCTTTGTTTCTTTGTGTCATTATACTTATGCATATAACCGCAAGAATATTTGGGGGAAAATTAGTAAAAGAGGGTTCAGGAACAGGGCTTATCATTGAGCTTCCACCCTATCATAAACCTAAATGGGGTGTTTTATTTCGTTTTGTTTTTAACAGAGCAGGGGGGATGTTTAAGCGTGCAGCTGTTTTTATAGTAGCTATTTGGTTGCTTTTTTGGGCTCTGTCTTATTCAGCAGATGGGAATGTTAATAATAGTATCATTTATAAAACAGGTCATTTTGTAGAGCCTATAACTATTTGGTTTGGGCTTACTTGGGAAACCTTTACAGCTTTTTTAAGTTCTATGATGGGGAAAGAGGCTGCACTTGGAGTTCTTGGTTCTGTTTTTAGTTCATCAAATGCAAACACTTCAGATATTGCACTCCAAATGCAACAAGTATTATCAAAACCAGAAGCGTTGGCGTTTTTATTTGCATTCTTTTTCAATATACCATGTTTTGCAACAGTTGTTGTAACAAGAGAAGAAACTCATTCTTGGAAATGGACACTTTGTATGGTTTTATACTTTGTTTCCATATCTCTTGTAATGGCAAAGCTTGCATATCATATTGGTAACCTCATTTTTTAATTCTAAAAAGAAATATATAAAAATATGAAATCAAAATTAATAGGGATTCCAGAAACTTTACTTATCCCTTTATGGGCACGCTCAACAGAATCTAAACAAAAAGAACCAATAATTTGCGACCCTAAATCTGTAGAAATAGTTTCCTGCATCGATTATGATTTTTTTAAATTTAAAAAATCTTGGCTGACACAACTTGGCGTATCAATACGGACAATGCTGTTTGATAATGAAACAGTTGCCTTTTTAAAACGAAATCCTGATGCAGTAATAATAAACTTGGGTTCAGGGCTTGATACTCGCTATGAACGCTTAAAAAACGAGAAAATATTTTGTTGGTATGATTTAGATGTTCCCGAAGCAATTAAATTTCGAAGAATGTTTTTTACAGAGGGAAACAATAATAAATTTATTGCCAAATCCCTTTTTGATTTTTCTTGGATGGAAGATATTAATCATAAGGGGAAACCGATTTTGATAATTGCAGAAGGTTTACTTATGTATTTTTCTGAACAAGAGGTTAAACAAGTTTTCAAAAAAATAGCATCATCTTTTCCAAAAGCAGAAATGCTTTTCGAAACACTTTCTCCTTTTTTTGTTGGGAAAAGCAAATATCATGAAACAGTAAAAAAAATAGATAGCAAGGCTGAGTTTAAATGGGGGCTTAAAAATAGCCAAGAAATTGAGTTGTGGGATAAAAGGATACAGTTTTTAGAAGAGTGGAACTATTTTGACTACCATAAAAAAAGGTGGAGTTGGTTTGGCTATATTGCCAGATTTTGGTTTATTAAATCAGCCTTAGCAAGTAAAATTGTGCATTTAAGATTTTTATGATTTTTTTCCTGCCTTTAACACTTCCTTTATAAAGACTAACGCGTTTCTTTACTTTTGTTTTGGGTTTGACGTATAAAAATACTACTTTACCCTGTGAAATAATATTTGATGCTTTACAGCTCAAATATCATTTTTAAATTTGAAAAATTTAAAAATATTTCACAGGGTGAACTACAAAACAAAAGGTCTAAAGTATCTAAATGGTATAGAAAACTTTTGGTGAATCGCCAAACAAGACTTGCGAAATTTAAAGGATTATTAAAATAAACTTTTTATTTTCATTTAAAAAAGTATGAGTTTAGATTTAAGGAGATAATAAAAAAACTACCCAATCTTTTGGGTATTTGCATTAGCTATCCTAAAAAAAATGAGATTAATGCAAAAAAATTTTGAACCATTATGAAATATAAAAATGTAAAAATAAAGACACTTGGGTGTAAAGTTAATCGCTGTGAAAGTGATACAATTTTAGAAAAGCTTTTAGAAAACGGATATAAAATTCCTAAAAAAGATGAAAAAGCTGACCTTTGCATAGTCAATACTTGTGCTGTAACTGGGAGAGCTTGTATGTTTTCAAGGCAGGCTGTAAGAAAATTTATAAAAGAGAATCAAGGGGCTAAAGTTCTCGTTACAGGTTGTTATATCAATTTAGATAGCAAGTTGTTTCAAGATATTAAAGGCGTTGATAAGGTTTTTAAAAATGAAGAGAAAAACGACATAATAAACTATTTAACAAACAAAAGTAGTGATAGCGATATTGCAATATCAAACAGTCGAACGAGAGCGTTTATAAAAATTCAAGACGGTTGTAAATCTTTTTGCTCATATTGTATTATTCCATTTACGAGAGATAAACTTAAAAGTGTGCCTCCTCAAGAAGTTCATAAAACTATAGAAGATTTACACGGAAAAGGATTTAAAGAAATAGTCCTTACAGGTATTAATCTTGGAGCTTATGGTAAGGATAGAAAAGAGGATTGTAGCCTTTTTACACTTTTAAAAGATATTCAAAAAAATAAAAAAATCGAAAGAGTGAGAATAAGTTCCATAGAGCCAAAAAGATTAACAGATGAAATAATAGAGTTTTTTGCTACCTCCGATATCCTTTGCCCCCATTTTCATATACCTCTTCAAAGTGGTGATGATAATATATTAAAGGCGATGAATAGACCTTATAACACACTCTTTTTTAAAAATTTAATTTTAAAAATAAAAGAGAAAATGCCTCAAGCTTCAATAGGGTCAGATGTGATTTGCGGATTTCCGGGAGAGGATGAAATTTCATTTTTAAAAACACTATCTTTTATAAAAAGTCTTCCTCTTAGCTATTTGCACGTCTTTCCTTATTCCGACAGAGAAGGCACAAAAGCTTATTCTATGCAAAACAAAGTTGCCCCAGAGATAAAAAAAGAGAGAGCAAAAAAATTAAGAGAGCTTGGTCTCAAAAAAAAAGAGGAATTTATTAAAAATTTTATAGGAAAAGAAGAAGAGATTTTAATAGAGCAAAAGAGAGGAGATTTTTACAAAGGTTTTACAAAAAATTATATTACCGTATTTGTAGAAAGCGATGTCGATATAAGAAACCAGATAGTTAAACAAAAAATCGTAAACGTATAGTTTGTTATTTTAATTTAGGCACAGTGTGCCGTGCCCGTATGAAAAAAATCATAAAAAATGATATGGGCGTATAGCAATACGCCCCTACCTTATTTATTTTTAATAAAAAAATTTGTTTCATTTTTTGTAGGGAACAAAAATTTTTGTTCCCTACATCGTGTCTATTAAATTTTGTGCGATTTTTTTTAACGTTTATCATACAATCATAACCGTAACCGTAGAGACGCAAGATTTTGCGTCTCTACAAGATTTTGCGTCTCTACAAGATTTGGGTTTTTGAAAAAACTATTGTGCCCTAGTAGGGAACAAAAATCTTTGTTCCTGTCAGATTTATAAAAAAACCCCTTTTCTAATTAGACACTATTTTTTTATAAAAAACATTATTGTAGTAGTAATTATAGAAGAGAGTATTATATAGATATTTCCACTAAATATCATAGAAAAGAAAATAGCCAAAATTCCAGACAAAATAGCCGCTAATATAAAATAAGAGTTTTTTAACTGAAAAGCTATAAGTCCTATAAACATAGCAGTTAAAACGTAATTAATTCCATAAGCACCAGGTTTTATAATTTCGCCTAATATTGAACCTGTAACACAACTTAAAATCCAAAAAAAATGAGCTATATGGTTGACCACTATAGCATCTTGAGGTCTCCAATTACTATCTTTAGAAAATTCATTCAAATTAATAGCAAACGTTTCATCTGTAATCTGATGGGCAAAAATGGATAAAAATTTTAACGACCTATTTTTTATATAAACAGAAAGGGCAGAGCTCATCATTAAATGTCTTAAGTTAATTATAAAAGTTGTCAAAACGATAGAAAAAATAGAAGCACCTGTAGCAAACATAGAAGCTGCTATGAATTGTCCGCTACCTGCAAACACAAAAATTGATAATAAAGCGACTTCAAAAGGGGAGAAACCAGATTTTTGTGCTACAACTCCAAAAGCAAATCCAAGTGGCATATAACCAAAACAAATTGGCAGTGCAGCACGAACTCCTAAGTAGTATGAAGATTTTTTATTGAATTTAGTTTTTCCTATCATTTTAAATTAAACTATTTACGCAATTTTCCTATCTATGAAATATACTCTTAGATTGATAAGGTTGGATTTTGAGACTTTTGCACATAGCTCTATTTAGTGAACCCCCCTTAGTCTCCCTTAAAAGGGGGAAATGGTAAAAAAAATTCACGAAAAAAACATTATGTACAAAGGTCTTGATTTTAAGATATTAAAGAGTTGAGACTTTTGAAAAATAGAGGTCTCAATTTTATTTAAAACACTTAAATTTCTACTATTGCTATTTTATAGGGAAAGAGCTTTTTCTTTTATCTTGTCAAAACTCCACTCTTTTATATCTTCAATCACTTCCGCTTTATTGCCAGCATCAAAAGATTTTTTTTCAAACAATATATCCATAAAAATATCTGCAGTATCTACAGAATTGAAAACATTTTTCATTATATTAAGAGCGAACTCTTCTACAGCACTTGCCATTCTTTCTCTTATCTCTATTGGTTCAGAAAGAAGCTTATTTTCAAATGCACTATTAATCTTTCTAAAATCGTTAAGTTTAAAATTTAACTTATCTGCATACTCTGTCATCTCTTTCCATAAAGAAGGAGAGACACCTTCATTTTGTTTTTTTATAAAGTTACCTGCAGAATCTGTAACTGCGTTGCCATACTCATTAACTTCAACTCCCCAGCTCATCATTTGAAAAGCTGTTGCAACATTTGCTTTGGTTGTTTTTGTCTCTAAGGTAATTTGTTTAAGTTTATCGTAGCTATTACCTGAAGTGCCATGTTGTGCTCCTGATATACCATATTTTGCTATAGCGTTATGAATTTCTGCTGTAAGCTCAATTTGTATTCCATCTTCGCTCTTTTCTATACCGTGAGTGGTACCATTGTTTAGTGCTATCCAATTAGGGAAAATACCATATGCATTAAGTCCTGCACTTAAAAAAATTGCTTCTTCTTTTGTAGAGAGCCCTTCTTTCCCTTTAATTTCGCCTATTTCAGTTTCGTACCCAACCCAGCTTGGAATAACATCTTTAATTTTTATGTTTGCAATCAAATTTTTATCGTCGGTCATATGAGAGCCATCAATTGCTATAGAAGTAATTCCAGCATCAAAAAGTGTTTTAATCTCTTCTCTTGCAGGTTCAATATCTTCCTCTTTTTTTATAACAAAATGGTCTGCATGAATTGCAACAGGAACAGTTATACCCATCTCATTACATAAAGCATCAACAATTCTTGCCATATTCCAAAAATTAATAGCACAATAGGCGTTCTTTCCGCCTTCTGTTCTTGCTATTTCAATTATAACAGCGGAGTTCGCTTTTTGTGCTGCTTTTAAAACACCCTTTACGACAAAAAAATTACGTGCATTTGCAGCGATTGCCACAGCGTTTTTTTTCATCATAGCAAGATCGATATATTTTCCACTCACAATCATAGCTTTAGAGTTAGGAAAAAGTTTTTGTATGTTGGGTGGTCTACCTATTTTAATTGCTTCTTCAAAACTATTCATTTTTTTACCCTCACTTTAATAATTTAGAGACCTTTGCACATAGCTCAATTTTGCTTTTGTTTTGTGGCTTGCCCTGTGAAATAAGATTTGAGTTTTACAACACAAATCTTATTTTTAAATTTGAAAAATTTAAAAATATTTCACGGGGTAAAGTAGTATTTTGATACGTCGAACCCAAAACAAAAGTAAAAGAGAGCGTAAGTATTTATAATGATTTTAGAGGTTTTTGTGAAAATTATCAGAAGTTAATATTTTATAAAAAAAACCACTATTTTTTCGTAAAAACATTATGTGCAAAGGTCTCAATTTAATTTATCTCTGTTTCACTTAATGTATCTGAAACAAAATAATCGTGTATAGTTTCTATTCTAATATTATTATCTTGTTCTAAAAGGCAATAAAGACGAACAGAACAATTTTTACAAGTGTAGTCTTCATCATCATATTTACCTATACACGCTATTGTATCTTCTTCTAAAATATTTTCTTTACTATTCATAATAATTTTCTCCACTATTTTGGAAAAGTGTATACGGACTTAAGAAGTTCATATGGACAGTTCCTATGGGACCATTTCTATGTTTTGATACAATCAATTCTGCTCTACCATCATTGCTTTCATCACTACTTTCACCATTTTCTTTATTTTTTTTGTTACGATAAACATCTTCACGATATACAAACATAACGATATCAGCGTCTTGTTCAAGAGAGCCAGATTCCCTTAAATCTGAAAGTTGAGGTCTTTTATCGGTTCTTTGTTCCAACATTCTGTTTAATTGAGAAAGAGCCAATATGGGCACATTTAACTCTTTTGCAAGATTTTTTAACGATTTTGAAATTTCAGCTATTTCAAGGTCTCTTCTTTCAAGTCTATAACCAGTTTTCATAAGTTGAATATAATCTATTACAATTAGTCCAAGTTCTTTTTGTTCAAGAGATAGTTTACGCACTTTAGAGCGTATATCCATTACTGTAATATTTACTGAGTCATCAATAAAGATAGGATATTCAGATAGTATACTAACTGAATCGGTTATAGCTTTAAACTCTTTGTCAGAATAGTAACCGTTTCTAAGTTTACTAAGTTTAACTTGCGATTCTGCGGAGAGAAGTCTTAAAGAGAGTTGGTCTTTAGGCATTTCAAGAGAGAAGACAGCAACAGGAAGTCCGCTATAAACAGCTGCATTTCTTGCCATATTTAGAGCTAATGATGTTTTACCCATACTTGGTCTTGCTGCAAGAATAATTAAATCTCCACCTTGAAAACCTGAAGTTAATTTATCTAAATCTGTAAAACCAGAGCTTATTCCTGTTATTTTTTTGTCTTCTTCTTTTCTCTTTACAAGTAGCTCAATACTTTCATCTAAGAGTCTATCTATCTTGAAAAAGACATCTCTTCGTTTTTTTCTTGTAGTGTCAAAAATTGTCTGTTCAGCAAAATCTAAAACAGCGTCAGAGCTTTCATCTTCATCGAAGCATCTTTTTGATATTTCATACGTATTAACTATAAGCCCTCTTAATAAAGATTTATTAAGAATCAATTCTGCATAATAGACAGGGTCTACAGCTACAGGGGCACTATCTACCTTGGCAAGATATGCAATATCTACTTTGCTCTTTTCTTTTTCAGCCCCCTTTTTTTTATTCCTCCCTTTTTCTTTTTTTATCGTTTTATTAGATTCATCTGCAATTGTTACTAAATCGACAGGAACTCCTTTTTTGTATAAATCTAATATAGTTTGGAATATAATACGATTTGCAGGGGCGTAAAAATCTTTTGGTGATACAATATCAACAACATCAATAAGGACGTCGTTATCCTTAATAATAGTGCTAATTAAAGATTCTTCTGCTTCTATACTATTTGGGGGTGTAAGTTTTGATAAATCTTGCATTTTTTTTAGATTATATTAGTCAAAACCTTAAATTATTCTGTTACTACATTAACAGTAATTTTTGCCTCTACATTTTGATATAAAAATATAGGCACTTTATATTCGCCAATATTTTTTATTGGAGCAGGTAAAATAATATCCTTTTTTTCTACCTCTACATTTTGTGCTTTTAACTCATCTATGATATCACGCACTCCAACAGAGCCATAAATCTCTTTTTTTTCGTTATCTTCAATATCTTTAAGTTTTGCTTTTACTGTAATGCTTATAGCTTCAAGTTTTTTCTGTAAATCTTCAGCAAACGCTTTTTCTTTTTCTATTTTTAAAGCTATTTTTGTTTTAGCTTGTTCAAAATAGTTTCTGTTTTTTTCGTTTGCTATTAATGCTTTGCCTTGTGGCAGTAGATAGTTTCTTGCATATCCATCTTTTACAGTTACTTCTGTTCCTATTATTCCCAAATTACTAATTGTTTCTCTTAGTATTACTTTCATTTTTTTTCTCCAATTTTATCAATTTTTCTAAAATTAAACCAAACATCAAACATACCTAAAAAAGCGATTGATATAACAAAAATTTGCTGAATTAAAATTATAAAATATATAACGAACCTAAAAAAAAGGGGGATACTCTTTTTATCAAAATAGAATGTTACTATAGATATCCCTTGTAGAAAATAGATAAATCCAAATATTAAAATTAAATTAATCGCAATTGTTCCTATTATGTTTCTAAAAAAAAAGAGCATTACAACTGAACAGATAGCTCCCCATATAAGATAATGAGGTGTTTGCCAGCAATTTAAATTTCCGAAATCAGGAAAGAAAAGCTTCTTTTTTTTTAGTAGCCACTTTATAAATAAAAATTCAACAATAGTTACTGAGGTTAAAAATATCATTATAGTAGATGGCAGTAAGCTTAGAAAAAGAATTCTAAAAATATCTACATAACTTTGAAGCAAAACGAGGTTGCTTTTGTTGGTATCTAACTTTGAGTATTGCTCAAAAAAAAGATTTAATACCTCAGTAATATAGTTCGAAAAAACACTTAAAATAGAGACATTTTTTAAACTGCAAAATAAAAACATTATTAATGCCAATATTAGAGCAGAGATAATAGATGTCGAAAGAATTGTCTTTTCTATTGAAGTAAATATTTTTAACGACTCGCTTAAAATATATCCTATCAAAAGAAAAGCTATAAAAAAGAGTGTATCAAAAGAACTTCCATAAAATAAAAAAACGATTAAAACGCTAACAAGAAGTAAAAACAATCCAAACTGTTTCCCATTTTTTAACGAATAAAATATTATAGGAAGAGGCAAAAACATAGTGGTAAAAGAACCAAGAATAGGGATGCTCGACGATATTATAAAAATGAGAGAGAAAAATAGAAAAAAATTTTTAATATCTTTGAATAAAAAACTGTTGTTTACTTTGTTCATACCTTCTTTTTTACACTCAAAAAACTTTCAATCTGCTATTTTAATTGTTTACGATTTTTTTTCATAAAACTTTAAAATCTAAGTTGCTATTTTTAAAGTGGTATTTTTTTTATTGTAAATTACCTGCATAAGGTAAAATAGCTATAACTCTTGCTTTCTTTATCTCTTTTGCAAGCTTTCTTTGATGTTTAGCACAAGTTCCTGTTACTCTTTTAGGAATAATTTTGCCTCTTTCTGTTATAAAATGCTTTAAAGTTTTTGGGTCTTTATAATCGATTACAAGTTCTTCATTAGCACAAAAACGGCAAAATCTCCTGCGCATCATTACTTTTTTTTTTTTTATTCCACTATTTTTTCTAAATACTTTTGTTCCTGCTTTTCTTGCCATTTTAATTTCCCTCCTCTTTAACTTCTTCCTTAGTTTCTGTCGTAGAAGTTACTTCTTCAGTTCCGCTCTCTTCTTCTTTTGCTTTTTTAACTATGTTATCAATATCGTTAACATCAAAATTATCAGATAGTTTGACAGTAAGAAATTTCATAACTTGTTCGTCATGTTTAAAACTTGTTTCAAGTTTTTTGATTACTTCATTATTATCACAGCAAAAATCTATCCTAAGATAGAAACCTGTGCTTTTTTTTCTAACAAGATAGGCAAGTTTTTTACTTCCCCATTTGTCTAACTCAATAACTTTACCTTTGCCTTCTTCAATAATTTTTTGTGACCTTTCAAAAATGACCTCTCGTTCTTTTTCAGTTACATCGGGATCAATAATCACAATAGTCTCGTACCTTCTCATAATAAACAATTCTCCTTCCTTTGTGGATAATAGAGCTCAAAATTTCCCTTTTTTTATTTTGAGCAAAGAAAATATGAAACCTTTGCACATACTGTTTTCTTTGTGAATTTTTTTTTACCATTTCCCCCTTTTAAGGGGGATTAAGGGGGTTCGCCGAAAGGCGAAAAACCTCAAAAAACCCTTATAAAGACTTACGCGTTTTTTACTTTTGTTTTGGGCTTGACGTATAGAAATACTACTTTACCCAGTGAAATATTTTTAAATTTTTCAAATTTAAAAATAAGATTTGTGTTGTAAAACTCAAATCTTATTTCACAGGGCAAGCCACAAAACAAAAGCAAAATTTAAGCTATGTGCAAAGGTCTCAATATAAAAATCAAAACCGTGAAAATTAGAATATTTATTCTCTTATGTCAATTTTTATTGGTGTTCTTAATTATATAATTTTTCCCATCATAAAAAAGAGATTTTTCTTAGATATTAATTTTCTTCCACCACTTTTATCCCTTTTTATTTAAGTAGTTGTTTTTATGTTTCTTTTTTTATTTTTTTTGTCCTTTAAAACTCAATTCAAATAAATAAATAAAAAAGCTATATATTCCACTTTTTACCTTGACTTTTAGGTGTTAAAGAAAATATATAAATCTAACTTTTATATAGATTGTGGATATAAGTGGTTATATGTGGAAGTTTTTTTTAAAAGTTTTTTTATAGCAGAAAGATATGGACACACAAAATTCAAGACTTCTTTTTGAAGAAACAACAGAACATTTATTAGACGATAAAAGCAGGCTTATAGTTCCTGTGCGTTTTCGTGAAGTTCTGCAAAAAGATGGCGGAGATTGTGTTGTTATTACCCCAGGTTTTGGGCAAAAGGCTCTTTATGCACACACATTAAATCGTTGGGATTCTCTTTCCAATGAAGTCTGGTCAAACAGAAAAACAACTCCAGAGATGTCAAGGTTTTCAAGGCACTTTATAGGACGTTCAAAAAAGTGTTTTTTAGATAAACAAGGCAGAATTGTTATCCCTCCCACACTAAAAGAAACTGCTGAACTCAATAAAGAGCTAATGTTGATTGGTTTATTTGATAGGTTTGAAATTTGGTCTAAGGCAAATTGGCAAAAAGAAGAGCAAAAAATACTTAAAGAGATGAATAATGAAGATATGCGCAATCAAATATCAAGCTTGGGTCTTTAATGAATTATAGTCATAAGAGTGTTCTTTTACATAAGAGTATCGATTTTTTAAATATCAAAAAAGGTGGCACATATTTAGATGTAACACTTGGAGGTGGCGGGCATTTAGGCGAAATTTATAAAAGATTAAAAGAGGACGCCACTCTTATTGGAGTAGATCAAGATATTGACGCCATAAATAATGCTAAAAAAAAACATAAAGAATTTAACCACCTTATTCATAGCAATTTTAGATACATAGATAAGGTTCTATCCGATATAAATATTGATAAAGTTGACGGTGTTATAGCCGATTTGGGTTTTTCACTTCATCAAATAAAGGCAAGCAACAGAGGTTTTAGTTTTATGCAAGATGAAAGGCTCGATATGAGGATGGATTTAAGAAGCGACAAAACAGCTTTTGATGTTGTTAACTACGAAGAGGAGAGCGTCTTGAGAGATATTTTCTTAAAGTATGGCGAAGAAAGATATAGCAAGAAAATAGCTTATGCGATTGTTAAAGCGAGAGAAACCAAGAAAATTGAAAGCACATTAGAGTTGGTCAATATAATAAAGAAGAACTCTTTTTTTAAGCCGGGAAAAAATCCCGCAACTAAGATTTTTCAAGCGTTAAGAATTTTTGTAAACGATGAGTTAGAAAATTTAAAAGTTTTTTTAGATAAAATATTTTCTCACATAAATAAGGGAGGGCGTATTTGTATCATTAGTTTTCACTCTCTTGAGGATAGAATTGTTAAAAAGAGAATGAAATTTTTAGAAAAACAGTGTGTTTGCCCTAAAGACTTTCCTGTGTGTGTCTGCAACAAACAAGGCACCATAAAGATAATTAATAAAAAAATAGTAACTCCAGATGAGTTAGAAATAGAAGCAAATCCTATGGCAAGGAGTGCAAGACTTAGAGTAGCGGAAATTATTTAAGATTTTTCAAGGTTAAAAACAATGGCCAATTTAGTAGATAGATTTTTAGATAGATTTAAATTTAAAGATTTCCTTATGATAATTGTTATTGTGCTTTCTTTGTTCTCCTTAATGTTTCTAAAAGTCCACTATTGTGTGGAGTGTGCTTTACTTGAAAAAGAAAAAGATGAGCTTCTTAGTGAAAATTCTAAATATCAAGAAGAGAGCAGAAGAGCTAAAGTTCTTATAGCTAATATTAAAAGTCCTGAAAATATAAGAAAAAAGATACAAGAAAAAACAAATCTAATTATGCCAACTAAAAACAACTTTATAATAATAACAAAAGAATAGGAGACCTTTGCACATAATGTTTTTTATGAAAAAAATAGTGGTTTTTTGCAAATTATCAACTTTTGGCAATTTTACAAAAACAGCTAAAACCCTTATGAAGACTAACGCTCTCTTTTGCTTTTGTTTTGGGTTCGACGTATAAAAATACTACTTTACCCCGTGAAATATTTTTAAATTTTTCAAATTTAAAAATAAGATTTGTGTTGTAAAACTCAAATCTTATTTCACAGGGTGAACCACAAAACAAAAGCAAAATTTAAGCTATGTGCAAAGGTCTCGAATAGTTATGAGCAAAATGGAGTAAATTTTATATGTTTACTATTATTTATTATCTAAAAAGATTTAAACTATATGTGGATAGAGGAATAGAGCTTTATAAAGAAAAAGCGAGCTCTACAGATTTAAGGGTCGTTTTCTCTTTATCGGTTCTGCTTATACTTTTTTTTATAATTATGATTAAAGCGGCCAATTTGCAGTTTTATGAAAATAAACCTTTAAAAAAAAGAGCTGCTAAGTTGCATGAGAGAAAATTTGCGGTAAAAAGCAGTAGAGGTACTATTTACGATAGAAATAAAAATGAATTTGCAATCTCAATAGAAGGCAAAAACATATTAGCATGGCCATCTAAAATTAAAAACAAAGAGGCTACAGCCTCTTTCCTTTCCAAAATTTTAGACACAGATAAAGATGCAATATTAAGTAGAATAAAAAAAGATAAAGGTTTTGTCTATATCACAACAAATGAACCTCCTGAAAAAGAGATTATAGAGCTTCAAAAATACATAAAAGAACTTAAAAGCAAGGCGTCTCTTCTTAAAGATATTAAAATTCAAACTTTTGCTATCGATAATCAAAGGTTCAAAACTGTAGTTGCAGGACCCAAAAGAACCAAAAACACAAAATATTTAGCAAGTTTTTTATCTGAAACACTCAATATCAATAAAAGTTTTATAATCCAAAAACTCAAAACTAAAAAAAAGCCCGTCACACTATATAAAGATTTAGCCGATTCAAAAAATATTCAAGAACTCGAAAGAGTTATAAACGATACAAATCTTCTTAAAGGCATAGAGATTAAAAATACACCAATAAGCACCTATCCAAATGGAGAGCTTGCTGCTCAAGTTATTGGTTTTACTGGAACAGATAAATATGGGTTAGAAGGGGTGCAAAGAAAATTTGAAGAAAAGCTTAAAAAAAGCGACAAAAGATATCTTGTCAAAAGAGATGTAAACGGCAAAGTGGTTTATAGTGAAAGAGATGTTAATAAGAACTACGATGGAGCTGATATAGTTTTAACTTTAGACAAAACTATACAATATATAGCCGAAAAAGAACTCAAAAAAAGTGTTGATGATAATAAAGCAAAATCTGGAATGGCTTTAGTTATGGATGTTAAAAATGGCGAGATTCTTGCTATGGCTCACTATCCCACTTTTAACCCCAACTGTTTTGTTGATTTTGGTCCAAGTCTATTTAGAAATAGAATAGTAACAGACTATTTTGAACCGGGTTCAACATTAAAAGTGTTTGTTGCAGCGGCAGCTTTAGACCTTAACTTTTCTACTAAAGATACCATATTCGATTGTGAAAATGGCAGTTATTTTATTCAAGACAAAGAGATAAATGATGTAACGCCTCATAAATGGCTTTCTCTTGAACAAATAATAAGGCGTTCAAGCAATATCGGTATGGTTAAAGTGGCACAAACTATTCGTAAAGATAATATGTATAAATATTTGTTAAACTTTGGTTTTGGCGAAAAAACGGGGATAGATTTTTTTGGCGAAACGTCTGGAAAACTTAGAAACTATATGGATTGGAACGATTTTGATATAGCTGCAATATCGTATGGGCAGGGCATTGGAGTTTCAGCTATACAGCTTATAACAGCAGTTTCTGCGATAGCAAATGGAGGCTTACTTATGGAGCCTCATCTTGTTAAATCGTTAATTTATAAAAACCCTAATAAAATTAAAAACATAAAACCAAAAGTTGTAAGAAGAGTTATAAAAGAAGAGACAGCAAGAGATATAGCTTTGATGATGGATAAAGTTGTTAATAGGAATGGTACAGGAAGAAGAGCTAAATCTGATTTATATCGTTTATGTGGCAAGACTGGAACTGCACAAAAAATGAATAAAGAAAAAATAATGTCTGAGGAAAAATATACCGCTTCATTTTTAGGTTTTGCTCCATTAGAAAAACCTCAAATATCAATTTTAGTTGTTGTAGATGAGCCTGAAGTTTCTCATCAAGGAGGCGAAGTTGCAGCACCTGTTTTTAAAAAAGTAGCAGAAGAATCTTTAATTTATCTTAATAATAAAAGAAGCAGTAAAATGATAGCAAATAGGCTATAAATTTTTAAATAGTATGAAATTAAAAAAGATATTAGAAGGTGTAGTATATAACGAACCTATTGAAGATATTTGTGTAGAATCTATTGCTACAGATACACGAAAATTAAAAAAAGGTGGACTCTTTGTAGCATTAAGAGGCAGTGCTGATGGAGATGGGCATAAATATATCGATGAAGCTAAAAAACAAGGTGCAAGCTTTATCGTTGCCGAAAATTCCTACCAAACAAATGATAAAAACATAATAAAAGTAAATTCTACTTTAAATGCTATGCCTAAAATAGCATCTAATTTTTATAAAAAACCATCTGAAAAAGTTAAACTCATAGGAGTTGTTGGAACGAATGGAAAAACCACCATATCTTACATAATTGAAAATATTCTTATAAAATGGGGTAAAAAAGTAGGGGTTATAGGAACAATAAACTATAGATATAATGGCAAAATATTTAAAAACGACTATACAACTCCAGAAGCCTTAGATGTACAAAGAATATTATCCGATATGGCAAAGACAGGTGTTGAGTATGTTGTTATGGAAGTTTCGTCTCACGCTATTGCACTTAAAAGAGTTAAAGAGTGCTCTTTTGATGCAGCTATATTTTCAAACTTTTCTCAAGATCATTTAGATTTTCATAAAACTATAAAAGATTATTGGGAGTGTAAGAAAAGTTTTTTTGAAGAGTATTTAAAGGACAGACAAAAATTTGCTATTATAAACACTTTAAACAGTGAAGGTACAGAACTTTCAGAAAGTTTAAAACAGATAGAGCAAATTAAAATTGGCAAAGATATTAAAGCTGAAGATGTAAAACTTACTATAAATGGCATCGATGGTGTTTTAAATATTTTTGGTGAAAAATTTGAATTTAAGAGCAACTCAATTGGAAGCTATAATCTTGAAAATATTTTGTGTGCGGTAGGTCTATCTTTTGTATTTAAAGTGCCTTATAACTATATCATAGAAGGGATAGAAGATTTTAGTGTTCCAGGTAGAGTTGAAAAAATAGAGACTAAAGATAAAACCATTTTTATAGATTATGCACATACACCAGATGCACTTGAAAAAGTTTTGCAGAGTTTAACACAATTAAAAACAGGTAGAATAATAACTGTTTTTGGATGTGGCGGAGGAAGAGACAAAGATAAGCGAAAAAAAATGGGAAAAATCTCCGAAAAATATTCCGATTTTTCGATTATAACATCAGACAATCCAAGAGATGAAGAGCCTATCTCTATCATAGAAGATGTGGTTCAAGGATTTATTAATAAAGAAAAATATATAGTAAAAGAGAAAAGAGAAGAGGCATTTAAAACTGCAATAGATATGATAAAAAAAGGTGACACTCTTCTTATTGCAGGTAAAGGACACGAAGATTATCAAATCATAAAAGGCAAAAAGCTTCATTTTGATGATAAAGAGAGCGTACTTGCTATATTAGGAAAACTTTAATGTTTAAAGTAAATGAAATAGTAAAAAACACTAATGCTGAGCTTATCTTGGAAGGCAAACGAGAAAATATAGATGGTTTTTCTATAGATTCAAGAATTGCAAAAGAGAACGATATCTTTATCCCTATTTCTGGCGAAAAATTTGATGGTCACAATTTTATTAACGAAGCTATAAAAAAAAAGGTAACAGCCGTAGTAATTGAAAAAGAAAAACTATCTTATCTTTCTGATGAGATGAAAAAAACAGATATAGCTTTTCTTGTTTGCGATAATACCGTCTCTTTTTTAGGTGAGCTTGCAGCGTATAATCGCAAAAAGTTTAACACAAAGGTTATAGCAATTACAGGTTCAAGCGGTAAAACTACCGTAAAAGAGCTTACAAAGAATATATTTAAAAAAAAATTTAATACTGTTTTTTCTGAAAAGAGTTTTAATAATAATATTGGTCTTCCTTTGACACTCTTAAAACTGAATAAAAATCATCACTATGCAATAACAGAGTTGGGTATGAACAATTTAGGGGAGATTGAGTATTTAAGTAAAATAGCGATGCCAGATATTGCATTAATAAACAATGTCGGTAGTGCTCATATAGGAAATCTTGGGTCGTATGAAAATATTCAAAAAGCAAAATCTGAAATTTTTATAGGGTTAAAAAAAGATGGTGTGGCTGTTTTAAATGCAGACGATAAAAGCACTTCTGTTATTAAAAATAGTATAAAACAAAGGGTTTTAACTTTTGGCGTTTCAGATGAAGCAGATATAAGAGCGCAAGATATAAAAATTAAAGGTATAAAGAGCAGTTTTTTATTAAAAACAGATAGAGGCAAAATAAAAATAAATATAAATAGTGCAGGGCATTTTATGGTTTTAAATGCTCTTGCAGCAGCATCAATAGGCTATTTAAATGGTCTTTCTCTTGAAGATATAAAAGAGGGGATAGAAGATTACTCCTCTTTTGAAAAAAGGATGGAGATTATAAAAACTAAACAAGGGTTCAATGTTATAAATGATACTTATAATGCAAACCCTGATTCTATGTTGGCTTCAATCAATACGTTAAAAATTTTAAAAGGCAACGATAACGCTTTTTTGATAGTCGGCGATATGTTTGAAATGGGCGATTTTGCTGAAAGTTGTCATAAAGAGGTGGGTAAAGAAGCAGGTCTCTCTGATTTTAAAGCTATTTATGCAACTGGCGAATTTGCAAAATATGTAAAAGAGGGTGCAACTCTCTCTGGCTTTAATAAAAAAGAGATCTTTATAGGTTCAAAAGAAGAAATTGTAAAAAATATAAAACTTAAAATAAAAAAAAATGATTGGGTATTAATTAAAGGTTCAAGAGGTATGAAGATGGAGGAAGTTACCAATCAATTAACAAATTAGAGACCTTAAAAACATTAGGCACAAAGGTCTCAAATTAAAAAATATTAACTATTTATTAGTTTTAAAAACTACTTAATAAAATTATTCAAAGCTCTTGGATAAAGAGCTTTGAATAATCGCTTTCATTTTGTTCGTTTTTTGTGGTGCAGTAGTATTATTATACGTCAAACCCAAAAAACGGACAAAAGAAAGTGTCTTTATTTATTATTCTTTTAAACAAATTAGAGACCTTAAAAACATTAGGCACAAAGGTCTCAAATTAAAAAATATTAACTATTTATTAGTTTTAAAAACTACTTAATAAAATTATTCAAAGCTCTTGGAGAAAGAAGATGTTTTACAACATATTATACCCACTACACACTCAAATATCGTTTTTTAATATCTTTCGTTATATCACTTTTCGAACTATCTGGGGGAGTATAACAGCTTTCTTAATATTTTATATCACAGCTCCATACTTTATAAAAAAATTAAGGGAGTATCAAATTGGTCAACATATACAAGAAGATGGTCCAAAAACTCACCATAAAAAAAAAGGCACACCTACTATGGGTGGAGGCTTAATTTTGCTCTCTATTTTCTTGTCTTCTTTTTTATGGCTCGACCTTACAAACTTTTATGTACAAATGTTATTAGTAGTTACGTTGCTTTTTGGACTGATAGGCTTTGTTGACGACTATATTATGATAGTTAAAAAAAGGAATAAGGGTTTTAGTGCAAAAGTGAAATTTACTCTTCAAACTTTAGCAGCACTAATAGTTGTTGTAGCGATATATAGAAACCCAGATTTTGATAGTAGAATAATCGTACCTTTTTTTAAAAATGTTAAAATCGATTTAAGCTATTTTTATATACTATTTGCTTCTTTAGTAATAGTCGGTGCTTCTAATGCTGTAAACCTTACTGATGGGCTTGATGGACTTGCTATAGGGCCAATTATTACAGTCTGTATAACTTATATGGTTTTTGCTTATGTTATAGGAAACTATAAATTAGCGAACTATTTAAACTTTAGCTATATAGAAGGTTGTGGAGAACTTACCATTTTTTGCGGTGTAATTGTAGGTGCAGGTGTAGGCTTTCTTTGGTTTAACTCTTTTCCTGCCGAGATTTTTATGGGCGATACAGGTTCAATACCGCTTGGTGCAATGATTGGAACAATTGCTATAATTACAAAACAAGAGATATTGCTTGTCATATCTGGTGGTCTTTTTGTTTTAGAAGCTATTTCTGTAATGCTTCAAGTCTCTATTTTTAGAATAACAAAAGGGAAAAAACTTTTTAAAATGGCACCAATTCATCACCATTTTGAACTAAAAGGTTGGGCTGAACCAAAAATTATTGTGCGTTTTTGGATTGTTTCAATATTTTTTGCACTGTTAGCTATTAGCACATTAAAAATCAGGTAAGCTTTGAATAACCATTCTCTTTTGTCCGTTTTTTGGGTTTGACGTATTATAAATACTACTGCACCGCAAAAAACGAACAAAATAAAACGGTTCTTCAAAGCTTTGGAATTGTTTTAGGGAAACATTCTCTTTTGTTTGTTTTTTGGGTTTGACGTATAAGAAAAAAATTAAACTTTTATCTATTCAATAATGAAATTAAAAAATAAAAATATAGTAGTTATAGGACTTGGCAGAAGTGGTTTTGAAGTTAGCAAATTCCTAAAAAAAGAGGGAGCGATAGTTACTGCAAGTGATGCTTCAGAAAATGTAGAGAAAAAAAAAGAGTTGCTTGAGCTTGGAGTAAATCTTGAGCTTGGGGCTCATAGTTTAAAGACAATTGATAAAAGTGACTTAATAGTTTTAAGTCCAGGTGTTCCTCTTAATGTTCCTGTTTTAGAGTATGCACGAAAAAAAAATATCGAAATTATAAGTGAAATAGAGCTTGCGTATAGATTTATCATGACTCCTATAATTGCTATAACGGGTTCAAATGGCAAGACTACTGTTACTATGCTAATAAAAGAGATGCTTTTAAAGAGTGGATTTAAAGCTTCTGTCTGTGGGAATATTGGTTTGCCTTTAGTTACATTTGCACAAGATGAGCAAAAAAACGACTTTTTAGTGGTTGAAGTAAGTAGTTTTCAACTCGATACAATAAAACATTTTAAACCTAAAATTGCTGTTCTTTTAAATATAACAGAAGACCATATAGATAGATATAATAGTTTTGAAGATTATAGCTCTTCCAAGTTTAAAATTTTTGAAAATCAAGACAGCGATGATTTTGCAATAATTACAAGAGCTTTAGATAAAGAGAGTATTAAAGCAAAAAAATACTATTTTGATGAATTGGATATAAACTTAAAAATAGATTCAAAAAAATTTATAGGAAAGCACAACAAAGATAATATTTATGCATCAGCAATAACTTCAATAATTGCAGGTTGCGATACAAAAAATATACAAAAAGCCATTGATGATTTTAAAGTGCCACCTCACAGAATTGAATTTGTAAAAGCAATAGATGGCACACTCTATTATAACGACTCTAAAGGTACTAATCCCGATGCAACTTTAAAGGCACTTGAAAGCTTTGAAAAAGATATAATACTTATTATGGGTGGGCTTTCAAAAGGTGAAGATTATAAAGTTTTAAAAGAAACTATTAAGTCTAAAGTTAAAAAACTTATTTTACTCGGTTCTTCAAAAGATATGATGAGAAAACTTTTTGAAAAAGAAGTAGATACAGAGCTTGTCGATTCTATGAAAGAAGCAGTTAAAATTGCAAAAGAGGCATCAAGTCCAAACGATATCGTTCTTCTCTCCCCTGCGACAGCAAGCTTTGATATGTATAAAAGTTATGTCGATAGAGGAAACGATTTTAAAAAAAATGTAGGTTAATGAGATATGATAAATTTTATTACGCAAAAACTAAAACCTTTTAATAAATATAGTGCTGTTGTTTTTATTTTAACTATTATCTTAATAGGCATTGGTTTGGTTACTATTTATAGTGCTACAGGCTATAATCATAATCTCTATTATCCTCGAAGACAGCTAATTAGTTTTATTGTTGGTTTTTTTGTTTTTATTTTTTTTACTTTTTTCCCGCATAAATTTTTTAGCTTTACTCCTGTAGTTTATCTAATGTTTCTTTTTACCTTTATTTTGTTACTGATTGTCTTAATTGTAGGTCTGAAAGAGAATAACTCTGTAAGATGGCTTGCTTTTGGACCAATAACTTTTCAACCATCTGAAATAGCAAGATTTACAACTCTAATTTATCTTACATACTCTTTAAGTAAAAAGAGTGAACAAAATACAATTAAATATTTTAGAATCGGTGTTTTGCCTCATTTGATATTCATAGCGTTTTTTTTCGTACCTATCATTTTGCAACCCGACTATAGTAGTGCAATACTTTTAGTTATTTTAGCTTATGCGATGATGTTTTTTGCAAAAGTCAAAATAAAACATCTTGTCTATACTATCGTTCCTTTTATCCTATTGATAATACCTTTACTTCAAAATTATCACCTTAGAAGAATAATGGCGTTTTTGAATCCCGATAAATTTAAATATGGTGTTAATTATCAAACCACGAGATCTATGCTCGCTTTTGCTAATGGTAAAATTAGCGGTTTAGGTATAGGAGAGGGCATACAAAAGCTTGGTTATATGCCAGAAACTCATACCGACTTTATACTTACTGTTATTGGTGAGGAGACTGGCTTTATAGGTTTATTTGTTATTTTGTCACTCTATTTAGTCTTAATTTTTATGGGTTTTTTAATCTCTTCAAGAGCAAACCATATATTTTCTAAACTTATGGGAATTGCGATATCGATAAATATAATGTTCCTTATGCTTATAAATGTTCTTGTAGTTTTTAATTTAATACCTGTTACAGGTATGGTGCTTCCTTTTATCAGCTATGGAGGTTCTTCTCTCATTATAAATATGGCTTGTGTTGGAATGTTGATGAACATAGCAGGTAGAAACGAGGCAATTAGAAGAAAAACAATTAGATGAAAAAAATAAAAATAATAATAGCTGGAGGCGGAACAGGAGGACACCTTTTTCCTGGAGTCGCAATTGCTGAAAAGTTTTTACAAAAAAACAGTCAAAATGAAGTGTTGTTTGTAAACACAGGCAATCAGCTTGAAAGAAGAGTTTTAAAAAGCTTAAACTTTAATTTTGAAACGTTAAAAATTGAGGGCATTAAGGGTAGGAAATTTTTTGTTAAAATAAGAGCCGCTTTAAAAATCCCAAAAGCATTTATTAAATCTTTTTTAATATTAAGAAGGTATAAGCCAGATGTTGTGATAGGGATGGGAAGTTATTCATCAGGACCTATAATTTTAGTCGCATACCTTTTACGAATTAAGACAGCAATTTGTGAACAAAATATTTTTCCCGGCATAACTAATAGAGTTTTGAGCAAAATAGTAAATAGAGTCTATTTGTCTTTTGAAAATACAAAAAGTTTAAAACATTTAAAAAAAAGCATTATATCGGGTAACCCTGTAAGATACGATATTTTTGAAGCTTCAGAGCGTAAAAAAGAGTTTAAAAAGGAGGATATAAAAGTATTTGTTATAGGTGGCAGTCAGGGGGCGAGCAGTGTTAACAAAGCTGTTTTAGAGTCTATAAAACATTTAAATAACAACTATTTTTTTATTCATCAAACAGGCATTAATGATGAAGAGTTTGTAAAGTCAGAGTATAAAAAATTGGGTTTTAAAAGTGAAGTAAAAGCTTTTTTTGATAATGTAGCCGAAATCTATTCGAAAGTAGATTTAGTTATTGCAAGAGCAGGGGCTACAACAATTTCTGAGATTATAGTTTTTGGAATACCAACAATTTTTATACCTTATCCATTTGCAAGTGATAATCATCAGTTTTTTAATGCAAAGGCTCTTTTAGATGCAGGGGCAGCGATGATTATTCTTGAAAAAGAGTTAAGTGAAAAACCTCTTTGGGAAGCTATAAAAAGTATAACAGAAGATGAAGAAGAATATTTTAAGATGAAAAGAAATTTTAATAATATAAAAAAGGGTAATGCGGCTTGCATCATAGTAAGTGATGTATACCAATTATTAAGTTAACCAATTATGTATCAAAAAAATTATCATCTATATTTTGTAGGAATAGGCGGAATAGGAATGAGTGGTATCGCAGAGCTTTTTTTAAAGCAAGGCTACACTGTTTCTGGTTCCGATAAACAAAAAACCGATATTACAAGCAACTTAGAGACTCTTGGTGCAAAGATTTTTTATAAACATAAAAAGAGTAATATCAAAGGTGCTGATGTCGTTATATTCTCTTCTGCTATAAAAAACGATAACCCTGAAATTTTAGCTTCAAAAGAGTCTAATATTCCAATTATATCGCGTGCTGAAATGCTGGCTGAGCTTATGCGTTCTAAATATAGTGTCGCTATAGCTGGTGCACATGGAAAAACTTCCACAACTTCTATAGTTTCTGATGTGCTTGAAGAGGGAAAATTAAATCCTATGGTTGTGATTGGAGGAAAACTTAAAAATATAAATAGCAACGCAGTGTATAGTGAAGGTAATTTTATTGTTGCAGAGGCAGATGAGAGTGACGGCTCTTTTTTAAAGTTTTCTCCATCTATTGCAGTAGTTACAAATATAGACCTTGAACACTTAGATTATTATAAAGATTTAGAAGATATAAAAAACACATTCTTAAAACTTATAGATAATATACCATTTTATGGTGTTACTATTTTGTGTATTGATGACGATAATGTTCTATCTATAATTCCTAAAGTTAACAAAAGATATATTACGTATGGTATCAATGCTCAAGCCGATATACAGGCAAAAAATATAAAGTTCAAAGGAGCAAAAAGTGAGTTTGATGTTTACTATTTGAACGAAAAACTTGGTAAAATAAACTTAAACCTTCCAGGTGTTCATAACATATACAACTCTATGGCAGCTATTAGTGTTGGTTTAGAGCTTAAATTACCTTTTAATTCTATAAAAAAAGGGGTGGAAAAAAGTCAGGGAGTACAAAGAAGACTTGAGATTAAGGGCAAAAAAGATGGAGTTGTTGTAATGGACGATTATGGCCATCACCCTACAGAGATTCAAGCCACTTTAAAAACGGCAAAAGATAGTTTTAAGAAAAGATTAGTAGTCGTTTTTCAACCACATAGATACACAAGATTAAAAGCTCTTTTTGATGACTTTGCAAAATCTTTTATAAATGCAGATGAGATACTATTTTTGCCAGTATACGCTGCGAGTGAAACAAAAATCAAAGGGGTATCTTCTAAATTGCTTTGCGAAAAAGCGAAACAATATGGCCACAGGAACGCACGGTTTTTTAACAGTAAAAAAAGTTGTTTAAAATATTTAAACGAAAATATCCAAAAAGACGACATTCTGATGACTCTTGGTGCAGGTGATGTCTATAAAATAGGGGAGCTATTTTTAGAATAAGAAACTTTATGAGTGCAGTAAATTATAAAGGTATCAGACAAGTTTTAAGCTCCAATTTTAAAGAACAAGAACCTATGTATAAACATTGTTCTTTTAAAACAGGTGGCAAGGCAGACTTTGTCTTTTACCCTGAAAATTTAGATGAGCTTAAAGTTTTATTAAAATTTATAAATTTAAAAAAAATTCCTTATTTTATTTTGGGTGGTGGCACAAACATAATTGTTAAAGATAGTGGTATAAGAGGAGTTGTAATATTTTTAGATAAATTTCAAAAAACACTTTTACAAACACAAGAGGGTGAAAATTTTATTATTGAAGCATCTTCAAACGTTAAAACCCAGAGTGTTGTAAACTATGCTATAAAGTTAAGCTTAAAGGGTTTTAATATGATGGCAGGGATACCGGGCGATATTGGAGGAGCAATAGCATCAAATGCAAGTACAAGCTTAGGTGCTTTATTTGATATAATAAAAAGTGTTAAAGTTTTAAATGATAACGGCGAGATAGAAATTCAAAGCAAATATAGAAGAGGTATCATTTTGAGTGCAGAATTTATTTTAAAACAAGGCGATAAAGAGAGTTTAAAAGATGAGAGAAAAAAACTGCTTATAAAAAGAAAAGAGACTCAGCCTCTTAAAAGTTTAAGTGCAGGGTGTATTTTTAAAAATCCTCTATCGGGTTATCCAGCAGGCAAAATGATTGATATGTTAGGTTTAAAAAATTTTACATATGGCGGTGCTAAAGTGTCTCCTATTCATGCTAATTTTATTGTTAACAACGAAAATGCAAAAACGGACGATATTTTATATTTAATAGATGAAATAAAAGATAAAGTTAAAGAAGAGTTTGGTGTAAATTTACAAGAAGAAGTCAAAATAATAGGTTAAAAGTAATTAAAGGAGTTAAAGAAGTGTTTAAGAAAAAAAAGCAGACAAATAAACAGAAGGTAAAAAAAAATAGATTTTCATTTTTATACCTTTTTCTATTTTTAATATTTACTTCAACAATTTTAATAACGGGTTTTAATCTTATTAGTAAAGCAGAGTTATTTAGAATAAAGCATATAAATGTAGAAGGTCAAAATCGTTTTTTAGAAGATGAGATAATAAGAATAGCTGGGGTAAATTATGGTGATAATCTATTTGCTTTAAATTTAAAATTTATAAGAGAAAATATAAAAGCAGATAGTTGGATTAAAGAAGCTTCTATCACAAAAGTTTTCCCAGACACTCTTAAAATAGAGATAGTTGAACGTAAACCTTTTGCTCTTGTTAAAATTCAAAATTCATACTTCATAATAGATGAAACAGGAAAACCATTTAAAGTAGAAGATGAAAAAGTGTCATCTATTACCGTAATTGAAAATATTCCTTTTGACGATATAACTCTTGATGAAGATAATGGCCTAAAAATTAAAGATAGCAAATATTATACTACTGCTCTTGATATCTTAAAAATAGCTCAAAAGGAAGATTTTGTAATTCAAAAAAAATCGGTGAAAAAAATAATTGTTTCTGAAAATGAAAATTTAAAATTAATTATTTCTAATGGTCAAAACTTTAGTAAAGTAAAAGAGGTGATTGTAGCTTGTGACGATTATGTAGAAAAAATGAACGATTTGGACTATTTATATAATAAATTAAAAAATAAACAAAATTTTATGAACATAAGCAAGATAGATCTTAGCTATAATGTTGGTATTTTAGTAAAATATTCGGTTTTATAAAAGAAGAATGAAAGAAAACAAAAGTACATATACAGCTCTTGATATAGGAACGGAAAACCTAACTCTTATTACTGCAAGAAAATTCAATAATAAAATTGAAATAATAGGGTACGCTAAAAGTAAGGCTTTAGGTTTCAAAGATGGTAAAATTGAAGATGAAAAAGTAGCTTTAAACAATTTAAAAGAGATGGTGGCGAGTGTTGAGAGAATGTCGAGCTATAAAATAACTTCTCTTACCTTAGGCATCTCTGGTTCGCATATTTCATCTTTAAAAAATAGTGCTTATATTGAAGTTAAAAGTGGCGAGGTTACACAAAGCCATATTTATAAAGTTATAGATGAAGCTAAGCTTGTTGACAGCACAGTAATTAATAAAGAAATTCTCCATATCATTCCAAATGAATATATTATCGATAACGAAAAAAGCGTTAAAGACCCTCTTGATATGCCTATCGAAAAAAAACTTAGAGTCAATGCTTTGTTGATTATGAGCGAAAAAGATGCGGTTAAAAAAATTAAAAAAGTTTTATCTAAAGTTATTTCGAAGATAGATATTGAAACTGTTAATTTTTCTACCTTTGTAGGAAGCTCTTATGTTTTAACAGAAGAGATAGAAAGTGATGAAGGTGTTTTTGTAGATATAGGTGGCAAGATAACTAATATTTTAGTGTATAAAAATGGGATATTAGATACTCTTTTCCATACTGCGATAGGTGGAAATGAATTGGTAAAATATCTTGCAGAATGTTTAGATGTGTCTAAAGAAACAGCCGAAAAAAATTTAATCAGCTATGGAGATTGCTTATTAAAAGGTGACGAAGAAGAGATTAAAATTAAAGATATAAATGATAACGAACAAATTCTTTTAAAATCTACTTTAATAGAGCTTATAGCAGAAAGAACAAAACAGATATTTTCTGCATTAAAGCATATAATGGATAAAAAAATAGACGATAACGTTTTTAATATGTTTTTTTATGGGGGCTGTATAAGATTAAAAAATATAATGAAAATTGCAGATTCTGTTTTTGAAAATAAAAAAGAAGTGCCTAAAATAGAAAAAGTAATAGGTATAAAAGAAGTAGTTGATGATTGTTCTTATATAAATGCTATAGGACTTATGCTTTTAGATAGAAAAAACAATAAAGAGTATAATAAAACAAGTCTTAAAAGTCGTATCATAAGATGGATAAGTGATGCACTTTAAAGGTGTTGTTTTTTATTTAGTTTAAAATTTTAACAATTTTTAAGTGAGAAAAAAAAATGTCAGACTTTGATATAATTGAAGAAAAAGATGTTAATAGCGAATTTAGTTACGAGTTTAATGCAACAAAAATAAAGGTTGTAGGTATTGGCGATGGTGGAGTTGGTGCTATTAATAGTATGATAGAAGACAATCTTGAAGGTGTAGAATTTATAGTTATAAATACAGACACACAATCTCTCAATCTTTCTAAGGCAAAAAATAAGATACAAATAGGTGTTGAAACCACAAAAGGACGCGGTGCAGGTGGAGATGTAGAAAAAGGCAAACAAGCTGCAGAAGAGAATAGAGAACAAATTAGTGTTGCTCTAAAAGATGCAGATATAATCTTTTTAACATCTGGTTTTGGTGGAGGTACAGGAACAGGTGCAACTCCTATAATTGCAGAAATCGCTAAAGAGACAGATGCTCTTATCATTGCTGTAATATCAGAACCTCATCTTGTGTTAAAAAAGAAACAACGTACAGCAAGAGAAGGAATAAGAAAACTATCTAACTATGTTGATAATATGTTGGTAGTAGATAGTGATATGGTTGTGAATAAAGCAGAACAAGATATTACTTTAAAAGAGACTTGGAGGCTTATCAGTGAGGCTTTAAAAAAGTTTGTTAAGAGTATTACCGATATAATAACAAAACCGGGCGACCAAAATATAGATTATAACGATATAGAGAGTATTGTACGTATTAAAGGTGAAACTTTTATTGGTACAGGTTATGGCAAAGGAGAAAATAAAGTAAAGGATGCAATAAAACAGGTTATGTCCAACTGCTTTTTTGAAGAGTCGGATGTAACTAATGCACAAGGTTTTTTAATAAACTTTATAGTCTCTTCAGATATTAAACAAAGAGAGATTAGCGAAGCAATTTCTTCTATAACTCAAGACAACGATGAAAATGCCGATTTAAAGTGGGGTTTTGTTTTTGATGATAGCCTTAAAGATGAAATGACAATGACAGTTATAATAACTGGAATAAACGCAAATAAATCTTCAGACAAAGATAGCCTTGAAAAAAAAGAGCCTGCCAAAGTAGAAAATAACCAAGTTGAAGATGTAAAAAAAAAAGATACTTCTTATAATAACGATATTAATAAAAAAAAAAACGAGATGAATTCCACTAATGGTTTTGACAGCCTTTTAAGACAAGCCGAAGACTCTTTAAGTTAAATCAAGGTTTTTTACAATTCGGAGTGGTTTTGGATGACGGCACAAAAAGGTTTAGGGAAAAACTGTATAAATAGAAATGTTGTAGCCTATAATTGCCTTATTTGACAAAATTAATTATCTCAAAATTGTTTAATCAAAATAATGCAATTTTAATAATAGAGTAAAAAATTGAGACCTTTGCACATAGCTTTATTTTGTAATATTTTTGTGGTGCAGTAGTATATTAATACGTCAAACCCAAAAATATTACAAAAGATAGCGTAAGTCTTTATAGGGGTTTTAGAGGTTTTTGTAAAAATTACCAAAAGTTATTTTTTTTTTCAAAACTACTATTTTTTTCATAAAAAACATTATGTGCAAAGGTCTCATCGGGAAGAAAAAAGATGCAAAGAATAGCACTTGGCATAAGCGATTTTAAAAGTTTAAGAGATAACAAAGCTTATTTTGTCGATAAATCTTTTTTTATTAAAGAGGTAATAGATGAGAACTTTCAAACAATCCTCTTGCCTCGTCCTCGTCGTTTTGGCAAAACCTTAAATCTTTCAATGTTAAAAATTTTTTTTGAAAAAGAAAAACAAAACAAATCTTACCTGTTTGATAATCTAACCATCGCAAAAGAGCCAGAATTTAAAGACCATTTTAATAGATATCCTGTTATATTTTTAAGTTTTAAGGATGTTAAGGAAAATAATTTTGAAGTTGCATTTGACAAGATAAAGAAGCTTATAAAAGCAGAATTTAGTAAAAACTCTTATTTACTTAAAAATTCAAATTTCAAAAAAGAAGATAAAATTATTTTTGAGGATATCTTGTATGAAAAAACAGGGATGGTAGATTATAGCAACGCTTTGCTTTATCTTTCCAAATGGCTTTATGAATATCATAATGAAAAAGTTATAATTTTAATAGACGAATACGACACGCCAATTCAATCTGCATTTTTTAGTGGCTTTTATGATGAAATGATAAACTTTTTTAGGAATTTTTTAAGTGCAGGATTGAAAGATAACTCTTACCTTTTCAAAGCAGTTTTAACAGGAATTTTAAGAGTTGCAAGAGAGTCAATTTTTTCAGGTTTAAATAATATTGGGACATACACAATCTTAGATACAGAGTTTGAAACAAGTTTTGGGTTTACTGAACCAGAAGTTTTTAAAATGCTTGATGATTATGAAATAGGTGAATTTAAAGATGGTGTAAAAAAATGGTATGACGGTTATATTTTTGGAAGTGATACAACAATTTATAATCCTTGGTCAATTTTAAATTTTGTATCAAAAAAAGAGAAAATTTTTGAACCATTTTGGGTAAATACTTCATCAAATGATATAATCCGAGATTTAGTAATAAATTCTTCAATGTCTATCAAAAAAGAATTTGAATATCTTTTAGAAGATATACCTATAACCAAGCAGATTGATTCTGCTATTGTCTTTCGCGATATAGAAAAAAATGAGACTTCGCTTTACTCTTTTCTTCTATTTTGTGGTTATTTGAAACCTTTTGAAAAAAAAGTAGTTGTAGGTGAAAATATTTGTAAACTCCTTATTCCAAATTTAGAGGTCAAAACAATTTTCAGAAAAGCTTTTTTAAATTGGTTTAACCAAAGTTTTGTAAACGAAAAATTGCAGGTTATGCTTAAATCTTTAATAACAGGCGATTTGAAACTTTTTGAAAGATTATTGTCAGAGTTTGTTCTAACAACACTTTCATATTTTGATACCGCAGGAAAAAATGTTGAAGCAGTTTATCAAGCGTTTGTTTTAGGACTTCTTGTGAGTCTTCCAGCATCTTCATATGAAGTTAATTCCAATAAAGAATCGGGTTTTGGAAGATACGATATTTCAATCATTCCAAAAGATTTGAGCAAAAAAGCAATAATTATGGAGCTTAAAACCATTGATGATTTTTATGAAGAAACAAAAGAGGAAGCCTTAGATTCTGCTGTTAAACAGTTGGTTGAAAAAAAATATGAGACAGAGATTTTAAAACGCGGTATAAAAGACATTTTAAAATTTGGAGTTGTTTTTGATGGCAAAAGGGTTTGGATAAAGACGGTATAAGTAGAGATATCCAAAGAAACCATTATGCAAAAGAACTTGTCATTTATAATATTCTTTTTTTTAGTAATAGTTATTATAACTTTAATACACTACTATTTGTGGTTAAGGCTCGTTAAAAATACTAACCTTAATGCTGGTGCTAAAAAGATAGGTACATATTTTTTTATTATACTTAGTATCTCTTTTCCTCTTATTGTTGTTTTTTCTCGGCTCTCATCTTTTAAAACTTTTCTTCCGTTACTATGGGTATGTTATTTATGGCTTGGTATAATGTTTTTGCTCTTTTCCGCTTTGCTATTTTTTGATGTTATTAAATTTTTTTTATTTATAACTTCAAAATTCTTTATCACTTCTAAAAACCCTATCTATTTAGAAAGAAGAGAGTTTATTTCAAGAGCGATTGGGCTTACAGTATCTGCTTTTGCTCTTAAAGCTTCATATAGTGGGGTTAAAAACTATTTTGCAGAGCCTATTGTAGTTACAAAAAACATCTCTCTTACAAATTTACCGAGTTTGTTTAAAGGATTTAAAATTGTTCAAATATCAGATTTGCATATTGGGCAACTTATGACAGGCAATGCCGTAAAAGAGATTGTTCATCAAGTAAACAGCTTAAATCCTGATATTATAGCAATAACAGGCGACCTTGTTGATGGCTCTACCTCAAAACTTTTAAAAGAGGTTACCTATTTAAAAAACCTTAAGGCAAAGCGTGGTGTTTTTTTTGTTACAGGCAACCACGAATATTATAGCGGCGTATCCGATTGGATACCTGAAATAGAAAAGATGGGAATAAAGGTTTTAAGCAATAAAAGTGTTAAAATAGAAAAAGGTGATGATTATTTTTATCTTGTTGGAGTTAATGACCATAAGGCTAAAAAGTTTGGGAAAAAACACGCTGCCGATTTTGATAAAGCATTTTTGAATTTAGAAGACGATAAAAAGAAGATACTCCTTGCTCATCGACCTATTGCAGTTAAAGAAGCTTTTAAATACGGAGCGGACTTAGTTTTATCAGGTCATACTCATGGTGGTCAGATATGGCCGTTTCAATATTTAGTCTATTTAAAGCATCCTTATTTAAAAGGGCTTCATCAATATAAAAGTACAAAATTGTATGTTAATCAAGGTACAGGATGTTGGGGACCTCCTATGCGTCTTGGTTCTTTTAATGAAATTACCGAAATAACTTTATCGTAACTGTGTGTTCATCAAGGTATAGGATGGTGAGATAGCCTATAAGGCCTTATTTTTTTAATGAGATTATAGAAATAACTTTATCGTAAAGAATTTTATATTGATGATATTCTTTGATGAAGTGGGAATAAAATTTCGTCTGAATTTTTTATGAAGTTTTTGTCAATAGGGTTCTTTTCTTTAAAATAGGTTTGATTGTATATGTCTTGATTTCCATCATATTTATTATATCTATTTTCTTTAAACCAATTCGATTTTAATTCTTGAAATTTTTTATCTTTATCTTTTGCCTTAACATATTCATACGAGGTTTCTGGGAAAAAGTGTATTGGGTTTTTTAATCCTTCCTTATATTTTTGCACCAAAACAGTTAAAATATCTTCTGCTTCTTCTCTTTCAAGTTTTGGAAATAGAAACATATTATCAGAGCTTATAATAATTGTTTTTTTAATATCTTTCATTTCGAGACTTAAAATAAGGTTCAAAATCCAAGCTTCAATTTTGTCTTTCGTATGTATTGTATCTTTAAAAATAAGTAATTTATTTTCAAAAATATTTTTAATTGTACCTTCTATTTTTAAATTATCTATTGAAATCAAGACCTCTATTTCTTTATCTTGTTTTATATCATCTATATGCTCTTTTGCTTTTTTAATTACTTTTTGTGCTGTGTTAAATAGTTTTAAAGCATCAATTTCGCCCAATTTATTGTGTGGCAAAACTCCTTCTCTTTTTTTTATATTATAAAACTCTTCAAAAGTTTTATTTTTCTTAATATGATTTAATGCAAAATTGAAAATTTCATTTTTTTCAATGCCATTTTCTATTTTAAAATTTTCTTTAGCATCTAACTCTTTTTCATTTTTTTCTTTTAAGTAAATATCAAGGTTTTTATTCATAAAATATTTAACTGGGTGTTTAAAAAAACTACATAAACTGTTTAAAGTTATGCTATCTACTTCTTTTTGCTCTGATACCGTCTTAACTTCGATACTATTTTTTTGACTTTTGTTTTCTTGAAAAAAACTTTTAGCAATTTCTAAATTCTCTTTTGAATATGAAAAGAGGTTTTTTGTTTTTCCGTTAAAATAATGGTGAGAAAAACCTTGAAGTTTATGGTTTGTGAGCAGATGTTCTGTGTTGATGAAATTAGTTTCAATATAATCTATAAGCTCTGTTATAAAAACAGAAGGGTTCTTTTTTGAGTTGTCTTTTATATCTTGTCCTACATAACTTATATAGAGTTTATCTTGTGCTGATAGCAAGGTTTCTAAAAAAAGGTATGCATCGTCGTTTGTTTTAGATTTATCTCCTTTTTGAAAATTTTCTGCCATCAGGTTAAAACTCATTTTCCCATCTGAACCGGGAAAGTTAGAGTCCATTCCCAACACACATATAATTTTAAAAGGTATGCTTCTGAATGCGAGCATAGAAGAGAAAGTAAATCCGTCTTTGGTAAAACTTTTATTTGAATTTAGGTTATTTATTTCTTTTTCAATGTGCGTTTTAACAATTGTAAAATCTAACTCTTCTTTAAATTCAGATATGTTAAAATCCGTTTTTAAATTATTAATAATATCTCTTATAGGTTTTGTATCGCCATTTGTTTCAGGCTCAAATATAAAATCGTCCAAAACCCTATTAAAAAAATAGCTCCACTCGTTTAAGTTTTTTGGAGATTTAATACTTTTGTTTAACTCAAATAGTTTGCTTAAAAAATCTACAAATTTTCCTAAAGTGTTACGATAAGTTCCGTCAAAATTGTTAAAAGGTAGAATATCACAAAAAACTTCATTCTCTTTACTTTGCATAAAGTAACTTAGCATAAGTCTGTCTATTCCGTATTGCCAAGTGTTTTCATATGTTTCAGGCAGATTTATCTCTTTTTTGCTTTTCTCATTTACACCCCAATTGATATTTAAACTCTTTATCCAAAATTCAATTGTTGTTAGCTCATCTTCATCCAGTAAAAATTTTTTAGAAATTACATCTTTTTCAAGTATCTCTAAGACTTTTCCTGCTTCAAACCGTGTATTTACGATTGATAATAGCAAGCTAAACGCTTCTGAGATAGTGCTATCTAAAAACAAATTAGTCGAAAAAACTAAGTTTATATAGGGTATATAAGTTTCAATATCTGGTGCTGTGATAAGAATATCAGATGGTTTTAGGTTTTTATCTTCAGAGATAAAATTAAACAAGTAATCTTGCAAAACTTCTACTTCCCTTTTTTTGCTATGCATAGAGTGTATTTGAATTGAAGAGTCGTCTTTATCAAGAACCTCTTTTTTTCCTCTTTTTTGTAAATTAAGGAAATCGTTTCTTATTTTTGAAAGTAAAGTTTTGCTTTCGTTTTGAATAAAATTGCTGTCATCTTCATCCCAATCAAAATTTAATATATTATCATAAAAATCTCTTCCTTGAATTCCAAAACATTCAAGAAGTGTGTTATTATCCTTTATATATGTTTTATCACCCGCTTGCTTTTTCATAATTCTTTTTTTTTCGCTTTTGGATGTAAAATCTCCCCAATACTCTCTTGAAGGTTTTAGAAGAAAAAAATTGATTTCGGTAAGTTTTGAAACAGCATCAAAAAAACTTAGGTAGAGTGTAGGAAGGTATGAAATGCCCAAAATGTATACTTTTGAAGGAAGTTTTTTTATTAGGTTCTCTTTTTTTATGTTATCTAAAACCGCATTGTAACTAAATTTATTCTCTTCAATAATTTTTTTCCACAAGACAGATTGAAAATCTTGCTTTTTGTTTTTTTGTTTTAGAAACATATCGTCCCTAAATATCAAGTATCTATCAAAAAGAGAGGCTATTTCATTTGAGAACTGATAGCTTTTTAAGGTGGGGTTTTCTGTTATATAGTGTTTAACTTTTTCAAACTCACTAAAAGAGACGAAATCTGGGAGTAGCTTCATAATTTGCCAAGTCATAATATCTATAGAGTGCGGAAAAGAAAACTCATCTTTTTTAGAAAAACAGTTTGCGATATATGTAAAAAAGTTGTGTGGGAATAAAAAATTAAAGTTGATACAAACACCAAACTTGCGAGCTATTTCTAAAGATAGCCATTGTTTCATAGATTGAGATTGTATAACAACTATATTGCTATCAAATATATCATTTTCACTTTGTCTATTTTTTTTAATAAAAATATTCAAAAGTGTACTTAGGTTATTGCTTGTGTATAATTGTACCATATTTTAGAAGTCTTATTTCTCTTTTGTTACCTTTCTTGTGCAAAGGTTTCACTAATAACATCTTTTTTCAAATATTTAGTATGAAAAAGTGTTTTTAATATTTTTAAGATTTTTTTAATTTAACAATAGATTTTTAATATTCCTTGAAAAATATTTGTTTAATGATAGGCACTTTATTTTTTATTTCATAAATGAGACCTTTGCACATAATGTTTTTTTTGAAAAAAGTAATTTTGGGTAAATTCGAGCAAAATTTTTTGCTATATGCAAAAATTTCATAAATCTTTAAAAAAATAGTTATAATCAATGATTCAAACAAAATTAAACAGCGACAGACCTAAAGACGAGTGCGGTATATTTGGTGTCTTCAATCATAAAGACTCAAGCAAATTAACTTATTTTGGACTTTATGCTCTTCAACATAGAGGGCAGGAAAGTTGCGGAATAGCAGCAATTGATTCGGGGAAACTTCACTCTATGAAAGGTATGGGACTTGTGCCTGAAGTTTTTAAAATGGACGAACTCAACAATCTTAAAGGGGACATTGCAATAGGTCATGTTAGATATTCAACCACAGGAAGTTCAAAACTTTTAAACGCTCAACCTTTTGTCGTAAATCATAAAAATCAAAGTTATGCAGTAGCTCACAACGGTAATCTTGTTAACGCTCATATTTTAAAAGCTGAACTCGAAGAAAGAGGAGCAATTTTCCAAACCACTATGGATAGCGAAATATTTTTGCATATTTTTCTTAAATATAAACAGCGTATGTCTACCGAAGAGGCACTCATAAAAACAAAGAAGAAATTAAAAGGGGCGTACTCCTGCCTTTTTCTTACAAGTGAAGGTGACTTGATTGGAATGAAAGATGATAATGGTTTTAGACCTCTTTGTATTGGAAAACTTGGAGACTCTTACATTATATCATCTGAAACTTGTGCATTAGATCTTGTAGAGGCAAAATTCATCAGGGAGATAGAACCAGGCGAAATCGTTATTATCAACAAAAATGGCGTAAAGAGTATAAAATCAAGTAAAAAGAAAAATCCGTCTCTTTGCATCTTTGAGTATATCTATTTTGCAAGACCAGATAGTACAATTTGTGGGCAGAATGTTTATGAGATGAGAAAAAATCATGGCAAAATGCTTGCAAAAGAGTCGTTTGTTAAAGCCGATATTGTTATGCCTTTCCCAGATTCGGGTAACTACGCTGCGATAGGCTATGCTATGGAGTCTAAAATCCCTTTTGAGTTTGGTATGATAAGAAACCATTATGTGGGTAGAAGTTTTATTCAGCCTACTCAAGATATGAGAGATTTTGCCGTTAGGATAAAATTAAATCCCATAAAAGAGCTTTTAAAAGGCAAAGATATAATCATTATAGAAGATTCAATCATAAGAGGCACTACAGCGAAAACGAGAGTAAAAGCACTTAGAAAACTTGGTGTTAAAAAAGTGCATATGCGTGTAAGTTGTCCGCCTCATAAATTTCCTTGTTATTATGGTATAGATTTTTCCACAAAAGGCGAACTTATTGCCGCTAAAAAAAGTGTCAAAGAACTTCAAGAGTTTTTGGAGTTAGATTCTCTGCACTATCTAAGTGTACAAGGTATGCTTAAATCGAGTGGAGTTAAAAACCCTAACAAACATTTTTGTAAAGCTTGCTTTGATGGTAAATATCCTGTCGCTTTTGATGAAAATATATCTAAAAAATGCTTAGAATAGAAATTAAATTATACTCTTATGGAAATTACTTAATATGCAAGAAATCGATTACTCAAAATTCTCATCAGAAAAAAACATTATAGGCATTACTATGGGCGATCCTGTCAGCATCGCTCCTGAAATTATAGTAAAAGCTTTTAAGGAAGAGAATAAAGAATTTGATGACATAATAGTTTTGGGAGATGCAAACCTATTAAAAAGTTTTGATAATATAAAAGTAAATATAGTTACAGGTGTAGAGGAGTATAAAAAAGGTTTTTTGAATGTTCTTAATCTTTCTGATTTGAAAGAAATTAAGTACGGAAAACCAAACTTTGAAACAAGCAAAGCTATGATGCTCTATATTGAAAAAGGAGCTGAGCTTGCGTTAGAAAATAAAATTAAAGGTATAGTAACAGCACCTATAAATAAATATGCAATGCAAAAAGCAGGTTATGATTTTCCGGGTCATACCGAGTTTCTTGCACATAAAACCAATACTAAAAATGTCTTTATGATGTTTGCTGGTGGTTTTAAACTCAAAATAGTTTTAGTTACAATTCACATACCTTTAAAAGAGGTCGCAAGTTTTATAACTTATGCAAAAGTATTAGAAACTATAGAGATAACTTTTAAGTTTTTAAAGAAATATTCTGGTAAAACAAAACCTCGTATAGCAGTTGCTGGTTTAAATCCTCATGCAGGAGAAGGGGGGCTTTTTGGAGATGAAGAAGAGAAAAAAATAGCTCCTGCAATTAAAAAAGCAAAAGAAAAAGGAATAGATGTAAGCGGACCTTATCCGCCCGATACAATTTTTTTAAATGCAAAAAATGAAAGTTTTGATGCTTTTATATCTATGTATCACGACCAAGCTTTAATTCCTTTTAAACTTTTGCATTTTGATGATGGTGTGAATGTAACTCTTGGACTTCCAATAATAAGAACGTCTGTAGATCATGGTACTGCTTATGATATTGCAGGAAAAAATAGTGCAAGTCCTAAAAGCTTGCTTGCTGCTATTAGAATGGCTAAAAATATGGCACTAAATAAAGCTATGTGCCAACTTCAATTTAAGGGAAAGTAGTTAAAACAAGATGTTAAAAATAAAAAATTTACAGGTAGAAGTAGAAGGTAAAAAAATTTTAGATAATGTAAACCTTCATATAGGTAAAGGCGAATCACATATTTTGTTCGGTCCTAATGGTTCTGGTAAAACAAGTTTAATGCTTACTATAGCTGGCTTTTCAAGATATAAAGTTACTAAAGGTACTATTATATTTAAAGACAAAGATATAACAAATATGCCTATCTATGAACGAGCAAAAATGGGAATAGGAATCTCTTTTCAAAGACCTCCTACAATAAACGGTCTTACAACAAGAAAAATGGTAGAAATTTGTAGTGGTGGGAAAAAGATAAACATAGATAAGGTAGCAAAAGAGTTAAATTTTCAAGATTTTCTTGAAAGAGACGTTAATAGCAATCTTTCAGGTGGAGAGATAAAACGCTCAGAACTTCTGCAACTTACAGCACAAAATCCAGACCTTGTTCTTTTAGATGAACCAGAATCGGGTGTAGATTTAGAAAATATTGTAGTTATTGGAGAGACTATCAATAAAATTTGCGGGAAAGACACACCATTAAATACGACTATTCCTCATAATCAAATAATAGATAGAAGAAAAAAATCGTCTCTTGTTATAACTCATACAGGACATATTTTAGACTATATTACAGCAGATAAAGGACAAGTGCTTTTAGATGGTGTTATATGTTGTTCCAGAAATGCAAGAGAGATATTAGATTGGATTAGAAAATATGGTTATAAGGAGTGTTCAAGATGTCTTTAAAAATAGAGTTAAATAAATATAAAAAAAAAGCGGGAAAATATACAACAATTGGTGCAACTGATAAAAGAGAATTTTTAGATGTAGGTATTGAGCTTGATAATAAGAATGTATCAGGTACTTTTATACAAAAAGATACAAGCATACTTAAATGTGATCAAAAAAACAGAGATGTTGAAATTTTATCGCTTATAGAAGCTCAAAAAAAATATGATGGTTTGAAACAATATTTATGGAACTTAATCCCTTATGAAAAGGATGAGTTTACAAAATTTTCAAAAAAAGAGCAGGCAAACGGCTATTTTATAAAAAGCAAAAAAGGTAAAAAAATAAAAAATCCTATTCAAGCTTGTATGCATATAAAAGAGAGCAGTTTTGTTCAAAATGTTCATAATGTTGTTATTGCAGAAGAAAATTCAAGTATGACTATAATAGCAGGTTGCTCTACTGCAAGTAAAACAAAAGATAGCCTGCATTTGGGCGTATCTGAATTTTATGTCAAAAAAGGGGCAACATTAATTTATACAATGATACACGATTGGGGTGAGAAAATAGATGTTCGTCCAAGAACTTCTGTTGTTGTTGAAGAAGGTGGAACTTATATTTCAAACTACATTTCTTTAAAACCAATGGCTTCTCTTCAAACAAATCCAATAGTAACTTTAAATGGCAGGGGTGCTGTTGCAAGGTTAAACAGTATTGTTGTAGCAGATGAAAAAACTTATATAGATGTTGGAGGAGATGTCTATTTAAATGCAGAAGATAGTAAAGCCGAAATAATTTCAAGAGCTATCTGTCTTGGTGGTACAATTATAACAAAAGGTAATCTTGTAGGTAATGCGAGTAATATTAAAGCCCATCTTGAATGTAAAGGTATGATTTTAAAAGAAGGAACTTTGAATGCTATTCCAGCGATAGATGCTAAAATGCCAAACTTAGAAATGACTCATGAGGCGTCTGTTGGTAAAATTGATAAAAGAGAGATAGAGTATCTTATGGCACGTGGTTTAGATGAAGAAACAGCAGTCTCAACAATTGTAAGAGGATTTTTGAATGTTAATATAGAGGGGTTGCCTATCAAACTAAAAAAACAGGTGGATGCCATTATAGAAAAAACAGAACTCGCTTTTTAAATTTTTTACTGATGTTGTTTTTTTATGTAAGCAACAAAACAAAATCAAAATTTATTAGAAAAATGGAAAAAATAAGCATATATCTTTTAATACTATTTTTTATTGCCTGTTTTAGTGGTTGTTTTAATCCATTTGGAAAGAGTAAAAAAGTTCCTCAAAATATTGTCCTGTCTGATGCAAACGAAATAATAGTCGTAAGTAAAAAAAAACAGAAACTATATTTTTATGAAAAAAAAAGGGGAAAGTTTACTCTTCTAAAAACCTTTGATTGCTCTACTGGTAAAGAGAAAGGAAGAAAACAGATAGAGGGCGATAAAAAAACCCCAGAAGGTATATACTTTTTTATCAGAGAGTATAAAGAGAGGGAATTGTCGGATATATATGGAGCAAAAGCTTACGTTATGAATTATCCTAATTTTTTTGATAAATTAGATAATCGCTCAGGCTCTGCAATATGGCTACATGGAATTGATAAAATTTTAAAAAAAAGAAACTCTAACGGTTGTGTAGTACTTAAAAATAGAGATTTAAAATTTTTAATTAAAAAAATTCATCTTTTTAAAACCCCCATAATTATAGTAGAAGATGTTAAACTCACATACGCTTCAACTCAAAAATCTTTAAAACGAGAAATAAAGAGCTTTGTTTTAAATCATATAAAAAATCTAAAAACCAATACCTCTTTTGAAATTGTATCAATCTATAAATTTCAAAACGACTATGTTGCTACTATAAAAGAAGAGGGCGATAAACCCAAAAAACCCAGAAAACTTTTTATTAGAAAAACCCAAGAAACATTTGAAGTGTTAAACTAACAAAAGATCTTTAAGTATCATAATTCGAGGTCACAAAGCTAAGTAGAGTTCCAATAATAAAGGATTGAGAATAAATATTGCTGAGCAATCGATTAGAAAAAGATATATATTTTAAAGCAGGAGTTTTGATATAAAAGGGTTTCTGAGCTTAGAGTTACAAGTAAATCCAAACACATTGACAAGTGTAACCACAAAGGTTATGTTTGTAATATGATTAAAACATTCAACCACAAGGGATTAGAATATTTTTTTTATACTGGTAGTAAAAAAGGGATAATACCAGAGCATTCAAACAAGCTATCAAGGATATTGGATCGTTTAAATGCTGCTACTAATATAAAAGATATGAATTATCCCGGTTCATTTTTGCATCAACTAAAGGGGGACAAAGCTGGACAATTTTCGATTAAAGTTTTAGTAAATTGGCGAGTGTTTTTTAAATTTCAAACAGAGACCTTTGCACATAATGTTTTTTATGGGAAAAAAGTGGTTTTTTTGTAAAATATTAACTTTTGGTAATTTTAAAAAAACCTATAAAACCATTATAAAGGTTTACGCTCTCTTTTACTTTTGTTTTGGGTTTGACGTATAACAATACTACTTCACCACAAAACAAAAGCAAAATAGAGCTATGTACAAAGGTCTCAGGTGATGCATATATTGTTGATTATGGGGATTATCATTAGAGAGGTGATTTTATGCTAAAAATGAAAAGGAAACCAACACATCCAGGCAAAATAATTAAAGAAGACTATCTATTGCCATTGTCAATTACTATAAAAGATATGGCAGAAAATTTAGGTGTATCCAGAAAAACACTGTCAAAAATTGTAAACGAAAAAGGCTCAATTACACCTGAAATGGCACTCAGATTATCTATGGCATTTGATACGACTCCTGATTTATGGATGAACCTGCAGAGGAATTATGATTTATGGTGCGTACAAAATTCATCAACAACTTGGCAGTTCGTTAAGCCAATATCTACGAAATTACTTCATTCGATATAATATGGATAGAGCTATGTGCAAAGCTCTATGATTTGATATAAAAAGATACGTGAAAAATTTTATAAATAGAAAAAACGTGTAATAATCTTTTTTTTAAAAATTATTTTTGCTTGACACTCTATTTATCAATACATATAAGTTTTGATGATTTGTAATCATAACAATATTTAAGGTTTCCATTAACTTTTATTTTAAGGAGATAAGTTTTATGAACAAAGGAGACATAATAAATGAAGTTGCAAAAGTAGTTGCTACAAAAAAACAAGCGAAAGCTGCTGTAGACTGCTTTATTGAAACTATCAGCAATGCTCTTGAAGACAAAGAAGCAGTAACACTTGTAGGATTTGGAACTTTCAAAACTGTTGATAGACAAAAAAGACAAGGTAAAAACCCACGTACAGGAAAAACAATTACAATCCCTGCTAAAACAGCACCTAAGTTTGTTCCTGGCAAATCTTTAAAAGAACGTGTAAAATAAAAAACATAACTTTTTTTAATAGAAGTAAGAAAAAAAATATTTTTTCTTACTTCTATTTTTTTGTATAAATTTTATGCAAAAATGCATAAAGACAAAGGAAACAGATAAACACTCCATTCTAAGCTTTAAAAAGCATCTAAAATGTCATAACATTACGGCACATCTATTAAGTAATAGACAGTTTGATTCTATAGAAAAAGCAAAAGATTTTCTCTTCCCTTCCTTGAAAAATATAAAATCCCCATCTAATCTTTTTGATATAAATGTAGCGGTTAAAAGAATTTTTAAAGCTATTGTCCAAAATGAAAAGATTTTAATATTTGGAGATTATGATGTTGACGGCATAACTTCTACCACTATCCTCTTAGATTTTTTTAACTATATAAATCGAGATGTCTCTTTTTATATCCCTAATAGGCTTGAAGAGGGATATAGTCTAAAAGTTTCTCATTTTAAAAAGAAAATGATGAAAGATGTTAAGTTAATTATAACTGTAGACTGTATGGTACAAAATCAAGAAGTAATCGAAGAAGCCCAAAAAAGAGATATTGAAATAATAATGACAGACCACCACGAAGTACCTAAAGATGATAGTTTCAAAACTTTGGCATTTGTAAATCCTAAAAGAGAGGAGTGCAGTTCAGGTTTAAAACATCTTGCAGGAGTAGGGGTAGCTTTCTATCTTATTATAGCAATCAGAAAATATTTAAGGGATAAAGAGTTTTGGGCAGGCAATGAAGAACCTAATCTAAAAAACTATTGTGAATTGGTAGCACTTGGAACAATAGCAGATATAGTACCTCTTATTGATGAAAATAGAGTTTTTTCAAGAATAGGTTTTAATATAATGAAAAAAACGGAGAGGATAGGGCTTCAAGAGCTTATAAAAGTTTCTGGGATACAAAAAGAAAATATAAATTCAGAAGATATATCTTTTAAGTTAACACCAAAAATAAATGCCGCAGGAAGAATTGATAATGCATCTATAGCGGTAGATTTACTGCATTCAACAGAACTAACAGTAGTACAGCAGAATGCAAAAAAACTTTTAAGGTTAAATAGTGAAAGACAAAAGATAGAACGAAAAACTTTAATTGATATAATTGGTTATCTAAAAAACAATCCTCAAAAGCTTGATGGAGAAGCTATTATTTTAGCTAATAGTAGTTGGCATAATGGTGTTCTTGGTATAGTAGCTTCAAGAATAGCAAAACGTTATGGCAAGCCAGCACTATTAATTGCAATAAAAGACAATATGGGTAAAGGTTCAGCGAGAAGTGTAAAAGGGTTCGATTTATATGAAGCTCTTTATGAAATTAAAGAGTATATGAATAGTTTTGGCGGGCACTTGATGGCAGCTGGATTTACTATAAAAAAAGAGAATATAAAAACTTTTACTCAAAAGTTTCAAAAAATAGCATTACAAAAAAAAACAATTAAACCAAAAGAGACAGTTGTAGATTATGACGTTAATTTTGATGAATTAGAAAAAAAGTTTTTAAACGAACTTGAATTATTTCAGCCTTTTGGTATGGGAAATCCAGAGCCTGTATTTCTTGCAAAAAATGTAAAAATAGTCTCTTCTTTTTTAATAAAAGATAGACATTTGCGTATGCATTTAAAACAGGAAGATGGCTATAGAATTATGGATGCAATATTTTTCAACTATTCTGAAAGTGGTATAGAGCTATCTGAAAATTTTATACCTGCTATAACTTTTAAATTAAACTTGAATAGTTTAGAAAAAAGTAACAAAAGAACACAAATTATAATAAAAGATGTTTTTTTAAGAGACCTTTGCACATAGCTTAAATTTTGTTTTTATTTTGTGGTGAAGTAGTATTTTCATACGTCGAATCCAAAATAAAAGCAAAAGAGAGCGTAAGTCTTGATAGGGGTTTTAGAGGTTTTACTAAAGATTAACAAAAGTTAATTTTTTTTTCAAAACCACTATTTTTTCATCAAAAACATTATGTGCAAAGGTCTCTTTTAAATCCTTAAGAGGAGGATATTGATTTGTCAAAAGTATTTAGACCAAGCAATAAAGAATCGAAAATATTATCAAAAATAGAATCGAGCAAAGCGATTATAAGAAGAAAAAGAATTGCACAAATTCACGACAATTTAGAACCTTTAAGCAACGCCATAGCAGAAAAACTTATTGAGACAAAAATCGTAGAAACAAGCAGTAAAGAGTCTCTACAAGGACAGATAAAAAAAGGTTTAGAGCTTCTTAAAACAAAAGAAGATTTTGATGTAGATTTTAAGATAGCACCATTTAAGAAAATAAAGCCAGAATTTCATATCGTATCTTTATACATTACAGCGTTTGTAATAGAAGATATCATTAATCATCAAGACACAATTGACGTTTATGGTTCTGATGAAGAAATCTACTTTTGTATAGATAGACAAGTAACGAAGTTTATAAGATAGAAAGCTTTGGATAATCGTTCTCCTTTGTCCGATTTTTGGGTTTGACGTATAACAATACTGCTGCACCACAAAAATCGAACAAAATAAAACGATTCTTAAAAGCTCTTAAAATAGTGAGACTTTTGTGTACAATGTTTTTTGTGTAAAAATAGTGATTTAAAAAAAACATTAATTTTTGATGTGCAAAGGTCTTGGTAATTTAAAAAAAAGATTGGTGCCCAGGAACAGAATTGAACTGCTGACACAGGGATTTTCAGTCCCTTGCTCTACCGACTGAGCTACCTGGGCATTAGGTCTGATAAAAAAGTTTACACTTGTATTTAATATTACTGTTAAGTGTCAAGGATTTTTATATTTTTTTTTATAAAAACTTAACTGTGTTTATAAAATAATCTCAAAGGCACATAAAATTGCAGTTCATAAAATAATTTCAAAGGCATCTAAAATTGCATACAAAAATTAAGATATTTTTAATACTTTTATTAACGATTTTTTTCTCATCAAATCTACTTTCTATTACTATTGATGAAGCAGTTAAATATGCTTTAGGTAATTCGGAAGATGCGATCATAAAAAAAGAAGATGTTAAATTGTTAAAAGAGACAGGAAAGCAAGCAACATCTTCCATTAAGCCTCTTGTAAGTTTAAACTCTCAATATATAGATTTAGATACAGATAGAGAAATAACTACAAGCAATCCTTATGTACTTAAAGATATCACTGCTGAAGTTTCAGGTAGCCAAGTCCTACTTGCTGGTGGCAAAATAATAAATAGTATAAGGCTTAAAAATAATATTTATAAACAAGCAAATATTTTATCGTTAACTTCTGAAAGAGATATAATCAAAAATGTAAAATCTGCTTTTAATTTAGTTCTATTAAACAAGGCTATGGTTGAAATTGAGCAAGATAGAGTTAAACAACAAAAGTCTGAACTTAATGATGTTGAAGAGTTGAAAAAAGTGGGGATGTCAACCATTTTAGATTTAAGGCAGGCAGAGTTAATGTTAAATTTTGCTGAAAACGCATTAAAAAGTGCAGAAACAGAATATAATAAATCTTTGATAGATTTTAATAATACTATTGGAAATATCGACAAAGAGTTCTGCCTCTTTGAGGCAGATGGCAAACTCAATTCTGTAGAAAATTTAAATGTTTTAATAGAAGAGTTAAACAAAAGATTTTTAGAAGATACTATTATAGATATACAAACGACTCAGGCACTATTAGAAGAAAAAGATATAAAGCGTAAAATCACAAGAAGTTCATATTTCCCGACTATAAATCTTGTGGGCTCATATAAAAAAAATGGAACTAAAACTTCAGAGCTTGATAACTATTGGAGTAGTGGCGTAGCTATGGAATGGGTCATTATGAGTGGCGGGGTAATAAAGTCTCAAGATCAAATGGCAAAAATAGAAATTTTAAAAGCAAGAAAGCAAAAAGCAAAAATTAAAAAAACTTTTTTAAGCCTTATAAATAAAATGAAAAATGAAGCTGACTCTTTATCAAAAAGAATCAAGCTTCAAGAAAAAGCTGTTGAACTTTCTGATAAAAATTATCAAGACGCCAGAGCTTATTATAAAGAAGGAGCTATAACTTTAACAAGGTTAGGGGAGTTTAATCTTAATTATAGAGAAGCAAGATATAATCTTCAGGTTCTTTTTTATGCACAGAATGAGCTTTTAAATAGTGTCGAATCTTTCCTTTATCATTAAAACCTTTACACATATTATTTTTATAAATGTCAATCTATACACTATAAACGAATAAATTGATTAGATTAAATATTTGGAAAATGTAAAACAAGATTTATGCATAAAGGTCTTTTTGTCTTAACGCAATTTTTAAGCGTTTCTTATCGTACCAAAGTAAATTCCTGTAAGGGTAAAAAATACACCAAACAAATCTACAAAAGTTGTAGGTCTTGAAAAAAAGAGAATATCCCACAAAAAAGATAGAGATGGTTGAAGTAATAAAATTAAACCTACTGTAGTAATTTTAACTTTTGAAATATTTTTTGAAATTATAAGCCAGCCTAAAACTTGACAAAATAGCCCATAGCAAAGCATAGCACTTAAACTTTTTATGTTAGGAATTTTAAATGTCTCATTTGTATACAAAACTTCGCCGGCCATTATAAAAGAACAAATCATAGAAATTAACATTATATTCCAAACACTATTAATGAAATTTTGCTCTTTTTGTACCTCATTTATAGTAAGAATATAAAAAGTATAAGCAACGGCAGTAAGAATGCCGAATAGAACGCCCCATTTCCAATTTGTATGCTGAGTTCCCCAGCTGGGACCTATAAGCAAAAGCATTCCTATTATAATAAAAAAAACAGAGATAAAAAATTTAATGCTTGGTTTTTCCTTTAAGAAAACGAGACTAAAAAAGGCAAGGAAAAACACTTGAAGATTAGCAAGAATAGTAGCAAAGCCAGGTCCTATATAATGTATGCTTTTATGCCAAAGAGTTAAATCAATTGCAAAAAGTATAGCACAAACTATTATCAATAAAAATTTTTTTAAACTATTTTGAGTTTTGCCTTTTTTAAATATCCAAAAACATAAAAGGAAAACTCCAGCTATAAATAAACGATAAAATCCAGCAGCTATCGGACCCACATCGGCTATCTTTACAAACACTGATGAGAAACTGATTAAAAAAGCACCTATAAAAAGATATATGGTAGCTCTGTTTTTACTATAATTTTGGTTCATATTTAATATAAAGTTTTTTATTTACAAAAAATCAAAAATTTATAAGTATGTGAAGTTTTTTTACTAAAACAAAGGTGTGCTTTAAATAACCTTGAAAGCTTTGCTCAGTTGTCCTTTTTAGTCCTCGCAATCTGATAGTAACGCAGAATTTAAGCAAGTTTTTTAGTTATTTTTTTTAACAAATCAAACTTGGAGGTAATTTATTCTTATGAAAAAGAAAATGAAAACTATGGATGGTAATACCGCTGCCGCTTATATAGCCTACTCTTTAAGTGATGTTGCTGCTATATATCCTATCACTCCTTCCTCAACAATGGGGGAATTGGCAGATGAGTGGGCAGCTAATGGACTTAAAAACATTTTTGATCAGAAAATGACAATAAAGCAACTGCAATCGGAAGCAGGTGCAGCAGCAGCAGTCCATGGATCTCTTGCAGCAGGAGCTTTAACTTCTACTTTTACTGCTTCACAAGGTTTACTTTTAATGATACCGAGTATGTATAAAATAGCTGGAGAGCTTTTACCTTGCGTTTTTCACGTCACAGCAAGAGCAATAGCTAAACATGCTCTTTCTATTTTTGGAGACCATCAAGATGTTATGGCAACTCGTCAAACAGGGTTTGCTCTTCTTGCTTCTGCTTCTGTTCAAGAAGTTATAGATATAGGTCTTGTATCACATCTTTCAACAATTGATAGTTCTGTTCCTTTTCTCCATTTTTTCGATGGTTTTAGAACTTCTCATGAAATTCAAAAAATTGAATTAATAGATTATGAAGATATCAAAAAAACTGTAAACTTGGATAAAGTCAAAGCGTTTAGAGAAAGAGGCGCCAATCCAGAAAGACCTGAAATAAGAGGTACAGCTCAAAATCCAGATATCTATTTTCAAGGTGCTGAAGTTTCAAATGTATACTATAATGAACTACCTGAAATCGTTGCACAAAATATGAAAAAGGTAGAAGCTTTAACAGGAAGAAAATATAAATTATTTGATTATGTTGGAGCACCTGATGCTGAAAATATAGTTATCTCAATGGGCTCTTCTTGTGAAGCTATAGAAGAGTTTGTAAATTATGAAACTAAAAAAGGTGCAAAAATAGGTCTTATCAAAGTAAGACTTTATAGACCTTTCTCTCTAAAACACTTTTTTGAAGTATTACCAAAATCTGTCAAAAAGGTTACTGTTCTTGATAGAACAAAAGAACCTGGTGCAATTGGCGACCCTCTATATCTTGATATATGTACAGCTTTTATGAAAGAGAATATGTCTCCTGAAATCTTAGCAGGAAGATATGGGCTCGGTTCAAAAGAGTTTACTCCAGGAATGATAAAAGCTGTTTACGATAATATGGATAAAGGCAAGAAGAACCATTTTACTATTGGTATCAATGATGATGTTACAAATAGTTCTCTTGAATATGATAAATATTACAATGTATCTCCAAAAGGTATTGTAAGATGTAAATTTTGGGGACTTGGAGCAGACGGTACTGTAGGAGCTAATAAAGAAGCTATAAAAATTATTGGTGACAATACAGACAAGTATGTTCAAGCATATTTTGCATACGATTCTAAAAAATCTGGTGGTATCACTATCTCTCACTTAAGATTTGGAGACACTCCAATTCAATCTACATATTGTATAAATGATGCCGATTACGTTGCTTGCCACAAATCAAGTTATATTTTTACATACGAAAATATAGTAAACGACTTAGTTGAAGGCGGAACTTTTGTTTTAAATTCTAACTGGTCTTTAGACGATATGGAAAAACATATCCCACCTAAGGTAAGAAAAGCGATAGCAGAAAAAAAGATAAAATTTTATAACATCAATGCTGGAAAAATCGCTCAAGAAATAGGACTTGGCGGAAGAATTAATATGATTATGCAAGCTTCTTTCTTTAAACTTTCTGGTGTTTTGCCTGTTGATGATGCAATAGGATATCTTAAAGAATCAATCAAAAAGATGTTTTCTAAAAAAGGCGACAAAATTATCAATATGAATATCGAAGCTGTTGATAAGACTCTTGAAGCACTTAAAGAAGTTAAATATCCAGATGCTTGGAAAAATTTAAGCGACGATTTCGGCTGTGTAAAAAAAGATGTACCAGACTTCATTAAAAATGTTGTTTTCCCAATCAATAATCTTCAAGGCGACGATCTTCCTGTAAGTACTTTTACAAAAGATGGAATTTTCCCTCTTGAAACTTCTAAATATGAAAAAAGAGGTGTGGCTTCAAGTATTCCAGAATGGAATTCTGAACATTGTATCCAATGTAATCAATGCTCTTTTGTATGTCCTCATGCAACAATTCGTCCTTTCCTTATGACAAAAGAAGAAAAAGCAAAAGCACCTGAATCTTTAAAAACTATAAGTGCTGTAGGTAAGGAAATAAAAGAGTATGAATTTGTAATGCAAGTTTATCCAGAAGATTGTCTTGGTTGTGGAAGCTGTGTAGAGGTTTGTCCTGCTAAGACAAAAGCACTCGTTATGAAACCTCTTGAAACTCAAATTGATGTTCAAAAAGAAAATTTAAAATATGTAGAAACACTACCTATAAGAGATAATTTATTAAAAAGAGAAACTCTTAAGGGTAGCCAATTTTTTAAACCTCTTCTTGAGTTTTCTGGTGCTTGTGCTGGTTGTGGCGAAACTCCATACGCAAAACTTTTAACACAACTTTTTGGAGAAAGAATGGTTATAGGTAATGCTACAGGTTGTTCATCTATCTGGGGAGCATCTGCACCATCTATACCTTATGCTAAAAATAAAGATGGTTTTGGACCAGCTTGGGGAAATTCCCTCTTTGAAGATCCTGCTGAATTTACATATGGACTGTTTTTAGGTTCAATCAAACAAAAAGAAAAAGCGTTATCGATTGCCGAAGAATTAACATCATCTGCTTCAGGTGATTTAAAAGAAGCTTTAGAAGGCTGGATAGCAAACCATAAAGATGCCGTACTTTCAAAACAATATGGTGATAAATTAAAAGAACTTCTTCCTAAGAGTAGTGATAAAAAAGCGAAAGAACTTCTTTTTTATTCAAAACTTTTTACAAAAAAATCTTACTGGGTATTTTTAGGCGACGGTTCAGCTTACGATATCGCATTTGGAGGTTTAGACCATATTATAGCTACTGGTGAAGATATCAATATTATGATTTTTGATACTGAAGTTTATTCAAATACAGGTGGTCAAGCTTCAAAAGCTACTCCAACAGGTTCTATCGCAAAATTTGCTGCATCAGGTAAAAAGAGTACTAAAAAAGATATTGGTGCAATGGCAATGACTTATGGTTATGTCTATGTTGCAAGTATCGGTATGGGTGCAAATAAAAATCAAGCTTTAAAAGCACTTGTAGAAGCAGAAAAATATGACGGTCCTTCTTTGATTACAGCATACGCTCCTTGTATCAACCATGGTATTAAAAGTGGCGGTATGACAAAAAGCCAAGAAGAGACTCAAAAGGCAGTTGAATGTGGATATTGGCCACTATATCGTTACAATCCAGAAAGCTTAGAAAAAGGCGAAAATCCTTTTACTCTTGATAGCAAAGAACCTAACAAAAAGTTGCAAGAGTTCTTATCTGGTGAGGTACGTTATGCAGCTCTTGAAAAGCTTTTCCCAGAAGAATCTAAAAAGCTAAGAGAAAAAATTGAAGACGAATATATGAAACGTTATGAGAAGTACAAAAAGATGGCTGCAAAATAGAACACAATAAGTGACTAATTTTTGGGGCAGATATTAAAACACAATATTTGCCCTGAAAAATTAGTTTTCTCTTCTCTTTCCTTTACTCCCTATCTTAAATTTTAATCTATTTTTTTACTATTTTTAATACTTTTGTCATTTTTTTTAATTGACAAACTTAAAAATTATGAGCATATGCCCATATGTCTTTTTAATTTAAAATATAAACTTTAATAATGGTGAGACCTTAAAAACATTATGTTCAAAGGTCTTTAGTAAGAAAAAAAATGAAAATAGGAATAGCAAGTGGCAAAGGTGGAACAGGCAAAACAAGTGTTTCTTGTGCTCTCGCAAAAGCATTAAACATAAAAAACGAGAAACTAAATTTGCTTGATTGCGATGTGGAAGAACCAAACGTACACATATTTTTTGATGACAAAAATGTTGAATCTGAAAAATATAGTGTTTTTGTTCCAGCAATAGATAAAGAAAAATGTACTCTATGTCTTAAGTGTGAAGATATCTGCCAATTTAATGCTATATTAAATATAGGAGATGAGATATCTGTTTTCCCAGAAATGTGTCATAGTTGCAAGGGTTGTAAGATTGTTTGTGAAGACAATGCAATTTTAGACTCAAGCAAAGAGCTTGGCGAGATAAAGACTTTTCAAAAAGATAATATAAAAGTTATTTATGGAGAGCTTAGAATTGGTGAGCCGATGGCACCTCCACTTATTGATGCTATCCAAAAAAGAATAGATAGTGAGTTTTTAAATATAATTGATGCCCCTCCCGGAACAAGCTGTCCTGTTATAAGTGCCGTTAAAAATTTAGATTATGTCATATTAGTTACAGAACCCACGCCTTTTGGTCTAAACGATTTGATACTTGCTGTAGAGACAATAAAAATTTTAAAAATCCCATTTGGTATAATTATCAACAGAAGTGATATTGGTGATGATAGAGTCTTAAAATATGCTAAAAAGGAAAATATAGAAATTTTAATGGAAATCCCTGATGATAGAATAATAGCAGAAAACTATTCGCTTGGTAAAACCATAGTTGAGGCAAGACCTGAATTCATAGAAAAATTTTACGAACTATATTTAAACATAAAAAAAAGGTTTTAAATGAAAAATTATAAAGAACTTTTAATAATAAGTGGTAAAGGAGGAACAGGAAAGACAAGTCTTTGTGCTTCTTTTGCTCATCTTTTTGAAAAAAAATTAATTGTAGATGCAGATGTGGATGCTGCCGATATGCATTTGCTTTTAAAACCAAAAAAATTAAAAAAGACAGAGTTTAAATCTGGAAGTGTAGCAGTTATAGACAAAAATAAGTGCATCGCTTGTGGCTTATGTATGGAGTATTGTCTTTTTGATGCTATCAGTGAAGATTTTGTTGTTGATCCTATCTCTTGTGAAGGGTGTAAAGTTTGCGTTGAAATGTGTCCTGAAAAAGCTATTGATTTTGAACTTCAAGTTTGTGGAGATTGGTTTATATCTGAAACGAGAATGGGTAAGATGTTTCATGCAAAGCTTGGTATAGCTAAAGAAAATTCTGGAATGCTTGTAAGTCTTTTAAGAAAAGAGGCTCAAAAGTGGGCGGAAGAAAACGACTTACCCTTAATAATAACAGATGGACCTCCGGGAATAGGGTGTCCTGTAATTGCTTCAATAACTGGTACAGATGCTATTTTAATTATTACCGAACCTACAAAAAGTGGGCTTCACGATATGGAAAGAGTTTATAAGCTTGCAAAATCTTTTAATATCCCTGTTATGCTTTGTATAAACAAATACGACTTAAACAAAGATATTACATCAGAAATAAAAAGCTTTGCAGAAAAAGAGAATATACGTTTTCTTGGAGCAATTCCATACGATAGAAATGTTACAAAAGCTATGGTAAAGGAAAAATGTGTATATGAATTTGATTCTAATGCACCTGCATCAAAAGCTATTTATGAGATTTGGCAAAAAGCTGATACAACAATAAAAAGTTTAAAAACAAAAAAAATTTTAAGCTAAGGAGAGTAAAAAAATGAAGATTGCAATAAGCTCTAAAGGAAAAACTTTAGATTCTAAAATGGATTTGAAATTTGGAAGAGCAAGTTTTTTTATAGTAGTAGATTCTGAAACTATGGAGTTTGAAGCACTTGAAAATGTACAAAATATAAATGCAACACAAGGTGCTGGGATTCAAGCAGGTAAAACAATAGTAAATAGTGGAGCAGAAGTTTTAATAACACAAAATTGTGGTCCTAAAGCATTTAACGTTTTAAGCTCAAAAGGTATAAAAATAGCGACTGTTGCAGAAGAGATGACTGTAGCAGAAGCTGTAGAAAAGCTAAAAAATAGTGAGCTTGGTTTTATAGAGGGGGCTAATGTAGAAGGACACTGGGTATAGAGCTCTATAGAAGCTTTGAAAAATCATCCTTTTCCGTCCGTTTTTTGGGTTTGACGTATTAAAATACTACTTCACCACAAAAAACGAACAAAATAGAATAATTTTTCAAAGCTCTTGATAATGTTGGATGATTATCCTCTTTCGTTCGTTTTTTGGGTTTGACGTATAAAAATACTACTTTACCCCGTGAAATAATATTTGATGCTTTACAGCTCAAATATTATTTTTAAATTTGAAAAATTTAAAAATATTTCACAGGGTGAACCACAAAAAACCAATTTCGTTCCTAAGCTCCTGCTTGGGAACGCATATTTGCGAGTGCAGTTGTTTTTTTTTGTTTAAATGAACTTGACGATTATTTAATGTGTCTTAGATTGCTAAAGTGTGTTTTTTAAAAAAATTAGTTCAAACTACTTTTTTAAGATTTTAATGAGATTTAAATAAATATATTTCTAATAAGGAGAGAAATTTTATGAAAATTGCAATTCCAATAGCAGGAGGTAAACTCGCTATGCACTTCGGTCATGCAGGAGAATTTGCACTTATAGATGTTGATGAAAGTACAAAAGAGATTAAAAAGACAGAAATGCTTACTCCTCCGCCTCATGAGCCAGGAGTTTTGCCAAAATGGCTTGGTTCACTTAATACCGATGTAATTATATCGGGTGGTATGGGACAGATGGCAATAAACCTTTTTAACGAAAGTGGCATCAACGTAGTTATAGGAGCACCTTCTGAAGAACCTGAAAAAGTAGTAAAAGCTTTTTTAGAAAATTCTCTTCAAACTGGTGCAAATGTTTGTGGTAAAGACCCAGATAGTCCTTGTAACCATTAATTAAAAAACATTTATGAAAGAGATAAAAAAATGGAAAAGATATTAATTGTAGGATGTAAAAATATAATGAATGAGCAATGCATTGCTTGTTCAAGGTGTATGGTAGCTTTTAATAAAAGAGAAGGCGAGTTTGCAAAATATGACAAAGATGCCCAGCTTATAGGAATGTTAAGTTGTGGAGGGTGTCCAGGTTCTGGAGTTGTGACAAGACTTGCTCAACTTAATGCTTGGAATGCAAAAAATAAAGAAAAGCCAACAAAAGTTCATGTATCTGCTTGTATATATGAAAATTGTCCAAATGGTAAAGAGATAGTGGATAAAATAAAAGCAAAAGCTGGGGTTCCTGTAATAGAAGGAACGCATCCTTATAAACCAGAAAACATTTTTGCTTAGAAAACTTTATTAATTAAAGTTATTTTTAACAATTTTAAGGAGGTGAATATTATGCCAAGAAGAGACGGAACAGGACCAGAAGGTGCTGGAAGTAGAACAGGTAGAGGCTTAGGTAATTGTGCTCCTAATAAAAATGCTAATACAGATTCTGACCAAACACAAAATGAAGCAAGAGGAACAGGTAGAGGTTTGGGAAGAGGTAGAGGTTTAGGTAATGGCGGCAGAGGTTTAGGAAGAAAACAATAATACCTATTTAAAAATATTTAATTTTGGAAAGGCAGGTTTTTTTAACCTGCCTTTTTTTATTTGAGAGTCTTTATGAAATAAACTCGATAGATTTCTTTTTCTTATCTCCCCCTTTTAAGGGGGATTCACCCAGTGAAATAAGATTTGAGTAGGGAACGGTTTAAAACCGTTCCCTACAAGTTCAAATCTTAATTTTAAATTTAAAAAATTTAAAATTATTTCACGGGGTAAAGGGGGTTCGCCGAAAGGCGAAAAATAACATAATTCAATTTTGTTTTAACATCAATTTAATAGGTGTAAAGCTTTCTTGACTATTTTCTTTTTATAAAAGCTATTAACTTTAAACTTTGTCTTCTTTTGTATCTTGATTAAAAAGATAACCTATAGAACGAAGACTACAGAAGTGAATCGGTTTTTTAGGATTTTTTTCAAAATATTTTCTAAAGCGTACGATAAAATTGTCTATAGTTCGTGTCGTAATTTTTTTTTCATAACCAAACGCAGACTTTAAAATCTCTTCTCTTGATAAAATTTTTTTCTTATTTTTAATGAAAAATTTTAAAAGTTTAACCTCTTGTTTTGTCAAATTTATCTCTTGTTTAGAACCAACAAAAGCTTTTAAGTCTCTAAAATTTATTTGATTTTTCCCAAAAGAAAAAACCTCTTTTTCTTCCTCTTTATACCAAGAACTCTTGAGAATAAGTCTTTTAACTCTTAAAAAAAACTCATCCAAATCAAACGGTTTAGCAAGATAGTCGTCAACGCCATAAGTTAAACCAGTTATGATATCTTTGGAGCTACTCTTAGCTGATAAAATTAAGATAGGAATTTTAATATCTTTTTCTCTAATTTTTTTTAAAACACTTATACCGTCAAGCTCAGGCAACATAATATCAAGAACTATCAAATCAGGATGCCAATTCTGCCACTCTAAAAAACCTTTTAAGCCACTTTCAGAAGTTTTTACCTTATAATTTTGCAGTTCAAGATTTACTTTTAAAGCTTCTAAAATATGCTTGTCGTCTTCTATTATCAGTATTTTTTTCAATTTTTTAGGTTTAGGTTTTTTTAGGTTTTTAGCTGTTTTTATAAAATTGCCAAAAGTTGATAATTTACAAAAAACCACTATTTTTTCATAAAAAATCTTATGTGCAAAGGTCTCAAATTTTTTAAGACTTCATCTTTTTTATAGTTTCGTTTACCTCTCTATTTTTAGGAAATCGTCTCAGCTCATCTTTTGAAAATATAAGTTTACCATCTACGGTAACTTCAAAAATTCCTGCACGACCCGGATTTAACTCTGAATCTATATTAAACTCTTCTTTAATTTCTTGTGCCAAACTGGCAGCTTTAGGTAAGTAATTTCACTTGGTGCAGTAAGTTATTTTTATTTTCATCTCTAAACTCCTTATTTATTAAAAAGTTTTGCTTAAAAAAGTTTTTTTTCAACGCTGAAAAGAAAAATACCAACCTTATTTTTTAAATTCTTGCAATAATAAAGCAAAATAAATTAAGTTGATAGTTCCTAAAAACTTATAGCCCCTATAGCTCAGTGGATAGAGCAGAGGATTCCTAATCCTTGAGCCCAAGTTCGATTCTTGGTAGGGGCACCAGATGAATTGATGAGATTGTTATTTGGGAGTTTATAATGATTTTCCCCTCCTTTTGAATAGCCTTTGATGATACAAAGCATTATCAAGAAAAAGAAGTTAAGGAAAAAATTAAAAAGGTTCAAAAGTGAAAAATAAACATAAATATTTAAAGATAGTTGAATGGTCAGAGGAAGATGGTTGTTATGTTGGTTCAATACCGGGTTGGATAGGAAAGTGTTGTCACGGAGATGATGAAGAGAAGGTTTATAAAAATTTGTCTCAAATACTTGATGAGTGGATAGAAATATATAAAGAAGACGGTTTAGCTCTGCCTTCTAATATGATTAAAAAAAAATATTCTGGGAAGTTTCAACTTAGAGTTGATGAGGAATTACATAAAGTTTTAGTTATTCGTGCAATGCAGGAAAATGAAAGTTTAAATAGTTATTGCACAAAGCTATTGAAAAAAAACGCTTTATAAAGATTTTATAGTTTACGGCAAACTATGCATTCCCAAGCAGGAGCTTGGGAATGAGCTTTTTTGGGGTAACAAAATAAATTCTATGAAAACATTTTTCTAAAACCGTATCGTACCGTAGAGACGCAAGATTTTGCGTCTCTATAAGATTGGATTTTTGTAAAAATTATTGTTTTTCAGTCTCTCCTGTTTGGGAGCATACAAATCATAAAAATTTTTTTTATTATATCTTCTATTTCCATATTAGTGATAGTGCAAATCTTCCAGCAAGTACAGCGAGTAATCCTATAATAATGTGCGAGCTTATATTTATAAGTGCCAAATATATTTTTTGGTTTTGCAACATATTCATAGAGTCATTACTGAATGTAGAGTAGGTTGTAAAAGAGCCTAAAAATCCAACTATGAAAAACAATCGTATTTCTGTTGAAATGGTTGTTTGTAGTTCAAAAAAATAAGCGGCCATACCAATCAAAAAGCATCCAACGATATTAACTATAAATGTTCCATAAGGGAAGTGAGTGTTTTGTACTAAGACATTTATAAGGTATCTAAGGATTGCTCCCAAAAAACCACCAATTCCGACTAAAAATATTCTATTCATTTTGTATAACTATGAGACCTTTGCACATAGCTTAAATTTTGCTTTTATTTTGTGGTGAAGTAGTATTTTCATACGTCGAACCCAAAATAAAAGCAAAAGAGAGCGTAAGTCTTTATAAGGTTTTTAGAGGTTTTTGTAAAAATTACCCAAAGTTAAGTTTTTTTCAAACCCACTATTTTTTAATAAAAAACATTATGTGTAAAGGTCTCAACTATCTAAACCAATGCGGGTACAAACTTTGCGAGCAGATATAAATCGTTATCGCCTGCTACAATACTATGTTTTACACCTTCTGGGATTACGGCTGACACACCTAATTTATAGATTATCTCTTTACCTTCAACAAAGCCTTTGCCAACTCCTTCAATAGGTTCGTGCAACTCCCAATTGTCCTTATGAATATGTTCACCAATTTGGAAACCAGCTTTTATTTTTACGATATGACAACTAAATTTATTATCTGTTTTGTCGCCTTTAACAAGATGTTTTAGATATACTCCTTCAAATGAAGGATGAGCATTCCAATCTAAATCATTTATATTAATATCACTTTTAGTAAAATATACGTTTCCTTCGTTAATTTCTTTAAAGAGGCTCATTTTAATTAACTACTCCTTTTTCTTTAAACTTAATAAATTAAACAGCATAGATTTGTTAAATAGTTAGCTCATTACTTAACTTAATTAATTTACGTTTTTTATAGCAAATAAAAACTTTTAAAAACCATATAAAACAGCATACTAATTGTAGCTTGAGACACTAAAAAATTAACTTGACTGATTTTAGTAGATAATATTATTTTACAAGTTCATTTAGGCGCTATTTGCTTAATAGGGAATCCTGTGTAATTCAGGAACGGACCCACCGCTGTAATCGGGGACGAAAACTGCATTAATGCCACTGTTTTATGAAAATGGGAAGGCTGCAGTTAAATAGAGAGATCCGAGAAGTCAGAAGACCTGCCTTAATGAACAAAGCTTATTCTCAAGGGAAATAACAGATAAGCTTTCATGATCTGCATGGATAAAAAAGGGGAATCCCCAAGATCAATTATTTTGGTCTGGGGATTTTTTGTTTTCAGACCTTTATCAATGACGCAATAGATTTTTGTGTCATAATTTCAAAGTCACACCTTTTTTCTAAAATTTATTATTTTTTAGAGAAAGAAGGAATATTTTAAACCCCTTATATTGTAGGAAGGATAAAGATCATGAAAATTTTTAAAATTACTCTTGCCACATTCATACTTACCTTATTCTTATTTGGTAATTTGTTATTAGCGCATGCACATGGACATCATAAAAAAGAGCAAAAGATTGGCATTTTGCTTGTTGCATTTGGTTCCAGCGAAAAAAGCGCACAAGTCTCTTTTGAAAACATAGAAAAGAAAGTCAAAAAAGCATTCCCTAAGATACCTGTTAAGTGGGCATATACTTCTCACATAATCCGACATAAACTTGCTAAGAAAAAGCAATTTCTTGATTCGCCTGAAGTGGCTTTGGCAAAAATGTTAGATGAAGGATTTACTCATGTTGCGATTCAATCTCTACATAGTATTGGAGGAGAAGAGTTTCATAATTTAATGCGTTCTGTGCAAGGTTTTAAGGCGATGGGCGTTTTTGATAAAATTATGTTAGGTTATCCTCTAATGTCAACACAAGAAGATATGGAAAAAGTTGTTGATGCAATAATTGCCAATGTTCCCAAAGAAAGAAAGAAAGGTGAAGCCATCGTTCTAATGGGGCACGGAACGCATCATCCTGCAAATGCTTTTTATGCTGCATTAAATTTCCAAATACAATTAAAAGATCCAAACATATTTGTTGGAACTGTTGAAGGTTATCCTGATCTTGATTTGATTAAATCTTTGCTATTATCAAAAAAAATCCAAAAAGCATATTTAATGCCTTTTATGTCGGTTGCAGGAGATCATGCTAAAAATGATATGGCAGGAGATGAAGATGATTCATGGAAATCTCTTTTGAGCAAATCAGGAATAAAATGCGTTACAATCCTAAAAGGGACAGCAGAATATGACAATTATGTTGATATTTGGGTGGATCATCTAAGAAAGGTTGTAGCTCACTTTTAATTAAGTAAACAAAAAATGCAAAAAAGCAGTAATGAAATTCACATTTCTTACAACATTGCGATTTCAGCTTTTCTTATTTTATGCACCCTTGTGATAATGATTTTAGCGACAGCATGTTTGGGACATATAAAAATCCCATGGCTTCAAACTGCAAAGATTATTTTCTCAAAGTTTACAGGGCAAAAAGGGCTATTAAATGAAATAGAAGAAGTTATAACAGCAATTGTTTGGGATGTTCGTTTGCCAAGGATTATAACATCGTGTGCGGTCGGAGGAGGGCTTGCTATCTCTGGGGTTGTTTTTCAAGGGTTGTTGAGGAACCCTTTAGCCGACCCGTACACTTTGGGCGTTTCTGCTGGAGCCGCCTTTGGAGCATCTTTAGCTCTTTTATTAAACATTAGTTTCTTTGGAAGTTTTTCTGTTGCTCTTCTTGCATTTTTGGGGGCATGTACAACTCTTGTTTTGGTTATTTATCTTGCTTCCTCATCAAGCGAATTTTCATCATACACCTTAATCCTTTCTGGAATTATTATCACAGCAATTTTATCTGCTGGTATTAGCTTTATCAAATATATGGCTGATGAACAGGTCTCTGTTATTATATTTTGGTTGATGGGAAGTTTTGTCTCAAAAACATGGTTTGATGCAATCTTAACTCTTTTGGTTTCAATAATTGGATTTGTTATTTGCTTTGCTTATTCAAGAGACCTCAATCTCATAGCCTTAGGGCAAAGGTCTGCGATAGCTCTTGGTTCTGATATACTAAAGGTTTCCATAACACTTTTGATAACAGTATCATTGATTACTTCTATCTGTGTTTCCACATCAGGGATAATCGGTTTTATAGGTTTGCTTGTTCCTCATATGCTAAGAAGTGTTGTAGGCCCAGATAACAGAATATTAATGCCACTTTCCATGGTTGTAGGGGCAATCCTCCTTCTTTTGGGAGACACAATAACAAGAGTTGTTCTTCCTCATGAAATTCCAATAGGCATAATAACAACTCTTATTGGAGGTCCATTTTTTTGTTATATCTTTCGTAAAAGACAACAGGAAGGAAAGCTTTTTTAATTATGGGATATAGGCTTAATAATGTTTGTTTCTCCTATAAGAAAAAGAAAGTGTTTGAAAATTTTTCAATAAATTTCAAGAAAGGTATATTTCATGGAATTTTAGGGACAAATGGCTGTGGTAAGACAACTCTTTTAGATTTGCTGATAAATTATAAGCAAGCTCAAAAAGGAGATGTTTTATTAAATGAGAAAACAATTCAATCTTATTCAAGGCGTATGCTTTCTCAAAAAACAGCATTAATACCGCAAGAGTATAACATCCATTTTCCGTTTTCGGTTAAAGATGTTGTTGCTATGGGTCGCTACCCTTATTTGCCAAAATTTGCAAAACCGGCTCAAAGTGATTTTGCGATTATTGAACAAATTATGAAAAAGACAAAAATTTGGGAATTAAAAGATAAGATAATAACAAAATTAAGCAGTGGAGAAAAACAAAGAGTCGTTTTTGCTCGGGCTCTTGTTCAAGATGCTCAAAATTTTCTTTTAGATGAAGCGACATCTAATTTAGATGTAGAGCATTCTCTTGTTCTGCTTGAAGTTATAAAACAAAAAGTTGGTCAATTGAAAAAAACTGTTATTGCTGTTTTTCATGATATAAATTTGGCGGCTTTGTTTTGTGATGAAATAATATTTATGGTTAATGGCAAAATATATGCTCAAGGCAAAGTTAATGATGTTTTAACCCAAGAAAACATAAACTTAGTTTTTCATATTAATGCAGATATACAGCAAAACAAAGAGACAAAAGACATTAATGTTCTTTTTAAAAGGAAGAAGTAAATAATAATGAGAATAAAGATATTTTTTTGTATCTTTATATTTTTTGCCAATTTGTATGTTTGGGCAGAAGAAATACAAAATGATAATTTAAATTTTTTTATTACAGATAAAGCAAATCGAAAAGTTCTTATAAAAAAGCCATTTACAAGAATTATTTCTCTCTATGGTGCACACACCGAAAATCTTTTTGCGCTTGGCTTGGATAAACAAATTGTAGGAGTTTCAAAAACAGAAAGTTTTCCTCCTGCTGCTTTAACAAAACAAAAATTTTCTTATCATGATGATATAGAAAGGTTTTTAGCACTTAAGCCCGATCTTATTTTGATTCGACCGATGATAGACAGAGGATATCCAAAATTAATAAGTGCTCTTGAAAAAAGAGGTATAACAGTTATCTCCCTTCAACCTGCAAATATCGACGAACTATATCAATATTGGCAAAAATTAGGAAAACTAACAGGAAAGCAAAAAGAATCTGAAAAGATGATTCAAGTTTTCAAGCAGGCTGTTAATAAAACAAAAGAATTATCAAGGTCTGTAACAAAAGCAAAAAGTGTTTATTTCGAAGCAATCCATAGCAAAATGAAAACCTTTTCTCCAAATAGTATGCCGATTTTTCTATTAGAATGTGTTGGAGGAATTAATATAGCATCAGATGCCAAACCTGTTAGGCAAACAAATATAGCCTATTATGGTAAGGAACGCCTGCTTGCAAAAGGTGCAAACATTGATGTTTATTTGGCTCAGTCTGGGGCGATGAATTGTCCAACAATTTCTCAAATATATAATGAGCCAGGATTCAATGTTATTAAAGCTGTTAAGGAAAATAAGATTTATATTATTGATGAAATGCTCGTTTCACGCCCAACATTAAGATTGGTTGTTGGCATGGTTCAAATTGCTTCATTGCTTTATCCTGATATCTTTAATCCACATATTGATGCAATAATGAAGCAATCTTCCCATGAATTTGGGATTTTCATAAACTAAAGAGACCTTTGAACAATGTTATTTTTGTTTTTTTTTCATCAAAGTTCCAATTTGGTAAAATTTTTTAAAAATTAGCTTTTGTGCAAAGGTCTCACTAAATAAAAAAAGAGGTGACATAATTAAAGGCTTCGTCATAGCAGGAACACAAAGTGGTGTAGGGAAAACAACTATTGCTCTATCACTGATAGCGTCATTGAAAAAACAAGGGTTTAAGATTGCACCGTTTAAAATAGGTCCAGATTTTATAGACGCAGGGCATCATGCTCATATTGCAGGAAGACCTTGTAGAAATCTTGATGGCTGGATGCTTTCTAAAGATTATAATGTCAATATCTTTAAACAGCATTCTTATAATATGGATATTGCCGTTATAGAGGGTGTTATGGGGCTTTTTGATGGTTTTGATGGAAAATCTGAAACTGCCTCGACAGCTCAAATTGCAAAATGGCTGAATTTGCCTATTGTTTTGATTGTTGATGCAAAAAGTATGGCACGAAGTGGAGCAGCGTTGATTCAAGGTTTTGAAAATTTTGATCCAGATTTAAATTTTGCAGGAGTGATTTTTAATAATATAGGCAGTTTGAACCATTTGAAATATTTAGAAGATGCCTTAGAAAATCATATTAAAATGCAAAGTTTTGGTGGGATTTTGCGAAACCCAAATATTGCTATGCCAGAAAGACATCTTGGGTTAGTAACAAAAGAAGATAACCCATTATCTCCTCAAAAAATTACAGCTTTATCTGACATTATCGATAAGCAGATTAATATCAAAGCCTTGTTAGATAATTTAAAAGACAACAAATTTTCATCAAACAAAAAAGAGTCTCCCAAGATATCTTGTGAAAAAAAAGTTAAAATCGGAGTTGCAAGGGATAAAGCCTTTTGTTTTTACTATCTTGAGAATCTTGAGTTCCTTCAAGAGCAAGGAGCAGATTTGTCTTTTTTCTCGCCAATTGAGGATTCTTGTCTTCCTGATAATCTCGATGGGCTTTATTTAGGAGGAGGCTATCCTGAGCTTTATGCAAAAGGATTGTCAAAAAATAAAGCTATGTGTTTAGAGATAAGAAAGAAAAGCAAAGATAAAATGCCAATTTATGCAGAATGCGGCGGATTTATTTATCTTTGCAAACAATTAAAAAACAGTGATGAAAAATGCTATCTGATGGCAAATTGCTTTCCTTTTACAATTTGTATGTCTGATAAATTACAAGCGTTAGGATATAGAGAAATTTCTTTTAAAAAAGATATCATATTAGGAAAAGGAAAAACCGTTGTTCGTGGGCATGAGTTTCACTATTCGCAAATAGAAACAGTCAATAATGATATAGATGATATTGAAAAAACATATAATGCGACAGCAGGTAGAAAAGGAAAAACAAGAGAAGAAGGATATTTAATTAATAATACACTTGGCAGTTATATTCATCTTCATTTTGGGTCGAATCCAACTGTTGCAAAAGCATTTGTCCAAGAATGCCAAGAATATAAAAAGTCTCGAATGGCAAAGAATAATTATTCTAAGTTTGAGTAAGGATAATAAATGAAGCCCAAAGAAATAGAAGATTTAAGTTTTAAAATAATAGACAAAGAGGCAAAAAATCATGGTTTTACGCCTGAAAAATGGCAGGTTTTAAGACGCATAATCCACACAACCGCAGATTTTGAATATCTAAAAACTATTAGATTTCATCCTAATGCTATTTCAATTGCCATTTCAACAATTTTAAAGGGCAAAGCAATTTTCACAGACACTAATATGGCAAGAGTGGGAATAAGAAGCAGTGTTTTGGATAAATTTAATATATCTGCTCAATGTTTAATAAATGCTCCTAAGGTATGTAAAATGGCAGAAGAAAAAGAAATGACAAGGGCAAAGGCATCTGTAATTTGTGCTGCAGCTGATGTTGAGGGGGGTATATATGTTGTGGGTAATGCTCCAACTGCTCTTTTTGAAATAATTAAACTTTTTAAACAAAATCTTATTTCACCAGCATTGGTCATTGGCTTTCCCGTTGGTTTTGTCAATGCAGCAGAATCTAAAGCTGCTCTTATTGAAACTAAAATTCCATATATAACTAATCATGGACGAAAAGGTGGCTCTAATGTGGCGGCAAGTGTTGTTAATGCTTTGACTCTTTTGGCAATAGAAAAATTCAATAATATTAAAAAAAAGGCGTTCAATAAGTGAGAGAAAACAAAACTTTTTATGGAATAGGCGTAGGTCCTGGAGATCCTGAGCTTATTCCTGTAAAATCAGTTAATATATTAAAAAGCGTTGATATTATTTTTGCAGCATCTTCTTCCAAGAATAATCACAGTCGGGCGGTTGATATTGCCAAATCTTTTATCCCAAAGAATACAGATATAAAAATCTTAAAGTTCCCTATGACAAAAGATGAAAAAGAAAAACAGAAGGCATGGTGCTATTATGCAAAAGAGATTATATCTTGTATCAAATCAGGGAAAAGTGCTGCATTCTTAACTTTAGGAGACCCTCTTATCTATGCAACTTATGGATATATAGTAAAGAATATACAAATTATTTCTCCTGAAATAAAAATCAAAACTATTCCTGGTATTACTTCTTTTCAAGCTGCTGCCGCTCTTACAAACAGACCATTGGTTGAAGGTGAAGAATCTCTTGTGATTTTATCTGGAGTAGAAGGTGGGCAACATATTCATAATATGTCAAATTGTGCAGATAATATGGTTGTTATGAAAGCTTATAAAAACATTAAAGATATTTTGAAATCTTTATCTGAAAACAATTTATTGAAAACAAGCATCGGGGTTGTCAATTGTTGTATGAAAGATGAAGAGGTCATAGAAGATATAAGAGAGCTTGAAAAAAGAAAGCCTAATTATTGGACTTTGATTCTTGCTAAAAAAGAAAAAAACAATGAAAAATAACTCCCCAAAAAATCTTAAATATAAGCAAACAATATCCTTTTTCATTACTGCTTTTGTGATTTTTTTATCTTCTTTTTATATTGAAGCATTTTCATTTTATTATTTGGCAGAAAAATTATTATATCCACTATTTCGTTTAATTGCCTTTATCAGCATAGGATTATTCATAGGTCAAACAATTGAAGCTGCTGGTTGGACACATTATATAGCTTTTATAGCAAAGCCTCTTTTTCGTTTTGGGAAATTAGGAAAGCTTGAGAGTGCTGCTTTTAGTGTTGCATTTTTTTCTGGGACAGTTGCAAATGCAATTCTTTTTGACGGATATAAAGAAGGCAAAATCTCAAAACGCTCGCTTTTTATAACAAATATAGTCAATCATCTACCAGCCTATTTCTTGCATCTTCCAAGTACCGTATTTATTGTTCTTCCACTAACGGGTTTGGCGGGAGTTTATTATTTTCTCATAACATTTGTAGCAACAATTTTTAGAGTTATTACAACTCTTTTGTTTAATCGCTTATTTTTTAAAAATACAAATCTTGTGTTAGATTCACAAAACATTGAACAAAAAAAACAGTATAAAAGAGTAGAAAATATATTAACACAATCATTTTGGAAAAAGATTTTAGAAAAATTAATATATCGTTTAAACAGTATTTTAGTTTTTGTTATTCCGATTTACACACTTGTCTTTGTTTTAAATGCCATAGGTGCGTTTGCTTGGACAAAAAATGCACTTTCTTTATTTATGATGAGCAAATTTGTGCCTATCGAATCTTTATCGATTGTTATTGTGAGTTTTATAGCAGAATTTACATCTGGTTTTGCAACTGCAGGTGCTCTTATGACAACAGGGGTTTTAACACTAAAACAAACAACAATTGCATTATTAATGGGCAATATTGTTGCATTCCCTATTAGAGCTTTGCGTCATCAATTGCCAAGATATATGGGGATTTTCTCGCCAATTATGGGACTCCAATTGCTTTGTGTTGGGCAGGGTTTTAGGATTTTAAGTTTAATTTTGTGTGGTTTTATTTTTTATATGATTACATAAAATTTTTTATTGGAAAAAAATTTTTGAAAAAATCAAGATTAAAAACAGGTTTCACAACAGGAGCAGCAGCTGCAGCTTGTGTTAAAGGAGCTTTGCACCTTATTTTTTCGGGGAATAAGAAAAAGAAGGTGCGGATATTTTTTTTATCAAAAGGATATAAAGATATTAAAATTAATATTTGTCAGTTGATAAGCTCTAATATGGCTATGTGCACTGTTATAAAAGATGCAGGAGATGACCCTGATGTAACTCATAAAGCTGAGATTGGTGCTTATGTTACTTTTTTTAAACAAGAATCAGAAAAAAATATATCCATAAAAGGTGGGGTTGGAGTAGGAAAAGTGACCAAGCCAGGTCTTGAAATCCCTCCAGGGGAAGCAGCGATTAATTTGGGTCCAAGGAAAATGATATGTCGTGAAATAAATAATTGCTTAAAACATTTTAAATGTTCGGGAAATGTTGAAGTTGAAATTTTTATTCCAAAAGGGGAGTTTTTAGCAAAAAAAACTCTTAATGCCAAATTGGGTATTATAGGAGGGCTTTCAATACTTGGAACAACAGGGGAAGTGAAACCTCTTTCTCATGAAGCCTTTATAACAACAATTGATTCTTCCTTATCTGTTGCAAAGGCATTAGGTTATAATATGGTTTTTTTAACAACAGGGCGACGCAGTGAAAAGTTTGCGCAAAAATATTGGCAAGAAAAACTTAATGAAAAACCAGCCGATGAAATGTTTATTCAAATAGGTGATTTTTTCGCACAATCTCTTAAAATGGCAAAAGATAAAAAAATAAGAAAAATTGTTTTGGCAATATTTTTTGGTAAAGCCATAAAAATGGCAACAGGCGTTGAATGCACCCATGCTGCAAAATCCAGCTTAAACTGCGGTATATTGGCAGATTGGGCAAAAGATTTCAGCCAAGATAGATCCTTTTTGGATACAATCAGAGCCTCGAACACTTCTCGTCAGGCGTTTTATCTCATATATGAAAAATGTCCGAAACTCATTGATGAGATTGGGCGGAAAATAATTAGAATAGCAAAAAATTTTATTGGAGGTCTCTGCTCGATTGATTGTGTTATTTTTGACTATGAGGGAGATGTTATCTTTGAAACAATTAAATAAAATAATTATAGTCAGCTTGGGTATGTCTAAGCAGGATTTAACACAAAATCATCTAAAGTTGATTGAAACAGCAGATATCCTTATTGGAGGAAAAAGACAGCTTGCTTTTTTTCCAAAGATTAATGCGGAGAAAAAAACAATATCTCACAATTTGGCTGATTTGCTATCATATATTAAAAAATGGAAAGATAAGAAAAAAATAGTTGTTTTAGCATCAGGAGATGCTCTTTTTTATGGAATTGGTAAAAGATTGATAGAAGCATTTGGAACAGAAAACCTTATTTTCTATCCAAATATAACAAGTGTTGCAGCAGCTTTTTCTAAGATAAAGGTATCTTGGGATGATGTAAAAATTATAAGCCTTCATGCAAGAGGTAGTCTTTTTGATATTGTAACTGTTTTAGAATCTAATAAGAAAGTTGCGGTATTGACCGACAAACAAAATACACCATCAAAAATTGCCGAAATATTAATACAAAATAATATACAAAAAATTGATTTTTGGGTTTTTGAAAGAATGGGGCATAAAGATGAATATTTTCAATGTTATGACCTTGAGGATGCTTCCAAGAAAAAATTTGCAGAGCCTAATTTTGTCATTTGTATATTAAAAGAGGATATTCCTAAGGATTGCAAAGTGTTCTTAGGAATGCCTGATGATTATTTTTATTATGAAAAAAATATGATTACGAAATCTGAAATTCGCGTGTTGACTCTTTCAAAACTCAATCTTCAGAATAAAGATGTTTTATGGGATTTAGGAGCAGGATGCGGCTCTGTTTCTGTGGAGGCATCTTATTTCATAAAAGAAGGAAGAATTATCGCTGTTGAGAAAAATTCTGCCAGAATAAAACTTATAGAAAAAAACAAAGAACATTTTAAAATTAAACAATTAGAAATTGTTCAAAATATATTGCCAAATAATATGTCTGATTTGCCTGATCCTGATTGTATTTTTGTTGGAGGTGGAGGTAAAAATTTGGCAGAAATTATTATTAAATCGATAAAGCGCTTAAAAGCTCAAGGTATAATTGTTGTAAATGTTGTCCTTCTTGAAAGCCTTTTTTTAGCGTATAAAACTTTAAAAGATTTGGGTTTAGAATTGGATATAACCCAAATTCAAGTCAATAAAAACAAAATGATGCCTGGCAAAATTAATCGAATGAAGGCTCTAAACCCTGTTTGGATTATAAAAGGGACGATTGTCTAATGGCTAATTCTCAATCAAAAATCAAAAAAATTTATCCTGTTTTATTTGTAGGAGCAGGTCCGGGGGATCCTGAATTAATAACAGTAAAAGGGCAAAAGGCTCTTATTGATGCTGATGTTATTGTTTATGCAGGTTCTTTAGTTCCAGAGGCGGTGTTAAAATGGGCAAATAAAAATGTAAAAAAATATAACAGTGCTGTTTTGGATTTGGATAAAATTATAGAAATCATCAAAGAAGCACATTGTGATGGCAAAAAAGTTGTTAGGCTTCATACTGGAGATCCGAGTTTGTATGGTGCATTGTTTGAACAAATGATGAAATTGAAAGAATGTGATATAGAATATCAAATAATACCAGGTGTAACAGCAGCCTTTGCAGCAGCAGCAAGTTTAAAAATAGAATATACAATTCCCAAAATTACCCAAACGCTGATTTTAACTCGTGTGTCTGGCAGAACGCCTGTTCCAGAAATAGAAAAATTAGAGTCTTTAGTTAAACATAAATCTTCAATTGTTATTTATCTTAGTATTTCCTTGGTTGATAAAATTGCACAAATATTAGCAAATTCTTATGGCAAGGATGCAATGTGTGCGGTTGCCTGCAAAGTTAGTCATCCTGATGAAAAAATCTTTAAAATGAAAATTAAAGATTTGGCAAAAAAGGTTAAAGATTTAGGAATAAAAAAACATGCACTTATTATAACAGGAAAAGCAATTGATGTTGAAAATGTTTGCACAAGCTATAACTCTAAACTCTATGATAAAAACTTCTCCCATGAATACAGGCAGCAAGAAAAATGAAAATAGCTTTTTGGGCAATAACGCCTAAGGCTACATTGATAGCGTATGAATTGTCGTTAAAGATGGATTTGGTTAGTATCTTTGTTCCTATAAATCTTCAATCTCAAATTCCAAATTCAAAAGGTTTTGAGTCATTCAAGTTTGCTTTAAATGAAAATTTTAAATCTTTTAACGGGCATGTCTTTTTTATGGCAACAGGAATTGTTGTTAGGATGATATCCAATCTAATTTCTCACAAATGCGTTGATCCTGCAGTTGTTGTTATGGATGAGGGTTTGCATAATTGCATTAGTTTATTGTCAGGGCATATCGGCAAAGCAAATGAGCTTACAAAAAAAATAGCCAAAATTTCAGGAGCAAATCCTGTTATAACAACAGCAACAGATGTTAATAACAAGATTGCAATTGATATTATTGCATCCCAAAACGGTCTTTTTATTGAAAACCCTGATTATATTAAAAAAATTAATATGGCATTTCTTCTTGAAAAACCTGTGTGGCTTTATGACCCTTATTCTTTTTTTAAAAAAAATTTAACAAAAAATATTGTTGTGAAAAATACTAAAGATTCAATCTGTTTTGATAAAGAACCTAAAACCCATGGAATTGTAATAGATGATAGAATAACAAAAGTTAAAGAAGCATTGATATTGAGACCTCCTGTTCTATCTGTTGGAATTGGATGCAATAGAAATACAAAAGCCTCTGAAATAATTGATTTTTTAAAATTTGTTATGAGAGATGAGAACTTGTCATATAAAAGTGTTTTTTCTTTAGCATCTATAGATATAAAATCTGATGAAGCAGGGCTTCTTGATATGGCAGAAAAATTAAAAATCCCATTACAATTTTTCAATAAAGAAGAATTAAACAATGTGAAAAATATTCAAAATCCATCAGAAATGGTACAAAAAAAAATTGGAGTAAATAGCGTATGCGAAGCATCAGCAATTCTTGCAGCCAAAAAAGGCAAATTGATTGTGCCAAAAAAGAAAAGCAAGAATGTCACAATTGCCATAGCGAAAATATCTTATATGTAGTAGGAATAGGTCCAGGGCATATCGAGCATATTTCTCAAAAGTGTGCAAAAATAATTGAAAGTGTTGATATAATAATTGGATACACATCCTATGTAGATCTTATTCGCACAATGATTACAGAAAAACAGAGCATTATCAGCTTAGGTATGAGAAAAGAAAAAGAGCGTGCTAATATTGCGATTGAAACTGTTTTAAAGGGAAAATCATGTGCTGTCATTTCAAGCGGTGACCCCGGTATATATGCTATGGCAGGGTTGATTTTTGAAATGTGCAGTGAAAACAAAATAGAAATTTTGCCTGTTGGTGCTAAGCAGGCTGATAACAAAAAAGCAATACAAGTTGAAGTTATTCCTGGCATCCCTGCATTATGCTCTGGGGCATCTTTACTTGGTGCGCCGCTTATGCATGATTTTGCAACTATCAGTTTAAGCGATTTGTTAACTTTGTGGAATATTATTGAAGATAGAATTGAGGCGGCAGCCAAAGCTGATTTTGTTATTGTTATATACAACCCAAAAAGCAAGAAACGGGTTGAACACATTATAAAAGCTCAACAAATTATAATGAAATATCGTGATGGAAATACTCCTGTTGGGATTGTTCGAAGTGCTATGAGAGAAAATCAGCAAGTATCTATAACCCTTCTAAAAAATCTGCATAAAGCAAAAATCGATATGCAAACAACTGTTTTTATAGGGAATAGTAAAACAAAAAACTATTGTGATTTTATGGTAACCCCAAGAGGTTATTCAGATAAATATAATTTAAAATCCAATCAATAAGGATTATGAATGAGAGGATATGTTCAGGTCTATACAGGTGATGGTAAGGGTAAAACCACTGCAGCATTAGGGATTGCTCTTCGAGCAGCAGGGGCAAAATTTTATGTCTATATTGCCCAGTTTATTAAAAAGGGAGATTATAGCGAGATTAAAGCTCTTAAAAATTTATCTGAATATATAACAATAGAACAATTTGGTTTAGGTCGTTTTGTTAAAGGAAAACCGAAGGAAGAAGATATTAAAATTGCAAGACAAGGTTTTGAAAAAATCAAAGAAATTATCAAATCGGAAAAACATAATGTAGTTATTTTAGATGAATTAAATGTTGCTGTTAATTTGAAGCTTTTATCAATATCTGAAGTTATAGATTTAATTGATACAAAACCAAATAATATAGAGCTTGTCATTACAGGCAGATCAGCTCATCAAGAAATTTTAAAAAGGGCAGATCTTGTAACAGAGATGCGAAAGATTAAACATTATTATGATGCTGGAGTACAGGCAAGATATGGCATTGAAAAATAACAAAAAAAAAGCCAAAACTTTGGCAATTTTGGGAACAGGCTCGGATGTTGGGAAAAGTGTGATAGCAACGGCATTATGCCGTTTTTTTGTTAATAAAAAAATTAAAGTTGCTCCTTTTAAATCGCAAAATATGTCTAATAATTCAGGTGTAACTCCTGAAGGGCTTGAGATGGGTAGAGCACAAATTGTTCAGGCAGAAGCAGCAAAATTGCCACCTTGTGTTGATATGAATCCTGTTCTTTTAAAACCCACAGATGATATTGGTTCTCAAGTTGTTTTTATGGGCAAGGTTATGAAACACTTTACAGCTCAAGAATATTATAAGCATAAAATTAAAATGTTAAAAGCAGCTTGTGCTTCATTGAATCGTTTAAGAGAAAATTATGAAATTGTTGTTATTGAAGGTGCTGGTTCTTGTGCGGAAGTTAATTTGATGAAAAACGATATTGTTAATATGAAAATGGCAAAATATGCAGATGCAAAAATAATATTGGTTGCAGATATACACCGAGGTGGAGTTTTTGCACAGATTGTTGGAACTTTAAAATGTCTTTCTCCTTCCATGCGAAAAATGATTGCAGGATTCATTATTAATCGCTTTAGAGGGGACATAAAACTTTTTGACGATGGGGTTAAATGGATAGAAAAACAAACTAAAAAACCTGTTTTTGGTGTGCTTCCTTATTTTACAGATTTTCAGATTGAGGCAGAAGATTCTGTTGTTATTGAAAGCCCTAAAAAATTGAAAGATTCTAAAATTGTTCAGCCTGCCATTGCTATAATTCGTATCCCGCATATTTCTAACTTTACAGATTTTGATCCACTTTTAAAAATCAAAACCCTTAATGTTTATTTTTTAGAAAAAGCACAAGACATCAATAAGTTTTCTGCGGTTATTTTGCCTGGTTCTAAAGCCACAAGATCAGATCTTAAATGGCTCTATAAAACAGGATGGGCAGATAAAATTATCAAATATTCCAAAAGAGGAGGGAATGTGCTTGGTATCTGTGGAGGATATCAGATGATGGGTGTTAATATTAAAGATACCGAAGGAATTGAAGGGACGCCAGGGACATCAAAAGGTTTGTCTCTTCTTCCTGTTGAAACTCATTTAACATTTCCTAAGACAACAGTACGAACTTTATTTTCATTAGAAGGCAGCTGTGGTGCTGGTTATGAAATTCATATGGGAAAGAGCCATAGGAAGAAAGGGAAGCCTTTGTTTGAAGTTTATAAAAGAAATGAAGATATCGTAAAAGATGAAGATGGTTGTATTTCAGAAGATGGTAATAGTTGGGGCACATATATACATGGGCTTTTCGATTATCCTGATATAACAAAAAGATGGCTAAAACAAATTGGAATCAATAGAGTTGTAACAACAAATTTTTGTGGTTTAGCTGCAAGAGATAAAGATTATGACAAACTTGCAGAACATTTTGAAAAGCACATAGATATGGAAAAAATTATGGAGCTTATTATTTAAACTAATTTCATTGACCTTATTTATTATGATAATTGTTCATGGTGGAAACAAATGCGCATTTGCCCGAAAAATTGGATGTGCGGCTGAAGAAATAATTGATTTAAGCAGCAATATAAATCCATTGGGGCATATGCCAGAATTAATTCGTCATCTTGAAAGTAAGCTTAGCTATATAAGCATGCTTCCTGAGCCTGATGCTAAAAGCATTATAGAAAAATTTTCATCGTTTTATAAAATTACTTCAAAAAAAGTTTTAGTTGAAAATGGAACAAGTCAATTTATTCATTTTCTGCCAATGGCTTTAAAAAGCAAAAAAACACTTATTTTAGGACCATCTTATGCAGATTATAAAAATGCCTGCTTTATGTACAATCTGCCTTTTTCTTTTTATTTTATAAAAGAAGAGAATGCATTTAATGTTGATATGAATCATTTTTCAGAAGAGGTGCAAAAAGCAGAGCTTGTATTTATATGCAATCCGAACAATCCAACTGGAACATTAATTGAGAAAAAAAATCTTGAGTTTTTATGTGAAGAAAATCCTGAAACAATTTTTGTTATAGATGAATCTTATTTACCTTTTTTGTCTGAATATGAAGATGAAACAATGTTAAATTGCAGATATGACAATGTTATAGTTCTTCATTCTTTTTCCAAGATATATAAAATACCAGGGCTTAGAATAGGTTTTTTAATAGCATCTGATAAAATTGTTAAAAAAATTTGCAAATATCAAATTGCATGGAGTGTTAATATCCTGGCTCAAAGTGCAGCTTCTTTTTTGTTAGATGAAAAAGAGTTGGTGGCTGATTATCTTCTAAAAACACAAAAATATTTAGAAGCCGAAACAAAATGGTTTCAAAACCAATTGCAAGATTCTTTGCTTCAAATTTTCCCAAGCAGGGCTCCTTTTTTACTTATAAAACACAAATCAATGAAAGCCTCTCTCATTGCCAGTTATTTTGCTAAACATAAAGTTTTGATTAGAGATTGTTCAAATTTTGATGGTTTATCAGATCAATTTATAAGATTGTCATTAAAAGATCACGACACAAATAAAAAGGTTGTCCAAATTATGCAAAATTTAACAAATAAAAGCAGATGATTTTTTTTGAATATATTGAATATATTATGCCTGCTGCTTTTTTTCTTGATCTTATCTTGGGAGACCCTAACAATTTGCCTCATCCTGTAAGATGGATGGGGAAAGCAATATCTTTTTTTGAGCCAAAATTTAGAAAACTTCCAATTTCTCTAAAAACTTCAGGATTTCTTTTTGTTGTCTTTATGCTGATATTAACCCTTTTAGCAGCCAATTTGATTCTTTATATAACAGGTTTGATTCACACGCACATTCAAGTTTTGATGGAAATTATTATCATCTATTATTGTCTTGCTATTCGCTCTCTTTATAAATCTGCAATAGATGTTCATAATAAGCTGAAATTAGGGGATATTAAAAAAGCAAGACAGAGCCTTTCTTATATTGTGGGAAGAGATGTAAAAAATTTGGATGAGGAAAGAATAATCAAGGCAACAATTGAAACAGTCGCAGAAAATTTAACAGATGGTGTTATTTCTCCTTTATTCTATGCTTTTATAGGAGGAGCTCCCTTATGTCTTGCTTTCAAAATGGTAAGCACATTAGATTCTATGATAGGATATAAAAATAAAAAATATATAGATTTTGGTAGGACAGGTGCCAAATTAGATGATGTTGCAAACTTTATCCCTGCACGAATATCTGTTTTTATTATCGCTATAGTTGCAAAAATTTTTTTGAACAAAGATAATATTATCAAGAAGACCTTTAAAGAAGCAAAGAAACATGTTAGCCCCAATTCAGGTTATTCTGAGGCTGCTTTTGCTTTTGCCTTAAACATTAGATTAGGGGGGCCTATTTATTATGAGGGTGTTTTGGCAGATAAAGCTTATATTGGAGAGCAAAAAGAAAGCATCAAACAAAAGCACATTGCTAAAGCTTGCCATTTAATGTTTTTTTCGTCTCTTTTGTTTTTCATTATGTCTTTTTTGATTTTTAAATTATTGAGACCTTTTTCCATAGCTCTATTTTGCGTTTATTTTTAAGGTTCACCTAAGTGAAATATTTTTAAATTGTTAAAATTTAAAAATAGTATTTGAGCTATAAAGCATCAAATATCATTTCACAGGGTAAAGTAGTATTTTTATACATCGAACCAAAAAAAAGAGCAAAAGAAGGCAAGCTATAGATAACAAGCTTTATAGGGCATTTCTTCTTAAGAAAATTATTAAGAAGAAAAAATGTTGTTTGTTTAAAATTTTTAAAAAATGCGTTTTTTATAAAAACTCTCATTTTAGTATAAATTATGAATTTACTTATTTGTCCTTCTTGTGGATTGTTAGTCACTCCACTAATGAATAATAAAAATTGTGTTTTAAAATGTTCAAGGTGCAACAGCGTACTTTTGAAATATCGCAAATCTTCACTTAGAAATTGTTTTGTTTTTTCTCTTTCTGCTCTTATCCTTTTTTTCCCTACAATAACATATCCAATGCTAAAGATTTCGATGAAAGGAGTGTATACTTACAGTTCCATTTGGAGTTGTATACAAACTTTTTATGCAGAAGGTTTTATTTTGTTGAGTTTATTAGTGCTGTGTACTGTTGTTATATTTCCTTTCCTTTATTTTATATCTATTTCTTATGTGGTGTTTTCTTTTTTAATTGCAAAGAAATTGCCATTTACGAGGCAACTTCTAAAGCTTGGCTTCCTTTTGAGTGAATGGAGTATGATAGATGTATTATTGATTGGTATTTTAGTATCCAGTGTTAAACTAATAGGAATGTTTGGTTCCGATTTTGGAAGTGGTTTTTATTTGGTTGCCACTTTAACGATATTGGGAGCTTTAATAGAGTATTATTTTGATAAAAATTATTTTTGGTTTTTATGGGGTAAAAATGAACGATTGTGATACCGATTTTATTCTTTGTTTGAAATGTTTCAATGTAGTAAAGGCCTCTGCATCAACTCAATGTTATTGTCCACGATGTTATGCAAAACTTTTCAAAAGAAAGAAAAAGAGTATATCAAATACATTGGCACTACTTATTGCAGCGTTGCTCTTTTATATTCCAGCTAATATTTTTCCTATAATGACAGTTAAATCTTTTGGTCAAGTCAATTCTAACACAATAATTGGTGGGGTTATTGCTCTTTATAATGCTAAAATGTACTTTATAAGTGCAATTGTTTTTTTTGCCAGTATTTTCATTCCAATTTTTAAAATAACAACTTTGTTTTATCTAATTTTTTCATTAAAAAGTAAAAAATCTTTGGATAACACAAAAAAAACTAAACTGTTCCATTTTGTCGATAAAATCGGGAAATGGTCAATGCTTGATATTTATGTTATTGCAATATTAGTTGCTGTTGTGAAGATGAATTTTATTGCAGAGATTTATGTTGAATTTGGGGCTATTCTTTTTGCTGCAGTTGTCTTATTGACAATGTTTGCCGCAAAAACATTCGATATTAGATTAATTTGGAACAGTCAAAAAAATATATAATGAGAGCTTTGCACAATGCCTGACTTTGTTCTTTTTTTTGGTTCACCTCGTGAAATATTTTTAAATTTTTCAAATTTAAAAATAATATTTAAGCTTTATAAGCTTAAATATTATTTCACATAGGTAAAGTAGTATGCTTATACATCGAACCAAAAAAAAGGGCAAAAGAAGGCAAGCTATGTATAATAAGCTTTTCAGGATATTTACCCTTAAAAAAATCTTAAGAAGGAAAAATGTTGTTTGTTTTAAATTCTTAAAAAAATTTAGTTTGTGCAAAGGTCTCTATTATGAATGATGAAAAAATAAATGAAGCACTTTTAAAACAAGAAAGAGGTTTTTCGTTAGTTTGGTTTATTCCTGTATTGGCATTTATTGTATCTGGTTGGTTGATATATAATGAATATATAAATTCAGGAGTTGAGATACAAATAGAGTTTGATACTGGAACACATCTTGTTGCAGGTAAAACACCTTTGAAATATTTGGGTATTGAAGTAGGGCAAGTAAAAGAGATTACAATTAATAATCATAAGCCGAACAAAGTTGTAGTAATAGTTGAATTGAAAAAACAAGCGTCTATCTTAGCAAAAAAAGGTATGATTTATTGGATTGTAAGACCAAGAATTAATTTAAACCATATTTCAGGAGTGGAAACAATTCTTTCAGGAACCTACATAGAAGTTAAACCTCCATCGTATGATATAAACGAAATAAAAAAATTACCGACCCAAAAAATCTTTATTGGCAAGAACTCTCCCCCGTCATTAAGTGTTGAAGAGCAGGGAGTACATATAAAGTTTCAGTCTAACACTAAAGGGGAACTAAAGTTTGAAAGTGGTATCTATTTTAAAGATATTAAGGTCGGTCATATTCTAAATTTTAAATTAAATAAGAATCACAAAACGATTGATTACGATGCAGTTATTTATCATAAATATTCATGGCTATTAGAGAAAGATTTTTGTTTATGGCGTTTAAAATTTATCGATATCGATACCTCTCTTAAAGGGATTGATTTTGATTTAAAATCGTTAAGTTTTTTATATATGGGAGGCGTGGAGCTTGGCATATTAAGAGATAGAAAAAAAGATGTTAAGAGACGAGTATATCATCTTTATGAATCTAAAAAATTGGCAATTAGCGATTTAATTAAAAAATCGAAAGCAAAAAAAATAAACCTTATATCTAAAGAGTTGCATAATATTTCTGTTGCATCCCCTATATTTTATAAGAAATTTCCTGTTGGAGAAATTTTACAATACGATTTGTCACAAGATGGCGAATATATAAATGTGCAAGGAATAATTTATGCTAAATATAAGCATTTAATAAAACAAGAAAGCGTTTTTTGGTTATTGAGTGGACCTGAGCTTGAAGTTAAGACAGATAGCATAAAAATACATACTCCTTCCGTGAAAGCATTGTTTACTGGTGGAATTGAATTCAAAAATGTTGATATTGTTTTATCTCAAAATGAAATTGCAAAAGGATATATTATTCATAATTCAGTTAAAGAAATGAATAAATTTATTAATAGCAAAACACCTGGATTAAGAGTAATTTTGCATTCAAAACAAAAAAACTCATTGGAATATGGTTCACCAGTACATTATCGACAAGTTGTTGTAGGATATGTTCAAGATGTTGATTTATCCAAAGATGCAAAAGAAGTAGAGATTAAAATTTTCATAGAGAATAGATATAAACATCTTCTTTATAGTAATTCAAAATTTTGGAAATCAGGTTCTATGTCAGCAGATTTTAGTCTTTTTAGAGGACTAAAAATAGAAACCGAATCTTTAAAAACTATAATTAAGGGTGGTGTATCTTTTGCAACTCCAGAGGAAAATAGGGGGGTTATTGCTAAAAATAAAGATGTTTTTGTTTTGTATGAAGAGCCAAAAGAGAAATGGATAAATTGGAATCCAGCCCTTTTCAAATAAATTATTAACGAGACTTTTGCACATAGCTTAAATTTTGCTTTTGTTTTGTGGTTGACGTGGAATATTAGAATATCATTGAATTTAAGATAGTGTGAAAAATGGGGTGAGTGAAGGGGCTTGAACCCTCGACATCCAGAACCACAATCTGGCGCTCTACCAACTGAGCTACACCCACCATAAGAAGGTTGGACTTTCTAACAACAGTGTGCTGTTATTGCAATAATTATTTTAAATGCTTTATCTGATTTTATTTTTAATTAATTTTTTTTTCAAAACCATTATTTTTTCATAAAAAAGAGAGCGTCAGTCTTTATAGGGTTTTTAGGAGCTTTTGTGAAATTATCAAAAGTTGATATTTTATTAAAAACTACTATTTTTTCATAAAAAAACATTATGTGCAAAGCTCTCAAAAAACAGTATGTGCAAAGGTCTCAATTATGTTTATAATACGCAAAATAACTGATGATATCTTTGCAAATTTTGTTGATATAGAAGAGGCATTATCTTTTTTAAATATTAAAAATAAAGATTTACTTGATAGCAGGTTATGCGATTTTTTTTCAGAAAAAGAGATTGATACTATTAATTCGTTTAAAAATTTTAAAGTACAAAAAGAGTGGATTAGTAGTAGATTTTGTGTAAAAAAACTTTTTAACTCTTTAAAGAATGTAGATTTTAAGAAAATAGTCGTTTTAAAGAAAAAAAGTGGCGCTCCTTATATTGAAAACTTTGAAAATTTTACTATTTCAATTTCACACTCTTTTAATTTTGCAACTTCTGCTCTATCTCTTGATGAAGAGAAAAGAGTGGGAATAGACATAGAAGATATAACACAAAAAAGAGATTGGGATAAAATTAAAAAAATCGCTTTTTCAAATGCTGAAATATTATCAATCAAAAACGAACTTGAAAATTACTATAAATCTTGGACTATAAAAGAGGCTTTTTCAAAATATATTGAAAAAAGTTTTTTTGTATCTTTAAAAGAGATAGAGGTAATTGGAAATAACGTTTATTATAAAAATAAAATTTGTGAAGATATAAAGGTTGTTTCTGATATGTTGCAGAAAAAATATATTTTTTCTATTATTTTTGGAAAAAAATAAAAAAAAATTAAAGTTAATAATATTTTTGCCGATAACTATTTTTTAGATAAGATTTGTTTTTTTCATAGAAAATTTAAGAAACTTTAAAATGCTTTTTTTAGGAGGCATAACTTATGAAAATAAGTGACGTAAATCAGTACGATTTAGATTATAATAAAAAAATCAATAAAAGAGATGGTGAGAGTAGTAAGGCACAAGAAACACAAAACGGTGTTTTAGTAAATCAACAAGATTCTGTTGTTTTATCTAACAAACCAGAAAGTACTGATACTTACGAGATGGATTATAAAGATATAGAAGAAATTACCAATTTAGTTCAAAGTGGAAAATATCAAGTTAATGCGGAAAAAGTAGCCCAAAGTATGTTAGACTTTTAGGTATTTTTTTCTATGTGCTTTTTTGCCTCTTTTTTTTCTTAGTATTTACAATGGGTTATAAAAATAAAAAATGGTCTACTTTTTGCAAATTTGTAAAATCAAGAGTCAAGTTTATTTTTATATAGGAGAATAAAATGAATAAGATTAATAATATAACCGAAAATATTTCTGTTTTTAAAAAGATTGATGCAAATAAAACAAATGTTCAAGACACAAAATCTTTTAAAGATATTTTTAATACAGAGATGGAAAAACAAGGTATATCTTCTTCTGATATAAATAACTTAAATGTAGTAGAGAATGTTTCTGGTGTTGATGAAGTCCAAAAAACAGCAACAGAAAAATTAAACAAATTTCTTGAAATGCTTGGAGACTATTCTGACAAACTTAATGATGAGAATAATACCCTCAAAGAGTTAGAACCTATTATAAATACAATAAAAGAAGATGCAGAAGCTCTTAATAATATAGCAAGTACAATGCCTGAAAATAACAGATTAAAAGATATTATTACCGAAAGTGTTATGTTTGCAAATCAAGAACATTTTAGGTTTAATAGAGGTGACTATTTATAATCGTTGGCTTTGTTGATTTGATTTTTTTTTAAGGGAGAGAAAATTTTTCCTCTCCCTTCTCAATATTATAACTTAGATTTAAAACTCTTCTTTTTTAATTATCCTTTTTGGATATTCTTTTTCTGCCTTTTCCCAAGAACTCAAACGTTACGTATCAACTGAAAACACCAATGCTTCGTCTATGAACTCAACTCTCTTCTTGACATATCAAAAAAGATATACATACTATTATTAGTATGTGGGATATACTTGAACATAGAAATGTGAAAAGACAGTTAAAAACAATTCCTGTTGAAATTCTAAAAAGATACGAAAAGTGGAAAGATATCGTTATGATTTCAGGTCATATGGGATTGAAAATGATCAAAGGATTTTATGACGAAGTGTTGCGAGGTGAATGGAAGGGGTTTCGTTCCTCTCGTTTAGGTGGGCAGTATCGAGTTATTTATAAAGTGGAAAATGATCTAATACTGGTGAAGGTTATGCAAGTAACACCTCATGATTACAGGAGGAAATAATGAAGGATTTTACAAGAGCAAACAAACAAATTGATGTATCCGTTGGAGAATCGGTGAGAATTATCCGGGAACTTCAGGAACTCAGTCAAAATGAGCTCGCGACTATTACAGGAATTCCTCAGTCAACGATTTCTGCAATCGAACATGATCGAGTTCGACTGGGAGTTGAACGTGCCAAGGTTTTAGCAAAAGCATTGAAATGTCATCCGGCAGTTCTTGTTTTTCCTGGCTGGACAATGGAACAAGGATCTGCCGCGTAAAGATATTTTGGGAATACCTTACTTAATTATTTACAAAAAAACATGGAACTAAAAGGAAAAATAAGTAAGGAAACCCAAGAACTCTTAACGTTAGCCTTGACAAAACCCTTGTGATGTACAACTATAATGTATACATCAAAAAGGGAGGTTCAAAATGATACGAACTCAAATATATTTAACGGATCAGCAACGAGCTGAATTGGCAATTCTTTCAGAAATCAAAGGAAAAAAACAAAGCGAACTCATCCGAGAAGCAATTGATGTTTTAATTGAACAGTCAAGTCAGGAAAGACGAAAAAAGATATTATGTGAAACCGCTGGTCTATGGCGTGATAGATCTGATCTCCCCGATTTTAAAACAATGCGTTCTGAATGGGACAGGGAATAAAAATGGCACAATTATTCCTTCCTGATACTGATGTCCTCATTGATTTTTTACGAGGTTATAAGAAAGCTGTTGATTTTATCAATGACAACGCATCTCAAATAATATTATCCACGATCGTGCTCGCTGAACTTTATGCAGGGGTAAAGAGGGGACAAGAATTGATAATTTTGAATAATTTTGTCTCCCTTTTTAACGTCATTCCAATTACTTCAGAAATTGCTAAGATTGGTGGACTTTATAAACGTGACTTCGGTAAATCTCATGGCGTAGGGTTGGCCGATGCAATCATTGCTGCAACGTGCCATTCAAAAAATGCTCAACTCAAAACGCTAAATATCAAACATTACCCAATGATTGAAAATTTAAAAGCGGTCTATTCGAAAAATTAAAAAGTTCTGGAGACACCTTACTTAATTATTGACAGGGAGCTTTTTTTTATAAGAAAGTATTGTACAAATAACAAGTGTAGTGAGCCCTAAGGATTAAGAAAGGACTCTTTTATCGAAGCAATGGAACGTCTTTTAAACCGAACAGCTTAAACCACAAAATATGGGACTAAAAGGGAATATAAGTAAGGTGTCCCAAGAATTCTTAATAATATGTTGAGCCTAATTAATAAATGACTAATACCAAAATTGTTAAATCTGAAGGTGTTACACCTACGGAAAGATTGCTTGCAAATTTATGTGAAAAATCTTTTCTAAAATTATGGAGTTATCCCAATCCATTTAAAGAAGATAAAGATGAACTGTGTGATCTCTTAGTTGTTTTTGAAGACCATTTATTCATTTTTTTCGATAGAGAAAATTTAACATTTTCTAAAGAGGATAATGCGCCATTAATCAATTGGAATTGATGGAAGAAAAAGGTAATTGATTCTCAAACGCGTACGGCTCATGGTGCGGAACGGTATATTTGAAGTGGACGAAAAATATTTCTGAATAAAGATTTAACAATTCCTTTTCCGTTTAACATTGATCTTCAAAAGATGCAGGTTCACAAAATCATTGTTGCTCATGGTGCAAAGGAGGCTTGCGAGAATTTTAGTGCAGACAATGTTTATGGGAGTCTTGGTGTTTTCTATGGCACCAACAATACAAATAGCCCCTTTCCCTTTATGATACACATAGACAAAGAAAACCCTGTCCATGTATTTGATAGCCATAATCTTCCAATTATCTTTTCAGAATTAGATACCGTCTACGATTTTACGTCATATCTTGACGCAAAGGTTAGTGCAATTAACGCATACGATATGGTTTCTTATTGTGGAGAAGAGGATTTATTAGCCCACTATTTTCTCAATTTTGATGAGACAAAAAACAAGCATTTTATAGGTACTACTGAAAAAAACATAAATGTCATCATGGTTGGTGAAGGAGAATGGAAAGATTTTATTGAAACAGAGGTTTATAAAAGAAAAAAAACAGCAGACAAGATTTCTTATCATTGGGATAAACTTCTCCAAGTCACCTGTCAAAATACTCTTAACGATATAATCGGTGGGTCTTCTCCATTAAGAGGGCGAAGTGCTATTCATGAAATGGCAAAAGAACCTCGTTTTTTTCGTCGTGTACTATCTGAAAGGATGATTCAATCAATTCGTAATTTTCCGGAAACACAAAGTCGAATAATGAGCAATTTGTCGTTTATGCCATCCTTTTACCAAGATAAAGGATATGTGTTTTTACAACTCAAGATAGATGGTATTAAAGACTATGAAAATGAATATCGTCCTAAAAGACAAGCGATGCTTGAAATAGCCTGCGGAGCTGCAAAAAATAAGTTTGACCATTTGAATACGATTGTTGGTATTGCAATTGATGCTCCAAAGTACGCAAAAACAAACTCCGAAGATTTTCTTTTGATGGACTGCTCTAATTGGACTGACGAAGATAGAGATTATTATGAAAAAACCAATGAAGGGCTTGGATTTTTTAAGACTGGTGCTGTTGAAAAAAGAACTATTGTTGAGTTTCCCGATTAAAAAAAGAACAAAATATTCTGGGGACACCTTACTTAATTATTTACAAAAAATTTTTAACTTTATCTTGTTTTTAAAAACACAAACGAAGCGGGAGGTCTTTGAAAAGGATTATTTTATTGAAATGATGAAATGTCTTTTAAACCGAAGGTTTAAACCACAAAACCCAAACATATTTTAGGATGGCTCATCGCTGTGAGGCGATAAAACAACAGTTAAAAAGTAGAGACGCAAGATTTTGCGTCTCTACAGCTTTGAAAAAATTTATTACTGAAATTTATTTTGTCTCGTATGATTTGATTTTTTAAGGGAGAGAAAATTTTTCCTCTCCCTTATTGATATTATAACTTAGATTTAAAACTCTTCTTTTTTATTTACTCAAATATCCTTCTCGGATATTCTTTTCTGCTTTTTCTCCAAAACAATATGTAAAGTACATTTTTATATACTCTTTATCTTCTATTGTGCCTTTTTCTACACCATTTAAAGCAAAAGTTAATCCTTTGCCCGGTACATAAGTTGTTGTTGAAACATATCCGATTTCCATATCGTCAGTAAGCCAAGACAAATGTTTTTCTAAATTAATTTTTTGTTTTTCAAGCATCTCTTTTGAGTTTGCTTTTTCCATAAGTTCAAGAAACCCATTTTGTATTTTTTCTGCGGTAGCTTTATTTGTTAAATAGTGCAGTTTAATTTGTTTGATTCGCTCAGATTCTATGGCTTCTTTTGCACTTGTTATTTTTTTTTCTGCATAAAAGGCACCTGCATAAACTTTAACAAAAACAAGAGCTTTTTTTATTGTAACTCCGTTTAAATTTAAAGTTTTTCCCTCCACTACTTCACTATCTTCAAAATTGACTCCGCCTATCTCTGTGGCGTAAACTTGGACAGCAAATAGAAGCACAAAAAAAGTTATAACTATTTTTTGCATTTTTTTCTCCTTTAATTTGTTTTTCGTACCTTAATATTATTTTTTTCAAGATGCTCTTTAATATCGTTAATGGTGTAATTTTTATAATGTACCATAGAAGCTATTAATGCTGCGTCTGCTTTTCCTTTTGTTAAAACTTCAACAAGGTCGGAAGGTTTACCTGCACCCCCAGAAGCTATAACGGGTATATTTACATTTTGTGAAATAAGAGAAGTAAGGTTAATTTCGTATCCTTTTTGTACTCCATCTGCATCAATTGAGTTTAGGCAAATTTCACCAGCTCCGAGCTCTTCTCCTTTTTTTGCCCACTCAAGAGCATCAATTCCCATATACTTTCTTCCACCGTTAATAACTATTTCATAGCCAGAAGGAATTTTTTTTGTTTTCCCTGTAAATTTTACATCCATACCAAGCACGATACATTGTGAGCCAAAAGCTTTTGCCCCTTTCTGTATAAGTTCTGGATTATTAACAGCAGCAGAGTTAATACTTATTTTTTCTGCACCTGCAAACAAAACGTTGTACATATCATCAATATTTCTAATGCCTCCGCCGACTGAAAAAGGTATAAAAATTGTTTCGGCTACTTTTTTTACTATCTCTATCATTATATTACGCTTTTCATATGATGCTGTAATATCGTAAAAGACAATTTCATCAGCACCTTCTTCATAGTAAAATTTTGCCATTTTTACAGGATCGCCTATTTCAATATTATTTTGAAATTTTATGCCCTTAGTTGTTTTGCCGTCTCGTACATCAAGACAGGGTATAATTCTTTTACTCAACATAATTTTTATATTTTACAGAAAGCTTTTAAAATTTTTAGCCCAGCCTCTCCACTTTTTTCAAGGTGAAATTGTGTTGCTATAAGGCTTTTTTTACCAATGATAGATGGGAAAGTTTTATAGTAATCGGTTGTAGCAATTATGTCCTCTTTATTTTGAGGCTCTGGATAAAAACTGTGAACAAAATAGAATTCATCTTTTTCTTCATCTATATCTTTTAAAATTGGATGGTTTATTTCTATTTTTATATTGTTCCAGCCCATATGAGGAATTTTCATCTCTTGATTAAATTTTGGAAATTTTTTTGCGACACCATCTATTAATGATAAACACTCTATTCCGCCGTCTTCTTCACTTTCTCTAAGTATTATTTGAGTGCCAAGACATATCCCTAATATTGGCACGTCTTCCAAAAATGCTTTTTTTAGAAGTTCATCTATTTGAAGTTTTTTAAGACTTAGAATAGCAGAGCCTGCAGCACTTACACCGGGGAAAATTATTTTTGTAGCTTTTTCAATTTTTTTTATATCACTTGTGATAATATTTTTGAAACCAAGATAATCTAAGGCTCTTTTTACACTCGCAAGGTTCCCTGCTTTATAATCTATAATTGCAATCATATTTTTTTAGCTTTTTCCCAAAGGTCATCAATCTCTTTAGGAGTCAAATCTTTTAAATTTATACCCTCTTTTTTTGCACCGACTTCAATATGTCTAAATCTTCTTTCAAACTTTTTGTTAGCTTGATCAAGAGCCGATTCAGGATTGATTTTTAAAAATCTTGATAAATTTACTAATGATAAAAAAACGTCTCCAAGTTCTGTTTCTATATTTTTATCGTGTTTATTTGAAATCTCTTTTTTTAATTCTGCTATCTCTTCTTCGATTTTACTCAAAACACCATCAACATTTTCCCAATCGAATCCTAACTTCGCTACTTTTTTTGAGGTTTTATAAGATTTTAGAATAGGGGGGTAAGATTTTGGAATTTCATCTAAAACAGAATCTTGCTTTCTATTTTTTTCTTGTTTTTTTATTTTATCCCAATTCTTCTTAATCTCTTCAACATCGTTTATTTCTAAATTGTCAAATACGTGAGGATGCCTTGTTATCATTTTTTTTACATTTACATCTACAATATCTTTTAGAGTAAAACTCTTTTTCTCTTCGTATAAAATAATTATAAAAAAAATTTGAAAAAGGACATCGCCAATCTCTTCTTTAATATTCTCTGTGTCGTTGTTTAAAATAGCTTGATTAAGTTCATAAGCCTCTTCTAATAGATAGTATATCATCGTTTCGGCAGTTTGTTTTTTGTCCCAAGGGCATCCGTTTTCCCCTCTTAGAGTGTCGATTATCTGGGTTATCTCTTTTATTTTATTACCAACCATTTACACTATTTTTAATTTGACTTATTTTTATAGCAACTGCGTTTTTGATTGTGGAAGGAGCCATATCAAACATCACTTGTGAAACAGAAGATAGATATGGAGAGAGGTTTGAATCTTTAATTAAAGTTTTGTTTACATCAAATATGGTCAAGGTAATTGTTAACATACTTAAAAGAATGATACCTTTTAAAAAACCAAAAAATGAACCAAATATTTTGCTAATATTATTACCACTTTTAAATTTTAAAAGTAAATTTATGACGGAAAGTAACAATTTGATAGAAATATAGGAAATAATAAAAACAACTATTGGTGCAAGAGTATAGACAATATTACTTATATTGAATATTTGTGCGAGCATATTGACGATAAAGGTGGATAATTTAAAAGAGATAAAGATACTTATGAATATATTAGATATTCCAAGAATTTCCAATATTATTCCTTTTCTAAAACCTTGTATCACATAAAATAATATTATTATAGCTATTATACTATCAACAATCATACCTTGCATATTATAAACCTTTTAATTTTAGACCTTTATTGTGTTCCCAAGTTTCTATTTGGGAACACAATAAAGGTCTTAAATATCATAAATTTTAAAACTTCTATAATTTAAGAAATTTAAGAATTTTAAAAGAGAAACATGCTATTTAAAAGTTTTTTGTTTTTCAAGTCAATTAAGTTAATCTCTTTCTAAACAATTTTATACTCTTTTCCATAAACTTTGGCTATATAATCGATATCTTTATCGCCTCTACCAGATAAATTAACCAAGATGGTTTTATCTTTGGATAGAGTTGGAGCAAGTTTAATAGCATAAGCAATTGCGTGTGAAGATTCCAAAGCAGGAATAATTCCTTCTTTTCTGGACATTTCAAAAAAAGCACTGATAGCTTCTTCATCAGTCACACTCACATAATTTACTTTGTTCAAATCTTTTAAAAGACAATGCTCGGGTCCAACGCCAGGATAATCCAAACCACTTGCGATAGAATGAACAGGAAGAGGATTCCCTTCTTTATCTTGAAGTAAATAGCATTTAAAACCGTGAATCATTCCTTTGCTTCCTTTTGTCATTGTTGCCGCATGTTCTCCATCTTTAAAGGAAATTCCTGCAGGTTCAACTCCATAAAAATTTATATTTTCTTCTTCTAAAAAACCCGAAAAAAGTCCCATAGCATTACTACCTCCACCGACACAAGCCATAACATTATCAGGCAGAGAATTAGTCATTTCTTTAAATTGTTTTTTTGCTTCGCTACCAACAATAGACTGAAAATCTCGCACCATCATAGGAAAAGGATGAGGACCAACAACAGAACCTATGGCATATAATTGATTTACAGGGTCTTTTAAATATGCCATAAAAGCAACATCGACAGCCTCTTTTAAAGTTTTTCCACCTTCGCTAACAGGAATAACATTTGCACCTAAAATTTTCATTCTAATAACATTTGGATGCTCTTTTTCGATATCCACTTCGCCCATATAAATATCGCATTCAATGTTAAATAAAGCTGCTGCGGTTGCCAAAGCAACTCCATGCTGACCTGCTCCAGTTTCGGCAATTACTTTTTTCTTACCCATTCTTTTAGCCAATAAAGCTTCTCCCAAACAATGGTTTATTTTATGAGCTCCTGTGTGGTTCAAATCTTCTCTTTTGAAATAAATTTGAGCACCTTGTAATTTTTCGCTTAAAATTTTTGCATGATATATAGGACTTGGTCTTCCTGTGTAATGTTTATTTAACTCGCTCAATTCTTCTAAAAAAGAGCTATCTTGCCTTATTTTTAAATACGATTCTTCAATTTCTTTTAAAATTTTTTCCAATTCTGGTGGTACAAAAACTCCACCAAATTCGCCAAAAAATCCATTTTGCGGATACGCATTAATATTATATTTCATAATTTACTCCTTATTTATTATTTTATTATATTTTTTAAACTTAACTGAAACTAAAACTTTTTTGAAAATTAAGTGTAAATATTGTTTTTATGGGGGTTTTAAATTTGTATATTCTAATGGTAGTAGGCTATTGCCAAAGACATACTTGTTGGAGAGTTTTTGCTTTGAAAGTTGAATTGAAAGAAGATTTTAAAATTTTACTAAATTCATCGAAAAATTTGTTTTGCATATACAACATATACGACTTGATATTCGGTTTCATAAGTTACTCCTACTTGTTTTTTAATTTGATAAAATATTTTTAAAATTAATCTCAAAATTTTATGAAAAATTTATAAGATTAATGTTGTTATAGATTTTTAAGAGGGAAATTAGCGATAGGCTATCGCCAGCAAAGATAGGTTTGCCAAAGATTTTTGGCTTGAAAGCTTGAATTTAAAGATGGAAGAATTTGTGTTTTCATTAGTTTTTCTTAAATTTTTATATAAGATTAAATTTATTTTAAAGTAAAAAAAACTATACGGTTTATGTCAAGGAAAATTTAATTGGTATGCAATTTCCTAACATTATATTGCTGTATCTTTTTATAAAATTGGTTGTAATTTTATTTTTTTTGATAAAAAACTATCTTAATAACACTTGTGTGTAAGGCTGTCTTACTTAGAAACTTTCAAACAAAAAAATAGCAGGAAAAATTAATAGGCGTATTTTTATGAAAACAAAAAATATTATAAAAGTTTTTTTATCTTCCGGTTTTTTTTTTGGTTTTGCTCCTTTTGCTCCCGGCACTTTTGGAACAATCCCTGCCTTTATTATCTACTTAATCATCATAAACTTTGTAAATTTTAGTTTTATATACTCTATTTGTTTGTTCGTTATCTTTTTTTTATTGGCTGTTTACTGTTCAAATTGGTCAATTAAATATTGGAATAATAAAGACCCTAAGCAGTTTGTATTAGATGAAATTTGTGCTTATATGCTAATTGCTACATTTTTTTATAATGAACTCTCTTTAAAATTTCTTGTATATATATTTTTTATTTTCAGATTTTTTGATGTAGTTAAACCGCCGATTGCAAGATATTTTGATAAAAAAGAGGGTGGTATTTATATTGTATTAGATGATATTGTGAGTGCTTTGTATTCAATAGTTACAATATTTATACTTAAGTATTTTAATTTATTATAGAGCTATGTGCAAAGGTCTTAGATACTTTTGTATATAATGTTTTTTCGTGAGATTTTTTTTTACCCTTTCCCCCTTTTAAGGTGGATTAAGGGGGTTCGCCGAGAGGCGAAGAACCTCTTTATTTTTGGATAGATATGAAAAAAGTAAAAGTATTAGTACTGTCTGGTTTTGGACTAAATTGTGATTATGAAACAATTTATTCTTTTAGTCTTGTAAAAGCAGATGCCCAAAAAGTCCATATTAACTCTCTTATAAATGGGGAGGTTAATCTTAACGATTTTCAAGTTCTTGTTTTTGGCGGAGGTTTTTCTTGGGGTGATTATCATGGAGCGGGTAATCTTCAAGCTATCATTATGAAGACCAAGATTGGTGATGAAATAAATAAATTTATAGAGAATAAAAAACTTATCTTAGGTATTTGTAATGGGTTTCAAACTCTTGTAAATATGGGGCTTTTGCCCGGTTTTGAAAACGGTAAATATAAAAGAGAAGTGGCTCTTATAAATAACGATTGTGGAAATTTCAGAGATGAGTGGGTTTATCTTAAGATAAATAAAAAATCTAAATGTGTTTTTACTCAAGGTATAGATTTTATGGAACTTCCTATAAGGCATGGAGAGGGTAAATTTTATTGTGAAAATAGTGTAGTTGAAAAACTAAAAAAGAGTAATCAAGTTGTTATGCAATACTCTTTAAAAAATGGTACGCCAGCAAAAAACAGTTTTCCTGAAAACCCTAATGGCTCACTTTATGACATTGCAGGAATTTGTGATAATACAGGCAGAATTTTTGGGCTTATGCCTCATCCAGAAGCGTTTAATCATTTTACAAATCATCCTGATTGGACAAGAGATACGATAGACAATTCAATGAGTATAAAACTTTTTCATAATGCAATTAACTATTTCAAATAAGTTTGCACTTCTAAAATTAACTCTTTCAAAATTAAATTCATTAATAGTCTCTTTTTCAGGTGGAATAGACAGCTCTTTTTTACTTAAAGTGGCAAAAAGTGAAGTTAAGGGCGAAGTCGTTGGAATAACCGCTAAATCGCCAATCAGACCCGATAGTGAAATAGAAGTTTCTAAAAAAATTGCAAAAGAGATAGGTGTTAAACATATTATTATTGAAACTAACGAGATGGATAATGTAGATTTTATAAAAAACACAAAAGAGAGATGTTATATTTGTAAGAAGATACTCTTTTTACAATTAAAGGAAATGGCAAAACTATTAAATATAAAAAATATTGCTTATGGAGAAAATTTTGACGATTTAGAAAAATTTAGACCAGGAAGAAAAGCTGCTATGGAGGATAATATTTTAGCCCCTCTTGTTGATGCAAAACTTACAAAGGTTGAGATACAACAACTTGCTAAAAGCATAAATTTATCAAATTGGAATAAACCTTCTTTTTCGTGCCTTGCAACGAAGGTACCTTATGGGGAAAAGCTAACTTTTGAGACCTTTGCACATAATGTTTTTTATAAAGAAAATAGTAGTTTTTAGTAAAAAATTAACTTTTATTAAAAAAAACCCGGTTAAAAATACCAAAAAGAACCATAACACAAGTTCGGCACTTATCGCTGCTTCCTTCCGGACCTGACGAGGTTCGTGATAACTTATTATATGGGTTTGATATTAGTTTAACCGGGCGGTATGAAACTATAATTTATAATTTATTTTTCAAGTAAAATAGACAGTAATAATGAAAAACATAGAAAAAAAAGTAAAAAACGATGAGAGACTCAATCTTGAAGATTGCTTAAAACTATATGAGAGTGACGATATTATAAAAATTGGAATGCTTGCCGATTTTGTTAAGAAAAGAAGGTATGGTAAAAAGGTTTTTTATGTTTATAACCAACATTTAAATTACACTAACATTTGTTTCAATAAATGCCTTTTTTGTGCTTATTCAAAAGATAAAACGCAAGAAGGAGCTTATACTTTTTCATTTGAAGATATTGAAAAAGAGCTTAAAAAAACTAAAGATTATCCAATAAAAGAGTACCATATAGTTGGCGGACTGAACAAAGATATAGAGTTTGACTACTATTTTGATATGTTAAAATTGGTAAAAAAAACAAATCCAGAAGCTACAATTAAGGCTTTTACAGCAGTTGAAATTGACCATTTGTCTAAAATTTCAAATCTATCTATTGATACTATATTTGATAAATTGAAAGAAGCAGGGCTTGAGATGATGCCTGGAGGCGGAGCTGAGATATTAAACGATAGAATTCATAATAAGCTTTTCCCCAAAAAAATAGGAAAAGGAAGATGGCTTGAAATTGTAAAAAAAGCTCATCTAAAAGGTATAAGAACGAACGCTACAATGCTTTATGGTCATATAGAGACTAAAGAGGAAAAAGCCGAGCACCTTATGACTTTAAGATGTTTGCAAGATGAGACAGGCGGTTTTACAGCTTTTATACCGCTTAAATTCCATCCTAAAAATACTAAGTTAAGCCATATTAATGAATCGAGCATACTTGAAGATTTAAAAAATATATCGATATCAAGGCTTGTGCTTGATAATTTTGACCATATAAAAGCGTATTGGATTATGCTTGGTGAGTATGTTGCACAAATTGCACTTCTTTTTGGAGCAGACGATTTAGATGGGACAATAATAGAAGAAAAAATTACACATACAGCAGGAGCTATGTCGCAAAAAGGTTTAACGAAACAAAAGTTAGAAAATCTTATCAAAAAAGCGGGATTAATTCCTACTATGAGAGACTCTTTTTATAATGAAATCTAAAAAAATAGAAAAAATATTAACAAAAAGTCTGCAAAATATAAGAATAGATAAAGAGGAAGCGTTAGAGCTTTTAAATGAAGCAGAGCTTTTAGATTTAGCACACTATGCAAATGAGAAAAGAAAAGCTTTGCACAAAAAAAAAATTGTAACTTTCGTAATAGATAGAAATATAAATTATACAAATATATGCAAGTCGGGTTGTCTTTTTTGTGCATTTTATAAAAGTAATAAAGAAGAAAAGGGTGCATATTTAATTAGCAAAGAAGAGTTAAGTAAGAAGATAGAAGAGACAAAAGATTTAAAAGGAACACAGATATTACTTCAAGGAGGAATTAATCCAGATTTAGATTTAGATTATTATCTTAATCTCTTAAAATTCATAAAAACATTTAATATACATATACATGGTTTTTCTCCCCCAGAGATTTTTTCTATCTCTCAAAAATCTAACTTAACTATTAGCGAAACATTAGAGAAACTTATTGATGCAGGATTAGGCTCTATTCCGGGAGGAGGTGCCGAAATTCTTGTAGATAAAATAAGAGAAAAAATTTCTCCTGGTAAGTGTAATAGTCAAGAGTGGCTTAACGTTATGGAAGAGGCTCACAAACTTGGTTTAAAGACATCAGCAACTATGATGTTTGGGCATATTGAATCGAATGAGGATATAATTAGCCATCTTGATAAATTGCGTAACTTGCAAGATAAAACAGGAGGTTTTACCGCTTTTATACCTTGGACTTTTCAACCTAAAAATACCAAACTTGATAATGTTATTAAAAAAAGTCCTTTAGAATATTTGAGAGTTTTATCAATCTCACGTTTGTTTTTTGATAATATTAAAAATATACAAACTTCTTGGGTAACTCAAAAAGATAAAATAGCTCAGTTATCTCTTTTTTTCGGTGCTAATGATTTTGGGAGCACTATGATAGAAGAAAATGTTGTGCGTTCTGCTGGAGTAAGTTATATGCTTCCTAAAGAAAAGATAGTAAGTCTTATTAAAGAAGCAGGTTTTAAGCCTGTTCAAAGAGATTGTTTCTATAATTTATTTGAATAATAATTTTTTTTTTATAAAGGTTCGGCCTTTGCACATAGCTCTATTTTGCAATATTTTTGTGGTGCAGTAGTATATTAATACGTCAAACCCAAAAATATTGTAAAAGAGAGCGTAAGTCTTTATAAGTGTTTTATAAATTTTTGTAAAATTATCAAAAGTTAATATTTTATAAAAAACCACTATTTTGTCATAAAAAACATTATGTGCAAAGGTCTTAAAGGTGTTTAATTAAATTGATTTTTCCCACTATTTTAATCGTCGACGACAAACCCGATATAATAGAGGCTTTAAAGGGCTTACTTGTTGATGAGGGTTTTGAAGTTTTATCTGCTAATAATGGTTATGAAGCTTTAAAGATTATTAGCACGAATACTCCAGACTTAGTACTTTTAGATATCTGGCTTCCAGGTATGGACGGTATAGAAACTCTTAAAGAGATAAAAAAGCAACACCCCTACCTTCCTGTCATAATGATAACAGGTCATGGCTCTATAGAAACAGCAGTAGTTGCTACTAAATTTGGAGCTGATGACTTTTTAGAAAAACCATTATCGATAGACAAAGTTGTCTTATCAATCAATAAAGCTCTTAATTTTAGAAAAATAAAAGAAGAAAATATTTATCTTAGGAAAAAAATTATAGAGCAAAACTCTATTGATGGAATAAGTGAATCAATTGTAAAATTAAGACAAAATATTTTCAAAATTGCTACAAGCGATTCTTGGGTATTAATACAAGGAGAAAGCGGAACAGGAAAAGAACTTGTAGCGAGATTAATACATCAGCTTAGTGGTCGCGCAACAAAATTTATAAAATCTGTTGATTGTGTTACAATAACTAAAGATTTAATGGTAAAAGAGTTATTCGGCAGTGAGAAAGGTTTTTTAGGAGAGCATAAAACTAAAGGTGTGTTTGAACTTGCAAATGGTGGGACTGTTTTTTTAAATGAAATAGGTGATATGAGTCTTGAAACACAAACACTTTTAATACATTTCTTAGAAAAACAAAAATTTAAACGGCTTGGTGGAGAGCGAGAAATTGATGTTGATGTGCGTATAATAGCTTCAACAAATAAAAATTTAGAAAAAGAAGTAAAAGAAAAAAGATTTAAAGAAGAGCTTTTTTTCCGTTTGAATGTCTTACCAATTTCTATACCGCCTCTAAGAGATAGAAAAGAAGATATCCCTATTCTTGTTTCAAAATTTTTAGAAGAAGAGACAGAACAAAACAAAAGTATCGATAAGAAAGTTATTAAAAAACTTTCTAACTACGATTTTCCAGGCAATGTAAGAGAATTAAAAAATCTTATAAAAAGACTAATTGTAACATCAAAGGGTGATACTATAAAACTTGAAGATTTATCTGAACCTTATTTATAGTTCTATAATTTAACTGTTGAAAAAAAAAATTCTACAAATAACGGGCGGTTTTTTAAAAAGAAGAAAAATAGTATTTTATGATGATAACAAAGTTAGACCTGCTACCTCAAAAGTAAGAGAAGCAATTTTCAATATTCTTTACGACAAAGTAGAAGATGCTAATGTTTTAGATTTGTTTGCAGGGAGTGGTTCTGTAGGGGTGGAGGCTTTAAGCAGAGGGGCTAATTTTTGTGTGTTTGTAGATAATAATAAAAACATTTTAAATATGATAAAACAAAATATTGCTTTATTAGAACTTGAACAAAAAGCTTATTTTTTTTTATTAGATATAATTAAAAGTTTGAGTGTTTTGAAACGATATAACGATAAATTTGATATAGTTTTTATAGATCCGCCTTATAATAAAAATTATATTGTTCCCTCTTTAATGAATTTAAAAAAACTCAACATTCTTAATGAAAAAGCTTTTTTAATAATAGAGCATAGTGATAAAGAGGTTGTTCCTGAAAATATTTTTAAATTTTATAAGACAAAAAAATATGGTGAGACAACTTTAACTTTTTTAATCAATGAAAGTTAAGTCTTGAGACTTTCGTACATAATGTTTTTTATGAAAAAAATAGTTTATATTTTAAAGTAACTTTAAAATACAGAGGAGATATAAAAATGAAAAAAATTGCTCTTTATGCAGGTTCATTTGACCCATTTACGCTTGGGCACTTAGATATCATAAAAAGAGTATCAAAATTTTTTGATAAAGTGTTTGTGTGTGCTTTCAAGAATTATAAAAAAGAAGATTTTTTAACAAAAGAAGAGAAAATTCGAGTTATGGAAGAAATTTTTGAAGATATGCCTAATGTAGAAGGGACATATTTTGATGGACTTGTTGTTGAATTTGCTAAATTAGTGCAAGCAAGTATTTTAATAAGAGGAGTAAGAAACACCTTAGATTTAAGAAAAGAGATGGATATGGCTCTGGCAAATAAAAAACTTTTTGATGATATAGAAACTGTTTTTATGGTTAGTAAGCCAGAATACTCTTTTTTAAGCTCTTCTTTTGTAAAAGAGTTAGTCTATTTTAAAAAGGATGTTTCTCAGTTTGTTCCAAGTGCTGTAAACGATATTATATTGAGAAAAAATAGTAATATTGATTAAAAACTTATGAGCAGAATATATTTATAAAAACCATTATGAAAAAATGAGGTTTTACAAATTAAGATAATTAAAGACATAAAATCTATGCAGGAGTTTTCAAACTCTCAAAAGAAAAATGGAAAAACTATTTGTTTTGTTCCGACTATGGGTTTTTTGCATAAAGGGCATATCTCTCTTTTAAAAAAAGGCAGACCCCTTGCTGATAACCTTGTGTTAAGTGTATTTGTAAATCCTACGCAGTTCGCTCCAAATGAAGATTTAGATTGTTATCCTGTCGATATAGAAAACGATAAAAAACTTGCTAAAAAAGAGGGAGTTGATGTCTTTTTTTTACCAACAAAAAACGAGCTTTATGGCGACAATTTTCAAACAACGGTAAAACTTTCAAAACTTCCTTTAAATCTTTGTGGGGCTTCAAGACCATTCCATTTTTCAGGTGTTTGTCTAATTGTTGCAAAACTTTTTAATATTGTAAAACCCGATATAGCTATTTTTGGTAAGAAAGATTATCAGCAACTTGCTATAATAAAACAGATGGTGAGTGACTTAAATTATGATATAAAAATTTTAGGGGCGGATATAGTAAGAGAAGTAAGCGGACTTGCTATGAGTTCAAGAAATTCATATCTCAAACAAGAACAAAAGGAAAAAGCTTTATCTCTTTTTAAATCTATTCAAAAAGCCGAGCAAATGGTTTTAAACTCTAAAAATAAAACTTTAAGTAGAGATATAATTGAGGAAGCAAAAAAAATAATAAATTCATACGATGACACACATATAGATTACTTAAAAATATGTGACACAAAAACTTTAGAAGATATTGACGAAATTAAAGACGAGGCTCTTTTTGCCTTAGCTGTTAAAATAGGCAAAGTGCGTCTTATAGATAATACTATTTTAAAAAGGAAATAAAAAATGACCGAAAAAAAAATGTTTACATCTGAATCGGTAACAGAAGGACATCCCGATAAAGTTGCTGATGCAATTTCTGATGCAATTTTAGATGAAATTATAGCACAAGACAAACAATGCCGTGTTGCTTGTGAAACACTTGTTACTACTGGGCTTGCTTTTATTGCAGGTGAAATTACTACAAACTGCTATGTAGATATGCCAAGTGTTGTTAGAAAAACGATTAAAGAGATAGGATACAGCTCTTCTGATATGGGGTTCGATTGGCAAACTTGTTCTGTTATAACAAGTATAGACCAACAATCTTTAGATATAGCACAAGGTGTAAATCTTAATGAAGGTATAGATCAAGAACAAGGTGCAGGAGATCAAGGTTTAATGTTTGGTTATGCTTGTAGAGAGACAGAAGAGATTATGCCAATGCCTATTGTTTTTGCACACAAACTTACAAAACGTTTAGCAGAAGCAAGAAAAACAAAAGTATTAGATTTTTTAAGACCCGATGGAAAATCTCAAGTTACAATTGAGTATAACGGCAAAAAACCGGTAAGAGTTGATACGATTGTAATTTCAAGTCAGCATACACCAGAAGTTAAGTACGAAACTTTAAAAGAAGCAATAATAGAAGAGGTGGTGAAAAAAGTTATACCTCTTGATATGATTGATAAAAAAACAAGATTTTTTATTAATCCTACTGGCAGATTTGTTGTAGGAGGTCCTATGGGAGATTGTGGAGTAACTGGTAGAAAAATTATTGTTGATACATATGGCGGTAGAGGTAGTCATGGAGGAGGATGTTTTTCTGGTAAAGACCCTTCAAAAGTAGATAGAAGTGCTTCTTATATGGGAAGATATATTGCAAAAAATATTGTAGCATCAGGTGTTGCAGATGAGTGTGAAGTTCAGATAGCTTATGCTATAGGTGTTTCAGAACCTGTATCTGTTATGGTTGACACTTTTGGCACAGGCAAAATACCTGAAAATGAAATTAGTAAAATAGTACGTGAAGTTTTTGGTTTAAAACCTGCTGAAATCATTACACAACTTGATCTTTTAAACCCAGTTTATGGTAAAACATCGTCTTATGGACATTTTGGGAGAGAAGGTTTTAGTTGGGAAAAAACAGACAAGGTAAAAGAGATACAAAAGCTTTGTAAGTAATTTAAAAATAAGACCTTTGCACATAAAAAACATTATGCGCAAAGGTCTCGAAGATATAAAAGAATGATTAGCATAAGAGAAAAATTTGAAGAGAGAGAAAAAAATTTTCTCTCTCCATTTGGTACTTTAAGCTCAAAATCAAAAGGTAGGAAAAGAAAAGAAAAATCTTGTGCTATTCGTACAGAGTTTCAGAGAGATAAAGATAGAATAATTTATTCAAATGCTTTTAGGAGAATGAAACATAAAACACAGGTTTTCCTTTCTCCTTTTGGCTCTCAATATAGAACTCGTCTCACTCATACTATTGAAGTTTCACAAATAGCAAGAACTGTAAGTAGAGCTATGCATTTAAATGAAGATTTAGCAGAAGCTATAGCTTTGGGGCACGATTTAGGGCATACACCTTTTGGGCATAGTGGAGAAACTGCACTTCAAGAAGTTTTTCTAACAAATTTTACTCATACCGAACAGAGCATAAGAGTTGTAGAGTTTTTGGAAAAAGGTGGAAAAGGATTAAATTTAACTTATGAAGTTATAGACGGTATAAAAAAACACTCTAAAGGTGTGGGAGATATATTTGCCAGAGACCCAAAACATATGGCTGAAACATTGGAAGGAAGAGTCGTAAGAATTTCTGATATTATGGCATATTTGAATCATGACTTGGAAGATGCTTTAAGGAGTGAAGTTATAAAAAAAAAAGATATACCCGATTTTTGTACAAAAATGCTTGGTAAAACTCATTCTGAAAGAGCAAATACAATGATACAAGACTTAATATTTTCAAGCACTGTAAAGGATGACAGTTTAATTTTAAGGCTTAGTGATGATGTCCATAATGCTATGAAAGAGCTAAGAAGTTTTTTGTATAATAATGTCTATAGAGCTGACATAGTTCATTCAGAATTTGAAAAAGCAAAGAAGATTTTAATTGATATTTATAACTATTTTATGGATCAAGAAAATGAGGAGTTGTTCAAGAAAGTTGCTCGTAAAATGAGGCTTGAACACCTTTTAGAAAGCAAGCAAGATTATAAAACGACAGTTGCTGACTTGATTGCTTCAATGACAGACAATTATGTTATGGAACTTTATTCAAAGATATTTTTTCCAAAATCTCTTGTATAACTTTGAGACCTTTGCCCATAATGTTTTTTATGAAAAAATAGTGGTTTTGAAAAAATATTAACTTTTGATAATTTCACAAAAACCTCAAAAAACCTTTATAAAAACTGACGCTTTCTTTTACTTTTGTTTTGGGTTCGACGTATAAAAATACTACTTCACCACAAAACAAAAGCAAAATTTAAGCTATGTGCAAAGGTCTCAACTTTTTGTTTAAATAAATTTAATTATGAAAAAAATAAACATTGCAATTTTAGGTCTCGGCACCATCGGAACTGGTGTAGCAAAACTCATTATTGAGCAAAAAAGTGTATTAAAAAAGAAACTTGGTGCAGAGTTGTTTTTAAAATACGTTGTCGATGTAGATACCAAAACGGATAGAGGTGTTGACCTTAAAGATACTATTTTTACAGATGATGCAAAAAAAGTCTTTAACGATGCGGATGTCGATATAGTTGTTGAGACAATAGGTGGAACGACTATAGCTAAAGATTTGGTTCTTGAAGCTATAAAAAACAAAAAAAATATCGTTACAGCGAATAAAGCACTTATCTGTTATTATGGAGATTTGATTTTTGAAAAGGCAGCAGAGCAAGGGGTTGATGTCTTTTTTGAAGCGAGTGTTGGTGGTTGTATCCCTGTAATAAAAACTTTAAGAGAATCTTTAGTTTCTGATGAGATTATATCTATGAAAGGTATCTTGAATGGTACTTGTAACTATATTTTATCTGAAATTACCGAAAAAAATGTTTCGTTTAAAGAAGCGTTAAAAGATGCTCAAAAAAAAGGGTATGCTGAAAGAGACCCACATCTTGATATAAGTGGTGGAGATAGTGCACATAAAATTGTTATTTTATCAGCTATAGCTTATGGCTTAAAACTTAACTTTAAAGATATTCATACAGAAGGAATTTCAAATCTTAATAATATAGATGTGGAATTGGCTCATAAATTTGGCTATATTATAAAACTACTTGCTATATGCCGAAAAACAAAAAATGGTAAAATAGATATTAGAGTTCATCCTGCTTTGGTGAAATCAGACTCACTTCTTGCAAATGTAAGAAGCTCTTTTAATGCTATAAATATAGAAAGCGTGGCAACAGGTGATATTTTTCTTTATGGTTATGGAGCAGGGATGATGCCTACTGCTACTGCTGTTTTAGGCGATATATCCGATATAGCACGCAATATAATATTGAATGTGAATAAAAGAGTACCTTACAATTCTTATAAAAGAAAATATTTAAAAGATGTTGAGTTGTCTGATATAAAAGATATTAAGACTAACTATTACATTCGCTTAATGGCAGAAGATAAGCCTAACGTTTTGTCAAAAATAGCAGGGATATTGGGTGAAAATTCGATAAGTATAAAATCTGTTCATCAAGAAGGTAGAAACAGAGTTAAGTCTGTTCCTATTATTATGTTTACGCATATTGCAAAAGAAAGCGATATTCAGGATGCAATAAAAAAGATATCAACGCTCTCTTTTATAAAAGAGTATCCTGTTATAATTAGGATAGAAGGGGAATCTGATTAATTTTTTTTTAAGGGTTAAAATAATGCACATTATTTGTTCTGATTTAGAAGGAGTATTTATTCCAGAAGTTTGGATGGAGCTTGCTAAAAAGAGTGGAATAGAAGCTCTAAATTTAACGACAAGAGATATACCTGATTATAATGAGCTTATGATTCATAGGCTAAAAGTTATGAATGATAAGAACTTAAAACTTCAGGATATACAAAATGTAGTTGCCAAGATGGAGCCTTTTGAAGGTGCAGAGGATTTCGTAAATTGGATTAGAGAGAGAATGGAGCTTATCATTCTTTCTGATACTTTTACAGAATTTATAAAACCGATATTAAAAAAAATAGGCAGTCCCACAGTGTTTTGTCACTATTTGGATGTTGCACAAGATGGTACAATTTTAAACTACCATCTTCGTCAGCAGAACCAAAAAGAGAAATCTGTTAAAGCACTGCAGTCGTTAAAATATGATATTATCGCTTTTGGAGATTCTTACAATGATGTAACAATGCTTAAAAGTGCAAACAAAGGAATGTTTTTTCGTCCTCCTGAAAGCATAACAAAAGAGTTTCCAGATTTTCCTGTTTTAAAAAATTATGAAGAGATAAAAAAAATTATTGTTGATATTACAGGAAAAAAATAAAACTTTAAATTAATATTTTTTATATAATTACTTGACCTTTACGAAGGCTATCAATAAAAAACACTCTATTTTTCTTTTCTATTGTGGCGATGTAGCTCAGATGGTTAGAGCATGCGGCTCATATCCGCAGTGTCCGGGGTTCAATTCCCTGCATCGCTACCAAATAATTTGGTTTGGGACATTAGCTCAATCGGTAGAGCAACTGACTCTTAATCAGTAGGTCATAGGTTCGATCCCTATATGTCCCACCACTTCAAAACCCAGTTTCTTGTTTTTTTGCCTGTCTTTACCTATTCCCAAATAAACAATTGAATATCCAAAAGATACCCAAAATATACTCAAAAAAAATAATAATATTGTTAATTCATCTATTAACCTTGCAAATTAGAAATAAATGTTCTAAAATACTATGTTTAGATTTAAAAAATTACCTTGTAAATTAGAAGTAAATATTCTAAAAGGATAGGTTATGTTAAAAAGATTAATTGAAAATAAACTGTCGTTTAATATTGACAATGCCCCAGCTGTCGCTCTTTTAGGAGCTAGGCAAATTGGAAAGACAACCCTTGCAAAAAAGATAGCTAAGGAGCAATCATCAATATATTTAGATTTAGAATCACCAGGAGATTTACTTAAACTACAAGATCCAACAAGTTTCCTTTCTCAGCATAGTGATAAACTTGTCATATTAGATGAAATACAACGTGTACCAGATTTATTTATGATTTTGCGTGGTCTCATTGATGATAATAGAGAAAAAGGATGTGATTCAGGACAATATTTATTACTTGGCTCTGCATCTATGGAGTTACTAAGACAATCTTCTGAAAGTTTAGCAGGACGTATCAGCTATCTTGAAATGAGTGGACTAAATGTTTTAGAAATTCCAAGCAAACAACAAGAAATTCAAAAACTATGGGTCAGAGGAGGATTTCCTAAAAGCTATTTAGCTAAAAATGATAAGCTTAGTATGAATTGGTTAGAAAATATGATTCGTAGTTATTTAGAAAGAGATGTCCCCCAAGCTGGTTTTCGTGTTCCTGCTACCAGATTGAGACGATTATGGACAATGCTTGCTCATCTTCAGGGAGAAACTATTAACCTCTCCAAACTTGGTGGCAATCTTGATGTTAGCTACAAGCTTGTTGGGTACTATATGGATATTTTGATAGACCTCTTGCTTATTCGCAGGTTAGAGCCATGGTATACTAATGTAAAAAAGAGGCTTGTTAAATCACCACGTTTTTATATTCGTGATAGTGGTATTGTCCATCGTTTACTTGGTATTGATGATTACAATTCACTTCTTTCTAATCCTGTTGTAGGGAAAAGCTGGGAAGGATTTGTTATTGATAACATTCATTCTATTTTACCCAATAGTGCACAAACTTATTTTTACCGTACTGCAGCAGGTGCAAAAATAGATCTTCTCATCAAATTTTCTTCAAAAGAATTATGGGCTATTGAGATTAAAAGCGGTGTAGCACCACAAATTCAAAAAGGGTTTTATCAAGCTTGTGATGATGTCAAAGCTACAAAAAGATATGTCGTTTACGGTGGTGATGATAGTTTTCCAATAAGCAATGATACAACCGTTATTTCAATTGTGAAACTGCTACAAAAGATTCAAGAGCTTAATAAAAGATAACAACGCTATTTTTAAAAGAGATAAATTGTAGTGAACAACTAAAGAAGTGATTAAAGTTGCAATGACTCTTCCGCTTTTTTTATTGCAATACAATTCAAAACCAATAAATTAATTTTAAAAATAAGTGACTATCTTGAATAGATAAAAAAACATTTTTAAGGTGAAGAAAATGCAAATTATTGAACAATATTGGGAATTTTTACAAAAGCCAGAATTTCCTGCTAAAATTATAGAGACGGCGGGAAGGGTTTGTTATAAGTCTGAAGATAAAATTACTGATAGTTCATCAGAAAAATTTTTAAAAATGATTTTAAAAAGCGGTCACGAATCTGTAATAGAGCATGTAAGTGCAACTGTTAGATTTGTTACAAATAGAGGTGTTACTCATGAGCTTGTAAGACATCGTCTGTGTGCTTTTAGTCAAGAATCTACAAGATATGTAAATTATAAAAATAAAAAAATGGAGTTTATACGTCCTGTTTGGTGGGAAGAGCTACAAGAAGAAGAAAAAGAGATATGGTTAAACCAAATGGAACGAGCAGAAGAAGATTATATAAAGCTTATAAATTTAAAGATGAAACCTGAAAGAGCAAGAGAGATTCTACCAAACAGTTTAAAGACAGAAATAGTTACAACTGCTAATTTTAGAGAGTGGCGTCATATGTTTAATTTAAGGTGTTCAAGAAAAGCTCATCCGCAAATGAGAGCACTTATGCTTGATTGCTTAAAAGGTTTTCAAAAAGAGTTTCCATACATTTTTGATGATATAAATGTTGATTAAGACAATTCTTTAGAGATGATGTTTACTAATTTTTTTAGGTTTTAATTAAATTCTAATGTAGCATAAGCAAAACAGTTAAATTAATTGTTACTTAAAATCTTCATATTTTTTTCTAAACAATCTTCACAACGTTTTTTTGATAATTTTTCATTTGAACTGCAAAAATCGATAAAAGAGTCTATCCAATCTTTGCCTGCTTTAGGGCATCTGTTTATAAACTCTATAAAACTCAAAAGTCTTTCTATAAATTTCTTTTCTGTTGTATGCTCCATTTTGCAAGCTACAGTATTTGCAGTTTCTTCATCAAGACGAAGAACATTTTTAAAGAAATTTTTTAAAATGAGCCTTCTTTCATTTATCTTTTTTGCAATCTTTTTACCTTTAGGTTTTAGTGTAATAAATCCATAAGGCTTATAATCTATTAACCCTTTTTCACTTAAAGATTTTAAGGCACTTGTAACACTTGCTCTTTTTACTTCCATTTTTTCGGCAATACTTTTTGCCCTTGCAACTTTATTTTTTTCTTCTAATCCTAAAATAACTTCTAAGTAGTTTTCTAAACTTTCTGATAGTTCCATATCTTTTCACCTTGTTCTTTTGTTTTTTAATTTTTTTTAATTAAACTATAATTTTTAAAAAATCAAACTTTTTAAGTTTCTATTAAAAAAATACTTGACACCAAAAAAAGTTAGACATAACTAACACTTTAAGATTGAAATAATTTTTTAAAATAGTTTTAAGATATGAAACTATTATTTTAGGAGAAAAAAATGGCTACAATTGCGATGAGAAAGATGAAAGAAGGACAAAAAGGTATTATAAAAAATATAAAAGCAACAGGAGAACTCGGGCTTAGAATAAGAGAAATGGGACTTGTAAAGGGTGCAGAGATAATGATTCAAGGTAAAGCTCCATTGTATGATCCTGTATCTTTAAAAATAAGAGATTTTAATTTAACATTGAGAAATTCAGAAGCTGATTTCATTGATGTGGAAGTATAAGAAGGAGAGGAAAGATGCAAAATAAATTAAAAATAGCACTTGCTGGAAATCCAAACGCAGGGAAAACAACACTTTTTAATACACTCACAGGAGCAAGACAAACAGTAGGTAATTATCCTGGTATAACTGTAGAGAAAAAAAGTGGGCATCTGAAATATAATGAAACTAATGTAGAAATTGTAGACCTGCCAGGAACATACTCTTTAAGCGCCTACTCTTTAGAAGAGATTGTAGCAAGAAACTTTATAGTAGAAGAGAAACCAGATGTAGTTGTGAATATTGTTGATGCTTCAAACCTTGAAAGAAATTTATATCTTACACTCCAACTTCTTGAATTGGGAGCACCTGTTTGCATAGCTCTTTCTATGGTTGATATTGCAAAAAACAGAGGTATTGAAATCGACAAAGATTTGCTCTCTAAAAAACTTAATGTTCCTGTTATTGCAATTGATGGACGTAAAGGAACAGGTAAAGATGAACTTTTAAAGGCTGTATTAAAAACAGCAGAAGATAGTATAGTAAAAAAATCTGAGCTTAATATCTCATATGGTGATGATATTGATAACATAATAACTAAAATGGTTGGTGGAATTGAAGAGATAGATTTTTTAAAAGAATATCCTAAAAAATGGACTGCCTTAAAATATCTTGAAAATGATAAAGAGTTAATTGCAAAAGGCGAAAAAGAAAATACAAAGTTATCACAAGATTTAAAGGAATATACTGATAAAGTCGCTAAACATATTGATGCCACACTCGATTCATCTCCTGAAGCAATCATTGCAGATTGGCGTTACGGTTTTATAAATTCCATTGTAAAACTTGGGTTAATTAAAAGAAAAAACAAAATAGATAAGCTTTATGTCTCTGATAAAATTGATAAAGTTGTTACAAATAGATTATTAGGGCCTATCTTAATGGTAGCTATTATTTTTGCTTTATATGTCTTTACATTTAATTATAGTGAATATCCTGTAACACTACTTGAAAACTTTTTTGAATTTCTAAGCAACACAGCAGAAACGTATCTTCCAGATGGACTTTTTAAATCCCTTGTTATTTCAGGTATAATAGATGGTGTCGGTGGAGTTATAGGCTTTACACCCATAATTATTTTTATGTTTTTTGGAATAGCAATTCTTGAGGATACAGGTTATCTTGCAAGGGTCGCTTTTATGTTAGACAGAGTATTTAAGACCTTTGGACTGCACGGTAGCAGTGTTATGGCATATATAATTTCAGGTGGGATTGCAGGAGGGTGTGCAGTGCCTGGAGTTATGGCTACAAGAACGCTTCGCTCCAGAAAAGAACGTCTTGCAACACTTCTTACAGCACCTTTTATGAATTGTGGTGCTAAACTTCCTGTTATGGCACTGATTGTTGCTGCTTTTTTTTCTAATCAACAAGCAAAATATATGTTTATTTTAACAATAATTTCTTGGGTGGTTGCTCTTTTAGTTGCAAAGCTTTTGAGAGTTACAGTTATAAGAGGGGAATCAACTCCATTTGTTATGGAAATGCCTCCATATAGAATTCCTACACTTAGAGGAGTTTTAATTCATACTTGGGAAAGAACTTGGCAATATGTAAAAAAGGCAGGGACTGTTATTCTTGCTATATCTATAATAATTTGGGCAATGATGACTTTCCCCAGTTTACCACAAGAAAAAATAGATGAATTTGCTTTTGAAAAAGCTCAAATTCAAAAAATAGAGAATCAAGAAGAAGCAAAAGTAAAGTTAGAAGAGATAAGTTTTAAAGAGCAAGAAGAGACACTAAAAAACTCTATTGCTGGAAGAATTGGAGCATTTTTTGAACCTGTTTCAAAATTTGCAGGATTTAATTGGAAAACGAATATAGCACTTCTTGGTGGTTTTGCGGCAAAAGAAGTAGTCGTTTCAACTCTTGGTACAGCTTATTCACTTGGTGAAGTTGATGCTGAAGATGCAACTCCTTTGTCTCAAAAACTTGCAAAAGAGAAAGATTGGAATAAGGCAAATGCTTTTTCTCTCCTTTTATTTATGATGTTTTATGCTCCTTGCTTTGTCGCTGTTGTTTGTATTGCAAAAGAAGCTGGCTCATGGAAATGGGGAGCTTTTTCAATTATTTTCAATACTCTTTTTGCTTTCACTCTTGCAGTTTTATTTTATCAAATAGCCTCCATATAAAATTAAAATATAACACAAAAAAAACTTTTCTAAGGAAAGCGGTATTAAACTCTTAATACCGCTTTTTTTGTTAGTTTACTCTCTTTTTATTTTCATAAACTTCATAAAATTTTCCCAAAAAAATATAAAAAAATTTGACAAAGAAACTTTAAAATAATTAAAGAATTGAGTTTTGAATATATGCTTAAAATTTTAACTTAAAAAAAATGGAAGTTAATAATGACAGAAAATAAAATTGATTTTAATGCCAAAGAAAAAACAATTCCAATGTCAGAATTTAAAAAAGACTATTCTTGGGTTGAAGAGCCTTATGTAAGTCCTGATGGTGAAAAAATTGCTGCTGTTGTTCAAGCTGAAGAAGAAGTTTTTAGTGTTATTTGTTCTGACGATAAGGAAAGAAAAAAGTGGGAAGATGTGGATAAAGTTTGGAAGCTGAATTTTTTACCAGATAATAGACTGTCTGCTTTTATTTCAAGTGAAGGAGCATGGACAGTTGGTATAGACAATGTTTTGTGGGAAGACGGTTACGATTTTATATGGAAACCTCTTGTCAGTGCAAATGGTAAAGGTTTAGCTATTTCTGCCAATAATGGCGGAGAATATATGATGATTCTGAACGGCAAAGGGTGGGAGCAAGGTTTTGAAAATATGACAAACACTGCAATAAGCCCTCTTGGGAACAAAACTGCCGCTTGTGTTCAAGTTACACCTGCTGGAGAAGGTGAAATTTTTAAATTTCAAGAAGGTGTCTTTTCTGTTGCTGTTGATGGCAAGGTTTGGGATTCCAAATTTGTTAATGTTTGGGATTTGTCTTTTTCTGACGATGAGCAATCTGTTGCTGCAGAAGTTAGAACTTCGCTTTATGATTATACAATTGCTGTTGATGGTAAAGCTTGGGCAGGAAAATATAAATCTATTTGGAAGCCAATTTTTAGACCAAACACAAAATCTGTTATTACCACTGCACAAAGTTTTGAAAAAGGGAAATGGGGTTTAGTTGAAGACGACAAATTTATTTGGAATCCAAGATTTTTTCAATGTTGGAGTCCTGTTTTTAGTCCCGATGCATCAAAAATTGCTGCGATTGTGTCTCCAGATTATGGCAAATGGACAGTTGCTGTTGACGATAAAGTTTGGTCATCTTGTTTCACTTCTTATCTTACAGATCTCTCTTTCAGCCAAAATGGCAAAACTGTTGCAGCTGTTTATATGAACGATAATCAAAAATCTTCTATTGTTGTAGATGATAAACCATGGTCAACACAATTTGACACAATAGAAGAATATACAGTGAGTCCTGACGGTAAAAACATTTTTGCTGTTGGAAAAAAAGATGGTAAATATAGCATCATTTTAAACGATAAAGTTATTGATTCAGATATGGAAAAAGCTTGGAAACCGATTTTTAACGAAGACGGTAGCAAAGTTATTCTAAAAATATTAAAAGATGATGTTTATTATAGAAAAGTTCTAAATGTTTAAAAGAGGATAACAACTATGCATAGTATTTATAATTTTTTAACAGGTCCTATGGTTTGGATCGCTTTTGCTGTTTTTGTTCTTGGAAGTTTATGTAGGCTTTTTTCTATTTTTTCTCTTATGAAAAAAGAGCCCGCATCTTTTAGCTATATGAGTTTTAAATATGGACTAAGGTCAATATTAAGATGGTCGATACCTTTTTCTACAAGAAATATGAGACTTCAACCTGTTATGACAGTTGTTACATTTCTTTTTCATTACTGTTTATTTCTTGCTCCAATTTTCTTATCTGCCCATATAGTTCTTGTTGAACAATCTTGGAACATAGGTTGGATAACTCTGCCAGACCATATCGCAGATGTTATGACGGTTATTGTTGTTATTGCTTGCTTCTATTTTGGATATAGAAGAATGGCAAAAAGAGAAGTTAAATTTTTAACTACTCCTTCCGATTTTGTGATTTTAACAATTGTAATTCTACCTTTTTTAAGTGGTTTCATAGCTTATCATCAATGGTTTAATTATAAATTTTTCATAAACTTACACATAGCATCAGGCGAATTAATGCTTATGGCAATTCCTTTTACTCGTTTAAGCCATATGCTTTATGCCCCTATAACAAGAGGGTATATAGGTTCTGAATTTGGTGGTGTAAGGTTTGCAAAAGATTGGTAAAAAAAAGGAAATTTTAAATGAATATTAAAATTATAAGTGATGAAGAAAGAAATAAACATTTATATGGAACAGTTGAAGATGCAGGTCTGGATGAAGGAATAAAAAAGCTTAATGTTGATAAAATTGAAAAAGTTGTAAACGAAGTTATAAATAAAGAAACAGCTGCTAAATTAAAACTGTATGTTGACACTTGTGTTCATTGTGGGCTTTGTTCTGAAGCTTGTCCATATTATATTTCAAGTGACAAAGACCCAAAATTTTCACCTGCTGGTAAAGTTAAAAATACAATTGGAGAAATTCTAAAGAAAAAAGGCAGAGTAACTCCAGAATTTATTAGACAATGTTCTGTTACTGCATCAACAGAGTGTAATGTTTGTAAAAGATGTGTTATGTATTGTCCATTTGGAATTGACGTTGCCTATATGATGCTGATTGTTAGAAGAATTTGTCATAAATTAGGAGTAACTCCTTTATATATTCAAGATACAGCTCATAGCCATTCTGTTACAATGAATCAAATGTGGGTTAAAGAAGACGAATGGGTAGACACGCTCCAATGGCAAGAAGAAGATGCAAGAGAAGACATTCCAGATGCAAGAATTCCTCTTGATAAAAAAGGTGCAGACATAATGTATTCTGTTATTGCCCCTGAGCCAAAATTTCAACCTCAATTGATTTACCAAGCTGCTATTATTATGAATGCAACTGGTATGGACTGGACAATGCCTTCATTGCCCGGCTGGGACAATAGTGATATGGCGATGTACACAGGCGATAATGAAGTTATGGCAAGAGTGAAAAAAGCTCATTATGAAGCTGCGATGGATTTAAAGGTTAAAAGAATAGTTATGGGCGAATGTGGTCATGCTTTTCGTTCTGTTTATGATATGGGCAACAGAGCTCTTGGTTGGAAAATGCCTCCTGTACCTATGATACATGCAATTGAGTTTTACTATGATCTTCTTAAATCAGGAAAACTTAAGATAAAAGAAAAAGTTAAAGACCCTGCAACTTTGCATGACCCTTGTAATGTTATAAGAGGAAGAGGTTTGCATGAAAAATCACGCTTTGTAATGAGAGCTCTTTTTGAAAACTTTATTGATATGACACCAAACAGGGAACATAACTATTGTTGTGGTGCTGGTGGTGGAGTTATAAATTGTGGTCCCCCACATAAAACGAGAAGAATGGTTTTAAATAGAAACAAAGCCGAACAAATTGCTGCAACAGGTGCTAAAATTTTGATATCTCCTTGCCACAACTGTCATAGTGGGTTGGAAGATATAAATCATTATTATGAACTTGGTGTAGAGGTTAAATTTTTTAGCGATATTATTTATCCAAATATGGAGAGATAGAGAGCAGATCTTAAAATAAGAAAACCTGCTACCATTTTTAACTAACTATAGATAATGAGATTTTAAAAGATGTTTAAAAAATTTTTATTAGTTTTAAGTTTAATTTTTGTTTTAATAGTCAGTTATGCATATTCTCAAGAAGATATGCGTTATATTGATAACAGTTATTTTGAAAATCCCCAAAGACCTAAAGCTCTTTTTAATCATGATGAGCATAATGAAAAAGCAGGCATAGATGATTGTGCTTCTTGTCATCACACATATGATGAAAGTGGTAATTTAATTGAAGGTGAAAGTTCAGAAGGAACTGCTTGTGCTGATTGCCACTCGCTTAAAAAAGAAGGAAGTAAACCATCATTAATGAATGCTTTCCATTCAAGCTGTATAAATTGTCATAAAGAAAACAGCAAGGTTGCTCCTTTAGCTTGCGGAGAGTGTCATAAAAAATAGTAATTAGAAGCACGGCATAACCGTTGCCGTGCTTTTTTTATTAATAACCTGAGTCACTTTTATTATTTAGCTTCTAAATTCACAACATTTTTTACTTTTACGAATCTCTTCTGGACATTTAAAATCTTTTTCATCTGTTCCTCTATTATTGTAATGAGGGCATTTTTTACAGTACATATGGTGTTCGTTTGGGATTTGATATTTTCCACCTTCTATTTTAATAGCTTTTCCAAATATTAAAGCTTCTGCAATCTTTGCTCTTGCTTTTTGAACTATTCTTCCTAAAGTTGCTCTTGAAACTTTCATACTTTTGCCTGCCTCTTCTTGAGATTTCCCAAGAAAATCACAAAGTCTTATTGCTTCTATTTCATCAACTGTAAGGTTTTTTTCTTTTAACTCATAAAGAGGAATGCCTTGAGGTTTAAAGTAAGTTGTTGATGGGTCAAATTTTACAAAACGATCTTTTTGTGGTCTCATATTTATTCCTTGCAAAGAGTTATCATTTTAAGTTTTTCTGTTTATAATAAATAGACCTTTGCACATAGCTCAAATTTTGCTTTTGTTTTGTGGTTCACCCTGTGAAATATTTTTAAATTTTTCAAATTTAAAAATAATATTTAAGCTTTACAGCTTAAATATTATTTCACGGGGTAAAGTAGTATTTTTATACGTCGAACCCAAAACAAAAGTAAAAGAGAGCGTAAGTCTTTTTAATGATTTTTAGAGGTTTTTATAAAATTATCAATAAGTTAATATTTTACAAAAAACCACTATTTTTTCATAAAAAACGTTATGTGCAAAGGTCTTAAGGAGTTAAAATTTAAAATTTAAAGAGACAAAAGAAGAGTTTTTTAAATTTGATGACAAAGATATTTTGCTCTCTTTAATAAATTTATAAAAAATATTTTCTTGTTTCTTGTTATATTTGTGTGCACTTGAGATAGAGCCATAAATATTACCAGAGTAAAAGCCGGTTTCTATAATTGTTATAAAAGCTCCAAGAGCTACTTTATCATCATCAAACGACTCTTTTGCAGCTACTATTAATAGTCCATTAAAGAGAAAAGAAGTAAAAGCATCTTGATATCTTTCACAATAAGCAAACCCAAGTCCTGGAATAACCGATAGAGCCCCTGCTATAGTGGGATTTTTTTTGTTTAATTTACTTAAAAGTTCAAGTTTTTTGTTTAAAGTTTGAACATCGTACTTTTCTCTATTTTTGTCTGATATTTTAGATAGATAGTGTTTCCCTCTTTCCCATTTTCCATTTTCAAAACAAAACCATGCAAATTCATATAATATTTTATCTTTTTCATTTTGTACTTCTGTTGAAACAAGTAGATTTTTCATAATATGGTTAACTTGGGAAAAGTTTCCAAGTTTATTAAAACATTTTGCCATTAAAATATTGTTTTCTAAAAAGAGCGTGCCAAATGAGAATTTGCTTAATGTTTTTTCAATCTCTTCTATTGAACGATTATAAACACCGCCTTCAAAGTAAGAAAGAGCAACTTTATAGTGTGCTATTTCTACACTTTTGTCGTTTGGAAAAAGGAAGATAAATTTTTTATATTCGCTTACGGCAAGGTCATAAGCTTTTTCCTCAAAATGTTTTTCTGCAAGATGAAATTGTTTTGTACTATCTAAAATAATAGTTTTTGCATTAAGATAGGAAGGCAAAGATATTAATAGACCGATAATAATTATTTTTATGAGATTTTTGCACATAGCTAAAATTTTGCTTTTGTAATGGTTTTACAAGTTTTTGTAAAATTGCCAAAAGTTAATATTTTACAAAAAGTCACTATTTGTTCATAAAAAACTTTATGTGCAAAGGTTTCTTTTCTTTTTAATAACATAGTGTTTATCTCTTATAAAATTAATAGAGATTAGCAATAAAAATTTACGCAAGAAGAGAGAAGCAAAAACGTTGACAATATTATAAATAGGCTATTATTAATTTTTATTAAAATAAAATTTTTAGACCTTATAGAGCTATGTGCAAAGGTCTTATTTCGTTAGTGGAGTATAAATTATGAACGAAGAAATAGAGAATCAGCTAAGTGACATTAAAAAAAAGTTTAATAAAATAAAGGAGTGTCTTTGACTTAGATACAGAGAAAAAAAGATTAAAAGAGATTGAAACAAAAATTTCTAAAAACGATTTTTGGAATAGTAATAGTGAAGAAAACAAGCTTATATTAAAAAAAAGGAGCTCTCTTTTAGATTTAATCAATAATGTAAATAAAATAACATCAGATATTTATGATAATGAGGTTTTGTTTAAACTTGCACAAGAAGAAAACGATAACAATGTTGTAGCTGAAGTCGATTCTGAATTAAAAATATTAAAAAAGAAAATAGATAAATTATACATTAAAACGTTACTAAACGGTAAGGACGACGATAAAAATGCTATTCTTTCTATCAATGCAGGTGCAGGAGGAATAGATTCACAAGATTGGGCAGAGATACTTTTTAGAATGTATACAAGATGGTGTAAGGAAAAAGAGTTTAATCTTAAAATTATAGACTATCAAAGTGACACTGCAGGTGGAATTAAGAGTGTTACTTGTATTATAGAGGGTGATTTAGTTTTTGGACATTTAAAAACAGAAAATGGAATTCATAGGCTCGTAAGAATTTCGCCATTTAATGCAAATAAAAAAAGGCACACCTCTTTTGCTTCCGTTTTTGTCTACCCCGAAATTAGCAATAATGCTGATATAAATATCAACAGTAAAGATTTAAAAATTGATGTATTTAGAGCAAGTGGAGCGGGCGGTCAGCATGTAAATAAAACGAATAGTGCTGTAAGAATTACACACATCCCCACACACATTGTTGTACAATGCCAACAAGAAAGCTCTCAACATAGAAATAAAGATATTGCTATGAAGGTTTTAAAGGCTAGGTTGTATGAGCTTGAAGAGAAAAAAAAAGAGAGTAAACTTGAGAAAATGAATGAAACGAAAACCGAAATAGCTTGGGGTAATCAAATTCGTTCATATGTTATGCATCCTTATCAAATGGTTAAAGACCATAGAACCAATGTAGAAACAGGCAATATAAATATGGTTTTTGATGGTAATATCGATTTTTTTATAGAAGCGGCTTTATTTAAAGATAATAGTTAGTTATTATGGTGAGCCAAACGATTAAAAAAAGTATAATACTTAAAAGAACAGCAAATGATGCCATATCTTTTATATTTTTTGATAAAGAGTGTTTTTCGTAACTTATTCTATCTACTGTTTTTTCAATTGCGGAGTTTAAAGCTTCAACAATCATAACAAAAAAGCACGATGTAATAAGAAGAATTTTTTCAATAATGGTTACGTTAAGATAAAGAGCTATTGGCACTAATAAACAAGATAATAAAACTTCATAAACAAATGCTGGTTCGTTTAAAAGAGCTAAAAAACCTTGAAAAGAATATTTTGAACCATTTATAACTCTATTTTTTATACTATACTTTTTAAGTTCCATAGTATGAATGTTTAAAAAATATCGTAAAAGTTTGCAAAAGAAATGAGTAAAAAAACACAAAAAACTGTCTCTTTTTCAAAAAACATAACTAATGTTTTTTTTCATATACTTACTAAATGTAATCTTTCGTGCTTGCATTGTTATATTAACTATAAACAGCACGGTACAAAAACATTAGATTTTGAAACTATAAAAAAATGGCTCTTATGTTTTAAACAAAAACATAAAAACTTGATTTTACTTGGAGGAGAGCCAACTCTTCATAAAGACCTTCACTTGATTATAAAATATGCAAAAGAAGAACTTTTATTCTCTTCTGTTACACTCGATACAAACGGTTATCTTTTTAATGATATACTTAAAAAAACTACTCCCGATTTGCTCGATTTTATAAGTTTTAGTTTAGATGGAGCAGATAGAGAAGTAAACGATAAGATAAGAGGAGTAGGCTCTTATGAAACTTGTATAGCAGGGATAAAAAAAGCAAAAAAAATAGGATTTAATGTAAGTCTTATCTATACAGTAAATTCACTTAATGTTGATAATCTTGAAAAAATGCCAAATCTTTTAAAAGAGTTAAAAATAGACAAGTTTTTCATTCAGATAATAGGTATTAGAGGAAACTCTTTTGAAGGCCTTCAAATAACAAAAGAAGAGTGGAAAACAAAAGTTTTGAAAGTTGTTGAAAAATTGACAAATTTAGGTATAAACACCGTTTACCCTAAACCTTTTATAGGAAAAGATGAAAAGTTTGAATGTGCAGGAATTTTAGCCGACAACTATTTTATATTTCCTAACGGCAGGGTTTATAGATGTCCTATCTGTGAAGATTATCCCTTACATAGTCTTGTTTTCGATAAAGAAGACGTTTTAATAAAAACGGATAAAATTAATGAAGAAGATTTGTTTAGGCTTAATATAGATGAAGGTTGTGTTATGAATAAACTCGTTCAAGAAGGGAATATCGAATACGATACAAATAGTTTATCAAAATATAGAGTAGGTTGTTGTCTTTTGAAAGAAGAAGTAAAAAGTACAACATAATTTTTATCACAAGAGCTTTATAATTTTCTAAGTAGCTCTAAACTTTAATAAGGAAAAAGAAATATGGCACAAGAAATAGCTGATATTCGTGATGTTCAATTTGTTTTACACGAAATGCTTGAAATTAGCGACTTATCAAAGAGTAAAAAATTTAAAGGTTTTAATAAAAAAACAGTTGATATGGTTTTAAAAGAGGCAAGAACATTTGCAATTAAAGAGCTTTTACCTCTTTTTAAAGTTGGTGATGAAGGTTGTATTTTTGAAAAAGGCAAGGTTACAACACCTGAAGGATATAAAAAAGCGTATGACCTTTTTTGTGAAGCAGGTTGGCTTTCGCTTGCTGAAAATGTTGAATATGGCGGGCAAGGTATGCCAAGGTCGCTATTTTTAGCCGCTTCAGAATATTTTTGCGGAGCTAACTGTTCTTTTACTATCTATCCTACCCTTAGTATTGGAGTTGGAAAAATAATAGAAAAAATAGGAAGCGAAGAACAAAAGAAAATTTATCTTGAAAAATTATTTACTGGAGAATGGGGCGGAACGATGCTTTTAACAGAACCACAAGCTGGTTCTGATTTGGGAGAAATCGAAACAGAAGCAGAACTAAACGATGACGGTACCTATTCTATTACAGGTCAAAAAATATTTATTTCTGGTGGAGAGCAAGACCTTACCGAAAATATTGTTCATGCTACTCTTGCAAGAATAAAAGGTGGTCCAAAAGGTTCAAAAGGTATATCTCTTTTTCTTGTTCCAAAATATCTTGTTAACGATGATGGTTCATTAGGAGAGTTCAACGATGTTGTTTGTACAGGTATAGAAAAAAAGATGGGTATACATGGAGCTTCTACTTGCTCTTTAAGTCTTGGTTCTAAAGGAAAATGTAAAGGTTTTCTTATCGGAGGAGAACATAAAGGACTTAGAGCTATGTTCATTATGATGAATGAAGAAAGACTTAATGCTGGGATACAAGGTTTAGGTTCAGCAACCGCTTCATATGTAAACGCAGTAAATTATGCTATAGATAGAATACAAGGGAAAAATCTTCTTCAACTTATGGATCCAAATGCTCCTTCTGTACCAATAATTAAACATCCCGATATAAAAAGAGAGTTAATTTCTATGAAAGCTTATGTTGAAGGTATGAGAGCATTAGTTTATTACGTAGGACTTTGTTTAGATAAAGTTGAAGCTTTAGAAGATGGTGAGAAAAAAGCAAAATATCAAGGAATAGTAGATTTTTTAACTCCAATTGTTAAAGCTTATTGTTCAGACAAGGGGCATGAAATTTGTACAAAAGGTATGCAAGTTTATGGTGGTTATGGTTATATAAGAGAGTATCCCCAAGAACAACTTTTAAGAGATTGTAAAATTGCAAGCTTGTATGAAGGAACAAATGGATTACAAGCAATGGATTTATTAGGAAGAAAACTCTCTTCAAATAGCGGCAAGACTTTTATAAATGGCGTCCAAGAGATGCAAAAAATATTGAGCAAAGCTGACGAATGCCCTGAACTTGCTGAAATGAAAACAGCAGTAAAAGGTGTAGTTGAAAAGGTTTCTCATCTTGCTTATAAAATAGCTTCTAAAGCAAAATCTGTTGAAGCTCTTGAAACTTTCTCTTTTGCTACAAATTTTCTTGAAGCATCTGGAGATATGATTATGGCGTGTATGCATTTATGGCGTGCAACAGTTGCTCAAAAAGCGTTAAAAGACAAAAATGTAAAACCAAAAGATGCTTTATTTTATGAAGGTCAACTAAGAACTGCAGAGTTCTTTATATATACTATTTTGCCTGTAACAGAAGGGAAAATAAAAGCTATAGAAGGGCTATGCCCAGCTGCTATTAAAATACCAGAAGGAGCTTTTTTAAGTTAAAGCTTTTTATGAATAGATGCTTACAGAACTCGCAATAAAAAATTTTGCTATTATTGATGATGTAAAGATTTCATTTACAGATGGTTTAAATATTTTAAGTGGAGAAACGGGTGCAGGGAAATCGGTAATAGTCAATTCTGTAAAGCTTCTTCTCGGTTTACGATCGTCTTTTAAGGATATTAGGGATGGTGCAGAAAGTGCTGTCATTGAGGCACTATTTGAACTAAAACCTAATAGCTCTCTTTTAAAAAAGATAAAAGAGATAGGCTATTTAGATGAAAATAATCTTTTAATAAAAAGAATTATTTCAAAGAATAAAAATCAAATTTACATTAATGGCAGTATTGCCAGCCTTAATATCCTTAGCGACATCACAAAAAGCTTATTTGAAATATCAAGTCAACACGCTTATCAACTGCTTTTAAAAGAAGAAAATCATCTATTAATATTAGATAGCTATGCTAATATAGAAGAAAAAAGGGAGCTTTTTTCAGGTAAATTTAAAACTCTTTTAAATCTCATTGAAGAGAAAAAAAAACTTCAAAAGCTTATTAAGGAAAAAAAAGATAAACTCGAATTTTTAAATTTTCAAAAAGAAGAGATAGAAAGTGCTAAGATAGAGGATGTAAGCGAAGACTTAATATTAGAAAGTGAAAAAAAACAGTTAAAATATGGAGCTATGCTTTATGAAACGGTATATTCTGTAAAGCAAAGTTTATATGAAAAAGAGGGTGCAATCTTAGAACAAGTTATAGGTGTGAAAGAGCATCTTTCAAAAGCTGTTGGAATAGATAATAGCTTGTCCGATTTTGAAAAGAAACTTAACGATATTTGTTTTACTATAGAAGATATTTTAGGTGGGTTAAATAAATATATAAGTAATACACTTAGGGAAGATAAAAAATTAGAAGAGGTGGAAGAGCGTCTTAATATACTTCAAAAAATTAAAAGAAAGTATGGAGGGACACTTCAAGAAGTCTTGGAATATTATGATAAGATTTCGTCTGACTTTAACCAGCTTGACAGTTTAGATAGTAAACTTGAAGAAATTGAAAAACGAATTGTAAAGCACTATGAAAAAGTTTGTCAGCTTGCGGATGAACTATCTTATATTCGTAATGAATCGAAAGATAAACTTTCTGAAGCGATAGAAAAAGAGCTTGCGTTGCTCGAAATGAGTGATGCAAAATTTGAGATTGTACTTAATAATATCAAGCCAGAAGAAAATATTGATAAATATTTAATCAATAAAGGCTTTCTTATTACTGATAAAGGTATGGAAACAGCAACTTTTATGATAGCTGCAAATTTTGGAGAGAAGCTTAAAAATTTAAAAAGTGTTGCTTCTGGAGGAGAGCTTTCTAGAATTGTTCTTGCTATAAAATCGATTCTTGCAGAAAAAGATTCTGTTGCAACAATAGTTTTTGATGAAGCAGATGCAGGTATCGGAGGAGAAACGGCTGAAAAGTTAGGCGAAAAGATGTTTTCACTTGCTAAAAGTCATCAAGTAATTTGTATAACTCATCTTCATCAAATAGCAAAATTTGCCCAAAGCCATTTTAAGATAACTAAAAAAGTAAAAGATGGAAGAACGGTAACACGTATTAAACTTTTAAATGAAGAAGATCGGGTAAATGAAATTGCAAGAATGTTATCTGGAAAAGAAATTACTGAAACAACAAAGAAGTATGCAAAAGAGATATTAAATTAAGAGGTTTAAAAAAAATGCCCATTTATGAATTTAAATGTTTAAAGTGTGAAGAGTTTTTTGAAATTTTAACTTTTGGAAAAGATGAAGAGTTTAAATGTCCCAAATGCTCATCTTATGAAATAGAAAGAGTTTTAAGTACTACAAGTTATGCTATGGGAGAAAAACATAATAATAATCAAGCTTCATCATTAACTCGAAATTGTTCTACTGGAAGTTGCACCACCTATACTATTCCAGGTTCAGAACGCTCTTAAATATTTTTTGAGTAAATATTAAATTTAAAATTATCTATTTCCTCTCTATCAAAAAAAACACTATTTTTTTCATAAAAAATATTATGTGTGAAGGTCTATTGTAACAATGGAAAACAATCAAAGCATTCATAAGCTAAAAATTGACAATAAAAATATAACTCTTGTGGGAACAGCACACGTTTCAAAAAAAAGTGTGGAGCTTGTAGAAAAAAGTATAGATGAGGAAAATCCTGACACTATAGCTGTTGAGCTTTGTGAGTCTCGCTTTAAATCTATTACAGATAGTAATAGATGGAGAAATATGGACATTGTTAAAATTATAAAAGAAAAAAAGATGTTTGTACTTTTAATAAATCTTATTCTTGCATCTTTTCAAAAGAAAATAGCCGATAAGTTTGGTATAAAGCCTGGTCAGGAGATGATTACTGCTATAGAAAAAAGTAAAGAGAAAAAGATAGATTTAATACTTATAGATAGAGATGTAAACGTAACTCTTTCAAGATTTTGGCGTTCTATGAGTTTCTTTACAAAAATTAAAATTTTTTTTGGATTTTTGTTTTCTATTCTAAATTCCGAAGAGATTGAAGAAGAAGATATTGAAAAAATGAAAGATAAAGACGCTCTTCAAAATATACTTATAAAGCTTGAAAAATCTTATCCTATTTTAAATAAAATTCTTATACGCGAAAGAGATATGTATCTTGCCGAAAAGATTAAACAGTCAAGTGGTCAAAACATTGTTGCTGTTGTGGGGGCAGGGCATATTAATGGTATAAAAAAATATCTTTTTCAGGATATAAATTTAAGTGAGCTTGAAAAAGTTCCACCTCCAAGCAAGACTTCTAAAATTATTAAATGGTTACTTCCTGCAATAATTATTTTTATCTTCTTGTACGGTTTTTTTATGAATAATGAAAGCAATACAGGAGATATGCTTAAATGGTGGATAATTGCCAATAGTTCTATGGCAGGTCTTGGAGCTTTAATCGCATTTGCTCATCCTCTAACAATTTTATCCGCAATTGTATCAGCACCTATAACCTCTTTAAATCCTATGATTGCAGCTGGTTGGGTTGCTGGACTTACAGAAGCGTTTATAAAAAAACCTAAGGTGAAAGATTTTGAAAACATTCAAAAAGATATCAGTTCTATAAAAGGGTTTTGGAAAAATAAAGTTACTCGTATACTTTTGATTGCTGTTCTAACGAATATAGGTAGTGGAATAGGCACTATGGTAGCACTTCCTATGCTTATAAAAATAAGTGGATACCTTTAATATAGACCTTTACACATAATGTTTTTTCGTGAGATTTTTTTTACCATTTCCCACTTTAAAATGGGTTTGTAGGGAACGGTTCGCAGAGAGGCATTTCCCCCTTTTAAATGGGTTTGTAGGGAACGGTTTCAAACCGTTCCCTACCGGTTCGCCGAAAGGCGAAAAACCTCAAAAAAACCCTCATAAAGAACTTACTGTGCAAAGGTTTCAATATATTATCTTAAATCTTATTTTTTTTTTATAAAGTTTCAGTCAATTTTATTTTTATTAAAAAAGGAACAGTCAAAATGCAAAAATCAATTTTAACAGACAAAAAGGGGAACATTGGTATTATTTCACTTAACAGACCTGAGCACTTAAATACTTTTAGTTCCGATCTCGCTATAAATCTTAATATCGCTCTAAAAGAGTTTGAAAAAGATGAAGATATTAAGGTTGTAATTGTTAAGGCTGAAGGGAAAGCTTTTTCAACTGGAATTGATGTTACTGAATATGAAGGTAAAAAGTTCGAAGAGTATAAAAAGTGGATTAAAGTTATGGATGAGATGCACTTTACAATCTCTAATATGACAAAACCTGTTATAGCATCTGCTCATAAATTTGCTGTTGCAAATGGTGCAGGACTTCTTTTTGCCTGTGATTTTGCAATTATTTCTGAAGAGACAATAATAGGTACAACAGCTATAAATCTTGGTTTGATATGTACAGGTCCGATTATTCCTGTTTCGTACACTCTTAGTAAATGTAAAACACTTGAGATGCTTCTTTCTGGCGAGATGATAGATGCAAAAGAGGCAGAGAGACTCAATCTTGTAAATAAAGTTGTAAAGAAAGAAAAGTTAGAAGAAGAGACTTTAAATTTTGCTAAAAAACTTGCCAAAAAGAGCAGTGAATCTTTAAAAATTGGTAAAGAGTTTTACTATAATATGTTAAATATGTCTTTTAAAGAGAGGTTTGAATATCAAAGTAATCTTTTTGCAAGACTTTGCATAAGTGAAAGTGCAAAAAAGGGTGTTGATGAATATATAAAAAATAAAAAATTAATATATTCATAAGACCTTTTGAATAATTCCTATACCTTTGCACATAGTTCTATTTTGCTTTTGTTTTGTGGTGAAGTAATATTCTTATACGTCGAACCCGAAACAAAAGCAAAAGAGAGCGTTACTCTTTATAAAGGTTTTCGAGGTTTTTACAAAACTATCAAAAGTTAATATTTTACAAAAAAACGACCATTTTTTCATAAAAAACATTATGTGCAAAGGTCTCAATGCCATATTTCTTATTTTGCTCCCAAGCTCCTGAGGCTGGGACATAATGCCCTATTTTGTCCGATTTTTGTGGTGCAGTAGTATTTATTATACGTCAAACCCAAAAATCGGGCAAAAGAGGGTAAGTCAATAAATAAAGACTTTTTCGAAAAAAGACGTTTATATATTTCAATATTTTAAACTAAAATTTTTATTTTATTAAAACATAAAATACGTTTATGTCACAGTCTCTCCTACTTGGGAGCGTTTAAAAATTTTGACAGATTAGAACATTGAACTTAAAAATAAAAAAAAAGTTATCAAACAATGGGCATAGCAACTGACATCATTCTTCTTATTGTGTTTGCATTTTTTTGCGGTTTAGTTATGCAAAAAATGAAACAACCTCTTATCTTAGGATATATTTTAGCAGGCATTTTCCTTGGACCTCACACAGGTGGTTTAACGGTTTCTGATATTCACAAAATTGAACTTCTTGCAGAAATAGGCATTGCACTTTTGCTTTTTGCTCTGGGGCTTGAATTTTCGCTTAAAGATCTTAAGCCTGTGAAGAAAATTGCAATTATTGGAACGCCCATTCAAATTTTTCTCACTATCTTGCTTGGCTTTGCTATTGGACATTTTTTAGGATTAAACTGGAAAGCATCGCTTTGGCTTGGTGCTTTGATTTCTCTTTCCAGCACTATGGTGCTTTTGAAAACTATTATGAATCAAGGGTGGTTGGGAACTCTTTCAAGCAAGGTTATGATTGGTATGCTTATTGTTCAAGATCTTGCTATAATTCCAATGATGATAATACTTCCGCAATTAAATGACCCAGTAGTTGGTTTGCCAATGCTTGGCTTTGCTGTGGTAAAAGCAGCAGGTTTTATTGTTGGAATGGTTTTTCTTGGAACAAAATTGCTTCCAATTCTGATGGCCTATATAGCAAGACTCGGCTCAAGAGAATTGTTTCTACTTGCCATCACTGCAATTGGTTTAGGTATTGGCTATATAACTTATCTGTCTGGGCTTTCCTTTGCTTTTGGAGCCTTTGTCGCTGGATTGGTTTTAAGTGAATCGGACTATGGGCATCAGGCATTGAGCGATATTATTCCATTAAGAGATCTTTTTGGCTTGTTATTTTTTTCATCTGTGGGAATGCTTTTTGACCCTGCCTTTTTGTTCAACAATATCAAACAAGTGGCTATCTTGCTTTTTGTTGTGTGCATTAGCAAGGGGCTAATTTTTGCATTTATATCATATATCTTTAATTATAGAAATATCATACCTTTGGCTATTGGCTTGGGGCTTTTTCAAGTAGGAGAGTTTTCTTTTGTTTTGGCAAGGCTTGGGCTATCTACAGGCTCTATAGATAACAATCTTTATTCTTTGGTTTTAACTGTAACAATTTTGTCAATGGTTTTGACTCCCATAGTTTCAGGACAAACAGCAAAAATTTATGCTATAAAAAAAAAATGGTTTAAAAATGAAGAACTTGAAACATCAAATATTCCTGATATTGGCTTAAAAAAACACACCATCATTGTAGGTGCTGGGCAAGTTGGTTTCCAAATAGCACAAACCTTAAATCGATTAGCCTTGCCATTTGTTATCGTTGAAATTGATCACAGACAATTTGAAAAATGCCAAAAAGAAAATATGCCAATTGTATATGGTGATGCTACTCAAGAAATTGTTCTTGAAGCTGCACAAATTAAAAATGCAAAACTTCTTGTTTTGACCACGCCTGATTTTGTAGTGACAAGAACAATAATATTACAAGCTAAAAAAAATAATAGCAAAATAGCTACAATAGTGCGAAATTCTAACCCTGATTTTTTTAATGAAATGAAAAATTTGGGAGTGTCAGGACTTGTTATTCCTAAATTTGAAACAAGCCTTGAAATGACACGTCAATTGCTTATTTATTTGCAAGTTCCACCAACAGAAATACAACGACACACAAATTCTATTAGACAAGAGATGTATAGCGTTTTATTTAATGGGAACAATAACTATTGCATTCTTTCTGATCTTCTTAGTGCAGAACAACAATTTGATTTACAATGGGTTTGCTTGCCTGAAATAAGTCAGTGGGCAAACAAAACAATTGGAGAAAATGAAATACGCAAAAAAACAGGAGCTTCCATTGTCGGTGTTGTGCGCAAAGGAAAGTTAAATCCAAATCCGGATGCAAGCCTTGTTTTGATGCCTGAAGATTTAATTGCTATAATTGGAAACGACAAAAACAGAAAAGATTTTTATCTTAAAGCAACTTCTTAAGAAAAATTTCTTATAAAAGATTTCAAAAAATCAAACAGATAATGAGGAGAGCTGTTTAAATATGAATAAAATAAAACTAATAATAATTGTTGTTTCATTGTTTCTTATATCATTTTTATCCTATCAAAATTCTTTGGCTTATGAGAACACTGAGCTATCAAATGGACAAACTGTTTATATTCCTGCATATTCACATATTTATGTCGGAAATAAAGAACGCCCATTTTTGCTAACAGTGACTTTGAGCATAAGAAATATTAATTTTAAAAACTCAATCAAAATTGTTTTAACAGATTATTATGAAACACAAGGTCAATTGATAAAAAAATATATAACAAAACCAATTACCTTAAAACCCTTAGAATCTTTACGTTTTGTAATTCCTGAGGAAGACAAGGTCGGTGGCTCTGGTGCAAACTTTATAGTAAAATGGCAAGCAGATAAATCTGTAAATCCCCCTATTATTGAATCAATAATGATAGGAACAACCTCTCAACAAGGTATCTCTTTTGCATCGCGTGGGCGTGTTGTTGATTTTGAGAAATAAAAAAAGATTATACAGTTTGGTTTTTAGTTTTTAAAACTTCAAGTTGCCTTGAGACAACATTCAATATACAAAGCCGAGACCTTTGCACATAATGTTTTTTATGAAAAAAAATAGTAGTTTTTAGTAAAACATTAATTTTTGATAATTTTATGAAAATTTATAAAACCCTTATAAAGACTTACGCTTTTCTTTACTTTTGTTTTGGGTTCGACGTATAAAAATATTTCACAGGGTGAACCACAAAACAAAAGCAAAATTTGAGCTTTTGTGCAAAGGTCTCAAAGCCAAAATATACAAATAGAAAAAAGGAGAAATAGATGTTTAAAACTAAAATTACTGAAATGCTTAAAATAAAATATCCTATTATTGGTGGTACTATGATGTCTATTTCTAAAGCAGATTTTGTTGCAGCCATTTCAAATGCAGGAGGATTAGGCATTCTTGCCTCTGCTATTTATAATTCAAAAGAAGATTTTGCCACCGCCATTGACCGTATAAGAGAACTTACCGACAAACCTTTTGCAGTAAACATCAACCTTTTTCCTTCTATGAGACCAATTAATAATGAAGATTATATGGATGTTATGCTTAAAAAAGATATCAAAATTGTTGAAACTTCTGGTCATTCGGCACCAGAAAATTTATGTGCACAGTTTAAGAAAGCAGATATGATATGGATGCATAAATGTGTAGGAATAAAATATGCTCAAAAAGTTGAAAAAATGGGGGCAAATGCCGTTACGGTTGTTGGTTATGAAAATGGTGGAGCAACTGGGAAACTTGATATCGGCACACTTGTTTTAGTTCCTACAGTTAAAGATGCAGTCAAAATTCCTGTTATTGGTGGGGGTGGAGTTTCTGATGGCAGAGGAGTTGCTGCTATTCTTACTTTGGGAGCAAGTGGTGTAATTATGGGGACCAGATTGCTTATGACAAAAGAATGCCCAATCCACGACAATTTAAAACAAGCTCTTTGCAATTCAAACGAACTTGATACCATGCTTATTATGCGCTCCATTGGTGCTACTCATCGTGTTTGGAATAACAATGCCGCCCAAAAATGTTTAGAAATAGAAAAATCAAAAGGCAGTTTAGAGGAAGTGTTATCTGTTGTAACAGGAGAAAAGGCCAGAAAAATGTATGACGATGGAGATATAAAATTAGGTGTTATTGCAGCTGGTCAAGGATTAGGGCTTATCCATGATATTCCTACAGTAAGAGAACTTTTTGATAGGATAATGAACGAGGCTGAAAAAAGCATCAATAGTTTTGCAAGATAAAAAAGATAAGTATGCAGTATACTTAATTAATTTTTAGTGAAAAAATTTGTTTCGTTTTTGTAAGTAGGGAACAAAAATCTTTGTTCCCTACATCTTCTTTTTATCAAACCAATATGAAATTACAAGATGGGCACGGCACGCCGTGCCCCTACATCGTTTCTATTAGAATCTTGCGATTTTTTTTAACGTTTATCATACAATCATACTGGATTGCTTCGTCCTTTGGACTCGCAATGACGAGTGGGAAACATTGTATACAAGATTGGATTGCTTTTGTATCCCAGCCTCAGAAGCGAGCTTTTGTTTATGTTATGTTTTATTTTGTACCCTTATCTTTTTATAAGTAGTAAAACTTTAGGATTTGTTCTCCGTAGAATAAATATATGATTGCTCCTACTGAAAGGAATGGACCAAAAGGCATTGCATATTTTAAGTTTTTTCTTTGAATTATAATAACAACAAATCCTAAAATAGTTCCTGTTAAAGACCCTACAAGCAGTGTTATAAGAACCCCTTTTGCACCCAAAAAAGCTCCTATCATTCCAAGTAGTTTTATATCTCCGCCTCCCATTCCATCTATTTTTGTAAAAAATTTATATGCAAAAGCTATTGAGTAAAGTAAAAATATTCCTGTAACAGCTCCAATTAGTGAGGTTAAGATGTTAAGCTCTTTTACAAAAAAGCTTAGTATAATGAAAAAAAAGATTCCACCAAGAGAGATAGAATCGGGTATAATTTTATGCTTCATATCTATAAAGCTTGCAACTAACAGCAAAGCAATAAATGTAAAAGAGATGATGCTATATAGAGTATAGCCATATTTTAAAAAAACAGCAGCAGCAAAAATTCCTGTTATAATTTCTACAATAATATATTTTGGAGATATCTTTTGTTTACAAAATCTGCACTTACCTTGCAAAAGGATGTAACTTATAATGGGAATATTATCATAAAATTTTATTTTTTTATCACATAAAGGGCATTTAGAAGAGGGGAAAATTATTGATTCTTGTAGCGGAAGCCTATGTATACAAACATTTAAAAAACTTCCTATAATTAGCCCAAAGATAAAAGTGAATGTTGTCTCTAAAATCATCTTATTTTTTACATTATTTTTAATTTGATAAAGTTTTATTTATACTTATGTTTAAAAAAGCTTGTAATGAATGTAAATAATAATTTATAAAGATAGGTTTTTTTTGGAGTAGAACAAATAGAGGAGAATAAATGAGTTTTTTAAATTTTGATAAAAAATTAAAGTATAAGGTAGCAGATATCTCTTTGGCAGATTTTGGAATAAAAGAGATGAAGCTTTCGGAAAAAGAGATGCCAGGTCTTATGGCACTAAGAAAAAGCTATAAAAGTAAAAAACCTTTTAAAGGTTTAAAAATTACAGGCTCTCTTCATATGACCATTCAAACAGCGATGCTTATAGACACTTTGAAAGAACTTGGAGCAGATATAAGATGGGCATCTTGTAATATTTTTTCTACTCAAGACCATGCGGCAGCAGCGATAGTAAAAAAAAAATCGGCAAATGTTTTTGCATGGAAAGGTGAGACAATAGATGAATTTTGGTGGTGTACAGAGCAATCTCTTCTATGGGAAGACGAAACAGGACCCGATTTAATTGTTGATGATGGAGGAGATGCTACTCTCTTTGTTCACAAAGGTGTTGAAGTTGAAAAAAATCCTGCTTTGTTAAACAAAAAATATACAAATCCAGATGAAAAGAGTCTTATGGAAAGACTTAAAAATAGATATAAAAAAGACCCTAAATTTTGGACAAAAATAGCTTCAAAAATCAAAGGAGTTTCGGAAGAGACAACAACAGGAGTTCATAGGCTTTATCATCTTGAAAAACAAAAAAAACTTTTATTCCCTGCTATCAATGTAAACGATTCTGTTACAAAATCGAAATTTGATAATCTTTATGGATGTAAAGAGTCTTTGGCAGATGGTATTAAAAGAGCAACTGATATAATGGTGGCTGGTAAAGTCGCTGTTGTGTGTGGTTATGGTGATGTTGGTAAAGGTTGTGCTGAGTCTATGAGAGGATTTGGTGCAAGAGTTATAGTAACAGAAGTTGATCCTATTTGTGCACTTCAAGCTTCTATGGCAGGTTTTGAAGTTACAACAATTGAAAACGCATTAAAAGAGGGAAATATTTTTGTCACTACAACAGGATGTATAGATGTTATATGTGGTCACCATATGGAAAAAATGAAAGATGAGGCAATAGTTTGTAACATAGGTCATTTTGATAATGAAATTGATATGCAATATCTTGAGAAAAACTGTAAAAAAGAGAATATAAAACCGCAAGTAGACAAATGGACATTAAAATCTGGGCGTTCTATCATAGTTCTTGCTGAAGGAAGACTTGTTAATTTAGGTTGTGCTACAGGACACTCCAGTTTTGTTATGAGCAATAGTTTTACAAATCAAGTTCTTGCACAAATAGAACTTGCTACAAATAGTAAGCTTGAAAAAAAGGTTTATACTTTGCCTAAAAAATTGGATGAAGAGGTCGCAAGGTTACATTTGGATAAACTTGGTGTAAAACTTACTAAACTAAATAAAAAACAAGCGGACTATTTGGGTGTTCCTATTCAAGGTCCATACAAGCAAGATTTTTATAGATATTAATAATAATCAGGAAATAGATAAAAATGGATATAAAATTTATAAAACAAGAAAAACTAAAAGAAAAATTTAAAAACGAAAAAGCTCTTGGTTTTGGGAAAATATTTACCGACTATATGTTTTGTATGGATTATGTCGAAGGTGAAGGATGGATTAATCCTGTAATAATGCCTTATCAAAATTTTTCTTTATCTCCTGCAACTACTGTTCTTCATTATGGACAAACTATTTTTGAAGGTTTGAAAGCGTATAAGCAAAAAGATGGGACTGTAAATCTTTTTAGACCAAAAGATAATTTTAAAAGATTTAATAGATCTGCTGAAAGAATGTGTATTCCTCAAATAGATGAAGAGTTTCTATTTAATGCTACAAAAAAATTGATAAAATTAGAACAAGATTGGATACCTAAAGAGTTTGGTAGCTCTTTATATATAAGACCTACAATTATTGCTACAGATGGTTATATAGGGCTTGCTGTATCAAAAACTTATAAACTTTTTATTATATTATCTCCTGTTGGGCCATATTATGCTGAAGGATTTAATCCTACAAAAATATGGGTTACAAAAGAGTATGTTAGAGCTGTAAGAGGAGGGTTGGGAGAAGCAAAAACTGCAGCCAATTATGCAGCAAGTTTGTATGCAAGTAAAATTGCAATTGAAAAAGGATATACACAAGTTTTATGGCTTGATGGTGTAGAGCAAAAATATATTGATGAGGTAGGCTCATCTAATATCTTTTTTGTTATAAATGATGTGCTTGTTACTCCTGTATTAAATGGTGGAATCCTTGCAGGCATAACAAGAGATTCTGTATTAAAACTTGCAGACAATTTAGGCATTAAAATTGAAGAGAGACAAATTAGTATAGATGAGGTAGTAAGTGCTTATAAAGACGGAAGCTTACAAGAAGTTTTTGCTTCAGGCACAGCTGCTATAATATCACCAATTGGTCAAATCATATGGGAAGATGAAGTTTTTACTATAAATAATAATGAAGTTGGGAAAATATCTAAGAATTTTTTTGATCTTTTGATGGGCATACAATATGGAGAGAAAAAAGATATTTTTAACTGGATAGAAAAAGTTTAAAAATATATACAATTAAAAACTTGTCGAAATTAGTTTTATAAATTAACTTTCCTTCTTTTTCGGGGCGTAGCGCAGTCTGGCAGCGCGCTTGCTTTGGGAGCAAGATGTCGGAGGTTCAAATCCTCTCGCCCCGACCAACTTTATAGCCTATACAAAAACTTATATATATAGCTATTTTATCATTAACGAGACCTTTGCACATAATGTTTTTTATGAAAAAAATAGTGTTTTTTTATAAAATGTTAACTTTTGGTAATTTTGTAAAAACCTCTGAAATCCTTATAAAGACTAACGCTCTCTTTTACTTCTGTTTTGGGTTCGACGTATAAAAATACTACTTCACCCCGTGAAATAATATTTGAGCTTTACAGCTTAAATATTATTTTTAAATTTGAAAAATTTAAAAATATTTCACAGGGTGAACCACACAACAAAAGCAAAATTTAAGCTATGTGCAAAAGGTCTTATTAACTAAATCTATTATTTTACATTTTTTTAAAAAGGAAATTTTTTATGGAGACTTCAATAGAGGAAAAAAGTCAAATTCAAAGAAAAATAAAAATAGTTGTTCCTGCAGAGGACGTAAAAAAAAAATATGAAGAAGTTTGCAAACAAATTAAAAAAGACGCGAAAGTAGATGGCTTTCGTAAAGGTAAAGTTCCCACCAATGTAATAGAAAGAAAATTCAAAAACGAGATTCAAACAGAAACAATGCAAAACATTATTCAAGAGTTTACCTTAAAAGCTATACAAGAAAATGACTTAAAAAGTATTGGTTCTCCTATGGTAGAAAAAATAAACCCAATAGATAAAGATAGCGATTATACATATGAAGTTGTTGTAGAGGTTTATCCTGAAATAAAAGATATAAATTTTAAAAATTTTGAGCTTGAGAAGAAACTGTATAAATGCACCGATGAAGAGATAGATGCACAGCTTAAAATGATACAAAAGTCTCTTAGTCTAAAAGAAGAGATTAAAGAAGGGGAGAAAGTTAAGAAAGATTATTTTGTAAGAATAGATTGCAAGACTTTTCTTAACGATACAGCCATAAAACCTTTTGATAATTTTAATGATACAAATCAAATAATTCAAATAGGCAATTCTATTTTCCCAGAAGAAGTAGAAAAAAATATAATAGGGATGGTCAAAGGTGAGGAAAAAGAATTTAAAGCTACTCTTTCTGATAAATTTGTAAAAAAAGAGTATGCAGATAAAGAGATATTATTCAAAATTAAAGTTCACGAGATAAGAAAAGAGAGCTTACCTGAAATTGATGACGAAATGGCAAAGCAAGTTAATAAAAATTTTAAAACTCTTGAAGAGTTAAAAAATCAAATCCAAGCTAATTTGCAAGAAGGATATGATAAAAGGAGCGAGCAGGAGTTGAGTGAGCAAATTTTTCAAAATCTCTTAAAACAAACTGATATTGAAGTGCCTAAAGCTTTAATAGAGTATGAACTTGACTTGATAGTAAATGAAGCAAAAAATATGTTTAAAGCATATAACACAACGCTTGAGCAAATTGGACAATCAGAAGAGATGATAAGAGAAAAATATAAACAAAGTGCAGAAGATAAAGCTAAAAGACACATAATGCTTTCTACAATCGGTAAACAAGAGAAGATTGAAGTTGTAGAAGAAGACTTTATGGAAAATTATAAAAAAATTGCAGCGAACTTTAATGCATCGGTAGATGAAGTAAAAAAAATATATGAAAACAATTTATCTCAAAAAGAGGCTCTAAGTGGTGCTATAATTGAAAGTAAGGTTATGAGTTTAATTTTAGAAAATTCCAATATAAAAGAAGTAACTCCCATTCAAGAAAAGGAAAAATAGAAAATGTCTTTAATCCCTATGGTTGTTGAACATAGTGAAAGAGGAGAAAGAGCTTTTGATATCTACTCAAGGCTTTTAAAAGATAGAATAGTTTTTTTAGGCTCTACAATTGACGATCAAGTTGCCAATCTTATAATAGCACAACTTTTATTTTTAGAATCTGAAGATTCAGAAAAAGATATAAGTTTTTATATTAATTCTCCTGGCGGTGAAGTTAATTCTGGTTTGGCTATCTATGATACTATGCAATATATAAAACCAGATATTTCTACAATTTGTATCGGACAGGCAGCTAGTATGGCTGCTCTTTTACTTGCATCTGGAGCTAAAGATAAAAGGTTTTCTTTGCCGAACTCTAGGGTAATGATACATCAGCCTTTAGGCGGTGCAAGAGGACAAGCTTCAGATATCGAAATTCATGCAAAAGAAATCATTAAATTAAAAGCAAAATTAAACGATATTTTGTCTAAACATACTGGAAAAACTTTAAAAAAAATTAACATCGATACAGATAGAGATTTCTTTATGTCTGCTGAAGAATCTAAAAGTTATGGAATTATTGATAAGGTTTTAAAGCAAAGATAATTTTTAGGATAGAACTATTATAATGTCATATAGAATAAGTAATAAGCCTTGTAGTTTTTGTGGGAAACAAGACTCTATTGTTATAGAGAGTAAATTTGATAATGAATATAAAGGGATATGCCTTTATTGTTTAAGTGGTTTTTATAATGCTGCTGAAAATCTTATTAAGGCAGGTTATGATATTAATAAAACTAAACCTGAAGAAGAAAATTTTTTAAAAGATGAACTTTTTACTCCAAAAGAGTTAAAAGAGTTTTTGGATGATTATATAATTGAGCAAGACTATGCTAAAAAGATTTTATCTGTTGCAGTGAGAAACCATTTTTTAAGACTTCTTGAAGATGTAAAGTTTGAAAAAGAAAATGAAGAGCTTAATGAAGTTACAATACAAAAAAGTAATATTTTACTTATAGGTCCAACAGGTTCAGGCAAAACTCTTTTTGCTCAAACGTTAGCAAAATTTTTAAAAGTTCCTTTTGCAATAGCAGATGCGACATCTCTTACCGAAGCAGGTTATGTAGGTGAAGATGTAGAGAACATCCTTGTGTCTTTATTACAGAACGCAAATTATGATGTTCCTAAAGCGCAGAAAGGTATTATTTATATAGATGAAATAGACAAGATTGCTCAAAAAACTGAGAATATGTCTATCACAAGAGATGTTTCTGGAGAAGGTGTCCAACAAGCTCTTTTAAAAATAATAGAGGGAACTATAGCTAAGGTACCTCCTAAGGGAGGAAGAAAACATCCTGAACAAAATTTAATACAAATAGACACTACAAATATCTTATTTATTTGTGGTGGTACTTTTACAGGACTTGAAAAAATAATACAAAGAAGAGTGTCACGTAATGTTATAGGTTTTGGTTCAGATATTTCTATTAAAGATAAAAATAAAACTATCGGTGAAATTTTAAATAAAGTAGAGTCTACCGATTTATTTAAATTTGGTTTAATTCCAGAGTTTCTTGGAAGACTGCCAGTTATAGCCGTTTTAGATGAGCTTGATGAAAAAACACTCGAAAGGGTTTTAGTAGAACCAAAATCGGCTTTGGTAAAACAATACAAAAAACTTTTTGCATTAGACGGCATAGAACTTGCTTTTGAAAAAAAAGCTTTAACGGCTATCGCAAAAAGAGCAAAAAAAATGAAATCTGGTGCGAGAGGCTTAAGGTCTATTATTGAAAATGTTATGCTTAATATTATGTATGAGTTGCCATCACAGAAAAAGATAAAGAGATATAAAATTAGTGAGAAAATGATAAAAGATAACGAGAATCTGATGTGATGAGTTATAAAAAGAACAAATCATAAAAAAGAGAAGATAATTATGAAAGATAAAATCTTAAAAGTAGGAGGTGGATGTTCCTTATTCATCGCCATGATATTGATTTTATTTTTTGATATGAAAAATCCCTTTACTGCAGGTTTTGTTGTATATTTTGTTTTATTAAGTGTAATTCTCATTTTTATAAGTATTAGAAAAATTGATTTAGTAAATAAAGTTGAAGAACTTAAAAAGGAAAATAGTGCTTTCTCTAAATTTTTAGAAGGTTATGAAACTGACGATTTCGGACCTGTTTTTAGTTCTAATGACGAAAAAGAACAATTTTATGCAAAAGTTGAAACTATAAGCGAAAGAGAAGCAGATAGATATAAAAGACAAGCAAGACTTAGACAATGTCTTAAACTTGTAGAAAATGAATCAGAAGAAATAGCAGATGAGTTTATGGACGAAGCTGTAGGTATTTTAAAATATTTAATACGATATCACGTTTATGAAGAAAAAGAAGAATGGACAAGAATTAAAAATGCTTTTTTCTATAAACAAGAAGCTTTTGAAACTAATAAAATAATTAATAAAGCAGAAGCATTTTTAACTAATATTAATTCTAAAAAAGATGTAAAAGAAGCACTCTCAAATGCTATGGCAATAATACAAAGAAATATTGACGAAACCCCTCAAAATATAAATAGAGAAAAAATTGAGAAGTATCTTGCAGAACTTAATGTTCGCTTTGGTAACTATGAAGCCAGTTCTGATACCAACTCATCAAGTGAAACATAAAAACATTCCAAAATTTAAGCTATGTGCAAAAGTCTCAAGGAGAGATGACCGAGAGGCTGAAGGTGCACGCCTGGAAAGCGTGTGTATCGCAAGATACCGCGGGTTCGAATCCCGCTCTCTCCGCCATTTTACTTTTTTTAAATTATGATAAACCTTAAAAATATAAAAAAAAAAATTATTAAAACGAGATTTTTTATCTGTTTTTTGTTTTTTTTTTTAAAGATTTATCTATTTACTATTAAAATAAAAACAAAGAATGAAGAGGCTTTTTTAGAGAAACTAAAAACAGAAAGAGTTATATTGTGTACATGGCATCAGCAGTTTTTTGTTTTAATTAAAGCTTTTGAAAAATATAAAAAATACAATCCATCTTTTATTGCGAGCAAAAGTGAAGATGGACACTTAACTTCTGAAATTTCTAAAAAAGTAGGTTGGAATCCTATTCGAGGTTCTTCTCATAAAGGTGGGACTTTAGCTTTAATGAAAATTATAAAAAAGCTAAAAAAAAACAAGCTTGCTTTGCATATAGTTGATGGGCCAAGAGGTCCTATTGGTAAAGTTAAACCCGGTCTTTTAAGTATGGCAAAATTTTCTAATGCCTTGATAATTCCATTTTATGTTTCTGCAAGTAGTTATTATATGGTTTCAAGTTGGGATAAGTTTATAATACCTAAGCCGTTTTCAAAAGTTACTATTAATTTTGATGAAGCGATAAAGGTAGATGAAAACGAATCTAAAGAAGATTTTAAAAAAAAATTAGTTTTTATAGAAAATAAAATGAAACCATATTTATTAAATTAAATTGGTTTTTATTTTTATTGAAATAATTATTAAAAGAAGGTGATATTCAAAAAATTTTAAGAGTTTTATGTGAAAAATAGTTATTTTATAAAAATAGCTATATAAAACAAAACTCTCTAATTTAAGAAACCTTTGTACATAAGATATATATGCAAAGGTTTTTTGAAAAATGGTTTGGAGCTTAGTTTAAGCTTAATAAGGGAATCCAGTGAAAATCTGGGACGATCCCGTCGCTGTGAGTGGGGATGAAAATTGTAATAGCCACTGCTTTATGTAAGATGCTAAAGATATATGTAAATAGCATCTAAGGCTATGATAGAATTACCCTATTTTGGATGATTTTTGCGGTGAAGTAGTATTGTTGTAATACGTCGAACCCAAAAATCGAACAAAAGAGGGTAAAATTATATCATAGCCGTCAAGTGGGAAGGCACAATTAGTAAGATAATCCACAAGTCAGAAAACCTATCCAAACTGTTTATAGGCATTTAGTTTTTAACGTGGTAATTTTAAACTAAAGGTATCGTTTTCCAAAAGGGTTAGAACGGGAATCCCCAAATTGGTTTTACCAGTTTGGGGATTTTTTTTGGGAAACTGCCTGAAGAGAAAGGATTTCTTAATTATGAGAAAAACACTATTTTTGTTGTTGTTGGTATTTTCTATAACTTTTTTTTCTAATTCATTTGCAAATGAGGAAAGTAAAAATGCAGAAGATATTGGAAAGATTGTTGTTACTGCAAATCGTATGCAAGAGAATGTAAAAGAGGTAACTTCAAATGTAACAGTTTTGGGGAAAGAAGAGATAGAGCAAAGCTTAGCAACAACTGTCGAAGGTCTTTTGACAGAAAAAGCAATTGTTAATTCACTTAAAACAGCAGAAGGCTACTCTCAGATAGTTATGAGAGGAATGTATACTCCAGGTGATTTTAATGTTTTCAGTGACCCATTAATATTTCTTATTAATGGCAAAAAAGCTACTTCAAAATCGGTACTTTATATGTCTACCGATATGGTTGAAAGAGTAGAAATAATAAAAGGGCCTTCAATAGCATATGGTGCTAATGCAATGGCAGGAGTTATAAACCTTATAACAAAAAAAGGTAAAACAGATAAACCAGCAATCAATGCAGGAGTCTCTTTTGGCAGTTTTGGATATCAAAAACAAAATACTTCTATTGCACAGAAAAAAGGCAAGTTTAATTATGCTGTAAATATTTCAAGAGAGAAAAAAGACGACTATACAACAGGTGATGATAAAAAATATTATAATACGGGATATTATAGCCAAGATAATATATTTTTAGATTTAGGTTATGAGATATTTAAAGATAATGTTCTTCAATTTTCTTTAGAACAGTATCAGGGTGATAAAATTGGAAGTCCTGATCAAATTACAAATAACGATAAAAAAACATATTCCGATTTAGAATCTACATCTTATGACATAGCACTTATAGGGAAAAAAGATAAACAAAATTTAGAATGGAATATTAGATATTTTCAATCTAATGATGAAAAAAAATATTTTGATTATGGTGCCTATGGTGATGCTAATACTCGTCCTAATGAAAATAAAGCTAATTCTGATGGAATTCAAGGACAAGTATCTAAGGTGTTTAATGAAAAAGTTACTGTAACATTAGGTGTCGATACTTTAAATTATGAAATTAAACAGGACGATTATTCTCCTAAAAAATTGGAAGCAGAAAATCGTGCGGGTTTTATTTTAAGTAAATATAAAATAAATGAAAAATTTATAGTAAATGCAGGGTTAAGGTACGATACTTATGATATGGAAGTAAAAGAGAATGAAGGTTCATCGAAAGATATTAAGAACACTGCTTTTTCAGGAGGAGTATCTTATTTAATAACAGAAGATTTAAAATTAAGAACAAATTATGCTGAAGGTTTTGCTATGCCTGAACCATTCAAATTAGCAGGCAAATATACATTTTATGGAACGAATTATGTTGGGAATCCTAATCTCGATCCTGAAAAAAATAAAACTTTGGAATACGGTATCGATTATTCCAAAAGTAACTTAAGTATTTCAATGACCTATTTTGATTCTGATTATGAAGATAAAATAGAAAGTTATACAAACAACGACGGAGATACCAGTTATAGAAATATAGAAGGAGCAAAAATTTCAGGTTTAGAAGGCGATTTATCTTATAATCTTTATGACTTTGTAGGTTTTAATTTAGTGCCTTTTTTTTCTTTTACAAAATTGTACGATTATGAAGATGAGAAAACAAAGAAACATATTTTATGGACACCAGAGAAACAAGCAACTTATGGAGTTTCTTTTAATATGGGCAATTTTTCTTCAAAGCTAAATTACCAATATTTTGGAGAACAAAAAGTTGATACCTATAATTCAAAAACTTATGTTTCTGAGAAATATGTAACAAAAAATTCTTTTACAGTAGCAAATTTTTCTGCTTCATATCAATTTAAGAACGTTTCAGGAACTAATCAATCTTTGAAAATAACAGGAGAGGTAAATAATATTTTTGATAAAGATTATGAATATAAATATCTTTATCCTATGCCCGGCAGAAACTATTTTGTAGGTTTGGCTTATAATTTTTAATTTTTTTTCACTCCTTAAAATGAGAGATTCGCACTATGCAAATCTCTCATAACTATATATCCCTAAATACGAGACCTTTGCACATAGCTCTATTTTGTAATATTTTTGTGGTGCAGTAGTATATTGATACGTCAAACCCAAAAATATTGCAAAAGAGAGCGTAAGTTTCTATAAGAGTTTTAGAGGTTTTTCGCCTTTCGGCGAACCCCCTTAATCCCCCTTAAAAGGGGGAAATGGTAAAAAAAATTCACGAGAAAACATTATGTGCAAAGGTCTTGCTTTAAAGGATAGATTATTATGAACATAACAGAAGAGATATCAAAGTTAAAAAAAGAGGCGGGTTTTACCGAAAATGTTGGAATGGTTTTGGTGCATAATGGAATTGTACGAGGGACTTCAAAAAATGGACAGAAGATAACTAAAATAAAAGTTGAAGCAGATTTTGAAAAGCTTGATGAGATAAGAGGAAAATATTCAAAAAAAGAGGGTATTTATAAAATAGTGATAGAGGCAAAAACAGGCGAGCTTAATATTGGAGATGACCTTTTATTTATTATTGTAGCTGGGACATATAGAGAAATTGTAAAAGAAGTTTTATCCGATGTTTTAGAAGATATAAAAACTTTAGCAATTAAAAAGGAAGAGACTTTTTAATTTTTATTTATATACTTACCGCTTTTCCCGCCTTCTTTATAAACAAGTTTACAATCGGTAATTAAAATATCTTTTTGAATAGCCTTACACATATCGTAAATTGTTAAGGCTGCAATTTGGCAGGCTATTAAAGCTTCCATTTCAAGCCCTGTCTTATCTTTTGATTTAACTTCCGAAGTTATGACTATTTCATTTTTTTCTAATTTAAATTCGATATCTATAAAACTTATTTGTAAGGGGTGACATAAAGGAATGAGCTTATCTGTTTTTTTTGCAGCGAGTATTCCTGCTACTTTTGCAGTATTAAAAACATCTCCTTTGGGAATAGCTTTTTTTTTTAAAAGTGTCATTGTCTCATTTGAAACAACTACTTTAGTTTGTGCAATGGCAATTCTTTTGGTTGCTTTCTTTGAAGCAACATCAACCATTTTTATACTACCATCTTTATCGATATGTGTTAATTTATTCATTTTTTTGTTTTTTTGCGTTTTTACTTTTTTGCGTTTTTGCCTTCTTGTGTTCTTGTTTTCTAAAAAACTTTTGCAGATTCGGGGTGGAATCCCAAATATATTTTTTGGTTAAGTTTCAAATTCATACTTTCATACTTTTCAATTGGTATAGTTGATGAAAGATAAGCTTCACTATTTTCTAATTTTCCAGTAATTTCAACTCTATTTCTTTTGTATATAATATTAAAAACGGTAGCTTCAAAAAAGTTTTTGTATAACTTTTTATTATCCTCTAATTCATTTTCTTTAAAAACCAAAATGTCTTTGCTTAGAATCATAAGGTTTTTTATCTTTTTTTGAGATTCAAGTTCTTTGGGCTTGGAAACAAAAAAGGTTAAATTAGGGGCTTTGAAAAGAAATAAATCATCAGAATATTTTTCTAAACTTCCTTTAAAGAAGTTTTTTATTCCCATAATATTCGCTATAAATTTAGTTTCAGGTGCGTTTAAAACTTCATAAATAGTGCCTTGCTGTGTAATTGTTCCTTTTTCTATAATGACAAGATGCGTGGCAAGAGCAAAAGCCTCTTCTGGATTATGAGTTACATGAATTATAGGTTGACCGTTTTCGTGTATTTTTTTTAAGAGATTTTGCATCTCTTCTCTTGCTTGAACATCTAAAGCAGATAAAGGCTCATCAAGTAAAAGAAGTTTAGGGTTTGTAAGAAGAGATCTGGCAAGTGAAATTCTTTGTATTTCGCCTCCTGAAAGACCTTCCCTGCAACTTCTATTGAGAAGTTTTGTTATGTTAGTTTTTTTAGAAATTTCTTTTGTTAAAAAATCTATATCTTTTTTTGTATGTTTGCGATTTTTTAAACCATACTCAAGATTTTTTTTAACAGACATATGCTGGAATAAGGTGTTATCTTGATATACAATTCCTACTCCTCTTTTCTGTATTTTTTCAAATGTAATATCTTTTCCGTTAAGATAAATTTCTCCTTTTTGGCTTTTATACATACCTGCAATCGTTTCAAGCAAAATAGATTTTCCAGCTCCTGAATTACCTAAAATAATGATATAATCATCTTCATTTACTTTAAGGTTAATATCTTTTAATAAGAAGTCACCGACATTTACTGTTAAATTTTTGATTTCAAGAATCTTATTTTTTTTCATTTGATAATAACCTAAACAGTATAAAAATAGAGAAACAGATAATTAAAAATAGAACCGTAACAGGTCTGGCATATTTTAAGCCAAAGCTTGAAAATCTCTCATAAATTAAAACAGGAGTAATTATTGGATGATATGCAACAATTATTACTGCTCCAAATTCACTTAAACCTCTTGCCCACATAAGAATTAGACCCGAAAAAATTGATCTTTTGGCAAGTGGGAGTGAGATTGTAAAAAAGACTTTTAAAGGGGATGCTCCAAGCGAAAGAGCCGTTTTTTCTATTCTTTCAGGTATGGCGGAAAAACCATCTCTTGCAGAGTTTATTAAAAATGGAATGCTTACAAACGACATAGCAAGCATAATAGCAAGAGGGTTACCAATTAAATTGTAACCAAAATATTCGGCTGTCGTTCCTAAAAGAGAGTTCCTTGATATAATACCAAGAATTGCTATACCAGCAGCACTATGTGGAATAACGATAGGCAAGTCAATAATTCCTGTTATTATCTTTTTAAAAAGAAAATCCTTTTTTGACAAAAGGTACGCAAGTGGAATTGCAAAAATAGAAAAAATAAGCGTTCCTACCATTGAAACAGAAATTGTAAGGTATATACTTGAAACAACTTCTTTATCTAACGCTGCCTCTTTTATATCTATAAAAGGTGTTTTTAGAAAAAGAGAAAATAGGGGAGCGACTATAAAAAGAAAAACCACTCCCCCAAAAAACATAAAAATTAGATGCAAACTACTGAAGTTCGCATTTGTTTTATTTTTTAGCATACTTTTTTAATTTATCAGGAATCTTATCATAATTTGTTGCAACTGAAGGAATCATAGAAGGTTGACCATTATCTTCCATAATTCTCATTCCAGCATTTTCATTCAATAAAAAGTCTAAAAATGCTATTGCTGCTTCTGGATTTTCAGCAGTTTTAGGAATTGTTATTCCATAAACCATAGGAAGACCTTTTTTTGTTATATATTCCCCTGGTTTTTTTCCTGTAATTTGCATAGATGCTGTTTTGTAAAAGTCAGCAAGTTTATAGCTTTTTAAGTTAATTTCATCAGGTAAAATAACAAAATTAAGACTATGTTGTTGTGCAACAGAACGATATAAGAACAGATAATCGATAGCTCCTGCTTCAAGAAGTGCAAGAAGATCTACTTCTTTAGGTCTTATGAAGTTTAAATCTTTTGCCATCATTTTATCTGAAAGACCTTTGTTTTTATAATGTTTTTCAGCAAGTTGCATAGTCAAGACTGCTCTATATCCACAAGGGTCTGCATTAGGGTCCGATCTACCGAAGTGAACATCGTCTTTCATAAGAATTTCATACCAATTATCTTTGTTTATCTTATCTGAATATTTTGAACCTTTGTGATAAACAATTGCCATTTCATTACTTGCAAATTTAATATTCCAATCAGCATAGTTTGGAATTAGAAGTTCATCTATAACAGTATAATCAGCTGATGCCATAATATCAGCTCTTCTTTTAAGATCAGATATTTTTCTGGCACAAGTTCTACTTCCAGCACTTTCAAGTAAAATTTCTACATTAGGGTGCATTTTTTCAAAAAAGTCTTTTGCATATTTTAAAGGAACAGAAAGACTTCCTGCATGAAAAATAACAATTTTTCCAGAAATAGTATCCTTTGCAAAAGAGTTAAATGATAATGAAAGTAAAAAAACTAAAGTCATTAAAATTGTTTTCCTCAACATCTTTATTATCTCCTTAAAGTTAAAAAATATAAAAGCGAGACCTTTGCCCATAATGTTTTTATATGAAAAAATAGTGGTTTTTTATAAAATATCGACTTTTAATAATTTTACAAAAATCTCAAAAATCCTTATAAAAACTTACGCTTTCTTTATTTAAGCTATGTGCAAAAGGTCTTGTTTATGTAAAAAAAAAGCTCTCAAAATGTTAAAAACTTTTCATAAAGTTTCTAATGGTTTATATGTTTTTGATTGCACAAGAAGAAACATAAATTATACAAACAATCAACTTTAATTTTTATGACGAGAAACAATCAAAAATATTTTTAAAAAGTTATTAACAATATGATTTTAAAAGATAAAAAATATCAAAGAAAAATAAGTTATATAAGGATAAGCGTTACTGATAAATGCAACCTTAGATGTTTTTATTGTATGCCAGAAGCTGTTCCTTTTATTCATCATAACGATATAATTACGTATGAAGAGATAATGGAATTAATAAAAATTTTTCAAAAATTTGAGGTTAAAAAAATCAGGTTTACTGGTGGTGAACCTTTTGTAAGAAAGGGTTTTATTAATTTTATCGGATTAGTATCTTCTAAATTTCCTGAAATAGATTTTAGAATTACAACAAACGCTACTCTCCTTGATAAAGATAAGATAGAAAAGCTTAAAAGTGCTGGTATTAAAAATCTTAACATCTCTTTAGATGGTTTAAATAAGAAAACTTTTGAAGATATAACAAAGAGAGATTTGTTTCATAAAGTTATCGAAAACATCAATTTATCTATTCAAGCGGGACTGAACATTAAGATAAATGTTGTAGCCTTAAAAACTATTAATAGTGACCAAATAAAAGATTTTTTAGAATTTGCAAAAAAAAATCCGATTGAGCTTAGATTTATAGAGTTTATGCCTGTAGGCGAAAATACAAAATGGGCAGAAAAATTTTTAATAGGAGAAGATGAAATTTTAAACACTCTTAAAAAATATGGGAATTTGAGAGAGATAAAAAATATAGACGATTATTCTACAGCAAAATTGTACGAAATTGAAAATGGTATAGGCAAAATAGGTTTAATCTCATCGATGACACACCATTTTTGTAAAAAGTGTAATAGGCTAAGAATTACCCAAAAAGGCAATCTTCGTACCTGTTTGTTCTCTGATAAGGAGTACAAGCTTTTGCCTATTTTAAGAAATAGTAAAGTTAGCAACAAAAATATAGAAACAATCTTAAAAGGAGCCGTAGCAAAAAAAGATATAGGCTCTGTCCTCTTATCTAAAAAAAATGATAACACTTTTGTATGTAAGAATCATATGTCTTGTATTGGTGGATAAATATGGAACATAAATTTTTTAAAACGATAGAAAAAGCAAAGCTCATAAATAAAATAAAAAAAGTAAAGTATGAAGAGTATGAAGAGTATGAAGAGATAAACACAGAGGACAGTTTAGGAAGAGTTTTGTATCAAGATATCGTCTCAAAAGAGGATTTGCCTCTTTGTAATAGATCTTCTATGGACGGTTATGCCGTTATATCAAAAAACACTTTTGGTGCATCAGATTCTTTGCCAGCCTATTTAGGGTGTGTTGGTAAAGTTTCAGTAAATAGTTTCCCAGAAAGACAAGTTTTAGATTCTGAGTGTATGCAAATTCCAACTGGAGGTTCATTGCCTGTTGGAGCAGATAGCGTTGTGATGGTGGAATATACAAAAAAAATTAGCGATAACACTATCGAAATATATAAAAGCGTTGCACCGAATGAAAATGTTATGTTGCAGGGCGAGGATATAAAAAAAAACAAACTCCTTTTAAAAAAAGGAACAAAACTAAAAGCTCAAGAGATCGGCATTTTACTTGCGGTTGGGATTACAAAATGCACCGTTTATAAAAAGATAAGGTGTGGAATAATTTCTACAGGTGATGAAGTTGTACCTACAGACAAAAAAGTTAAACCGGGAGAGATAAGAGATGTAAACTCATATACTCTGTCTTGTCTATCTACTCAAGCAGGAGCTGTTTTTAAAAGGTACGGAATTGTAAAAGACAATTTTGATTCTTTAAAATCGTATCTTACAAAAGCGTTAAAAGAAAACGATGTGGTTTTTCTATCTGGTGGTAGTTCTGTAGGAGCTTATGACTTTACAATAAAAGTTATAAACTCTTTTAAAAATAAAAATATACTCTCTTATGGTTTAAGTTTAAGTCCGGGTAAACCTACAATTACAGCATTAATTGATAATAAATTGGTTATAGGTTTGCCAGGTCAAGTAGCTTCGGCTCTTGTTGTTATGAAAGTTATCTTTGTGCCTGTATTGAAATTTTTAATGGGCGCGAAAGATGCGTTTGAAAAAAAGCCTTTAATGAAAGCGATTCTTACAAGAAATATAGCATCAAAGCAGGGTAGGGAAGATTTTGTTAGAGTTTCTATTTCAATGAAAAAAGGTGAGATTTTTGCAAATCCAGTAACAGCAAAATCGGGACTTTTAACTTCATTAATTAACAGTAACGGACTTATTACAATCCCTTCAAATTGTGAAGGATTTTATAAAGGCGATATTGTTGATGTAATAAAATGGTAACTTAAAATAGAGATTTTTGCACATATTTATTTTCACATATTTATGAATGGTGAGAAATGAAAAAAGAGATATATCTTAAAACGACTAAAGTAGAAGACGCTTTAAAGCTTGTTATAAATGAGCTTGAAAGAGATAAATTAATAAAAAAAGAAACAATCAAAACAGCGACGGCAGTCGGTAGAGTTAGTGCTGCCTCTGTTTTTGCAAAATATTCTTCACCAACCTTTCACTCTGCTGCAATGGACGGTGTTTGTACGAAAGCCAAAAAAACGTTTTCTGCAAGAGAAACAAATCCTGTCACTTTAAGAAAAGATAAAGATTATATCCCTATAAATACAGGCAATCCTATTCCTTCCAATATGGATGCAGTAATAATGGTGGAAAACATTGTTCAAAAGACAAAAAACACCATAGAAATTTTTGCTCCTGTTTTCCCATATAACAACATAAGAAAAATTGGAGAAGATATTGTCGCAACAGAACTTATTATTCCTACAAATAAAACTTTAACGGCATACGATGTAGGGGCACTTCTAACCGCAGGAATTTGGGAAATTGAAGTGTGGGAAAAGGTAAAAATCGCATTCATTCCAAGTGGCAATGAGATATTAAATTTTAAAAATAATCCCAAACCTAAAATAGGGGAGGTGATTGAAAGTAATTCTCAGATTTTATCGTCATTATGTAAACTTTGGGATATAAACTTTACACTTTTTGAAATTGTGCCTGATGATGAGACTAAAATTCAACAAAAAGTACGAGAAGTTTTAAAATCAGATTTTCATATAGTTGTTGTTGGTGCAGGTTCTTCAGCGGGTTCAAAAGATTTTACAAAAAAGGTTTTTGAAGAGATAGGCAAAGTGCTTGTATATGGTGTAAGTGTTATGCCGGGGAAACCTACAATTTTAGGAAAAGCTGGCGATAAACTTTTAATGGGTGCTCCTGGTTATCCTGTTAGTGCCGTTATAGCTTTTGAAAATATTTTATCAAAAATTGTATTTTGGCTTTCACGCAAAAAAAAAGACGATAGAAAAAAGATAAAAGTTAAAATAACAAAAAAAGTCACTTCAAAACTTGGGTTTGAAGAAGTTGTAAGGCTTTCTGTTGCTAAAATAGGCAGACAATACATTGGAGTTCCTTTAAAAAAAGGTGCAGGTACAATAACATCGCTTACAAAGGCTCAAGCAATAACCAAAATTCCAATTAATTCCGAAGGTATTAATGAAAGTGAAAAAGTAGAAGCTGAGCTTCTTGTCCCTGAAAAAGAGCTTGGCTCTGTTTTAATTCATATAGGAAGCCACGATAATATTCTTGATACAATTTCTGATATGCTTATGCAGCAAGAAGAGCCAATTTATATGGTATCAAACAATGTAGGCAGTATGGGTGGACTTATTGCTGTAAAACAAAACGCTTGTATGTTTTCAGGTACTCATCTTTTTGACCCAGAAACTTCTGACTTTAATTTTCCTTTCATAAAAAAATATCTGCCCGATGTAAAATTTAAACTTATCAATTTGGTTATTCGCAATCAGGGTTTAATTGTCCCCAAAGGCAATCCCAAAAATATTAAAAATTTTAAAGATTTAAAACGAAAAGATGTAAGATTTATAAATAGACAAAAAGGTTCTGGAACAAGAATTTTACTCGATTATCACCTTAAAAAAGAAAAAATAAGCGAAAAAGAGATAGCAGGTTACGACAAAGAGGAATATACGCATATGGCTGTTGCTGCTAATGTTTTAACAGGCATTGCAGATTGTGGTTTGGGTATTCTTGCAGCTGCCGAAGCTTTAAATCTCGATTTTATCCCTTGTGCACTTGAAAGGTATGACCTATTTATCCCTCAAAAATTTTTTAACACAAAAAAGATACAAGCTCTTTTAAATTTAATAAAAAGCAAAGAGTTTAAACAAAAGGTAAAAAAACAAAAAGGATACGACATCAGCCTTACAGGAAAAGAGATGAAAGAAGGTTTTGGGCTTGGGAAATAAACGAGACTGCACATAGCTTAAATTTTGCTTTTTAACTTTTTGGAGCACAATCCGACTCATCGCCTTGTAGTTTTTCAATAGTGTGTTTAATTGCAGGTAAAACAGCTTCCAAGTTTTCTTTAACCGCTTTAGGACTGCCGGGAAGATTTATAATTAAAGTTTCACTTGAAGTCCCTGCAACAGCTCTTGAAATTGTTGCGTGAGGAGTTTTTTGCATAGCACTATTCATCATAGCTTGCTCAAACCCATAAAGTCTTTTTTCTATAAATTTTATGGTAACATCAGGGGTTATATCTCTTTTTGCAACACCAGTACCGCCAGTTGTAACAACCAAATCAACTCCATCATTAAAAATTAATTGATAAAGAACTTTTTTGATTTCGTTTTCTTCGTCAGGAATTACTATTTTAGTTGTAAACGAGACATTAAGATTTTCTGATAAAATTGTCTCTATTAGCTCTCCGCTTTTATCAACCCTTAAACCTTTAGAAGCTTTATCGCTTAGTGTAACTGAAGCAACAGAAAACCCTTTTTTAACGACATCAAAACTTAATTTTTGTTCACTATCTAAATTTATATCTTTTAAAGCTTTGAGAAAAAATGTTTTAGTTCCCTCTAAAAAAGAGATAGAACAAACTTGAAAGACACTTTCGTTACTATCGTTTAAAAAAAATCCCGTCTTAATCTTTTGCTCGCACTCTTCAATTTGTAAAAATGGCACAAGATTTGTTTTCTCTTTTGATGCTATAACAAGCGCCTCTTTTTTTATAATTGTTTGGGTATGGGTTTTAAGTTTAAGCAAAAAAGTATTTTCATAAAAACCCTTATTTTTTGTAGTTTTATCTTTTTTCATATTTGTTTTATTTTGTGTTTTTGACCTCATAAGTTTTTCAAAAGCTTTCTTTACTAATATATTTTTACAGCTACAACAATCAATTCAAGTTCATAAATAACATTAAAATTAAAAAATTTAAAATTAAAAAAATTATATATCTCTTTATTTTTTGTTAATGTTTGTGGTAGAAGCTCTTTTTTTTATTTAATGTTTAATTTTTAAGATTAAGATAAGGGAAGGAGATTTAGATGACTGATAAAAAATCTACTGAAACTACAGAATCGCAAATTGCAGTGCATTGGAAAGAGGAGGATTATTATCATCCTTCGGAAGAGTTTATAAAGCAAGCCAATGTTACAGACTCTTCCATCTATAATAGATTTAGCTTAGACAATTTTCCTGATTGTTTTGTAGAGTATGCCAATATGCTAACTTGGTATAAACCTTGGGATGAGGTTTTTGATGCATCTGATGCTCCTTGTTGGAAATGGTTTAAAGGTGGCAAATTAAACGCAAGCTATAATTGCATAGATAGACACCTTGAAAAAAATAAAAATAAAACTGCAATACACTTTGTTCCTGAGCCTGAAGATGAAAAAGTAAGTCACATAACTTATCAAGAGCTTTACAAACGAGTAAATGAATTTGCAGCACTATTAAGAGATTTTGCAAACTTAAAAAAAGGCGACCGTGTTACAATTCATATGCCTATGTCAGCAGAGCTTCCTATCACTATGCTTGCGTGTGCAAGACTTGGAGTTATTCATTCTGTTGTTTTTGGTGGCTTTTCTGCTAATGCCTGTGCGGATAGAATTATAGATTCTCAATCTAAAGTATTAATTACTATGGATGCCTATTATAGAAACGGCAAACTTTTAGACCATAAAAAAACCGCAGATGAAGCAGTAGATATCTCAGCTAAAAATGGACAAAATGTCGACAAAGTTCTTGTTTGGCATAGATATCCCGGAAAAAAATCATCTAATACGCAAATGGTTGAAGGACGAGATTTTTGCGTTAATAAAATTGTAAAAGAATATGCTGGGAAAATAGTAGAGCCTGAACAAGTTTTGTCTGAAGACCCTTTATTTTTAATGTATACAAGTGGAACAACAGGCAAACCAAAAGGATGTCAGCATAGCACAGGAGGTTATCTTTCTTATGTTACTGCTATGTCAAAAAATATCTTAGATATTCATCCTGAAGATGTTTATTGGTGTATGGCAGATATCGGATGGATAACAGGGCACTCCTTCATTGTTTATGGTCCTTTATCTCTTTGTGCATCAACTGTTATTTATGAAGGTGTACCTACATATCCAGATTCTGGAAGATCGTGGAGAATTGCTGAGGAATTAGATGTTAACATATTCCACACTGCTCCAACTGCAATTAGGTCTTTAAGAAAATTAGGTCCTTATGAACCTAAAAAATATAACTATAATTTTAAACATATGACAACTGTTGGAGAACCAATTGAGCCTGAAGTTTGGAGATGGTATAAAAATGCTGTTGGAAAAGACAAAGCTGTTATTGTTGATACTTGGTGGCAAACAGAAACAGGAGGTTTTTTGTGTAGTACGCTTCCCGGCGTTGACCCTATGAAACCAGGGAGTGCTGGTCCCGGCGTTCCGGGAATACATCCTGTTATTTATGATGAAGAGGGCAATGAAATTACAGAGGCGGGCATTGCAGGAAATATCTGTATTCAAAATCCATGGCCGGGAATATTTCAGACAATATGGGGCGATAGAGACAGATTTGTAGATACTTACTTTAAAAGATATTGCAAAAACCTCAAAAGCAAAGATTGGAAAGATTGGCCATATATAACTGGAGACGCTGCAACAAGATCTCAAGATGGATATTACAGAATACTTGGCAGAATTGATGATGTTATAAATGTGTCTGGACATAGGCTTGGAACTAAAGAAATTGAATCTGCGGCATTGACTGTTAAAGAGGTAGTTGAAGCTGCTGTTGTTCCTGTTGCTCACGAAATAAAAGGAACAGAGCCAGATTTATATATCACTCTTAGAACTAATATAGAAGCAACAGAAGAGATTGCAAAGAAAATTTCAGAAGCAGTTTGTGAACAAATCGGTAAAATTGCAAGACCAAGAAGAGTTTGGCTTGTACCTGATATGCCAAAGACAAGATCTGGGAAAATTATGAGACGCGTTTTAGGCTCTATATCTAACAAAAAAGATGTTGGAAATGTTATGACTCTTGCAAACCCTGATGTTGTTGAGGTTATTAAAGATATGGTTGAAAAATCATCTTAGAAACCGGTAGGGAACAAAGATTTTTGTTCCCTACTAAAAAACTAAAAATTCAAATAGGGAACAAAAATCTTTGTTCCCTACTAAAAACCCAAAAATCTCTAAATATAAAAGAAATGAAATTTCACTAATTTCATTAACCGCACCTAAAATATCGCCAGATATTCCGCCAATAGATTTTGATACAATTTTTGTAAAAACAAGGATGGATAAAATAGTTAGGAAAAAGGCAATCAGCCCTTTTATTTGAAGAAGTGAAAAAACGATTAAAGCGGTTATAAAAAAAGCAAAAAAAAGATGCTTAGCTTTTAAATTTTCAATAAAAGATTTTCCTGTTCCTTCCTCTCTTGCATATTTAAAGATTTTAGCTGGAAACAGCATAGAACATCTTGACACAGCCGGAAATAAAATAAGAGCAGGTACTTTTATTAGAGGTGGAATATTTTCAATTAAAGCAATTTTCAATAAAAGAGATAAAAAAAGAGCAGTGGCACCCATTGCTCCTATTTGGCTATCTTTCATAATTGCAAGTTTTTGCTTTTTATCTTTGCCCGAAAACAAAGCATCAAATGTATCAGAAAGCCCATCTAAATGAAGCCCTTTGGTGATGACAAAAAGAAAAGTAACTAAAATGATTGCTACTATTTTTTTTGATAAAAAAGGAGAAAGAGAAAAATCTATGGCAACAAGCAAAAAACCTAAAAGAAGACCAACAATTGGAAAGAAAACCATAGATGAGGCCAAATCAGACTCTTGAGGATTTTTTTTAATTTTAATAGGAAAAATTGTTAAAAATTGAAGTGCAAGAAGAAACCTCATTTTTCAGAAACTCCAGCTTCTTTGAAAGTTGCCATTTCATTATACATTTTTACTGCCGCATCAATAATGCTGATTGCAAGTGCAGAGCCACTTCCTTCTCCAAGTCTCATATTAAGATTAAAAAGAGGCATTAAACCAATATCTTCAATAACGACCCTATGACCTGGCTCGGTTGAGATGTGAGAGCCAAACATATACTCTTTTGATAAAGGAGCAAGCCTTGATGCAATTAGAGCTGACGCACTTGTTATAAAACCATCTATAACCACAGGGATTCTATTTGCAGCAGCACCCAAAATAACTCCTGTTAAAACTCCAATTTCAAAACCTCCAAGTTTAGCTAAAACATCGATAGGATCATTTTTATCAGGCTTGTTTACGGCTACCGCCTCTTCTATTTTATTTATCTTGTTTTGTAATTTTGCATCATCAATGCCTGTGCCTTTGCCTGTTAGATTTTCTATTTTTTCGCCGGTTAAAACAAAAGATATAGCACTGCTGGAAGTGGTGTTGGCAATTCCCATCTCTCCAATGCCTATTATATTTGTTTCTTTTCTATCTTCCTCAACAAGTTTTATTCCTAATTTGATTGACTCTTTAGCATCATCGTAACTCATCGCAGCTTCTTTGCTTATATTTTTTGTCCCTTGCCCAATTTTATTTATTATCAAATTTTCATTAGGCGAAAGCTCTCCTTTTATTCCAGCATCGACAATTGTTATCTTAGCATCTATATGCCTTGCAAAAACATTGATTGCAGCACCACCATTTAAAAAATTTAGCATCATTTGCTTTGTAACTTCTTGAGGATAGGCACTAACCCCATCTTCTGCAATTCCATGATCTCCTGCTGCAATTATTATCTTTTTATTTTTCAAAGAAATTTTGCTTTTATTTTGAATCATTACAATTTTCTTTGCTATTTTCTCTAATTTTCCCAAACTTCCAACAGGTTTTGTAAGGCTATCAAGCCTTTGCTCTGCTTTCTTTCCAATTTTTAAATCTAATTTTGTGATGTTTTTTATAGTCTCGTTGATTTTTTGCATTTTTTTACTTTTTTGTCCTAAGTGTTTGTTTTTGGGAGCTTTGCACAATGAAAGCTCTCTTTTTTATTTTACTTTTATGGGAAGACCACTCGTCATAAAATATACTTCATCTGCATATTTTGCCATAATTTGATTTGATATTCCTGCAACATCTCTAAATCTTCGTGCAAGAGGATTGTCAGGCACAATGCCTAAGCCAACTTCGTTTGCAACCACAAACGATTTAAAATTTTGTTTTTTTAATTCTTCTGCCAATTTTTCAATCTCTTCTCTTATTTCTTCATCGCTTTTTTCTTCAAAGATTAAATTTGAAATAAACAGTGTTAAACAGTCTATGATTATAAGCTCTTGTTTCAAATTCTTAAAATGTTTAATTATCTGTGTTTCACATTCAAAGGTTTCAAAAGTTTTCGGGCGTTCTTTTTTATGAAGCAAAACCCTTTTTTTCATCTCATCATCTTTTGGAATACAAGTGGCAAAAAAAGCAACTTCTTTATTTAAAGCCATCGCCTCCTTTAAAGCAAAAGAGCTTTTACCGCTTTTAGCTCCGCCTGTTATAAAGGTTATTTTTCCCATTTTCCCCCACTATTAAGAACATTGTGTAAAGCTCTCATTTTTTTCATAAATAAATTATGTGCAAAGGTTCCTATAAGGTATTTTATATAACAGCCTATAAAGGCAGTTATTCATTTATCTTATTTTCAATTAATTGCTTTAACTCTTTTTTGCTTGGCAAAACAGTTTGATACTTACTTGCAAAAATTTGTTCATTGTTTTCAGGTAAAGTTATTTCGACCACTGTATCGTTTTTATCTTTGCACAACACAATTCCGATTGTTTTATTTTCTGTGTCAAGTTTTACAAAACGATCATAATAATGAGAGCTTTGAACAATGCCTGACTTTGTTCTTTTTTTTGGTGAAGTAGTATTTTTATACATCGAACCAAAAAAAAGGGCAAAAGAAGGCAAGCTATGTATAATAAGTTTTTCAGGGCATTTGTCCTTAAAAAAATCTTAAGAAAAAAAACATTGTTTGTTTTAAACTCTTAAAAAAATGCGTTTGTGCAAAGCTCTCAATAATTAACATACATTTGCATCTGACCCAAATCTTGATGGTTTATCTCTCCTATTTTTAGATCTATCAACACAAAACATTGCAACAATCTATTGTAAAAAACCAAATCAATTCGAAAATGTTTTTCATCAAAAGTGAAACGAACTTGTCTTCCTATAAAAGCATAACCTTTTCCTAATTCCAGCAAAAAATTTTCTAATTTATCAATTATTTTTTGTTCTAACTCTGTCTCAGAGTATTGGGAATTAGTTGGAAGTCCTATAAACTCTAAAATGTAAGGATCTTTTATAGTATCTTTTGGGTGTTCAATTATTTGCCCCTTTACTGACAACTCTTTTACAGTTTTCTTATCTCGACTCAAAACCAATCTTTCATATAAGGCACTGTCAAATTGTCTTTGCAACTCTCTTAAACTCCAATTGTTTTCGTATGCCTCTATCTGATAATATTTTCTTTCCTCTTCATTTTCAATTCTCATCAATTTTAAATAATGAGACCAGCTTAAATTGAATTCCGCAGACACTGTCTGCGTTTTTGAGTATACCAAATAGAATTGTCTCATCTGTTCAAGATTTCTTTGAGAAAAACCCTTCCCAAACTCTGCGTTTAGTTTTTTTGACAACTCTTTTAAGATTTGTTTCCCATATTCAGCCCGTTCTTTCCCATTTTGTTCTTCTTCAACAATCATTCTTCCTATCTCAAAATAGGTGTGAACCATTGTTTTATTAACTGTTTGGACAACACTTTTTCGAGCTTTTTTCAGTAAGTTTGCTACTTTATTGTAAAACTCAGATTCATTATTTGGCTTAATTGTATCCATTCCGAAAATCCTTTTTTTGCAAAAAAATGTTTAGTTTTCAATTTTGTTCTGTTTTCTTTGCATTGAAACACAACACACTATCAATTTTAATTGTGTTATGTGGTTTTATTTTTACTTATATTTTTTTCATAAAGGAAATTATGTACAAAGGTCTCTATTTTTTAAATGTGTTCTGTCATTCAAACTTCTTATTATAGGCATTTTATCAAAAAATTCTACAACACTTACGCTTGCTGTCCCAATTTCAAAATTCCAAAACTTTTCAGGAGAAATTTGTAAAATTTCAGAGACCATAACTTTAATCACGCCAGCATGAGAGATAACAGCAATGTTTTTATTTAAACTTGCCACTTCATCAAAAAACTTCAAAACTCTTTCTGCTATATCCGAAAAACTCTCCCCATTTGGAATTTTATATTTATGAGGATTTTTGAGCCATTTAAAATAGTATTTTTTATCTCTTTCGCAAATTTCTTCGAGAGATAAGCCTTCCCAACTCCCAACATTAAGTTCTATTAAATTATCGTTTTTTATTATTTCATTTTGTCTATTTTTAAAAACAATTTCAGTAGTTTCTATGGTTCTTTTTAAAGGGCTACAATAGATTTTATCAATCTCAATTTTCTCAAATTTTAGTTTTAAATCGCTTGCTTGCTTCTTTCCTTTTTCAGTAATCGGGATATTGAGCCTGCCATAATATTTTTTTTCTTGAGTAAACTTTGTTTCACAATGTCTTATTAAATATAATTTCGTCATTAATTTTTTCCTTTGTAATTTTTTATGCGTATTAAAATACAAATGAACTCAGAAATTTTAAAAAAATTCAACAATAGAAATTTATTACGGGCACGGCACGGTGATTGTATTACTGTAGGGGCGTATTGCATACGCCCATGCTATTTTCACCGTTTCCGTATAATTTATTTTTTCGTAGAGACAACGGCGTCCGTCCTTTATGGTAGTAGAAATTTAATGGTAGTCTTAGACCATACAATCAAACCACCTCTTAACTCAATCTACAACAGTAGAAATTTAATGGTAGTCTTAGACATCACGACAAAGAGATTATAGTTATTAATATCTACAACAGTAGAAATTTAATGGTAGTCTTAGACCGCACTTGGCAGTGTTCACGCTAATATTTATCTACAACAGTAGAAATTTAATGGTAGTCTTAGACGTTATCCTTTATAATCTCTTCCTCTTTTATCTACAACAGTAGAAATTTAATGGTAGTCTTAGACAAACGGTTCCATGACGGAAAAAGATAATCTACAACAGTAGAAATTTAATGGTAGTCTTAGACAAACGGTTCCATGACGGAAAAAGATAATCTACAACAGTAGAAATTTAATGGTAGTCTTAGACGTTAAAGATACGCCTGGAAATAGAGCGAATCTACAACAGTAGAAATTTAATGGTAGTCTTAGACACTGAAATGAAGAGATTGTGGCTAACAAAATCTACAACAGTAGAAATTTAATGGTAGTCTTAGACTCACTGTCTGTAACCGGTACTTTATCATATCTACAACAGTAGAAATTTAATGGTAGTCTTAGACTTCAGAACAACTTCAAAGTCTAGGAGAATCTACAACAGTAGAAATTTAATGGTAGTCTTAGACCTTTATGAAGGTTCATTATGTCTCAACAATCTACAACAGTAGAAATTTAATGGTAGTCTTAGACACTGAAATGAAGAGATTGTGGCTAACAAAATCTACAACAGTAGAAATTTAATGGTAGTCTTAGACTCACTGTCTGTAACCGGTACTTTATCATATCTACAACAGTAGAAATTTAATGGTAGTCTTAGACTTCAGAACAACTTCAAAGTCTAGGAGAATCTACAACAGTAGAAATTTAATGGTAGTCTTAGACATGAACTCAATCAATTCTTAAATTCGGACATCTACAACAGTAGAAATTTAATGGTAGTCTTAGACACAAATATATACATCCAGAAAGTCATCCATATCTACAACAGTAGAAATTTAATGGTAGTCTTAGACTTGACCACGATTGAATGCTAAACAATCATCTACAACAGTAGAAATTTAATGGTAGTCTTAGACCTCTCTTTTTTAATTGTTATATTGCTAAATCTACAACAGTAGAAATTTAATGGTAGTCTTAGACCAAAGAGGCAAGTTTTAGTTAAAAAATCTACAACAGTAGAAATTTAATGGTAGTCTTAGACGAAGAACCCACCCACGCCACCCTAAAAAATCTACAACAGTAGAAATTTAATGGTAGTCTTAGACATGTTGAAAGGGACAAGAATCGCTTATATCTACAACAGTAGAAATTTAATGGTAGTCTTAGACAAAATATTATCCTCATTATCTTGATTAATCTACAACAGTAGAAATTTAATGGTAGTCTTAGACTTTCGGACCAATCAAAACAAGAGATTGATCTACAACAGTAGAAATTTAATGGTAGTCTTAGACCACAAACATCATCAGATGCACGACATTTATCTACAACAGTAGAAATTTAATGGTAGTCTTAGACGATTAATTGGCTTGCATTTAGTATTAATATCTACAACAGTAGAAATTTAATGGTAGTCTTAGACACACTATGAACATAACAGAAACTGCACAATCTACAACAGTAGAAATTTAATGGTAGTCTTAGACGTTTTATTAAAAGCTCTTTGTTTTTCTCATCTACAACAGTAGAAATTTAATGGTAGTCTTAGACCTATGAAAGATAAAACAATAGAAACTCTATCTACAACAGTAGAAATTTAATGGTAGTCTTAGACCTATGAAAGATAAAACAATAGAAACTCTATCTACAACAGTAGAAATTTAATGGTAGTCTTAGACCAATAACGAAATGTAATTAAACAGGAAAATCTACAACAGTAGAAATTTAATGGTAGTCTTAGACACGTGTTGTCTATTCCAATTCAAGTTATATCTACAACAGTAGAAATTTAATGGTAGTCTTAGACACCAGTGGTAGAACAGCATATCAAGATGAAATCTACAACAGTAGAAATTTAATGGTAGTCTTAGACGTGCTTATTAAAATACTTATTAGCCGCTAATCTACAACAGTAGAAATTTAATGGTAGTCTTAGACATAATCAGCCTTATTACATAACCCATTATCTACAACAGTAGAAATTTAATGGTAGTCTTAGACCGCAGGTAGTTCTGTCTGACACTTCATGATCTACAACAGTAGAAATTTAATGGTAGTCTTAGACAACATTTTTTAATATGTGTAAAATCTTATCTACAACAGTAGAAATTTAATGGTAGTCTTAGACAATAGATGAAAGTGGTATACTTTCAAATATCTACAACAGTAGAAATTTAATGGTAGTCTTAGACTTTCTTTCCTTTATATTTTTGCGATACATCTACAACAGTAGAAATTTAATGGTAGTCTTAGACAAACATAGATATAAATTAGACGGAAGTTATCTACAACAGTAGAAATTTAATGGTAGTCTTAGACACCCTTACTTCTCTCGAAGGTTCCCCCATATCTACAACAGTAGAAATTTAATGGTAGTCTTAGACACTTAACATTTTAAATTCAAAAGGAGAAATCTACAACAGTAGAAATTTAATGGTAGTCTTAGACAATAAAAAAAGGGCGAAAGAGTGCAATATCTACAACAGTAGAAATTTAATGGTAGTCTTAGACAGGATAGCCATCTGTGATAGACATTTCATCTACAACAGTAGAAATTTAATGGTAGTCTTAGACGGCACAAGTAAACAGATGTACTTTATTTTATCTACAACAGTAGAAATTTAATGGTAGTCTTAGACGCTTTAACTATTAGCTCTTTGCGAGAAGATCTACAACAGTAGAAATTTAATGGTAGTCTTAGACTTTGACCGTCATTATTGTAAGTGTCGCAATCTACAACAGTAGAAATTTAATGGTAGTCTTAGACAAGAAGCACTTGCGGAAGCTATGGAGAGAATCTACAACAGTAGAAATTTAATGGTAGTCTTAGACACCATATGTAACTGTAGCAATCTTCTATCTACAACAGTAGAAATTTAATGGTAGTCTTAGACACAGACGAAACAGGCAAAGAAGCTCTATCTACAACAGTAGAAATTTAATGGTAGTCTTAGACAAGGATTTCATAAAATGTCTTGAAAATATCTACAACAGTAGAAATTTAATGGTAGTCTTAGACCTCCCCAAAGATATTAAATTTTTACACATCTACAACAGTAGAAATTTAATGGTAGTCTTAGACATACAAAAAACTTGCAAACAAGCATATTATCTACAACAGTAGAAATTTAATGGTAGTCTTAGACACCAAGCATAGACGAAGAGACAGGCGAGATCTACAACAGTAGAAATTTAATGGTAGTCTTAGACTAACAAACTCATCTCTTTAAAGGGTGGTCATCTACAACAGTAGAAATTTAATGGTAGTCTTAGACCAGGTTGGGCAAATAGGCAAAACACAGGATCTACAACAGTAGAAATTTAATGGTAGTCTTAGACGTTTTTTTACTTGTAAAAGCAAAACGATCTACAACAGTAGAAATTTAATGGTAGTCTTAGACCTTACATATTCGCCAGAGGTTACTATCAATCTACAACAGTAGAAATTTAATGGTAGTCTTAGACATATCAGTTGTCTCTCCGCCCCACACTCATCTACAACAGTAGAAATTTAATGGTAGTCTTAGACTTCCTAAAACAAAAGAGCTAAGTGAGGCAATCTACAACAGTAGAAATTTAATGGTAGTCTTAGACTTTTTCGAGGTTATATTGAACTGAGATATCTACAACAGTAGAAATTTAATGGTAGTCTTAGACGCTCTTGTTAAGGCAGAGGCTAAACTATCTACAACAGTAGAAATTTAATGGTAGTCTTAGACCTTTCGCAATAACTTCGAGTCTCGCTATATCTACAACAGTAGAAATTTAATGGTAGTCTTAGACCTTGAAAAAAACTATGATTATATAGTACATCTACAACAGTAGAAATTTAATGGTAGTCTTAGACGATTTTTGGCATCGAGGCTTAGGCTTAATCTACAACAGTAGAAATTTAATGGTAGTCTTAGACAACTGAAACATTAAAACCATGTACTTGATCTACAACAGTAGAAATTTAATGGTAGTCTTATACTTTAACTTTGGAGGGTTCACCTCAAAGAAATCTACAACAGTAGAAATTTAATGGTAGTCTTAGACTTAATAACTTCACATTTACCTCCTTATACATCTACAACAGTAGAAATTTAATGGTAGTCTTAGACTTTATATTTACTATTGAATGTAGTGCATCTACAACAGTAGAAATTTAATGGTAGTCTTAGACATTTCTTTCCTTGTGCGAGATTTTTAAATATCTACAACAGTAGAAATTTAATGGTAGTCTTAGACTTTCTTGTCTCTTCTCTTTTTTTACTTTCATCTACAACAGTAGAAATTTAATGGTAGTCTTAGACAGCTAAATGCAATAACAATTGCAAAAATATTAGTTTTGCTGTCAATTTGACCTTGTTTTTGTTTGAATTTATTAAAAAAATCATAACAAATTCACATTAAGACTTAGGTTTGCATTAATCAATAAAAATCATATCTTTTTCATCATGTTTAGCATAACCATAAGAAGTAACCTTGCATTGTTTACTTAACTGTAAAATCAAAACACTGTCAAGTTCGCCAAACTGTTTACTAAATGAGTTTTCTATTTCTGCAACAATATTTTTTAATATCCTATGGCTATTTTTAATTTCAAAAACAGAATATTGTAATCTGCCACCAAATTTAGATAAAAACTTGGAAAATCTGGTTCTCAACTTATTATTTGATATATCATATGAAACTATTATCATACTTTCTTATTCTCTAATAAAATATGGGAAATCATTGATATCTTTTTTTCTAATAAAAGAGCGGTAGTAATTTTGCACATAATAAAAAATGGTTTCTTTGTGTTCTAAAATAGCTTCCTGTAACATTTTTATATAAGGTGTAGAGTTTTTACCATATAGAAAAAATTGTTTTTTTACTTTGTTGAAGTCTCTCTTATTTATTTGTCCAAGATGCCAAGCCTTAACTATTTTATCGTCAATTATAGGACGAAAGGGTTCTACTAAATCACAAACCAAAGATTTGCGCATATAAAAAAGCTTGTGATAAACTCCTTGATAAACATCAAACCCATAACACCTTAACAAAGCTTCTAAAAAATTAAAAAGTAAAGTATAACCAATATCTAACAAAACATTAACAATATCAATTTTTGCTCTTGGCATTCTTTTTATCCATAAACAATCTACAAATTGTCGTTTAAAATAGATACGAGAAGCATTACCTTCTACACCTAAGAGATCTTGAAAATTAGAGACAAAATTAATTTCTTTTTTTAATGAATTGAGTCTTTCTATCGCTGAAAGTAAATCGTCATCTTTGTTTCGTATTTTTTTAAGATTAAATAGTTGTTCATCTATTTTATTGGCAACCAATTTTTTGGCTATTTTATCATCTTTATATTCAAATTGTATTCTGTGTAGAAGTGTGTTTCCTTCAATCCCAGCAGGCCACAAACCATAGACATGCATATTGTAAGTCATACAAACTATTGTAAAACCAAATTTTTTACTGCGTTGTAAAAGACCACTTGTAATAGTTATAGAACCAACAATCCCAAGCATAAAAAGTTTATAAGCTGTTGATTGGTGTTTAACTTTGCCTTCCTTATCTTTTACAATTAAGTTGTCATTCTTAAAGGATATTTTGTCACCCGAGGCAGTAAAAACAAAAACAATTCGCTTATAGGCAAAATCGGGGGCAGAAATCATATAACCTCATCACATAATAAATTATAGACACATTTAAGACACTTCTTTTTATTTATGTTTATTTTATCTTGAATATCAAAATTTTGGATATCTGTTATTAACTTCTTAAATTTTTCATACATTGTAATATCTTGATTAGGTAAAGCAATCTCATAAGATTTATTATCATCTTTACTATACAATTTTAGATATTCTACTTCATAGCCCATCTCTAAAAGACAAAAATATTGAGCATAAATCTGAAAAATATAACCATCATATATAGTAACTATTTTCTTTTTGCGTTCTGTCAGAAGCCGTTTTTTTTCATCATAAATATCTATTTTGCCACATAAACCAAAGGAAGAAGAGTAAACTTCTATGCCTTGATATACATTTTTTCTTGTAGAGTAGTTTTGATTGTCAATTGCTTTATGAGCCAATTTACCTTTAAATTGTGCGTTACTTTCATAAGCAAAAGATGAAGTTTTCCCATATAGCCTATGAAAATAGATTGACTTCGGACAAAAAACAAAATCGTTTAACCAAGATATTTGAATATACTCTTCCACATCTATCTTTTATATTTCTCACTTTGTCTTTTTACTGTTTCAGGATTTTGAACAAAATCTTGCCATTCTTGTTTACTCACAAAAGGTGAAACCTTAGTTAAATCATCTGCATTATTAATATTTTTTAAAATGCAAAGCCCTTTTCTTGCAATATTATATGCTCCATTTGCATCACCATTTTCTGGCAAATTAGAGCTACTTACTTTCCGCGAATCAAAAAAAGGTTTTATGGGCGATAAGATAAAATCGTTGTTTTGTGCATCACCATATACACGCATATTCATTATAGAATTAAAGTAGTAGAGCATTGATTTTTGCAAAGTAGCATCTTTTTTTGAATTTTTTTCCTCTAAAATTGTCTTAATGTTCGTATTTTTTAGAAAATCAACTTCATTTTTCTTTAAAAGTTCTTTTATTTCATCAGTTACAAAAAAAGTTTTATAATAGCCTTTTTTCACATTTTCGTTAGTTTGTGTATCATCATCTCTTTTTTGCATTTTGCTTCCTGCTTTAATATAGCGAGACCTTGTAACACAAGAGCACACTGTCCAAGTTTTTTTTTCGATATCATCCTCTTGTTTTTCTTTGTACATCTTTTTGCTTTGAACTTTGCCAAGTGTGTAGGTAAACTCAAAATAATCTTTTTCGGAATTATAGATAATAGAATCAAAACCTTTCCAAAAATCTGCTGTTTTTTCTACATTAATATAATTTGAATAAACATTTTTTAAAAAACCACTTACAGGATCGGTTGTTGAGGTGTATGAAGCAGTTGTATAAAAAAGTATTCCTGTTTGCCTTCCAAGTTTTTTAAAGCTTTCAAACTTATTGGTAAGTTGATATGCATTAAGATAGTGACCTGCTTTATCCTCTTTTTCTCTATCTTTAAAAACAAGGTAGTTGAGTTTATCTATTAAAGCTTTTTCAAATTTTTGATAAATTTGCTTCTCTATGCCAAAGCGTCCTCGTTTAAACCCTTGGTTTAAATCTTCTAACACTACAATTGCATTATATTTAATAATCAATTTAGCTAATTTGTGCACAACTTGAGAAAGATAACCTGCTTTTAACTCCTTAATATTTTCTATTCTACCCCAACTTTTACGAGCCATATCACGATCTTTTTCTTTGCTATCAAGCTTTTTATGATAATTAAAAAACTTTTCTATGTTTTTATTATTAGGAAGAACGCCATGAGATATTTCATTTAAACTTTTTTGTTCAAGTATCTCTCCGTCTTTATTTATAACAGAATAGTAAAGAAGATGTCTTTCTCCTCTATCAATGCCTATGATATTGATATCTTTATTATTTTGAAGAAAGCTACATATCTTATTGTTAAAAAGTTTTGGAAGAGTCGGTGCTCCAAAGTTTAATGTTATGGGGCAGTGGAAAAAAAATTTATTAGTTGTAAAGCGTCTATCTTTTATAATGGGATATTCAAATTTGCCTTTTAACTTTTCTACATGGTGTCCTTTTTCCATTATCTCTTTAGAATATTTGATTGAGGCTTTACGAAAAAACATTTCAGCCTCTCCATTTAGTTTTAAAACAGTGTTTTTAAGATTTTCATCTTCAAATAGAGCTTTCCAATAGATTGTGTGTAAATTGTCTTTTCCTTTTCTTTTTTTATTTAAGGAGAAGTTTTTATTATAAATTTGGAAAAGATAGATTTCACCCGATTCTATTTTTTCGCTAATATAGCTCTCTTTAATTTTATCAAAAGATACAGAATATCCTTTTAATTCTACTTCTTGATAAAACTGATCGATAGACTCATATTGATTGGCTTTTTTAAAAGAGTTTTTAGAAAAATTAAAAGCCTTACTCCATTCAGAATGTTTGCATAGTGATTCTATACAAAAATCTATATAGTCATATAAATTTTGTTTTCCAAATTTTTCAATATTGGCTTTCGTATAAAGTTTTTCTTCTTTAATTTTGATTATATGTTCAGAGGGGTTAAACAAGTCTTTATTTGATTTCCCAAAAAAGACCTTAGGAAGCATTTTATTCGCTCCAGGAAGCAATTTATAGTTCATCTTTTGGTAAAATGTTTCATCAGGAGATGCGATTAGAAGTTTACGCAACTTTTCCTTTTCTTCACTTTTTTTAGCAGAGTCTTTAAACGATTTTTCATAATCAAAAATATAATTTGATTTTTCATTCATTACTGCCAAATAAAACTGATTTTCTTTTTTTAATAAAACTCCATAATTATCAGATTCTTTGTTCTTATCCCAACCATTTAGAAGAGTTGCATTTTCAAAGTTGATTTTTAGTTTTTCTGTGGTCGTAGGTTTTTTACTGATATAGTTACGAGTCATATTATAAAGAGTAACCACTTGAAATTTACCGACAAAACTATCTAAATGGTCATACCAAACTTGATATAAATCATTTTTATTTAATATTTTTTTATCTGCCTGCCAACCCTTTACAAAATTGCTTAAAGATAGTGCAGAATCAAGAAACACTTTAATATATGCGACTTGTTTAAAGCCTTTATCTTCTTTTTCAGATCTTTTATTATCTAATTTTTCACTTTCTAAAACACCTGCATCAGAAAGCTCTTTCCAAGTTGTGTTAGTCTTTTCTAACAACTCTTTGAAATGATCTATAAAAACACCAATAAGAAATTTGTCTGCATATTTTTCATCTATGATAAAATTTTCTGATTTAACGCCGTTTTTAAGAGCATCTTCTATTTCTTTAAAAGAAAAACTATCTCTCTTGTTAAATTTGATTTCGCCAAGAAGTTCAAGTAGCTCATTATTAATACTGTTCCAATTGCCCGTTAAAAGATGTGAAAGATAGTTAGTTTCCTTAGAAGTTATAAAAATATTTTCATATTCCTCTTTAAATTCGTCAGATAGTGTGCCAGTTTTTGCAATAAATTCATCAAACAGATTTTGTTTATCACTATCTGCTTTAAAATAGTTACTATGGAAGGTTTTAATTGTTTGAAAAAGATCTTTATCATCAGAAAATTCAGGAATAAAAGTTTTGTCCGACTTACTTAAAATTTGTTTATAAAGCTCTTTCATAAAAGGAAAATCTTTTCTCTTTGCTTTTGCTTGTTGACAACATAAATTTATAAACTCATTTACTCCTTGTATCTTATTTTCGTTATCTTTTGTGTATCCCCCTATAATTTTATTATAACTATCTATACCGCTTTGGCTCATTGAATTTAAAAAGGTGTCTATGGTAAAAAAATCATCTGTTGAAAATTGCAAATTGTTCTCTATTTCGGAAAGAAGTTTTTTGTAGTTAAAATTGTTTTCTTCAAAAGTTTTAGAAAAGTTTAAAAGTGACTTTTTTACGATTTCCCACTTTTTAAGATTGGTAAAATGGAAAGAAAGGTTATCACATATTATGCGATAAATTATCGAAGTAGATTTTTCTTTTTTTTCACTTAAATCGTATACATTTTTACGATTTTCATTAAAACCGCTAAAATATGTAGCAAATTTATTAAACTGACGAAGATAATCACATAAAACATCTACGGGTATAAAATCTTCACTATCACCTTGCTCAAGCTCTTTAAATGTTAGCTGAACAACTTTTGAACGGATTTTCCATTCCAACAAAGAAATTACATCTTCATTAGAATATATTACATCAATATTTTTCTTTTTAATTACTTTGTCAGGAGCATCTATCTTTTTTTGGATAGCTTTTATAGCACTGTTAAAACCTTTTATGCGTTTATTATCATTTTCTTTTTCTATTTTTTTTTCTAAATCTTTGATATCTTCTTCCCAAAAATATGGCATTTCTTTTTGATACTCTTCAATCCAAACTTTAGAAGCACTGTTAAATATATCTTTGAATATATTTTTCAGTTCACTATCAATCTTTAACTCATTTTCCTTTTGTTCTTGTAGTGCAGAAAATTTGTCTTTTAACTTATTACGATTTTCATCATCAATGTTTCCTATGGCATCTTCGATAAAACTTCTGTGCATACCATCAAGCATACGCTTTGCATATTTATAATGTTGAGCTTTTTTTGCATCTTTACCAATATATTGATTATCTTCTACGCCAACAATATTGCGTTTTTTTATCCATTCTTCTGTTTTACCTATTGGTTTTAGTTCAAATCTCAATGTTTTGCTAAGACTATAGATTTTTGTAAATTTATCTAAAGTTGCCATATTCATTTCTCCATTAATGAAGGTTAAAAGTTCATCGTTTTAATATAAAAACTATAACGAAAAAGAGACAAGTAACAAGCAGGATAGTTTTTTTCAAACTGGAAGATGTGTTTTTACCAATAAAATCAAATTTCTTTAAATAAAATTATCCTATAATTTTCTCGATATTCTCTTCAATTTTGTCTCTTACTTTTTTATAGATATTCAAAATCTTATTTTTGTCTTTTATATCTTTTTCTAATGTATTTTTAATATTGATTACAAAATTTTTTTAGATTTGTATGTTACTAAAAAAACTATAAACATTTAATATTAATAATTTAACTACTTATGTCCTTTCCTAAAAAACCGTTAATTCTTGCCCCAGCAGGCAATTTGAAAGCCCTGTTATCTGCAGTTGCAGCAGGTGCTGATGCTATTTACTGCGGACTTAAAAACTTTTCTGCAAGAATGGAAGCAGACAATTTTTCTATTTCAGAGCTTGCTCGTATAAGTATCTTTTTAAAACAAAAGAATATTAAACTTTATATAGCCTTAAATTCGATATTAAAACATAGTGATTTGACTTCCGCTTTTAATCTTCTTTTTAATCTTCAAGAAGATGTAAAGCCAGATGCTATTATTATAAACGATTTGGCATTTATAGAGATAGCAAAGCAGGTTGGTTTTAAAGGAGAAATTCATCTTTCTACACTTTCAAATTTTTCTTTTCCTAAAGCTTTTCAAACGGCAAAACTTTTAAATATAAACAAAATTGTTCTGCCAAGAGAGTTTACAATAGATGAAATTAAAAACATTGCAAAAGAGTCTCCTATTAAGCTTGAAGTTTTTATTAATGGTGCTCTTTGCTATGGAGTCTCTGGAAGATGTTATTGGAGCAGTTTTTTAGGTGGAAAGAGTGCACTTAGAGGAAGATGTGTTCAGCCTTGTAGAAGACTATATACTCAAAACAGTGAGCAAAAACGTTTTTTTTCGTGTAGAGATTTAAGTATTGATGTTTTGACCAAGCTTCTTCTTCCAATAAAAGAGGTTGATACATGGAAAATAGAAGGAAGAAAAAAAGGCGGGAATTATGTTTATTATACCGTTAAAGCTTATAAACTTTTACGCGACAATCCGGCAGATTCAAAAATAAAAAAGGAAGCTTTAAACTATCTTAACTTGGCTTTAGGACGAGAGACAACTCATTACAACTTTCTTTCTCATAGAAGATATAGCCCTATTGATACAACCAAAGAGACAGCATCGGGCAGGCTTATAGGTATAGTAAAAGACAACACTTTTATTGCAAGAGAACCTGTTTTTCGTGATGATATTATTAGAATAGGTTATGAGGATAATAAAAAGGGTATACCTATAAAAATTATGAGAGATATGCCTAAGCAAGGCAAACTTAAACTAAAAGAGAGAGTAAAAAAAAACACAAAAGTTTTTCTCATAGATAGAAACGATAAAGAACTAAAAAATGCTTTAACAAAAGAGATGAATGAATTTTCTGTTATTAATTATAAAAGAGAAAAGAAGATTGCGCCTACTTTAAAAGTTCCGTTCAAAAACCTAAAAAAAAGAAAAATTGTTGATATAACAGCAAACGACTCTTTTTTTCTTCCTCCTATAGTTTGGGACGAAAAAGAGTTACAAGGGCAAATAGTAAAAAGAATAAGAGCAGGGCAGACTTTTTTTATATTAAACTCACCGTGGCAAATATCGCTGTTTAAGAACTACAAAAATCTTTCTTTATGGGCTGGGCCATTTTGTAATATCACTAATAATTTGGCTGTAAAGAGTATGGCAGAGCTTGGGTTTAATGGGGTTATAGTTAGTCCAGAACTTAGTAAAAATGATTATATTGATATAGCAAATAAAAGTTTTTTACCCCTTGGTATCTTAATTTATGGAAGTTTTCCCTTATCAATTTCGAGAACGTTATCAGAAGAGATTAAGCTCAATAAATCTTTTTTAAGCCCTAAAAAAGAAGAGAGCATTGTTAAAAAAAAAGGTGAGAACTATTTTGTTTATCCCAATTGGCACTTGGACTTAAGAAGCAAAAAAGATTTTTTGATAAAGAATGGCTACTCTTTGTTTTTAACTATGAACGAAAAATTTCCAGCAAATTTTAAAATAAAACAAAGAAAAAGCGTTTGGAATTGGGATATAAGACTTTTTTAGATTTTTCTGAAGTATAAAAAAAACCACTATTTTTTTCGTAAAAAACATTATGTGCAAAAATTTAATAATTTTGAGACTTTTGCACATAGCTCTATTTCGCTTTTGTTTTGTGGTGAAGTAGTATTTTTATACGTCGAACCCAAAACAAAAGTGAAAGAGAGCGTAAGTCTTTATAAGGGTTTTATAACTTTTGGTGAAATTACCAAAAATTAATATTTTGTCAAAACCATTATTTTTTCATAAAAAACATTATGTGCAAAAGTCTCTTTATGTATAAAAAGTTTCAGGAAAAACTTTAAATGTTGCATACCCTTTAGCACAAATTTTCTCTTGTTTATCGTATATAATAGCTTCAGTTTTAACTTTGTTAGTTTCCTTATTTTCGCTTTTAATTTTTGCTTTTACTGTTATCTCTTCTTCTATTGGAATGGTTCTTACAAATTTGATTGTAAGCTCTTTTGTAAGACTAAGTCTTTGAAATTTAGTTAAAACTCTTCTGCCCATAGCTTCATCGAGTATGGTTGAAATAATTCCGCCGTGCGTTATGTTCTTCCAACCTTCCATATGTTTTTTGATTTTTAATTTTGAAACAATTTCGCCATTTACTTCATCAAAAACCATTTTTAAACCATGCTCATTTTTAAGCCCTGAAGCAAAAGCGTAATCGTTACGTTCTAATTTTATATTTTTCATAAGTTATGAAGTTTTTAATCTAAAAAGCTTGTCAGTGGAGATGAGGCTTCTGCTTTTTCTTTAACTCTTCCCATTCCAGACAGATAAGCGTATCTACCTGCTTTGATACCTTTTTTAAAAGCTTTTGCCATTAAGATAGGGTTGTCGGACGTTGCTATTGCAGTATTTACAAGGCAGGCTGCTGCTCCCATCTCCATTGCTTGGACGGCTTGAGAAGGTTTGCCTATACCTGCATCTACTATTATTGGTATTTTAATTTCATCTATTAAGATTTTTATTGTGTCTTTTGTTGTAAGACCTTTGTTGCTTCCTATTGGTGCTGCAAGAGGCATAACCGCCTCTGCACCTGCATTTTCTAACGCTTTGGCTATTATAAGGTCTGGCATAACGTATGGGAAAACAGCAAATCCATCTTTTACAAGAATTTCTGTCGCTTTTAAAGTTTCATAATTATCAGGTAAAAGATATTTATTATCAGGTATAACTTCTATTTTTATCCAATTCCCACACCCCATAGCTCTTGCAAGTTTTGCTATTCTAATTGCTTCTTCGCTGTTTCTTGCTCCTGAAGTATTTGGCATCAATTGAATATTAGAAGGAATATGTTTCATTACATTATCCGTTTCTGCGTTAAAATCTATTCTTCTAAGTGCTACTGTTATCACTTCCGCTTTTGATTCTTTAATTATTTCAGGAATAATTGTATCTGAATAATATTTACCTGTACCTATGAAGATACGGCTTGTTAATTTCTTACCACCTATTTCAAATATATCGTTCAACTATTTTTATCCTCCTCCAACAAAACTTAAAATTTCCATTTCATCATTAGGTTTTAATACAATATTGTTATAGTTTTCAGTTTTAATTATCTCTTTGTTTAACTCTATAACTACCTTTTTAGGATCAACTTCTTTGCTTTTTAAAAAGTTTAAAATAGAAATTTCTGATTCTATATCTTTTTTTTTACCGTTTATTTTTACAATCATATTACTTAATCTTACTTAAAAAAAATTTTTTTACGTTTTTTTTATAAACTTTGTTTCAATTTTGTCATAATATTTTTGAGGCAACTCCATATCGACCTTTTTTTTAGAAACAATATTTAACTTCATTATTAGTTTATTTAGTCTCTTAACTTTTTTGCTTTTTTCTTCTTCATCATAAATAAGTTCTAATAACTCTTCTTCTCTTTGTATCTCTTTTTTTATTTCAAGTTCTGGTGGAAGAAAGCCTGCATTTTTAAGAATTTTATAAGAGACTCTAAGATCGCACGGAATTTTGTTATAATTTTCATCACAAGGCAGAGGTTCAAACTCGCCTTTTAAATTGTTAAAAACACCCTGTTTTTGAGCTTCTAAAATTTTTTGCTCTGCTATTCTTTGAAAAATTAACATATGGCAAGTGATTTACAAATTTGACTGCAAACGTTGCACCCTACACAAAGAGTAGAATCTATGCTCGCTTTTTTTACATCTTCTTTCCACATAATTGCAGGACAAGAAATTTGCAGACACATTTTACATCCTATACATTTCTCTTCATCTATTTTCATCGGCGTATTGTTTATAGGATTTGCTCTTTTTAATAATATGCAAGGAGCTTTTGTTATTATAAGAGAAACCTCATCTTTATCTACTTCTGTTTTTATTATCTTTTTTAATGCTTTTAAATCGTACGGATTTACCTCTTTTACATTATTTTTGTTTACGCCAAGTGCTATGCCAAGTTTTTTAAAGTCTAATATTTTTGTTTCTTCTTTTTTTGCAGTATATCCACTTGCAGGATTTTCCTGTCTTCCTGTCATTGCTGTAATTCTATTATCTAAAATTATTACAGTGCTTTTGCTTTTGTTGTAAACCATATCGAGCAAACCTGTAATTCCAGAATGCATAAAGGTAGACTCTCCAATAACAGCTACAATTTTTTCTTTCGATTCTACATCAAGAGATTTTTCCATGCCGATGGCATTCCCTATACTTGCACCCATACAGATACAAGTATCCATAGCGGCAAGAGGAGGTATAGCAGACAGTGTATAACAACCGATATCTCCTGTAACGAATAGTTTTAATTTTTTTAAAGTGTAAAAAACTCCTCTATGTGGACATCCTGCACACATATTAGGTGGTCTTACAGGGATATTATCAAATATTTGTTTCTCTTTTGCTTGTTTCTTTTTAATGCCATTTTCAACTATTTCAGGAGATAATTCACCACATCTTGGCATAAGTTCTTTACCTAAAACTTTTATACCTAACGCTTTAATCTCTTCTTCCATAAATGGTTCAAGCTCTTCAATTACAAAGAGCTTTTTTACTTTTTTAGAAAACTCTTGCACCTTTTTATAAGGGAAAGGGTAGGGGGTTGCTATTTTAAGAAAAGAGTATTCTGGGAAAGTTTCTTTAGCATATTGATATGCTATACCGCTTGCTATAATGCCAAACTCTTTGCTTTTTATAATCTCTTCATTAAATTTAAAATCGTTAAAAAACTCGGTTACTTTTTTAAGTTCTTCTTCAATTATTATATGTCTTTTTCTTGCATTGGCAGGAAGCATAACAAACTTTTGCGGATTTTTTTCGATTTTTTTAGGTTTTTTAAACTGTTTTGGTTTAAAAGTATTAACTATAGATTTTGCATGAGATATTCTTGTCGTACTCCTTACAAAAACAGGTGTGTCGTAAGTTTCGCTTATTTCAAAAGCTATCTTTAAAAAGTCTAATGCTTCTTGGCTATCTGATGGCTCTAACATAGGAATTTTTGCAAACTTAGCATAATATCTATTATCTTGTTCATTTTGAGAACTATGCATTCCAGGGTCATCAGCAGTGATTATTACAAGCCCTTTTTTAAGCCCTGTATACGAAAAAGAAAATAGAGGGTCTGCTGCTACATTCACCCCAACATGTTTCATAATTGCAAGACTTCTTGCCCCTGCAATAGCTCCGCCTATTGAAACTTCAAGAGCCGTTTTTTCATTTGGAGACCATTCTGCGTATATATTTTCATATTTAAGAATGTTTTCTAAAATTTCTGTGCTTGGTGTCCCAGGATATGCTGCTGCTATTTGGACACCTGCTTCGTATGCTCCTCTTGCAAAAGCTTCGTTGCCAGACATAAGTTCTTTCATTATTTTTTTCCCTTATTAAAACTTTTATAAAGTGAGTATAGATTTTGTCTTGTACTAAAATTAATTATAATTTACACTTCGTAGCTTTTTAAAAGCAATATTATTTTTTATTGTGGATACTACACACTTGATTCTACAATGTTGCATTATGTTTAGAAAATTTTATATATAAAAAAACGAGACCTTTGCACATAGCTTTATTTTGCTTTTGTTTTGTGGTGAAGTAGTATTTTTATACGTCGAACCCAAAACAAAAGCAAAAGAGAGCGTTAGTCTTCATAAGGGTTTTAGCTGTTTTTGTGAAATTGCCAAAAGTTGATAATTTACAAAAAACCACTATTTTTTTCATAAAAAATATTATGTGCAAAGGTCTCAAAAACTTATTAATAGAGAGGATAGAGCTTTTTAGGTAACTATATTATCAAGCTCTAAATGGATTTTATTTATGACAATTCAAAGTAAAGAACAGGTTTTTAATGAGGTTATGTCAGGAGAGAAGCCCAAATGCCCTCATTGCGGGAAAGAGATGTCGTTATGGGAAGTACCTCAAGTAGCAGTTAGTGACGGTCTTGGTTGGGGAGTTCCATTTCTTTTTGTTTGCTTTAATGATGAGTGTCCACCTTTTAAAAGTGGCTGGGACAATATAGAACAAAATTATGCTTTTAAAGCTTCTTATAGATGTATTAACTACCCTGGAACTCAAAATTTTGATTTTATGTCTGTTTTTAGTGAAGAAGGCGGAAAAGGTCAAATTTATGATGATGAAGCAAAAAAGTTGGAAGAAAGTTTCAAAGAAGAGCTTAAATTTAGTTTTTCGGCACTTACAGACTTTTATATCCAAAAAGCATGGGATGAGATATTAAAGTTTTTATTAGACCCTCAAAAACCAGGAAGAGTTCGTCTTAAAGCTGCTGAAATGGTAGGCGATATAGGAGGAGAGGAAGCTTTACCTTATCTTTTAAATAAAAAATTTCCGAATGAGTTAATACAAAAAGAAGTAGATAAGGCTGTTGAAAAGTTACATAAAAGACATTTTACAAGAGAATGTCCTTTTTGTGCTGAAATAATAAAACAGAGAGCTAAAATTTGTAAACATTGTAAAATGTCGCTTTAAATTTTTTATAAGGAAAATCTATATTGGAAAAAGCAATAACAGTATCTGTAGCCAATCAAAAGGGTGGGGTTGGGAAAACAACAACGGCTATTAATTTATCTGTAGCTTTAGCTTCGCCTAAGACAAAAGTACTACTTATAGATTGTGACCCACAAGCTAATACTACTACAGGGATAGGTATAGATAAAAGCAGTGTAGAAAACAATCTATATCATGCTATGTCTGGGCAAGCAGACATTAAAGATGTTATTCTTTCTTCTAATGTTCCTAATTTGGATATAATTTCTTCTGAAATGGATCTTGCTGGTTTTGAGATTGAAGTTGTTGATGTTCAAGGTAGGGAAGAGATACTAAAAAAACTGCTTGAGTCTTGTATCGACAAATATCAATACATTATAATCGATTGCCCCCCCGCTTTAGGTTTTTTAACTATTAATTCTATGGTTGCCTCGCGTTATGTTTTAATACCTCTGCAAAGTGAATTTTATGCTCTTGAAGGCTTAACTCAGCTTTTGAAAACTATGCAGCTTATAAAAAAAGGGATGAATAAAGATTTAAAAATTTTAGGAATTTTACTTACTATGTTTGATAATAGGACAAATCTTTCCGAACAGGTAATGAATGAAGCTACTAAACATTTTAAAGATTTGGTATTCAAAACTAAAATTCCAAGAAATGTACGCTTGAGTGAAGCTCCAAGTTTTTCAGAAAGTATATTCAGCTATGCACCTACTTCTTTAGGTGCTAATGCATATTTAAATTTTTCAAAAGAATTTTTGAGGAGAATCAATGCAAAAGAAAAAGAGTGAAAATAAAAGAGCAGCACTTGGAAGAGGGCTTGCGTCTTTACTCTCTTCAAGTGTCAATGATAATATAGTTACAAAAGATTACTTTTTGTGTGATATAGATAAAATTGTATCAAACAAGTACCAACCCAGATTAGTTTTTAATGATGATGCTTTAAAAGAACTTTCTATCTCTATTCAAAAGTTTGGAGTATTGCAGCCAATAATAATAAAAAAAACAGAAGGCGGGTATGAACTTATTGCTGGTGAGAGAAGACTTAAAGCATCTAAACTTGCAGGTCTTACTCAAATTCCTGCAATATTAAAAAAAACTGACGATGAAAATCAGCTTGAATTAGCTTTAATAGAGAATATTCAAAGAGAAAATTTAAACCCTATTGAAGAGTATAAAGCTTATGCTCTTTTAATTAAAAAGTTTAATCTTACTCAAGATGAGCTTTCAAAAATACTTGGCAAAAATCGTTCTACTATAGCTAATTTTTTAAGACTTGAAAATCTTGATGAATATGTTCGAGAAGCTCTTCAAAACAACAAAATTACGATGGGGCATGCAAAAGCTATTTTATCTATTACTGATAAAAAAGCTCAAGTTGATATTACAGACGAGATAGTCAAAGGAGGCTTATCTGTAAGAGCCACAGAAAATTTTATAAAAGAGATTTTAACTGGTTCGGTTAAGAAAAAAAACAAACCTGTAAAAAAAGAGATTCCAGAAGAAATTTTAGAGTTATCTTACAATATTTCAAAAAAGCTTGGTAGCAAGGTTGATATAGATATAAAAGAAGATGAAGAAGGGAAACTAAAGATAAAGTTTAGCAGTAAAGAAGAGCTATATCGTATAGCCGATTTACTTTTATAAAAACTATTAAGGCTTTTTTATGTCCGTTCATTTAGTAATAGATGGTTATAACTTATTATATCAAGCAGGAAATTTAATATCTCAAAAAATATCTCTTGAGGAACAAAGAAATAAATTAATAGAACTCCTTACCTCATATAAAAAAATAAAACGCCATAAAATTACATTGGTTTTTGATGGAACAAACTCCCCACCATTTTTAGATCCTATTTTGACAAAAGGAATTACTATTAAATTTTCTAAAAGAGGTGAGCTTGCAGATTCACTTATAAAAAAAATAGCAAAAAAAGAGAAAGAAAAGGCAATTATCGTCTCTTCTGACAATGAAATAATAGAATATTCTGCTATGCAAGGGGCAAGCACTATAACATCAGAAGAGTTTACTAAAAAAATTAGTGTAACTAATTTTGAAATGAGTTTAAACTCTTTTAAAGAGCAAGATTTTGATAGTGATGAAAAATTTTGGCAAGGGCACACAAAAAAAAAGGGCTCCAGTAGAAAGCTATCAAAAAAAGAAAGAAAAAATAAAATAAAAATTAATAAACTAATTATATTCTAAAAGGTGAAATATTAATATGCAACTCAATGATTTTCCTGACTTTATAAAAGATTACATAATCCCTCAACAAAAAGGTAAACTTTTTTATAGATGTCTTTCGTGTCAAAAAGAGTTTGATGCAGAAAATCTTTTTTATACGTGTCCTTCCTGCAGTGGAGTTTTACTTTTATACGACAGAGCAAAAACATATTTAAAAACAGCAGACGGAAAGCTTTGGAGAAAAATTTTTGATTATCGTAAAATGGTTAATGTCCCTGCATTAAAAGGAATTTTTCGTTATTATGAGTTTATAGCTCCTTTTATTCCTCTTAATTCAATAGTCTACCTTGGTGAAGGCGGAACTCCAATAGTGGCTGCAAACGATTTTTTACAAAGTAAAATAGGAATTCCTTTTTATTTTAAAAATGATGGGCAAAATCCCAGTGCTTCTTTTAAAGATAGAGGTATGGCATCAGCTTTAAGTTATATAAATTTTTTAGTTAAAGAAAAAAAGAAGGATATTATTACAATTTGTGCATCAACAGGTGACACTTCAGCGGCTGCCGCTCTTTACTCTTCGTATCTTGAAAATATTAAATCTGCTGTCCTCTTACCTCATAAAAAAGTTACAACAGAACAGCTTTCACAAGTTCTTGGAAGTGGGGCAAAGGTGTTTGAAATAGTAGGTGTTTTTGATGATTGTATGAAAGTTGTGGAAAGCTTATCAGAAAATTATAATATTGCTCTTTTAAACTCAAAAAATGCTTGGAGAATTCTTGGCCAAGAAACTTTCTCTTATGAAATAGCTCAAGATTTTGAGTACGATATGGAAAAGAAAGTGATTGTTGTTCCAATTGGAAATGCTGGAAATATAACTGCTATATTAAGCGGTTTTTTGAAATTTTATGAAGCGGGAGTAATAGAGAGTTTGCCCAAAATAGTAGGGGTTCAGTCAGAGCATGCTAACCCTGTTTTTAAATACTACTTAGAAAAAATAGATAGAAAAAGAGTGTTTAAACCTGTTACTGTAAAACCAAGTGTGGCACAAGCAGCAATGATAGGAAACCCTGTTTCTATGCCAAGAGTTATTCATCTTGTAGACCTCTATAATAAAACATCTAATAGAGAAAATGTATTTTTTGTTGAAGTAAAAGAGCAAGAAATTATGGACTTTAATTTACTTGCAAATAGAAATGGGCATATTGCTTGCACACAAGGAGGAGAAAGCTTAGCGGGTCTTTTTCAAGCTATAAAAAAAGGTTTTGTAAAAAAAGATGAAACGGCAATAGTCGATTCTACTGCACATACCTTAAAATTTGCTAATTTTCAGAACTTATATTTTAAAGAAAAGCTTCAAGATTTTGATATAACTTCTAAAAAGGAAATGATAAATAAGCCAGAAATTATAAACATTAAGAATGTAAAGTCAGCAACCGATTTAAACAGTTTTAAAGAGGTTGAATATAAAAAATATATAAATGATGTAACTTTAAAAATTGCAAAAAAGTTGGAATTTTAACTGTGATTGATGAGATAGAACTAATAAACTGCTCCTTTGAAGATGATTTAAAAGGACAAAAAATTGAATTTATAAATTTTTCTATTAAAAAGGGAGAAACTGTTCAAATAGAATCGGATTCTCACGACAAATCTTCTCTTTTTTTAAAAGGGCTTGCCACAGTAAAATATCCGTTAAATGGTAAATATATATTTTTTAATGAAGAGCTTAATTTTCCAGACTATAGATATTTTTTGAAATACAAAAAAAAAATAGCTTATGTCGGTATAGACTCCAATCTTGTAAGTAGAAAAACGTTAAAAGAGAACATCTTCTTAATGACAGAATATGAAAAAAATATAATAGTACAAGAACTTGATGAAAAAAGTAAAACTCTTTGCAATTTTTTTAATATTTCTGAAAAGTTAGATAAATTTCCTAAAGATATTAATTTAAGAAAAAATAAAATTGTAATATTAATAAGAGAATTAATTAAACAATTTGAAATAGTTTTGCTTGATTGCCCTGAAAATTTTCTTAGTTATGAAGAGATATCTTATATTAAGAATTTTATAGGAGATGATAAAATTATAGTTTTTATATCGTACGATAAAGAGGTTTTGAAAATTTTTAATTCCAAAACACTATTTATCAATTAAAAAATTATGAGTTTAAATTGAAATCTAAAGTATTGTAAATGAAGCTAAATATAAAAAGAAGAGAAAGAATAGTCGGTATTTTTGTTATAGCTATAACAATCTGTTTTATAGTCTCTTTTATTACAGTTGTGAAAGGTAAGAACTGGTTTAAAGACACTGTTGAATATTATGCCATATTTCAAGAAAGTTATAACTTAAAAGAGGGTGCTCCTGTAAAGCTTTTTAATGCTGATGTCGGTAAAGTTTACAGTATATTACCTTTTAAAAATAACGTAAAAGTAATTATTACGATATTTGAAGAGCAGGCAGATAGAATAAGAGAAGATACACTTTTAACTATTGAAAGTCCTACTTTTATTGGAGAAGAGTTTGTTGCTATAAAGCCAGGTTCTAAAGATAGTAAAATACTTCCTCCAAAATCTTTAATTAAATCTGTCCCTAAAAAAACCATAATGGATGTTATGGAAGAGTTTGAAGTTGAAAAAACAGCAAAAAAGATTAAAGATTCAATTCAAACCGTAACAGATATTGTAACTGCGTTAAACGATCCTAATAATAATTTTTGGAAATTTACAAATAGCCTCCATAAAACAACCGACAATATAGAAAAAATAGTGCACTCTATAAATATGGCAGAAGGAAGTTTAGGGCAGTTAATAAAAAAAGATGAAATACAAAAAGAGATACTTGAAAGTATTACTACATTAAAAAAAACACTTAAAAATATAGAGAAGGGAAGTTACAATATTCCAGAGATAACAACTTCAACTGAAAAAGGAATAGAGGAAATAAGAAGAGGTGTAGAGAATATAGATAGGGCAACTAAGTCTCTTCATAAAAATTTCTTTATAAAAAAAAACCTTCCAGACAAAGAACCTTTAGTAATAAAAAACATAGAAGCTGAAGTGAGATAGTTTTTTATATTGTTGGGTAAAAAACTGGATTAGAAAAACAGCATTATATTTAATGCCTCGTTTGAATTATATACTTTAAGAATTTTTGATTTATTTAGTTAAACTCATTCATAGCAAAATCAGCTCCTTTATCTATTATAGTAAAGACAATTCTTCTGATTTTATCTATCTCGTTTTCTAAGCTTTTATTCTCTTCGTTGCTAAATTTAGAAAGGACATAATTACTTGTTTCAAAGTTAATATTATCAGGTTTTCCTATCCCAAAACGAACTCTTATAAAATTGTTATTATTTAGATGATTGATAATCGATTTTATACCGTTATGTCCTGCACTACCACCACCTTTTTTAATTTTTATAGTACCGAATGGTAGATCAAGGTCGTCGTGTATTATTATTAAGTTTTCTATATTGACGGAAAAAAAATTAATAAATTTTTGTATAGGTTCCCCGCTATTGTTCATATACGACATAGGTTTTACTAATATTACTTTTTCCCCCTCTATTTGTGCTTTGGCATAATTGCTTTTGAATTTACTATTTGAAAACTCAACAGATAAAAAAGAGGCTATAAAGTCTATTGATTGAAAACCTATATTGTGGCGAGTTTTTTCATATTGATTTCCTGGATTACCAAGACCTGCTATTATGAAAGGATGCATTAGATAAAAGTAAGACCTTTGCACATAATGTTTTTTATAAAAAAATAGTGTTTTGAAAAAATATTAACTTTTGGTAATTTTACAAAAACTTCAAAAACCATTATAAAGATTTACGCTCTCTTTTGCTTTTGTTTTGGATTTGACGTATTAATGAGAGCTATGAACAAAGACCTAAAAAATAATGAGAGCTTTTTTTAGTAAGCTCTCATTTTAAATGATAATTGTTTTTTAAATTCTTTTGAATTTGAGTAATTGATATAAATAGACAAAAAATTACTCTGCTTTCCCTTCTGTAGCTTGTTCTTCTTTTTTGTCTTCTGTTCCTTCACCCTCTACTTCTTCATCTTCTGTTTCTTCTGACTCTTCTTTTTCTGCCTTAGGTGCAGTACAGGTTATTACAGTAAAGTTAACATCATATATAAAATTAATATCATTATTATCTTTTACGATGTCTTCTATATGTATAGAATCGCCAACGTCTAAATTTGAAATATCTATTTCAATTTTTGCAGGAATTTTTAAAGGAAAACATTTTGCATCAAGTTGTCTTCTTATTATTTGAAGTAAACCTCCATTATCAACGCCTACTGGATTCCCAATTACTTCAATAGGGATACTTACACTAAGCTCTTGATTTTCAGCTATTATTTGGAAGTCTGCATGCAAATATTCATCTGTTACCTGATTTTTTTGTAACTCTTTTAAAATAGTCATCTTCTTGTCTTTATCATCAATTGTTATGTCAACGATAAGTTCTAAAGTTTTTTTATTTTTCAAAGCCTGTATTAGTTCTTTTACTGGTATTATTATACTTTCACTTTTGCTATTTGGACCATATATTACAGCAGGAATAAGATTTTCTCTCCTTAAAGTTTTTGTATAGCCTTTTCCCGTTTTTTCTCTTGATTGGGCTTTCAATGTAAATAATTTCAAAATGCCTCCTAATTTTTTTTAAAAAAAATATAAAAATTTATCGTTTTTAAGACCTTTGCACATAGCTCAAATTTTGCTTTTGTTTTGTGGTGCAGTAGTATTTTTATACGTCAAACCCAAAACAAAAGTAAAAGAGAGCGTAAGTCTTTATAAGTGTTTTGCAAGTTTTTGAGAAATTCTTAAAAGTTAATATTTTACAAAAAAACCGCTATTTTTTCATAAAAAACATTATGTGCAAAGGTCTCGTTTTTAAACAAACAGTTTATGTACAGATTTACCTAACCTACTATATTTTATTGCTTTCCCAATTAGAGAACTAATTGTTAAAACTTTTACTTTACCCGATTTTTTTGCTTCTTCCCTTAAAGGTACTGTGTCAGTTACAATTAAAGATTTTATGTGAGATTTTTCTATTTTTTTTATTGCATCTCCTGACAATACGCCATGGGTACAACAAGCATATACTTCCTTTGCACCCTCTTTTTTGATAATATTTGCTGCACTTGTTAAAGTTCCTGCTGTATCTACCATATCATCAAGCAAGATAGTTGTTTTATTTTTAACATCGCCTATTATTTCCATAGCGGTAGCTTGATTAGGAGCAGAACGTCTTTTATTCACTATAGCGAGTTTTGCATTAAGTCTTTTAGCTATAGCTCTTGTTCTTTCAACTCCGCCAGCATCTGGCGATATCAATACGGTATTTTCCATATCAAAACTTTTTTTTAAAAAAGGAAGCAATATAGGAGCTGCAAATATATTATCTACTGGTATATCAAAAAAACCTTGAATTTGTCCTGCATGCAAATCGACTGTAATAACTTTTGAAACACCTGCTTTTGTTATAATATCAGCAACAAGTTTTGCTGTTATAGGTACTCGAGGTCTTACTTTTTTGTCTTGTCTTGCATATCCAAAATATGGAATTACTGCTGTTATACTTGCAGGGGCTGATCTTTTAAGAGCATCTGCCATAATAAGAAGTTCCATTAAGTTCGTATTTACAGGAGAACAAATAGATTGAATTATAAAAACTTCTTTCAGTCTTACATTTTCATCTATTTCAACACGCACTTCACCATCACTAAACTTTGATATATTTGCTTTGCTGATTTTTTTATTTAGACTTTTGGCTATCTTTTTAACCAATTCGTCGTTGGAATTACCTTTGAAAATTTTAAAATCTTTTTGTTGCATTTTCTTGCATAATAAAAAAAAGGCTGGGGCGAGAGGATTCGAACCTCTGAATGCAGGAACCAAAATCCTGTGTCTTACCGCTTGACGACGCCCCAGCAATTTATTTTTTTTTGTGTTATAGTAAAACTTTTGAGACCTTTGTGCATAGCTTTATTTTGCTTTTGTTTTGTGGTGAAGTAGTATTTTTATACGTCGAACCCAAAACAAAAGTAAAAGAGAGCGTAATCTTTATAAGGGTTTTAGAAGTTTTTGTAAAATTATCAAAAGTTAATATTTTACTAAAAACCACTATTTTTTTATAAAAAGCATTATGTGCAAAGGTCTCAATCTAATATAGTAGTTAAAAAAACCTTATAATTAGTTTTGTTTTTTAAATCTGACAATGTGTTTTGTGCTTTTTTTATATCATTGAAAATAGCAAAAACTGAAGAGCCACTTCCAGACATAAGAGAGGCATCTGCCTCTTTTTTTAAAAAATATTTTTTCAATTCCTGAACTTCAGGATGCATTTTAAAAACTATAGATTCAAAGTCATTTGAAACTAAATCTAAAACACATCTGTCTTTATAAAAACTTTCTCCACTAAGTTTTTTTTTATTGTTTGTCAATTCCAAATTGACCTTTTTATAAATTGTTTTTGTAGATATATTGATGTTTGGATAAGCGACTATTATATTGTAAGGTTTGACTTTGTATCTTTTAAGTTTATCTCCTATCCCTTCAGCAATTGCGTTTTTTTTAAATATAAAAAATGGCACATCGGCACCTATTTGTTTGCCAATCTCCATAAGTTCTTTTGTAGAGAAAGGTTTTTTATAATAGTCATTAAGGAGCAGAAGAATAGCGGCTGCGTTTGAGCTACCGCCTCCAAGTCCTGCACCTATAGGAATATTTTTTTTAATTTGAACCTTACAAGAAATATCTTTTTTGTTTTTTTCTGCAAAAAGAGTTATAGCTTTATATACTATATTTCCTTCATTATCCGGTACACTTTTGTCATCACAATCAATCTCTATTTTTTCCCTATTTATAAAATCTACTAAAATTTCGTCATAAATCCCGATTTGGCACATAAGAGACAAAATATTATGGAAGCCATCTTCTCTTCTGTTTTTTATATAGAAAAAGAGGTTTATTTTTGCATATGAAAGAATCTGCATCGTATTAAAAAAAGTATATTTATATGTTTATTTTATAATTTTGAGTTGATGTTAATAAGGTTAGTTAAAAACTTAATTTGTCTCTTTTACATACTCCATTCTTAAATTTTGTAGGGCATTTTGTATAAGTTCGTTCTCTTCTTTAGTTAAATTACCTTTTGTTTTTTCTTCAATGATACCTATAACATCTATTGTTTGTTTTGCCATTGCAATATTTTTTGTTCTTTGTTTAGTTACTGGGTCTTCTATTAGCCCAAGTGCCAATAGAGCGGAAGAATGCAAGGACATTATAAAGGTGGAAAATGATATTTTTGGTAATTTTGTTTTATCAGGCATAACAATCTCCTTAATGTTATTATTGACAATTTTTTAAAAAAACTTATGTGTTTTTAAATATGCATATAATTTAAAAGTCAAATTGTTGTAATCAAGATTCATATTAAGTTTATTAAAATAAAATAGTTTTATATAAAAGAAGTTATAAAGATGAAAAATACAATTTTTTGGAAGTTTTTTAAATCCGTTAAACTATCGATAGTAATATTTATTGCTATTTCTATTCTTTGTATGGTTGGAACGCTTGTTCCACAATTAGAAAAAGAGCGATTCTATCTATTAAAATATGGAGATACACTTTACTCGTTTTTTAAATTTATCAATATTTTCGACATTTATCACTCCTATGTGTTCATAAGCTTGGTAGCACTGCTTGCCCTTAACCTTATTGTATGCTCACTCGATAAAATAAAAGCCTCTTTTAAATTAGCATTTAAAACCGTTAGTTTTAGAGCAGATAAAGTTAAAAACTATCCTATTAAAGTTGAGTTTAGTGCAAAAGAAAAAACGGAAAATTTAAAAAAAGTATCAAAAGAAGTTTTTAATAAATTTTTTAAAGTAAAAGAGATATTTCAAACAGATATAGGAAAGAGCTCTTATTTTTTTGGCGACAAGGGAAGAATATCATATTTGGGTGTCTATATTGTCCATTTCGGTATTTTATTAGTTATTATAGGAGTTCTTATCGACTCTATTTTTGGCTTTGAAGCTTTTGTAGAGATTAAAGAAGGTAAGGGCACTAATGTAGTTCATCTTAAAAAGAGTAAGGAAAAACGAAAACTCGATTTTTATATTTTTTGTAAAGATTTTGATTTAAGTTTTTATGAAAATGATGGAACGCCAAAAGAGTATAGATCAAGTTTAGCACTTAAAAAGGATGATAAAATACTTATTGAAAAAGATATAATAGTTAACTCCCCCTTAAGATATAAAGGAATAAATATATTTCAATCAAGTTACGATATAGCAGAGCCTAAATCAGTTACTTTGAATATACAAAATAGAGATACAGGTATGACATATAATAAAACCCTTAAAATTAATGAAGAAGAAAAATTGCCAGCAGATTTGGGCAAATTAGAAATTTTGGGGTTTACACAATCTTATAAATTTGCAGGGCACTCCTTAGGTCCTACTTTTTTTGCAAGACTTACAAAAAAAGAGAAACAGTATGAAATAGTTCTTCCTATAAGTTTCCCAAAATTTGATTCAATGAGAAAAAGAGATACTATTATATCTGTAATAAATTATGACAAAACTTATATAACAGGCTTACAAGTAACTAAAGAGCCGGGTGTATTTTGTATCTATTTTGGTTTCATCTTGGTTATAATAGGGCTTTTTATATCTTTTTTTATAACTCATAACTCTTTTTGTATTATATTAACTGAAGATGGCGATAAAACAAATGTTCTGCTTTGCGGAAAGAGTAATAAAAATAAAATTAGTATGGGTTTAAAACTTGATAAGATAAAATATGAGATTTTAAAATCAGGGGAAGTAATATGAGTTATTCAATTTTAATTTCAATATCTACATTTGTATATTTTTTTGCTTCTGTTTTTTATATATTATCTGTTATTTTTAATAAAGAGAGATTGGGTTTAGTAGGAAAATATATAACTATTTTTGCTATATTCCTAAATCTTGCAGGTTTTGCTGTAAGATGGATAGTTTCATATAAATTAGGAATAGGTAGAATCCCTCTTACAAATTTATACGAATCTTTAGTCTTTTTTACTTTATGTATAGCTTTAGTATATATTTTTTTAGAAATTAAATATAAAAACTATTTTATAAGTGCTTTTGCTAGTATAATAGCTTTTATAACTATAGCTTATTCTTCTCTATCTCCTGACATCAACACTAAAATAACTCCTCTAATTCCAGCTTTAAAAAGCAATTGGCTTACAATACATGTTATAACTTGTTTTTTAGGTTATGCTGGTTTTGCACTATCCTTTGTAATTAGTATTATCTATTTGGTTCGAATTAACTATTTAAACCTTAAATTAAATGAACTGGATGAAATTAACTATCAAATGGTAGTTTTGGGTTTTTTATTTTTGACTATAGGAATTATGACAGGCTCTGTTTGGGCAAATTCTGCTTGGGGCAGTTATTGGTCATGGGATCCAAAAGAGACATGGTCTCTTATAACTTGGTTTATTTATGCAATTTTAATCCATGCAAGACTTGTAAAAAGTTGGCGTGGTAGAAAGCTTGCTTATATCTCTATCATTGGCTTTTTAGCAGTTCTTTTCACATATTTTGGCGTTAACTATTTACCGAGTCTTCATAGTTATGGAACGGTATAAAAAATAGAGACCTTTGCACATAATATTTTTTATGAAAAAAATAGTGGTTTTGAAAAAATATTAACTTTTGGTAATTTTTAAAAAAACCTCTAAAACCCCTATAAAGACTTACGCTCTCTTTCACTTTTGTTTTGGGTTCGACGTATAAGAATACTACTTTACCCCAGTGAAATAATATTTGATGCTTTACAGCTCAAATATTATTTTTAAATTTGAAAAATTTAAAAATATTTCACAGGGTGAACCACAAAACAAAAGCAAAATTTAAGCTATGTGCAAAGGTCTCAAAATAATATATAATATGTTAAACGATAGTTTTAGAATTTTAGATGCTAATCTCAACAGAGCATCTGAAGGTATAAGAGTTATAGAAGATATTTTCCGTTTTATTTATGAAGATGAAAATATCAGTAATGAACTGCGTCTTCTAAGGCATAAAATAAGAAAAAGTCTAAAGAATTTTAATGAAAAATTTTTAACAAAACGCTCATCTCTTTTTGATGTAGGCTTGAAAAATTCTAATAAAAAAGAGGGTTTAGACAAAAAGAACAATATTAATGAGCTTATCTATGCAAACTTCAAAAGAGTTGAGGAAGCTTTAAGGTGTATAGAAGAAAATTTAAAAATTGAAAAACTTCATAAACTTTCTAAATTGTACGAAGAGCTTAGATTTGATGTTTATAATATCGAAAAGGAAGTTACTATTTTTAAGTCTCTTGATGCAAAAAAGAAAAAAATAACAGGTATTTATGCTATATCAGGTGAAGAGTTTTCTTGTATGAGAGATAATGTTTATGTTGCAGAAGAGATATTAAAAGCTGGTGTAAAAGTTTTTCAATACCGAGAAAAAGAAAAAAAGATGCTTTATAAATATGAACAAGCGAAAAAAATAAAAGCTCTTTGTAATAAATATGACGCTCTTTTTATTATGAATGACGATATTGACCTTGCAATTTTAGTTGGTGCTGATGGAGTTCATATAGGTCAAGAAGATATACCTATAAAAGAAGTTAGAAAACTTGTTGGCGATAATATGATTATTGGTGTTTCCACCCATTCTCCGAAAGAAGCAGATAGAGCAGTGAAAGAAGGAGCCGATTATATAGGTGTTGGACCTATATTTAAAACCAAAACAAAAAAGGATGTTATAGATCCTGTTGGGCTAAAATATTTAGATTATGTAGTAAAAAACATAAAAATACCTTTTGTTGCAATAGGTGGGATAAAAGAGCATAACATTTTGGAGACAAAGAAAAGAGGTGCAAAATGTTTTGCTATGATAACCGAAATTGTAGGTGCAAAAGATATACAAAGTAAAATAAACAAAATCTATAATTTACTAAATGAGACCTCTACACATAATGTTTTTTATTAAAAAATAGTGATTTTTTTTGTAAAATACTAACTTTTGATAATTTTACAAAAACTTGTACAACCATTATAAAGACTTACGCTTTCTTTTACTTTTGTTTTGGGTTCGAAGTATAAAAATACAAAAGCAAAATTAAGCTATGTGTAAAGGTCTCAAAGATTAATATTTTAAGGTATTGAAATGAATAGTTTTTTAACTTCAGTATTTGTGATTTTTAAGAAAGAATTTAAAGGTTATATTTTTTCACTCTCCTCTTTAATTTTCCTAATTATTTTTTTAATCCTTCAAGCCATTTTTACTTTTGTGATAGGTAAATTCTATTCAACTGGTCAATCGAGTTTAGATTTGTTTTTTTATTTTCATCCTTGGTTATATCTTTTTTTACTTCCAGCTTTAGGTATGAAAGTTTGGGCAGAAGAAAAAAGAAGTGGCACATACGAAATATTAAGAACTCTTCCTGTTTCGCTTTATGAGATTACACTTGGTAAATTTTTTGCTCTTTGGTGCTTTGTCTTAATAGCTATTTTTTTAACCTTCCCTGTTGTTCTTACACTCTATTATCTTGGCAATCCAGATTTTGGTCCTATATTTAGCGGATATCTTATGTCTTGGATTATGGCAGGGGCATATTTGTCTATAAGTTTGTTTGCAAGCTCTGTTACACAAAATCAAATTGTAAGCTTTGTCTTTTCTATTTTAATATGTTTTATTTTCGTTTTTTTAGGGTTTGATACATTTAAACACTACTTTACTTTTTTACCCATTAATTTTTATGAGTTTATCGCAAACTTATCTTTTGTAACGCATTTTCAAAGAGGAATAAAAGGTATAATAGATTCAAGAGACTTAATATACTTTTTTTCTATAATAGTTCTATTTTTAAGTTTAAATATATTAACACTAAATAAAGAAAAATGAGAATTTTGAGAAAAGTTCTTATAAAAATAAATTTTAAAAATTATGAAATCAATTAAGTTGCCACTAAAAGTTTTATTTCTATTTCTCTTTTTATTTATAGTTAATTTTATTGCAGGTAAGATTTTTTTTAAAATAGACCTTACAAAAGATAACCTCTTTACTTTATCTAATGAATCCAAAAACATTATAAAAAAAATAGATAAGAAAATAACTATAAAATATTACTTTTCAGCTTCTAATGATACTTTATCTACAGTTATAAAAAATTATGGGAAGAGGGTAGAAGAGTTTTTAAAAGAGTATCTTGAATACAATAATCTTATCAGTTTTGAAATACACGATCCTCTTCCAGATACAGAAGAAGAGCTTAATGCTACAAGATACGGAATAAAGCAAATTTCAGCAGGGGTCTCTACCCCTTTTTATATTGGTGCAGTTGCTATTTGTGGGGACAAGACTTTTTCAATACCTTTTTTTGATATTAGAGATGAGAACTCTCTTGAATTTGAAATTACCAATATGCTTACTCAAGTCCAAAGGTCTAAGGAAAAAAGTAAAATTGGCATAATAACATCTCTTCCATTAAAAAATATTCGTGAAGTTCAAAATGAATGGCTTTTTATAAGCGAAATAGAAAAACTATTTGATATCGAGTTTCTTGCAGAAGATATAGAAGAGATTCCACAAAACATTTCGTTACTTATGCTTTTACATCCTCCTGAACTTATTGAAGAGACAGAATATGCTATAGATCAATACATTTTAAACGGCGGAAAGACTGCAATTCTTGTCGATTCTTCGGCAAGAACATCTATAGAAAAAAATATGGCGAGACAGCTTGCGATAGCCACATCATCTAACCCTGAATCTGTTTTTAAAACGATAGGCATTAAATATCACAATGATAAAGTAGTAGCTGATATGAATTCTGCAGCAAGTGTTTCTACAAGAGATGGATTTACTGTTAGATACCCTTTTTGGTTATCATTAGATGAAAAAAATTTTAACCAAAACAACTTCATCTCTAAAAACTTTCAAGATATGCTATTAATAGAGAGCAGTTATTTTGAGAACGTAGCTAAAAACGACTATATATCTTTAATAAACACAAAAAATAAAGCAGGTTTTATCGACAGCAAAAAGATGAACTTTATGCCTTTTACAGAGATTGAAAACTTTAATAAGGAAAATAAAACTTATTCACTTGCAGGAATTGTAACAGGGCAATTCAAGTCCGCTTTTGAGCAAAAACCTAAAGACTCTTTATATATGAAAAAACACATTAAAGAATCTAAAAAAAATAATTCTGTTTTTATTATGGGAGATATAGATTTTTTAAATAACCTTTATGCCATAAGAGTATTTGATTTTTTAGGTAATAGAATTGTAAGACAAGTTAATCAAAATATTACTTTTCTTATAAACTGTTTAAAATTCTTAGATGGTGATACAGATTTAATTAAAATCAGAATGCGAGGAAAATATTTAAGACCTTTTGATAAAGTAGTCGAACTTGAAAAAAAAGCTCAAGAAAAATGGTTGGTTTTGGATAGAGAACTTACAACAAAAATATCGAGACTTAATGAAGAGCTAAATAAACTTGAAGCGACAAGAAAAGAGAAAGACGGCAAAACAACAATATTATCACCAGAACAAGAAAAAAAGATTTTAGAATTTAAAGAAAAAGAGATAAATTTCAAACGTCAAAGACGTGAAATCAGAAAAAAATTGAGACAAGATATAGATTTATTAGGTAAAATATTAACAATAGTAAATATGACATTTATTCCAATTATACTGTTTTTTATTGGTTTTTTTATTTATAATAAGAGAAAACAAAACAGTTAAAACATTAAAACACTTAATTTTTAGTGAAAAAATTATGACAAAAAAACTTTCTATATTACTACTTTTTAGCACTTTATTTTTTTTAAATTCCTGTTTGCAACCAGAGTTAATGGACAGGTGCATAACTGGAGATTGCAAGAATGGCTATAGTGTTTATACCTTTAATGGAAAAGGGAGATATAAAGGTAATTTAAAAATTGGGGACAAACATGGCGAAGGTCTTTGTGTTTGGCCAGATGGAAGCAAATATAAAGGCAATTGGAAATATAATAAAAAGGAAGGATTTGGAGTCTATTCAAAAAAAGATGGTTTTAAATATTCTGGTAATTGGAAATACAATTTAAGAGATGGGAAAGGGGAATGCACTTGGCCAGATGGTAGTAAATATGACGGAGAATGGAAAAACGATTTAAGGAATGGGAAAGGAACATATACTTGGAGTGATGGAAGCAAATATAGTGGCGACTGGAAAGACAATAAACGAGAGGGTTTTGGAAAATATATTAAGCAAGATAAAAGTACATATGAAGGCGAATGGAGCAACGATTTAAAACATGGTAAAGGAATAATAACGTTTAAAAATGGCTCAAAGTTTACAGGACAATTTGAAAATGGTTTTAGAAATGGTCCTGGTGTTTTTATTGATAGTCAAAAGACAACTTATAAGGGTGAATATGTAGATGGTAAAAAGCATGGCGAATTTGTAGTTTTTTACCCTAAAAATAGCTCTGTGCATAAAGGCCATTATAAAAACGATAAAAGAGAAGGTAAGTGGACTATAAAAAATTATGACAACAGTACTGAAAAAGGCAAATACAAAAATGGTTTAAAAGAGGGGTTCTGGGTTTTAAAAAGCGATTCAAGTGATAAACATTATGAAGGAGATTATGTAAGCGATAAAAGAGCTGGAATTTGGAAGATGAATTTTGGCAATGGTAACTCTTTTGAAGGAAACTATAAAAACGGTCAAAAATCTGGACAAGGAACTTATATATGGTCAAATGGAAGTAAATATGTAGGCAACTATATTTATGATAAAAAAAATGGTTATGGCACCTTGATTCTTGGAAATGGGTGTAAATATGAAGGCACATTCAAAGATGATAAATTTGATGGACTTGGAACTTTTTATTTTCCTGATGGTAGTAAATATAAAGGCTCATTTAAACAAGGTGTACAAGATGGTAAAGGAGAGTTTTTCTTTGCAGATGGTAGCTATTATAAAGGTGGATATAAGGCTGGGAAACTAACAGGTGCTGGAGTATATAATTATGCCGATGGTAGTAAATATAAAGGTACATTTAAAAAAGGCTTACACGATGGCAAAGGAGAGTTTTTCTTTGCAGATGGTAGCTATTATAAAGGTGGATATGAAGCTGGTAAACTAACAGGTGCTGGAACATATGTTTATGTAGATGGTAGTAAATATACAGGAGAGTATAAAAATAATAAAAAAGAGGGAGAAGGTTCATATTTCTATCCTGACGGCAGTTTATATAAAGGTAAGTGGAAAAACGATAAGCGAGATGGTTTAGGTGTAATAATTTACAATAATGGTTCTAAATATAATGGTCACTGGAAAAATGACCTACCAAATGGTGTAGGAACCTATCTATATATCAATGGGGCAAAATATGAAGGGGACTTTAGAAATGGCAAAAGGCATGGAGAAGGTCTTTTAACAACTTCTACAGGCGAAACATATAGCGGACACTGGGAAAATGGATATATGGATGGACAAGGTGTTTACAAAACACAAAATGGTAGTGTCTATGAAGGTTCTTTTAAAAAAGGTAAAAAAGAAGGATATGGAGAATTAAAATTCAAAAATGGTAAACTTTATAAAGGAAACTTTAGTAATGATAAGATTATGGGACAAGGTTCAATGTCTCTATCAGGTTCTTATTTTTGCAAGGGCTATTTTAAGAATGGACTTTTAGACGGAGAGGGTTTTTGTAAATACGAAAATAGCATTTTCAAATATTATAAAGGTATTTTCGTAAATAATAAAAAAGAAGATCGTAACGCTATTTTAATCTTTTCTAATGGAGATAAATATCAAGGTTCTTTTAAAAATGGGATATTAGAAGGTTTTGGTTTAATGAAATATACAAACGGCATTGAGTATCAAGGTACGTTTAAAAATTTCAAACGTCATGGAAAAGGAACAATGCTTTTTAAAAATGGCGATAAATATGATGGCGATTTTTCACAAAACGCAATTGATGGTTTTGGAATATATACTTGGTCTAATAGAAATAGATACGAAGGTTATTTTAAAAACGGTAAAAAAGAGGGGAAGGGTACTTTTTTTTGGGCAGATGGTACCTTATATAAAGGAACCTATAAAAATGACAAACCTCTTTATGGAGATTACGAATATTCAAAAAAGAAAAAATAATAACAAAAGCGTTCTCTATCTTTGAGCTCATAATTGTAGTATCTATACTTTCTATATTTTTACACATCTCCTTCCCTTTCTTTAAAACAATCTCTTTAAATTACAAATTAAGTTCAGCAGCGAAAGAGCTGTTTTTTAATCTTCACAAAGCAAGAGCAGAAGCGATAAAAAATAACAAAACAATTTCTGTTGTTTTTAATGTAAAAAAAAATCAGTACGAAATTCTAAATAAAACGATAAATTTAAAAGATTTTTATGTCTTCTTTGGATATGGTAAAGCAACTGTTTCTGTTACAAACAGTAAAAATTTCCCAGACGATTATGTAAGTTATTCAAATAATACCGCAACTTTTACCTCTTATGGAACTGCAAAAAATTTAGGTTACGTCTATTTAAGCAATCGTATAGGCTCAACCTATTCAGTAGGCACAAACTCTATAAATGGTAATATTGTTTTAAGAAAATGGAACAATACTGCCGGTATATGGGAATAATTTTAAAAATACTATTTTTTCATAAACAATATTATGTGCAAAGGTTACACAATAATAGAAGTTTTAGTTAGCTTAAGTATTGGTTTTATAATTATATCTTTAAGTTATTCGTTTTTTTTTGTTCAAAGAAATGTAGAAAAAAATATCAATTTAAAAATTAAAGAACGCAGTGGTGTACGCATTTTTTTCCATACAATAGAACGAGACATCAAAAGAGCAAATTGTAATCCTCTTGAAAGAGAAAACATTGGTATAACAAAAGCTTGCCACTCCTCATTAGAAATTTCCTATGATTTAGATGAAGATGGAAAAATATCGTCTGATGAGATGGTTGGCTATGGTTTTGCTAAAAAATATGATGCCAATCAAGATGGAATAGCGGATGAAAATTTAGGAGTAATAGGAAGAAAAAAAGGCAAAGGAAACTTAATGCCTATTGCAGAAAATATTCAATCTATATCTTTTGCATATGCTTATATAGAAAAAGGTAGTAGCAACAAAATTATTTGGGCATACGATTCTGATAATGATGGAATGCTTGATATAGAAATCATTAATATTGATGAAAATATAGCAAATGAGTATAACTCATCAAACACTTCGTCTCTTTTTAAACCCATAAGTATAAAAAATATTATTGCAGTAAAAGTTTTTATTCTTTCTATTCTACCTAAAAAAAGTAAAAAACAAATTTCTTATAAATATGTAGTAGGCAATAAGGTTTTAACGGGAAAAGATTATTATAAAAGAAATCTTTTTTCTACATTAATTAAAATTAGATAAAGAGACATTTGCATAAATATGTAAAAGTCTTAAATGAGGTTTTTTATATTATGGCAACAAACAATCAGGAAGAAAATCTATCAATCATCAATGAAAATGTCAGCATTGAAGGAAATATTTTAGGGAAAGAATCTAATCTTTTAATAAGAGGCAATGTTAAGGGAGATATCAAAGCTAAAAAAATTACTATCGCTAAAGAAGGTAAAGTTTTTGCTGACATAGAAACTGAAACTATACTTATAAATGGACAATTTGAAGGCTCTATTAAAGCTGATAATTTGTTTAAAATTTTATCCGAAGGCTCTTGCTCTGGTAAAGTTATATGTAGACAAATAAGCATTGAAGAGGGTGGGGTAGTAAATTCAGAAGTTCGCGTTGTAGAAAAAGGTGATATTATTGAAAAATCAAACCAACTTAACAAAATAACAGCTTCACCTAAACCAGATGCCAATGTTACCAAAAGCAACATTTAGGTTAAAGTAAAGCATTAAAGCTCACAAAAACAATAATAAAATACTTAAAGTGTTACTTTTAAAGTTATTATTCAATAATGGATATCGAAGGGTTGTTTTTTCAACAGTTTGTTTCAATTTCTTTTTTAATATTGTTATCAATTAAGTATAGAGGCCTATGTTTGCTATAAGCCAATTTAGATTTGTTTTAGAAAAAAGCTTTTGTAAGATTCCTTTTAAATAATAAAAAAAGCTTTAACACTAAACATTATCAATAAAAAAAATAAGGAAATTGTAAAAAAAGTTTTATAACAAAGTAACGAACAAATATTCGTTTTTCTAAAAAAGGGAGGCTTTTCCAAAAAGTCTCCCTTTTTTTATGTTTGAAGTATAGCCAACAATTGTTAACTGCACAACAACACAAAAGGTTCTTTTAGACAGATATCCCATAAATCAAACAACCAATTGATGATAAGAAAATTTACTTAAAAGATATTAAAGATATTCTTCAAAAATATCTTGTGTTCTACAATGAGTCTAAACCACAACATATTGTATGTATATTTTTAAAACGTCTGATAAGATATATTATGTAAACTTTTTTAATTATCAAAAAAGATTGGTTTTATAATTCACCCTGCTATTAATTTTGATTAATTTTTAATGACTTTTATAATTGATTAAAAAAAAGACTTATAAACTATGAAAGCTTCTAACTTCGTTTCTTCTGGCATTCTGTGGAACTCTGCCCAAGCTTCTGCAATTTTTGTGTTGTGTTTTGATGACATATATCTTTTGTCTTTTTGACTGGAATGGATTTTTAATAATGACATTTTTTTATTAAACTCTTCTTTTGTGAGTTGAACAAAAAAATTTGGAGCGAATTCATTAGGAATTGTTGATGGAGATTGATAAAATAAAAGAGAGCCTTGAAAATTTCTTGCCGCAGAAACAGTTGCCCTATTAACTTGTCTATGGTCGTCATGAAAATCCCCATAGGAATGTGTTAAAACTATATTTGGTTTTATTTTATGTATTAATTTTTCAATATAACGAATTAAACTATGCCCTGAATTAGATAACTGACAATCTTGAAATTCTCCAAAATGAAGTTTCTTTTGAGCAATATTTTTAGAAACATTTAAAAGTCTTTGAGTAGAATCAAGAGCCTCTTTTGCTCTATCACCTATTTCAAACCTGTCACTTTCTTCTTTGCCATATGTTCCGTATGTCATAATGGCTATATGTATATTAGCATCAAACTCACTAATAGATTTTAATAAAAAGCCCGCTGTGCCAAACTCTATATCATCAGGATGAGCTCCAATTGCTAAAATATTATTATTTTTGTTTTTATTTGAAGATATTAGCATCCCTTTAAAGCTCCTTCTCTTTTTCTTTCTTTAACTCTTCAAGCATATGAATCTCTCTTATTTTATAGTATTTTAAAGTTCTGCTAAAAGCATTCATCATACTATAAAAAAAACCATCAATTCCATAAATAAAGAAGCGACTAATGAAAAATCTTTTCATAAAAGCGATTGGAAAAACAAAAAGCAGGTCTATTGTAGAGTATTTTTTGTTTTTACTCAAAGCATCCTCTGCAAGCATACTCGTATATCTATTAAACTTTACAACGCTAAATGTTGAGGATAATATAGAACGATGATACATAACCCCTTTTAATTTTCTCATTAATTTCTTCTCTTTTTTACTACCAGGGCCCTCTCCATTAATAACCACAACATCATATGTCGAATGATTTTGGAAACGAGCTTTTTTTTTATTATAAAGCCTTATCCACCATCTTGAGTGCGAAAAAGGTCTAGGTTTTTTCTCATAAGCAAACATCATCACAGACCTGCTTTTATAGCCGACATAATTATCTATAGTACCATTTTTAAACATACCTACTATCTCTTCAGCAAGTTTAGGTGAAACCTCTTCATCGGCATCGATATTTAAAACCCAGTCATTTTTACATTGATCTTCACCAAAACGTTTTTGCTGCCCAAAACCTTCCCATTTATTATGAACAACAGTTGCACCACACTCTTTTGCCACTTCAACTGTTTTGTCATCACTTCCATATTCGACAACAATGACTTCCTCTGCTATATTTTTAACCGAATTGATTGCTCTTGCAATTCTGTTTTCTTCATTTTTTGCAATTATAAAAACAGATAGTTTTACTTTGTTCTTATCCATCAAATAAACCTTTAATTTAGTATTCAATAAGCTTTAGGTGTTTACGAATAAACTCTTCTAAAACCCTAAGCTCTTCTTTGTTTTTAGAGATTAACTCGTTGTTTTTTAAGAGAGACAATGCATTTTTATAATTCATTTTTGATATAGATTCTCTAAGTCCTATAATATTTCTTTCGAGCATTCTTTCGCCCAATAAAGTAATATTTTTTATTTTTTCTTTATCAGATAGTTTAATACTTTTTTTTTCGGGAAGTTTGTACATATATTCAAAAACAACACTATAAGACTCTAAATAGCTTTTTAATAAAAAAGCTATAGTTTTTAAACTATTACATCCTGTTTCTTCTTGTATTAGATAAAGTTCATCTTCTTTCTTTATAACTATATTTTCATCTACCAAAACGTCTAAGCTATCTTTTATAAAATTCTTGGAAGCTTTATTTTTTCGATGATAGAAAAATTCATTTGATAATATAAAACTTAGTTTGTCATAAATTTCTATCAAACTATCTGCATCAAATTTTTTTACGTTATTTGCGTTATTTGCGTTTTTTGCATTATCCGTGTCCTTTGCATCCTTTGTTTTATTAAGTATTGCAAAAGCTGTAAAAGCAAGAGGAACAAAAAAAGTTACAGAATTGTTTTTATAATATTCAACTCTCGTTCTGCTTGTCTCATTTAGTTTATACACAGTATCAAGTTCAATTTCGGTATCTTTATCTTTATACTTTTTTATAAATCCTCTTTTTTCATAAACAAACAAGATATTTTCAAAAGCTAAATTTATATCTTCTTTTAATGTATCTGAAAAATTTTCATATTTTGACTTAATCAATCTTAAATAAAAATTAAATGAATCAAACATCTCTTCGCGATTAAAGTAAGTTTTAGATTGATTTAAGATTGTCGCTGCAAATATAGAATATGGCGTTATTATCGTTTTAGCATCTATGCCTCTTGTTAATTTATGTCCAAATTTTTTACAAAAACTTTTAAAACCAGAATCATCAATACTATTTATATCAGTCTTTGTGTTGATAAGATATTTTTTAAGAGAGATAGGTTCATTGCAATTTATATATATTTTTCCATATTTTTTACTATGTTTTCTTTTTCTCAAAAACTTACTAGATTTTAAAACTTGCTTTAAATTTTCATTATCTTTAGAACCGCCCCTAACCTCTTTTATATAAGACTTTTCTTCGAGTATCCTATCGTAGCCTACATAAATAGGTACAAAAATTAAATCCTCACAAGCTTTGTTCTTGTAAGCTTTTAAAAGAAAAGACAAAAGACCTAATTTTGGAGATAAAAGCTTACCTGTTCTGCTTCTGCCTCCTTCAATAAAAAGTTCGATATTAAAACCCTCTTTTAATATTTTTTCTACATATTCAGAAAAAACCTTTGTATATAAGTTTGCTCCTTTAAAAGTTCTTCTTAAAAAAAACGCCCCCCCTTTTCTAAAGATTGAACCAAGTGGCCAAAAAGAGAGGTTTTTACCTGCTGCTATACAAGGACAAGGCATATTATTGTAATGCAAAAGATACGATATTAATAAATAATCCAAATGGCTCTTGTGACAAGGGACGAAAACGATAGGCGACATAGAAGATTTAAGCTTAAGTTTTTTAAGCTCATCTATATTTGTTACAATCCCATCAAAAAGAGAATTGAAAACTTTGTTTAAAATAAACTTATACAATATCAAATAGTTAGGATTATAATCTGAAGCTATTTCTTTAAGATAATTATTGGCTTTTTTATAAACTGCCTGAGTAGGTTTTTTTTTATCGATAGCATACTCATTTATAAAGTTTTTAACATTTTGTGATGTTAAAATACTTTCTATAACTTCTTGCCTCGATTTTAGTATTGGACCTGCTACATTTTGTCTGTGTCTATTAAAATTTTCTATGAGTAAATTTCTGAGTTTTTGTGAAGAATTTTCTAAAGATTCATTTGTGTTTTCCTCAGCAGCAATAAAATCTTTAAGACGTATAACTGCTCCAAACTCTACGAATATATTGCCTTTTTTAAAAAATTTAAAAAATCTCTTTATCTTACTGGGTCTTTCTTGTGTTCCCAATATAGTTTGTGAAATATTTTTTTTTTCTTTTTCAGGAAATATACTAAAAAACATAATTTGCGTTACTAAGTATATATCTTTTCCTGTCTCTTTTTGAGTTTTTAGTAAGTATGCTATAGGGTCTGTTTTAGATTTTACAAATCTATTATAAAAAGAGTTTTTACCAAACAGATGTAAAAAACCTGTTTTCCCACTTAAAAGTTTTTCTTTTAGATAACCATTTTTATACGGATTAATAAATCTAAAATGAGTTATAAAATAAAGCGATTTAGCAACTATTACCTTCGAGAATGACGAAACTGATTTAAAAAGGGAAAAAGAGTTATCAAAAGCTATTTCAGGAACAGGAAGATCGTTTTTCCTGCCTGTTTTATTGTAAAATAAAAATTCAAACACACTTTTATATTTACCCACATAAACGACGATTGAGTCGTCTGGAATATTTTTGAATACATCTTTCCCATAAACATTTATTTTAGAAAAAAAGAATTTTAATAGAATATCCAAAAATCTATTCTTTGTTTCTGGTAATTCAAAGTTATAATGGTGATATGTGTCATTTAAAAATTTTTTAAATATAGGTGGTTGCTTCATTTTTTAATATCTTTTCAAAATAAAGTTTTTGTGACCTTTGTACATAGCTCTATTTATTATGTGCAAAGGTCTCGTTTTTTTTTATTTATTCGTCTAATAGAATCTAAATAATATTTTTCATCTTTTTCAATATATTTTAAGGTTTCATAAAAAGCCTCTGTTCTCTTCCCTTTATGGCAAATAAGGATTATATCTATATCAGCTTCAATTATGTTTTTAATAATAGTACTCATACTAAATTCATCTAAAGCTTTCATATCAAGGTCGTCTGTAATAACAATTCCATTATAACCTAAATTCTCTCTAAGAAGTTTTTTTGCAATTTTTTTTGAAAGGCTTGCAGGATATTTATCTAACTTATTATAAATAATGTGCGACAACATAATAAAAGGAACATCCGATTTTATTGCTTCTTTAAATGGAACTAACTCAACCTTATGTAATTCATCTATATCTACATCTACTATTGGCAAATGAAAATGAGAATCTAAAGTCGTCCGCCCTATTCCTGGAAAATGTTTTGCCGATGTAAAAATCCCATTTTTTGTAAAATATTTTATCATTTTAGCACCAAGCTCTGCAACTTTATTAGGATTGCTCGAAAAGCTCCTGTCTTTCATTATACTATCAGAACCAGAGTTTATATCTAAAACTGGTACCATATTAAAATTTATACCCAATTTATTAAGTTCATCTGCACAAATCAAGGTCTCCTTTTTGACATCAGAAGTTGTTTTTAAAAAAGGTAATCCTTTAAGCACCTTAAATTCTGGCTCTTTAAGTCTTGCTACAATACCGCCTTCTTGATCGATTGCTATAAAAAGAGGATAGTTGCCACATTTTTTTGCATAATTTTGAGCGTCAAAGCACATTTTTCTTAACTGTTCGGGATTTTCAATATTCCTTGAAAAAAGTATAATTCCAGAACATTGCAACTCTTTTATTATATATTTTAAATCATCATTTAAAGATGTGCCATTGAATCCAAAAATAAATCTTAATCCCGCTTTTTTTTTATTTGATAATTTGAGTGTCATCTTCTTTTTCTTATTTGATATTTATAGACAGCTCTATTGTGGTCTTTTATATTTGTAGAAAATTTATGGCGACCGTTTTTTTTTGCTACAAAATACAGATATTTAGTTTTTGAAGGATAAAGTGCTGCTTGAATTGAATAAAATCCGGGACTTGCAATAGGACCTGGAGGAAGACCTTTGATTACATAGGTGTTATATGGATGTCTTTTCCTTAAATTTTTTTTTGTTATATTACCATTAAAATTTTCTATCCCGTATATAACTGTAGGGTCGGCTCTAAGTCTCATCTTTTTTTTTAATCTATTATGAAAAACAGAAGATATAATTTTTTTTTCGTCATTTATATAAGTCTCTTTTTCGATTATAGAAGCAAGTGTAAGAATTTGATGAAAACTTAAATTTAACTCTTTTGCTCTTTTTTGCCATTCTGGTTTAATTTTACTTTTAAGACAGCTAACCATTATATTGATTACTGTCTTTTCATTCATATTTTTTGTCAGAAAATATGTTTCAGGGAAAAGATAACCTTCTAACGAATCGGCATTAATTTTTTTTTCCTTTATAAACTGCTTATTGGTTGCCCAATACATAAACTTATTTTCATCAACTATATTGTTGTTTGTTAGTGTAGTTGCAATTTGCCTTAAATTGTAACCTTCTGGGATTGTAATTTTATACAAAACTGTTTCTTTAGATATAATAACATCTAAAATTTGATTTGGTGTCATATAAGAGCTTACTCTATATTCCCCCGCCTGAATTTTTTTTGTTTTATTTCTAAGGTATGCAAGTAGTTTGAATTTTCGTATATTTGTTATGATTTTTTCTTGATAAAGTTGCTTTGCAATATCGTTTAAAGTTGCACCAGCAGGTATATCTATATTTTTTTCTATAATATACTCTGTTTTTGTTAATACGGCAGGAGTTTGAACAAAAGTTACCATATCTAAACAAGCTTTTGTAAAAACAAAAAGTGATATAATTAAAATTGTATAAGAAAATATAATAGGTTTTTTAAGTTTCATTATCTGCAAACTTTATAAATAAATTCTAACGATTTGGGCTTAACATCCAAATAAAACAGTAAAAAGTTTTCGAGAAAACTAAGGCTTTCGCTTAATGTATCTTTTGTAAACTTTATCCTTTCTGCTTTTTCGATACTTACACTATTGATTAAACTAAGCTGTTTTATTGCTCCCTTTGAAAGCGATGTCGTGTTTTTATTGTTATTTTCTTTATAACAATCACTGCAAACCATTCCGCCCTTTCCTATATTAAACATAAAAGTGTTGCTTTTAGTATCTTTAAATAGATTCTTATTGCACTTTAAGCAATGTGTAAAATTAGGTGTTATTCCTATAAGATTAAGAAAGCGAATTTGAAAAAAAACACTTAAGACATCAGTAGAAATTTTATCTTCATCTATTGCTAATAAAATATAGCGTAAGAGGTCATATATCTTTCTCTCGCTTTTGCACATTTCAAACCAATGTATCAATATTTCTGCAAAATAACTTACATAAGCTATTTTTTTTACATTTTTTCTTATATTCATAAATGGAGTTTGAAGAGATGCTTCTTTTAGAAAAGATAGAGGTTTTTTGTCTTCATAAATAACGTTAATTTCATTGAAAAGGTCTAAAGTACCTTGAAATCTTATTATACTTTTTTTAGCGTTTTTTGCTATTACAGAGACTTTACCATTGTTCTTGGTAAAAAGAAGAAGAATATAGTTTTGATCTTTATGCTCTGTTTTTTTAAGCAAAATAGCTTCATCAGAAATTTCTGCCATTTTATTACATTGCTGCCATACTGAGAAAACGAAGAGCTATAAAAAAGTAGAAAAAGACACTTATGATATCTATAGCAGTTGTTACAAAAGGTCCTGTTGCAATTGCAGGGTCTATATCAAGTTTCGCAAATATCATAGGTAAAAGAGAACCTACAAAAGCAGCAACTCCCATAGAAACTACAACAGACAAACCAACAGCTATAGAAAAATATTGTATAGGAAAATTAAACCTTGCAACAGACGCAATAATAGTCCCATAGATAATACCAAGCAGAGAACCTATTATTACCTCTTTTAACACAACCGAAAAAATATTGTTTATATTCAAACTGCCTGTAGCCAATCCCCTTATAACTATTGTTGAAGATTGTATCCCAATATTTCCTCCCATACCCATAATAATTGGGATAAATGCAGCTAAAAACGCATATTGATAAAGGCTTTTTTCAAAATATTCTATTATAAAAAAAGATATTATACCTCCAAGACAACTTGCTAAAAGCCAAGGAAACCTTTTTTGAGTACTTTTAAAGATAGGTTGAGTTTCAATAAATTCGTCAACTCCAATACCACCCATTTTTAAGATATCTTCTGTAGCTTCTTGTTTTATAATATCTATAATATCGTCTACTGTAACGACCCCTACAAGTTTCTGCTCATTATCGATAACAGGAACAGCTAACAAATCGTAACGAGTAACTATTTTTGCTACCTCTTCTTGGTCCACATCAGTTTTTACAGAAAACACATCTGTTGTCATAAAGTCTTTAATTTGAGCACTCGGTTTTTCTATAACAAGTTGTCTTAAGGAAACCACTCCTACAAGGTTCTCGTGTTTATTAATAACATAAACATAAAAAGCGACATCGACATCGGAGTATTTAGACTGTATAAGTTCAATAGCTTCTTTTGTGGTAATTTCTTCAGATATCGAGATGAAATCTGTACTCATAATACCGCCCGCACTATCATCCTTATAAAGAAGAAGATTTTCGACTTCTTCTGAACCCTCTTTTCTCATAGAGTTTAAAATGCTGTCAGATTGGTCTTCGGGCAATTTTGCTATTAAATCTGCTGCATCGTCTGCAGGAATAGCTTCAAATATTTTTACAAGTCGTTCTATTTTTAAATTTTCAATAAATTCTATAAATTTTTTCCTATCGAGTTCACTAAGGAAAGCACCTTGTTTTTCAAGCGAATCAATCATACCAAAAACTGTTTTTTGTTCTATAGTAGACAATTCTGGGAATAGCGTAGATAAATCGGCTATATGTATTTTGTTTATGATTTTACACAGATGTTTGTTTGATTTCCGTCTTAAAAGCCTTTTAATACTATCAAGCAATATTCTATTTCTATCTTTAATCATCTTTATCCATCACTTTTATATAAGCTGTTTCTCTTAACTCTTTTAGCCATTCCTGAAATTTAGTATCAAGGGCTTTTTCATATAGTTTTTTTTCGATTTCATCTCGTACATTTTCAAGAGGCTCTGCCCTTCCCTCTTTAATTCCTTCTATATAAAAAATTTGATAAGAATTTTGTATCTCTAAAGTTTTTGTATAGTTTCCAATACCTGTTTTTTCTATCTCTTCTCTTATGTTTTTTGCTATATCTTCCTTCTTTATAAATCCTAAATCGCCACCTTTGTCTTTATTACTAATTTCTGAAAATGTTCTCGCTACATTTTCAAAAGGTATACCCATTTTTAATTTTTTTTCTACATCGGTAATTTTAAGAGTAACTTCAGCTTGTTGATAGTCGTCCATAAACTTAGGGGTTTTTATGACAATATTTCTAAGATGATACATCTTGGTACCACCAAACTTTTCTATATTATCTCTATAATAGTTTTCGATATCTTTTTCTGTAATTACAACCTTAGATTTTATCCTATAATTTGCAATTCTTGAATATAAAATCTGTTCTTGTATTTTTTTTCTTAACATTTCAAGAGACAAACCCTCTTTTATAAGGTTTGCTTCAAATTGTTTTTCATCAAGCGAATTGTTTTTTTTTATATCTTCTATAGCACTATCAATCTGCTCGCTGCTTGCTTCAATCCCTAAAAGCTTAGCTCTTTGAACTATCAATTGATTATTTATAAGTTTTTCTATCGTCTTTTGCTTAAGTAATAAAAAAGCTTTTTCCCTGTCTTTTTCTGTACGATATTTTTCTTTAATATAAGGAATGTATGGTTTTAAACTGCTTTCTAAATCTCTATAAGTAATTATATCTTCATTAACGACTGCTACTATACCATTAATAATGGTTTTTGCTCTTCCCTCTCCAAATAACAAAAGAGAAAAAAACGATAGTAGTACGATAAATTTAATAGATAATATATTTTTACTTTTCATTTATTATTCTTTTCCAATTCTTCTCGTTTATTTCTAAAACCATATTTTTTTGAAGCTCTTTTAAAAATAGTTTTATCTCTTTTTCTTTTTTATCGTTTTTAAACAAATTTAAAATTGTATTTTCATTTTCTTTAGTTTTTTCAAAATTATTCTCTTTAATATATGTTGCATAATATTTAAGAAATTCTTTTTTTTCTATCTCAATATTATCTGTAATCTTAAGTTTTATAACCTTTTCAATAATAATATCGTTTTTTAATTGTCTTTCCCATGCGTTATAGTTTATAGCGTTCTCCGTAAAAACTTCACTAAACGTATCTTTAGGATAACTACTTTTAATTTCATCAATATAATTAGCCAGCTCTTCTTTATCTACTTTAATACTATTTTCTCTTGCAAACTCTAAAAACAGAGCATCATTTTTAAGTTCTTCAAGAACACTAAATTTTATAATTTTTAAAACATTTTCATCTTCTTCTATATCTTTATAATCATATGCTATCTTTTTAATTTCTAAATATTCATAAAAATCGGCAGTAGTAAATTTAGTTTTTCCAACTTTTATAAGATAATTAGAATGAATAGCAAAATAGGTATAGAGCATTAACATAAGAGCAATTAATATTAACGCTATTTTTTTATATTTTTTTATCATAGTTTTTCTTGTTTTCGAGAACTTTTCACATAGCTCTATTATTTTTAAAAAGACATTATGAACAAAAGTCTCATAATAATTAGACTTCTCTTATCCAAACTCTTTTGCCATCAAAAACAACTCCAAATCTTAAAATATCTTTAATCCCTCTTTTTAAAATCTCTGTCTCATATTTTTTCTCAACTAACTGTTTAATAGCAGAATCAAGAGCTGTATCTTTGGTTTCTTTAACTCGTATCGTTTTAAACTCCATTATAATTGCTTTTTTGCTCAAATCTTTTGGAACGATTGAAATATCGTATCTGCCATAACCAGACTCTTTATTGGAATTAACTTCATATGAAGAAGATGGAAGGCTTACAAGAAGCCCTAAAACAAATGCTTGATAGACCGCCTCAACATTCTTGCCTGCGGTGTCAAAATATGAAAGTGTTTCTAAAACAAACTCCGAGAGTATCTCTTCAAAAAGCTCTAAGTCTCCTTCCAATAAAGCTTGAAGCATAATCTTCAATTTGTCGTTTACAAAACTTTGATTAAACCAAATCAAAAAAGCTTTTCTAAAAATTGTTTTAACCTCACAATTTGGAATAAGGAGTTTACAAATATTTTCACCTGCAATCACTTGTTTTTCAAAAGGTTTCAAATAACCACAAAATAGAAGAAAAGAGTAAAGCGAAGTCTCATTTTTTTCTATATCGCGAAAGACAATAGCAGAATCAATCTGTTTAGTTACTGGCTCATCTTCTAAAAGATATTCAAATTCTTTTTTGATAGACATTGAAGAATTTATCACTAAATCTCGGATTATATCATTTGATGAAGTATTTACCCAAAATGGTTCAAATTCTCTATTTGGACTGGACACAAAATTTAAGATAGACCAAGGATTATAAATTGTTGTATCACTTCCAAAAATATAACCGTCATACCACTTTTTTACGCCCTCTTTAAATTGAGACAAATTATAATCATCGAGCATTTTAAAAACTTCATCTTCTGTAAATCCGAAACTTCTTTCAAATCTTTTATCTAAAATTGTATATGTTCCGATATTATTTAAACCTGAAAAAATAGACTCTCTTGCAACTCTTAAAATTCCTGTTAAAACAGCTTTGAAAAGATAAGAGTTGTCTTTCAATCCTGCACTTAGAAAATTTCTAAAAAAGTTTATCATCTCATCATAAAAGCCACTAAAAAATGCAGACTGAATTGGTGTGTCATATTCATCTATTAAAATTACAACTTTTTCACCTGTATATTCATAAAGCCATTTGGAAAGATTTCTTAAACCGTTGGTATATAATGTTTCGGGGGCTTCTCTTTTTAAAATTTTATTAAATTCTTGCTTTTCTGTTTCATCTAAAAAATCAGAAGAAAGAAGATATTTGTGCCTTCTAAATTCTTCACTTATTAAAAAGCAAATATCCTCATAAGCCTTGTTAAAACTTTGAGCTTTAACATCCTTAAAACTTAAAAATATAACAGGATATCTATTGAAATGGTCTTTAAATTCTGCCTCTTTTGTAATGCTTAGATTATTAAATAGATAAGATTTGTCTTGTTTTTCTTTCTCAAAAAAACATTTAAGCATTGAAAGATTTAAGGTTTTTCCAAAACGACGAGGACGAGGAAGCAGGATTGTTTGAAAATTTTCATCTATGATTTCTTTGATGAAAAAAGATTTATCTATAAAATATGCTTTGTTATCTCTTAAATCTTTAAAATCGCTTATTCCAAGTGCTATCCTTTGCATTTTTTTCTTCCTTACTTCTTAAAATTAAAATCTTTTATCTTATTGGTAAAATTTCATTTTTTCAATTAAACAATTTTAATAATTAATTTGGTTAAATAAGGCAAATTTCTATCTCTGGGTTTATCTAAAAGGGCACAGCACACGCCATCACAAAAAAATAAATTATAGAAAAGTGATGGGGAATAGGGATAAATTACTTATTTTTTTGCTTGTTTCATTATTATGTCATTAAGGCATTCTAAAGCTTCAACAATTCTTACCGAAGGCTTTACAAAGACATCGCTATCTATAAAAACTATATTTCTATTTTTAACTGCTTTTATAGTATTAAAATTATTCCAAAAAGTTGTGTTGTTATTTGAACTTGTACTCATAGTTAATATTATAATTATATCGGGATTTGCTTCTATTACTTTTTCCGTAGATAAAACAGGGTATCCACTTAAATTTTTTGCGATATTGTCTCCACCTGCAATTTCAATAAGCTCATTTATATAAGTGTTTTTGCCAACCGATACCATAGGCTTTGTCCCAAGTTGAAAAAAAACTTTAGGTTTTACTTTAACTTTTGTGACTTTACTACTTACTTCATCAATCTTTTTGTCTATAGTGTCTACAAGCTCTTTAGCTCTTTTTTTAGCATCAAGAATATTACCAAGCTCATAAATTGTATTTTTAATAGAGCTAACAGAAAATGAAGAGCTAACATATATTTTTACACCCAATTTTTCTAACGCCATTACTTGTTTTTTGGGATTTCCATCTTTTACAGCAATACATAAGTCTGGTTTAAGCATTAATATTTTTTCTATACTAAGGTTTATATAAGAACCTATTCTCTCTATTTTTGAAGCTTCTTTAGGATAATTACTAAAGACAGTAACACCCTTTAAAAGATCTCCTTTTTTAAGAGCAAATACTATTTCAGTTATACTTGGAGCAAAAGATACAATTCTCTCAGGAGTTTTTGTAAGTTCTATTGTTCTATTTTCCTGATCGACAAAAACTTTAGTAGCATAAGAGTTTGAAAAAAAGAAAAACACTAATATAAAGTATTTAAAAAATTTGAGCATAATATCTATTTTAAAAAAAATATTTTCTGATAATATATATCTTTTTATAATAAAGACCTCTACACATATTTTTTATAAAAAACAGAGACCTTTGCACATAATGTTTTTTATGAAAAAAATAGTGGTTTTTAGTAAAACATTAACTTTTGGTAGTTTTTACAAAAACTTCTAAAACTCTTATAAAGACTTACGCTCTCTTTCATTTTTGTTTTGGGTTCGACGTATAAAAATACTACTTTACCCCAGTGAAATAATATTTGATGCTTTATAGCTCAAATATTATTTTTAAATTTGAAAAATTTAAAAATATTTCACAGGGTGAACCACAAAACAAAAGCAAAATAAAGCTATGTGCAAAGGTCTCAAAACATTATATGCAAAAGTCTTCTTTTTATTTTTAACTTTAAGTTACTATTTTGATTAAATATGAAAAAAGCATTAATTCTCGCAGCAGGCTTTGGTAAAAGACTTGAACCTTTTTCAAAAAATTTACCAAAAGTTTTATTTCCGATTGCAAAAGAACGTCCTATTATAGATATTATAATCAATCAACTTATTAAAGCAGGCTTTGAAAGTATAGCTATAAACACCCACCATTTATCTTCAAAAATAGAAACTTTTATAAAAAAACAAAAATATAGAGTTCCTGTTCATATATATTATGAAAAAAAACCACTTGAAACAGCAGGCGGAATAAAAAATTTAGAAGATTTTTGGAATGACGAACCGTTTCTTGTAATTAACGGGGATATTTTGACAAATATCGATTTAAAAAAACTGTATGAATTTCATAAAAAAAATAATAAGATAGCGACTCTTGCTCTTCATAATCACAATAAATTTAATAAAATAAGTGTAAAAAATGGCATCATAAAAAGTTTTGATTATGATGATAAGGCAAAAGAGCTTTTTGCATTTATGGGCATCCATATTCTTGAGCCTAAAATTTTAGACTTTATTCCTGAAGATAAATTCATTGGAATTATTGATATTTACAAAGCGTTAATAAAAAAAAACATTGAGATTAATAGCTTAACTTTTAAAAATCACTACTGGCAAGATATAGGAAATATTCAAGACTATGAAGAGACTGTTTTAGATAATATAGGACAAAATTTTTTTTCACTTAAAAAATTAGAAAAATTAAAAAAACAAGAGCTTCAAGGTGATGGCTCTGATAGAAGATGGTACAGGCTATATAATAAAAAAAAATCTTGTATAGCAAGTATGCATAGCATTGCAACCAGCAAAAAAACTTTAGAAGTAGACTCTTTTTCCGATATTGGAAATCATCTTTTTAATAAAAACCTACCCTACCCTAAAATCTATTCTAAGGATAGATTTTCAGGAATTGTACTTCTTCAAGATTTAGGAGACATAAAACTCCAAAGCTATATAAAGACAATTACTCAAGATAAAACTATAAAAATTTATAAACAGATAATAGATTGGATGATAGAAGGTTTTTATAAAGGAATTGAAGAGTTTGACTTAAAGTGGTGTTTTAAAAATAGTGAATATAATAAAAAGGTTATAATTGAAGATGAATGTAAATATTTTACAGAATCTTTTTTAAACAATTATCTAAAAAAAAATATATCATTTTATAGTTTAAAAAAAGAGTTTAATTATATAGCTAAAAAAGCACTAAACTTTTCTATTTCGGGTTTTATGCATAGAGATATGCAATCTCGGAATATTATGGTTATAAAAAAGGATAAAAACATAAAATTCTACTTTATCGATTTTCAAGGTGGAATGAAAGGGCTTATTCAATACGACTTAGCATCTCTTTTAATAGACCCTTATGTTAATCTTAGCAAAAACACACAAAACACACTCTCGGACTATTGCACGAATAAGTTTATCAAACTTTTCAAAGTAGAAGAAAAAGAGTTCAAAGAGTGTTATAAATATTGCACTATAACAAGAAACTTACAAATGCTTGGAGCTTTTTCTTTTTTGTCTAAGGTAAAAAAGAAAATATACTTTGAAGAATATATTCCAATTGCGTTAAAAACTCTTAAAGAAAATTGCTCTGAATTAAGAAATGAAGTTCCTTTACTTTTTGATACAATAGATAAAATAAAAATATAAAATTAAAAAGAGAGAGACACTATGACAAAAACAAATACCCTTTACTATCAAGACATTGAAAAATGTGTAGACGAAATTATAGAAAAGGTCGGTAAGAAAATAGTTATGGCAATTCCACTTGCTCTTGCAAAGCCGAATAGACTTGTTAATGCCATATACAATAGAATTAAAAACGATGACACCTTATATTTAAAACTCTTTTCTGGTGTTTCCCTTGAAAAACCTGATGGTAAAAGTGAACTTGAAAAACGATTTTTAGAGCCTTTTGTAGAAAGGGTTTGGGAAGATTTTGAAGAGTTTGAATACATAAAAGATTTAAGACGTAACACAATACCGAAAAATTTTAAGTATGTAGAATTTTATAACAAAACAGCTGCATTTTTACATTGTCCTTATGTCCAAATGAACTATATGGGCTCTAACTATACCCATGCAGTTAGAGACGCTTTTATAAATGAGTGTAATGTCTTAGCACAGCTTATTTCAAAAAAAGATATGAATGGCGAAACAATGTACAGTATGGCTTCAAATCCTGATACACATTTAGAAGCAGCGGAATTGGTACAAAAAAAAAGAGCACAAGATGAAAATTTTAAATGCGTTATAGTAGGTCAAGTTCATAGTAAAATGCCTTTTATGTATGGCAAAGCAGTTGTTAAACCCTCCCATTACGATATAATTGTAGAAAACCCAGAATACGATAAAAAAATCTTTTGTGCTCCAAAAACATCTGTAAGCCCTGTCGATTGGATGATTGGAATTTATGCAAGTACATTAATTAAAGACGGTGGAACAATCCAAGTAGGTATAGGTTCTCTTGGCGATGCTGTATCTGCTTCTATTATGATGAGACATAAAAATAATAAAGAGTATAAAAATTTTTTAAAAGAAGCGGATATTGAAACTAAATATAACGAGATAATAAAAGAGGTAGGAGAAACAGGAACATTTGAAGAAGGACTTTTATGCTCCTCTGAAATGTTTATAGACTCCTTTTTAGACCTTTTCAAAGCAGGAATTATTAAGAAAAAGGTTTATGAACACTTAGGACTTCAAACACTTATAAACGAAAAAAAAATAGCTGAAAAATTTGATAATAACATCTTAACTGTTTTGAGTGAGAATAAAGTAATACATACAAAAATAAGAGAAAAAGATTTTTTGGTTTTACAAGAGTTCGGAATTTTAAAAAGCAGTTTAACTTACAAAGATGGTAAAATTTATAAAGATTCAAAAGAGTATGATACTAATTTATCTGATGCTAATAGTTTAGAATTAATTATAAAAGAGTGTCTTGGAGACTCCCTTAAAAAAGGAGTTGTGGCATACGCCTCTTTTTTTATCGGACAAGACAGTTTTTATGAAGGTTTAAGAAATCTTACAGAAGAAGAGAGAAACCTTATTGATATGCGAGGCGTAGATTACGTTAATCAAATATATGGAGATGAAGAATTAAAAAGAGCTCAAAGAAAATATGGAAGATTTATAAATGCAGCTCTTAAATCTAACATTATGGGTGCAATAACAGCGGATGCATTAGAAGACCACAGAATAATAAGCGGGCCTGGAGGACAATATAATTTTGTATCTATGGCTCATGCTTTAGAGGATGGAAGAGCTATCACAATGATTAAAAGCTCTCGCGGTGTAGGAAAAAAAGCGAAATCAAACATAGTATGGCAATATGGGCACACTACTATACCAAGACATTTAAGAGATATAATAATAACAGAGTATGGAATAGCAGACTTAAGAGGTAAACAAGACAAGGACGTTATCGCAGAACTTTTAAATATTACAGACTCAAGATTTCAAGAAGAGCTTCTTCAAAAATGTAAAAAGTTTAAAAAAATACCACAAGATTATAAAATCCCAGAACAATTTAAAAATAACTTTCCAGAAGTAATAAATAAAAAAATTGAAACATTTAGGAAAGCAGGCTTTTTCTCCCCCTTCCCTTTTGGTTCAGACTTAACGGAAGAGGAAAAGGCTATAGGCAAATCTCTTAAAAACTTAAAAGTAAAAGCTTCTGAAAGTGTTATCAAACTTATAGCAAATATTTTAAAAGAATTTTGTACAAAAACTCCTAATTCTTCAAAACAATATTTAGAGAGAATGAAGCTCTCCTCTCCGCAATCGGTTAAAGAAAAAATTTTACAAAAAGTGGTTGTTTATGCCCTTAAAGATTCAGGTGTTATTTAAAAATGGTAAATGAAATAAGAATTAACGATATCAAAGTAGGAGGGGAAAACCCTTTAATAGTTATTGCAGGTCCTTGCGTAATTGAAAATTATGAAACAACTTATGAGATAGCCTCTTTTTTGAAAAAAATAACAAGTAAACTTGAAATGCCTTTTATCTTCAAAGCCTCTTTTGACAAAGCAAACAGAACTTCTATTGACTCTTTTAGAGGTTTAGGAGTTGCAACAGGTCTTGAAATTTTAAACAATATAAAAACAAAATTAGATTTAAATATTATATCTGATGTGCACGAGATAGGTCAAATTGAAGCAGCAAAAGACGTTTTAGATGTTATACAAATTCCTGCTTTTTTATGCAGACAAACAGACTTAATTATACGTGCAGCCGAAACAAACAAAACGATTAATATAAAAAAAGGACAGTTTATGTCCCCTAAAGATATAAAAAACTCCGTAGAAAAAGCGAGAAGCACAGGAAATAACAACATATTTCTTACAGAAAGAGGCTCAAGTTTTGGGTATAACAATCTTGTTGTAGACTTTAGAGGGATAGAGATAATGCATAAAACAGCTAACTGCCCTGTTATATTTGATGCAACACATAGCGTACAACTTCCAGGTGGAGCAGGTTTAGAGTCAACTGGAGAAAGCGAGTATGCACCTATACTTGCAAAGTCAGCAGTTGCAGCAGGATGTGACGGTGTTTTTTTTGAAGTTCACCCAGAGCCAGAAAAAGCCCTTTGTGATGGTGCTAACTCCCTTAAATTAAATGATGATTTTAAAGAGCTTCTTAAAAAATTAAAAAAAATAAAAGCCATTTTAAAATAGAGCTTAGCTATTAGGAATATTAAAAATGACTATAACTGAAAAAATTAAAAAAATAAGAATTCTCTTGCTTGATGTAGACGGTGTTTTAACTGATGGCTCTATCTACTATAACAGCGAAGGAAGTGAGACAAAAAAATTTAACGTAAAAGATGGCTTAGGTATAAGGCTTTTATTAGAAAAAGGCATCAAAGTTGGTATAATTACTGGTAGAAAATCGAAAGCACTTACTAAAAGATATAAAGAGCTTGGTATAGATGAAGAGTATGTGTATCAAGGATTAGGATCAAAAAAGATACCCGCATTAAAAGACATTTTAAAAAAGAGTAATCTTAAAATTTCTAATGTCGCTTATGTTGGAGACGACCTGCCAGACATTCCTATTATGAAAAATGTAGGCTTGTCGTTTGCTGTTGCTGATGCAATTAATGATATTAAAGATATGGCAGACTTTGTGTGTACTAAAAAAGGTGGCGAAGGTGCAGTCCGTGAAGTTTGTGATATGATTTTAAAAACTTTATAAATTCTTAAATGACAAAAACAATATCCAAAATAGCACTCAATATCTTAATTTTACTTATTTTATGCTCTATATTTTTTTACTTAAAGCAAAACAAAAAGTCATCATCTAAAAAAGATGAGAAAGTAAAAATCAATCATAGCACTAAAATTTACATTAAAGATATGAAACAAACATTTTATAAAAATAACAAAAAAGAGCTTATACTTCTTTCTAAAACGGCTGCTTATTTTAATAAAAAAAACAATATAAAGCTAAATGATGTTAAAGCCACTTTTTTTAATAAAAATAATGAAAAAATTTTTTTAGTTTGTAACGAGGGCTTTATGGATACTCAAACAAAAGATTTTTATGCTCTCGGCAATGTTGATATAGAATTTAACGATAAAAAATTTCAAAGTGAAAAAGTCTCTTATAATCCTAATAAAAAAGAGATATTCTCAGATCAATCTCCTGTTCTTTTTTATGACAATTTCAAAATAGTTTCCAAAAAGATTAAAATAGATATAAATAAAGAGACAGTAGAAATGGAAGGTGATGTTGAAGTTAAATCTATCAATTAATTTTTTTATACTATTAATATTCTCTTTAACTTTTGCTAAAGAGACCAATCTTAATATAACATCAAACAAGCTTTTTATGTCTAAGAATCAAAATTATATGGAATTTACAGGCAATGTGAAAGTTATATATAATAAAAATATTATTAAGGCTGAAAAAGTTTTAGTTTATAAAAACAAAGATAAAAGCTTTAAAGATGAAGATGGAATAGAAAAAATTATTGCTATACAAAATGTAGATATAAATATAGAAAATAGTAAAAAAGCGTGGTCAGACAATTTAGAATATATAGGCAGCAAAAAACTATTTATTTTAACAGGACCAAACTCAAAAATTATTGATGAAAAAAACAATCAAATTATAGCAGATAAAATAAAATATTATCAGGAAAGAGATGAAATAATTGCAGAGAATAAGAGTGATAGTAACAATAAACCTATGGAGATAACAATAAAGCAGTAGAGAACTTCGAATAAATTTGTAATTTTTGAAATTATTAAACAAATTAAATAGTTATGCTAAATAAGTTAAAGTAAAAAATAAATGTCTATTTTATATTTAAAAAATCTTGTTAAAACTTATGGTAAAAAAAAAGTTGTAACAGGTATCAATCTATCTATTAAACAAGGTGAAATTGTAGGGTTGTTAGGTCCAAATGGAGCTGGCAAAACAACTACATTTTATATGACAATAGGTATGGTAAAACCAAGCAGTGGTAAAATATTTTTTGATGATGAAGATATAACAAATCTCCCTATTTTTAAAAAAGCACGGAAAGGGATAAGCTATTTGCCACAAGAATCTTCTGTATTTAAAAAGCTTACTGTTGAAGAGAACATTATTGCTATTTTGGAAATTATATATAAAAAAAAACAGATAAAAGAGAGGTGTTACAAACTTTTGGACGAACTAAAAATAAAACACCTCGCCAAAGAAAAAGCTTTCGTTTTATCGGGAGGCGAAAGAAGAAGGCTTGAAATCGCAAGAATCCTTGCCTCTAATCCAGCGTTTATGCTTTTAGACGAACCTTTTGCGGGTATAGATCCAATATCGATAAAAGATATTCAAAACATAATAAAAGAACTCGCCCAAAAGAATATAGGTGTTTTAATTTCAGACCACAATGTCCGCGAAACACTTGGCGTTTGCGATAAAGCATATATTGTAAGTAATGGTAGTGTTCTTGAGAGCGGTTCTCCAGAAAAAATAATAAATAGTGAAATGTCAAAAAAAACTTATCTTGGTGATAATTTTAAATTATAAGTGTTAAGGCTTTAAATGAGTACCGATATTAAACAACAACTTAAAATTGGACAACAGCTTGTTATGACTCCCCAGTTGCAACAAGCTATTAAACTTTTGCAATTGTCCCATACAGAACTAATCGAGCTCATAAATGACGAAATCGCACAAAACCCTCTTTTAGAAGACGAACCAGAAAAACCAGACTTAAAAGACGATGAATCGCAAGAAAATAAAAATAAAACAGATGAAGTTAATTTTGATGAAAAGATAATAAAAAGCTCCGACTGGGAAGAGTATTTAAATGAATATAGCTCAATAGATAAAGCAAGCTACGAGACTGAAAAAAAAGAACACATTGAATATGAAAATTTTACCAAAGAAGAGACCACATTAAGAGGACATCTTTTATGGCAACTTACTATGAGCAATATATCGGACAAAGAAAAAAATATAGGCAATTTAATTATAGGTAATCTTAATAAAGATGGCTATTTTAACTACTCTTTGAATGAATTTGCTCAAAAAAATAGTATAAGCATCAAAACAGCCGAAAAAGTTCTATTTCTTGTTCAAACTTTCGACCCTATAGGAGTTGCCGCAAGAGATTTAAAAGAGTGTTTAATGCTTCAAATTAAGCATTATAATATTCAAGAACCCTTCTTGGTAGAGATAGTAACAAACTATTTAAAAGAGCTCGAAAATAAAAACTATAAAATCATAACAAAAGAGTTAAAGATAAAAATTGATACTGTTATTAGAGTTGTTGATGTCATAAAAAAATTAGAACCGAAACCCGGAAGAATTTTTAATGAAGAAAAATCGGTTTATATAAGACCCGATATTTTTGTACATAAAGTAGGAGATGAATATACAATAACTTTAAATGATGAAAATATGCCAAATCTTAAAATAAGTGATTTGTATGAAAATCAAACAAATATACCTGAGAAAACAAAAGAGTATATTCAAGAGAAAAAGAAATCGGCATTATGGTTAATAAAAAGTATAAACCAAAGAAAAAGAACTATTTATAATGTTGTAAAGAGCATATTGAAATTTCAACACACTTTTTTTGAAAAAGGAATAACTCATCTTAAACCTATGGTATTAAAAGATGTTGCAGACGATATTGAAATGCATGAATCTACTATCAGCAGGGTTACAACAAATAAATATATTCACACTTCACAGGGAATGTTTGAATTAAAATTCTTTTTTAACAGCTCAATAAAAAGAACTTTTGGTGAAACTATAGCATCAGCAAGCGTACAAGAACAAATAAAACAAATAATAAAAAACGAGCCAAAAAATAAACCTTACAGCGACGAAAAAATTATGGAGATATTAAAAAAGTCAAACGTAAGTATAGCAAGAAGAACTATAGCCAAATATCGAAATATATTAAAAATATTGCCTGCGAGTAAGAGAAAACAATATTAAGGAGGAGAGATATGCAAACAACTATAACTTTTAAAAATATTAAACCAACAGATGAACTAAAAAGTTATGTAAATAAAAGATTAAGTAAAATAGAGAAACTGCTTGAAGATAAAGGACTTGCAAACGTAGTACTAATAAAAGAAGACATAAGATATATTGTAGAAATAAAGCTTGATGCAGGGAAACTTCATATAAATACAACGGAAGAACAAAAAGAGAAGAATATGAACTCCGTGATAGATAAAGCAGTAGACAATATAAAAAATCAAATTTTAAAAACAAAAGAAAAACAAAAGAATAGTTAATGTTTTAAACTTATTTTTATAGAAATGAAAAAAAAAGAAATATTCATAATAACAGGGCTTGCTGGTTCTGGCAAAACTACTGCGATTAAAGTTTTTGAAGACTCAAACTTTTATTGTGTAGATAATATGCCTATAGACCTTTTACCTCATTTCTTTGAAATCATCTCTAATGAAATAAATATCAAAACAAAATACGCTTTTGTAATGGATTTAAGGACACAAGAGTTTTTAAATAAATATGAAAAAATTTTTAACGATTTAGGCAAAAATGATTATCAATTTAAAATTTTATTCTTTACGGCAAAAGAAGAGGTTTTAATAAAAAGATATAGCGAAACGAGAAGAAAACATCCACTGCACAAAACCAACCTTTTAGACGCCTTAAAAAAAGAGAAGAAAGCTCTTTTAAAATTACAAAAAATGGCCGATGAGGTTATAGACACATCTAATCTTACAACACACCAATTAAAATCTCGCGTAGCAGAAATAGTGTCTGAAAAAGATGATATAGATAAAAAGATGAAAATAACTATAGCATCTTTCGGGTTTAAATATGGCATTCCGTATGACGTAAATAATATCGTTGATGTTCGTTTTATTACAAATCCCTTTTTTATACCAGAGCTTAAAAACTTAACTGGCAAAGATGAAAAAGTTGTCTCTTACATATTAGAAGATAAACGAACTGAACTGTTTTTAAAGCAATATAAAACTCTTTTAAATTTTTTGATTCCAGAATATAAAAAAGAAGGAAAATCGTACTTAAAAATAGCAATAGGATGCACAGGAGGAGTACATAGAAGCGTTGCAATCGCAGAAAATATTTATGATGATATAAAAAAAAATCATAAAAATATAGAAATAAAACATAGGGATATAGATAAATGATAGGTGTATTAGTAGTAACTCATTACGATCTTGGTAAAAACCTTATAAAAACTGCGAAATCGATAACAGGCAAAAATCTTGAAGCGTTTGAACATATTTCTATTAATCCAGTTGAAGATGTAAATAGCATAAGAGATAAGATTGAAAGTGCTATAAAAAGTTTAGAAAATACAAGAGGCATTATAATTTTAACTGATATGTATGGTGGCACTCCTTCTTCTATTAGTTGCTCTTTTCTAAAAAAGAATGAAATAGAAATTCTTTCTGGTGTAAATCTTCCTATACTTATGAAAACAATATCTATAAGAGAAGATAAAGATAAGAGTATAGAAGAGATTGTAAAAACTATAGAAAATTTCGGTAGACAAAGTATTTCTATGGTAAGTTCAATTCTTGCAGGCAAAACAAGACAGATAAAATAGTTATGTAATTATGTCACAATCTATTAATATAGGTATAAACGGTCTTGGTAGAATCGGCAGAAGTCTACTCAAAACAATATACAAAGAAACCTCCCTTAAAGTAGTTCACATAAACGATTTAAACTCTATAGAAACAATCGCTTACCTTTTAAAGTACGATTCTACATATGGTACAAGCGACCTTGATATAACTTACGATAAAAAAAACATAATTATAAACGATGAAAAAATTTCTTTCTCAAAAGAGGCTACCCTTAAAAAAATAGAGTGGCAAAAGAATAAAACAGATATAGTTATTGATTGCACAGGAAAGTTTTTAAGCAAAGATACTTTGTCTTATTATTTGGATAAAGGAGTAAAAAAAGTTATCGTTTCTTCTCCTTGTACAAATGCAGACAATACAATAGTTATAGGTTTTAATGAAAAAAGTTATAACACTAAAAAAGATAATATAATTTCAGCCTCTTCTTGTACTGCAAATTGCCTAATACCTGTTTTATCTATCTTAATCAAAAATTATGGTATAGATTGTTTTACTATAACAAATATACATCCCTATAATATTGACCAAAAATTATTAGATGGAGGCAACGATAGCGACTTAAGGCTTGGTCGTTCTGCTATTCCGTCAATCATTCCTACAACTACAGGAATTATTAAAACTGTTTCAGACATTATGCCCGAATTAAAAAATAAAATAACAGGATACTCGCTAAGAGTTCCTACTCCTAATGTTTCATTAATAGATATTGTTTTAAAAATAAAAAAAAAGAATGTAACTATTGATGATGTTAATGAACTTTTTAAAAAAGAAGCGGAAAAAAATTATATTTTAGATTATAATGACAAAGAGCTTGTATCTGTAGACTATAAAGGCTCTAAATTTTCCGCTATTTTTGATGCTTTTTTTACAAAAAAGGTTGGGAAAGATATTTTAAAAATAGGAATATGGCACGATAATGAAAAAGGCTACGTTTATAGATTAATGGAGCTTAGTAAAATAGTTGCAAGTCATCTTTAAGAGTTAGAAGATGTTTTGATTCTTTAAACATTAAAAAATGAGAGAAAAAAATGAAAAGTGTAGTAATACTCGGAACACAATGGGGAGATGAAGGAAAAGGAAAACTTGTTGATATCTTATCAGAGCAAGCAGACTCGGTAGTAAGATTTCAAGGGGGAAATAATGCTGGTCATACTATCATAGTTAATGGTGAAAAGTTTGTAAGTCATCTTATCCCATCAGGTATATTACGAAATAAAAAATGTTTTATAGGAAATGGCGTTGTACTCGATGTAAAAGTTTTAATTGAAGAAATAAATTTCTTTAAAGAAAAAGGGATAAAAATTTCACCAGAAAATCTCAAAATAAGCGAAAAAACTCATATTATAATGCCCTATCATCAAAAAATAGACGAACTACGAGAAATTAAAAAGAGTGACAAAAAGATAGGCACTACAGGCAAAGGTATAGGTCCTGCCTATGAAGATAAAGTAACAAGAAGAGGAATAAGAGCCATAGAGTTTATAAATGAAGATATTTTTAAAGAGAAACTATTTTCTATCGTAAAAGATAAAAACTTTTATATTGAAAAGTTTTTTAACGATACACCTTTAAATGCGGAAGATATTTTTAAAGAGTATAAAGAGTATGCAAAATTCTTAAAACCCTTTGTAAAAGATATCTCAACAGAACTTTATGAAGATATAAAGGCAGATAGGAAAATACTATTTGAAGGAGCACAAGGAACACATCTTGATATAGACCACGGAACATATCCTTTTGTAACCTCTTCAAATACTGTTGCCGCAAGTGCTTCTTCTGGTTCTGGTGTAGGTATAAAAGCGATATCAGAAATAATTGGGATTGTTAAAGCGTACACAACAAGAGTGGGTTCAGGACCTTTTCCTACAGAGCTTTTTGATGAAACAGGCGATTTGTTGCAAGAAATAGGACACGAATTTGGAGCAACAACAAACAGGAGGAGAAGATGCGGATGGCTCGATATGGTTTTGATAAAAAACGCAATAAAATTAAATAGTCTTACAGGATTAGTTCTAACAAAACTTGATGTTTTATCTTTTTCAAAAGAGATTAAAATATGTGTAGCATACGATTATAATGGCGAAACAATTAACAATTTACCTTCTGATGTAAACGTTCTTTCAAAATGCAAGCCTATATATGAAACTATGGCAGGATTTGAAAGCGATATTTCAAAATGCAAAAGTTTTGATGAACTCCCACAAAATGCTATAAAATATATAAAAAGAATAGAAGAGCTTAGTTTATGTAAAATTGATATAATATCTTTGGGACCAGATAGAAACGACACCATAATTTTAAGAAACCATTTTTAATTATATTCTCTTAAAAAATAGCTTATATAAGCACTCAATATAAACTATAATGTTTAAGGTTTATACATTTGAGACCTTTGCTCATAATGTTTTTTCGTGAGATTTTTTTACCTTTTCCCCCTTTTAAGGGGGACTAAGGGGGTTCGCCGAAAGGCGAAAAACCTAAGAAAACCCTTATAAAGACTTACGCTCTCTTTTGTTTTGGGTTCGACGTATTAAACATACTACTTCACCATAAAACCAAAGCAAAAATAGGGCTATGTGCAAAGCTCTTTAACAAGTTTTTATGGAGATAAAAAAATGATAAGAAGCAAACAAAATTCAGGGTTTACATTAATAGAGCTTATGATTGTTGTTGCTATAATAGGTATTCTATCTCTCGTTGCCATACCTAACTACATTTCCTACAAAAAAAAAGGTTACGATGCTGTGGCTATGGCAGATGCTAAAAACTTCTACCTTATGGCAATTTCGAGTGCAGAGGGCGAGAAAGATATAACATATAACGCAAGTAACTTACCTGCAGATTTAACTGTCTCTACAACTATACAGGGTTCTTTTATTTACAAAGCAGAAAGTGGAGATGTTGAAAGCACAATAACATTCAAACATCCCAAAGGAAAAAACACCTACTCTTTAGATAAAGAGGGAAAAATTAAGATTGTAAGCAATTAAACAACAAATAATAGGATATTTTAATAAGTATGAAAAAAATAACATCTCTTACCGCATTTTTATCATTTTTGATTACGCTACTTACCAGCATTATTTTATATATCGTTCCTCACGGACGTGTTGCATATTGGTCAGATTGGAAATTGTGGGCACTTTCAAAAGATCAATGGGGAGCTATTCATATAAACGTCGGTTTTTTATTTCTATTAGCACTTCTGCTCCATATTTATTATAACTGGAGACTCATTATTTCGTATCTCAAAAACAGAGCTAAAAAATTAACGATATTTACAAAAGAGTTTAATATCGCCTTGATACTAACAGCGTTATTTATAGTTGGAACTTATGCCGAAATACCACCCTTTTCAACTATTCTGAATATAAGTGGGACCATTAAAGAAGCTGCAACAAAAAAATATGGCGATCCTCCATACGGTCATGCAGAATTGTCATCGCTAAAAATTTTTACAAAAAGAATGGATATCGATTTAAAAAAAGCAATCAATTCATTACAAGAAGCAGGGTTTAAGGTAGATAGCGAAACTCAAACTCTACAAGATATAGCAAGCAAAAATAGAGTCTCTCCTCATACAATATATCTATCAATGCCTATGCATAGAGTATCAGATAAAACAACTGTACTGCCTAAAACGCCACCCCAAAATACTGGGAATTTAACTTTATTAGATTTTTGCACTCAATATAATCTCAATTTAACAACAATTATAGAATCGTTAAAAAAATTAAACATTGAATCAAAAGCCGATATGACAATAAAAGAGATAGGAAAAACTAATAACCGTAGCCCTATGGATATTTATGAGGAAATAAAATCGGCTATAAGCAAAGATGAAACACACACACCAGAATAACTTAGAGAATATGAATACCATACTGTTTAACGCTTTTTCTTTTTTGAGAAAAAAATTAAAAAACAATCTACAACTGCCATCTAATATAAATGTGCCTAAAGGAGCCACTGCTTATGACCTAATAAAACAACTTGAACTTGAAGATAAAGATGTTGAAGCTGTTTTTATTAATGGCAAGGTTATGCCTTTCAGCACAACTATCCAAGACAACGACAGAGTCGCTTTTGTTCCTTACGGCACACCGGGTCCCTATAGAGTTTTCTTAGGCTTTGTAAATGACAATAAATAATTGCCGTTTTGTTAATAACAATAAATAATTGTTGTTTGCCGTAGAGACGCCGTAGAGACACAAGATTTTGCGTCTCTACATTGTATTATGTACATTCTATATCAACATTACATTATATATATTGAGTATTCACGTTGCATTTCAACAAAAGAAAAAACCACTTAGTTTAATTGAGTTCAAACATTATAGAGATTGTTATTTCTGTGCTTTTTTTGAAAAATTTATCGGGCAAGGCTGGAAAAGGTATGGAGTTTTTTATAGCATTTAAAGCCTCTTCATCTAACAAAGAGTTGTTTGAGCTTTTAACAATTTTTAAATTTCTGATATTACCATCTTTTAGCAATATAAAATATAGTGTGACCTGTCCTTCAATAAAGTTATCCTTTGCAAGTTTAGGATAGACCTTGTTGGCTTCTATTTTTAACTTTATAATATCGTAGTAATCTTTCTTGTTAGTATAAATACCATCTTTATCCAAAAAGCTCCCTGAATTGCTTTCTATAGTTTCACCTGAAATAGGAACAAAGTCTTTGCTATCTATTTCATTAAGATTATTATCAAATCTATCTGCTGTAAAATTTTGCTCTTCAGGATAAAAAAAAGGTTTTACTATCTTTTTCTTTATCTCTTTAGGTAAGTTATCACGTTTTTTGATTATTTTGGGTCTTGGTATTTTTCTTTTTAAATTTTCAGCAAAATCTTTAATCGTAAGCTCTATATAGTTTAAGTTTTTACCTTTATAGATATTAAGGAAACCAATAAAGACGACAAGATGAACTAAAAAAGAGAAAAGAAAGATTTTTTTTAAAAGAGTGTTAGAAGATTTAATATAACCATACATTGTACAATAAAAAATTACTTTTCAGTTGCAAGACAAAGTTTTTCCGCACCTGCAGCTTTCGCTATATCCATAACCTTTACAGCTCTTTGTACAATTGCATTTCTGTCTGATTTTACGACAACGAACTTATTTTTGTTTTTACTTATTTTGTCTTTAAGAAAATTATAGAGCTCCCCTTCTTGAAACTCTTTTTTGCCTACAAATATTTTTCCTACTTTACTAACATATACGGTTATATCTTCTTCTACTTGAGGTTTAGTCGCTTTAGCTTTAGGCAATTTTATATTTATGCCCTCATCAACCAAAAAGTTTGTCGTTAAAAGGAAGTAAATCAAAAGCAGGAATACAATATCAATAAGCGAAGTGAGGGGCATTTGAACAGAATATTTTTCTCTTTTGTTTCTCATAATTTTTTTTATTTAATATAAAATTTGTAGAGACGCAAGATTTTGCGTCTCTGCAAAATTTTGCGTTTTTACAAGGGAAAATTATAATCGCCGATTTTAACAACTACTTTTCTAACTTTTGCAGTTTGTTTATAGTCAATACAAGGCATATGCAAGTCATCTAAAAAGAAAATACAAAACTCTCCTTCTTCTATTTTTATTAGCGAGCTTTCGCCAGAATAAAAAGCGTAATCTTCTTTTAGGTTCTCTTCTAATAAAGTTTGGTTTGCAAATGGAGCAACACCAATTAATTCTGTGCCTTTTATAATATATTGCAAATCTATATATTTAAAATGTTTTTCTAACTTACCTTCATCTTGGCTTTTGGTTTCATATTCTTGCAAGAGAGCAAATATTTCATCGCCATCTATAATATGCTTTCCTAACTCCATTTTATTCAAATCGTTATTCAAAATGAAATCAAAAGCTTTGCTTATTTTTTTACTAAGATTAGTGTAAAGTTGATAGTTTTCAATTTTATCGAATATCATTTATATTTTATCCTCAAATTTTACAAGATTTTGTGTCTCTACTTCTTATAATGCCTTCGTCTTTCGTGTTCCGTCAAATATTTCTTTCTAAGGCGAATATTTTTTGGGGTGATTTCGACATACTCATCGTCTTTGATATATTCCAAAGCCTTTTCCAAAGTCATTTTAATTGGCGGAATTAACACTATAGCTTCGTCAGCAGAAGAAGAACGGACATTGGTCAGCTTTTTCTCTCTTGTAGCATTAACGGTTAAATCGTTCCCTTTGGTAGATTCGCCCAAAATCATTCCTTCGTAAATTTGAGTATTGGCATTAATGAACAAAGGACCTCTTTCTTGCAATTTCCATAAAGCATAAGCGGTAGCTTTGCCTGTTTCCCCAGCAATAAGAGAACCTGCTTGTCTTTTTTTGATTTCACCATAATAGGGTGCCAATTTACTAAAACTACTATATAAAGTCCCCTCGCCTTTGGTAACAACAACAAAAGTGGAACGAAAACCCAAAAGCCCTCTCGATGGAATTTCAAACTCTAAAGTTGTATTGCCGGTTTTATTGCTCATATTCAAGAGTTCGCCTTTTCTTTGGGACAAGAAATTGATAATCGCCCCCGAGTAATTTTCAGGAAGATTTATCACCACATTTTCCACTGGTTCCCAAATTTGCCCCTCTTTTCCCTGCATAATTACTTCCGCTTGAGAAACTTGCAACTCGTAGCCTTCCCTTCGCATCTTTTCAATTAAAACTGCCAAATGCATCTCACCTCTACCCAAAACTTTTATGCTTTCGGAATCTTCCGAAACTTCCAATTTTAAACCAACATTCGTTTGCAGTTCCCTAAAAAGCCTCTCTTTGATTTGGTTGCCTGTAATAAACTTTCCTTCCGTTCCAGCAAAAGGCGAAGTGTTTACCATAAAATTCATCGCCAAAGTGGGAGGATCAATTTTAGTAGCAGTAATCGCTGGTGTATCTTCAAATTGAGCAATGGTTTGTCCAACATAAATATCGCTAATTCCAGCAATCGCCACAATATCTCCAGCACTTACCGATTTCACTTCAACTCTTTTAAGCCCTTGATGAGTAAAAAGTTTATCAATTTTTCCCCTCTTCTTGCCATTTGGAGTGTTTATCCAAACTTCATCTTTAGTCTTTATAGTTCCCTCAAACACCCTACCGACAGCTATTCTTCCCAAAAAATTGTCATAATCCAAAGTAGAAGGTTGCATTCTAAAAGGAGCTTTTTCGTCACACGGAGCATCGGGAGCGTATTCCAAAATAAAATCCATAAGTGGAAAAATATTTTCTCTTTTATCGTCTAAATTTTTGATGGCGATAGATTCTCTCGCGATAGCATAAATGTAAGGAAAATCGAGCTGCTCGTCGCTGGCTCCCAAAGTTACAAAAAGGTCAAAAAGCTTGTCCACAACCCAATCGGCTCTCGCAGTCGGTTTGTCAATTTTATTAATAACCACCAAAATTTTTTTGCCCTGCTCAATCGATTTTTGCAGTACAAATTTCGTTTGTGGCATCGGTCCTTCTTGAGCATCCACCACCAAAACGGTAGCATCAATACTTTTTAAAACCCGTTCAACCTCACTACCAAAGTCCGCATGTCCGGGAGTGTCGATAATGTTTATCTTGTAATCTTTATAATTAACCGCCGCATTTTTGGCATAAATAGTGATGCCTCTTTCTTTCTCTTGAGAATCAGAATCCATAACTCTATCCACCAACTCTTCTCTTTCATCAAAAGTTCCTGTGGCTCTCAAAATAGAGTCCATCAAAGTCGTTTTTCCATGGTCAACATGAGCAATAATCGCAATGTTTTTAATTTTCATTTTTTTTGGTTTCTTTCTTTTTTAAATTTTCCCACCAATCGAGTCTCTTTTTAATTTCGCTTTCAAAACCGAATTTGGAAGGGGTGTAATATTGTTTTTCTTTCATCTCATCAGGAAAATATCTCTGATAAGTATAGGCATTAGGAAAATCGTGGGCATACTTGTAGCCATCGTTATATCCCAAATCTTTCATCAATTTTGTTGGTGCATTGCGAATGTGAAAAGGCACTTTTTTATTTTTTGTCGCATTTGCATCTGCTTTTGCTTCTATCCAAGCAACTTCAAGCTTGTTGCTTTTGGGAGCAGTCGCCAAATAAATCACCGCCTGAGCCAAACAAAGACTTGCCTCTGGCATTCCAACACAATCTAAAGCCTGCTTCGCACTCACCGCTTGCACCAAAGCTTGTGGGTCAGCAAGCCCAATATCTTCACTTGCAATTCTTATCATTCTTCTTGCTATAAATTTGGGGTCTTCTCCGCCTTCCAACATCCTTGCAAGCCAATACAAAGATGCCTGTGGGTCACTGCCTCTCACAGATTTATGAAAAGCAGAAATCAAATTGTAATGCTCCTCGCCGTTTTTGTCATAAAATGCTGCTTTAGACTGCAAAATCTTTTTCGCTTTTTTAAAATCGATTTGCTTTTCATTGCTGTTTAAAAGCAATTCCATATCTCTTAAAGCAACTCTGGCATCGCCCTCACTAATTCTTGCAAGATACCGCAAAACCTCTTCTTCAATGTTTTTGCCATCTAAATCAACTTTGCAGGTAATCTCAAAAATTTCATCCTCGCTTAAACTTTCTAAAACAAAAAGATGACATCTTGAAAGCAGAGCGGAAATCACTTCAAAAGATGGGTTTTCGGTAGTCGCCCCAATTAAAATTATCGCTCCAGACTCAATATATGGCAAAAAGGCGTCCTGTTGAGCTTTGTTAAAGCGATGAATTTCGTCAACAAAAAATACCGTCGCTTGACCGTTCAACTTAAAAAGTTTCTCCGCTTCCAACATAAAAGCCTTAATCTGCGTTATGCTCGAATGAACAGCAGAAAACTGCTTCCAAGAAAGCTTACAATTTTGCAAAACAATTTTTGCAATCGTAGTTTTTCCGCAACCGGGTGGTCCCCACATAATAAAAGACGACAGATATTTGCCTGCCATAAAATCGCCAAGAACGGGGGAATCTTGCAAAAGTTTTTTTTGACCAACTATCTCATCTATTTTAGTCGGCCGAAGCTTTTCAGAAAGTGGTATCATTTGGTTTTACCAATATTTATACGAATAGCACTTATCAAAAAAATATCTATTTGTTTAGTATCAGAAGAATTATAGCTCATCTACTCACCTTAAAAATTTTAATAAAATTAGTATTTTAATAGCAAGCATTAGAAAAGGATAAAATGTCAAGAGATTTTAAAATTAAATACCATTGATAGATGCAATACTGCAAAAAGCAAAATGTCGCAAAAATACAAAATCTTATAGAGACGCAAAATCTTACAGAGACGCAAAATCTTGCGTCTCTACAGGGGGGTGGTGGGAATAATGGTCGCAATCGTTGATTAATACAATATTGATATATTACCATGATGAATGCGATATTGATATTTTATCGTCGTAGTTGTTGTTGCCGTAGAGACGCAAGATTTTGCGTCTCTATATTGCATTTCAATATTACATATTTACATTGTTTATTTACATTACGCATTTGTATCTTAATACACAAAAACAATCCATTTAAAATTCATTTCAACCCTTCCCTGCCCTTATTTTAGTTTATAATTGACACTAAGGAAAATAAAAATAATTGCATTTAGAATGACTATTTGGAATACTAAACCTAATTTATGTTTAGTAGGTACTTGTTGGCCATTGCAACTGGTGTTTCGGGCATTATAGAAAACAAATAAATAATCTTAATCTTGTTAGTTTTTTAAACTCAAAAAAATCAATGAAATTCAAAGAAAATATATCAGCTATTGACCTGTTCTGCGGAATTGGAGGACTTTCTTACGGACTAAGAAAAGCAGGTATAAAAGTTATAGCAGGAATAGACCAAGATTTATCTTGCGAATACGCATACAAAACAAATAATAAAGCCAAATTTATTGGAGATGACATATCTTCTATTAAAGGCAAAGATTTAATTGCTAAATATTGGAGAAATAACGAGAATCGAATTCTTGTCGGCTGTGCTCCGTGTCAGCCTTTTTCAACTCATTCTAATAAAGTTAAGGACAAAGAGAATGGAGACAAGTGGAATTTATTAAACCAATTTAAAAGATTAATAGAAGAAACTTCTCCAATTGTAGTATCAATGGAAAATGTCCCAAATTTAGCGAACAAAGATATATTCAGACAATTTGTAGACTTTCTAAAAGAACATAAGTATTTTGTGTCATACTCAAATGTATATTGTCCTGATTATGGAATTCCGCAGAAAAGGCGACGATTGGTTTTATTAGCTTCAAAACTTGGCAAAATAAAAATTATAGAAAAAACTCACTCTCCTCAAAACTACAAGACAACAAACGATGTTATTGGCTCTTTACCCAAAGTTAAAGCAGGCGAGAAAATAAAAGAAGACCCACTCCATTTTACAACAAGTATGTCTCAAAAAAACATCGCAAGAATCAGAGCCTCAAAACCCAATGGAACTTGGCTTGATTGGGATGAAAACTTAAGATTAAAATGCCACAAAAAAGAGACAGGAAATACTTATAAATCTGTTTATGGCAGAATGAGTTGGGAACAACCTTCTCCGACTATTACAACTCAATTTTTCAATTATGGAACAGGTAGATTTGGACACCCCGAACAAGACAGAGCTATAACGATACGTGAAGCGGCATTATTTCAAACATTCCCTCAAAAATACGCATTCTATAAAGACGAAAAAGATATTTTAATAACAAAACTTGGAGTACATATTGGAAATGCGGTTCCAGTTGATTTAGGTTACGCTATTGGGAAAAGTATAATAAAACACCTTGAAAACAACGGCTTATGAAAGAATATTTATTAAATGTTGACCCGCGAATTTTAGAATTACTTGGACCAAATTTATACACAAATATTTATTACGTTTTAGCTGAATTAATAGCAAATGCCTATGATGCTGATGCTAAAAATGTTTACATCATTTCCAATTCAACAGACATTACAGTAGAAGATGACGGACACGGAATGTCTTATGAAAATAAAGAAATTGAAAAATATCTTAATGTTGCAGGAGTTTCTCGCTCTAACGAAAGCGAATCCCTTACTCGTTCAAAACAACGTAGAAAAATGGGAAGAAAAGGTGTTGGAAAACTAGCTGCGTTATCTGTTTCTGAATTTGTTGATATTAAGACAATGGCAAATGGGGAAAAATCAGGTTTTATTTTATCAAGATTACCCAAAGAAGGAAATAAATTAAAACCAATAGAAGAAGATAAAATAACATTTTTGAAAATCACAGACAATCAAGGAACTGCCATTGTAATGAGAAATCCTCAATATCGTCTTCACAAAACATTAACCGCAGTTAAGAGAAATCTATTAAAGATATTTCCGTTGGTAAATAATGATTTTAAAATTCACATAATAAGAGGAAAAGAAGAGGAAATTATTGAAGATTTTGATAGAAATATTATGAGAGAATTATGTTGTCTTATAACTTTAGGAGATGAGTTCTCACATTTAATTAATTTAGTGCCAAATTATTATCCACCAAGACGTGCTGAATTAGTAGAAAAAAAAGAAATCTTCTCTTCTCCAATAACTCTAAAGAAGAAAAACAATGAAGATGCTGAACACATTTTAGAAATTAAGGGTTGGATTGGAGCATACACAACTACAAGAGGCCGAAAAACAGAAATGACAGACTTCCCTGATAATTTTATTTCACTATTTGCAAATAAGAAACTTGGAGAATTTAACATACTTCCTATTGTTGGTCAAAATAAACTAATTGAAGTCTTCATTGTTGGTCAGTTACACGTTGATTTATTTGAACATTCTGATTTAGCAGATATGGCATTGAGTAATAGGCAAGGTTATAAATCAGACGACCCACGATATGAAATGGTAATTGATTATGTTAAGAATACTCTTTTACCTAAAATTATAGAGAAAAGAAAAAAATATGCAGATTTTTCAAAAGCAAAAAAAAAACAAAAAGCTATTAAGAATCAAAAACAAAATGAAGAACAATTAAAACAATTAATTGAAGAATTTAGAAAAAAGGCAAGTACAAATGCAGCCCAGAAAATAAGCGAATTGGGCGTAAAAGTACCTACCGATACAATTGAAAGAATAATATCAGAATCTATTAATAGTAACTCTCCTGATTTAGGCATAAAGAGTATCATTGACGACCAAAAGAAAAAAATATTAATCAGCCAAACCTATCCAGACAAACCATTGGCTGATATTGTTTATAGATTTTTAGTTTATAATAATGTTCCATCAGAAGATATTCTATACACCAATTGCGATGATGAAGTTTGCAGAGTCCCTGAAAATATGGGGGTTTATGAATATTTAAGAAATTTTTTTGTTGAATCATATTCTACCAAAAAAATATTTGTTCTATTTATAACAAGTGAAAATACAAAACAATCTTGGGGAGCAATTACAGAAGTTGGTGCTTCTTGGATAACACAAATAGACCATAAAATATTCAACATTTCTCCTTTTAGACCTGAGCACCCATTAGATGATGCATCTCAATGGCATTCGACCAATAGAACAAACCCAACCTCTGACGATTTATGGATGTCTAGACTAAGTCAAGATATTTTCTGTCAAAAAATTGAAAATGTATGTGACATACTTGGATATACAAAAAGAAGCAGAAAAGAAAACAAAGACTATTTAGAAACTTTAATTGAGATAAAATAAACAAGCAAGAAATGCCGATAATGTTTATTAATGGATAAAAATTTCATAGGTTTTCTATCGGTATTATAACCCGCATCTTTTTGGGGTAGTAGTTTAATAGTTTTCAAGCCTGCAATTTCTTATAAAAATCATACACTCAACGTTAAACCCAAGGCTAAAAAACAATTGATAATACAATACCTTTTTGGATTATTTAAAAAACAAATTGATAAAATTAGATTAAAAATATGTCCGAACAAACATTTAGAAATATTGACGATTTAGAACAAGATAAGGCAGATGAATTTGTAGAGACGCAAAATTTTGCGTCTCTAATCAAACCTGTTTTAGAAGATTACAACAAAGTGGAAATTTTAGAACCAATTTTTGAGGTTATTAAGCAACAACGAGGATATAAATAGCCGTGGAAGAAGTTAAAGTTTTACATATTACTTCAAATCTTTCAATTGATGTAGTTCGAAAAAACATCAAAAATATGCATTTGGCTGTTTATCCTCCAACAGGTAGGGTACGCATTGCTACACCTTTATGGATTGATGATGAAACCGTAAGACTTTTTGCCATTTCAAAAATTGCTTGGATACGAAAACATCAAAGACACTTTAAAGCACAAGACAGGCAATCACCAAGAGAATTTAAAAATAGGGAAAGTCATTATTTTCAAGGTAAAAGATTTTTACTGAGAATAACAGAACATAAAGCTCCTGCAAATGTTGAAATAAAAACAAAAGCATATATTGATTTATCTGTTCGTCCAAATTCTACAGTTAAACAAAGACAAGCAATTTTAAAGGAATGGTATCGGAAAGAATTAAAAAAACTGATTCCTGAAATCATTGTAAAATGGGAAAAGAAAATTGGTGTGAATGTCGCGGAATGGCAGGTAAAACAAATGAAAACCAGATGGGGGACATGCAATATTCAGAAAAAACGAATTTGGATAAATTTGGAATTAGCAAAAAAACCAATTCATTGCTTGGAATACATTATTGTTCACGAAATGGTTCATTTAATAGAACGCTATCATAATGACAGATTTGTGGCTTTAATGGATAAATTTCTTCCTCAATGGAAATTTTTTAAAGAAGAACTTAACAGATTACCAGTAAGTGAAGGATAATTGGATTATTAGAAAAATATAGCCAATTCACTTAATTAAGTTATCTTAAACCTATCTTCTAAGTTGCAGATTATAAGCCTGCAAGTAAGTTATTAAAAAATATTAAAACACAAAAAAAATGAACAACAACGGCGAAATAATCATATATCAAAGTCAGGACGGCACAATAAAAGTTGATGTTCGTTTTGAAGATGAAACCGTTTGGTTAACACAGGCACAAATGGGGCAATTGTTTGGTAAGGCAAAATCAACTATAAACGAACATATCAAAAACATTTATGATGAGGGAGAACTTGCAGAATCAACAACTTTACAAAAATTCGGAAATTCCGAATTTCAGCAAAAAGCTCCAAATTATTACAACCTCGATGTTATAATTTCGGTTGGTTATCGCGTAAAATCTAAACAAGGTACACAATTTAGAATTTGGGCAACACAGCGTTTAAAAGAATATATCATTAAGGGATTTGCATTGAATGACGAGCGTTTCAAATCGGGTTCGTCAATGAACTATTTCAACGAATTGCAAGACCGCATTCGAGAAATTCGTATTTCCGAAAAATTCTTTTATCAAAAAATCAAAGATATTTACGCTATGGACATAATTCCAAATACAATGGCAATAAAACCATTAAGGAATACAATTATGATATCGTAGAGACGCAAGATTTTGCGTCTCTGTATTGCATTTCAATATTGTGTATTTACATTGTGTATCAACGAAAAATAAAAAACAATGGCAGACAAATTTCAAAATAGATACCGCATATCATCTGTTCGATTACAAAATTGGGATTATGGATGGAACGCCACCTACTTTGTAACCATCTGCACACAAAACAGGAAATGTTATTTTGGCGATATCGTAGATGGGAAAATGCAATTATCGGAAATTGGAGAAATTGCAAACAAATGTTGGATGAAAATACCCAAGCATTTTCCGTTTGTAGAATTGGATGAATTTGTAGTGATGCCAAACCATTTGCATGGAATAATTATAATTAATAAATCGAATGATAATTACAAAACGATTGATCAATACAATGACACCGTAAAGATACAAAATATTGCAGAGACGCAAAATCTTATAGAGACGCAAAATCTTGCGTCTCTACAGGGGGAAAAAAATAATGGTCGTGAAACTATATCACAAATCAAAAACAAATTTGGTTCACAATCAAAAAACCTTGCATCTATAATTCGTGGTTTAAAAACTGGTGTGACAAAACGTGTCCGACAAATTTGTGATGATTTTGCATGGCAATCTCGTTTTTATGACCACATTATCCGTAATAATGAATCTTTTGAAAAAATACGAACCTACATTATCGAAAATCCATTAAAATGGAACAATGACAAATATTTTATACAGAATACAATGATGATATCGTAGAGACGCAAGATTTTGCGTCTCTGCAAGATTTTGCATCTCTAATTAAGCCTATTTTAAATCTTTGTACATTCTTCTAAGTTTCGGTTTTTCAATTTTGCCAGTAGGGTTTCTGGGGACATCCGCAAAAATAATTTTTCTTGGACGCTTATATCTTGGAAGCTCTGTGCAAAAGTCGTTTACCTCGTCTTCGTTAAGAGTGTGGTTCTTTTTAACTTGAATGATAGCACAAGCGACTTCGCCAAGTCTTTTTTCTGGAACTCCAATAACAGCAACATCTTTAATTTTATTATGTTTGATTAAAAAATCTTCTATCTGAACAGGATAAATATTTTCCCCACCAGTAATGATGACATCTTTTTTTCTATCGACAAGAGCGATAAAACCTGCTTCGTCCTCTCTTGCGATATCTCCTGTTTTAAGCCAACCATCTATAATTGTCTCTTGTGTCGCTTTGGCGTTTTTATAATACTCTTTCATAACTCCGTCCCCTTTTACAAGAAGCTCGCCCGTTTCTCCAGCAGGAAGTTTTCTAAACTCCTTATCTACAATTTTAAGTTTCCACTTAAAACCAGCTTTTCCAATTTTGCCTATTTTATGGGGATTTTGTATACCAAGATGAATACACCCAGGACCTGTAGTTTCTGTTAAACCATAATTTGTATCGTAATCCATATTGGGAAAAACTTTTTTCCATTTTTCTATTAAAACAGTGGGAATAGGCTGTGCTCCGCTATGCATAAGCCGAAGTTGACTAACATTATATCTGTTTAAAACTATTTCACCATTTTCGATAGCTATTAAAATATCGTGTATCCATGGAACAAGAAGCCAAACTACACTAACTTTTTCTTGTGATATTACATCTATTATATCTTGAGCCTTAATACCTTTTAAAAGTACAGAAGTACCACCAACGATAAAACTCCCAAACCAGTGCATTTTAGCACCAGTATGGTAAAGAGGAGGGATACATAAAAAAACATCTTCTTTTTTTTGTAAGTGGTGCTTATTTTCAACTATACAAGAAAAGGATAAATTTTTGTTGGTAAGCAAAACTGCTTTGGGTTTGCCTGTAGTACCAGAAGTAAAATAGAGAGCAGCATCGTCGTCTTCTTTTAATTTAGGAAAATTTTTATTTTTTGCTTTTACTTTTATTATATCGTTATAAAGATAAGAATAGCTTGGTTTATTGTTTTTTTCACCAACAAAAACAGAAAATTTAAAATCTATCTTTTTTCTTACTTCATCAATCCTTTCTATAAACTCTTCTCCAAAAAAAATAGCTTTAGCTTCTACTAAGTCTATACAGTACGATAACTCTTCAACATCGAAACGGAAATTTAAGGGGGAAACGACACATCCAGCTTTAAGTATCCCAAAATAGATTGGAAGCCACTCTATACAATTTGTCATAAGGAGTGACACTTTGTCATTTTTCTTTAAACCCTGCTCTTTTAAAAAAGAGGCTATATTATTTGATAAATTATCAAACTCATCCCACGAAATTTCTTTTCTTACTTTTTTTTTAGGGTCGTGCTCAATAAGAGCTATATCTTTGCCATAAAGTTTTTTATTTTTTTTTAGTATATCGGTTATCAACAGCATTTTAGAAATTCACACTCTCTTCAATTAGTTTCTCACCATCAATATCAAAAATAGTAATCTTATGATTTGAAAAAATTCCGTAACTTTGGGCACCGTCACGAGGTCTGCTCAGTGAACCGGGATTTATAAAAAGCCTACCCTCTTTTTTTGTTATATCTTTTATATGCGTATGCCCTGAAATAATAATTTGAGATGTATCTGGAATTTTAACAGGCATATGGCTATGATAAATAAAAAAATTTATACCCTCGAAACTAAAAGAGAGTGTGGCAGGTAAATTTTTAAAAAAATTTAAATCGTCACAATTTCCAAGAACAATATGTTTTTTATTTGGAAGTGAAATAAACTCGCTCTTAATTTCATCTGGCATATAGTTACTTGCTGGAGATGGATATCTGGTTCCAAACATATCGCCAGCGACTGCTATTTCATCATCTTGATTAACTATATTTTTAATTACTTGCCACGAAGAGTAAGAACTATGTAGGTCTGAAATGATTATTAACTTTGACATTTTTTTCTTTTATATTGTTTTATTTTAACTTATGTTTCTGAAACCTTTGCACATAATATTTTTTATGAAAAAAATAGTGGTTTTTTATAAAATATTAACTTCTGATAATTTTTATGAAAACCTCTAAAACCATTATAAAGACTTACGCTCTCTTTTACTTTTGTTTTGGGTTCGACGTATAAAAATACTACTTCACCACAAAACAAAAGCAAAATAGAGCTATGTGCAAAGGTCTCTTGAATTTTTAACAATGACACAAAAAATTTTATAAAAACTAAACTTAAAAAATAAAAAAACTATGTTTACAATAACAATAATAAAAAATTTTGCTGCTGCACATAAACTCAAAATGGTAACGAAAAAGTGCGAAAACCTTCACGGTCATAATTGGAAAGTTGAGGTTACCATTGCTGGAGAAAAGTTAAACAACGCTGGCGTATTATTAGATTTTACGATTTTAAAAAAATATTTAACGACCGTAATAGATGAGCTTGACCATAAATATCTTAACGAGCTTGAATATTTTGAAAAAAATCCGCCCTCTTCTGAAAACTTAGCTTTTTACATATCAGAAAAAATAAGCTCTTGTTTGACTGACAATCAAGATATAAACGTATCAAAAGTCATTGTCTGGGAATCTGATAATGCTTATGCTACATACTACCCACAAAAAAAATAGTTAGAAATTTACTGGTTTTGAAAAATAACTGAATTTTATATTTTTACATAAAAATTCTTAATCTTCCAATCTATCTTTGAAAACAGTTTTTCTTTTTAAAATTTTTTTATTTTTAATGGCTATCTCAAGAGCTCTCGTTGTGCCTACAATAATGACAAGATTTTTGCCTCGTGTTATAGCAGTATAGATTAAATTTCTTTGGAGAAGCGGATAGTGCTGTTCCATAATGGGAATGACGACAGCGGAATATTCTGACCCTTGAGCTTTGTGAACCGATATAGCATAAGCAAGCGACAACTCGTCAAGCTCTTCTTTTTCATAAACAACCTCCCTGCCATAGTAGTCTATTGTAACCTCTTCATTTATCTCATCAATACTGCAAACTGTTCCTATATCGCCATTATAAATATCTTTTTCATAATTGTTTTTAAGATGAATAACTTTATCGTGCATCTTGAACTCTCTTCCAGAAACTTTAACATATGCGGAACTCTTATTGAGTGTAGCTTGCAAAATAGTATTGAGGTTTATAGTCCCCACCTCTCCTTTATGCATAGGCGTCAAAACTTGGATTTCGTCTATAGACTTAAAAGCTTTTTTAATTCTTCTTTGGCAAAGCTCTTTTATTATTTCAACAACTTTGTCTGGGCTATCTTGCTCTATAAAGTAAAACTCAGAAAGATTTGTTTTATCGTTATTAAATATTATGTTTTTGCCTTCTCTTATTCTGTGTGCATTTTCAACTATCGGGCTTTTTTTACTTTGCCTGAAAATTTTTGTAAGAGTAAACGTTTTGACTGTGCCCGACTTAATTATATCGGAAAGCACATTACCAGGACCTATAGAGGGAAGCTGAAAAGTATCTCCTACAAGTATAAGCGTTGATTTTATAGGGGTTGCAAGAAGGAGATAGTACAAAAGCTCAATATCAATCATAGATGCTTCATCAATAATTATAAAATCGGCTTTAAGCTGATTATCTCTATTTCTTTCAAAAGTTCCAGTTTTAAAATTGTATTCTAAAAGTCTATGAATTGTAAGAGCACTCTGTCTTGTTATTTCAGATAATCTCCTCGATGCTCTTCCTGTTGGTGCAGCAAGAAGAATTTCACCGCCTCTATTTTGAATTATTGTGGTAATAGATTTTATTAGAGTTGTTTTGCCTGTACCAGGTCCCCCTGTTATGACAGCAACCTTATAAGACAAAATTTTCTTTAAAATATCTATCTGTTCAGATGAAGGCTTAATTGCAAAATCTTTTAAAATCTCGTCTACAATATTCTTATCGGAAACCTCAAATTTTTTAGCTTCAAGAGAAAGCATAGCTTTTATTCTTTCGGCTGAAGTTTTTTCTGCAATATAAAGAGTGTTTAAAAAAACTCTATTTTTTTCCGCCTCTTCAATCTTAATATAACCAATTTTTTCCGCTTCCTTTTTCACATCTTCAAGAAGCTCAAAATCTATCTTAAGATACGAAAGAGCAGATTCATTTAGCTCCTCTTCATAAACAAATGTATGACCTCTTTTTGCCTCTTTTATTAAAAAATAGAGAAGATAACCTTCAATACGTCTTTTATCATTTTGTAAAACAGATAAGCTTTGAGCAAGAGTTTCAATAACTTTGAAAGGGATATCTGACAAGTCACGAACTAACTTGTACGGATTAACTTTTATTATATCTATTGTATCGAGCCCATAAGTTTTTAATATTAAACTTGAATAGACCCCTTTTACACCATTTTTTTGAAGAAACTGCATAGTTATGCGTAAACTATTTTGCAATCTCCAATTCTCCAGAATAGTGGCAAAAGACTTTTTGCCTATACCTTCTACTTCAAGGAGTCTATTCGGCTCTTGTTCTATAATTTCGAGTGTTTCTTCTCCAAATCTCTTTACCAATCTTTTGGCTATTTTAGGACCAATACCTTTAATAACGCCATTAGAAAGATATTTTTCTATCTCTTTTTTTGTACTTGGAAGTTTTATTTCAAAAGAGGATACATTGAATTGTTTTCCATATTTTGGATGAGTTTCCCACTTGCCTTCAACCAAAAGAGTTTCGCCGATACTTATTCCAGTAAAGTAACCGATAATATTTACAACTCCAGCATTTTCAACACGAAATCTTGCAATAGTATAATTGTTCTTTTCATTTTGATAGGTTATGCCTTCAAGCAAGCCTAACAATTTGTTACTCATAAAAACATTACCTTAAAAAAAACTTTTTTCATAAATTTCGATAAGATTAAAAAGTTCTTCTTTCGTTTTGAAATCTATTAATTTTTTTCTAAACTCTTTGGAGTTTTTATAACCTTTAAGAAGAAGAAAAAGTCTACCTTTAATAATTTTACACGCTATAATTTCATCAAAATAGTCAAAATAGCTGTAAAATAAATTTTTAATAACTTTAAAATGGTCGCTTAAACTTATTTTATATTCGCTCTTGTTTTCTAACATAAAGTTAATTTCATCAAAAATATAAGGCTTTGACATAGCACCCCTGCCAATCATAATAGCATCGCAATTTGTTTCTTTAAACATTTTAAAAGCATCATCATAAGATATTACATCGCCATTACCAATAACAGGAATTTTAACACTTTTTTTAACTTTTTTTATTATTTCAAGATCTACGTTCCCGCTAAATTTTTGAGATGCTGTTCTTCCATGTAAACAAATTGCATCAACTCCCACATCTTCTGCCATCTTAACTATTTCAAGTGCTTGGTTTCCTGAAGCATCGCCTTTTCTGATTTTAATCGTAAACGGAATTTTGATAGAGTTTCTAACTTTTTTAAGAATTTTCTCAGCTTTTTTGATATCAAACATTAAAGCAACACCAGAACCAGTTTTGACAACTTTTCTAACTGTGCATCCAAAATTAATATCTAAAACATCTGCTCCGCTCTCTTCTACAATTTCGGCTGCCATTCCCATTGCATTTTCATCAGAACCAAAGATTTGTACAGAAAAAGGTTTTTCTTCTTTGCAACTTTTAAGATATCTAAAAGTTCTGCCATTTTTGTGAAGAAGTCCTTTAGAGCTTATCATCTCAGAACACACAAGACCAGCACCACCTTTTTTGGCAGCGAGTCTGAAAGGAAGATTGGTAATCCCTGCAAGAGGGGCTAAAACAAGTTTATTTTGAAGTTTCAAATTGCCTATTTTAAAACTCATTTTTTTAATTTTTTAGGAAATTATACAAAAAGAAAACTACTCAATTTTATCAGATAATATAAAAAATAAGAAAAAACCTATTAAAATAACAAAAGAACCCATAGGAAAAGCTTTTCCTACACTAAATTTATCCATAGCGTATCCAGCAAGAATAGAACCTGTAAACATTCCAATACTGTGTCCTACTGTTAATATAGACATAAGAAAAGCCATCGCATTTATTTTATTACCTAATATAACACCTAACGCCATTAATGATGGCATTGCAATTCCTCCGCCTATTCCAAAAAGAAAAGCTGCAAAAAACATAGAGGAAAAACTATCTGTAAACTTAAAGACATAAAGTGAAATGGCGATAACTAAACTACCTATAAACATAAGAGTTTTTTTATTTATCTTATCTGCAAGTAAACCACATGGAACTTGTAAAAAACCGTTCACAAGAACACACATAGTAATCAATATCCCAATTTGAGAGCTCGAAGCGTTAATCTTTGATTTAGCATAAATGGGTAAGAAACACCATATAATCCCGATGCATATTGTATAAAAAGTTCTATATAAAAAAAGAGCTATAACATCCTTATCTTTTAAAATAGTTGCAATAGATATAGGAACTTTATCTCTATTTGCATATCTCTCTTTACTTGTGGGCGGAAGCATAAAAAGACTTAACAAAAAGGCTATAATGGATAGAACTCCCATAGATATAAAAGCTACATCAAGTGAATATCTATCTTCTATAACACCTCCAAGTAAAGGACCTAAGCTTAGTCCTGAAAACATAGAGATATTAAATACACCCATAATAAAGCCCTCTTTATTCTTGGGGGTGATATCTCCAATATAAGCTTGAACAACAGGTGCTATCATTGCAGAAGCTATACCGTGCAAAAATCTTACAAAAATTAAAAAATGGATAGAATCGGACAATGTGAAGATAAATGCCACAACAGAATAAAGGAAAAGCCCTACAACTATAAAAGGTTTTCTTCCTCTTTTATCTGAAGCAAAACCAAAAAATGGTAGGAGAAAAGCTCTTGAAATCGAAAAAGAACCGAATATCATTGCGATATAAAAACCACTTGCACCGAGAGATTCAGCATAAACAGGCAAAAGAGGAACAACAATTCCCATTCCTGTCACTGTTGAAAAGAGAGCCAAAAAGAGAGCTAAAAATATTTTTTTATTAAAAGTAGACATATGAAAACCAAACGCTTATTTTGCTTTGAGACCTTTGCACATAGCTCTATAAGGTCTCATTAATATTACAATAGCTATAGTAAAAGCAGATATGCCAACTTTTAAAATAGTAATCGTTATAAATTTAAAACTAAAAAATTAACATTTATAGCTTAAATTATAGTTGTTTCAATTAAATTCTTTTTGTTTTGGAAAAATAACTTTTTAGAAATTTTAAATTATTGATTGGAAATTTTAAATTTTGAATTATAAATTTTAGAAATTGGAAATTTTGAATTATAAATTTTAGAAATTGGGAATTTTGAATTATAAATTTTAGAAATTGGGAATTTTGAATTATAAATTTTAAATTATGGTAATAGAAAAAAACATTATGGACAAAAGTCTCAACCAACTAACAATTAAAGAGCAAACAACAGAATTTTTACTCTACACTACCCCCAGCGGTGAAGTAAAAGTAGAAGTTTTTTTGTATAATGAAAATCTCTGGCTTACGCAAGAAAGAATGGCAGAGCTTTTTGGAGTACAAAGACCAGCAATTACCAAACATTTAGGAAATATCTTTGCTGATGGAGAATTGGAAGAAAATATGGTTAGTTCCATTTTGGAACATACCACTTTGCATGGAGCAATAGAGGGGAAAACACAAACTAAGCAAGTAAAATATTATAATTTAGATGCGATCATTGCTGTTGGTTATCGTGTAAATTCTAAAAAAGCCACACAGTTTAGAATTTGGGCTACAAATACTCTCAAAGAATACATCATCAAAGGCTTTGCGATGAATGATGAGAGAATGAAAAACGGGCAATATTTTGGTAAAGATTATTTTCAAGAACTGCTTGAAAGAATTCGCTCAATCCGTACCAGTGAGAGAAGAATTTATCAAAAAATAACAGATATTTTTGCCGAATGTAGTATCGATTATGATAAAAACGCTGAAATTACCAAAAACTTTTATGCTATGGTGCAAAACAAATTTCATTTTGCCATTACAGGAAAAACAGCTGCAGAGATTATTTATAGCACTGCTGATAAAGATAAACCTTTTATGGGACTTAAAACTTGGAAGAATGCTACCAAAGGAAGAATAATAAAATCGGATACTATCGTCGCTAAAAATTATTTGGAAGAAAAAGAGATAAAACAACTCGAAAGAACCATTTCAGGATATTTTGACTATATAGAAAGAATGATTGAAGCTCGCGAAGTACTAACTATGGAAAAATTGGCAGAATCTATCAACGAATTTTTGCAGTTTAATAAATATGAAGTCTTGCAAGATAAAGGTCAAATATCTCACGATATAGCAAAACAAAAAGCATTTTCAGAATACGATGAATTTAACAAAACTCAATCAATAGAATCTGACTTTGATAAAGAAATTAAAAAACTTTTTAGAAATGAGAAATTTTGAATTATAGATAAAAAATTGGAAATTTCAACAATTTAAACCTCTTTCGTTAAGATATAACTTGTGCTATGACCACCACCAGAGTTCTGAATAAAAAGCATATCCTCACATTTTAAACACCTCATTTTTTGCGGTGATTAACCCTTTTATTCACCGCATTTGTAAGAAAAAAAGGTCTCTTGGCTGTCTTTTTTTATTACCACAATTCAAAATTCCCCAACAATTTAAAATTTATAATTCAAAATTTAAAATTCTATTAAACAGGGGTTTTTTAATGAAATGAGTAATCTTTTTATGACTTTATGAACTATGTGCAAAAATTTCCCAAACCATATCGTTAGGCCATTCTCTTAAATGCCCGTCTAAAGCACCTTTTTTGCAAGCATCTATCAAACATTTTTTATCATTGATAATTATATCTCTTTTAGGGTCAACGTTGTTAAAAAGTTTCCATAGACATAAAGAAGAGTCTTTTAAATCTATATTCTCATCAAAAAGAATAAAAATATTAAAAGGGATAGACGTTTTTAGTTTTAAAATTTTTTCGGCGAACTCTTTTGCTGAGACATCTTTTTTTAGAGATATGAAAAGTACTTTATTTTTTTTACCTTTAGTTATCTCTCTTATTTCAACAACCTTAATTCCTGCATCTGTAAGTATTTTTTTTAAATCGCAATCAAACTCTTCAATGGTGATAGTTCCTCTTTTTTCTTCCTTTCCTATCCTTTTAGTTAAATCTATACCAATTTTGCTACCAGAATTGACTGAAGGCGAAGAGTGGTCAAGTACATCTAAAACGCCATGAGAAATTAAAATATCTTTTGATATATCTAAATTGTTTAAAATTTTATCTAAAACTTCTCCTGCATCAGCAACATTAACATCGTCATCAACAACAACAATAGCTTTACAAAAACTCATTTGACCTTGTCCCCAAAGTCCATTTATAACTTTGTAAGAGTGCCCTTCAAACTTCTTTTTTATAGATACAAAGATAACATTATGGAAAACGCCTTCCCATGGCAGAAAATAATCTTTTATTTCAGGAACGACCGCTTGTAGCATCGGCAGGAAAAATCTTTCTGTAGCTTTTGCAAGATAACAATCTTCCATTGGAGGCCTGCCTACAACCGTTGTGTTATATATTGCTTTTTTTCTGTGAGTTATGGCTGTTAGATGAAAAACTGGATACAAATCAGCAAGAGAGTAGTAACCTGTATGGTCACCAAATGGACCTTCAATTCGAAGCTCTTTGGGGTCTACAAACCCTTCTAAAACAAATTCCGCTTCCATAGGAACTTCCATATCTATTGTTTTACACTTTACCATTTTTACAGGTTTATCTCTCAAAAAACCAGCAAACATCATTTCGTCAACTCCTTTAGGGAGAGGAGCTATAGCAGAATAAATCGTGGCAGGGTCACATCCTATTGCGACAGCGACAGGCATTTTTTCATTTATCTCTTTATATTCATCAAAATAGTGAGAACCATCTTTATGAATATGCCAGTGCATACCTGTTGTTTTTTTATCAAAAACTTGAAGTCTATACATTCCAACATTACGCCTGCCCGTTTTTAAACTTTTTGTGAAAACAAGAGGTAAAGTGACAAAACGTCCTGCATCTTCTGGCCAACAATGAAGAATAGGAATTTGAAAAAGATTTATATCGTCTCCTTTTAAAACAACTTCCTGACAAGGAGCTTTTTTATTAGAGACAATTTTGGGAAAAAAATTTTTTATTTTATACAAAAAAGAGAAAAGAGAAAAATAGTCTTTTAGAGATGTAGGAGGAGATAGGTTCAAATATTTTGAAATTTTTAAACCTATTTCATCAAGATTCTTAACATTAAAAGCAAGGTTTATCCTTTTTCGAGAGCCAAACAAGTTTATAGCAACAGGGAACTTAGAATCTTTAACATTGTTGAAAAAAAGGGCTTTCCCACCCCCCTTTTTTTTTGATTCAATATCAGCAAGCCTGCTTATTTCAAGATGAGAGGAAACCTCATCATCTATAAATTTTATCTCCCCTTCCCTTTTAAGAATATCTATAAAATCTTTTAAAGAATCGTAAGATGGCATATTACCAAAACCTTTCAAAATTTAAGCTATGTGCAAAGGTGTAAAGGTCAACTAATTCGTTGACAAAATTCACAAAAATCATTTGAGTTTTTCTTTTGTTTTTGAGAACTCAAAAGGCGATTTCCCATTTAGTGCCTGATGAGGTCTTTCATGATTATAATAGTAGTTATATTTCAAAAGTTCTTCTTTTAATTCTTCAATATTTTCAAACTGATAATCTTCTAATAGATCTTCTTTCATAGTTCTCCAGAATCTTTCTATTTTCCCATTAGTTTGAGGTCGGTAAGGCATAGTATATCTATGTTTAATACCCATAGTTTTCAACATATATTCAAAAGGATGATTGTCTTTGTTTTTTGAACTTTTGATACCAAATTCTTTACCGTTATCACTTAAAATCTCCCTAAATTTAACTTCATAATTCAAAGCAAAAATATTAAGCATTTTAAGTGTTGCAAACATAACAGTAAGAGCTTTAATGTCCTCTACAATCTCTAATAGAACTAATCTTGAACAATCATCAATTAAACCTACAACATAAAGTCTTTTATTGTATCCTTTTACAGTTCCTTTGGATAAAAAATGACAATCAATATGTCCTAATTCTCCGATTTTTTCTTTCACGATTTTTCTTTTTGTTTCTTTAATTTTTTTGTTTAATTTATTTAAATTTGCTCTTTTTAAAATATTATAAACACCAGAGGGTGATGGTGTATTTTCTTTTAATAAAGGTAGTAATAAAGTATGTATTTCATACTTATTATTTCCTAAACGCCTTAATTCTATAACTTTTTTTATTATAAATTTTTCTGGTCTTCTTGTACTATATTTAGGTCCTCTTTTTTGTGGCAATAAGCTTTTTTTATCTTTAGTCTGCTTGTAGCGATTATAGAATTTAAGAAATAACTGCCTTTTAATCCCAAAATCTAAATAAAAATCTTTAACAAATCTATATTTATCGTGTTGCCTGTTCTTGATTAATTCATATGTTTCAATTAAATTTAAAAACCTTTTAACAAGAGACCGTTCTATACTTTTATCACTTGCTTTATAACAATTCGACATGACAAAATGCTCCTTTTTTTAAATTGCTTGGAAAATGAAAAAAAATAAAAAAAATAATTTTTAAATTATTATTTTTTTTATTTTATTATCATAACAATTTTGTCATCGAAATATGTAACCTTTACAAAAGGTCTCTTTTAAGTTAGTTAAAATATAAGTTATCCTTTTTAACTCCAATTGTTATTACTTTATTTTTTAAACTTTTTTGCTCGAACAAGATATAGTCTGAAATATTATCTTTTACTTCGGTCTGTACCAATCTTTTAAGAGGTCTTGCTCCATATTTTGCGTCAAATCCTTTTTGTGCAAGCCACTTTCTTGCATCATTAGTTAATTTTAGTTCTATTTTTTTGACTTTACATTGCTCTTTTATCTCGAAAATAAATTTATCTACTATTTTTTCCATAACCTTTATATCTAATTGGTTAAAAACTACATTTTCATCTATTCTGTTGATAAATTCTGGAGAGAAAAGCCTTTCAAGTGCTTTTTTACCTTTCATTTTAATATTCTTGCCTCCAGCCTCAATAAAACCGATATCATTTTTTATCATATTTTTTGCACCAACATTAGACGACATAATAATAATAGCGTTATTTAAATTGGCTTTTATCCCTTTATTATCTGTAAGCGTACCATAATCCATAATTTGAAGCAGTATGTTGTAAATATCGGGATGAGCTTTTTCAATCTCATCAAATAGAATTACAGAATAGGGATTTCTTCTTATTTTATCGGTAAGGATACCACCTCGCTCATAACCTACATATCCTGGAGGTGAACCTATCAATCTTGATACAGAATGTTTTTCCATATATTCGCTCATATCAAAACGTATAAAATTAACTCCAAGCTCTATTGCAAGCTGTCTTGCAAGTTCTGTTTTTCCAACACCAGTAGGCCCTGAAAAGATAAAAGACCCAACAGGTCTTTCATAATTTACAAGCCCAGCTCTTGCTCTTTTTATAGCTTTTGTAACAACATTTATAGCCTCATCTTGACCAAATATTTTTTTTAAGAGTTTTTTATCAAGATTTAAAAGCAAGTTCTTATCCGAAGCACTAACACTTTCCATAGGTACTTTTGCTATAGTAGCTACAATTTTTTCTACATCGTTAATAGTAATTTTATAGTTACTCTGTTTCTTATTAAAATTTATATAAGAACCAACCTCATCAACTACATCTATTGCTTTATCAGGAAGGAAAGCATCGTTGATATATTTAGCAGAAAGATTAGCGACAGATTCTATTACATTTTGTGAATATTTAACACTGTGATGATTTTCATAGTAGTGTTTTAAACCGTTCAATATCTCAATAGTTTCAGGAATTGTCGTTTCTTGAACTTCAATTTTTTCAAACCTTCTGATAAAACCACTATCTTTTTCAAGGGTTTTAAGCTCATTAAAGTTTGTTGCTCCAATACATCTTATTTTGTTTTCAGAGAGCAAAGGTTTTAATATGTTTGAGATATCCATAGAAGAGCTATTTGTAGAGCCTGCTCCAATTATTGTGTGTATTTCATCAATAAAAAGCACTGCATCTTGTTTTTCTTCTAAAATTTTAAAAAGTCGCTCTACCCTACTTTCAAGCTCCCCTCTCATCTTTGTGCCTGCAATTAACTTATTTAAATTAAGGCTAAAGATGTTTTTTATATTTAAGTTACTATCAATTTTATTTTCATATATTTTTAGAGCTATTCCTTCTATTATAGAAGTTTTGCCTACTCCAACCTCTCCTACTAAAAGAGGATTGTTTTTTCTTCTTCTTAAAAGAGTTCTTATTACCCTCTCTTCCTCTTTTTCTCTGCCTACTAAGTTATCGATTTTCCCAAGTGCCGCTTTTTGTATTAAGTCTGTGGTATAAATCTTAAGATAATTATCAATCTTAGACTTTTGGTCTTCTATTGTACTCTTTCTATGTTTAGAATGATATTGAACGGCATAAGCTTCTAAATCTTCTTTAGTAACTCCTTCATTTAACAAAAAGTGTTGTGCATCGGAGTTATTTTCAGAAATAATTGAGACTAAAATATCACAAAGAGAGAGCTCTTTTTTGTTTTGTCTTTGTAATAGTTCAATTGCTCTTTGAAGAACTCTCTGGAATGTTAAAGTTTGTTGCAACACATACTCTTTGCCTTCTTCAACAGACTTCATTCTAAGATTAAAAAACTCTTCAAGCTTTTCTTGTAATCTTGTACTGTCTGCACCACAAAATTTTATAATAGCGTTGCCGTCCATATCTTTTAGTATAGCAAACAAAATATGTTCTACAGAGATATATTCGTGTCTTCTAATTTGTGCTTCTCTAACCGCTATACTTAAAATATCGTTTATTTTTTCTCCTATCATTTTTTTACTTTACTCTCTAAAAATATTTTTTTTACTTGATACAAGCTTTATGCGGAGCATATCCATCCCAAAAAGCTTTCCATTTTGTATAATATAGTTTTCTATAACTTTTTTTTATTTTTTTTGCATATTCACAATTTTGCGTATGAAATACTTTAGTTTTTGTATTAGCAATTAAAAGACCACTTTTTTTTAAATTTTCAGACCAAATCCCAAGCCTTCTTGACATAGCAAATCTTTGTGCTCTTAATAAAGAGTAATCGTATCTTTTATTATTTGTTCTAAAATAACAATAAGCAAAACCATTTTGTACAATCTCTCTATTTATAAATTTCCCACTCTCTAAAAAAACATATGCAAGCCATCTACCGTATCTATCGTACCTTTTTTTACTGAAAATTAAGAATACTCTTTTTCCCTCTACAAGTTTTTTGTTAAACTCTTTTGCTTCCTTTGCAAAAGGCTCTCTCTTTTTCTTGTCTTTATAAGCCATTTCTGGAGAATTCAAACCGAGATATCTGACGCGTATTCCGTTATTTAGTAAAATAGTGTCGCCATCATAAACTTTCTTAACTATAAAAAACTCTCTTGAATAAACAATAATCGGCACAAAAATTAAGAAAATTAATATTAAAAATATCTTTTTTATAAACATTTACATCTATTATTTAGTTAATTTCAAATCGTCTATAGATAGATAAGAAGATGGTTTTATATTAACAGATAGTAGTTTAAATTTTTTCATTAAGCTTTTTATATTATAATTATTTATGCCTCTTGCCACAGAAACACTTTTGGGATTTACTTCAAAAACTATCTCTTTATCTTTTTTATCTTTAAGTAATTCTATCGCTTTATCTAAAAAAATAGTTGAAAAAACAAGGTGTGCAAATGATGGATGGTATGGACCTGCCAAGATATTACCTTCCTTTTCTAAGCTTGAAGTAGACTGAAGTCCCATACGAATAACTTGTATACTATTTTCTTTAAAGAGGAGATAAAGTTTTTTTGAAATTTCAACACTTTCCTTTAGACTAAAAGGCTTATAGCTCCCTGCTTGATACATATCAGCTAAGATTGTATTTTTTAGTACTACACAAGGATATATTCGTAAAAAATTTGGGGCGAGTTTTATAAGCTTATTTGCTGTTTCAAGTATAGTATCACTGCTATCTTCAGGGAGACCAATCATAATTTGTGCCCCTGTTAGAAACCCTCTTTCTTTAATAAGTTCAAAAGCTTTTTTTGTATCTGATGAGGTGTGTCCTCTTTGTGACACTTTTAAGACTCTATCGTCCATAGATTGAACGCCAAGCTCTATTGTCCTTACCGAAAAATCTTTTATTAAATTTAATGTGGTATCGTTTACAGAATCGGGTCTTGTAGAGAATCTAATAGCAGACGCTTCATTTTTTTTTATAAACTCTTCGGCTATTTCTAATAAATTAACAATTTTAGTTGGATGTAAGCCAAGAAAAGTCCCACCATAAAAAGCTATTTCTGTATCTCGACTTTTATCTTTTTTATACGACAGAAAAGTTTCTATCTGTTTTTTTACATCTTTTTCTTGAACGCCTGTAATATTTTTTTGATTACAAAATATACAAGAAAATGGACATCCTTGATGAGGTATAAAGACAGGCACTATAAACTTTTTAAGTTTATTTGTCATTTTGTATAAGTTTCAAAGCTTTTTTAGCTGCAGATTGCTCGGCTATTTTTTTACTCTTTCCTTTTCCATAAGTTACGATTTTGTTTACTTTTATAGCCACTTTAAAAGTTTTGTTATGTGATGGTCCCACTTCTTCTAAAACGGAGTATTCAGGTACAATTTTATAGATATTTTGTGTCGTTTCTTGAAGAAGTGTTTTATAATCGTTAAGTATTTTTTTTACACTTAAAACGCTTTTGATGTTAAAAATTTTTTTTATGACTTTTTGCACACGGATAAAGCTCGAATCGATATAGATAGCCGCAAGGATAGACTCTAAAACATCGGCAAGAATAGACTCTTTTTTGTATCCCTCTGTGTTCATCTCGCCTTTTCCAAGTAAAATAAAATTACCTAAGTTAAGCTTATTTGCAATTTCACTAAGGTTTGTTTTATTCACCATTGTAGATTTTATTTTTGATAAAGTACCTTCATCTTTATCGGGATTTTTTTTAAAAAGCTCTTCTCGTATTACTAACTCCAAAACAGCATCACCCAAAAACTCAAGTTTTTCATAACTATCAAAATCTTTTAAATTATATTCATTCAAATAAGACCTATGTATAAGTGCATTAATTAACAGTTTTTTATTTTCAAAAGTGTACCCTATGTTTTTTTCTAACGTAAGGATATCTTGTTTTGATAAGTGTTCTTGCATAATCTTTAATCACTATCTATTTAGAACATTTAAGAGCGTTCATAATATTTTCATAAACTTCAAAAGGGACATTAGCATCACCCAAATCGATATTTTTTTTATACTCACCATGAAAATCGGAACCGCCCGTTTTCAGTAATTCGTGTTTTTCAGCAACTCTTTGGTAGGCAAGTAAAACTTTTTTCTTAACGTTAGGATAGTATACCTCTATACCATTAAGTCCTTCACTTTTGAGTATTGTAATAAGAGTATTAACTCTTTCCATTGAAAGCTTTAAAAAAAAGGGGTGAGCAAGAGAAGAGATGCCTCCTGCTTTTTTGATAGTCCATAAAACCTTATCAAAACTGATATGTTCTTTCTTTACATATCCCATCTTGCCTTTACTTAAAAATCTTTTAAAGGCATCATCTACATCTTTTGCATAGTTTTTATTTACCATCTCTTCTGCTATATGAGGTCTCCCAACCATATTTTTATCTCTTTTAATTTCATTGATGTTGATATCAAACCCAAGTTTTTGTAGTTTAAGAAAAATTTTGTCGTTTCGCTCTAATCTTTTTTCTTCCTGCTCTTTAATAAGATTTTCTATCTCTTTGTGTTTAACATCTATTCCGTAACCTAAAATATGGAGTGATTCTATTTTTGAAAAAGAAGAAGGAGGGGCAGTGCTTATCTCTATACCTGTTAAAAATTTTATTTTTTGCGGGCTATTTTCTAAAACTTTTACACAACCTGCAACGTTATCGTGATCTGTTATAGATATCGCTGAAAGGTTTTTCTCTATCGCACTTTCTATTATTTCATTGGGAGTGAAAGAACCGTCAGAAAAAGACGTATGTATATGAAGGTCAATAGTTTTATTGTTTTTCAATATATTTTTCTGTCTCTTCTTCTTTAGTTTTACAATTTATACACTTTGTGGCTACAGGTCTAATTTTCAATCTATTCATTTGAATATCTCTCCCACACTCTTCACAAATACCGAAATTTCCATCTTCAATCTTTTCAAGGGCAAGATTAATTTTTTTAATAAGTTTACTCTCTCTATCACGAAGTCTAAGTGTAAAATTTCTCTCAGATTCATAAGAAGCTCTGTCGGTAGGGTCAGGAAAAGACTCTTTTTGAGTACTCATACCTTCAACAGTATCACCAGCATGTTTTATAAGTTCTTGCTTCTGATTTAAAAGTTGTTCCTTAAAAAAAGCTATATCTTTTGCATCCATATTATAATCTCCAAAAAATATCCAAAAATTCATATACAAAAATAAGACTTTGAATAATTCAATTTTCAAACAAAACTATTTTCATAACTTTTTTATATAAGGCTGTCCGAAAATCAATAAGATTTTAATAAAAAATAAAAGAGAGGAAAAAACTATTAAAGATAAAAATGGAATTTATAAAAACAGAACTATATATTGTCTTTTTGACTTATATCATTTACAAATTTTAAGTTTTATACATCAAACTTAAGTGCTTGTTAAAACTTTACTTTCTTAAACTTAAAAAAAAATCATTATAAAAAATAGATAAAAAAAATGAACGATTTAGATTATTTAAGAGAAATAGAAGAGGTTTTAGGTTTTAAATTAGAAGAAGCTCGCGACTACAATATAGATTCAGACCAAAATGTAACAGAACTATATTTAAGAGATTTTGATTTAACAAATATATCTTTTTTAAAAGAGTTAAAAAACTTATCGAGTTTATATTTAAGCAATAATAAGTTAACGGATATATCAGTTTTAAAAGAGTTAAAAAACTTATCGAGTTTAGATTTAAGCGATAATAAATTAACCGATATTTCTGCTTTAGAAAAATTAAATAAGCTAACCAGTTTAGATTTAAGCGATAATAAATTAGCCAACATATCTGCTTTAAAAAAGTTAAATGACCTGACCCGTTTAGATTTAAGCGATAATAAGTTAACTGACATTTCTGCCTTAAAATATTTAAAAAACATCTCTTATTTAAATTTAGCTAAAAACCCAATCAAAGAACCTAATGAAGACATTATTGCTCTAGGTCCAAGACAAATCAGAGAATATTTTGAAAGTGAAGAAAAAGAGAGAAAAAATAACTTATATGAAGCAAAAATCGTAATTTTAGGAGAAAGAAAAGCGGGGAAAACAACCCTTTTTAAAAAATTACAAAAATCTAAAGAACTTTTACCCAAAACCGAATCAACTCTTGGTGTTGATGTTATAAAAAATTATAAATTTACACACCCAACAAAAAAAAACACACAAATCACAACAACCATTTGGGACTTTGACGGTAATACAATACAATATCATTTGCATAAATATTTTATCACAAAAGATGCTTTATATATCATTGTAGCAGACTACAGGAAAACTGATATCAATTGGGATTATTGGTTTAATATTATAAATTCACTTAAAAAAAAGGACGAGGACGATACTCTTCCAAAAGTATTAGTAGTATTAAATTTCTATGAACATTATGACAGTAATAATGCTTTAAAAACAAACAAAAATAGAAAAAAATTTAATAAACATTTGTTAGATATTGAAAAAATAGAAGTGGATTTTAGTAAAAATGATAACAAGTGGTGCAAGTTACAAAAAATAATTGTAGAAAATTTAATCACTTTGCCAATTGTGCTAGAAAAGTTCTCACAAAAATTGCAATGGAAAGAATTAAAAGAAAAGTTAGCAAAAGAGAAAAAAAACTATATTTCAAAAAAACAATTCTATTCTCTTTGCCCAAAAGGTCTTGATGATGAAAAAGACAAATTAAGAGCTTTAGATTATTTTAACAAAACAGGAAACCTTATTCATTTTCCCGATGATTTAGCTTTATCTAATATTATTTTCTTGCAACCAAATTGGATTGCAAAAGCTCTATACGCGTCATTAAGCAGTGGAAATGAAAATATGGGAAAGGGGTTTTTGGGGAAAAAATGGATTTTTGATTTTTGGCAAAAACAAACAGAAGAAAAATATCAAGAGCCTGATTGTAACTATCTTTTAAATTTAATGTTAAAAGATAAATTGAATATTGCTTATGAGGTAGAAGAAGAAAAATATATGGTTCCTATATTGCTGCCTTGTGCCCCCCCAAAAGAAAAATATGAATGGAATTTTAAAGATAATATATCCATTAGGATAAAGTATGAAGAATATAAATCCATATCTTCTATAATCATAACAAATCTCATTGTGCGCATGTATGATATTATTTATAATAACTTGGTTTGGCGTGAAGGTATTATATTGAAAAATAAAGATTCTGATGCAACTGCCTTAATTATACAAGAGAATGAACATCTTCTAAGTATTAATATCGCTAATGGAAGTTTAAATGCACAAAAAGAGTTACTTTATAAAATACAAAACGAAATAAAAACAATTCATAAAAAGTTATATCATTCAGAGATTGACTATAAAGAATCAGTAAAATGTAATTGTCATAAATGCAACAAGAATTCATCAGAACATTCTTATATTGAGATGAAAAAAATTAAACACTTAAGTGAAAAATGCAATAAACAACATATTCAATGCCCAAAATTTGGGGATCCAGTCTCAATAACAAACCTAATAGGAACAGTTTATAAACAAAAAAAAATAGAGGAGAAATCAGAAATGAAAGAAAAAACAGAGAAAAAGTCAAAAAATGAACAGACAGTCATAAATAATATTATTCAGAATAACTCAAGTAATATTAATAACAATACCCAAGATAATATTAATAATAATACAATTCACTTTATAAATGAAGAAAAAATAACAAAAGAATTGATTACCAAAATTTTGGACTTTTTAGAAAACAATAAAGAGTCATATTGGAAAGATTTAAAAAAAGAAGAAATAAAAACGCTTAATAACTATATAAATGATATTAAAAAAGAAAATAACAATCCGAAACCTAATAAAAAGTTTTTAAAAGGGTTATTGAATAAAACTTATGATTTGTTTAAAAACATAACAGTAGGGGTAGCAGAAAATGTAGCAATAAAAACTATCATAGGAATATTTGAAAATTTATAAAATATATAAATAGTGTAAGTTTAAGATAGATACAAGGGAATATAAGAATGAACGATTTAGATTATTTAAAACAAATTGAAAAAATTTTATGTTTTAAATTTAATTGTGTCTTTTTTGATAAATTAGAAACAAATAAAAAACTTCATAGTTATAGCATAGATTTAAAACAAAATATAACAGGAATAGCTTTAGAAAATTCTGCACTATGGCTTCTCCCTTTATCTGTTTTTTCTAATTTTAAACATTTAAAAAAACTTAAACTAAAGTGTTCTATTTTAACGAATATATCTTTTCTAAAAAAATTAAAGAATCTTACTTATTTAGATTTAAGCGAGAATAATTTAACCGATATATCTCACTTAAAAGATTTAAAGAATCTTACTTATTTAGATTTAAGCGAGAATAATTTAACCGATATATCTCACTTAAAAGATTTAAAGAATCTTTCTTATTTAGATTTAAGCGAGAATAATTTAACCGATATATCTCACTTAAAAGATTTAAAGAATTTTTCTTATTTAGATTTAAGCATTAATAAGTTAACTGATATTTCTCATCTAAAAGATTTAAAAAACTTATCAAATTTAGATTTAAGCTCTAATCAGTTAACGGATATATCAGTTTTAAAAGAGTTAAAAAACTTATCGAGTTTATATTTAAGCTCTAATCAGTTAACGGATATATCAGTTTTAAAAGAGTTAAAAAACTTATCGAGTTTAGATTTAAGCCATAATCAGTTAACCGATATTGCTGTTTTAAAAGAGTTAAAAAACTTATCGAGTTTATATTTAAGCTATAATCAGTTAACGAATATATCAGTTTTAAAAGAGTTAAAAAACTTATCGAATTTAGATTTAAGCTATAATAATTTAACCGATATTTCTCACTTAAAAGATTTAAAAAACTTATCCACCTTAGAGTTAAGCTCTAACAATTTAACCGATATCTCTCACTTAAAAGATTTAAAGAAACTTTCTTCTTTAAATTTAATCAATAATAAGTTAACGGATATATCCCATTTAAAAGAGTTAAAAAACCTTTCTTATTTAAATTTAAGCAATAATAATTTAACCGATATTTCTTGCTTAAAAGAATTAAATAACCTTTCTTATTTAAATTTAAACGATAATAAATTAACCAATATATCTCACTTAAAACATTTAAAAAACTTATCAACTTTAGAATTAAGCGATAATAAATTAAGCGATATTTCTGTCTTAAAAGAGTTAAAAAGTCTTATCTCTTTAGATTTAAACAACAATCCAATAAAAGAACCTGATAAAGATATTATTACTCAATGTCCAACGAGAACTAAAAAATATTTTGAAGATATAGAAAAAGATAAAGAAGAGATATATGAAGCAAAAATTTTGATTTTAGGAGAAAGAGGAGCAGGGAAAACAACTCTATTTAAAAAATTACAAAAACCTACACTTAAATTACCCAGCACAAAATCGACTCTTGGTATTGATGTTATAAAGAATCGTAAATTTTCACACCCAACAAAAAAAGACACACAAATCACAACGACAATTTGGGATTTTGGCGGTCACACAATACAATATCATTTGCATAAATATTCCATAACAAGAGATGCCTTATATATCATTGTTGCAGATTATAGAAGAGCTGACACCGATTGGGACTATTGGTTTAATACAATCAGTCTGCTTACAAGAAACAAAGCACAAGATAACCTACCAAAAGTATTAGTAGTATTAAATCTAAACAAAAGCTATGATGAAAATGCTAATTTTTCGGGAATAGAAAAAAGTATAGAAAAATTTAATGAAAGATTATTAGACATTGAAAAAATTGATATAGATTTTAGTGTTAACAATTATAAATGGGACTTTTTACAAGAAAAAATCAAAGAGAAATTAGCCAAATTGCCCATTATTCCAAAAACATTTCCAAAAATTTGGCAATATAAAAAATTAAAAGAGAATTTAGAAAAAGAGAAAAAAAACTATATCTCAAAATCAGAGTTCTATGCTCTTTGCCCAGAAGGTCTTGATAAAGAAGAAGATAGGTTAGAAGCTTTAGATTATTTTAACAGAACAGGAAACCTTATTCATTTTCCTGATGATTTAGCTTTATCTAATGTCATTTTCTTGCAACCAAATTGGATTACAAAAGCTCTATACGCTTCATTAAACAGTGGAAATGAAAATATGAAAAAGGGGTTTTTTGAAAAAAAATGGATTTTTGATTTTTGGCAAAAACAAACAGAAGAAAAATATCAAGAGCCTGATTGTAACTATCTTTTAAATTTAATGTTAAAAGATAAATTGAATATTGCTTATGAGGTAGAAAAAGAAAAGTATATTGTTCCTATGTTACTTCCTTTTGACCCTCCAGATAAATATAATTGGAATTACAAGAGCAACATATCCATTAAAATAGAATATGGCTTTATACCTTCTCCAATCATACTCGATCTTATTGTTCGTATTCATAATATGATTGATAATAAATGGGTTTGGAGTGAAGGTGTTATACTAAAAGATCAAGATTCTGATGCAACTGCCTTAATTGTACAAGAAAACAAAAATCTTCTAAAAATTAATATTGCTAATGGAAATTTAGAAGATAAAAAAAATTTACTTCATACAATACAAAAAGAAATCACAACAATTCATAAAAAATTATATGGTTTAGAAATTGACTATAAAGAGTTAGTTAAATGCAATTGCGGGCAATGCCAAGATTCAGAAAAACCTCATTATTTTGATATAAAAACAATTAAACATTTTATTAAAAACCTAAATAAACAAGATATTCAATGCTTTAAGTCTGGAGAACAAATATCAATAAGAAACCTAATAGGCATAACTTATAAAAAAAAATCTATAATAAAAAAGTTAGGAATAACATAAAATATTAATATGACAAATTGTGATGGAATCATAATCGGAAATGGTGCTAACACAATGATTGTTATATTGTTATAAAAGAAGAAAAAAAAACTAAACAATCTATTAATAATTTTTTAGAGTATTTAGAGCATAATAAAAACTCATTAGGATTAACAGATGACCAAAACAAAACTCTTAATAACAATATAGATGATATTAAAAAAGAAAATGAAAAAGAAAAACCTGATAAAAGCTTGCTAAAAAATATGGTAGATAAAACTTGTAATTTTCTAAAAAAACAGCCGAAGGGGTAACAATAAACATAGCAACACAAACGACAATACAAGGAATATTGAGTATGATACCTAAAATATTTGGACAATAATATCAAAAAAACACTTCTGCTTAAAAAGAATTATGGTGTATTTGTATCTAATAAATCAAATACACCATAAGTTTTGTCATAAAATTTGTTTAATTTTCGCTTCCGTCCGCTTCTGTTTCATAAGAAGTATCTGGTTCTTCTCCGCTTGTATCACCGCTTTCATCAACTCCTGTTTCATAACTTTCACTATTTGTTTCTTCACTAACTCCATCAAGTTTATCTGTAGTGTCTGCATCGTTATCAGCAATTAAAAGGGTTTGGCTCATATCTTTTGATAAAGCTTCGCTTTTCTTTGCAAAAGAAGATGAGAAACAAAAACAAACAAACAACGAAATTGATAAAACTAAAAACAATCTTTTCATTCTTTACTCCCTGTAAATAATTGTTAATACTACCTTTTTAACCATTCAATACGATTTTTTTTAAAAGGTGGCGGAAACTATATTGAGCAAAGATAAAAATCAAATAAAAAACGCACTTTTATAAACCATGAAACCTTTGCACATAACTTAGTTTCATTCCCAAGTAGGGAACAAAGATTTGAGAGCTTTGCACATAGCTCTATTTTGTAATATTTTTGTGGTGAAGTAGTATATTAATACGTCGAATCCAAAAATATTACAAAAGAGAGCGTCAGTCTTTATAGGGTTTTTAGGAGCTTTTGTGAAATTATCAAAAGTTGATATTTTATTAAAAACTACTATTTTTTCATAAAAAAACATTATGTGCAAAGCTCTCAGATTTTTGTTCCCTACATTTATTACCCCCTACCAACTTCGATCCCAAGCTCCTGCTTGGGATCGAGCTTTTGGGATTTTTGTAAAAACTATTGTATCATAGTCTCAGGAGCTTGGGAGCGAGCTTGTTGGTATTTTTTAAGTACAAAATGAATTTTTGTTTTGATAGAAAAGAGGCTTGTTTGAATAATTTTTAGAAGAGAAAAAAAAGGTATAAATAACAAACAACAAATTTAAAAGAGAGAAAAAAGCTTTTTTTTTAATTGGCTTGATTTACTTTCCACCCTTAAAAAAAAAGCTTATCAAAATTGTTTTTATTTATCTGTTATTGTTTTATTGCCTTTAATGCATTTTGTACAAGCTTTAATCTTCTTTACAGAACCATCTTCTTTTACTATTTTAACTTGTTGTAAATTAGCATTAAATTTCTTTTTTGTTTTATTGTTTGCATGACTGACATTATTACCAATCATAGTTTTTTTACCGCATATTGCACATTTTCTTGACATCTTGTTTCCTTATATATACTTTCTTGCACTAAATTTTTCATATTGGGAATATCTTACTATTTGTACAAATTTATCTAATAAACATATTCCAAAACTAAACTAAATGTAAAAAACAGTTCAAGCTATATAATTTTATAAAAAAGTAAAGATTTTTTTTATCAAAATAATGAAAATAAAAAAAAACATCATCATAATTAATATTATTAGCCTCTTAGGAATTAACCTCCTCGGTTTCAGGTGATGGTTTTTTTATAACATATAAAAAAAAGAGAAATTTAAAAGCCATTATCTTTAAAATAAAAAAAGATAATGGCTTTTTTTTTATCAAAAAAAGGAACTAATATGAAAATTGTAACTTATGATACAACTTTAAGAGATGGAATGCAGGGTGAAGAGATATTTTTTACCGTTGAGGAAAAATTAAAAGTGGCTTTAAAGTTGGACGACATCGGTATTAATTATATAGAAGGCGGATGGCCGGGCTCCAACCCTAAAGATACAGAGTTTTTTAAAAAAATAAAAAAAATAAAACTTAAAAACTCTAAAATAACAGCTTTCGGCTCTACAAGAAAACCAGATATCAAACCTGAAAACGATTTTAACTTAAAAGCTCTTATAGATAGTGAAACTGATATAGTCGTTATAGTTGGTAAAAGTTGGGACTTGCACGTAAAAAAGGCTTTGAATACCACTTTAGAAGAGAACCTTTTAATGATAGAAGACTCTATCGATTTTCTTAAAAAAAAGGGGAAAGAAGTTTTTTATGACGCAGAGCATTTTTTTGATGGATTTAAAGAAAATAAAGAATACACCTTAAAAACTATATTATCAGCAGTTAAAGGCGGGGCTAACTACATTGTACTTTGTGATACAAATGGTGGAACTCTTACAAAAGAACTTGAAGAAATCATAGAAGAGACAAAAATTTTCTTTAAGAAAAATAACGTTAACACTCCTCTTGGTATTCATACCCATAACGATTGTAATCTTGCTGTAGCAAATTCTATAGCTTCTGTAGAGCAAGGTGTTAAAATGGTTCAAGGAACTATCAACGGTTATGGAGAAAGATGCGGGAATGCTGATTTAACTTCTATTCTCCCAATTCTTGAATTAAAACTTAAACACAAAACCATCGGCAAAAAAAATCTTAAAAAATTAAAAAATCTTTCAAGATTTGTAAGCGAAACTGCCAATATGGTTCCATACAAAAGAAGACCGTTTGTAGGAGAAAGTGCTTTTGCACACAAGGGAGGGATTCACGTAAGTGCTATAAATAAAAGCTCAAAAACTTATGAGCATATAAAACCTGAACTTGTTGGAAATACACAAAATGTAATAGTATCCGATTTGTCTGGAAAAAGTAATATCGTAAACAAAGCTAAAAAGTTCGGTATTACATTAAGCGATGAAGAGATACATAAAGTTTTGCAAGAAATAAAAAATTTAGAAAATAAAGGTTTTCAATTTGATGCAGCTGATGCTTCGCTCAAAATTTTTATAGAAAAATTGACGAAAAAATTTCAACCTTTTTTTAAATTAAAAAAGTTTAGAGTTACAATCGAAAAAGATAAATCTTTAAATTGCTACTCTTATGCCACAGTTAAAGTGAGCGTAGGCAAAAAAAGTGTGATTTCAGCAGCAGAAGGCGAAGGACCTGTAAGTGCTCTCGATAATGCTATAAGAGACGCTCTAAAAGGTTTTTATGAAGAGCTTAAATGTATGCAATTGGTAGATTTTAAAGTGCGTATTTTAGACGGAAGAGATGGAACAGGTGCAATAGTAAGAGTTTTAATCGATTCCAGAGATAAAAAAGAGGTGTGGACAACTATAGGAGTTTCACACGATATAATAGAAGCAAGTTGGCAAGCACTTGCAGACAGTTTTCACTATAAATTATCAAAATCAAAAAATAAGGAATAATAGCAAAATGGATAACAATGTTATAATATTTGATACTACTTTAAGAGATGGAGAACAATCGCCCGGTGCGAGTATGAATAAAAAAGAGAAAGTGCGTCTTGCTATTCAGCTTGAAAGATTAGGAGTAGACGTTATGGAAGCAGGTTTTCCAGCTTCTTCTGTTGGAGATTTTGAATCGGTCTCGTTAATTGCAAAACAGATTAAAAATAGTGAGGTCGCAGCTTTGGCAAGAGCTAATAAGAAAGATATAGACAGAGCTTGGGAAGCTATAAAGACAGCAAAATATCCAAGAATACATACCTTTATCGCCTCTTCAGATATTCATATGAAATATAAACTTAAAATGTCACGCGAAGAGATATTAAAAAGAACTTTTGAATCTGTAAAGTATGCAAAATCTTTTACCGATAATGTTGAGTTTTCAGCAGAAGACGGCTCAAGAAGTGACAAAGATTTTTTATGTAAGCTTTTTGGGGAAGCGATTAAAGCAGGTGCAAAAACTATAAATTTTCCTGATACAGTAGGCTATGCAATTCCAGAAGAGTTCGGCAATTTAGTTAAATATATCTATGAAAATACGACAGGTATGGATAAAACAATTTTTAGTGTACACTGCCATAACGACCTTGGGCTTGCTACAGCCAATACAATTGAAGGTATAAAAAATGGTGCAAGACAAATAGAAGTTACAATCAATGGAATTGGAGAAAGAGCAGGCAACACTTCTCTTGAAGAAGTTGTAATGGCAATAAAAACAAGAGAATCGCTTTTAAATTTTAAAACTAAAATTGTAACAGAAGAAATTTATAAAACGAGCAAGCTTGTAAGCTCTATTACAGGTATTATGGTACAACCTAATAAAGCTATTGTTGGTGCAAATGCTTTTGCTCACGAAGCTGGCATTCATCAAGATGGGGTTTTAAAAAATCCTATGACCTATGAAATTATGAAGCCAGAAACTATAGGACTTGATAATAACAAATTGGTACTTGGTAAACATTCAGGAAAACATGCAGTAAAAGAAGAACTTAAAAAACGAGGCTACGATTTAGATGAAAAAGAGTTAAAAGAGGTTTTCGAGAAATTCAAAGAAGCTGCGGATAAGAAAAAAAATATCTTAAGCGAAGATTTGGAAGCTCTTGTCCTTGAAAAAATTTTAAGAGAAAACTTATCTTTTAAATTAGTAGATATGTCTGTTTCAAGTAATATGAATAAAGAAGCAAAAGTTAAAGTTAAACTCAAAATAGACGACGATATAGTTGAACAAGAATCTAAAGGGAATGGACCTATAGATGCAGCATTTAACGCTCTAAAAAAAATGACAGGCAAAGAGCCTGAACTGCTTAGATTTTCTATCGCCGCTTTAACAGGTGGAACTGATGCTTATGGTGAAGTTACAGTTAGGTTAAAAATGAACGACACAGTAGCTCTTGGTAAAGGCTCTGACCTTGATATAATTGTTGCAAGTGTTAAAGCGTATATAAATGGGCTAAATCGCCTTGAATCTTTAGGAAAGTTAGAATCAACAAATTGACAAAAAACTAAAAAATATTTAAGTTTCTTGTTTGTTTAATTTATGGATGTTTTTATATAAAAAATTAAGATTTTTTTAATTATAAGGAGAAAAATAATGTTAAAAAAACTTTTGGTTTTACTTGTTATGTCACTATTTCTTTTTGCCTGTGGAGATAAAGCACCAGAGCCTCAAACTGCTGTAGAAGAATCACCACAAGCTGGAGAATATGCAAATGCACCAGCTTGGGTACTTGATGCTTCTCTTGAAGGTGGACTTGCTGCTCTTGGAATAGCAGAAATAGGTCCTGCAGGAATGCAATTTGCTCGTAATGAAGCTATGGCAAACGGCAGAAGTGAACTTGCAAGAATGATAAATGTTAAAGTAAAAGACCTTACTAAAAACTTTACACAACAAACAGGTATAGGAGATGAAACTACAGTTGAAAAAGTTTCAAGCCAAGTCACAAAGCAAGTTACAGATCAAGCTCTTCAAGGCTCTAAAGCAAAATCAATTTGGGTCTCTCCAAAAAACAACTTACATATTTTAATGGTTATAGATTCAGAAATGGTTAAAAACTACGTTAAAGAATCTGTAGAAACCAGTTATAAAAATGACCAGGCTTTATGGCAACAATTCCAAGCAAAAAAAGCTCATGAAGAACTTGATAAAGAGATTGAAAAAGAGTTTAGCAACAAATAAAATTCTAACATAAAAAAAAGAAGGGGAATTAAAATAAAAAATTCCCCTCTTTTTTTATTACATAGTTTAACTTACTTAAATTTTATGAAAAAATTTATTTTTCTTTTGATATTTATTTTTTCTTGTTCTTCTACCAGCAAAAACATTCAAACCACTTCCACTTTAAAAAAAGAGGATGAAAAACCTAAATGGATAACCGAAGAGAGCTATGATGGAAAGAGTGCAATCGGAATAGCAAGACTTCATATTAAAGGGAAAAATGCACAAAGAAAACTTGCAATTTCAAGAGCCATTGAAGAGATTGCTATGCAGATGGGGACAAAAGTTTCAACAGTCCAAAAAATAAAAACAAAAAAAGAAAACAACAAAGCAACCGCCTATTTTTCTTCTTACAGCGTTCAAACATCTATGGGAAAAACTGTTTACATAACAGTAAGAAAAATATGGGAAGATAATAAAACAGGAGAAATATATGTTTTGGTCACAAAAGACTAAAACTTTCTTTTTAACACTTTTTTACGTAATTAGAGTAAACACTTTAAAATAAAATATGTCTGAAAAGTTCTATTATAAAATTGGTGAAGTTAGCAAAATCGTGGGTGTAGAATCTCCTGTTTTAAGATTTTGGGAGCAAGAATTTAACAATATAAAACCTAACAGAACAAAAAGCGGTCAAAGGCTCTATTCAAAAAAAGATTTAGACACTCTTTTAAAAATTAAACACTTACTATACGACAAAAAATTTACCATCAAAGGTGCAAAAAAACACTTATCTTTTGGCAAAGATAGTAACACAGAAGTAAAAGAAAATATAATCTACGAAATTAAAAAAGAACTTGAACAAATAAAAAAACTTTTTATTTAACCTTAAACCGTCTTTATCCAAACCCTCTTGCCGTCAAAAACAACTCCAAATCTTAAGATATCTTTAATACCTCTTTTTAAAATATCTGTCTCATATTTTTTTTCAACTAACTGTGACCCGTCCTGAAATAGGTTGACACCTTATTAAAGGAGTCAACCTATTTCAGGACGGATCATTTTGCTCTTACAATATTTTCATTTTTTGCATTATTGTATAAAAACAACACCGTGTAGGTGCAAGGCGTGCCGTGCCCCTATAATTATTCTTGATGATGATTGCATTGTTTTATGGGCGTATAGCAATACGCCCATACATAAAAAACAACACCATAAACAATATTGGACAAAACGATATTGGGTGTGAAAGTTCTGGGGACACCTTAGTTATTGCCTTTTAGACCCGAATTTTTGTGTTTTAAGCATTTGGTTTAAAAGGTGTTTCAAAAATTTTGATAAAAAAATCCTTTGCATAATCCGATGGTTCAATTCTCTTGCTATACTTTCTTTTTTAAAAAAAATCTTTGTCAATAAGTTAAGTAAGATGTCACCAAAATATAAAAATATATAGGTTTCCGTCTCGCTAAATCTCTCTAATGGGTTTTTATATTGTTGCCCTGTGAAATAAGATTTGAGTTTTACAACACAAATCTTATTTTTAAATTTGCAAAATTTAAAAATATTTCACGGGGTAAAGTATTATTAGCAATACGTCGAACCCAAAACCAAAGCGAAAGAGAGCGTTATTATCTTCCAATTATTTAATCTAATAGATATGTTTTTTTAATAGTTTGTGATTTTTCTTTATCAAAATAATATGTGTAAAGCTCTATAGTCTTTTGACACTGATGACAGCATTACTCTTCCTAATATCAATCAAAACCTTTGTAACCTCTCTATCGTCGCAGGCAGACAACGTTACAGTGCTTATAACACTTTTATCGGGGGCACTTACGCTTTTGATGTTTTTTAAATTAATATTATTTCTGTTTATGATATTTTTTATTTCTGAGATTAAGCCTGCTTTTTCGTAAGAGTTAATTTGTATTAAAATATCTTTATTTTGTTTCTCTTCCCTGCTCCATTCAACATCGATTAGTCTTAAACTATCTAAATCTTGAACGTTCTCGCAATTTGATTTGTGAATGATAATTCCTGCACCTTTTGAAATATATCCGATTATTTTGTCATTTAAAGATGGGTTGCAACACTTAGCTTTTCTGAACAAAACATTGTCGTTATCAAAACCACTTACAACGATACTGCTTACTGTTTTTTTTGTCTTAGTTGATGCTTTTGATGAAGCTATCCTTTTCTTTTTAGGAACTATATGTCTTATAAGCTGGTTTGGTGTGTTTTTTCCGTAGGCTATATTTATAAAAAGTTCATCAATATCTGTATAGTTAAAACAATCTAACATTTTTTTTGTTTTTGCTTTAGATTTTAAAAAATCGCTAAAATTCAGTTTTTCACTCGCAAACGATTTTTCTAACATTTCTTTGCCAAGCTCTATACTATCTCTTCTATTAGTGGCTCTAATCCATTGTCTGATTTTAGCTTTTGCTTTTGGTGTTTTGACAAAATCTAACCAGTTATTGCCGGGATTATGATTTTTCGATGTGATAATTTCTACAACGTCATCATTTTTTAACTGATAGTTTAATGGTACTATTTTTCCATTCACCTTAGCACTGTAACAGCTGTTTCCTATATCGGAATGAATTGAGTAAGCGAAATCGACAGGGGTAGCTCCTTTGGGAAGAACCTTAAAGTCGCCATTTGGAGTATAGATATGCACTTCATATGGGAAAAGTTCTAACTTTATATTATCAATAAAATCATCAGGGTCACTGCTTGGAAATTCTTGTTGATTTTCTATAATGTTTTGTAACCATTCAAACTTTTGACTTACATTGGCATCTATATTTCTTCCTTCTTTGTACGACCAATGAGCAGCGATACCAGATTCTGCGACTTCATCCATTCTTTTTGTTCTAATTTGAACTTCTAATTTTTCACCTTCATACAAAATTGTAGTATGGAGTGAGCGATACATATTGGGTTTAGGTTTTGTAATATAATCTCTTACTCTATGTTTAAGATGTTCCCAATTATTGTGAAGAACAGCATAAACTTTGTGACAATCTTTAACTGTTTTTGTAATAATTCTAACGGCTACAATATCGCATATCTCTTCATATTTTAAATTTTGAGCTCTTTTTTTTTTATATATACTGTATATCTGCTTATATCTGCCTTTTATAAAAGCTTCTATATTATTTTCTTTTAATTTAGCTTCTAAGACCGACTTTATAGTTTCTAAGTTTTTCTTTTTACTGTTTCTATCTCTATCGACCATCTGCTGAATATCACAATATTCTTTGGGATTTAGATGTTGAAAGCTTAGTTTTTCAAGTTGAACTTTAATATCGAACATACCAAGTCTTGAAGCAATTGGGGCGTAAATATCTAAAGTTTCTTGAGCAATAAGTTTTTTTTTCAAATCGGAGGTGTGATAGTGCAAAGTTTCCATATTATGCAGTCTATCAGCAAGTTTGATTAAAATAACCCTTATATCGTTTGCCATAGCGAGAAACATTCTTCTCATACTTTCTACATTAGCCATTTTAGGACTTTTCAATGCAGACTTACTAACTTTCGTAACTCCTGAAACTATATACTCAATATTTTTCCCAAACTCTTTTTCTATCTCTTCTCTTGTTATTGATGTGTCTTCAATTACATCGTGCAAAAGAGCCGCAGCAACACTTTCCACATCGAGCTTAAGGTTTGCTATGGTTTTGGCTACAGCAAGGGGATGACTTAAGTAAGGTTCACCAGAAAGTCTCGATTGCCCAGAATGAGCAACAGCAGAAAAAATATAAGCCTTATCTATAACACTTACATCAGCATTAGGATAATTTTTAAGAACTTGTTCTATTATATCTGTTATACGTATACGTAACATTTTTTTACTTTAACAAAAATAGCTTTTGCACATAGAAACTATGTAATTTTATAATTTACTCTATAAAAAACATAAAAAGTTTTATTGATAATTTTTTATTATTAAATAGTTAAAATCAAATTATCTTTTCAAATTATAGTCTAATTAATTTAAAACCAAAGTTTAAAGTTGTTTTTTTAAAAATTTTTAAAAAAACTATTTTTGATTAAAACTTAAAATTTACAGGATAGAAAAATACAATATGACAACGCCAATTCAACAGAAAATACAAAATAAAAAAGAACTCCAGAACAGATAGCAGATATGGTAAAATCAGGGGATTGGATAAATCATGGCACTACAGGTGGCGATTCTACAGTGTGTACAGAAGCAGTTGCAAAAAGACTTGGCAAGGGATCAAACGACTTAAAAGATATTGAATTTTGGCTCTATGCAATGTTTTATCCTCACAATGAACTTCAAGAAATAGACCCTTTTCAACAATATCATTGTGTACACGAATATTTCTTTTTTCCATGGAACAGAAAAGCAAGAGAAAACAATAACGTTTCTGATTGGACACAATGGGGCTGGGCATATGGAATGTGGGCACATCACTATCGCTTTGCAAATGCTCAAAAAGAAAAAAGAGGTATGGATTGGTGGTTTAATGCAGTATCAGAGCCTGACAATCGCGGTTATTTTAATTTTTCTTACGGCACAAACAATGCTAATATTTTTAGACAAACTGCAAAAAAAATAGTTTTAGAAGTTCGTTCTGATTATCCTTGGGCTGAAGGGGGACGTTTCAATACAATTAATATTGATGATATAGATTATTGGGTTGAAGTAGATTGTGAAAAATATGCTTGGCCACAAATAAACGAAAAAGCTATTGAACCCACCGAAGTAGAAAAACAAATTGCCAACCATATTTTGTCTATTATGAAAGATAGAGATGTAATTCAACTTGGCATTGGTTCTCTTCCTTCTGCGTGTGTTTCTGCAATGGCAGATGCTGGCTTAAAAGATCTTGGGATTCATACAGAGATGCTAAATGCAGGACTAATTAAATTGATTGAATCGGGACAAGTCACAAATCGCTATAAATCTATTGATAACGGAAAGAATGTTTGGTCTTTTGCATTTCCTGTCGATACTAAATGGTATTATGACACTATCCACAGAAATCAAGCCTTAGCAGTTTATGATATTGATTATACCAACAATATGAATGTTTTAACTCGTGTTGATAATATGATTGCAATAGATAACGCTCTTGCAATCGATTTGCTTGGGCAAGTGTGTTCAGGATGTTATGCAAAAAGACCTATTTCAAGTACTGGTGGTTTTTTTCAATTTATCGTTTTTTGTGCACAATCAAAAGGTGGAAGAGGAGTCGTTTCTATGACTTCAAGAAATAAAAATGGAGTTTCAAGAATTGTTCCTTATCTTCCAGAAGGCTCAACTGTTGACGTTCCTGCACAACTAACCAGCTATGTATGTACAGAGTATGGAATTGTAAATTTAAGAGGTTTATCTGGTTACGAAAGAGTTGCAGCCCTTATCTCTATTGCTCATCCAGACGATAGAGAAGGACTTGAAAAAGAGGCTTATAAAAATGGACTCCTTCCTCCTAAATTTCCTGTATCTATGCTTCCTAAAGAGGGCAAAACACGAAAATATCCTTCGTATGACGAAAGAAGAAATTATAAAATTCCAATGGGTTCAGCTATTTGGGGTTACGATTGGGATGAAGGGTTTCAATCTGGAAAATAGTTTTTTGAATAAAAACAAAATCACTTTTCAAAATACATTATCTCAACCTTTGCAAAGTATTTATAATGATTTTAGAGGTTTTTCGCCTCTCGGCGAACCCCCTTAATCCCCCTTAAAAGGGGGAAATGCCTCTCGGCGAACCCCCTTTACCCCGTGAAATAATTTTAAATTTGTGTAAGGAACGGTTTAAAACCGTTCCCTACAAAAGGGGAAAATGGCAAAAAAAATCTCACTAAAAAACAGTATGTGCAAAGGTCTCGTTTATATACCAAGATAGGCTTTTTTTACATTCTCGTTGTTCAAAAGGTTTTCGCCTGTATCTTCCATAGTGATTTGTCCATTTTCTATAACGTATCCTCTATGGGAAATTTGAAGTGCTAAGTTTGCATTTTGTGCAACGAGTAAAATTGTTATATTTTGCTCTTCGTTGATTTTTTTTATTATATTAAAAATTTTGGTTATAATGATTGGAGCAAGCCCAAGAGATGGTTCATCAAGAAGTAAAAGCTTAGGTTTTGCCATCAACGCTCTTGAGATTGCAAGCATTTGTTGCTCTCCACCACTTAGTGTTCCGCCCTCTTGCCTTTTTCTCTCTTTCAAAATTGGGAAAAGCGAAAAAACATAATCGATATTTTTTTTTATCTCTTTTTTATCTGTTCTTAAAAAAGCTCCCATTTCTAAATTTTCAAGGACTGAAAGATGAGGAAAAATATGTCTTCCTTCTGGCACCTGACAAACTCCTGCTTCTACTATTTTTTCTGGTGGTAATTTGCTTATTATTTCATCTTCAAAATAGACCTTACCCATTTTGGGTTTAACAATCCCTGAAATAGTCAAAAGCGTAGTTGTTTTTCCTGCCCCATTTGCTCCTATGAGCGATACTATTTCGCCCTCTCCAACATATAAGCTTATATCTTTTAGGGCTTTTATATTATCGTAAAAAGTTGTAACTTTCTCTATTTTTAATATTTTTTTCTGCATTTTAAATCGCTGTTTCTTCTCCAAGATAAGCTTTAATTACAAGTGGGTTCTCTTTTATTTCACTCGGCGTGCCTTCTGCAATTTTCTTCCCATAATCCATTACAATTATTTTTTCAGATAAGTTCATAACAAAATGCATATCGTGATCTATTAATAAAATTGCAATGTGCCAGTGCTCTTTAATCTCTCTTAAAAAATCCATAAGCTCGTACGTTTCTTTTAAATTCATACCTGCTGCTGGTTCGTCTAAAAGAATAATGAAAGGCTCTGTCGCCATAGCTCTTGCTATTTCAAGCCTTTTTTGGTCGCCATAAGATAAGTTTTTCGCAAATTCATTTTTAAATTTTATTAAATTAACCCTATTTAGAATATCAAGGCTATAATCAACTATTCTCTTCTCCTCAAGTCTCGTTCTCTTATTCCTTAAAATAGCTGATAGTATACCCGCTTCAGAACGTGAATGCCTTCCTATCATAACATTTTCAAGAACTGTCATATTTTTAAAAAGACGTATATTTTGAAATGTTCTTGCTACTCCTTTTCTTGTTATAAGGTTAGGCTTTAGCCCACTTATCTTCTCTTTTTTGTTTTTATTAGGATTATTGATAAAGATAGTTCCACCTGTTGGGACATACATTCCTGTAATACAGTTAAATAGAGTTGTTTTCCCTGCACCATTTGGACCTATAATTGAGGCTACCTCTTTTTCATAAAGAGTTATATCAACCGAGTCTATAGCTTTAAGACCGCCAAACTGCATTGTAAGTTTTTCTGTTTCAACTATTTTATTTCCAGCCATATCTTACTTTTCTTCTGTATAAATTTTTCTTATATTACTGATTAAACCTTGAGGTCTGAAAACCATTATTAAAACCATACTAGCACCAAAAGCCAGCATTCGATAGTTGCCAAGCTCTCTTAAATATTCAGGCAATAAAATTAAGATAAAAGCACCCAAGACTACACCAAAAATAGAGCCCATACCTCCAAGCACTACAATTGAAAGAATTATTGCAGACTCCATAAAAGTAAAACAAGCAGGGTTTATAAATGTAGTTTTTGCAGCGAAGATAACTCCTACCATTCCTGCCCAAGTAGCTCCAAGTGCAAAAGCACGAAGCTTTGTTCTTGTTTTATCTATACCCATAGCTTGACAAGCTATTTCATCTTCTCTTAATGCAAGCCACGCCCTGCCAATCCTTGAGTTTTGCAATCTGTTTACCATAAAAATAGTAAAAACAACGAGTAAAAGAGTTATGAAGTAGATATACGTAACTGAAAGGTCAGGGGAAAGTTCTACACCAAAAAAAGAAGGACGAGAAATTTGAGAAATCCCACTTGGACCAAACGAAAATTTATCCCAATTTTCAAGTACCAATCTTATTATTTCGCCAAACCCAAGTGTTACAATAGCAAGATAGTCACCACGCAAACGTAAAACAGGAAACCCAAGAATTACTCCAGCAAGAGCCGCTAAAATTGCAGCGATAGGAAGTGAGAGCCAAAAACCTATACCAAAATAGTAGTTTAAGAGAGCATAAGAATATGCTCCTATTGCATAAAAAGCTACATAACCAAGATCTAATAAACCAGCAAGCCCCACCACTATATTTAGCCCCAATCCTAAAACAACATACATAATTGCAGTTGTCATAATGTTGATTTGATAATTGGAAAAAATAAAGGGGAACAGAAGCGAAAAGACAAAGAGAAAAAATAGAGAAATTTTCTTAAACTTATCACTTTCAAAAAACCGTAATTTTGGAATAGTTATCTCTTTTTCACTATTACTGTAAAAACGCCATAAAAACGATAAGAAAAAGACACACACTCCAACAAGTATCATATTGTCCCAACGCCATAATATCTTTTTTTCGTAAGGTTGTACTTTTATAACTATTATGGGAAACGTTAAAAACATAAACCATAACGATATTATAATTGAGTGTTTTATATGATTAAAACTATTTAAAATATTTTTTTTCATTTTTTTTCATTCACTCTCGACATAACACCCTCTTTTGTACAATTTTTTTAATAAGGGCGTATTCAATACGCCCCTACAATAATCACTATCTAATTATGCATATACGGCAAAGGGCACGGCACGCCGTGCCCCTACATTTTTTTTATATGTGTAAAATTCTCAATAAAAAGACCTTTACACATAGTAAAAGAGAGCGTCATTAACTTCCAAGTATTTAATCTAAAAGATATTTTTTTTAATATTTCGTAATTTGTATTTACTCAAAATATTATGTGTAAAGGTCTTATACTTTTTTATCTTCTTTCTTGCCTAACAACCCCTCAGGTTTAAAAATTAAGATTAAAACCAAAAACAAAAAAGCAAAAACGTCTTCATAGTCACTTGAAATATAGCCTGTTGCAAAACTTTCGGTAAGACCTAAAACGATACTACCTAGAACAGCACCCGGAATATTGCCTATCCCTCCAAGAACTGCTGCGGTGAAAGCTTTTATACCTGCTATAAAACCTATATAAAAATTTATTTGTCCAATATGTGATGCTATTAACACTCCTCCTACTGCAGCCAAAGAAGAACCTATTATAAATGTGAAAGAGATAACTTGGTTTATCTTAACTCCAACAAGCCTTGCCATCATTCTATCTTGAGCAACCGCTCTCATAGCTTTACCCATTTTTGTATATTTAATCAGTATCATTAAAATTATCATAACTATTGTTGTAACGATTAGAATAACAAACTCTGTTGGGAATAAGATATGAGATATTGGGTCAAGAAATTTAAAGTTTGGAATTAAATTTGGGAATGGCACAAAAGATGAGGTTTGTGCAAGCATAACATAGTTTTGCAAAAATATAGACATACCTATTGCACTTATCAAAGGCGAAAGTCTTGGAGCGTTACGCAACGGTTTATAAGCTATCTTTTCAAGCGTAAATCCATACGCAGCGGCATAGATTATAGCTATAACTGATACTATACCAAAAATAGCAAGAGTATTAAAACCGTAAAAATTTAATATTGTTGCAAATATAAGGGCTATAAAAGCACTAATCATATAAATTTCGCCGTGTGCAAAATTTATTAACTCTATAATGCCATATACCATCGTATAGCCCAAAGCTATCAAAGCATAAATACTACCCTTAATAAGTCCGCTCAAAAGTAGTTCTAAAAAATATTCCATCTATTATTTTTAATTAAAATATGAAATCTCTCCAATAATCTTAAATTACAAGAAAAATTAACTGTTTAAATTTCAAAAATATAAAGGCAAGCGTTAAAACTTGCCCTTATAGTTATTATAACATTGTCTTAAAAATATTATAGTTCAGTAAATTGGCCGTTTTTAACTTCATACATAGAAAATCCAGCACCTATAACATCACCTTTTTCATCAAAACTTATATCTCCTACAGGTGTTTCTACAACATTGTTTCTTAATGCGTTTATAACTTTTTCGTAATCTGTAGAGTTAGCAACTTTGATAGCGTTTGTGATTGCAACTGCAGCAGAGTATCCTTGAAGAAAAAAAGCACCGGGCTCTACACCAAAAGTTTCTTTAAGCTCTTTTATTGCTGCTATTGTTGAAGGTCTTTTTGAAACATCAACAGGACCACTTGCATAAACGCCTTCTGCATATTGTCCAGCTGTTTTAATGAATGTGTTATCTTTAACACCATCAGCACCAATGAATTTTGCTTTTATTCTTTTTCTTTTCATAAGGTTAACAATTTTTGCAGCTTCTGGATGATATCCGCCCCATATAACAACATCTACGTCAGCTTTTTTAATTTTTTGTACAACAGCAGAATAGTCAACAGCTCCTGGAGTTACACCTTCAAAAAGAGCTATTTCAGCTTTGCCACTTTTTTCTATATATTTTTTTGCTAATGTAGCAGCACCTTTACCATAATCTCCCTTATCGTGTAAAACTGCTATTTTCTTTGCTTTTAAAGTGTTGATAGCAAAATCGACTTGAAGAGAAGCTTGTGCATCATCGTGTGCTATCGTTCTAAAAAAGTTTGGATAGTTTCCACTAAATGTCAAATCTGTATTTGTAGCGGAAGGGGAAATTGTTATAATATTTGCAGCTTTATAATGTTCTAATGCTGCTTTTGTAGCTCCTGAACAAATATGTCCAACAATAAAATCGACCTCTGGAGCAAGCTTCATAGCAACATTTGTTGCAAGTTCAGGCTTACACATTTCATCTTCTGCAATTGTAACAATTTTTTTACCAAGTAAACCACCTTGTTTATTTAATTTTGCCACAACTAATTCAACAGCTTGTTTGGTAGGTATACCATAAGAAGCGAGATCGCCACTATGTGAACCAGGAACACCAATTTTGATAGTGTCCGAAGCAAAAGAGCTACTAAAACAGAACAAAATAGCTGTTAAAAACAAAATAACTTTTTTCATTTTTTATATTCTCCTTTAATATTCATAATATTTTGAATTGTAATATTTATAGTAAAAAATAATATCTAAAATTGAGACCTTTGCACATAGCTTAAATTTTGTAATATTTTTGTGGTTCACCCTGTGAAATATTTTTAAATTTAAAAAATTTAAAAATAATATTTGAGCTGTAAAGCATCAAATATTATTTCACTGGGGTAAAGTAGTATATTAATACGTCAAACCCAAAAATATTACAAAAGAGAGCGTAAGTCTTTATAAGGTTTTTCGCCTTTCGGAGAACCGGTAGGGAACGGTTTGAAACCGTTCCCTACAAACCCATTTTAAAGGGGGAAAAGGTAAAAAAATCTCACGAAAAAAACATTATGTGCAAAGGTCTCATTTCTATAAAAAGACTATGTGTAAAGGTCTCATAGCTTCCAATTATTGTAAACCAGATCTGGAACAAACCTAACTAAACTTCTCTTTGTTGCCCACTCTATTGTCTCTTGTTTTTTTGCTTCTTTGGTACACAAAAAAATATCTTTAGGCATTATGTTGGCTCTTGCAAGGTCAAGTCTATCTGCGTCCCAGCAAGTTTGAATAGTGATATCTGCTTCTGTCAAACCATCTGTATGTTTTTCGCAAGCATAATATAACATATCAAATTCTTCATCTGTTAAATCAAAAAAAGTGCCTCTAAGTGTTTTTGAATACTCTGCTGCATCTGCCCCATGATTCTCGCTTCTTCTCTCATTTTTTCTTTTTGAATCGTGCAAAATTGCAAATAGACGAACAATTTTTTCATTTGCATTGTTTTGTTTGGCAACCTTTAAGCCATTTTCGAGTACTCTTGCCCAATGACTTACACCATGCAAACCAAAAGTTTCTAAACTATAATTGCTTAGTATCTCTTTAACTAATTTTTCTTCGTTAAAAAAATGCACTTTTTTAATAAATCTTTTTAAATGTTTTTATAAAACTTAGATTCTCTTTCTTTGTGCCAATAGTAACTCTAATAGAGGTTGGCAAATTGTATGCAGACATAGAACGAATTGCAATCCCTTCTTGTAACATTTTATCACAAAAAGCATCTGCATTTCGTTTTATATCTATCATAAAGAAATTAGCTTCCGTTTTAATATACTTTAAATTAAGTTTTTCAAACTCTGATATAAAAAATTTCTTACCCTCTTTTATAATTTTGATAGTTTCGTCAAAAAACTCTTTATCTTCAAGTATAGCAATCGCCCCAACTTGAGCCAAGTTATTACAACTAAAAGGTATTTTTACTTTATTTAGCACTTTTGCTATATCACTTGCCATAAAACCATAACCAACTCTTAATCCTGCAAGCCCATACACTTTTGAAAAAGTTCTTAGCACAACAATATTTTTAAAACTCTTTAAATAGTTAACAGCACTTTTTGCACAAGAAAACTCAATATAAGCTTCATCTATCACAACGACAATATTTTCAGGAACAGTTTTAAGAAAATTTTCAAGCTCTTTTTCTTCTATTGCAAGTCCTGTTGGGTTATTAGGGTTGGTTAAAAAAATAATTCTTACATCTTTAGATATTTTTGCGTGTATCTCATTTAAATTCGTCTCATAACTATCTTTCTTTAAAGGTACTTTGACTATCTTCGCCCCTTGAATAAGACTACATATCTCATACATAGAAAAGGACGACTCCGACATAATAACTTTACTTTCACTATCTAAAAAAGCCTGACACAACATAGAAATAATATCATCAGAACCGTTGCCAATTATTATAGAAGAAGTATCGACACTAAATTTTTGAGAAAGTTTTTCTGTTAAAATCTCTGCGGAATTATCAGGATAACGATTTATCTTATTTAGACTATCTTTTATAGCCTTTATAACTTTTTTGGATACTTTCAGAGGGTTTTCGTTTGAAGCAAGTTTTATAGGCTTTTTTTTGCCACACCCTTTTTCTAAACTATCGATAGATTTTCCGGGTTTATAATCTTCAATGTTTAAAATGTTTTTTTTTGTAATCATCTTGTTTGTTTGTATTTTTTAATAAATTATTTTTTTAATAACCTTACAAATTAATAAAACTCTAAAATATTAAGTTTTATCAAATCTAACACAACTTCACAAACAGGCAATCCTATAACATTACTATATGAACCACTTATTTTTTCTATAAAAAAAGAGCCAAGTCCTTGAATTGCATAAGCTCCTGCCTTATCAAAAGGCTCACCTGTTTTAATATACCAACTTATCTCTTGTTTTGATAAAAGTTTAAAGAAAACTTCAGTTTTTACAAGATTAGTTATAACTATATTTTTTGTAATATTTATAATAGTGTATGCTGTAAAGACAAAATGAGCTTTATTGCTTAAACTTTCAAGCATCAAAAAAGCGTCATTTTCATCTTTAGGTTTCCCTAATATACTACTATCTACTACAACAATTGTATCGGCTCCAATGACAAATGTTTTTTTATAAATATTTGCAACATCTTCTGTTTTTTTATAACTTTGTAATTTTACATAATCTTCTGGTTCAAATTTAGATAGTGTAGTTTCGTCAAAACTACTTGCTACTACGTTAAACTTAATCCTTGCATTCTCTAATAGCTCTTTTCTTCGTGGTGAAGTTGAGGCTAATATTATTTCTTCTTTTTGTATCATAAGAGCTTTAAATAATTTAATTTTATTACTTTTTATCCAAAATAGATGTTTTTAGTTTTAATTTATGTTTTGAGACCTTTGCACAAAAGCTCAAATTTTGCTTTTGTTTTGTGGTGAAGTAGTATTTTTATACGTCGAACCCAAAACAAAAGTAAAAGAGAGCGTAAGTCTTTATAAAGTTTTTCGCCTTTCGGCGAACCCCCTTAGTCCCCCTTAAAAGGGGGAAAAGGTAAAAAAATCTCACGAAAAAATATTATGTGCAAAGGTCTCGTTTTTTAATTTCAATTTACCTAAAATATCTTTTACTTTAAGCTAAAAAAAACCATATTACTAAAAACAAATAAAATTATAGAAAAAAAGACAAATGCTTTTTTTATCGTTTATAAAACCTTTATACATAATAAGAAGAGCTTTGCACATAGCTCTATTTTGTAATATTTTTGTGGTTCACCCTGTGAAATATTTTTAAATTTAAAAAATTTAAAAATAATATTTGAGCTGTAAAGCATCAAATATTATTTCACTGGGGTAAAGTAGTATATTAATACGTCGAACCCAAAACAAAAGTAAAAGAGAGCGTCACTCTTTATAGGGTTTTTAGAAGTTTTTATAAAATTACCAAAAGTTGATATTTTATTAAAAACTGCTATTTTTTCATTAAAAAACATTATGTGCAAAGCTCTCAATAAGGAAATGCAACTATGGCAAAAAAACTTAATATCGCCCTACTTTCTGGAGGAATCTCTTCTGAAAGAGAAGTCTCTATAAAAAGTGGCGACCAAATTTTTAAAGCATTAGACAAAACAAAATATGAAGTAACAAGATACGACCCTAAGTTTGATATCCCAAAAATTGTACAAGATGCCAAAAAAATTGATGTTGCCTTAATAATCTTGCACGGCCCTTTTGGTGAAGATGGCACAGTTCAAGGGCTTTTAGACCTTTTAAACATTCCCTATCAATGTTCAGGAGTTTTAAGTAGTGCCATTGCAATGGATAAAGTTTGCTCCAAAATACTCTATAAAAACGCAGGGCTTAATATTCCAAAAGATGTAGTAATTCAAAAAAAAGAGCTTTTAGATATTGAAAAAAAAACAGAACACCTCAATTTCCCTGTTGTTGTAAAACCTATAGCTGGAGGCTCAAGCATCGGCATCACAAAAGTTAATGAACATAAAAATCTAAAAAACGCCATTAAGGAAGCTTTTAAATATGATAAACGCATTATGGTTGAAGAGTATATTGAAGGCAGAGAATTAACTGTTGGTATTCTTGGAAACGATAATTTAGAGGCTTTGCCCGTTATTGAAATTATACCTGATAAAAAATTCACCTTTTTCGATTTTGAGGCAAAATATACACCCGGTGCTACAAAAGAGGTGTGCCCTGCCGAAATAGATGATGCAATAACAAAAAAAGCACAAGATTGTGGCAAAAAAGCTCATCTGGCACTCTCCTGCTCAGGATACAGTAGAACTGATATGATATTAAAAGATAATGAACTCTATATGCTTGAAACAAACACTATTCCGGGTATGACAGAAACGAGTTTGCTCCCACAAGCCGCCAAAGAAGCAGGCTACACCTTTAGTGACCTGCTCAATGAATTAATCAGACTTGCGCTTGAAAAGAAGTAAGTTTTTTGTTTTTGGTTTAAGGTCTAAAGGGGATGTTGTGGTATAATCGCTTATTTTATCACAACCCCCTAAGCCTTAAGAACTTTATCTAAAGTAGCCTTGAATGTTTTATAATCAGCTGTTACTCCTAAATACTTTAGTACAGCCTTACATGGTTTTGAATATGTGTATTTTCCGGGAGAAAGATACGAGAAAAGACTTGTATTTATTAATAATTCCATATCATTGATATCATCAGCAAAATAGAATTCAGCCGTCATTCTTTTCATTTCGTTAATGCTACCTAATATTTTTCGATTTCCATTTTTGCCAAGAGAAAATTCAGTATCGTTTTTATACCAAGGACAACAAAATTTTATCTCCTCTGCTATATCCTCAAGACTTTTAAATTCTGATTTGCGACGAACCAAAGTAAACAATGTCTGTTCATGCACAATAAACAACATTGGGACACGCCCAAGCATAACAATATCAATTTTCCAAAAATCACCTGAGCGTTCTTCAAGCTCATTCCAATTGATATGATATCTTTTTGCTACTTTATTACTCAAGTTAATCATTATTGAGACCTTTACACATAATGTTTTTTCAATATGCAAAAAATTCCTGCAAACAATCACAAACTTTAATTTGAGTTGTTTTTGAAATAGTTCCTAACTTTTTGACTAATCTTAATTTATCAACAGCTCTTATTTGATCCAATAGTATCAATCCTTTTTTCCCTTGGAATGTGCATTGAATTCTTGTGGGGAAATTAAAGCCCTTAGAGGTCATTGGAGCAACAATAGCTGTTTTTAATGAAGACATTTCATCTGGAGAAATCACAACACATGGTCTCTTTTTCTTTATTTCATAACCTTGTGTAGGGTTTAATTGGACTAACCAAATATCGAATCTACGAACTTGTTGGTTTACCATTCCCAATCCTCATCATCAGTCAAAGAGGCATCCAACCATGCTTGATCAAATACATCTTCTTTTTCTAATTGAATATGTTTTTCAAATTGTTTTTGCCATCCTTGCCTATTTTTTCTGGATGGTTTTATTAATAGCCCTTCATCAAGAACCTTAAATTCAAGTTCTTTTTCTTGAAGTTGTGATTGCTCAATAATCGCTTTGGGAATCCTAATTCCTTGCGAATTTCCAATTTTTATTAATGTTGCCATAATCACCTCTAATTCTGTTTAATGTAATTACAACATAATCACCTGCTTCTATTTTTGTCAAACCAAAATGGTTGGAATTTAGGAGGGGCACAAGGAAATTATGCAACAAGAAGTGAAAACTTTATAGGAATTAATTAAATACACTGTCACCTTGTCTTGTTGAATTAATAAGGCTTGTTCTTGGAAATTTTAAATTTTGAATTTTGAATTTTAAATTATAAATTATGGTAGGGAATTATATTAGCAATAGAAAATGTTTTGACGGAATATTGTAGGGGCACGGCGTGCCGTGCCCGATATTTTTATAAAACCATAGAGATGTAAAATCTTATAGAGACGCAAAATCTTGTAGAGACGCAAAATCTTGTAGAGACGCAAAATCTTGCGTCTCTACGGACGGCATTGAATCAAAACCAATGTAAAACATTTAAATTTTGTAATCAAAATTAATGTGGAATGACAATCGGGCACGGCACGCCGTGCCCCTACGACAAAACAAATTGAAATAATGGGAAATTATATTGGCTATGGAAAATGTTTTGGTAGGATATTTTGAATTTTGAATTTTGAATTTTAAATTATAAATTATGGATTGTAAATTTTGGATTATAAATTTTGGATTTTAAATACGGACGGCATTTAATTAAAATCAATGTAAAATATTTAAATTTTGTAATCAGATGAATGTGGAATGATTCAATTTTTTATTATTGGAACTTTGCTTTGCTTTGCGGCTTTCAATAAGGCTTTGTCTATTGTTGCAATAGGCAAGCCCTTTCTCATAGCAAGGTCTAAATATGAAGCATCGTAAGTCGAAAGTTTATATTTACGAGCTAATGCGAATATTTCTTTAAGCATTCTTTCAGGCAATTCTTGATCAACAATAATGGGAAGTTCAGCAAGTAGTGCCATAAAATATGTACTACCTGATTCATCAATTCGTTTTTTTCGCTCACCTACCAACAACACATTTGTTACCTCTAATGCCCAAATTGAAGGAACAAACGCCGTACTATATTCAAGTTTATCCAATATAAAATCGGAATACTTTGTATTCTCATCTTTAAAACACCAAGTCATAACAACAGAATTATCAACAACAAAATTATTACCCATTTACCCTCTTCCTTCTTCTATCATATCTCGAATTGAAAGACCTTTAAGAGTATATCTTTCACGAAATTTACGTAGTTTAGCTATTACTTTTTTGGGTGCAATTTCTTTTGAATGCGTTGGTGGTTGTAAAACAGCTACTGGCACCCCGTGTTTTGTAATCGTAATTTGCTCACCCTTAAATACTCGTTCAAGTATTTTTGGCAGATGTGTTTTTGCCTCATATGCACCAATTGTTTCCATTATACTTCTCCTTTATAATTTAGACTGGTTTAAGACTAGTCTAAATATGAAGAACATATTTGTCAAGTCTTCTCATTTATCATTGAAACCTTTGTACATACTGTTTTTCATAAAAAAATACGAATATTACAAAGAAAAGCTTTTAACATTTAAAGAGGTTAACTTTTGAATTATAAGTTTTAAATTTTAAATTATGGATTGTAAATTTTGAATTTTGAATTTTAAATACGGACAACATCTAATCAAAACCAATTAATAATTTAGACGAGTTTGAGACCAGTCAAAATATAAACAAAACAATTGTCAAATGCACATAATGTTTTTTTATGAAAAAATAGTAGTTTTTAGTAAAACATTAAACCCATTAGAGAGATTTAGCGAGGCGAAAACCTATGTTGTTGTGGCTACGATTAGGGCTACAGCCGTAGCGGTTGGCGACACGACAAAAATCAAAAAAACTGTTCCAAGAACCTCCGCGAAGAACAAAAGTGGAACCCAAACTGTTTAAAGGATTATTTGAAGGAGAATTTGAATAATAACTTGAAGAATAAGAGTCTTGAACCCATTCCCACACATTACCGCTCATATCGTAGATTCCTAACTCATTTGGAGATTTTGTCCCAACTGTGTGCGTAGTATTATTTAGATTAGAACTATACCAAGCAACATTATCTACACTATTGCTTCCTGAATATACATAACCTTTGCTCTTAATTCCGCCTCTTGCTACATATTCCCATTCCGCTTCCGTTAAAAGTCTATAGTTGTCTACTCCCTCTTTTTGATTTAAAAACTTACAAAATGTATTTGCTCCATACCAAGTTATCTCTACACAAGGATAATTGTCTTTACCTCTCTTTACAGATAAAGAACCATTGTTATAAGTTATATGACAACTACGACTATCTAAATCTAAAAGCTCTTTTCCATTATAAGTTACACTTGTTGAACTAAAAGTTAAATTAGATATATTGTTTGTTTTTGCCCAATTATAAACCTCCACAACCTCAATATTGGTAACTTCATATCTGCCTACATAAAAATCGTTTGTGATATTTACTGTATGGATAGGGTTTTCATCACTGTATAGTTTATTTGAACCCATCTGAAATGTGCCTTTTTCTACTAAAACAAATTTCATCATCTCTATGGAGTTTGTTACTTCTGAATCTTTTGAAAAACTTTGACTTACTATGGAGTTTGTTACTGCTGAATCTTTCGAAACACTTTGACTTACTATGGAGTTTGTTACTGCCGAATCTTTCGAAAAACTTTGACTTACTATGGAGTTTGTTACTGCTGAATCTTTCGAAACACTTTGACTTACTATGGAGCTTGTTACTGCCGAATCTTTCGAAACACTTTGACTTACTATGGAGCTTGTTACTGCCGAATCTTTCGAAACACTTTGACTTACTATGGAGTTTGTTACTGCTGAATCTTTCGAAACACTTTGACTTACTATGGAGCTTGTTACTGCCGAATCTTTAGAACAACTTTGAGTTTCTACTGGTTTTTCACTTGTGCATTTATCGTCTGTTGCTTGAAAACCGTCTGAGCCTTTACATATAACTGTTCTCGTCTGAGTATTGCCTGTGCAAGCTCCCCAATCACCTGTTTGCCAAGAATATGTAGGATTTGGCAAGGTATCATTTTCACTTTGAAAACAAGCAGATGCTATAAAAATTAAAAAAATAAAAATTAAACTTCTTATTTTATTTATCATAGTCCTCTTATGCTCCAAAGAGAAAACAGTTCACAAAGTAAACAAAAAACTCTAAATCTTTTTTGAAGTGAAAAAAATTTAAATTACAGTATCTGTTTTAAGTTTTTTATGGCTTGCTGTGTTCTCATTTCGTTTTCTATTAAAGAGAATCTTACGTGTGTGTCGCCATACTCTCCAAAGCCTATGCCCGGTGAGACGGCAACTCCAGCTTCTTTAATTAAAAATTTTGAAAATTCAAGAGAACCCATTTTTTTGTAACCGTCTGGAATTTTTGCCCATACAAACATAGTGCCTTTGGGTTTTTTGATATCCCAACCTATTTTACACAAGCTGTCGACAAGAACGTCTCTTCTTTTTTCGTATAGGACGCGGATATCTTCAACACAAGATTGGTCTTCATTTAAAGCGATTATAGATGCGATTTGTATAGGTTGAAACATTCCATAATCGAGATAGCTTTTAATTCTTTTTAAAGCGAAAATTATATCTCTGTTGCCTACACAAAAACCTACTCTCCAGCCCGGCATATTGTAACTTTTTGACATAGAGAAAAACTCTACACCTACATCTTTTGCGCCTTTTGCTTGAAGAAAACTTGGTGCTTTATAACCATCAAAAGTTAAATCTGCATAAGCCAAATCGTGCATAACGATAATATTATGCTCTTTTGCGTAATCTACAATCTTTTCAAAAAACTCAAGGTCGACAACTTCTGTTGTAGGGTTATGAGGATAAGAGATAACAAGAACTTTAGGTCTTGGCCACGTCTCTTTAGTCGCTTTTAATAGACTTTCAAAAAAATCCACCTCGGAATCTGCAATGATACCTTTTACACTTCCACCTGCTATAATTGCAGAATAAGGATGAATTGGATAGGTCGGCGTTTGAGTAAAAACGATATCGCCAGGACTAATTGCTACAAGCATAAGATGAGACAAACCCTCTTTTGCTCCTATTGTAACAACTGCTTCGGTTTCATAATCTATACTTACATCATAATGTTTTTTGTATCTGTTTGCTATCGCTTTTCTTAAGTTAGGAATGCCCATAGATGCAGAATATCTATGATTAGTTGATTTTTGTGCCGCTTCAACAAGCTTATCTACAATATGTTTTGGTGTCGCCTGATCTGGATTACCCATACCAAAATCGATTATATCTTTACCCTCTTTTCTCGCTTTCATTTTAAGCTCGTTTACAACAGTAAACACATAGGGTGGCAATCTTTTAAGTCTTTTAAATTCTAACGGCACAATCTTACTCCTTTTAAATATACTTATGATATGTTGCTTTTTGGGGTTTGTATTAAGACCCTAAAAATTCTGAAAATTTTGTTACACACTTTTCGATACCTAAAGCAATATTTTTAATGGTTGTATTATACATATAGGCGGGTGTTGTAACAATCTTATTCTTTTTATCAATATGTATTTCAGTCTCTTTACATATAAAATGTTTAATTCCAAGCCTTTCAGCTTTTTCAATAATATTTAGAGAATTTCCGAGTGTAATTTCAATATTTTTATTTCCCAAAACCATAGCAAGCAAAAGAGGAGAGATACATATTGCCGCAATCGGTTTTTTTTCATTAAAGAAAGAGAGTATCAATTTTTCAACATCAGGCGATACTTTAACGCTCTCTTCATCTTTGAAAAAATTTGAAAGGTTACGAATATTTCCAACTCCTCCTGGAATTATTAGCCCATCTAAATCGGAAACATTAACTTTTTTTATATTTGATATATCGCCTCTCGCTATTCTTGCACCCTCTTTAAGCATATTGCGTTTTTCATTTGTAAGTTTTTTTTCTAAATAATTAGATACCTCGAACTCTCTATTTTCTGCCATACAAACATATTTTATTCCGAGTTTATCTAACGTTAATAGAGTGACAACTGTTTCTTGAATTTCAGAACCATCCATATTGCCACAACCACATAATAGTACGCCTACTTTTTTCATCTTTTCCTTGTCCCTTGTAAAAAATTTAATAATGTCTCTTTTTTGATTGTTCCCTCTCTTAATATTTCAAATCTATTTTCATTTGATACATCAATAACGGTTGATAAATCGCCCTCTGGCAATTTACCTGCATCGAGCACTATATCTATTTTATTTAAAATTCCATTTTCTATCTCTTCAATAGAAGATGCTGGCTTTGAACCTGAGACATTAACACTTGTGCTTGTTATCGCTTTACCTCCAAAATGTTTTAAAACCGCCCTGCTTATACTATTTTCTGGGATTCTAATGCCTACTTTTTTAGTTCCCCCTGTAATATTTTCTGGAACACTTTCTTTTGCATTAAAAACGAGTGTTACATTGCCCGGCCAAAATTGTTTCATTATCTTTTCTGCCGTCTTGTTTATCTCTTTTGCAAAATTTAAAACTAATGAACTGTTTTCTACTAACACTAAAATTGGCAAATTATAAGAACGTTTTTTTATTTTAAAAATCTTATTTACAGCTTCTTTGTTAAAAACATCTGCTGATATTCCATAAAAAGATTTTGCAGGAATTATAGCAAGTCCTCCTTTTTCAAGGATACTTGCCGTCTCTTTTATGACTTTTATATCTTTAAAATCTGAAATTTTTTTAATGTTATTCATTACTTTGTAAATAATATAAGAACGGCAAAAACAATTAAATGTTTTACCCCCCTACCCCCCCTTAAAAGGGGGGAATTCAATTTTTAAATTTTAAGGGGAACTAATATGTTTTATTCTACTCCATTTTCTGTTTTTTTAATAAGCATCAAACATTTATTTTCCCCTTAAAAGGGGGGAATTCAATTTTTAAATTTTAAGGGGTACTAATATGTTTTATTCTACTCCATTTTCTGTTTTTTTTAATAAGCATCAAACATTTATTTCCCCCTTTTAAGGGGGATTAAGGGGGTTCGCCGAAAGGCGAAAAACGCTCAATTAAATAAACATTTAGTTCAATATAGCTATTTTAATATTTTAACTATTATGATATTCTTGAAGAGTTTTGACCGAAATTCTTTTTTTGTTAAGAGACATAATCGCTTTACATATCGCTTTTGCTCCTGCAATTGTAGTCGTATATGGAATTTGATATTTTAAAGCTGCTCTTCTAATTTGATAACCATCTTTTGTAGTCGCTGTATCTGACGGTGTATTGATTATAAGGTCGACTTCGTTATTTTTTATAGCATCTACAATATGGGGACTGCCAAGAGAAACTTTATTTATCATCTCATTTTCTATTTTATTTTCTGTGAGAAACTTTGAAGTTCCAGATGTAGCAATAATTTTAAAGTTCATTGCTTGATACTCTTTTGCAAGATTAAGCACTTTACTTTTATCTCTATTTTTAACGCTGATAAAAACTTTTCCACCTTTTTTTAACTTCTGTTTCGCTCCAAATTGAGATTTAGCAAAAGCAAAACCAAAATCGTAATCTATTCCCATAACTTCACCTGTAGATTTCATTTCAGGACCAAGCACGACATCAACTCCTTCAAATCTATCAAATGGAAATACTGCCTCTTTAACAGAATAGTATTTTGGAATAATCTCCTTATTTAGCCCAAGCTCTTTTAAAGTTTTGCCTACCATAATTTTTGTTGCCATCTTAGCAAGCGGAACGCCTGTTGCCTTACTTACAAATGGAACAGTTCTTGAAGCTCTTGGATTTACTTCTATTACATAAAGCTCACTGTTTTTGACTGCATATTGAACATTCATAAGACCAATAACATTAAGCTCTTTTGCCATCTTTTTTGTAGCATCTTTTATCTCTTCAAGAAGTTGAGTGCCGATATTTTTCGGAGGTAAAATACAAGAAGAGTCACCAGAATGAATTCCAGCTTCTTCAATGTGTTCCATAATTCCCCCTATGATTGTCTCTTTTCCATCCGATATAGCATCTACATCAATTTCAATGCTATCTTCCAAAAACTTATCAATTAAAATAGGGTGTTTTGGTGATACCGAAATAGCAAGTTTTACAAAGTTTTCTAACTCACTCTTATCGTAAACTATTTTCATTGCCCTGCCACCTAAAACATAAGATGGTCTTACAATAACAGGATACGAAATTTTATCCGCTATCTCTTTTGCTTCCTTAAAACCTGTCGCAGTACCATTTTCAGGCTGTTTTAAATTTAATTTTTTTAACATTGATTGAAAAAGCTCTCTATCTTCTGCCGCATCAATATTTTTTGAACTTGTTCCAATAATTTTAAACCCTGCCTCATCAATCGCTTTTGCAAGATTTAAAGGGGTTTGTCCTCCAAATTGTACAATCACACCATCGGGATTTTCTCTCTCTAAAATATGCAACACATCTTCTTTTGTAAGAGGTTCAAAGTAGAGTTTGTCAGAAGTGTCATAGTCGGTACTTACAGTCTCTGGATTAGAGTTCACCATTATACTTTCTATGTTCTCTTCTTTTAAAGCAAAAGATGCGTGTACGCAGCAATAATCGAACTCTATCCCCTGCCCTATTCTGTTTGGACCGCCACCTAAAATAACAACTTTTTTTCTTTTAGATACTCTTGCCTCGCACTCTTTTTCGTATGTAGAATAGTAGTAAGGAGTTTTTGCTTCAAATTCTGCTCCGCAAGTATCAACAAGCTTATAGACAGGTTTTATATTAAGCTCTTTCCTTTTTTTTATAATATCCTCTTCTTTTTCATTTTTTAAGAATGCGATTTGCTTATCAGAAAAACCAAAGCTTTTAGCTTTTTTAAGAGTTTCATAGGTGAGCTCATTTTTTTTTATTTCACTTTCTACATCTAAAATCTCTTCAAGCTGATATAAAAACCAATGGTCTATTTTTGTAAGCTCATAAATTCTATCGATAGGTATTTTTTTCAAAAATGCGGCTCTAAGATAAAACAGTCTTTCAGAATTTGGGGTATAAAGTTTTTGCTCAATCTCTTTTGTTTCAGCATTTTGAATATCTTTGCCATCAGCACCAAACCCAAATCTTCCCGTTTCAAGAGAGCGTAAAGCTTTTTGAAACGCCTCTTTAAAGGTTCTGCCAATTGCCATAGTTTCGCCAACAGACCTCATTGCCGTACCTAAAATATCTTTCGTTTCGGGAAACTTTTCAAAAGTCCATCTTGGTATTTTTATAACACAATAATCTATAGTGGGCTCAAAAGCTGCAAAAGTCTCACCCGTTATATCGTTTTTAATTTCATCTAAAGTGTAGCCTATTGCAAGTTTTGCTGCAATTTTAGCAATTGGATAGCCTGTCGCTTTTGAGGCAAGAGCACTACTTCTTGACACTCTGGGATTCATTTCTATAACGACCATCTCTCCATTTTCAGGATTAACGGCAAACTGCACATTAGACCCACCTGTATCAACTCCTATCTCTCTTATAATAGCAATGGCTGCATCTCTTAAATTTTGATACTCTTTATCTGTAAGTGTTTGAATTGGAGCGATTGTAATGCTGTCTCCTGTATGAATTCCCATAGGGTCAAAATTTTCAATTGAGCAAACAATAATAACATTGTCATTTTTGTCCCTTACAACTTCAAGCTCATACTCTTTCCAACCTAAAATAGATTGCTCCAACATAACTTGATTTATAAGACTTGCATCAAGCCCCGATTTTGCAAGCGTTAAAAGCTCTTCTTTATTATAAGCTGTTCCTCCTCCTGTGCCTCCAAGCGTAAAACTTGGTCTTACAATGATAGGAAATCCTATTTTATCTAATATTTGTTCAACTTCATCTAAATTATGGGCAAACCCACTTTCAGGTATTTTTAAACTAATTTTTTCCATAGCTTTTCTAAAAAGCTCTCTATCTTCCGCTTTTTTAATAGATTCAATTGAAGCACCTATTAATTCAACTCCATATTTTTCAAAGACACCCATTTTATGAACTTCAAGGGCAACATTCAAACCTGTCTGTCCTCCAAGTGTAGGTAAAACAGCATCTGGTTTCTCTCTTTCAATAATCATAGAGACAAATTCAGGAGTAACAGGTTCAATATAAGTTTTGTCCGCCATTTCTGGATCGGTCATAATTGTAGCAGGGTTGCTGTTTATAAGTACAACTTCATAACCCTCTTCTTTTAATGCTTTACAAGCTTGAGTGCCAGAATAATCAAATTCACAAGCTTGGCTAATAATTATAGGTCCTGCACCTATGATTAAAATCTTTTTTATATCTGTTCTTTTGGGCATTTTTTATAATTTATACCTTTGATTTTTGACCTACTCCTAAGAGGATATGAAGTTTAGGAGCAAAATTAAAAAAATTTTCATTCCGTAAATAATAGAAATTTTAAAAGAAATTTTGTCAATCTCTACTTTTCAAATTCGCTTCCTTTTATAATCAACTAAACTCCTCTGCACATAATATTCTTTATGAAAAAATAGTGGTTTTTGTTTAAAAGTCTCAATTTGCAAAAATGCTTTTTTAGGATTGACAAAAGAAAATATATAAACCATAAGAAAAGGTTTTTTTATTATAAGGCTTTGAGAGCTTTGCACATAATGTTTTTTTATGAAAAAATAGTAGTTTTTAATAAAATATCAACTTTTGATAATTTCACAAAAGCTCCTAAAAACCCTATAAAGACTGACGCTCTCTTTTGTAATATTTTTGGGTTCGACGTATTAATATACTACTTCACCACAAAAATATTACAAAATAGAGCTATGTGCAAAGCTCTCGGCTTTGTGCACAACGTTCTTTAAAAATTGTTTCGGGCCTATAGCTCAGTTGGTAGAGCCACCGGCTCATAACCGGTAGGTCTCTGGTTCGATTCCAGATGGGCCCACCATTTTTATTTTTCATAAAAGTCGTTATTTATGTACAAAGTTTTCAATTAAAAATTAGTAGGAGAAAATGACTCTATCTGAACCATCTATTGTGAGCAAACTTTGCTCATTTAATTATAATTATAAAAAAGGCGTGTAATGCAAATGTTACACGCCTTTTTTTATTAAAATTTTGTAATGTCCACCAAAACTATTGATATTATAAAGATTTTAGAAAGTATAGCACCTTTAGAGCTTGCTGAAGTATGGGATAATTGTGGTTTGCAAGTAGGTTCAAAATACGAAAAAGTAAGCAAGATATATCTTGCACTTGACCCTACCTTAGAAAATATACAAAACGCAATTAAGCACAATGCGAACTTAATCATTACTCATCATCCACTAACCATTACAGGTTTTAAAAATATAGACTTAGATTCCTATATAGGCAAAATCGTCTCTTTATGCATAAAAAACAATTTATCACTATTTTCATACCACACCAATTTTGATTCTGCCGAAGGTTGTTTAAACGATTTTTTTGCAAACAAAATAGGAATTAAAGATACAAAACCTCTCGTTTCAAGCAAAGATGAAAAAGCTGGATTAGGCAGGATTGGCTACTTACCAAAAAGCATAAAATTAAAAACTTTAATAAAAAAAATAAAAACAGATTTAAATATCAAAACGTTGAAAGTTATTGGTAGTTTAGAAAATGAAATAAAAAAAGTGGCTTTAAATACAGGTAGTGGCTCCAGTCTTGTTAAAAACTTTTTAGAAACTTCGGCGGACTTATATATCTCTGGCGATATTCGTTATCATGATGCTTTAAACATAGTGGAGGGAAAACGCTGTTGTATTGATGCAGGTCATTTTGGAACAGAAGTTTTCTTTGTAGACTTAGTTTACGATATTTTAAAAACAGAATTAAAAGAAAAAAATATAAAACTTGAAATAGTAAAATCTACTATAGAGCAAGAGCCTTTTATTTATATTTAATGGGGAGACCTTTAACAAAATTTAAGCTATGTGCAAAAATCTCTATACAAACTTAATTATGAGGAAAAATAAACAATGATAAAAACCAGTGCAAAACAACTAACATTTCTAATTGACTTACAAAACTCTAAAAATGACCTTGTAAAAATTGAAAAAAAATTAAGCTTGGTGGATCAAAAAATAGACGAAATAAAACAAAAAAACGAAGCTATGCTGACAGAACTCAAAGAAAAAGAAAAAGAGTATGAAGATTTAAAACAAGGTTATGAAGAGTTAAAAACAACTTACGAAGTCAATGCTGCACGTATTAAAAAAAGCTCTGAAAATATTAAGTCGGTACAAACAAATAAAGAGTACCAAACCCTCCTAAAAGAAATCGATGAAAACAAGAAAAAACAAGCACACTTTGAAGAAGAAACGATAAGGTTTATGGAATCTATTGAAAAAGCTGAAAAAACTATCGAAAGCCTAAGAACAGACAGTAAGCAATTAGATGAAAAAACAACAAGCGACATAAACGAGATAAAAGAGAACTCAAAAAAAGAACAGCAAGAGCTTAAAAGTATCAAAAAGAAAATAGAAGGCATATACAAAAAGGATGTAGATCAAGATATCCTGAAAAATTTTGAAAACATATTAACAACTCAAAAAGGCAACATAGCTATTGTACCTGTACAAAATTTAATATGCCATGGTTGTTTTATGAGTGTGCCTCCTCAAACTTGTATGGAATTAAAAAAAGGTTCGTTTATAGATTTTTGCCCTCACTGCCACAGAATGATTTACCATTTAGAACCAGAAGAAACAAAAAAAAAATCTAAAAGTAAAAAAATAAAGTAGAGACAGGTCACGTAAAATAGAGACAGGTCGCGTAAAATAGAGACAGGTCGCGACCTGTCTCTACATCGTTTCTATTAAATTTTTCGCAAAATTTTTAACGTTTATCACGCAATCATAACCGTAGGGGCGGGGTCACCCCGCCCTTGTGTTGAAAATAATATTGGGCAATATCTCGCCCGTAAAATATCCAATCGTTCCTATATCATTTATTTCTTTCGTAGGGGCGTATAGCCATACGCCCTTTCCCATTTCCATATATTTTTTTTCATTGTTTATTTTGCAATACGGGCAAAGGTGTGCCGTGTCCAAATAATGATTTTTGATGGTGATTGTATTATTTAATGGGCGTATATCAATACGCCCCTACATAAGAAACAACATAATATATTGGGCGGGCACACCAAATGATGCTAAAAAAAATCGTAAATGATTTTTGCATAACGAAACAAATTTCAAAAAACATTTTTTCAAAACCGCACCGTAGAGACAGGTCGCGACCTGTCTCTACAAGATTTTGCGTTTCTGCAACATTCAATCAAACCAATATGAAATTACAATCGGGCGATTTGTCTTCCCCATAAAATATCCAAATGACAAATAAAAAAGAAGTTGAAATTAGATTATTACAATCAATTTTTAATATTTTGCTTGCATCATTGATGGCAATCATAGGTTGGGTATCTTTAGCAATTAATACGAGACTCCAAGAAATTGGTATTTTATTTGTTATTATTTGTTTTATTGCTGTTATTTTTTTACTAATTGTTATATTTATTATTGGAGCTAAAATTTTACAAAAAGGAAAGGGTTGTTAATATGTTAAAAGAAATATTATTGATAAGTTTTCTCATAATTAGTTTTGGTGGTATATTTCTTATTGTGAGGCAAGCCTTAAAAGGATAAAGGAGTATGAATTAATCTCGCTCCAAAGTCCCTGTTTGGGAGCGTACAAATCATAAAGATTTTTTTTATTATATCTTGATACCAAAAAAATTTTCGAAAAAAATATCAGGATATGTATTATCGTAGGGGCGTATTGCTATACGCCCTTATCATTTCCAATCATTTTCATATAATTTTTTTTCATTGTTTATTTTGCAATACGGGCACGGCACGCCGTGCCCCTACATCGTTTCTATTAAATTTTTTGCGATTTTTTTAACGTTTATCACACAATCATAACCGTAGGGGCGGGGTCACCCCGCCCTTGTGTTTAAAATTATATTTTCCCGTAGAGACAGGTCGCGACCTGTCTCTACACGGTTGCCCTAAATGATATTAAAACGGTAAGAAAATTATATTGAAATGGTGAACAAGGTAGAGGCACGGCGTGTGCCGTGCCCAGATAATTATTTTTGATGGTGATTGCATTGTTTAATGGGCGTATATCAATACGCCCCTACATAAGAAACAACACAATATATTGGGCGGAATGAACCAAATTAATACTAAAAAAAATAATGAATGATTTTTGTATGATGTATGGGCACACAACGTGCCGTGCCCATATATCTAAACAAATATTACTTTTTTACTTCTTCAAAATCGGCATCAACTACATCTTCATCATCTTTTGCTTTTTCGCTATCTTTAGCAGATGCTCCGTCTGTTTGCGTGCCGGTTGCACCGCCTTCTTGCTGTGTCGTTTGTTGATACATAAACTCTGCAAGTTTGTGAGAAGCTTGCATTAACTCTTCTGTCTTTTTCTTAATCTCTTCTATGTCGCTTCCTTCTTTTATCTTTTTTAACTCTTCAACTGAAGCTTCAATCTTAGATTTAGTTTCTGCATCAATTTTACTTTCATGCTCTTTTAAAGTTTTTTCTGTTTGGTCAATTAAAGAATCGGCTTGGTTTTTAGCATCAACAAGTTCTTTTTTCTTTTTATCCTCTTCTGCATGAAGTTCTGCATCTTTAATCATTTTTTCTATCTCTTCTTCTGTAAGACCACTTCCTGCTGTAATTTTTATAGATTGCTCTTTTCCTGTAGCCTTATCTTTTGCAGAAACTTTAACAATACCGTTTGCATCAATATCAAAAGAGACTTCAATTTGAGGTACACCGCGAGGAGCAGGAGGAAGACCAACAAGTTCAAAATTACCAATTGTTTTATTATCTGCAGCCATTTTTCTTTCACCTTGAAGAACATTAATAGTAACAGCAGGCTGATTGTCGGCAGCAGTTGAAAAAACCTGACTCTTGCTAGTTGGAATGGTTGTGTTTTTTTCAATTAAGGTTGTCATTACACCGCCAAGAGTTTCTATACCAAGAGAAAGAGGAGTAACATCTAAAAGAAGAACATCTTTAACATCTCCTTTTAAGACTCCACCCTGAATAGCAGCTCCAAGTGCTACAACCTCATCAGGATTTACACTCTTGTTTGGCTCTTTACCAAAAATCTTTTTAACTTTATCTTGAACAGCAGGCATACGAGTCATTCCACCTACAAGTATTACCTCTTTTATATCGCTTGCTTTTAAAGAGGCATCTTTTAAAGCCTCAACGCAAGGTCCGTCAAGTTTATCAAGAAGGTGAGAAACAAGAGATTCGAGTTTAGCTCTTGTAAGATTTATATTAAGATGCTTAGGCCCGCCTGCATCAGCTGTTATAAATGGTAAATTTACTTCTGTTGTTGTAGCAGTAGAAAGCTCCATTTTTGCTTTTTCAGCAGCTTCTTTAAGTCTTTGAAGAGCCATTTTATCATTTCTTAAGTCTATACCTTGCTCTTTCTTAAATTCATCTGCAAGATAGTCTATCAAAACAAGGTCAAAATCTTCACCACCAAGATGTGTATCTCCATTTGTCGATTTTACTTCAAATACACCATCACCAATATCGAGTATTGAAACATCAAATGTTCCTCCGCCAAGGTCAAAAACTGCGATTGTTTCCTCTTTTTTTTTATCCAGCCCATAAGCAAGAGAGGCAGCAGTAGGTTCATTTATAATTCTTAAAACGTTTAAACCTGCAATCTTTCCAGCATCTTTTGTAGCTTGCCTTTGACTATCATTAAAATAAGCAGGAACAGTAATAACTGCATCCGTAATTTTTTCGCCAAGATAGCTTTCAGCAGTTTGTTTTATGTTGGCAAGTATAAAAGATGAAACCTCTGCAGGACTGTGAAGTTGATCTTTAATTTGTATCCTTATATCACCATTATTAGCTTTTTTAAGAGTGTATGGAAGTTTTTTTATATCAGCCTGAACTCTACTTGAATCGAACTTGCATCCAATAAGCCTTTTAACACCAAAAATAGTGTTTTCTGGATTGGTAACCGCTTGTCTTTTGGCTGCTTGCCCAACAAGTCTTTCATTACTATTAGAGAATGCTACAATAGATGGTGTTGTTCTCCCACCTTCAGCATTTGTAATTACTTTAGCTTCTTTTCCTTCCATTATAGCAATACAAGAATTTGTAGTCCCAAGATCTATTCCTATTACTTTAGACATTGTTATTTTCTCCTTATAAAGGCGTTACTTAAATTTATAACGCTTTTTCTAAATTATTTAATTTTATTCTTTTTTACTTATAACAACCATTGAAGGTCTGATTAACCTATTATTTAAGATATAACCTTTTTGCATCTCTTTTAATACCATATCCTCTTTATCTTCAGAAATTTCATATGTAACTGCTTGATGAAAATTTGGGTCAAACTCTTTGCCAACTGCTTCAATCTCTTCAACTCCAAACTCTTTAACAAGCTTTAGAATATCTTTTAAAACCAGATTCACACCTTCAATGATACTCTCTTTTGAAGCTTCTTTGCTTTCTATTGCTCTTTCAAAATTATCAATTACAGGTAAAAGTTTTTTTATAATAGATTCATTGGCAAACTTTTTAAAATCTTCCTTCTCTCTTTCCACTCTTTTCTTATAGTTTTCAGTATCAGCGACAACACGTAACAAGTTTTCCTTTGCTTCCTTAACTTCAAGTTCAAGCCTTTGTTTTATTTCGTCGGAAGTTTCCTTTTTAGAAAAAAATTTTTTTTCTTTCGTTTTTGATTTACTCTCTTTTTTTTTATCTTTAATATCTTCTTTAATATCTTGTTTTTTTTCGTCTTTTTTTGAATCTACCAATTTTTACTTACCTCCTTAGAGCTGTTTAATATAAAATTATTGGTTTTATTTTATTTAAGAGACCTTTGCGCAAAAACTTTATTTTGCTTTTGTTTTGGAACAAATACCGTATATAATAATTTCCCAAGCAAAATTTTAAAAGCAATATGGTTTAATAAAAAACATTATACGCAAAAGTCTCATTTAAGAGATAATTTTAGAAAACTAAGTATAATTGTGATAATGTCAAGTAAGGTAGGGCAAATAAATTTAAAGAGATTTGCATATAATTGAGACCTTTGCACAAAAGCGTTATAGGGGTTTTTTTGAGGTTTTCGCCTTGCGGCGAACCCCCTTAATCCCCCTTAAAAGGGGGAAATGCCTTGCGGCAAACCCCCTTTATCTCGAAATAATTTTAAATTTTTTAAATTTAAAATTATTTCGAGGAACGGTTTAAAACCGTTCCCTACACAAGGGGGAAATGGCAAAAAAATCTCACGAAAAAACAGTATGTGCAAAGGTCTCATAATTCTTAAAAAACTTATCAATATAATATGAATCGTAATAATAAACAAATTACCGTAGGTATAGCAGGGCATATTGACCACGGAAAAACATCTTTTGTTAAAGCTCTTACAGGTATTGATACCGACAGCTTAAAAGAAGAGAAACAAAGAGGTATAACTATCAATATTGGTTTTGCATCTTTGCCTATAAATAATCAGCATAAAGTTGGTATTATTGATGTACCGGGACACGAAAAGTTTATTAAAAATATGCTTGCAGGAGCTTCGGGCATAGATTTTTTAGTTTTAGTCGTCGCCGCTGATGAAGGTGTTATGCCACAAACAAGAGAGCATTTTATAATCTCCTCTTTACTCGGTATAAAAAGAGGTCTTATTCTCCTTACTAAAATCGATTTAGTTGAGAATGACTTTTTAGAGTTAGTTATAAATGACATAAAAAAATTTACTAAAAACACCTTTCTCGAAGACTCTCCCATTATAAAATTTTCAATTAAAGACCCCCAAAAAGGAAAAGCTGAATTTATAAAAACTATTCAAAATATGGTGTCAAAGATTGAGGCAAAAAGTAGTATCTTTAGACTTCCCGTTGATAGAGTTTTTAACGTAAAAGGTTTTGGCAAAGTAGTTACAGGCACTATTCTTGGTGGTACTATAAAAAAAGGGGATATCGTTTCAGTCTCTGGTAATGAAAAAAAATTTAAAGCTAGAGGCTTAGAAGTATACAACAAAAAAGAGACTCAAGCTTATGAAGGAGAGAGATGTGCCATAAACATTCAAGGCTTAGAAAAAGAGAGTATTAAAAGAGGCGATGTTCTATCTTTTCCTGATACTCTTAAAAAGAGCAGAATAATAGATACGCATTTTACCTATCTTGAAAGCAATAAAAACCCATTAAAAAACCATAGTAATATTAAATTTTATATTGGGACAAAAGAGATTAATGCAAAAATACACTTTTATAATAAAAAAGAGTTAAACAAAGGAGGAAGCTATTTTGTTCAATTTATATTTAATGAAGATATAGTCTCTATACGAAATGATAGATTTATAGTTAGAAGTCTTTCCCCTGTAAAAACTATAGGTGGAGGCAAAATTTTAAACCCTATATCTAAAAAATATAAAAAAGATGATAATATAGAAAGTATAGCAAAAACATTGCAGGGGAAAGATGATACAAAATTGTGTCTATCTTTTATTGAAAACAGTAAAATGCTCCCTATCGATTTTAACACATTAAAAATAATGACAAATTTTAATAGTGAAAAACTATTATTAATTCTAAGTGATTTAAAAAAAGAAAAAAGTATTTTTGAAATAGGGAAAATGTCTTTTATTTATTGCAAAAGCTTTAATAAAGTTAAAAACTTAACTAACAATATCATAAAAACATATCATAACGAAAACTCTTTTAAACAAGGTATGCCATTAGAAGAGCTTAAAAACAAGTTGCCTATATATGTTCAAAACAACTATTTTAACGAAGTTATAAACGATATGGAAGATGATATTGTTGTTGAAAAGGGGCTAATAAAAGCAAAAAAATATAAGGTTGTACTGAAAGATAGTGATAAAAATTTAAAAGAAAAAATATTAAAAATATATCAAGACAATAAACTCTCCCCTCCTACAATTAAGGAACTATCAGAAAAACTATCTGTGACTATCGATAAAGTAAAAAATATATTGAATCTTTGTAGAGAAGAAAAAACCTTAATAAAAGTGAGTGAAGAGTTGTTTTTTTATAAAACAGAAATAGATAGTTTGAAAGAAAAGTTAATAAACTTTTTACTTCAAAACGAAAAAATTTTTATTGCTGATTTTAAAAATATGACAAAAATTTCAAGAAAATATCTTATTCCTCTTTTAGAATATTTTGATAATAAAAAAATCACTATAAGGACAGAAAATTTTAGGAAACTATGGAAACAAAAAACATAAAAAATATTAATGTATTAATTCAAGCTTGTTTAGACGGCAAAGCTATAAAAATTTTAAGTGATGTATACGATAAACAAAATAACATCGTAATTAAAGAAAACACTATTATTGAAAAAGCCTATACTTTAAAAAAAATAAAAAAAAACAATATATTAGGTATTAATGCAACTGTTATAAATAAGAGCGATATCCCTAAAATTGAAGAGCCCAAAAAAAACACTAAGGACGAAGAGTTTAAACACTATAACATTGTACAAGATGAAAAAATAGAAAAAAGATTTGATGAAATTAAACATAAAAATAGAGAAGCTAAAGTCAAGGTTCAAGCTGCAAAACAAAATATAAAGAAGGTTCTTGAAACAATTAAGACAAAAAATGGAAGATTTAATTATAGTGATATAGAAAACAGCGTAGAAGAGTTAGTAACTTTTATAGATGATACTAACAACTCTTTTGCTTATTTATCCAAAGAGATATTCTCTTATGATAACTATCTTTATAATCATTCCACAAATGTATGTACAATAGGCCTTACTATTTTAAAAAAGCTTAATGAAAACAATAAAACTAAAGTTAATAAAAAATTTTCTTATGTTCAAAAAATCAAAAGAGCTGAAGAGACAAATCTAATAAAATATACAAAAGATGAAATTAATAAAATAGCAAAAGGCTTTTTTATGCACGATATTGGAAAAGTTCTCTTGCCTGACAAGCTTTTAAATAAACCTGCTAAGTTAACCCCTGAAGAGTTTGAAGAGGTCAAAAAACACTCTTATGTAAATGGACTTAAACTTTTAAAAAAAAATAAAATAGAAGAACCTTTTATACAAAATAGCGTAATATATCATCATGCTCAACTTCACCCTTCTGAAACAGGATGTTATCCTATAGACAAAAAACCTTCAACAATACCTCCATACGTTTTTATATGTAAAATTGCAGACTTATATGATGCTTTAACATCTAAAAGATGTTATAAAGAGGCAATTAGCCCTTTATTAGTAGTAGCACAAATTTTTCGTGCCTATGCCAATAAAGGTAACAATATTTTTCAAAATGTACTTTTAAGTTTTGTTAACACAATAGGTATATACCCACCAAATAGTATATTGTACTTAACAAATGGTCAAAAAGCTTATGTTATTGACAGCAATGGGCCTACCGTAATTCCCTTTACAGATACTAAAGGTAATACACTAAAAAACGCACAAGAACCCCAAAGGATAGAGCCTTCTGATATAGATAATAACTCTTTAGAATATAACGAAGATATTTTTACTCCTATAAAAATATATGACTCCTTACCTCAATATCTCAAAAAATTCTACAAAGATTCAAAATTAAATTAATGAACTCAAACTATTTCAACATAGCTTCTATTTTAAGGGACACAAGTTACAAAAAGCCTTATAAAAAAGCTGTAATAATCCCTAAGAAAAACAGTGTATGTAATTTCATTACATTTAAAGAACTCAATAAAAAATCTGATGCTCTTGCATATGGCTTACAAAAAATAGGATTTAAAAAAGGAACAAAAACAATTGTTTTTGTAAAACCTTCTATAGAACTCTTTATAATTATCTCTACACTTTTTAAACTTGGTGCCATACCAGTAATAGTTGACCCCGGTATGGGACTTAACAGAATGCTCATATGCCTTGAAAAAAGTGCGTCCGATGCCTTTATAGGACTTCCTATAGCTAACATAGTCAGGAGGGTATATAAAAAAAGATTTAAACAAATAAAAAAAATTGTCTCTGTTGGGAACAATATCTTGGGCGGTGGCATTAATATAAAAAAACTATATAACTATAAAGAAAAAGAGTTCGATATAGCAAAAACTAAACAAGAAGATATGGCTGCTATCATCTTCACTACAGGAAGTACAGGACCAGCAAAAGGAGTAATATATACTCACTTAAATTTTAAGGCACAAATAGATACTCTTAAAAATCACTTTAAAATAGATGAAGATGAAATAGATTTACCTACTTTCCCGCTATTTGCTTTATTTGACCCAGCAATCGGTATGACCGCTGTAATCCCAGATATGGACCCTACAAAACCTGCTAAAGCAAATCCTAAAAAGATTATAAACGCCATTGAAAATTATGGCGTAACAAATATGTTTGCTTCCCCTGCTCTCTTAAATAGACTTGGCTCTTATATCCAAAAAAATAAAATAGAGCTTAATTCATTAAGAAGAATCGTCTCTGCAGGTGCACCAGTACTTCCAAAAATAATAGAAAAATTTTCAAACAGCTTAAAAAAAGAGACGCTAATTCATACGCCTTATGGTGCAACGGAATCTTTACCAGTAACTTCTATCACCAGCGATATTATTTTAAACTCTACAAAAAAAATTAGCGAAAAAGGGTATGGAATTTGTGTAGGAAAACCAATCAACGATATTAAAGTTAAACTTATTAAAATAAGTGACGACGCCGTAACAGATTTTAATGACGACCTTCTAATCGACAAAGAGGAGGTTGGAGAAATTGTTGTTTCTGGAGATTTAGTCACAAAGAGATATTTTAACGATGAAAAAGAGAACGAAATAGCGAAATTTAATTATGACGGGAAAATATGGCATAGAATGGGAGACCTTGCATGGTTAGATAAAAATGGTAGGCTTTGGTTTTGTGGAAGAAAAAATCATAGAGTAGTAACAAAAGATGGAACACTCTATACAATCCCTTGTGAAGCTATATTTAATAACCATAAAGATGTTTTCAGAAGTGCTCTTGTTGGTGTAGAAAAAAAAGGCAAGCAAACCCCTGTTATTTGTATAGAAATTAAAAATAACGTACTTAATAGAACAAAGCTAAAAGAAGAGCTACTTAAACTTGGAAGTCAAAGTCCAATTACAAAAGATATAAAAGAGATTCTTTTCCCTAAATATTTTCCTGTAGATATACGTCATAACTCTAAGATTTTTCGCGAAAAACTCTCAAAATGGGCAACGCAACAGATATAAAAAAACCTACTCATCTTCGTTCCCAAGTAGGGAACAAAGATTTTTATTCCCTACATTCATCTCCGTTTATTGTTTCCATTCCAAAACAAAATTTTTATTACGGCAGGAAATTACATTGAAATTGTAAAAAAATATATTGACGGCATATTGTAGCCCGATACCGTTTTGCGCAAATATTTCTATATTGAAAAATACGTAGGGGCGGGGTCTCCCCGCCCGATATCCGAATGTGCAAAGGTCTTTATATTGAGTTTAAAACCAATGTTATAGGCCTATCTTCTTCTATCATACCTTTAAATCTTATAGGTCCTGGTTTTCTATAATTATCTTCTCCAGGATATGCACAAAGCCAATCTTCACGAAGATTTTTGAAAGCTTTAAAAGCATTTGAATCTAAATCGACTACGCTCTTTTCTATTACGAGCATAAGTTTTCCTCCTCTCTCTTCAATGTGCATAAGAGGAGCTATTGGAATTCCTATAGGTTGCCACTCTTCAAACTCTTTTTCTAAATTTTTTATTGACGCCATACAACCTGTAGCTCCGCCTGAAATTAAAGAAAAGACTGTAAATCCAAGATTATATGCGTAATTACAATCAAACATAGTAGGGTCGCTACCTCTGCCATCGTATCCATAAAAATGAGTTTGCATTTGAAATTTAGGGTTAGATTTATCGTATATCTTTTTGATTGCAAAAGGAACATCGTCTTGCTCTTTAATTAAGCCTTCTTGTAATAAAGCCGATTTTAAGGTTTTGAAAGATATTATACTCTCTTTAACTATTAAATAGTCATCATTTGAGTTATAATTTTTAAAAACAGTTTCACCATATTTTTTTATAGGTAAATTATCCTCTTTTAAGATGGTTTCAAAAAAAGTTCTTTTAACACCAACCTTATAAGCTCCACTCTCTTTAAGAGTACTTAGGTGCTCTTTTACAAATTTCATAACTATTTTGTCTGTTTCAACAAGAGAGAATTGAAAGTTCCCGTGTACATCTCTTTCTATAAGAAGCTGTTTTTGAAAAAAATCTGGAATTGCATTGAATAGTTCATTATCTCTATCATTCCAAATAGAGATATTATCTTTTGATGTTTCGTTAATTTTTTTTAAATAGGCAAGTTTACTTTCAAGAGTAGCAAAAACCTGATTGAAACTTTTGTCGTGATTTTTGTTATACTCTGCTATTATTGTATTTAGCTTAATTATAAATATTTGAATTTCATTTATAAATTCCAAAATACCTTCGGGTAAAATTAAGATACCAAAATTTTTACCTACTTTGGCTCTCTTCATTATTTTATTGCATATTGTACGTGAAAGGTGGCGTAAAGTAAGTCCGTAAGCGGTATAATCAATCTCGTTTTTTTCTTTTGCTTTTTTAACCCTCTCTTCGTCTACATAATCAGCAATCTCTTCGCCTATTAATGTTAAATTTGCATGAGTTTGAAATGCCGATTCAAGAGCAAGATGACTTGCAACTCTACCCATAACTTTACATATATGCCAATATTTCATATCGGAACTTGCATCTGTTCCAAGATTACTGATATTTTTTGAAAAAGCTCTCGCTGCTGTATGAAAACCAAAAGAGGTAGCACAAAGTATTGTTCCGTTTTTATCTTTAACTTGGACATCTCCATCTATGGTTTTAGGTACACCTATAACCTGTACACCTTCATCGTACAGCTCTTCAGCTATAAAAGCTGCATTTGTATTTGAATCGTCTCCTCCAATAATAACAAGAGCATCAAGATTAAGCTTATCTATGTTTCTTTTAAGAGTTTCTAATTTCTCTTTAGTATCAATCTTTGTTCTTCCTGTTTTTATCATAGTGAAACCACCAAAATTTCTGTAATGGTCAACCATATCTTTTGTGATTTCTACAAATTCATTATCAAGCAAACCTTGAAAACCTTGCCAAAAACCAAAAATTTTATTTTCACTACTTATTTTTTTTGCAAAATCGAAAATTCCAGCAATAACGTTATGACCTCCCGGTGCAGGTCCACCAGAAAAAACAACTCCTATTCTGTATGCTTTTAAAAACCTTTTTTTACTTTTACTTGTAAGCTTTTCAATACACTCTACTTTCATAACTTTTTCATTTATAAGTTTTGGAAGATGAGCTTTTGCTTCTTTATGAATATCAAATTTATAACTATCTTGTGGTTTAAGTGTGGTAAATTCCCCCTTAAATACATCACATATTGGCGGAACATATTTCCTTCTTTCAACCATCTCATTACTTATGTTGGTTATAACTCTATTTTGTTTATCTAAAAAAGTTTTCATTTTTTTGCCTCTTTAAAAACTAATTATTGTTTCTCGCACAATAGCCAAAAAATCATTAATTTCTTTTTCTTTATAATCGGGATAAGTCCAGTCCAAACTCTGATATTTTTTGTTTTTATAAATCAAAGTAACATCTGCATAGACACTTTTGCCTATATATACCCTATGAGAATAGTTTTTAGCTGTAGCAAGAATAAATCTTTCAAGCAAAAGATAGCCGGGGTCTATATTTACATCTCTATTTCCTGCTTTTTTATATATCTCCTCAATTTCAGCTGTACGATGTTTTATATCTGCAAGGGAAGTTTGATTGATACGCTTTTCAAAAGAGACCACTCTTCTAAAAAGAGGAGAGCCCATCTCTTTTTTATAATATTTTGTATTGTTGAAATCGAGCCATGGGGTTGCTCTATCTATCTCACCAAAACTATTCCTTAAAGCCTCTATTACTTCATAAAAGAGTTTTTTATTATTTAATATTATACTTATTACTAACTTAGCTTTGCTTGGTTTTCTAAATATACTCATTTAAGAGACCTTTGCACATAATATTTTTTATGAAAAAATAGTGGTTTTGAAAAAATATTAACTTTTGGTAATTTTTACAAAAACCTCTAAAACCCCTATAAAGACTTACGCTCTCTTTCACTTTTGTTTTGGGTTCGACGCTTCACCACAAAACAAAAGCAAAATTTAAGCTATGTGCAAAGGTCTCTAAGAAGAGATGCAGAAAAAAAGGAAAAGGGCTAAAATAAAAATAAGTACTATTTTTTTTTGCATATTTTTTGTTCCACTTTGTAGGCAACTTCATCAAAATCTATTTTGAATTGTTCCTTACTGTTCATATCTCTCAAAATAACTTTTTTTTCTTTTAACTCTTCTTCCCCAATAATTAGAACATTCTTAGCGTTTAGTTTGTTCGCTTTTTTCATAAAACTTTTAAGGCTCTTTTCTTCAAAATCGATATCAACTTTTATGTTTTTACTGCCAAGCTGTAAAAAAAAATCGTACCCTTTTTTTCTGCTTTCTCTATCAAGTGCAATGATATAGACATCAATTGCTTCATCTACTTTTTTCAAAGTAGATATAATTTCACAAACCCTATCAAGCCCTATTGCAAAGCCTATAGCAGGAGTTTTTTTGCCACCAAGCATTTCAATCAATGCATCATACCTGCCACCACCTGCTATTGAATTTTGAGCTCCAAGCTCTTCTGTCTGAATTTCAAATATTGTTTTTGTATAGTAATCTAAACCGCGAACAAGATTTTTGTCCTCTATAAACTCTATGTTTTGGTCTATTAAATTATTTTTAAATTCTTCATAATGAATTTTACACTCTTCACATAAAAAATCGATTATAGATGGCACCTTAGACACAATTTTTCTACAATCTTCATTTTTACAATCAAGAACTCTTAAAGGGTTTTGCTCTACCCTTTTTTTACAATCACCACATAAATTATCTCTTTGATTTTTTATATAATCGAAAAGAGTTTTGTTGAACTTGGGTCTACAATTAGCACAACCTAAAGAGTTTATCTTAGTCTTTATGTTCTCTATCCCAACTCTTTTAAAAAACTTATTTAAAATAAAGATAAGAAGAGCATCCATATAGGGGGACTCAATACCAAAAACTTCTGCATTTATTTGATAAAATTGACGAAACCTACCCTTTTGAGGCCTCTCCCTCCTAAACATAGGACCTATGGTATAAAGTTTTTGAATAGGGTCGCTTGCAAACAACTTTTTTTGAATATAGTAACGAACAACAGATGCGGTAGCTTCAGGTCTTAAACTTAATGAACCTTTTCTCACATCAGGAAAAGTATACATCTCCTTTTCTACAATATCTGTTACATCCCCTATACTTCTTGTAAAAAGTTCTGTATTTTCTATTATTGGTAAATAGATAGGCTTAAAAGAAAAACTTTTAAAAAGCTTAATTGCCTCTTCTTCAACTGCTTCCCATATAAAAATATCGGGAGGAGCTATATCTCTAAAACCTCTTATTGAATTTATTGTCATTTTCTAATTTGATACTGAGACCTTTGCACATAATGTTTTTTATGAAAAAAATAGTGGTTTTGAAAAAAAGTTAACCACCTGCGAACTCCATTATAGAAAAGATACTCTCTTCTTTTATTCTTTCTCTTCCTTTTAAATCTGGGAGCTCAATTAAAAAAGCACACTCAACGACCTCTGCTTCCAATTTTTTAACAAGATTTCTTACTGCTTGTATTGTACCACCAGTAGCAAGAAGGTCATCTATAATAAGCACTTTCTCCCCTTTATTGATAGCATCTTTATGCATCTCAAGACTGTTTTCACCATACTCAAGAGAGTAAGATTCAGAAATAGTACTTCCGGGGAGCTTGTTTTTTTTTCTTACTGGCACAAAACCTATACCAAGTTTATAAGCTATAACAGGTGCAAAAATAAAACCTCTTGCATCTATTCCTACAACTTTATCGATTTTTTTATTCTTGTATCTTTCATAAAAAATATCACAACTTTTTTTAAAAGCCTCTCCATCTTGAAGAAGTGTTGTAATATCCCTAAAGATAACGCCTTTTATAGGCCAATCTTCAAAAGAGCGAATTTTCTTTTTTAAATCCATTTTTTTCTTATGTTTTTTGTAAGTGGTTATAATAAATTTTTGTTCTATTTTAAATTTTTGATAGTCTATTTAACGTTTTTGAAAAATTAAAATAAAACTACTTAATTAATAAACAAGCATTAAAAAACCTTAGCACATCAACTTTTTTTATAAAAAAAGCTATGTGCTAAGGAGTTCAAAATATTTATTAGTAAATAATCTCAGAAATATTTAAAATTTTCTTATTCTTTTTCAAATTCAGATTTGTCAGCTCCGCATACTGGACATACCCAATTTTCTGGGATATCCTCAAATTTTGTACCTGCGACAACATCATTATCAGGATCGCCTTCAGATGGATTATAAACATAGCCACAAACAGTACATACATAACTATCCATTTCTTTTCCTCCTTTAATAAAGTGAGGGGCATTTATAGGTGTTTTACCCCTTTTTACTTCGCTATAATATTTATAAGTCATAGGCTCTTCATTAGTTAAGTTTTCTAAACCTAAAACTTTACCTATAAAAATAGTATGAGTTCCTACATCAAAAAAGTTTATAAGTTCAAGCTCTATAAATGCTATTGAACTTTCTTTAACTACAGGAACACCATTTTTACCTATTATAAACTCTATTTCTTTAAATTTATCTACATCTTTTCCCGATTGAAAACCAAAATTTTTAATTAAAGAGATAGGAGCATTTTTTGATAATATAGATAGATTAAAAAGTTTACTATCTTGAATAAATTTGTGTGTTAAATTTTTTTTATTAACACATACAGCTATAGTTGCAGGTTCAGATGTGGTTTGTATAACAGCATTAACTATTTGACCATTAAATTTATCCCCCGATTTTGAAGTTAATATATAAATACCGTAACTTATATTGTGTAGAGGAGAAATACTATTTTTTTGCACTTTCCCACGCCTCGTCTAATCTTTTTTCGATATAGCTTAAACTACTCTCATCATAATCTTCCAAATCAAAACAATAGCCATCTTGTCCAAGCAACCCTTCTGGAATTATATCCCCTTTCTCTTCACTATCAGTAATCATATCTTCGTAAAAACATATAGAAAACCATCTGTTTTCTGGGTCATCATCAATAACATCCACCATAACAAATAAGTCTCTATCTTTTTGATTTATATGCTTAGCTCTTAAAGAGTAACTTATTTTAGGTCTTGCATTAAAAAAAAGATTCACTCCCTCTTTTTTTTGAAGATACTCTTTAAAATGAATAAACACTTTTTTTGCTTCAGGCGAACTTCCTTGCCAATCATCTATAAATTTTTCTATTTCTTTTAGATCGTCCATAATTTTAAATTCCTTTACATATTAGATATTTAAATTCTTATAAAATAAACTTTATCACAACAAAACCTAATATTACAAAAATAGTAAAAAGTATTGTTAAAAGATTGAAGTATTTATCTATAAAAACTTTAATCTTATCCCCAAACAAATATATTAAACCTGCTACAAGAAAAAATCTTGCCGACCTCGAAACCATTGAAGAGATAAGAAAAACCATAAAATTTATTTTAAACATACCAGCTGTTATAGTGAAAATCTTGTAAGGAAGTGGAGTAAACCCTGCTATGCTTATTGCCCATGCATCATATCTCGAATATAAATCACTTATGTAAGCTATCTTTTCTGTAAAACCATAAAAATTTACAATCTTATCGCCTATAGTTGCCATAAATTGCCAGCCTATAAAATAGCCTATAACTCCGCCTATTATAGAGCCTATTGAACATACGAGTGCAAATTTGAAAGCTTTTTTCGTGTTGCCAAGAGCAAGAATTATTAAAAGGGGGTCGGGAGGAATAGGGAAAAAAGACGATTCGCAAATAGCAAGTAAAAATAGAAAAAGCATACTGTGTGGGGATTCTGATAAACTGATAACCCAATCATAAGTCCTTTTCAAAAAATTGTGTTTTTTATATTGGTAATTCAATTATAAACTTTACCCCTTTTGGTTCATTATCCTCAACACGGATTTTACCATTGTGTGATTTAATTATAGTGTGAACTATTGCAAGCCCCAACCCTGTTCCTGAACTTTTAGTTGAATAGTATGGCTCAAACAGTCTGCTCTTATCATAGTTTTCCACACCAGATCCTGTATCGGCTACTGTTATAGTAACATTTTTAATGTCTTGTCTATAAACAATGGCAATAAAAACTTCGCCTTTTTCTTTACCTATAGAAAAAATAGCATTTTCAAGTAAATTTATCATAACTTGTTTCATTTGCCCTTTGTCTAAATTTATATGTGGTATCTCACTCGTTTTAGTAATTTTAAACGTTATATTTGCACACTCCTCTTTATATAGCTCTACAGAAGTCTCTATTATAGGAACAATATCGCCCTGCTCTAAATTTGTAGTAGGAAATTTAGCAAAATCTGCAAACTCTACAGTAAGTTTTTTTATGATATCTACATTATCTTTTATCATATCTAAACAATCTTTAAAAACAGGGTCTTTTGTGTCTTTGCCAAACTTTCTATAGAGTCTTTCCGTTGATAAAACGATTGGAGTTAAAGGGTTTTTTACTTCGTGTGCAATTCTTCTTGCCACTTCTCTCCAAGCAAGCATTCTATGTGCTTTTTCTATCTCTGTTAAATCATCAAAAACAATTATATAACCTACTATTTTTTTATCACTTTCTAAAACGTTTAAATAGACTGAAAAGTTTTTGGGATTATTTTTTATATTTGCAGAAAAAGAAAAATTTAAACCATTTTTTACAAACGTAGTTTTATCTATATATTTTTGAGCAGTTTTAATCTGCTCTGGAGACAAAATCTCGGTAAAATTTTTGTTTAAAACATTAGTTTCTTCTATTTGCAGGAGTTTTTTTGCAGAGTTATTAATAGTTGTGATAAAACCTTTGGCATCAACTGAAATTACACCTGTAGACATATTTTGCAGTATAATTTCTATATATTGTTTACTATTTAAAAGTTCTTCATTTTGCTTTCTTAACTTCTCTTCTGAAATTTGCAGTTTTTCTCTACTTTTTTGAATATCTTTTGTCATCTTGTTAAAGGAATTGACAAGCTCAGAAATTTCATCTTCTGTTTCCGTCTCGATACGATAAGTTAAGTCTCCTTCTGCAATTTTTTTTGTACCCTCAAGCAATTCCGATATAGGCTTTATAATATGCCTTGCTATATAAAAAGAGAACCAAAACGTCATTAATACAACTAATATCAGAACTATAGAAAGAGCAACAAAGTAGGTAGTTTGAATTGGGCTTTTTAAAATCTTAGTTTGGCGATAATTTTTAAACCCTTTTGCAATTGCAAGTAAGTCTTTTGAAAAATTAGGACCGACATACGTTGTAAGAACAACAAAGCCGTTTGCATAAATAGGATTTACACCAAAAGGAATAGTGCCTATAGTCTCTATAAACTCGTTCTTAGGCAATTTTTTTATAACTGTTCTTATTTTTCTCTCTTTAAGATTTTCATAAAATATACTAAGCTCAATTTCTGGAAATTTTTTTTCTTTAAACTTATCATCCATTGCAAGAGCATATCTTTTACCATCCTTTTTATAGATTCCTATGGTATTGATATTAAAAGTTTTTTGCACAACCTGTACATAATTTTTAAGCGTTTTTTCATTTTCTTTTAGTAAAAGTTTTTTTGAATCGACCTCTCTTGCAACTCTTTCAAGAAAAAATTTATTATTCTCTTCAATAATCTTAGCAAGCCTATCACCTGTTTTTACAGAGTATTGTATTGTATGTTCAACAGACGATTGAAACCAAAACTCTATGCTTTTTGTAATGAAATTAGTGGCAAAAAAGAATAAGATTATACTTGGAATAAAAGTTAAAATAGTAAAAGCTACAACAAGCTTTGTCTGAAGTTTTGTACCAAGTAACTTATGTTTTCTTTCATAATAGAGTTTGGCAACATTTCGGAATATAAAAAAAATTAATGTAAGAAGAATAATTAAGTTAATGTTAAATAGAATAAACATTAAGATAGCAGAAGAGACTGTAACTTCGATTTCTCTGTTTACAATTGCTGTCTGAAAAGTAGCTATAATAACTATTAAAAAAAGAAGTACACCAATTAGTATAAACTCTCTTTTCCTTCTTTTTCTTTCTTCTTCTTTTAAATTTCTAAAATATGCTTTAAATCTTTTTACTATTTTCATTGTAACTAATTTTTAATTAATCAAGCCCACTATGGAAAAAATCGATAACTTTATGTTAGATGCTATTAAGGAAAAAATTTTCCCTTGTGCTGCTGTTTTTGTCTCAAAAGAGTATAAAAAAGTTTTTAAAAAAACGTATGGAATTGCAAATATTTTTACAAAAGAAAAACTGTCCGAAGACTCTTTATTTGACTTAGCCTCTCTTACAAAACCACTTGCAACAACTCTTGTGATTGCAAAACTTATTGAAGATAACAAATTAAATATAAACGAAGAAATAGCAAACATTTTACCACTCTTTAAAAATAATGAAAAAATAACTATAAAAGAAATTTTACAACATAGAAGTGGATTGCCTGCATACAGAAGCTACTATAAAGAGCTCTCACTTATACCTTTTGAGAAAAGAGATGAAGAACTCCTTAAAAAAATCGCATCGGAAAAAATAGATGAAAAAAAAACTCTATATAGTGATATAGGCTTTATAGTTTTAAGATATGTTATAGAGAAAATAGAAAAAAAAAAATTTAAGGATACCGTTTTAGACCTTTATAAAAATATGAAACTAAAAAGTGTGCATTTCCCTGAAATATCAAACCAGATTAAATTTGGAAAATATGTAGCGACTGAAAAATGCGACTGGAGACAAACAGTCTTAAAAGGGGTTGTACATGACGAAAACAGCTACGTTATGGGAGGTGCTGATGGTCATGCTGGTCTTTTTGGAAATATAGATGATACGCACACTCTTATTTTAGAACTTTTAAAAAGTTTTTATGGTAAATCCGAAAAAATATTAAAACAAGATAGCATAAGGATGCTTTTTAATAAAGAGGAAAGACTGAGACCGTTAGGGTTTGATATGCCCGATAAAAAAAACTCAAGTTGTGGTAAATATTTTTCTGATAATACAGTAGGACATTTAGGTTTTACAGGAACATCGTTTTGGATAGATATAGAAAAAAAAATTATAATTCTCCTTTTAACCAACAGGGTTCATCCATCTCGTAAAAACGAAAAAATAAAACAGTTTAGACCTAAGTTTCATAACTTTATAATGGAAAATTATTTGATAATGAAAAAATAAATTGCTATTTAATTTGCTATTTTTTCACACAAAAATGACTTAAACACATTTAAAATATGAGATTTAATTATGATAGAAAACTTTGATAAAATAAAAGAAAAAGTAGAGGTCTTGATAGAATCTTATGATATTATCAAAAAAGAGAATAGAAAACTTAATGAAGAAAACTTAAGTTTAAAAAATGAGATTAATGAAATTAGAAAAAAAGAGACCTTTATGTTAGAGCAACAAGAAGTTGTAAAAGAAAAAGTAGATAAATTGCTAACCAAAATAGATGAATTTTTAAAGTAGGTTTAAAAAAAGTTGAAAAAAACTATAGAGTTTAACCTTTTAGGGAAATCATATAAGATAAAAGTATCTGAAAATATTAAAAATATTGATGAATTAATTTCATATTTTATTAAAGAAGTTGAAAAAACATATTTTTCAGATAAAAATAAAAATGATGTTCAAACTATGATTTTAGTTTGTCTAAACATTTTAAACAATTTTATTAAATTGCAAAAAGAACATAAAGAATTAAAAGAAAATCTTAATTCTAATTCTTTAAACTTAATTGATTTGATTGATAATAAAATAAAAGAAAATTAATAGACCTTTGCACAATGCCTGACTTTGTTCTTTTTTTGGTGAAGTAGTATTTTTATACATCGAACAAAAAAAAGAGCAAAAGAAGGCAAGCTATAAAAAATAAGTTTTCTATGGTATTTTTTATTAAAAAAAAATATTGTTTGTTTTAAATTATTAAAAAATGCATTTGTGCAAAGGTCTCAAAATTATAAAACTTTTTACCCCTTGCAAGCTTTAACAACATATGCTTTGACCAATTAAATAGTGTAAAAACTGTTTCCTCTGATTTTGGTGTGCAAGCCCTGCAAGTACAGGGAAGCCTAAAAAAATTATTAGAAACATAAACTTTTTATGAGAAACGGTTCAAAGCCTATACTTAATTTAAAGTTTGTGAGGGGTTTTTTTTAAATTTAAAAGCTGGAAGTGCTTTTGTATATATTCTTGTTAGTTGGAGAAAACTATGAGTGCAACGATTTTGTATTATTTTGTAATTAGCCTATTATCTATATGTTTTATAATATTTTTTTATTTTTTCTTAAAAAATAGGTTTTTCAAAAAAAAAATAGAGGAAAAAGAGAAAGAAGCAAATAGAATAATTAAAGAGGCCGAAAGACAAGCAGAAAATCTTTTAAAAGAGTCTCAAGTAGAAGCAAAAAGTAAGCTACTTGAGATGAAAAACAAGTTTGACATTGAAACAAAAGAGGCAAGAGAAGAGATAAGAAAAGAGAAAGATTTTCTTTCCCAAAAATCTGAAAATATAGAGAGAAAAATTGATAGATTAGAAAAACGAAGCATAGATGTTTTAAGAGCAGAAAAAAGTGTCAAAGATAAAGAATACTCTATAACTAATAAAATTAAGAATTATGAAACATTAATAGATGAGACAAAAAAACAGCTTGAGATAATATCTGGATTTACTGTTGAAGAAGCCAAAAAAGAGCTTATGAAAAAAATGGAAGATGAAGCACGACTTGAAGCTGCAAAACAGGCTAAAATTATAATTAATGAAGTAAATGAGACTGCAGATAAAAAAGCTAAAAAAATTATAGCAAACGCTATTCAAAGATATTCAAGCAGTTTTGTCGCAGAAAAAACAGTTTCTGTAATTCATCTACCGAGTGAAGAGATGAAAGGAAGAATTATAGGTAGAGAGGGAAGAAATATCCGTTCAATAGAAGCTGCAACTGGAATAGACATCATAATTGACGACACCCCAGAAGCCATAGTGCTATCAGGTTTTAATCCTATAGGAAGAGAAGTAGCACGTATTGCAATAGAAAAACTTATAACAGACGGCAGAATCCATCCTGCAAGAATTGAATCAGTCGTAGATTCTGTAAGAAAAGAACTTGAAATTGTTATGATGAAAACAGGAGAAGAAGTTCTTTTCGATTTAGGAATACACGGTGTCCACAACGAACTCATTAAAAAACTTGGTTCTTTAAAATATCGTACAAGTTACTCACAAAATATTTTACAACACTCTATTGAAGTTGCAAATTTTTGTGGAGTTATAGCATCTGAATTAGGCTTAAATGTGAAAATTGCAAAAAGGATGGGTTTATTGCATGACATAGGTAAATCTATCGATTATGAAGTAGAAGGTCCTCATGCAGTTATCGGAGCAAAACTTGCTAAAAAATATGGCGAATCTGCAAAAATTGTTTATGCAATAGAAGCACATCACGAAGATGTTCCTCCAGAATCGGTTTATGATGTTATTGTTCAAGCATCAGACAGCTTATCTGGTGCAAGACCTGGTGCCAGAAAAGAGAGTATGGAAAACTACATTAAAAGGATAGAAGCTATAGAAAGCATCTCAAAAACTTTTAAAGGTGTTGAAAATTCATACGCAATCCAAGCAGGAAGAGAATTAAGAGTAATAGTTGAAGGAAGCAAAATTTCAGATGAAGGTTCTCTCATTTTAAGTCAAGAGATAGCAAAAAAGATAGAAGGCAATTTAAGCTTCCCCGGTCAAATAAAAGTAACTGTTATCAGGGAAATGCGTTCGATAAGCTACGCCAATAAAAAATAGTTTTTTGGGTAGGCGTAAAATAAATTATGCCAACAAAAAATAGATTTTTAGAATAAGTAGGGAACAAAAATCTTTGTTCCCTACGCATAAAAAAAAGCTTTTAAATTTTGTTATAAAAAATCTCTCTTTTTTCAAATCATCAAAAACAATCTTTATAACCACTTTTAACACATTTTTTGAGGGTGTTCAAAATTTTGTGTCAGTAAACAAAAGCTGATATACATCAGCTAAAAAGGAGGACTGACATGAATAATAACGCAAAATTTAATTTTGAAAAAGCACTCAAGGGAATTCAAGAAGGAAGGCCATTCACTGGTAAGAATGGGGTCTTAACCTCATTAATTAAAAATCTTGCAGAATCAGCTCTTGAAGCTGAGCTTGATTCTCATCTTGCTCAAGAAATCACTGCAAATCGTCGTAATGGCAAAAGCAAAAAAACAATCAAATCTTTAGATGGTAATTTTGAACTGGAAATTCCTCGTGATAGAGATTCCACATTTACCCCTAAAATTATCAAGAAGCATCAAACAACTCTTAGCGATGAAATTGAGCAAAAAATAATAGCTCTTTATGGTTTAGGTATGAGCTATAAAGATATGCAAGCTCACTTGAAGGAAATATATGGGCTTGAAATATCAAGCGCTACCTTAAGCAATGTTACCGATAAAATTATCCATGCTGTTAAAGAATGGCAGGGTCGACCATTAGAGCGTGTATATCCAATTGTGTGGCTTGATGCCATCCATTATAAAATCAGAGAAGATGGGAAAGTTTGTAACAAAGCAGTTTATACAATCCTTGGTGTAAACCTTGAAGGACAAAAAGAAGTTCTTGGATTGTATTTGTCAGAAAGCGAGGGTGCAAATTTTTGGCTACAGGTTTTAACTGATCTTTCAAATAGAGGAGTGAAAGATATCTTAATTGCTTGTGTTGATGGACTAAAAGGCTTTCCTGAAGCAATTGAAACCATATTTCCAAATACAGAGGTTCAACTTTGTGTAGTTCACCAGATTCGAAATTCCCTAAGATATATTGGTTATAAAAACAAAAAAGAGTTTGTTACTGATCTTAAAAGAGTTTATAAGGCTACCAATAAAGAATCGGCAGAATCTGAGATAGATATCTTAGAAAGTAAATGGAATGACAAGTATCCAATTGTAATAAAATCCTGGCGAAATAACTGGGAACGTCTCAGCCAGTATTTCAAGTATCCAGAAGAAATTCGAAAAATTATTTATACAACAAACACCATTGAGGCTGTTCATCGACAATTTAGAAAATTAACTAAGACAAAGGGAGCATTTCCAAATCAAGATAGTTTATTAAAATTGCTTTATATGGGAATTAAGAATGCCAGTAAAAAGTGGACAATGCCAATATGGAATTGGTCTCTTACTCTTTCCCAGTTAGCTATTTTTTTTGAAGGCAGACTTGCTCAGGAGTTAAAAATTTGAGATGTATATATTTTTAGAAAGCAAAAAAAATACGTTTAAACACGCGAAAGCGGTAGCCAAACCCTTCCGACGAGCAAATTTTGAATTGCCCATTCTCAGGGCATGTCTCCCACTTTCGCTAGTTAGACAGGCAGATTTGAAATTATAATTGATGACACAAAATTATGAACACTACCCATTTTTTTGCCATTGTCTGTGCTTCAGCAATTTGATTAGATGTCATTTCATTAGCAATCTCATCTCGAATCTTTATACAACGCTCATCGCCATTCATAGCACAAACATTAAGCCACATATGCGCTCTTATATAATCTTGTAGAACTCCTTTTCCTATTCCATATATAAGCCCTAAACTGTATTGGGCTGAAGCGTATCCTTGCTCAGCAGAAAGTCTATACCATTTCACTGCTTCTTTATAATCTTGCAGTGACCCGTCCTGAAATAGGTTGACACCTTATTAAAGGAGTCAAAATTATGGGACAAAGAAAAAAGAACGCAGAAAATTACAGTTTAAATTTCAAAACAAAAGTGATATCAGAAATAGAATTTGGTAAGTATGCAACAGCCGAAGAAGCCCGTAAGAAATATGGTATAGGTGGGAAAATGACTGTGTATAGATGGCTTAAGGATTTTAAAAAGGAGAATTTGATTAACAAGGATGTTTTTTTGCAAAAAAACGAAAAAACTAAAGAAGATCAGACACTCAAAAAGCAAATTAAGGCATTAGAAAAAGCTCTTCGGGAGGAGCAGATAAAAACCTTAGTTTTAAAAATATTGGTAAAACAAGCAAATCGGTATTATGATACTGACTTTAAAAAAACTTCGGGGAACTTGTACAAAAGAGTTGAGAAAGATAGCTGGTATTCCGATAACTTCTATTTGCAAAGCTTTGGGCTTTTCTCGTCAAGCTTATTATAAGTGGCAAACAAAACAGAAAGAGCTTATTTTTTTAAAGAAAAAATTGTTTCAGCAGTAAAAAAGATTAAAACAAGACAACCTATGGTTGGTTGCCATAAGCTCCAAAAGATGCTTGAGCATAAGAGTTTAGTTATTGGCAGAGGCAATTTGTTTGAAATTTTAAGAGTTGATAAGTTGCTAATAAGAACTAAACGAAAGGTTCAAGACAACTTGAGCGGTTTTCGTTTTAGCTTAAAATACTGAAATAAAAGATTAAAAAGCCAAAAAAAAAAGACGCTAAAATTTAAAGTATATTTTATAAAAGTTGTAGTTTTTTTTATTTTTATAAATATTTATTTTTATAACACTATTTTCCTGGGCAGACCGATTTTATATCATCGCTTATATCTTTATCACCATACGCTTTATCGAAATAGTTGCTGAATTCTGATGCAAGTTTTGATGCACGTTTTTTATATTTTTCTTTGTCTTGCCAAGTGTTGATAGGGTCTAACAACTCTTTTGGAACATCAGGGCAACTTTGTGGAACGCTTAAATGGAAAAGCTTGTCAGATTTATATTCAACATTTTTCAAATCTCCGTTTAAAGCAGCATTAAGCATTTTTCTCGTTAAAACAATATCCATTCTTTTGCCTTCAGGATATGCACCTTTTGTCCAACCTGTGTTTATTAAATAGACATCTGCTTTATGCTCTGTAATCTTTTTACCAAGAAGATCTGCATAATAATGAGGTAAGCAAGGCATAAATGGTTGTCCGAAAAATCTTGAAAAAGTTGATACAGGTTCAACAATTCCTGCTTCTGTTCCTGCTAATTTACTTGTGTAACCCATTAAAAACCAAAGCATAGCTTGATTTTTGTTGAGCTTTGAAACAGGAGGAAGAACTCCATTTGCATCAGCAGTTAGAAACACAATCGTTTTAGGATGGGGTCCTTTTGAGGATTTTTTTATATTAGTTAAAAAGCTAAGAGGATAAGAGCCCCTTGAATTTGGAGTTATCCTATCATCTTCTAAATCGAATTTTCCGTTGGGATATACCATAGCATTTTCAATAATGACGCCGTGCTTTAAATAGTCGTCTTCTTTATGAAAACACGCTTTGAAAATTTCAGGCTCTTTTTTGGGGTCTAAATCAATTAATTTGGCATAACAACCATTTTCAAAATTTGCTACACCATTTTCATCCCAACCATGCTCATCGTCTCCAAGTAAAGCTCTTGATGCATCTGCGGATAAAGTTGTTTTACCAGTTCCTGATAGACCTAAAAATAAACTTAACTCGCCCTCTTTATTTTCGTTTGCAGAACAATGGAGTGGCAATATTCCTTCAAGAGGCAAGTAATAGTTCATAACTGTAAAAATAGTTTTTTTTACACTTCCCATATAGGCAGAACCAAATACAATGCCTATTTTTTTTTCAAGATCCATTAAAATTACTAATCTTGAAGTTTCACCATCAGAGCCGATTTTTCTTGTCTTTCCTGCATACTTTTTTTCATCAAGTTGATTGTATGGAAGAACTAAAAGATTAAATTCTCTATCTTTAAAAAGACTGTTTTGAATATCCTCTGGCATATCCCTAAACATATTATAGGCAAAAAGCGTAACAAGAGGAGAGTTTGTTATAGTTTTGATAGGCATTGCATAAGAAGAGTCCGCTCCTACGCTTCTATCTGATACGTATATTTCATCTTTAGATAAAATATCAATTGTATCACTAAAAACCATATCAAAAAGTTCTGGACTTGCAGGAATATTGTTTGGAGAGTCCCAATCTACATTATTTGCAATTTCATCTCTTTTAACTATTAAAGTATCAAGAGGTGCTCTTCCTGTTGATACTTTTGGAGTCCAAGTTGCAAGTGCCCCGCACTCTGAAACTATAACCTCTTTTGTTTTAACCGAAGCTTCTATTATATCTTCTCTTTTTTCATTAAAATGTGCTTTTGTGTGTTTTTTAAGAAATGTGTTAATTATATCTTGATAATTCATTTTTATCCTTTCTTACATTCAAACTTATCAAGTTTAGGTAAATTTTGTTCTAACCATATTAAAACCTTATCAAACTCTTTAACTAATTCTGAAAACGCCCTGCCCCTATGCGAAACTTCATTTTTTTCTTTTAAAGAAATTTGTCCGAAAGTTTTATTTAAGGGGGGAAAAAAGAAAAGAGGGTCATAACCGAAACCTTCGTTGCCGATAAGTTTTTTTGCTATTTCACCTTCACACTTCCCTTCATATGTAAGAGCATGACCTGTAGGGATTGATATAGATATGACTGTTTTAAAATAAGCTTTACGATTTTTTTCATCTTTTAAAAGAGTTAAAAGTTTTTCATTATTTTGTTTGTCGTCTGCGTTATCACCTGCAAAACGTGCACTTAAAACACCCGGTGCTCCATCAAGAGCCTCAACACAAAGTCCAGAATCTTCTGCAAGAGCAGGACAGCCTAACATTCTTGATGTAAGACTCGCTTTTTTATAAGCGTTATCATCAAAAGTTTTACCATCTTCTATAATCGGTGCAATAGGTCCAAAATCTTTCAAACTTTTTAATTCGATAGGAAAATCTTTTAAAAGTTTTTCTATTTCAACAAGCTTACCTTGATTTGTTGTAGCAATTACTAATTCCATATTTTTTTGAATATTTGTTTTAACTAATCTTAATAAAGAGAGCTTTGCACATAGCTCTATTTTGTAATATTTTTGTAGTGAAGTAGTATATTAATACGTCGAACCCAAAAATATTACAAAAGAGAGCGTCAGTCTTTATAGGGATTTTATAAGTTTTTTTGTAAAATTATCAAAAGTTGATATCTTATTAAAAACTCTTATTTTTTTATAGAAAAACATTATGTGCAAAGCTCTCAATAAAAAAATGAGAACTATGTACAAAGCTCTTGTAGTTTGTCAACAGAGAAACATATCCCCATAAGCTATCTTTCTATTGTTTTCTTTTAATATTAAAGAGCCGTCACTCTCGTCTATATCTTTGACTGTACCTACAATCTCTTCTTTAAATGTTATGATTTTAACTTTTTTGTTTAGAAAAAAAGTTTTTTCTTTCCACTCTTTTATTATCTTCTTAAAATCTAAATTTTGAATTAACTTTTCAAACTCATATAAAAACTCGTTTAAAATAGTTTTTAAATTGAGCTTTTCTTTTTTTAATTTTGTGAGAGAGGTTGTCTTTTTATCCTCTACATTAGGAATATTATTCACGTTTAGCCCAATACCAATGTTAAGATACTCAATTTTACTACCTTTTAAAAAAGTTTCCGATAATATCCCACAAATTTTTTCTCCTTCGATTAAAATATCGTTAGGCCATTTAAGCTCGGCTTTTATATTAAAGAGTTTTTCAATCGTTTTATAAAGTGCAAGAGATACCGCAAAATTCATCAAAGGTGCCTCTTTTATTTTAATATCTTCAAGTCTTAAAATAACGGTAAAATACAAGCCCCCTTTTTTAGACTCCCATACTCTTTTAAGCCTTCCACGACCTTCAAGTTGTTCTTCAGATACAATGACAGTAAAATTAGGAGCACCGTTTTTTGCAAACTCCCTCGCTTTATCCATAGTGGAGTTAAGTTTTTTAAAAAAATGAATGTTTTTAATATTTGTTTGCATTTGAAATTTACTATATTAAAAGTGTTATTATGAAAACGAGAGCTTTGTATATAATTGAGACCTTTGCACATAATATTTTTTATGAAAAAATAGTGGTTTTTTGTAAATTATCAACTTTTGATAATTTTACAAAAAACTTACAAAAGCCTATAAAGACTTACGCTTTCTTTTACTTTTGTTTTGGGTTCGACGTATAAAAATACTACTTCACCACAAAACAAAAGCAAAATAAAGCTATGTGCAAAGGTCTCATAATTGTTCTTTAATTAATTTTTTAGAGGTTTCTCGCCTTTCGGCGAACCCCCCTTTACCCCGTGAAATAATTTTAAATTTTTCAAATTTAAAATTAAGATTTGAACTTGTAGGGAACGGTTTAAAACCGTTCCCTACCCTACTCAAATCTTATTTCACTGGGTGAATCCCCCTTAAAAGGGGGAAAAATCTCACGAAAAACATTATGTGCAAAACTCTCTAAAACATTAATAAAGCTATCTACAAAGGTCTCAATTATGAGAAAATTTAAAAAAGAGTTATCAGAAATATTGGACGACACTAAAAAACATTTAAAAGAGATTAAAAATCAAAACTCTCAAATAGTATGTAATGAAAAAACGATTAATACAATTGCTAATTGGGAAAAAGATGACAAAGAAACTCTTTTAGACCTCTTTAAAAAGATTCAAGGTTGCAAAAAGTGTAAACTTTATAAAACAAGGAACAACATAGTCTTTGGCAAAGGAGATGAAAAAGCTAAATTGATGCTCGTAGGCGAAGGACCTGGTGCTAATGAAGACGTTCAAGGAGAACCTTTTGTAGGAAGAGCTGGGCAGCTTTTAACCAAGATACTTCTTGCGATAGACTTAAAAAGAGATGAAGTTTATATCGGCAACATAATCAAATGTCGTCCTCCTGAAAACAGAAACCCTGAAGAAGACGAAATTAAAGCTTGTTTCCCTTTTTTAAAAAAACAGATAAAAATTATAAAACCTAAAATTATATGCACATTAGGTAGCTTTGCAACTCATACAATTTTAAAAACTGAAACACCAATCTCAAAACTTAGAGGAAAATTCTATGAATATGATGGCATAAAAGTTATGCCCACATATCATCCTGCATACCTTTTAAGAAACCCTAATAAAAAAAGAGACGTTTGGGAAGATGTTAAGCTAATCAAAAAAAATCTTACATAAACTCTATTTTGCTTTGTCTAATATTGTTAAAATAACAGCAGCAATTATCATTAAAGAGCCTACCAAAGCGGTAAATCCAAAAAACTCCTCAAAAATAATATATGCGGCTATTGTAGCAACTACAGGTTCTAAAGTCGCTATTATAGAAGTCTTACTTGCAGATAAAAATTTTAAGGATACGTAGTAAAAATAGTTTGCAAGAAATGTAGAAAAGAAAGCTATAGATATAACAGATGCCCAAGCTACTGTACTTTTAGGTGCAAAATTAACAAATGGAAAGATAGTTACAATTCCTATAGGACAAATGTAGAAAAAAAGATTTGCAGCACTATATTTATCTGAAAAATATTTACCGAATAGAAAATAGGAAGAGTATGAAAGCCCTGCTATTAAACCCGAAACAATTGCAAAAGGGGTTATTTTTTCTCCAAACTTTTCACTATTTGTTGCAACTAATAAAATACCAACGACTGTAAGTAAGAGCGATAAAATTTTTAGAATAGTAAATTTTTCATTAAAAAAAATTTTTGAAAACAGAACCACCCAAGCAGGTGCTGTATACAAAAGGACGGAAGCTAAAGCGACCCCTCCTTCTTTAACAGCACATTGATATGAAGTGTAAAAGATTGTTATACCAAGAAATCCAAACAAAAATAAGAAAAGTATATCTTTTTTTTTAATATATATCTCTCTTTTTATAAAGGCACACACTCCAAATAAAATACCAGTTATAGTTGCACGCCAAAAAGCTACTTCAATAGGTGAGATACCCTCCTTGAAAGCAAAGCTTGCAAAAATTCCTATAAAACCCCACAAAAAAGCAGCACTTAAAATAAATAGAGTACCTTTAATTAAATCATTCATCTTTTTTTCTTTTCAGGAAACAAGTTTAAAATATCTTTTTCAGTCGCCCTGCACACGCCTCTTTCTGTTATAAAGCCTGTCACAAGTCTTGCTGGAGTAACATCAAAAGCGTAATTTACTGTTTTACTTTTTAAAGGAGTAATTAAAACCTCTCTTATTTTTTTTTCATCAAAACCTGTAACAAATTTTATTTCATCACCATCTCGCTCTTCTATCGGTATCCCATTTACTCCATCTTTTACTTCCCAATCAAAAGTACTTGAAGGAAGAGCGACATAGAATGGGATATTGTTATCTTTTGCAGCAAGTGCTTTTAAATATGTTCCTATTTTGTTTGCCACATCTCCTGTATGAGTTGTTCTATCTGTCCCCACAATAACCATATCGACCATATTATGTTGCATCAAATGACCACCTGTATTGTCTGTTATTACTGAATGTTTAATATTTTTTTCCCCTAACTCCCATGCAGTGAGTCTTGCACCTTGATTTAAAGGTCTTGTCTCATCTACCCAAATATGAATATCTGTGCCTTGTTCATCAGCAATATACATTGGAGCTGTTGCTGTACCATATTCAACCGTTGCTAAAAACCCAGCATTGCAATGAGTTAAAATGTTTACTGGTTTCCCGCCTTTTTTTTCACTAATCTCTTTTATAATTTTCGCTCCAAACTCTCCTATGCTTCTACTGCATTCTACTTCAAAAGCTTCTATCTCTTTTGCTCTTTTGAGTGCTTCATCTTTTTTTTTATCAAAATCGTTAATGTCTGAAATCGCTTTTAAAACTTCGTCAACTGCCCAAATAAGATTTATAGCCGTGGGTCTTGCATTCTTTATATCGTTTGCATCACTTATTAATTCTTTTTCATCTTTTGCCGTAAGAAGAGACAAATAAACTCCATAAGCACCTGTAACACCTATTAAAGGCGCACCTCTTACCACCATCGTTTGAATAGCAAAAATAACATCTTCTTTCGTCTTCAAATCAAAGACATCAACTCTATGAGGTAAGTATCTTTGGTCTATTACATTTATTATTGAATTATCTTTTTCATTTATCCATATTGGTCTTGTTGGTTTTTTCATAAGTAATAATCCTATTGCTTATATTATATTTAGATTTAAGATTTTTTTATCTATTTACTTACATTATGCAAGTTTATAATTTAACACCTTTTGTACATAATGTTTTTTATGAGAAAATAGTAGTTTTCACTGAAATATTAACTGTTTTAACCCCCCTTTTTAAGGGGGGGGTAAAAGCAAAAAACCTTTAAGGTAAAAAATTATCTTTTCTTAATTTAGAGCTTTGTACATAGCTATTATAAATTTTTTTAATTCTATTTTATCCCTTTACAAAGGAGAAAATTTTTATCTTAATTTCCCCCTTTTAAGGGGGACTAAGGGGGTTCGCCGAAGGCGAAAAATAACATAATTAAAAACTTTGAATAATCATTTTAGAAATATTAATTCTTTTATTTTATTAAAAATTTAAAAACCAACTATTCAATATTATTAATGGTTTTGGATAATCATTTTTTTGTGATGAACCCCAGTGAAATAAGATTTGAGTAGGGAACGGTTTTAAACCGTTCCCTACAAATTCAAATCTTAATTTTAAATTTGAAAAATTTAAAATTATTTCACAGGGTAAACGTCAAACCCAAAAAACGGATAAAAGAGAATGCTTATTCAAAATTCTTTTGGAGGTAAAAATGAAGATAGGAATAATAGGCGGTTCAGGATTAGATGATCCTGATATTATGCAAAATACAAAAGAGATAGAAGTAGAAAACAAATTTGGTAAAACAATTTTAAAAACTGGGACAATAAAAGATAAAGAAATCTTTTTAATTGGAAGACACGGTAAAAATCACACTATTACACCAACTTATGTAAACTATCGCGCTAATATATTTGCTCTTAAAGAAAATAAAGTTGATGCAATCATAGCGACGACAGCTTGTGGAAGTATGAGGGAAGAGATAAAAAGAGGTGATTTTGTTATAACCGATCAATTTATAGATTTTACTAAATTTAGAAAAAACACTTTTTTTGAAAATTTTGAAGAGGAAATTAAGCATACTCCAATGGCAGAGCCTTTTGATGAAAAGCTTAGGGATATTATAATAAAAAATGCAAATCAACTAAATTATAGTACACACAGTAAAGGAACTGTTATAACAATTGAAGGTCCTAGATTTTCGACAAAAGCAGAATCGCATATGTTTAGAAGCTTTGGAGCAGATATTATCAATATGTCGGTAGCAACAGAAGTAACTCTTGCAAATGAAATGGAGATTCCTTATGCGGCAATTGCTATGGTTACAGATTTTGACTGTTGGAAAGAAGACGAAGAGAGTGTCTCTTGGGAAAAGGTTCTTGAAATTTTCAATAACAATGCAGAAAAAGTAAAAAAATTAATTATAAGTACAGTAGAAGCACTTTAAAAAAAATAAAAAATCTTGACAGAAATGTGCCTGATTATTAGAAGGTTATCTTTTTTAATTATCTTTTAATTAAAACCCAGTTCTTTAAAATAGCGGGAATAACTCAGTGGTAGAGTGCAACCTTGCCAAGGTTGAAGTCGCGGGTTCAAATCCCGTTTCCCGCTCCATTTTATTTAGGCGGCTTCGCCAAGTGGTAAGGCAGCGGCCTGCAAAGCCGTTATTCTCCGGTTCAAATCCGGAAGCCGCCTCCATAATTTTTTTAAATTTACTAATTAATTTAAAAAAAATTCAATAAGGCTAATCTCTTTTAAGTTCGCTTTTTTAAAAAAAGTGAACTTAAAAATAAAATCTACAAAAATTAATATAAGCTTAATTTAAGTGAGGAAAAAATAGACAATGAAGAACAGTATAATATCTCATTTATACATTTTAAATTCTATCTCTTTAGGTGTTTATTGCCAACTTATATTTAGATGGCAAATGTCAAAGGCGGGTGCTATGCCTGAACTTTTTTTTGAAAAGCTGAAATTCTTATTGTCTATGTTTTTTAATTTCTGGATTTTATCTGCTTTCTTCGGTGGGTTTATATCGGCACTTTCGTGGATGGCAGCACTTAATAAGTTTGAACTTAACTACGCTTACCCTTTCACAAGTCTATCTTTTGTTTTTATATTATTGTTAAGCTCATTTCTTTTTAATGAAACGTTAACCTTACATAAAATTATCGGCTCAGCTTTTATTATTTTAGGGGTTATTATAATAGCAAAATAATTTATGCATTCCCAAGAGGGTATTGTGCCAAAGCCTCTTGGGAACTAAAGAAATAATTTATTAGCTCTCTTTTATTGTATTATATAAGCAGTAACCCAAACCAGCTGAAATTATAATAATAGCATACCACATACCGCCAAAAAACAGGTAATGTCCAATATCCCATACCCATTCAAAACAAAATGGAAACATACTCTTTTTTTACTCCCTATTTAATTTATTTTTTCTTTAATAGTTAATTTTTAAGCTTCTTCTTTTATTGAATTAAGTTCTTTTTCTTGTGGGAAAACAGGTAAATAACGATACGCAAGTGCTATCAATATTATACCATATGCTACAGGAAGCAAGGTTGTTGCAACTTCTTGCCAACTTGGAATATAAAGTACCCAAGAATCGAAACTTAAAACTGGTGCTGCCATAGTTTGAAGAACCATAACCCATCTGTTTACGCTTATACCAAGTACAGCAAGTATTATAGCTACAAGTAAAAGGTTCTTATTTTTTCTTCTCTTAGCACTCATTAAAATGAAAGCGGGAAGAAAACCGCCAAAAAGAATTTCAAATATTAAAATCCATAAACCATAAAAATCGTTGTTTGAATAGAAGAACATCCAGTCAAACCCTAATTTTGGAAGAGTCACTTTTGCCCAATAAATAGTATCTATTGTTTTAGCAATTATATATGTAAAAATCATCCAGCCAGATATCTTAGCAAGAAGTTCTATTACATTATCTTTAACAAGTTTTTTCTTTGTTATTTTTTCAAGTGTTTTTGTTAAGAGAATAGTAAAACATGGACCATACGCTGCAGCAGACCAAGTATATAAGAAAAAAGTCCAAGGCCAAATTAAAAGCCCTTCTCTAAAACCAAAAGGCCTACCATAAAGAACCCCTGAAACTCCTCCCAAAGAACCTTGATGGAAACAAGAAAGAAAAACTCCAGTAGCTGCAAACACTGCCATAGATTTATGCATATTATGAGCTAAGTTATGGAAAAAAGGGATATCATTGATTTTTCTGTTTTCAAGGACAAGAGGTAAAAATTCTATAGCAAGAACGCTAAAGTATAAAGATAAACAAAATGCAACTTCTGTAAGCATAGAGTGTACATTAGCGTGCCAAAATATAAACCAACTTCTAAGTGGTTGTCCTACATCTATAGCAAGAATTAAAAGAGCAGAGCTATAGCAAATAAAACCAATTACAACTGCATAATTTATAATATTTTTTATCTCATCTTGACCTGTTATATATTTTAAAAAACCAGTAAAAAAAGCTCCACCGCCAAGAGCAATTACAGCAAGATCTGCCCAAATCCAAAGAGCAAACCCATAATAATCGTTCATATTTGTTTGGTTTAAACCTTTAAACCAACATAAAAACATTGCATAAACTCCCCATAGAAGTAGCAAAATAACAGGGGACAAACCAAGAATAAAATTAGGAAGAGAACAACGTTTTACGCCTTTTTGTATTAGTGCAGAATCCATTTATTATATACTCCTTAAACCTAAGCCTTTATTTTTTATCGTTTAAAATATAGTTATCTCCAGCATCCCTTACCCATTTCTTACTTGAAATATAATAAACTTTAGGGTTCGTTTGTAACTTTTCAAGTAATCTGAAAGCATTAGGAGATTTTTTTAGTTTATAAACTTTATGCTCTGGATTATTTAAATCACCAAATGTAATCGCACCAGAAGGACAAGCTTCCGTGCAAGCAGTTTGATATTCTCCCTCTTCAACCTCTCTCTCTTCAAGATATGCTTTTTCTTTTGCAAGCTGATATCTATGATAACAAAAAGAGCATTTTTCAACAACTCCTCTCATTCTTGGAGAGACATTAGGACTTAAAGTTTTTTCCATTCCTTCAGGCCAGATAGGATCCCACCAATTAAAATATCTAGCATGGTAGGGACAAGCTGCCATACAGTATCTACAACCAAAACATCTTGTATAAATTTGACTAACGATACCTGTTTCGTGGTCATAATCGGTTGCAGTAGCAGGACAAACAGAAACACAAGGTGAATGCCCATGATCTCCATGACCACCACAGTGCATACAAGGTCTCGGTAAAAAACAAAATTCAGTATCTGGAAACTTTTTCTTATTAGTTATTTTATAAACACGCATCCAAGTAATACTATCAAGCTTATTAGTCTCATCTTTTTTAAAAGGAACATTGTTTTCTGACATACAAGCAACCATACAAGAACCACAGCCTGTACACTTGTCTAAGTTGATAACCATTCCAAATTTTTTATTCTTTTTATTGTTATGTCCGCCTTTCATTTATAACCTCTTTTTCTAATATTATTTTACACTATTTTTGCTCTGATACCATAAGCTATATCTAACCCTGTATCTTTATCTTCAAGATAGCTTATAAGTTCGTTATAGTTCACTCCCTTATCCTTAATATAATCGTCATAACCTTTATGCCCTAAGCCTTTATATAACACTATGGTGTTTGGTACGACTGCTTCAGATATATTGACCATTACTTTTATATCTTTTGCAAAAGGAGTAGTTAAAGAAACAACTTTCCCATTTTTTAAACTATATTTTTTTGCAGTTTCAGAATTTATCTGAATCAAGCTATAATTTCCTTTTAAGATTTTATCTGAAACGATTTTTGTTACGAATGGAGTGTTTGCCATAAAAGTACTTGAGAGGCGTATTGTATCTGCAGGAATTAAAGTAAGAGGATATTCTTCTTCACCTCCGTCAATCGAAGCACTTTTAAAATTTGTCATAAAGTCAAAAAAAGATTTAGGAAATGCAAAGTCATTTCTTTTTATCACATATCTATAGCTATTTTTCTCTTTAATAAAACCACTCTCTTCTAAATCTGACCATTTTTCATCAAAAGTGTCTTCAAGACAATCTGAATAGTTTTCCCATTGAAAAGCGTTTGAAACTGCACTGGGAAGTTTTTTAGCAATTTTAATTAAAACATCTGAAAAATTTTCTGTCTTAAAAAGAGGTTTTACAATAGGAGAACTCAAACCTACGCCAAAATTGTTCACACCATTTTCAAACAAACAATCTTCTCTTTTTTCAAGATAAATGTCGTCTGGGATTATTAAATCAGCAAGAGATGCTGTTTCGTCCATAAAGGAAGAAAAACTAACTATAAAAGAGATTTTTTCAAAAGATTTCAAAACCTCTTTAGTGTTTGACATTGTATAAACAGGGTTAGCATTTTCAACAATTAAGAGTTCAGGAGCATCTTTTCTGCTTGAATTTATAGCATCAGGCATTCTATTTAAAATAGAGTCTGTAATAACATTATTAGTTTTAGCTTCATCTACTCTCTCGCCTTCTAAAAGCCCTTTTTTTGCAATATCATCAAGGTTAATCGTAGACCAATTAATATAGTTATAATCTTTTAAAAAGCTTACACCGCCCTTTTTATCAACGTTACCTTTAAGAAGATTTAAAGAATAGCAAGCAATAGCTTCATTTAAACTAAGAGCGGTATCCCCTACTCCTCTACCAAAAACAGCTATAGGCTTAGAAGCCCTTGCAAATCCTCTTGCAAGCGATTCTATTTTCTTTGTTTCAATGCCTGTAATATCAGACACTTTATCAACATTATAATTTTTAAAGAGAAAAGATTTAAAGTCGTTAAAGTTTTTTCCATACTTTGAAACAAAATCTTTATCATACAAAGATTCTATAATGATTATATTAGCGATTCCAAGAGCTAAAACTGCTTCTGTTCCGGGATTAATAGGTAGCCACTCATCTGATATAGCAGCTGTATTAGAAAGATAAGGCTCTACTTGAACAAAAGTTGCTTTACTCACTTTTTTGTTACTATTTACCTTAAACATTCTAACAGGATTATCAAAACCATCAAAAAGACCAGTTCCAAAACTAAGTATAAAATCGGAATTTTCAAAATCGAATTTTAAATTTCCTCTTACACTATGCATAGAAGAGACTAAGTGTTTGTAAGAATCTTGGACGGATGGTTTTTTTAAAAGGTTTCTTGAACCATAAACTTTAAAAAATCTATCTAAAAGAGCATACCTTATTCCAGAAGAACCAGAAATAGCAGCTACATCTTTTGAGTTTCCTTTTTCTCTAATATCTTTAAGTTTTTCAGACAAAATTTCGATAGCTTCGTCCATAGTTATTTCTTGCCATTTGTTACTATCTCTTTTGCCAACTTTTTTTAAAGGAGTTCTAACTCTACTTGGCGAATATAAAAGTTGAAGACCAGATAAACCAAGAGGACATATTTTACCATCGTTTGCAGGATAATCTTCTCTACCTTTTATTTTTACAGGACGACCTGCAATTGTTCTTACGCTTATTCCACACTTTGAATCACAAAAAGAGCAAACTGAATCTTTATAACTTATTTCTCCATCTGCTGGTACAGGAGTCCATGACCAATTTTGGGTCCATATAGAACTATCATCCATTAATTTTATTCCAATAGGAGAAAAAGCGAGTCCAGCTGCTGCTCCTACCCCAAGTGATAGAAAATTTCGTCTATTTATCTTCATATTTGATTTCTCCAAAATTATTTATGACATTGAAAACAAGAACCTTGTGAGCCTGTTTCTTTTTTATGACATTTAGCACAATCATCCATCTTAGCACTTTTCCACGTTTCTCCTGCCATACCAAGAATATTTCTACCCCATATATCTATGCTATATCCTGTAATTCTGTTCTCTTTATACTCTTTAGAGTGTTCTGAAGTACCAATGTTACCATGACAAGTTTTACATTCCATTCCAGCTTTTTGAGTATGTGCTACGTGAGAAAAGAATACACAATCGGGTTGTCTTGAATAAGAAAGCCATGGAACTTCTTTGGATTCTTGTACATATTGCGATACAAATTTTTCTTCTTCTGGATTTTCACCCTGCACCTCTTCGTGACAATCGATACATTGAGCCATTTTAGGAATACCAGAAAATGTACCGTCATCTCTAAAAAAGTGACAACTGTTACAAGAGTCATCAACCAAATCAAGATGCAAGCTGTGATTGAAATCTATGGGTTGCTTTTGTGTTTTATAAAGAAGTTTAGGAAAGATAACCCAGCCAACAAAAAGAGCTGCTATCAACCCTAAAGAGAAAAACAAAACAAGAACTTTTTTATCATCCTTTTTATTTTGTACATCACTACTCATAATCTATATTTATCTCCATAATTTTAAAAAAAATAGCGTTCTATATTATTTTGTAGAACATTTTTGTCAATAATCTTTTAAATAGGAAATCTTGCCCCTACGGTGAAACAAAATATTGAAACGATTGGGAAATGATATTTGGAATGGTAAAAATTGTAGGGCGTATTGCAATATGCCCCTACGGAAAAAACAAATTATACGAAAACGATAGGAAATGGTATTGCCATATACCCACACAGAAAAACAAAGTATATTAAAACAGCAGAAAATTATATTGGAATAGTGAAAAATTGTAGGGGCGTATTGCTATACGCCCTGAGATGTTTATAAAATTTATTCTTTCTTCATAAGTTCAAACTTCAAACAAAACAGGTTATCTTTAAGTATATATTTCTTTTCTATGTCCGAATGCTTTGAATATTATTTCTTGTTCTTTGACTTCAAAAATCAGTCTATATTTTTGAGCAACTCTTAAACTTTTATTTGGGAACAATTTGCCTTTTAGATTTTTCCCTTTCATTAAAGGATTTTCTACCAAAAAATTTATTTTTGTTTCTAATTCATTTAAAATATTTTGATGTTTTTTAAATTTTCTTAAATTTTTTAAAAATTCAGGAGTATATGTTATTTTAAAATTCATCTTATAATTTGTTTAGAATTTCTTTAAAATTTTCTGCTTTTTTTAATTTCCCTTCTTTTATTTCTGCTTCACTTTTTCTGATGGAACTTAGCATTTTTTCATCACTTAGAATCTCAATTGTCTCTAAAATATCGTCAATCTCATCTCTTGAGATATAATTTTCTTTAATATCTTTTATCTCTTTTTTTAATCCTATTAAATCATCAAACTCCGATTTATTTATTGTTATCATCTCTGTCATCTATTTTTAACTCCTTAGAATTTTATAAAATTTATTTTTTATATCTCATAAGTTTAAAGCATAGACAATCTTTTTCAAAAAAGACCAATTCCTAATTTTTTGGGTAAAACTCTTAACTTCGTCAATAGAGTTATTTGCAAAAGGCTCATTCACATCATAAAAAATGGGTCTACATCGATTGTATATAGGATATCTTTTTTCTTTTTTTCTCTTAATAAGACATCAACTTTTTTTGCAAAAGATTGAAGAGTATTAACATTATTACATTTCAAAAGTATTTGCCATCTATAGTTTTTAGCAATTTTTTCTATTGGCGATTTTATAGGTCCTAATATTTCCACTTCTTGAAAAAAATTTTTTTGCGTATGCTTAATCTCATTTAAAAGAGAGCTTAACTCTGTTGAAAAGATTTTAGCCTCTTTGCTATTTTTCCCTGAAATTCTTATGAGGATTAGTTTAGAAAATGGCGGGAAATTGAGGCTTTTACGAAACAAAATTTCTCTCTCATAAAACTTGCTATAATTTTGTTTGCTCGCAAGTTGAATAACAGAATGCTCTTTATTATATGTTTGCATAACGACTTTACCGTCTGTATCGCCTCGCCCTGCCCTGCCTGCGACTTGTGCTATAATTTGATACGTTCTCTCATTCGCTCTAAAATCTGGAAAATTCAAAGAGATATCAGCACAAACTATCCCTACCAATGTAATGTCGGGGAAATCGTGCCCTTTACTAATCATTTGAGTACCAATTAAAATATCTACTTCTCTTTTTTTAACGCTCTTTAAAATTTTCACCATAGAGTCTTTTTTTGTTGTTGTATCTATATCGAGCCTTGCAACTCTTGCTTTTGGGAAAAGAACTTTTATTCCTCTTTCTATCTTTTCTGTTCCCAAACCAAACGATACGATAGTTGGAGAAAGACAATTGGGACATTCTACTTTTGATGAAACTATATAACCACAAAGATGGCATTGATAAGCGTTAATACTTTTGTGCAGTGTAAGTGTTACATCACAATGTTTACATTTTAAAGGCTCGTTGCATAGTGTACAAAAAGGAAAATTCTCATACCCTCTTCTGTTTAAAAAAAGTAAAACCTGCTTTTTATTCTCTAATGTCTCTTTAATAGAATTGTACAAAAGAGGGGTGATAAATTTTTTTACACCCGCCATCCCTTTTTGCTCGTTTAAGTCGGCAATTAAAATTTCAGGAAGACTTTTTTTGTTAACTCTATTTTTTAAGCAAAGCCTCTCAATCTTATTTATTTTTGTATTAAAGTAAGATTGAACAGAGGGCGTAGCAGATGCCAACAAAACCTTTACGTTTTCAATTTTACCACGCATAAGAGCCATATCTCTGGCATTATAACGAAGACTCACCTCTTGTTTATATGAAGTGTCGTGCTCTTCGTCTACTATTATAATACCAATATTTTCAAGAGGTGCAAAAATGGCAGAACGTGCACCAATTACCACTTTTGCTTTTTTTTCTACTATTCTTATCCACTGATCATACTTTTCTCCCTTAGAGAGTTTACTATGCAAAACCGCAACAAGCTTCCCAAACCTTGCCATAAACCTTTTTTCTGTTTGAGAAATGAGAGAAATTTCAGGAACTAAAATAAGTGCTGTTTTGTTTTTTTTAAGTGTTTCAGCGACTATCTGCATATATACTTCTGTTTTTCCGCTTCCAGTTACTCCATCAAGAAGATACGATTTAAATTCATTATCCAAAGAGTTTAAAATAGTATCTTTTACTTTTTGTTGCTCTGTTGTAAGGGTTTTAGGAGTATCTGGAGTAATAACCTCTCCGAAAGGGTCTCTATAGACATTTTTTTCTGCAATTTCGATAAAAGATTTTTTTAAGAATTTACTTAAAGAAGCAGAAGCGTTAGGTATCTTTTTGTTTAACTCACTAATAGAAACCTCTTCTTCTTGCTTTAAAAGGTTTAAAATTTGAGTTTGCTTCGGTGTTAATTTAATAGACTCTTCTTTTAAAAATCTTACAAATTTCTCTGTTTTTCGCCCTGTCCTTTTGCTTAAAAGGACTCTTTTAGTAATAATCAGCCCTTTTTTTTTCATTTTGGTTATGCGAGATGGAGAAATTTTTTGCTTCATTTTACTTATTGGCTGAAATTTTTCACTTAAACACTTTAAAATTTCCTCTTCTTGTTTATCTAATTGAGTTTCTTTTTTTTGAGGATTAAGTGCTATATATAGTTCATCTTCGATATTGATACCTGAAGGAAGTGCTGTTTTAATTGTCTCACCTATAGGATATAAATAGTAACCAGCAATCCACTCAAATAGTTTGACTAAATTTTCAGTAAAAAAAACGGTTTCATCTACTATTCCTTCAACCTCTTTTATCTTAATTCCTTCGTCTGCTTCTTCTTTAAAAGAGAGGACATAAGCAGTTATTTTTATTTTTCCAAAAGGGACAAGAATAAGATTGCCAACTTTTATTTTATCTTTTAGCTTAGATGGGATTTTGTAGGTAAAGGTTTGATAAAGAGGAAGAGGGACCGCCACTTCAACAAAATCTTTCGTTTTAAGTTTCTTAGGTTTCTCGGGTTTATCAAGTTTTTCGAGTATATTACTTATAGTTTGCATAGGGCTTTTTATAATTTATTTCTTTAACAGCACACTTTTTTTAAAGGATTTAAAGAAATAAAAATCTTTTATAGCAATATTTAAATATAATAAAAGGCATCAAAATAAAAAAAATGAAAGCAATATTGGCACTTGAAAACGGGAAAACATTTGAGTGTGAAAGTTTCACAGGAGATGGTTTTGCACAAGGCGAAATAGTCTTTAATACATCTATGGCAGGGTATCAAGAAATCTTAACTGACCCTTCTTATAACGGACAGATGATACTTATGACATATCCTCTTATAGGTAACTATGGAACAAATCCAAAAGATATAGAGTCAGATAAAATACAGGCTGCTGCTTTTTTGGTAAAAGAGTACCAAAAAAAACCAAGTAACTTTAACTCTACCGCTTCTATAAAAGAGTATCTTCAAAAAGAAAATATTTTAGGTGTTCACAGCCTTGATACTCGTGCGGTTACAACAGCTATAAGAAAAGAAGGTGCTATGCGTGCTGTTCTTTCCACTAAAGGAAGTGAAAAGGAACTTGTAGAAAAGGCAAAAAATATCCCAAGTATGCAAGGGATGGACTTAGTCAAAAATATCTCTACAACTTTTTGTTACTATTTGGAAGATAACCAAAAAATAGAAATTGATACATTAAGTGAAAAAGTTTGGGACAAAATTGATACTAATAAAAAATTTCGTGTTGTGGCTTTAGATTTTGGAATAAAATATAATATAATAAGAAGCCTTGAAAATGCAGGATGTAAAGTTCTTGTTACGCCAGCAAAAACACTTCCTGAAGAGATAAAAAAATTAAATCCTGACGGTATTTTTCTTTCTAACGGTCCTGGCGACCCTGCCGCTCTTAAATATATTCATAAAAATATAAACGAAGTTACAAAATTTAAAAAACCTATATTTGGAATATGTCTCGGGCATCAAATTCTTGCTCTTGCTCTTGGTGCTAAAACATTTAAAATGCCTTTTGGACACAGAGGAGCAAACCAACCTGTAAAAAACCTTTTAACAAATAGAATAGAAATAAGTTCTCAAAATCATGGCTTTGCAGTTGACAAAGAGAGTTTAGAAAAAGCTGGGTTAGAACTTACGCACATAAATTTAAACGACAACACAGCAGAAGGTTTTAGACACAAAACAAAACCAATCTTTGCTGTTCAATACCATCCAGAAGCCTCTCCAGGACCTAATGATACAAGCTATCTTTTTCAAGAGTTTGTAAGCATTATGAAGAAAAGCTGTAAGTAAAAAAACCAAAATAAAGACCTTTGCACATAATGTTTTTTCGTGAGATTTTTTTTACCATTTCCCCCTTTTAAGGGGGATTAAGGGGGTTCGCCGAAAGGCGAAAAATCTCTAAAACTTTTATAAAGGCTAACGCTTTCTTTTACTTTTGTTTTGGGTTCGACGTATAAAAATACTATTTACCCCGTGAAATAATTTTAAATTTTTCAAATTTAAAATTAAGTAGGGAACGGTTTAAAACCGTTCCCTACACAAATCTTATTTCATAGGACAAGCCACAAAACAAAAGCAAAATTTTTAGCTTTTGTGCAAAGGTCTCAAAACAAACACCAAACAAAAACCCCTTTTAAAAAAAAACACAAATACGCCTTTTTTTATATCAAAAAATACATTTTTGTACTTTTTAATTATTAATTTTAATATAACAAAAATATAACTACTTAAAAATATTGACTATATTTTTATACACTACTATGGCATATCAAATGCATATAATATAGAAACATTTATTGAGAGAAATAATGCAAACACCTATTGATATATTAAAAATAAAAAGAAAAAAAATTATACAAAACTTTACCAATACTACTAAAGGGTTTCCTCTTAAAGATTACTCTTTTTGTTTTGATAACTATTTTATAAGTACATTTGAAAACAGTTTAAAGAAATTTAGTGACAATTTTGTTCCTTTTTCAATTATAGCATTAGGCGGATATGGTAGAGAAGAGATGTGTATAAAATCGGATATAGACATACTCTTTCTATTTGAAAAAGAGATGACACAAAGTGCTAAAGATATAATTTATGAATTTGTCTATCCTCTATGGAACATAAAAATCGATGTTGGATATTCAGTAAGAACACTTAGTGAACAAAAAAATGAAATTAAAAACAACATAGAAAGTTTTACAGCTTTTCTTGATGCAAGGTTTTTATGTGGTTTTTCACCTTTATATATGAATGCAAAAAAAAAATTTAACGACTACGTTAACTCAAAAAAAGATAAAATAGTAAAAGAGCTCTATACACTTAATAAAGAGCGACATAAAAAATTTGGAGACCTTGTTAATCAAATTGAACCAAATTTAAAAAATGGTCAAGGTGGCTTAAGAGATTATCATACAATATTATGGCTATCAAAAATACTCTTTGACCTAAAAACGAAAGAAGAGTTGAAAACTTTTGGGTACTTTTCAGAAAAAGATTACGAAGAGTTTACAGAATCTTTAGAATTAATATTCAATGTTAGAAATAGATTGCAAACTTTAATAAGCATAAAATCGGATATTTTGTATTTTGAGCATCAAAAAAAAGTTGCCGAAAAATTAGGCTTTAAAAAAAATGAATTAAAAACTGATGTAGAAATTTTCTTAAGCTCTTTGCATCGTAGTATGGAGAGCATAAAAGAGAACTATCTTAACTTTTTGGAACATATTAAACTGCCAGCTTTATCTGATAAAAAAAGGAAAGTTATAAAATCTGTTGAAAAAGAAGGACTTTGCGTTCGTGATGGCAAGCTTGAATTTAAAAGTAGCAAAATAATTCCTAAAAATCCTGCTATTTTAATGGATATTTTTCAAGAGAGTCTAAAGAAAAAAATCAATATAGGAGGAGAAGCAAAAAAACTTATTAAAGAGTTTATAAAACTTTTACCCACTTGTTATGAAAACTTAGATTTATTAAAATCTTTTGAAAAAATTCTTATAAATGAAAACGAAGATACACTAACTCTATTTTCTATGCTTTCAACAAATTTTATACCGCACTTTATCCCTGAATTTAAAAATATAGAAGGGAGCATTCAATATAATCAATATCATCTTTACCCTGTGGATAAACACTCTATAAAAACGTTAGGTGTGGTGAAGTCGTTTAAAAATAATAAAGAGATTTTAGGAGAAGTGTATAATAAAATAAAAGATAAAAAATCTCTTTTTTGGGCAGCTTTACTCCACGATATTGGAAAGGGTTTTTCAAAAACAGCACATGCAGAAGAAGGTGCTAAAATAGCAAAAATTATGCTCCTTAAAATGCGTATGCCTGTTAAAAGAGTAAACATTATAACATTTTTAATTAAAAACCATCTCTTGCTTGTAGAATCAGCAACAAGAAGAGATGTCTTTGATAAAGAAACTATAAGTTTTGTCGCTTCGAGAGTTAAAAATAGTGATAATTTATCCTTTTTATATCTTCTAACTATTGCCGATTCTAAAGCAACAGGTCCTAAAGCTTTTACCTCTTGGAAAAAAGAGCTTCTGCAAGTTCTATTTCTTAAAGTAAATGAGCTATTTTATGACACCGATTTTTCAGATAAAAAAACGTTTACATTAATAGAAAAAAAACGAGATGAACTTTCAAAAATATATGGGGTAGACCTTATAGACAAAATGTCGCTAAGATATCTTCTAAAAACTCAAACTGAAAATATAAAAAAACATATCGATTTGTTTAATACTCTTAATGATAAAATTTTTGTTTGGGATATAAAAAAAACAAAAACAACAAGAGAGATAACGTTTTGTTCAAAAAATTATAAAGGTCTTTTATCTAAAGTTACATCTGTTTTAACATACAACAATATAGATATTTTAAATGCTACAATTCACACATGGACAAACGATATCGCTATGAATGTTTTTACTGTCTCCCCTCCGCCTGATGAAATTTTTGAAGACGAAAAATGGGAAAAAATCAAAAAAAACATAGACGAAGTGTTATCAGGGAAAAAAGAGTTCATAAGCAAAATTGAACAGATAGCAAGCAAAGAGATTGCAGGGCTATCTAATATTTCTAAAAAAAATTTAAAAGTTCGTATAGACAACAAGTCTTCAAGCTTTTTTACAATTATAAATATCTTTGCCTACGATATAAAAGGGCTATTATCTATGCTTGTTACGACACTTTATGAAGAAAATTTAGATATTAAGTTTTCTATCATAGCAAGCATAGGTGAAAAAATAGTAGATAGTTTTTACGTAACAAATGCAGAAGGACAAAAAATTGAAAATATAGATAGTTTAAAAAATATATTATTAAAAAAATTGGAAAATATATTTTCTTAAGCAGGGAGGATTAAATGAAAAAAATAGAAGCAATAATAAAACCTTTTAAATTTGATGAAGTTAAAGACGCTCTCGCTGAAATAGGAATTCAAGGAATGACAGTAACTGAAGTTAAGGGATATGGAAGACAGAAAGGGCATAAAGAAGTATATAGAGATGCAGAGTATATTATAGATCTTATACCAAAAATAAAAATTGAGGTTGTAACGAGTGCGAAAGCAACCGACAAAATAGTTAAGGTAATACAAAAAGCTGCATACTCTGGTAAAATCGGTGACGGTAAAATATTTATAAGTCCAATAGAAGAAGCTATTCGTATAAGGACAGGCGAAAAAAATAGTAATGCATTATAAAAAAATAAAAGTTTAAATTTAAAAAGGAGAACACAATGACAGACAGACAAAAAGTTCTTGATTTAATCAAGAAGGAGGATGTGAAAATTGTAGACATACGTTTCATAGACTTTATAGGAACATGGCAACATTTTTCAGTACCTGCAAAAGAGCTAAACGAAGAAAGCCTTGAAGATGGCTTTGGATTTGACGGATCAAGCATAAGAGGTTGGCAAGAGATACATAATAGTGATATGTTACTTCTTCCAGACCCTAAAACGTGCAAGATTGACCCTTTTTTTAAAGAAAAAACTCTTGTAATAATCGGAAACGTAGTTGACCCTATGACAAGAGTTCCTTACTCCAGAGACCCACGTTACGTAACACAAAAAGCAGAAAACTATTTAAAAAGTACAGGTATTGGAGACACAATTTTTGTAGGTCCAGAAGCTGAATTTTTTATTTTTGACAATGTTGCTTACAACTCTTCTCCAAACTTTTCATTTTATGAAATAGATTCAATTGAAGGAGATTGGAACACAGGAAGAGATGAACAACCTAACTTGGGGTATAAAATAAGAAAAAAACATGGATATTTTCCAACCCCTCCAATAGATAAATTTCAAGATTTGAGAACAGAAATGCTACTTACTCTTGAATCGTTAGGACTTGATACAGAGTGCCAACATCATGAAGTTGCAACAGCAGGACAAGCAGAAATTGACTTAAGATTTAAACCAATGCTTGAAATGGCAGACAGTTTAACATGGTTTAAATACGTTTTAAAAAATACAGCACAAAAATATGGGCACTCTGTAACATTTATGCCTAAACCTATGTTTGATGACAATGGAACTGGTATGCATACACATTTAAGTATATGGAAAGACAATAAACCTGTTTTTGCAGGAGATAAATATGCAGGAGTTTCTGAAACAGCTCTTTATGCTATTGGAGGATTATTAAAACATTGTAAAAGTCTTTGTGCTTTTACAAATCCTACTACAAACTCTTACAAAAGACTTGTTCCGGGCTTTGAAGCTCCAATAAACCTTGCATATTCAAGCAGAAATAGAAGTGCTTCAATTCGTATCCCAATGTATTCCGATTCGCCTAAAGCAAAAAGAATTGAATTTAGAACACCAGACCCATCTTGTAACGGTTATTTGGCTTTCCCTGCTATGCTGATGGCAATGCTTGATGGTATTGAAAATAAAATTGATCCTGGTGACCCTCTTGATAAAAACATTTACGACCTTCCACCTGAAGAGTTGAAAAACATTCCAGCTGCACCTGGTTCATTACAAGAAGCTTTAGAAAGTTTAGAAAAAGACCACGACTTTCTTTTAAAAGGCGATGTTTTTACAAAAGATTTAATTGATAAGTGGATTGAATATAAGATGGAAAACGAAGTTAAACCTGTAATCAGCAAACCTCACCCACACGAATTTCTCTTATATTACGATATTTAGAAACAATTGTAAGGGCACGGCACGCCGTGCCCCTACACTTTACACCGTCTTTATCCAAACTCTTTTGCCGTCAAAGACGACTCCAAATCTTAAAATATTTTTTATTCAGCGTTTTAAAATTTCTGTTTCATATTTTTTATTATTTATAATGTGTCCACAGTCGAATAACTTTTATTACCTTTTCTTCATTATATAGCTGATAAACTAAACGATGTTGTATATTAATTCTTCTTGAATATGCTCCTGTTAAATCTCCTGTTAACTTCTCATATGGTGGTGGGGTTTGATAAGGATCTTTTTGAATTATTTCTAATAGATTTTTTGCTTTTGGTTTTAATCCAGCCATAGCAAGTTTTTTAGCATCTTTTTTTGCTTGCTTCGTATAAACTATTTTCCAACTCACCAATCAAGCTCCTTAGAACAACTTGATAAATCCTGCTCTAATCCTTCTTTTATTGATTCTCTCATTCCAGGAATAGAAAGTAGATACAAAGTTTCTGATATAGAATTCCAATCTTCTTCAGCTATAAGGACAGCATTCCCTCTTTTGCCTGTAATAACAATTGGTTTATGAGTTTCTCCAGCTTGATCTACAAGTTGATATAATTGTTTACGAGCTTGTGTGATATTTAATATATTCATATTTTGCCTCCATACATTAAAACGTACGTATTAACGCTATAAATGTCAAAGACTATTTCTAAAACTTTTTAACAGTTTATTAAATTATAGAAACCACCAAATCTTGTAGGGGCGTATTGCTATACGCCCATATAATAAGGCAAGCACCATCAAAATAATTATACGGGCACGGCAAGCCTTGCCTATTGTAATTTCATATTGGTTTGATTAAATGCTGTAGAGATATAAAATTTTGTAGAAACGTAAAATCTTGTAGAGACGCAAAATCTTTTAGAGACGCAAAATCTTGCATCTCTACGGTTATGATTGCGTGATAAAAATTAAAAAAAATCGCAAAAAATTTAATAGAAACAATGTACAGACGGTGTGTCCCGTATGTAAAATAAACAATTAAAAACAAATTACACGGAAATAGTAGGAAATGATAAGGGCGTATAGCGATCGCCCATACAATAATATAATCAGCATAACAGATAATTATGTGGGTACGGCATATAGTGGAGGCAGCACAGCACACAATGACCCTACTTTTTTAATTCGATAACTATAAAGTTTTTTCCTCTTTTTCTTCTTGTTTACCTTTTTCTTCCTTTTTCTCTTTTTTGCCCTCTTTTTCTTCTTTTATTTTTTTCTTTAGAGCTTTCATATTATTACCTGCTAAAGAGTAGTTAGGATCTATTTTCATAGCTTTTTTATAATATTTTTTAGCTTTTGATTCTTTTCCTATAGATTCATAACATAGAGCAAGATTGTTATAAGAAGAAGGGTCTTGACTATTTATATCAATAGCTTCCTCATAATATTCTATAGCTTCTTTATAATTTTTTTTTGCTTCCTTTTCTTTACCGTTTTTTCTTAGCTCATCAGCTTTTGAAGTAAAAGAGTAAGCTATATTATAAAAAGCATTAAAATAACTATCGTCTTCTTTTATAGCTTTTTTATAAAACTCAATAGCTTTATCATAATCTTTTAGCTCATCGTATGAGTATCCCATATTATGATAAAAAATTGCATTTTTTTTATTTTTCTTAATTACTATTTTTAAGTACTCTAAAGCCTTATCATAATTTTTATCCCAGAAATAAGCATTTGCAACACCTTCAAAAGCTTCTATACAATCTTTTTTTAAAACAATAGCCTTTTCATAATTTTCTATAGCTTTTTTATACTCCCCTTTAGCAGTATAAACATTACCTAAATTAAAAAGAGCGTCATAATTTTCACTGTTTAATCCTATAGCTTTAAGACTACTTTCTTGAGCTTTATCATAATCTTTGTTTTCATAATATAAATTGCCAAGTTTACTATATAAATTACTATCTTTTGGTTTAGACTTTATAGAACTATTTATATCTTTTATTTGCGTATTATAGTCTTTACCCCCACAGGCAAACAAAAAAAATAGTATAAAGATAGGTATTAATTTTTTCATTTTTTATACTCTCCTTTGATTAACTCTTAAAAATCCATTTCTAAATTTAGTGCAACTTGAATAGATTTAGGATATTCATCATCATCATAAGTTATTTTTTCAGAAGCTATCGAGGCTGCCAGATCTAACCTTATAGCCCATAAATTTAAACCTACACCTGCAGAATAAGTTAGACCATTACTACCTTCAGGAGCACTAAGATTTTTTGCGACTCCTGCTCTAAGAGCTAAGAACCGAAGTAAATCAAGCTCAAAACCTAACGATGCGAATTGCTCTTTATATCCTCCATACCTTTCTTGCTCTGTTAAATCGTAATCGGCTTCAATTGTAAGGATAGAAAAAGGTATAAAAGCAACTCCAACACTTACCTCCGGTTCAAGTTCAATTTCATCTCCATCTACTCCAGTAAAGGTAGGACTATTTAAATTTTTTCCTACAAGCCCAAAATTGAGCATTTTCATTCTATACATCGCACCGAGATCTACACCAAAAGCAGTAGATTGTTTAGATGTATCTGTATCAACATCTTTTCCATTTTTATATTCATACTTATATTTAAACTCTTCAGCTATCATATATTTCAGATTGCCACCAACAGAGAACTTTTCATTTATAGCGTGTCCATATGAAACGGGTATTTCAACAATACCTAAAGCTTTTCCTATAAAAACACCTTCTATCATATCATTAACATTTTCTGCACCACTTGTTGATGAAGAACTTTCTGTTAAAGTATCTATTGTGTTAAGAGTACTCACGACATCACTCGCTTTAAGAGTGCCTTTTTTCAACTCTTCATTAATAGCATAAGCAAGAGCCTTTTGTTTTGTCGTATCAAGTCCAAGCTGTGTAGATAAACTATCTATCTTGTCATTAATTGCTTTTGTTGTAGTAGAATCGGCATTAGTATATCCACTTGTTCTATCAAAACTTGCGACTTGAGTATTATTATTAGTTGAATAATTAGCTATAGCGTCCTTAGCTTCTTGTTGATAGGAAGATGTACTTGTGTTAAACGCAAATTTTTCAAACTTGCCAAAACCTCTGAAAGAGATATTAGGAGAAATACCAAAATGTGATATTCTTAAGTTAGCTACACTTGCTCTACCTTCAATAAATATTATCGGGTCTTTTATCTCACTAAACTTGTTTACTGCATTTGACATCTTTATTATAAGAGAGACCTCTTCCGCACTCCCCTTTTTAGCCTTACTGTCAAAATCGTCCTTAAAATCATCGTACAAGTCTAAAAGCTTATCTCCACCTTCTGCAACTTGTACTTTAAGGTCAAAATCTAAAAAACCAAGTCCCCAATCTTTTCTTGAAAGATTGTTATTATCGTATTCTGAACGTACATAACTGGTATCTGTGACTTCTAAATTCTTCTTCTCATCCTTATCACTAACTACCTTTTTAACATTTAACTCTTCATATCTGTCATTATACGTCTCTTTTTTTTTATCTTTTCCTATATTTTCTATTTTTTCTAATTCAGAAGTATCTATAAGTCTGTATTTTCTCTTCTCCTGCATATAAGAAAAAAAACCAAAAGCTGCTGGATTGTAAAAATAAGCCTTAGAATCATCAACGGAGGCAATCCTAGAACCACTCATACCAACTCCTTTTGCCCCTGTCCCATTTAAAGCAAAAGAACTCTCTGCAAAAAAGAGAGAAGATATAAGTATAATAAAAAATAAACGTTTTTTTTGAGCTTTTAACATAACTTTCCTCTTAAATTAAAATATAAAAAAAATATCGTCATAGGTAAATTGTATTAAAAAAAAAAATCAACCTCTTAAATTTTTTCAAAATTAAACTATTTTTTTTATCTATGACATATTAAATACTTGCAAAAAATATTTAAATTTCTTTTTTTTAAAAAAATGAAACGTAATTTAAGTAATGCTAATATCTATTATTATTATTTAATTTAAAAATTTTACTAAAGGAACCTTTTTTTATGTACGAGATTGAAACAATTCGCCATTCAATGGCACACGTTATGGCATATGCTGTAAAGAAATTATATAAAGATGTGAAGTTTGGTATTGGTCCTGCTATTGATAACGGATTTTACTACGATTTTGATTTTGCAAAGCCAATTGTAGAGAGCGATTTGTCAGATATCAAAAAAGAGATGCTATCTATTTTAAAGAAAGATACGCCATTCATAAGAAAGGAAGTAACGAGAGAAGAAGCTTTAAAAATTTTTAAAGAGCAAAACTTTAAAAAAGAGCTTATTGAAGAGCTGAGTAGTGACGAAATAATCTCTATTTATGAATTAGGAGATTTTGTTGATCTTTGCCGTGGACCACACGTTGAAAGTACAAAAGATTTGCCTCGAAATGCACATAAACTTGTTAGTCTTGCTGGAGCTTACTGGAGAGGAAGTGAAAAAAATAAAATGCTCCAAAGGATATATGCAGTTTCGTTTGCAACAAAAGAGGAGTTAAAAGCTCACTTAACACAATTAGAAGAAGCAAAAAAACGCGACCATAGAAAGTTAGGCAAAGAGTTAGACCTTTTTTCTATAAATGAAATTGTAGGACAAGGACTTATACACTGGCATCCTAAAGGTGGAAGAATAAGGTCAATAATAGAAGATTATTGGAAAAAAGCACACATAAAAAATGGTTACGATTTTGTTTATACTCCGCATATTGGAAATGCTGAACTATGGAAGATTTCAGGACATTTGAAAAATTTTAAAGAGCATATGTATGCGGCTATGAAGATAGACGATAACGATTTTTATTGTAAACCAATGAATTGCCCTTTTCATATCGAAATATATAAATCAAAATCTCGCTCTTACAGAGAATTGCCCTTAAGATGGGCAGAAATGGGAACAGTTTATAGATATGAAAAATCGGGTACACTTTATGGTTTAATGCGTGTGCGTGGCTTTACTCAAGATGATGCACACATAATTTGCACAAAAGAACAAATTTCTAATGAAATTAGAAAGTGCGTCGATTTTGCTATAAGAATGTGGAAAGCGTTTGGTTTTAATGATATCTCCGCTTACCTTTCAACCAGACCAGAAAAAGCTGTGGGTTCGGATAAAGATTGGCAAAAAGCGATAAATTCAATTAAAGATGCACTTGATAAGGAAAATATTGAGTATAAATTAGACGAAGGCGGAGGAGCGTTTTATGGTCCTAAAATAGATATGAAAGTAAAAGATGCTATAGGACGCGAATGGCAAGTAACAACAATACAATTCGATTTTAATCTGCCTGAACGTTTTGATATGTCTTTTGTAGGCAAAGATGGAGAAAAACATAGACCTTATATGGTACATAGAGCATTGCTTGGAAGTTTAGAACGTTTTTTTGGAATTTTAATAGAGCACTATGAAGGTAAATTCCCTGCATGGCTTTCACACGAACAAGCCAGAATCATTCCTGTATCAGAACAAGAGACCAAATATGCTGAAAAATTATTAAATGAACTTACAAAAAATGATTTAAGAGCCTCTATAGATTTTTCTTCTGGTTCGCTTGGTAATAAAATAAAGCAAGCTAGATTAGATCGTATCCCCTATTATCTCGTTGTAGGACCTAAAGAAGCAAGCGATGAAAAAGTAGCAGTAAGAAAAAGAGATTCAGAAGATGTTTCTGATATGACTCTAAAGGATTGCTTAGATATGCTTGAAAAAGAGTGCAAAGAACCCGAATTTTAAAGATACGAGACCTTTGCACATAATGTTTTTTATGAAGAAAATAGTAGTTTTTAGTAAAACATTAACTTGTGATAATTTTACAAAAAATTTGCAAAAAACTATAAAGACTTACGCGTTTCTTTACTTTTGTTTTGGGTTCGACGTATAAAAATACTACTTCACCACAAAACAAAAGCAAAATAGAGCTATGTACAAAGGTCTCAAATGCATAAGGACAAGTCATATCTTGCCCTTACAAATTATATAACTTTATTAGCCTTCTCTTCTCACACTTAAAAAATATTAGTCCTTGCAATTTGAAAACTGAATTGCTATGCAACTCAATGTAATTTTTGGGAGCTTTTTTACAAAACTCTCATTTTTTAAGTTTTTTTTTCAATATTAACGCAAGTTAATCTTTTTTTTCTTCTACAAGAAAAATCTAAAATTAAAAATAATCAAATAGTAGATGGTTTTGAGTTAACACTTATTTGTGTTAAAAATTTTGTATTTAAAATTTAAAGCAAAAATTAGTTTAATAGCTTTAAAAAAAGATAAAACATTAAAACTATCTAAAAACTTTTATATTTTAAAAGGAGTGATTCTTTATCCAGTTTTTTAATGGAAGCGAACTTTATCAATTTTTAAGCTATTTTTACGCCCCTATTATAGAAGAATTTTTACGCCACCTTTATATCGTATTTTTGAGTATTCCTCTTGCTATTTTAGTTAGTTTGCCAATTGGAATATACATTTCAAATCGTCCTAAGTTGACAAAAATTGTTCTTACAATAGCAAGTGTTCTTATGACAATTCCAAGTATTGCTCTTTTTGCAATAATGGTAATTGTCCTCTCTCCTTTCAATTTAGGGATAGGGATTACACCTGCTGTAATTGCAATTATTATCTATTCTCTTCTACCTATTATAAGAAATACAGTTACTGCTATTTTACAGGTAAGTCCCGATATTATAGAAGCTGCGAAAGGTATGGGACTTTCAAAAAGACAAATCTTATTTAAAATCGAAATGCCTCTTTCAATAGGTATAATAATGTCAGGAGTTAGAAACGCTGTTGTTTTAGGAATTAGTGTAACTGTTTTTGCTTCGCTTGTAGGTGCAGGAGGGCTTGGATACTTTATTTTCTCAGGCATTTCTCGTTCAAATTTATATATGGTCGGAACTGGAGCAATTTTAGTCTCGGTACTTGGGATAGGTGCAAACTATATCTTTATGAAAATTGAAAATTGGATAACGCCCACAGGTTTAAAAGTTGGAAGGATAAAAAAATAATAATGATAGAATTTAAGAATATAAATAAAAAATATGGGAAATTCACCGCAATAGATAACTTAAATTTAAAATTAGAAAAAGGGACAATTACAATGTTAATTGGTCCTTCTGGCTGTGGAAAAACAACTACTCTCAAAATGATTAACCGTCTTATAGAGCCTACAAAAGGCGATATTTCTATCAACGGTGAATCTATTTTCTCTTTAGATGCAGTACTCCTTAGAAGAAAAATCGGCTATGTTATTCAAGAAGTAGGACTTTTTCCTCATATGGATGTCTATAACAACATAGCTGTTGTACCTCGTCTTTTAAAGTGGAATGAAAAAGATATTCTAAAAAGAGCAGAAGAACTTTTAGAACTTGTTACATTAAATTCCACCTATCTATACAAATATCCTTCTCAACTTTCTGGTGGAGAGAGACAACGAGTTGGACTTGCAAGAGCTTTAGCTGTTAACCCTGATATTATCTTAATGGATGAGCCTTTTGGGGCAATAGATCCAATTAACAGAGCCAAACTACACGAATCTTTTATAGAAATCCAAGAAGAGATACAAAAAACGATTGCTTTTGTAACACACGATATCAACGAAGCAATTAAGCTTGGTGATAATATTGTAGTTTTAAAAGCTGGGAAAGTAGAACAGGCTGCTCCTGTTGAAGATATCTTGTATAAACCTGCAAACGATTTTGTAGATTCTTTAATAGGTCACGATAGAAGCCTTAAGGCTCTTTCTTTAAAAAAAGCGAGGAGTTTAGTTCAAAAGAAAGGATACAGCATCATTCCAAAAGGAATGAAAGATTCTGAAATTTTGGAAAAACTTAGTGAAGAAAAAACGAAAAGAGGTTTTCAGCTCAATGAAAAGGGTAATGTAGAAAAGCTTTTCATCTCAGAGAAGGGAAAAATTAACGAATATAGTGAAGTACCAGCAGTTCAAAGAGGAGACAATCTCCACGAAGCACTTTCTGGTATGATAAATATAGGTGAAAACACTTTACCTGTTGTAAACAGTAAAGAAGTTTTAATCGGTGTTATCCACTTAAACGATATACTTTCAGAAATAAGAGAAACGAATTAAATTTTATGTTTTTAGAAATATTAGAATATATTACAGCAAATAAGATACAAGTTCTCACACTGACATGGGAACATTTTTATCTTTTTTTAATATCAACATCTATTGCTTTTGTAGTCGGTCTTTTTGTCTCCATTTTAGCCTCACAAGAGGGTAAAGAAAAACTTAATACATTTTTAATCTCTTTAACAGGGGCTTGTCAGGCAATTCCATCTATAGCAGTTATAGCGATTGCTTTTCTTTTCGTAGGGATAGGAGCTTATCCTTCCATTATTGCACTTATTATTTATAGTATTGTTCCAATAGTTTTTAATGCTTCATCTGGTTTTCAAAATATAGACCCTAAAATAATAGAAGCAGCAAGAGGTATGGGATATACAAACATAAAAATCATAACCCATATTAAAATACCTATTGCAATGCCTGTTATTATGGCAGGTGTTAGAAGTGCTGCGACTATAAATATAGGTACAGCTGCAATAGCTTCAATTATCGGAGGAGGAGGACTTGGAGACCTCATTTTTATAGGTTTAAAGTTAGACAAATCTGCAATCTTGCTTGTAGGTGCTATTTTAACAGCACTTCTCGCTATTATAGTAGATTTTTTATTATACTTGTTAGAACAAAAAATTGTTCCAACAGGGCTGAAAACATAGGAGGTTTAATATGCAAAATTTTAAAAAAATTTTTATTATTTTTATAGCAGTTTTTTTTGTTACGAGTGTTTTTATAACTCAAGGCTGTTTTGAAAAAAAGAAAGGAATCGTTTTAGGTGCTAAAGATTTTACTGAACAGTACGTATTAGGTAATATATTTTCATTACTTCTTGAAAAAAATGGTTTTGAGGTAAAAGAAAAATTTGGACTTGGTAGCAAAGTTATCAGAAATGCTCTTACAACAAACCAAATTGATATTTGTCCTGCTTATACAGGTACCGCTTGGTCTGTACATCTTAAACATTCAGAAAAAGCACCAAACGACCCAGATGTGCTTTATAAAAAAGTTAAAGAAGAAGATTTAGAACAAAACAACTTGGTATGGCTTGACAGATTCTTATTTAACAACACATACGCTCTTGCTATTAAAGGTGAAAGAATTATTGAAACAGGAAACACTTTAAGTAGTTATGCTAACTATTTTAATAAAACAAAAAAAGATATCTTTGCAGTAGGTCATGAATTTTATGAAAGACCAGACGGTTTCTTCAAAATGGCAGAGCTTTATGGATTAGATGTTCCCAAAAAGAATGTAAAAACTATGGATGTGGGCATTGGTTATGACGCTCTTCAAAAAGGTCAAGTTGACACTATTATGGTTTATTCAACAGATGGAAAGCTTGTTACACACAACTTAATAGTTTTGGAAGATAATAAATTTTTCTTCCCTATTTATAACATCTGTCCTGTAGTAAGAGCAGAAGTTTTAAAAAAATATCCAGAACTAAAAGAGATTTTTAAACCTCTTGGAAAATTGCTTGATGAAAAAACGATGCAACAACTTAATGCAAAAGTCGATACAGAAAATGTTTCAGCTAAAAAAGTTGCTGAAGACTTCTTGAAAGAACAAAATCTCTTATAAAAACGAGACCTTTGCACATAATGTTTTTTATGAAAAAATAGTAGTTTTTTTATAAAATAGTAACTTTTGAGTATATAAGTTTGTTTTAAACATAAAAAAAAATTTTTTTCTGTTTGATTTAAAAAAAGGATTGAAAATAATATTGATTTAAAAATGTTATTTTTAATCCTTTTTTAGTTTTAAAGAAGATAAATAGTAATGAAAAAAATAAAGATAGGAGTTTTGATTTCGGGCAGTGGCTCTAATCTTCAAGCAATTATAGACGCCACCGAAAAAGGCTCTCTTTTAGGAGAAGTTATTTTTGTAGGCTCAGACACGCCGAATGTTAAAGGACTTGAAAGAGCAGAAAAACACAATATAGAAAGCTTTGTAGTAAACTATAAAGAGATAATTACAGACTATAAAAAAAGCGAGGGTAAATCAGAAATCCCTCAAGATTTTAATCTAAGTGAGCTACTCAAAAAACAGAAACTTTTTGATTCTGACAAGTTAGATAAAGCAAAATTTTTTTTAGAATCAAGAGCAATAGCAGAAGAAAAGATTTTAAAGAATATTGAAAAATTTGAAAAGTTTGATGTTTTAGCTCTTGCAGGCTTTATGAGAATCTTCTCACCCTATTTTATCGATAAAATTAATAAAGATAAAATGAGAATAGTTAATATTCACCCTGCCCTTCTCCCAAGTTTTCCCGGAACAAACGGTTATGAAGACACCTTTAATTATGGGTGTAAGGTCGGTGGATGTACAGTACATTTTGTAGATTATGGAGAAGATACAGGTCCCATAATAGGACAAAAATGTTTTACTATAAACCCTGATGATACTATCGAAACTGTAAAGGCAAAAGGTTTAAAGTTAGAATGGCAACTCTATCCTGAATGCTTAAAGCTTTTTTGCGAAGGAAAAGAAAATGTTTTCAAAAGAACATAAATTTAAAGTTCAAATATATTATGAAGATACAGACCATTCTGGTGCTGTTTATCACGCCAATTTTTTCAAATATTTTGAAAGAGCAAGAGAACACGCAATAGGTGTAGAAAGACTTTTAAACATTATGAAAAATGATAGAGTTGGATTTGCAGTTTATGAAGCTCAAATTTCATATTTTAAACCAGTTTTGTTTGGAGAGACATTAACTATTGTGTCAAAAGTTAAAAAAAGTGGAGAACATAAATTGATTTGGGAACAAAACGCTTTTCAAGAGAATAGCGAAAAACCTGCCGTAAAATCTACAATAGTTCTCGTATGTATTAATGAAGAAAAAAAACTTGCTAAATTACCTAAAATTTAAAAAAGACCTTTGCACATTTTAATAATATGTACAAAGGTCTCAAAGCTGTTTAGATAAAAATATAAAAAAATTCAGGAGTAAAAAAATGATTTATAAAAATATGGATGATGCAAAGAAAAAGAACAGTAGCACTTGTGCATCAAAGGAGAAAATGCAAAACCCTCTTGATACGATGGTAAAAGAGACACTATCACAAATTAAACATAAACTGTTTGTTATGAGTGGGAAAGGCGGAGTTGGTAAAAGTAGTGTTGCAGCAAACATAGCTGTGGGACTTGCTCAAAAAGGTTTCAAAGTGGGCTTAATAGATGTTGACCTTCATGGACCAAGTATAGCGAAAATAATGGGTATGAAAGGTTTACTTAATGCAACAGAAGATAAAAAATTGATACCTAAAGATTGTATATTCGGTTTAAAAGTTGTTTCTATGCAATCTTTAATGCAGGAAAAAGACCAAGCTATAATTTGGCGTGGTCCTGCAAAAACAGGAATGATAAAACAATTTATAGGCTCTGTTAAATGGGGTCAGCTCGACTATCTTGTTATTGATGCCCCTCCAGGTACAGGTGATGAACCTATAACTATAGCCCAAACGATATCAGATGCAAAAGCTGTAATCGTTACAACCCCTCAAGATGTAGCAACTGATGATGTAAGAAAATCGGTTAGTTTTTGCAAAACAGTAAAAATGGAAATCGCTGGAATAATAGAAAATATGAGCGGTTTTGAATGCCCTCACTGCGGTAAACAAATCGACCTATTTAAAACAGGTGGCGGGAAAAAGATGGCAGAAGAGGTAAACGTCAATTTTCTTGGCTCTATCCCTTTTGACACAAACGTTGTAAACGCTTGCGACGATGGCAAACCAATAATTAGCGACAACCAAGACAGTGCTTTTTCAAAAGCAATTTTAAGTGTAGTAGACAAAATAGTTTAACTGTTTTCTATTAAAAGAATATTGTAGGGGCGTATTGCTATACGCCCATTAAACAATACAATCACCATCAAAAATAATTATATTAAAACAGTAGAAAATTATATTAAAACGATTGAATATTGTATGGGCACGGCGTGCCGTGCCCATATTGTAATTTCAGATTGGTTTGATTAAAAAAAGATGTAGGGAACAAAGATTTTTGTTCCCTACAAAAAATGAAACAATTTTTTCACTAAAAATAAATAAGGTAAGGGCGTATAGCTATACGCCCCTACAATGATGAAATCTCTATGTTTTTTTCAAAAATCTTTTCAACAATATCGATACATTAACAAAACCTTTGCACATAGCTCAAATTTTGCTTTTGAAAGGAAGCTATGTAGAAAGGTCTTTGATTACATTGTAACATCTATTGCAAATTGTGCTGTGTTCTTTGTTTTCTCCTACGCTTGTATCATAGATCCAGCATCTTTCACATTTTTTCCCTTCAGCTTTTCCTACTTTTACCATTAGACCGTTTTCGCTTTTGAAATCTGGTTCAATGTTTTTATCTACTTTTGCAGAAGATACTATAAATATAGTTTTTAACTCTTTTTCGTACTCGCTTAGAATTTTCTGATTTGTTTCATCTTTTGAAAATATAGAGACTGAAGCATCAAGAGGATGTCCAATAATTTTTTTATCTCTTGCTTGCTCCAAAGCTTTTGTAACATCTTTACGCATATTAAAGATTATATCCCATTTTTTTTCTATTTCTTTATTCGCCCACTCCTCATTTTCATAAGAAAAATCTTCAAGATGAACACTCTCTTTTTTTCCATCAAAGAAAGGCACTTCTTTCCATATCTCTTCAGCAGTAAAAGTTAATATAGGTGATATTATTTTGGTAATATATTGCAAAAGATAAAACATAGCTGTTTGAGCACCTCTTCTCTCTTTAGAATTAGCGTTTGTAACATAAAGCCTATCTTTTATGATATCTAAATAGAAAGAGGAAAGATCAACTGTACAAAAATTTGTTATCTTGTGATATATAACGTGAAACTCATAATCTTGATATCCCTTAATACAAGCCTTTGTTAATTTGTTAAGCTTGCATAAGATAAATTTATCTATATCTTGCAACTCTTCATAATCGACTTTATCTTCGTCAGGTTTAAAATCGTATAGATTCCCAAGCATATATCTTGCTGTATTTCTTATCTTTCTATAAATATCGCTAAGTTGATTTAATATTAAATCTGAAACTTTTATATCTTCCCTGTAATCTGCAGATGAGACCCAAAGCCTTAAAATTTCTGCACCAAATTTCTTTATCACTTCCTTAGGCAAAATAACGTTACCAATCGATTTGGACATTTTTTTACCACTACCATCAACAACAAAACCGTGAGTTAAAACTGCTTTATAAGGAGCTTTACCATAGTTACCTACAGAAGTTAAGAGTGAGCTATGAAACCAACCTCTGTGTTGGTCACTTCCTTCAAGATATAAGTCTGCTGGATAAGATAAATTTTCATCCTCTTGCAGGACAGCAGAATGACTAACTCCAGAATCAAACCAAACATCAAGAATATCTTTTTCTTTAACAAGCTCGCTTGAACCACAATTTATGCACTTAGAGTGCTCTTTTAAAAAATGCTCGTTATCCATTTCTAACCAAGCATCTGAACCATACTTTTTAAAAACATTATAAATATTTTCTATAATATCTTCATTAATGTGAACAGTATCACACTCTTTACAAACAAAAATAGTTATAGGAACGCCCCAAACTCTTTGTCTTGAAACACACCAATCTGGTCTATTTTCTATCATAGAGTAGATTCTGTTTCTGCCCCAAGAAGGTATCCATTTTACTTCATCTATTTTTGTTAGCGCTTTTTTTCTTAAATCCTTTTTTTCCATAGATATAAACCATTGTTTAGTAGCCCTAAACATAACAGGTCTTTTACATCTCCAACAGTGAGGATAAGAGTGTACAATTTTTTCTGTCTTTAAAAGAGCATTTGTCTCTTTTAGTTTCTGAATTACAAAATCGTTACTTTTAAAAGCAAATTCACCACCAAAAAATTTTACATCATCTTCAAAAGTCCCATTATCTTTTATAGGCGAATAGATATCTAACCCATACTTAAGTCCTATATGATAATCGTCATGACCATGTCCTGGAGCAGTATGAACACAACCTGTACCAGCTTCAAGAGTAACGTGGTTTCCAAGAGTTATAATTGAATCTCTTTTATATAAAGGGTGCTCGGTGTTTTGGTTTTCAAGTTCTTTAGGAGAGATATCGCTTAAAATTTCATAATTTTCTGCGTCTATTGTTTGCATTATTTTTTCAACTAACTCTTTTGCAACAATATAAATTTCATCATTTACAAGAACTAAAGAGTAAACAAAATCGGGGTTTAGACAAACTGCAAGGTTTGCAGGAATTGTCCATGGAGTTGTTGTCCATATAACAATATAAACTTTTTTATCCTTTGGAAGTTCAATTCCAGCAGGCATTTTGCCTTTAAAAAGAAATTTTACAAATATAGATGGCGAAGTTAAATTTTCGTATTCAATTTCGGCTTCAGCAAGTGCTGTTTTGCAACTTGGACACCAATGAATAGGTTTTTTATCTCTAAAAAGAAGACCATTTAAAGCGAACATAGAGCACTCTTTTGCTATTTTTGCTTCGTAAGGATAGTTCATAGTAAGATAAGGTGCGTCCCATTCACCAAAAATACCGAGTCTTTTAAAATCTTCTTTTTGTATATTTACATATTTTTCTGCATATTCTCTGCACTTTTGTCTTATCTCTTTTTTTGTTATAAGATGTTTTTTTTTGCCAAGTTCTTTATCGACATTGTGCTCAATAGGAAGTCCATGGCAATCCCATCCCGGTACATAATGGCTATTAAAACCGTCCATTCTTTTAGCTTTAATAATTATATCTTTTAAAATTTTGTTAAGAGCTGTCCCAAGATGGATATTTCCATTTGCGTATGGGGGACCATCGTGCAAAATAAACTTCTTTTTAGTTAAAGATTTTGCTTTTATTCTTTCATAAATTTTATTATCTGCCCACTCCTTAAGTTGAATAGGTTCTTGGTTAGATAAGTTCCCTTTCATTTTAAAAGATGTTTTAGGAAGATTTAAAGTTTCTTTATACTCCATTTTAACCTCATTTTATCACTATATATTATAACTCTTTTTTGTTATTCTTAATTCTTTTCATCGCTTCTTCAACTTGGCTATAAGTATTAAAAGCACTAAACCTTACATATTGTTTGCCACACTTTCCAAAACCTTCACCGGGTGTACAAACTATTCCTGTTTTTTTAAGAAGAGTATCAAAAAAATCCCAAGAATCTTTTTGAGCATCTACCCATATATAAGGTGAGTTAACTCCTCCTGTACAATCGTACCCTAAAGCTGTTAACTCCCTAAAAATCAATTTTGCATTTTTCATATAACCATCTATAAGATTTTGAACCTGTTTTCTACCCTCATCGCTATAAACAGCTTCAGCAGCTTTTTGCACAGGATATGAAACGCCATTAAATTTCGTAGAGTGCCTTCTATTCCACATATCAAAAATTTTATGCTCTCCGCCTTCCTTGTCATAAGCAATACACTCTTTGGGTACAATTGTATAGGCACATCTCACACCTGTAAAACCAGCAGATTTTGAAAAGCTTCTAAACTCAACTGCAACTTTTCTTGCTCCCTCTACTTCATAAATAGATTTAACCATATTGCTATCTGTTACAAAAGATTCGTATGCCGCATCATATAAAATTAAAGCTTTGTTCTCTTTTGCAAAATCTACCCATCTTGTAAGCTCCTCTTTTGTTATAGCTGTACCTGTAGGGTTGTTTGGAAAACATAAATAGATTAAGTCCACTTTTTCTTGTGGAAGATTGGGTATAAAATTATTATCTTTTGTAGCATCAAGATAGACAAGCCCTTTGAAACTATTGTTTTCATAACCTTTTGTTCTGCCTGCCATAACGTTAGTATCGACATAAACTGGATAGACAGGGTCAGGAATAGCAACCTTGATATCTTGTGCAAAAAGCTCTTGGAAATTACCCGTATCACACTTAGAGCCGTCGCTTACAAAAATTTCATCTTCAAAAACTTCTACACCTCTATCTTGAAAATCGAACTTTGCAATTTTACTTCTTAAAAAATCGTAACCATTAGATGGGCCATAACCTTTAAAACTGCTTTGCTCTCCAAGTTCTTTTACTCCCGCTATAAAACTTTCTATACAAACTTCAGGAAGAGGATAAACAACATCTCCTATTCCAAGTCTTATAATTTTTGTGTCTGGACTCTCTTTAGTATATTTCTCAACTTTTTTAGCGATATCAGAAAAAAGATAAGATGTTTGAAGTTTTAAATAGTTTTCATTTATTGTTATCATTTTTTTATATACTCCTAAAAAGACCTTTGAACATAATATTTTTGATTAATTTGGATAATAATAATCTATAATTTTACACGCCAACTTTGCCGTATTGCGAGAAGCACCTTTTTCTCCAAGCTTTTTATTTATCTCGTTAAGCTCAAAATAGAGCTTACTTTTTTTATTCTCATCATAAATAATTTTCATAACTTCATCAGCAATATTTTGAGGGCTTGCGTTATCTTGCAACAACTCCCTAAATACCTCTTTACCTGCTATAATATTCACTAAACCTATATTTTTAATTTTTACAAAACATTTACCTATAAAATAACTTAAAGAAGAGACTTTATATATAATTAGCATCGGTTTGTTATTGATTGCAGCTTCTATAGTAGCAGTGCCAGAAGCTAAGATTACAAAACTCGACTCTTCAAAAACCTTAACTTTATCCCTACTTATTTCTACAACATTTTGTAGATTGTACTCTTTTAATTTGTCTTCAATAAATGAAGTTTTGATTAGTGGTGCTACAAGCAATATAAAAGTTACACTCTCATCTTTTTGCCTTATGATTTTTGTTGATTGTAGCATAACATCGATAAGGCTTGTAACTTCGCTATTTCTCGAACCCGGCAAAAGTGCTATTTTCTCTTTTTCATACTTTTTTAAAGGAGTTCCCTCTGTTTCATCAAGAATAGGATGCCCAACATAAGTTACTGGTACATTATGCTTTTTATAAAATTCCTCTTCAAATGGCAAAATAACTGCCATATGAGTTACCATATTTTTTATCGTTTTTATTCTTCCTTTTCGCCACGCCCAAATTTGAGGGCTAACATAATATAATATCTTTATGCCTATTTTTTTTGCATACCGACCTAAAAAAAAATTGAAATCGGGAAAATCTATTAAAATAAGAAGGTCTGGTCTTCTTTCTCTTAACGCTTTTTTTAAAACAGAAAGAGCCTTTAGTATTAAAAAGAATTTAGGTACAACTTCTGTAAAACCCATAATAGAAATTTTTTCAGCAGGAAACAAAATTTCCATACCCAATTCTTTAAGAACTTTGCCTCCCATTCCATAAAAATTAACTTTATTGCCACTTATTTGTTTAATTTCTCTTATTAAATTTTTTGCGTAAATATCACCTGAAGCTTCACCCGATATTAGCATTATGTTTTTTTGCATAGTTTACTTTAGCTCTCTTTAGCCTTTTAAAAAAAATTTTTATGATATCTATCAATTAAGGTTTGTAATTTTGTGCAAAACTTTTAACTAATGTCTACTTTTTATTTTAAGACATTTGCAAAAATGAGAGCTTTGCACATAGCTCTATTTTGTAATATTTTTGTGGTGAAGTAGTATATTAATACGTCGAACCCAAAAATATTACAAAAGAGAGCGTCAGTCTTTATAGGGTTTTTAGGAGCTTTTGTGAAATTATCAAAAGTTGATATTTTATTAAAAACTACTATTTTTTCATAAAAAAACATTATGTGCAAAGCTCTCAAAAATACATAATGAAACCTTTGTGCATAATGTTTTTTCGTGAAATTTTTTTTACCATTTCCCACTTTTAAGGGGGATTAAGGAACGGTTTAAAACCGTTCCCTACACAAATCTTATTTCATAGTTATTTCATAGGGCAAGCCACAAAATAAAAGCAAAATTTGAGCTTTTGTGCAAAGGTCTCATAGTGGATATTTTTTTAGACACTCATAAAAACTTTAAAAACAAAAAAACTTATATGAAAAAAAATAGTATTAAAAACGAAATTGAAGAGCTTTTCCCATATTTAGAAAAACCGAGTCGTTATCTTGGAAATGAAATAAACTCTGTACAAAAAGATGAAAATGTAAAATTAAACTTTCTTTTAGCGTATCCAGAAATATACGAAATTGGGATGTCGCATTTTGGAATTCAGATTTTATACAACATTTTAAACGAACAAGATGATGTATATGCCCAAAGAGTTTTTACCCCACCAGAAGACCTTGAAAAATTGCTGCGAGAAAAAAACTTGCCTCTATTTTCTCTTGAAACAAAAAAAGATATGAAATCTTTTGATATAATAGGTTTTTCGCTTCTTTATGAGCTTAACTATACAAATATTTTGCTTATGCTCGATTTGGCAAAAATTCCTTTTTTTTCAAACAAGAGAGATGAAAACTATCCTATAATAATTGCAGGTGGTCCAACCTGTTTCAACCCAGAACCTATCGCCGATTTTTTTGATGCTATTGTTATAGGTGATGGCGAAGAAGTCGTTCAAGAGCTTTCCCGTACATACATTATGTACAAAAACGAAGGTAAACAAAAAGTACTTAAACAATTTGCAAAAATAAGAGGAGTTTATGTACCAGCTCTTTTTGAAACTTTTTCCCAAAAAGCAAAACAGACCAAAATAAAAAAAGCTTTAATAAAAAAATTTGATGAAAAATTCATTAACATAAAACAAATTGTCCCTTATGGCAGACCCGTTCACGATAAATTAAGAATTGAAATTTGCAGAGGTTGTTCATCAGGATGTAGATTTTGTCAGGCAGGAATGATTTATCGTCCTGTTAGAGAAAAAAAAGTTGAGGATATTTTATACTACATAAAAAAAGCTATATCGGAAACAGGATATAACGATTTGTCTTTACTCTCTTTAAGTACAGGAGACTACACAAACCTCTCTTTTCTTATAGACAATATTATAAACAATTTAGAAGAGGACAATGTATCTGTATCGCTTCCTTCTATAAGAGCCGACAAACTAAATGAAGATGTAATGTCTTATATTAAAAGTGCAAGAAAAACAGGTTTTACAATCGCTCCAGAAGCAGGAAGCCAAAGACTTAGAGACGTTATTAATAAAAAACTCACAGAAGAAGATATATTAAAAACTGCCCAAAACGCTTTTTCGTTTGGTTGGAAAGTTTTGAAACTATACTTTATGATAGGACTCCCTACAGAAACTATGGAAGATATAGAAGAGATTGTAAAACTTGTGAAAAAACTTAAAAGTTTTAAACGAAAAATAAACTTGAGTATCACAATCTTTGTTCCAAAATCTCATACACCTTTTCAATATGAAGCTTTTATCAAAAAAGAGGAGGCTTTAAAAAAGATTTTATACTTAAAACAAGAGTTAAAAGGCACGCCTCTTTTAAAAATAAATTATATCGACCCTAATTTGAGTGAGCTTGAAGCAATTATCTCTAAAGGAGATAGAAACATATCTAACCTGATTTTTAAAGCTTATCAAAATGGTGCTAAATTTGATGCATGGAGTGACAAGTTTGATTATACTATCTGGGAAAGTGCAATTAAAGAGAGTAATTTAGATATAAGTTATATTTATAAAAAACGAAGTGAAAAAGAGGCGTTCCCATGGGCTCATATAGATTCTTTGGTTTCAGAAGAGTTTTTATTAAGAGAAAGAGAGATAGGATTAAAAGAGGAGCTTTCAGATAATTGTATATATGGGAAATGCAGTAACTGTGGCATATGTGATTTCAAAGAAGTAAAGCCTATATTATTTAAAAAAGAGGAGAAAACCTACAAGAAAAAAACCGAACAAACAGTAGAGTATGAAAAAAAAGTTTTTAAATTCACAAAAGAAAAAAATAGTAGGTTTTTCGGGCACTTAGAGTTAATTAATATCTTTTTAAAACATTTTAGAATGGCAGGTGTTAATCTTAAATATTCTGAAGGTTTTCATCCGATACCAGAAATTATGTTTTTTGATACCCTGCCTCTTGGAATGGAAAGTCTTTCCGAAAAGTTTTATTGCCAAATTGACAAAAAGAATGATTTTAAAAATTTAATCAAAAAAATAAACAACACGCTTCCAGAAGGTTTACAAATTGTATCTTGTAAAAAGATAGAAAAAAAACGAGATATTAAAATGCCAGAGTGCGATATTTATAGTGTTATCTCAAAAGATTCTTTTGACACACAAAAATTAGAAAATTTTAAAGAGGCTCACTCTTTTTTCATAAAAAAGAGAAATAAAAAAGGTGTAACAAAAGATATAGATATTAAAAATAATGTTTTAGAGATAAAATTAAAGACAAAAAACACACTCTATATGTTAACAAAAAATAGACTTAGACCTACAACAATTTTAAAAAACGTTTTTGGTTTATCTGATGATAATATAAAAAGAATAAGAGTAATTAAGATTAACTCTTTAAACTCTTTAGATGAAAACTATGAAGACAGACCATAAAAATTTTTTAAAACTTATCGTAAATAAAAAAATGCTTAGAACTTTTTTAATGGGATTTAGTTCTGGATTGCCTCTCCTTTTAACTTTGTCTTTGTTGCAAGCTTGGCTTCAAAATGAAAATGTTGATATAAAAGATATTGGACTTTTTGCCTTAGTTCAACTTCCATATAGTTGGAAATTTTTATGGTCTCCTATTGTAGATAGATTTAATTTTTTTTTTTTAGGACGTAGAAAATCGTGGCTTATAATCAGTCAAGTTGGTTTAATATTTTCAATTGTAGGTCTTGCTTTTTCAAACCCTCCCTCAAGTTTACTTATAACCTCTTTTTTTGCACTCTTAATAGCTTTTTTTAGTGCAACACAAGATATAGTAATAGACGCTTATAGAAGAGAAGATTTACAAGATAACGAGCTTGGTATGGGGTCTTCTTTGTATATGTATGGCTATAGAATAGCTATGCTTGTTGCATCAGGGGGAGGACTTATTCTATCAGATAAGCTCTCTTTTACTCCTACCTATTTAATAATGGCCTCTCTTTTTGTGCCTTTACTCTTTTTTAGTTTTTTAGTTCCAGAAACAAAAGGAGAAAAAGAACCTGAAACAATAAAAAAAGCCATCATAGAACCTTTTTACGACTACTTTAAAAAAAAAGAGTCTATTATGATTTTGCTTTTTATATTTTTTTATAAATTTGGCGATACAATGGCATCTACTATGACAATGCCATTTTATCTCGAAACAGGATTTTCAAAAACAGAGATAGGAACTATAGTAAAAATTTTCGGGTTTTGGGCAACAATGGGCGGTGCTGCTATTGGCGGTGTTTTAATGCTTAAGCTTGGTATAAATTTATCTCTTTGGATTTTTGGTCTATTGCAAGCGATATCAACAGCTGGATTTTCATTTTTAGCTTATACAGGTTATAACTTATCAATTTTATCGTGCGTAATTACTTTTGAAAATTTAAGTAGCGGAATGGGTACAGCAGCCTTTCTCGCCTTTATGGCAAGCATAACTAATAAAAAATTTACAGCAACACAATATGCCCTTTTAACAAGCTTTATGAGTATTCCAAGATCTTTTGCCTCTTCTACAACAGGCTATTTAGTAAGCTATTTGGGTTGGATAAATTTTTTTGTGTTTTGTACAATTATTGCTATACCTGGTCTCTTGCTTCTTTTTAAAGTTGCACCTATTAAAAAAATTAAACCATTATGATATATTTACTAAATAGCTTTAATAACTTAAAAAAAGAGTTTCTATTCCTTTTTTTCGCCTCCGTTTTAGGTTTAGGACTTGTTTTCATACTCCCACCTTTTCAAGCTCCTGATGAACCTTCTCATTTTTTTCGAGCATTTCAAATAGCAAATGGAGACTTTTTTACTTATAAATTAAAATCAAAAAAAACAGGTGAAGATGCTGGTTCTGGCGGATATCTACCAAAAAGTTTAATAACGACTTATTATCTTGTAACAAAAAAAATGGGTATAAAGTTTAGACCAGAAAATAAGATAGATATAAACAAAATCAAAGAAGCTTTTAAAATACCACTTAAAATTAATGATGTTATAGTATGGAATTTTACCGCAACTGAACGCTCACCTTTATTACACCTTCCACAAGCTATAGGAATAAAATTAGGAATACTATTTAATAGTAGCCCTATTCTCTTATTTTATCTTGGACGTATTTTTACTTTTTTATTTTGGCTTATTATAGGCTTTTTTACTATACGTCTGCTCCCCTTTCAAAAAGGCACTTTTATTTTGCTTTTACTTATGCCTACGGCAGTGATGCAAGCTTGCTCTCTTTCTCACGACTCTGTTATGATAACTTTATCTTTTTTGTTTGCAGCGTTTGTTTTTAAAGTTAGTTTTGAAAATAGGTATAAGGAGATAACAAATAAAGAGATTTACTATTTACTTTTTTTAACAGCACTACTGTCGCTAACTAAGTATCACTATTTTTTATGTGTTATTATAGTTGTAATCCCATATACAAAATTTAAAAATATCAAACACTATTCTTTCATAATTGTATCGGTTTTTTTAATATATTGGTTGGTAGGAAACTCTTGGTTTTATCTTAAAGAAAATTTTGATAATTCACACCCAAAACTTAACATAATAAATATATACAATGAATCTATTCCTTGGAAAGACCAAACTTTTGCTTATAAAGCTGGTTTCTCAAAATTTTTTTTAAATTTAAAAATGCATTTACTAAACAGCGGCGGCTACTTTTATCTTAATCCTTTTATAGCAAGGCTTGGTTGGCTTGATACAGAGTTCCCTCGTTTTTATATATACCTTATGCTCTTTAGTTTGTGTTTTATTTCACTCATAAATAGCGATAAAAGAAAAATAGATATGTTATCAAAACTTTATCTTTTTACTATTTTTTTACTTCTATTTTTAGGCGTTTTTATAAAAAAAACTTATTTTGGATATTCTATTCAATATAAAAAAAATGTGTTTGTATCTGTTGTACAAGGAAGATTTTTTATCCCCTTTTCGATGCTTTTTTTTATTATTTTTCAAAACAAGATTTGGGTATTTAAAAAAATTGGCAAGTATGATAATTTTTTTATAGCTTTAAGTTTAATTATTACTATATTTATAACTTTTAAGACTTTGTATTATAGATATTATATATAATTGAGACCTTTGCACATAATGTTTTTTATGAAAAAATAGTAGTTTTTAATAAAATATCAATTTTGGATAATTTTACAAAAGCTTTAAAAAACCCTATAAAGACTGACACTCTCTTTTGTAATATTTTGGAGTTTGACGTATTAATATACTACTTTACCCCGTGAAATAATATTTGATGCTTTACAGCTCAAATATTATTTTTAAATTTGAAAAATTTAAAAATATTTCACAAGGTGAACCACAAAAATATTACAAAATTTAAGCTATATGCAAAGCTCTCATAATTAAACCATTATGATATATTTACTAAATAGCTTTAATAACTTAAAAAAAGAGTTCTTATTTCTTTTTTTCGCTTTTGTTTTTGGTTTAGGACTTGTTTTTATACTCCCACCTTTTCAAGTTCCTGATGAACCTGCCCATTTTTTTAGAGCATTTCAAATAGCAAATGGAGACTTTGTTTCAAGAAAACTAAAATCAAAAGAAACAGGCGAAAATGTTGGTTACGGCGGCTATCTACCAAGAAGTGTTATAAATACTTACTCTCTTGTAAAAAAAAACTTAAAAATAAAGTTTAACAAAGACCAAATAGATATAAACAAAATCAAAGAAGCTTTTAAAATACCTCTTAAGATTAATGATGTTATCGTATATAATTTTCCCGCTACTGAACGTTCACCTTTGTTGCACCTGCCACAAGCTATAGGAATAAAACTGGGAATACTATTTAATAGCAGTCCTCTTGTACTATTTTATCTCGGGCGTATTTTTGCTTTTTTATTTTGGCTTGTTATAGGCTTTTTTACGATACGTATGCTTCCCTTTCAAAAAGGCACTTTTATTTTGCTTTTACTTATGCCTATGGCAATTGCACAAGCTTGTTCTCTTTCTCACGACTCTGTTATGATAACTTTAGCTTTTTTGTTTGCAGCATTTGTTTTTAAAGTTAGTTTTAAAAATAGGTATAAAGAAATAACAAATAAAGAGATTTATTATCTATTTTTTTTAACGGCACTACTATCGCTAACTAAATATCAATACTTTTTATGTGTTATAACAATTGTAATTCCACATACAAAATTTAAAAACATCAAACACTATCTTTTTATAATTGTATCGGTTTTTTTAATATATTGGTTGGTAGGAAACTCTTGGTTTTATCTTAAAGAAAACTTTCATAATTTACATCCAGAACTTAACATAACAAATATAGATAGTGGACATTCTCATCCTCATTTTAAAAGTCTAACTCTTGCTTATAAAGTTAATATCAAAGATTTTTTTTTAGCATTAAAAATGCATTTATTACAACACTTTAACAACGTTTATCTTACTTCCTTTATAGCAAGACTTGGTTGGCTTGACATAGAGTTTCCCCGTTTCTATATATACCTTATGCTCTTTAGTTTATGTTTTGTTTCACTCATAAATAGCGATAAAAGAAAAATAGATATGTTATCGAAGCTCTATCTTTTTACTGTTTGTTTGCTTCTATTTATAGGTGTTTTTGTAAAAAAATTTTACTTAGGTTATTCTTCTCACTATAAAAAATTTATGTTTGTCTCTGATGTACAAGGAAGGTTTTTTATCCCTTTTTCGATGCTTTTTTTTATTATTTTTCAAAACAAGATTTGGGTATTTAAAAAAATTGGCAAGTATGATAATTTTTTTATAGCTTTAAGTTTAATTATTACTATATTTATAACTTTTAAGACTTTGTATTATAGATATCATTTATAGTGAGACTTTTGTACGTAATGTTTTTTATTAAAAAAATAGTAGTTTTGAGTAAAATTTAAGTTATGCACAAAAGTCTCTTTATTAAGTAAGGTGGACGAAATGAAATTAATAGCACCCTCTTTTCTTTCTGCTGATTTTGGCATTCTAAAAGAAGAGATAAAACAAACAGAAAAATCAGGAGCAGATATAGCTCATATTGACGTTATGGACGGTCATTTCGTTCCACCTATAAGTTTTGGAGATATTGTTGTTAAGGTAGTTAAAAAACATAGCACGCTCCCTATTGATGTTCATCTTATGGTAGAAAATCCAGACAAACATATTGAAACCTTTGCAAAAGCAGGGGCAGATTATATATCGGTTCATTACGAAACATTACCTCATTTAAATAGAACAATTAACTTAATAAAATCTTTTGGTATAAAAGCTGGAGTTGCTATTAATCCTGCAACTGATATTGCTAATTTAGAATATATATTAGAGTATATCGATTTTGTTTTGATAATGTCAGTCAATCCAGGTTTTGGAGGACAAAAGTTTATACCTAACTCTCTAAGAAAAATTAAAAGATTAAAAGAGATGATAAAAGAGAAAAACCTAAATGTTCAAATTGAAGTTGATGGTGGCATAAACGAAGAAACGATAGAAGATGTTTCTAAAGCTGGATGCGATATGTTTGTTGTTGGCTCTGCATTTTTTAAAAATAGCGATTATAAAAAAACAATAATTAGCCTTAAAGAAAAGATATAAAAATGGAAAAAATATTAATAATAAATGGTCCTAATTTAAATATGCTCGGTAAAAGAGAACCAAAAATTTATGGTAAAACAACTCTTTTGGATATTGAAAAAAAGATAAGAGAAGAGGCAGAAAAATTGGCTCTTCAAGTTAACTTTTTTCAATCAAATAGTGAAAGTAAAATTATAGACAAAATTCAACAAGATGGATTTAGTCATAATGGCATAATAATAAACCCTGCTGCTTTTACACATACGAGTATAGCAATAAGAGATGCTCTTATTATTTTAGATATACCTATTATTGAAGTTCACATTTCAAATATTTATAAAAGAAAAGAGTTTCGTCACAAATCTTTTATAGCAGATATTGCAACAGGACAAATTACAGGCTTTGGAGGTTATAGCTACATTATGGCTATCTGGGCAATGAAAGAGATTTTAAAAATAAAATAAGGAGAGAAGGATGTCAGGACATAGCAAGTGGTCAACCATAAGGCATAAAAAAGGTGCGGCAGACGTAAAAAGAGGAAAAATTTTTACTAAAATTATACGAGAAATTACAGTTGCAGCAAAAATAGGCGGAGGAGATATAAACACAAACCCACGTTTAAGACTTGCTATAAACAAAGCCAAATCTGAAAATATGCCAAAAGACAATATGGAAAAAGCTATAAAAAAAGGTACGGGTGAGCTTGAAGGTGTAAATTATGAAGAGAATATTTACGAAGGTTATGGACCTAATGGTGTAGCTATTATGGTTAGCACTTTAACGGACAATAAAAATCGTACAATATCAGAAATTAGACATATCTTTTCTAAAAATGGAGGCAATATAGGTGCAACTGGATGTGTAGCTTTTTTATTTGATAGAAAAGGGGTAATAGTTGTTTTAAAAAAAGATGCAGACGAAGAAAAACTTATGGACATAGCTCTAAACGCTGGAGCAGAAGATATAAGAGAAGATAAAGATTTTTTTGAAATTATAACAGATACAGAAAATTTTGAAAATGTTAAAGAAAGTATAGAAAACGCTAAAATTCCTTATGAAAATGCTGAAATCACAATGCTTGCAAGCGACAGCATTACTCTCAAAGAAAAAGAAGCCGACCAAATGATGAAACTTATGGATGCTTTAGACGATTGTGATGATGTCCAAGACTTTTATACAAATGCAGATTTTTTAGATTCAGAGTAGGAAAACATTTTTTCAAAACCGCACCGTACCGTAGAGACGCAAGATTTTGCGTCTCTACAAAATTTCCCGTCTCTACAAAATTTTATTTCTCTACAGTATTTAATCAAAAGATAAAGAGAATATGATTTGTTTTTTTCGTAGGGGTGTATAGCCATACGCCCATTGTGAAAATAGTTATATTGGCACATTAGGAATGAATGATACGAGCACGGCACGCCGTGCCCGTACATCGTTTCTATTAAAATTCCTTACGAATTTTTTTAACGTTCATCACGCAATCATAACTGTAGGGGCGGGGTCTCCCCGCCCTTATGCCGAAAATTATATTTTCACGTAGAGACAGGTCGCGACCTGTCTCTACAATATTTTGCGTTTCTAATGTATCAATCGTTTTTCAAGTCTTTGAATAGCAAATTTCCCTAAAACAAAAGTAAATATAACCATATATAACAAATCCCATAAAAGCATTATATCAAATTGATTTAAGCAAAAAACTCTAATAATTCTAACAGAATGGGTTAGAGGAAAAAACTCAGCACCAATTTGCACAGGATATGGCAAATTAGATATTGGAAAAATAATTCCTGAAAAAAAGAACATTGGCGTAAGACAGCCTGTCATAAAAAAATTGAAGTGGTTAATAGTTCTTACAAACGATGTCACAAAAAGTGCAAGAGATGCAAACATAACACTTGATATAAATCCGACAAAAGGAGCAAAAAGTCCCATATAAGAAGGAATTAAATTAAATGTTATAAAAACAGTAAGAATTGCCAAAGTAAAGAAAAACCCTTTTGTTCCAGCAAACAAAATTTCTCCAATAAAAATGTCTTTAGCACTAAGTGGTGAAGATATCATACCATCATACGCCTTATCAAAATCGAGACGAATAAAAGTTCCGAAGGTACATTCAAATGATGCTGTAAACATAGCAGATGGTGCTATCATACCTGCTGCTAAGAATAACAGATATGGAGTGTCGTCTATTAAACCAACATATCCTCCAAGTCCAAGACCGATTGCTGCAATAAAAAAAAGAGGCTCAACAAAAGGAGGAAAACCGTTGCTTATTAAATGTTTATTATAAACACGAATATGCCTATACCAAACGCTATATAGTCTTCTTAAAAAAGAAGGGATTTTTTTTGTTTCTTTATCAATTACATTACTCATAATTTAAACCCCTGCCTGTTACTTTCAAGAAAAGATCTTCTAAATTGGTGGGTCTTAAAATATAATCTTTTGCACCAAAATTGTTACATAACTTTTGAAGCTCTTCTATTGTGTCGGCATAAAACATCATTCTTGTAGTTGTTTTCTCACAGCGTATTGAATCACAAGATAGCTTCTCGAAGAAATCCTTGTTTAAAATTTCAAGAACATAATTTTCCATACAATCTTCAATCAATTTATGGGGGCTTCCTTCCAAAATTTTCTCCCCTTTATGCATTATAGCAAGGTTATCACTCAATTGTTGTGCTTCGTCTAAATAGTGTGTTGTGAGCAAAATAGTAACACCTTGTTCTTTTAAAAGACGAAGTTTATCCCAAATTACTTGTCTTACTTGAGGGTCAAGCCCTGTAGTTGGCTCATCTAAAATAAGCAAGCTTGGAGAGTTTAAAAGAGCACGAGCAATAACAAGTCTTCTTTGCATTCCACCAGATAGTTGTTTGATTAGATTATTTTTCTTTTCAGAAAGCTCCATAAAATCAAGAAGCTCATCAATAGTTTCTTGTGCTCGTTTTTTGGGGATACCATAAAATTTGCTATAAATTATCAAATTTTCAATAACAGTAAGCTCAACATCTAAATTGTTATCTTGAGGGACAATGCCTGTGTTAAATTTAATTTTACGAGCATCTTGGTTAGGGTCAAACCCGAGAACACTAATTTTTGAATCGGGCAAATTATCTCTTAGGCTTTTTCCTGTTAACATACTCATCATAGTTGTTTTCCCTGCTCCATTTGGACCAAGAAGAGAAAAGCAAGTTGCCTTATCAACTTCAAAATTGAGATTGTTAACAGCCTTAAACTTGCCAAAATGTTTAAAGACATTTTTAGCCTTTATTACAGGTGTATTATTTTTATCACTCATTTTTCATTCCAAAAGATAATTGAATATTGTAGGGGCGTATCGCTATACGCCCATTAAACAATACAATCATCATTAAAAATAATTATAGAGGCACGCCGTGCCCATACATCATTTGTTTTGACATTTTTGAGACCTTTGCACATAATGTTTTTTATGAAAAAAAATAGTGGTTTTTTGTAAAACATTAACTTTTGGTAGTTTTTACAAAAATCTCTAAAACCCTTATAAAGACTTACGCTCTCTTTTCCTTTTGTTTTGGGCTCGACGTATAAAAATACTACTTCACCACAAAACAAAAGCAAAATAAAGCTATGTACAAAGGTCTCATTTTTTTTAATGATTAAACTTCTTTAATCCAAACTCTTTTGCCGTCAAAAACTACTCCAAATCTTAAAATATCTTTTATGCCTCTTTTTAAAATATCTGTCTCATATTTTTTTTAAACCAACTGTTTAAGGGCAGAATCTAAGGCTTCCTCTTTTGTCTCTTCATAAAAATCATCAATGGTTTTAAACTCCATTATAATTGCTTTTTTGCTCAAATCTTTTGGAATGATTGAAATATCGTATCTTCCAAAACCCGATTATTTATTGGAATTAACTTCATATGAAGAAGCTGGAAGGCTAACAAGAAGCCCTAAAACAAACGCTTGATAGACTGCCTCAACATTTTTACCTGCTGTATCAAAATACGAAAGTGTTGTTAGGACAAACTCTAACAAAAGTCTTTCAAAAAGTTTCAAATCACCTGTGATAAGAGATTTTAGTAAAAGTTGAAGTTTTCCGTTTACAAAACTTTGATTGAAGCAATTTATTATAACCTCTTCAAAAATAATTTTAACTTCTTCATTTGGAATTAGAAGAGAACAAAAAGATTTTCTATCCTCCCTTTTGCAATTAAAAGCTTTTAGGTAACCGCAAAAAGTTAAAAAAGAGTAAAGAGCTTTTTTATTTTTTTCTATATCGCGAAAGACGATGGCAGGGTCAATCTGCTTTGTTAAAGGTTCATCTCTTAAAAGAAGCTCAAACTCTTTTTTTATCGAAAGTGAAGAGTTTATCACCAAATCTCTTATTATATCGTTTGACGATGTGTTTACCCAAAATGGTTCAAATTTTTTCTCTTTTCTCAATACGAAATTCAAAATAGATCAAGGATTATAGATAGTTGTATCACTTCTAAAAATATAACCGTCATACCACTTTTTGACGCCCTCTTTAAATTGAGATAAATTATAATCATCAAACATCTTGAAAGTTTTAGGCTCTGTAAAACCAAAGCTTGTTTTAAACTCTGTGTCTAAAATTGTGTATGTTCCGATATTGTTTAAATCAGAAAAAATAGACTCTCTTGCAACTCTTAAAATTCCTGTTAAAACTGCTTTAAAAAGATAGGAATTGTCTTTTAGACCTGCACTTTAAAAATTCCTAAAGAAATTTATCATCCCATCATAAAAACCACTAAAAAATGCAGATTGAATTGGTGTGTCGTATTCATCTATTAAAATTACAACTTTTTCGCTTTTGCACATAATGTCGAGACCTTTGCACATAATATTTTTTATGAAAAAATAGTGTTTTTTTGTAAAATATTAATTTTTGATAATTTTTTACAAAAACATATAAAACACTTGTAAAGACTTACGCTCTACTTTGCTTTTGTGCAAAGGTCTCAAGTAAAAAAAATTTTTATCTTTCTGAAAGTTCTACCAAAACTCCGCCTGTAGCTTTAGGATGCAAGAAAGCTATTTTAGCACCGCCCGCACCTTTGCGAGGAACTTCATCAATAAGTTTTACGCCTTTTTCTTTTAACTCTTTAAGAGCTTCTTCTATGTTCTCTACTTTAAAAGCGATATGTTGTATTCCTTGTCCTTTTTTTTCTATATACTTAGCTATAGGACCATCTGGGGAAGTAGATTCCAAAAGCTCTATTTCACTTTCACCAACTGGTAAAAATGTTGTTGTAACTTTTTGCTCTTCAACTGTTTCTGCTCCCTCTATGTTTAAAGATAAGACATCTTTCCAAAACTTACAGCTTTCATCTGCACTATCTACGGCTACACCAATATGATCGATTTTTAAAATTTTCATTTTTTTTCACCTTTCATTTGTAATTTGTTTTTAATATTTTTGGGTTTGACATATTAATACTAATTTACCGATTGAAATGACATTTGAGCTTTACACTTCAAATATTATTTTTAAATTTAAAAATATCGGTAAACTTTAAAACAAAAAAGTTAATATTTTACAAAAAAATCACTATTTTTTTCGCAGAAAAACATTATGTGCAAAGGTCTTATAAATGTCTCAAAATGGTACCGGAGGTCGGAATTGAACCGACAAGAGCAAAAGCTCGGAGGATTTTGAGTCCCCTGCGTTTACCAATTTCACCACTCCGGCTAAGAAATCAGTTGAAAAATATCAAGCTAAATAAAATCTAAAATTTTGTCAATTTGCAACACAATGTTTTATTAAAATTATACCTTTCAAAAAAACTATTAAAGTTGAAATAAGTTTAAAAATACCTTAAAAATTTTCTTAAGATAATTCACAGCAGATTATCTTAAATCAAAAGAATAAAAACAAAGAATATATCATAAATTAAAACTCTTTATGAATTTTGAAATACAACAAAATTAGTGGGAGATAAAAACTATGGAACAAACAAATTTAAAACAATTAATAGTCAACGTATTAAAAGAAGATGAAAGAGTTTGGAAATAAAATAAAACAAAAATGATAGACAAAAAGCTTGGATAAGTGAACCTAAAAGAATTTTATAATAAGGAATGGTTATGAAAAATTTACTCAATACAAGAACTAGCACATTACAAGATATTCTTGGCAATGGCAAAACTTATAATATACCTTCTTTTCAACGAGATTATTCTTGGGAAGAAGAACATTGGGAAGACTTATGGAATGATTTTTTGTCAACCAAAGAAACTGGGCAACCACATTATATGGGAACTATTGTCTTACAAAATACAGACTCTCAAGATTGCTTCACGGTAGTAGATGGACAACAAAGACTTACTACAATGACAATATTTGCAGTAGCAACAATAAAAGCTTTGCAAGATTTAGCAAATAAAGAAATAGAACGAGAACAAAATGAAGAAAGAATAGAAGAAATTAAAAGAATTTTTATTGGGACAAAAACTATTACTACCCTTTACTATAAAAGTAAGCTAAAGTTAAACAAAAACAATAATCTCTTTTTCCAAGATAATATTTTGATTTTAAGAGAACCAGTCGCTTATAATAAATTAAAAGATTCGGAAAAATTATTGTGGGACAGTTACAAATATTTTCACAATAAAATCTCACAAAAATTTAGCGATGATGGAGAAAAAATAGCTGGTTTTTTAGAAAACATCGTCGCTAAAAAAATGATCTTTATTCAAATTATTGTAGATGACGAATTGGAAGCTTATACAATTTTTGAAACCTTAAATGCAAGGGGAGTAGAATTAACGACTACTGATTTATTAAAAAATTATTTATTCTCAATATGGGCAAAAAATAATGCTGAATCTCAAATCAATATTTTAGAAGAAAAATGGAATAAAATTGTACATAACATTGGTTTTAAAGAGTTCCCAGTCTTTATTAGATATTATCTTAATTCTAAACAAAAGCTTGTTAGAAAAGAACAACTATTTAAAATTATAAAATCAGAAATAAAAAATGAAAAAGATGTTTCAAATATATTAGAAGAGCTTGAAAAAAAACAGGTTTTATATAATGCGATTAAAAATCCCGATGATGATTTTTGGAATGGTCATAATGACAAAAACATTATTGTAAAATCATTATATGAATTAAAACTTTTTGGCGTTTCTCAACCAATCCCTATTTTGTTTGCTCTTTATGATAATTTACCTGATATCTTCGCAGATATTCTTCGAGATATAGTCAATATTTCTTTTAGATATAATATAATTGCTAAAAAAAATCCAAACGAACAGGAAGTTATATATAATAAAATTTCTCAAAAAATTTTTAAAAGGGAAATACTCAATAAAAAACATATTTATAGTGAACTTAAAAAAATTTATGTTGAAGATGATGATTTCAAACAATTTTTTTCTACTAAAGAAATAAGGACAGGTGGCAAAAATAAAAAAAAGGTTAAATATATTCTTACAAAAATAGAAAATCAATTAAGCAATACCGACAATGATTGGTTGGATGCAAATTTTACAATAGAGCATATTTTACCAGAAAATTATTCTATTGAGTGGGACAATATTTTCGAGCACAATGCTATTAAATTTATTTATAGAATTGGGAACTATACACTTCTTGAAGACAAGTTAAATCGTGAATGTAGTAATAAAAATTATACCGAAAAAAAAGAGACATATAGAAAAAGTAGATATAAATTAACAAGTAATTATTGTTTGAAAGATGAATGGAGCATTTATGCTATCAACGACTATCAAAAGAAACTTGCTGATTTCGCGAGTAGTATTTGGAAGATACAATTTTAGATAAATAGTTGTACAGCCAATATTTTTATAAAACCATAGAAACGCAAAACATTGTAGAGACGCAAAATCTTGCGTCTCTACCGACGACATTTAATCAAAAAAATGGACACAAAAAATCACTTTAAATCTTAAAAAAAATCTTCTTGCATTATAAATACAAATATATATGTTGCACTAAATGAGTTTATTGCCTCTTGACATTTGCTTCTCTTCAAAAGAGTCCTTATCTTATATAAAAGATTAAGGAAGAAAGTTATCCTAATAAGATCTCCCAAAAAGCGTTTGATAAGAGCTACAAGACAATATTAAAGTTATTATTGTCGGATTTAACTCTTTTTTTTAAAATAACCATATAAGCTATAAGGAGATACAAAATGGCAAATGGTAAAGTAAAATGGTTCAATGCTAAAAAAGGATATGGTTTCATTGAACCTGATGATGGTGGTAAAGATATTTTTGTTCATATTAGTGCTGTTGAAAAAGCAGGATTACAAACATTAGATGAAAACCAAGCTGTAAGTTACGAAGAAGAAGAAAACAGAGGAAAGACCGCTGCTATAGATCTTCAACTAATATGAGTTTCCAATCTTTTGGGCTCGCAAATTCTTTGTTGGCGTCTTTAGAAAGACTTAACTTCAAAAAACCGACACCCGTACAAGAAGAAGCAATACCTGTTGTGCTTGCTGGGAATGATGTTCTGATTTCATCTCAAACTGGAACTGGCAAAACTGGAGTATTCAGTATTCCTATTATCTCAAAATTATTAGAGGATAGAAGGAATTTATCATTGATTATTACTCCAACACGAGAGCTTGCAACACAAATTTTTAAAACGTTTGAAAGTTTTCTTGGAAAAAAATCACCTCTAAATACAGCTCTTTTAATCGGAGGGGACTCTATTTCAAAACAACTTCAACAATTAAAAAAAAAGCCACATATTATTGTAGGAACACCAGGACGAATAAACGACCATCTGCAACGTAGAAGTTTAAAATTAAATGCAACCAAGTTTCTTGTTTTAGATGAAACAGATAGAATGCTTGATATGGGTTTTTCTATTCAAATTGACGATATTGTTAAGCATATCCCAAGCGATAGGCAAACTCTCCTTCTCTCTGCAACAATACCTAAAAATATTATAACTCTATCTAAAAAATATATGAGAGACCCAAAACGTATTGCAATTGGTTCAACATATAACCCTGTTGAAAAAATTAAACAGGAAGTTATTCGTATTAAAGATGATGCAAAATATTCAGAGTTAGTTGAACAACTTAGCAAGCGTAAAGGTTCTGTTGTGATATTTGTTAAGACAAAATTTGGAACAGAACGTATGGCAAAAAAACTTCGCTTAGGAAGACATAAAGCAGATGCAATTCATGGTGATTTAAGACACAACAGGCGTGAAAAAGTTATGGATGCATTTCGTAATAAAAAATATAGAATACTTGTAGCTACAGATGTTGCATCACGAGGATTAGATATACCTCATATTCAACATGTAATTAACTACGATATGCCACAATGCCCTGAAGATTACATTCATCGTATTGGAAGAACAGCACGTGCTGGACAAGATGGCGAATCTCTATCTTTTGTTTCGCCCGCTGATAAAAAAAAATGGGATGCTATTCACTATTTAATGCACCCTAATGAAAAAAAAGAAACTTCAACACCGCAAAGAAAAAAAGGTCATTTTACTGGAAAACGTAATAAAAGGTCTTTTAGAAACAACCGCAACAAGACTATATAATTATCTTGCCTTGAAAAGCTTGTGTAAGCGAGTATCTTTATTTCAAAATTTATATTAAGTGATAAGTTTTTAGAGGCTTTTGTAAATCTTTACAAAAGCCTCTTTTAGCTAAGAAATTTTTTTATCTCTTAATATTCTCTTTTTTCCTTGATAAATTACTTAAAACAAATTTTTTAAAAAAATTGATATAGAGACCTAAAAACATTATGTGCAAAGGTTTTAAATTAGTTTAGTTAATATGAGCTTTTATCAAAAAAAATATGATATAATTGTTATAGGCGGAGGACATTCTGGTTGTGAATCAGCAAGTGTCGCTTCTAAAATGGGACTTAGCACTCTCTTAGTCACATTAGATTTAGATAAAATTGCAGCTATGCCCTGTAGCCCTTCAATTGGTGGAACAGCAAAAGGTCAGCTTGTAAAAGAAGTTGATGCATTGGGCGGAATAATGGGTTTTATTTCCGATAGCAGTGCTATTCAGTACAAGACCTTAAATACAAAAAAAGGAATAGCTGTCCATTCAACAAGAACACAAAACGATAAGTCTCTTTATCATATTAAAATGAAATCTTATCTCGAATCTTTAAAAAATTTAGACATCAAACAAGGGCTTGTTGAAGAGATAATTGTAGAAAATGGTGAAGTTAAAGGCGTAAGAGATAACACAAACTTTTGTTATAGAGCCAAAGCGGTAATTCTTGCAGCAGGCACTTTTTTAGATGGCGTTGTTCATATAGGTGAAAAATCAATTTCTGCTGGTAGAATGGGAGAATTTGCATCTAACAATATTCCAAAAATTTTAAAAAAACTTGGATTTCAGCTTGGTAGAATGAAAACAGGTACACCTCCAAGACTCGATAAATCTACGATAGATTTTAGTAAGTTTACAGAACATACCTACGACAAAGAACCTAAATTTTTTTCTTATAGAAGCGTTGATGGCGTAAACTTGCAACTTCCAAGCTATATTGGATATACTAACGAAAAAAATATTAAACTCATATTAGATAATATAAAAAAATCACCACTCTATTCCGGCACTATCAAAGGCGTATCAGCAAGATATTGTCCCTCTTTTGAAGATAAAGCTGTAAAATTTCCTCATAGATTAGAGCATAGAGTCGTTTTAGAACCCGAAGGGATAAACACAAAAGAGATTTATGCAAGTGGACTTGGAAATAGTATGCCTCCTGAAATTCAATATAAGTTTGTGCGATTAGTTAAAGGTTTGGAAGAGGCAGAAATTATGCGTTTTGCTTATGCTATAGAGTACGATTATATTATTCCTCTTCAATTAAAACCTACTCTTGAAACAAAAACTATTAAAGGGCTTTTTACTGCAGGACAAGTGAATGGGACTTCAGGCTATGAAGAGGCTGCCGCACAAGGCATTTGGGCAGGTATAAACGCTTCTTGTAAAATTTTAAAACTTCCTCCCTTTATTTTAGACAGAGCACAAAGTTATATGGGAGTTATGGTAGACGATCTCGTTACTAAAGGCACAAAAGAACCTTATAGAATGTTTACATCAAGAGCGGAATATCGTCTTATGCTAAGGGAAGATAATGTCTATTTAAGATTGAGTGAAATAGCTTTTAAACTTGGGTTGATTGACTCATTAAGATTTGAAGAGATAAAGGAAAGAAAAAAAGAGATAGAAAGCGAAATTAAAAGAGTTAACAAAACTTTTATAAAACCATCTAATGTAGTAAATAACTATTTAAAGAATAAAAATAGTAATGAAATCAAAAATGGGGTTTTAGCAGCACAACTTTTAAAAAGAGCAGAGCTTGATTATGGTGTTATTGACGAATTTTGTAAAAACCCTAAAAATTTAAACGATATTTCAAAAAAACAGGTTGAAATAGAAGTAAAATATGAAGGCTATATAAAAAGACAAAAGCAGGAGATTAAAAAGTTTAAAGACCTTGAAAAGATTAAAATACCTGAAAAGTTTGATTTTAAAAAGGTTTATGGACTTTCTAATGAAATAAAAGAGAAATTCCACAAAATAAAACCTATTAATCTTGGACAAGCCTCAAGGGTTGAAGGAGTTACTCCTGCTGCTATATCTGTTTTAATGATAAATTTAAAAAAATAGAGTGTGATATAACCTAATTTTTTAATTTTAGGATTTACTCTATTTTGTCACAGAAACGGTTTAAAACCGTTCCCATAAAAATAAAATAAAATTTAAATAACTTAAAAAAGGTTAAAGAACAACCAACCCCAAAAATTTAAAAATAGAATTCCCCCCTTTCTAAGGGGGGTTAGGGGGATAAAACATTTAAAAAAATTGTAAAAATTCTATGATAATAAAATCTGCAGAATTTATAAAAAGTGCTGTAACCCCAGAACAATATCCCGATACAAACTTGCCAGAGGTCTGTTTTGTAGGGAGATCCAACGTAGGTAAGTCGTCTCTTATCAACTCCATTCTTCAAAGAAAAAAACTTGTAAAAACAAGCTCTACCCCGGGGAAAACAAGGCTTATAAACTTTTTTCTAATAAATGAAATATTCGTTTTTGTTGACCTACCAGGCTTTGGCTACTCCAAAGTTGCCAAAAGTATAAAAAAGGGTTGGGACAAAATGATGGAAGATTATTTTAAAAAACGAGACAATTTAAAAGGAGCAATCTTTTTAATAGATATAAGAAGAACCAAGTTATCTAAAGAGGAAGAAGAACTTATTTATTGGTTTAAATATTTTCAAATTAAAACATTTTTTGTCCTTACAAAAACAGATAAGCTATCTAACAATCAAAAGGTTAAACAAATAGGCGTTATTTCTAAAATACTTAATTTAAGAAAAGATGAAATTTTAACTTCTTCTTCAAAAAAAAATATAGGAAGAAAAGAGCTTTGGGATAAAATCGATTTTTTGATTGGCAAAGAGCCCACTTAAAAACAGTTTATTCTGAAAAATTCTTGCAAAAAAACGTTTCAAGCAAGTATGACAAGAATAAATATATTGATTAAACAATACAAAAAAAATTTTTAACTTATAAAAAAACTCAAAATTTTTTAATGAATTTTGGTTAAACAATTAAAGTTATGTTTAGTATACTTAAAAAAACCGTTTATATAGTGTGTATTATTATACTGTTTTTTTTTGCATTCAATATTTTCTGGGGAGATAAAGGATATCTTGAACATAGAAAGCTTTCCAAAGAAAAAAATCTCTTACTGAAAAAAAACGTTGATATCAAAAAAGAAAATTATAATCTTCAAAAAGAGATAAACAATCTAAAAAATAAAGAATATATAGAAATGATAGGCAGAAAAGAGTATGGTATGGTAGAAAAAGATGAAAAAATCTATAAATTCATTGATAAGAAAGATGTTCAATAAAGAGAACCTTTACGCAACTTAATTAAGAGTTATTTAAATTAATATGGATAATAAAAAACATTATACTGTCACTATGGCTGACTTATTTTTTAAGCAAGGCTACTATGATGAAGCTAAAGAGATATATCTCTATCTTCAAAAAGAAAAATTAGATAACTTAAAAATAAAACACATTAGCTCTAAAATTGAGGAAATATCTAATATTTTAAATAAAGAGAATACAAAATCTTTAGATAAACAAGATAAAGGCTCTAACATCTCTTCTTTACTTGAAAAATGGTTCTCTTTGAAGCTAAAGTTAAATAAAATTGAACATATGAGAAACCTTAAAAAACATATTAATGATAATGCTGTTACTTAATAAAAAAGAGATATTTGAAATATTTATTATAGTTTTAACCTCGATAATTTTCGCTCTTGTGTTTAACTATTTTTCGCCTAACGGCATTGCTCTCTTAGGAGATTGGGACACAAATAAAGGCGTCATCTCTGCCGTTACAAAAAAAGACAAAGAGACTAAAAATAAAGAGATTACACTCAAAAAAGCAAAAGAGCTTTATAATCAAAATTTTGTTTTTGTAGATGCCAGAGATTTAAATAGTTATAATCAAGGGCATATAAAAAATGCAGTTTCTTTCCCCTATTATCAATTTGATAGATTCATTGACGACTTCATAGACAAATTCCCTCTTGAAACAAATATAGTAACTTATTGCACTGGAAGAGAGTGTAGAGATTCTATCAATTTAGCACATTTTTTATACGATGCTGGTTATGAAAACATCTTCATTTTTATAGACGGTTTTTTAATATGGAAAGAGTCGGGTATGCCTTGTGAATAACTTTTTAAAAAATAAAAAACTACTATTTTTAAGTCGAGCAACACTTGGGTTAATTTTCATTTATGCAAGTTTACACAAAATAGCCTATCCTGATAAGTTTGCTGAAATAGTTTATGGGTATGGCTTGTTGCATCAAAATATTATTAACTTTATTGCGATAACAGTTCCTTTCATAGAACTTATAAGTGGCACACTCCTTCTTTTTAATATTAAACCAAAACCTGCTGTTACAATAATAAATGGTTTATTAATAATCTTTATTGTAATGATATCTATAAATTTCATACGTGGTTACGAGTTTGATTGCGGATGTTTCTCTTTTAGCGATTCCGAGCACAATTCCTCATTAGAACTTCTTGCACGCGATATTATTTATCTTGGTATTGGTATTTATATTTTTTTAAATCTAAAAAAGAGGTAAATAATGAATTTTTTTTTATGTGTAATAGGTATGGTATTAATTATTGAAGGTTTACCATACTTTATCTCTCCATCTAGAATGAAGTCTTTTATAGAAAAGATGTTATACCTACCTGAAAAGCTTTTACGTTCGTTCGGTTTTTTCCTTATGCTTATGGGGTTGCTATTGGTATATCTTGGCAAATTTCTATGATTTTGAGACCTTTGCACATAATGTTTTTTTATCAAAAAAATAGTGGTTTTTAATAAAACATCAAAACAAAAACAAAATTTAAACTATGTTAAAAGGTCTCAATATTAAAAAAAAAAGCTTTAAAATAGGTTTAACTGGTGGAGCAGGTATAGGCAAAACCACACTTTGTAAAGAGATTGAAAAAAATTTTGAAGCAGTCATTATCAATTCTGACAAACTATCTAAAAAAATCGTAGAAAAAGGTTCCCTCGCTTTTTTAAAAATAAAAGAAAAATTTGGTGAAGATTATATTGCAGAAGATGGCAATTTAAATCGCAAAAAAATACGCAACTTGATTGTAGAAAATAATCAAGCAAGAAAAGATTTAGAAAATATAGTGCACCCCGCAGTTCTTGAGATGACAAAAAAAAAGATGGAAGAAGCACAAAAAAAAGTCAGATATGTAATTGTAGAAGTACCCTTACTATTTGAATTAAACCTTTCATACCTTTTCGATTTTACAATTTTGATATCCTCAACCAAAGAAGCACAAATAAAAAGATTAATGCAAAGAGACAACATCAACAAAAAAGAAGCCGAAGCATTAATAACTATTCAAATGCCTATAGAAGAAAAAAAAAAGTATGCTGATTATGTAATTTCCAATAATGGCAGTGCGGAAGATATGCTAAAAAGTTTTAAAGAAATAATAAAAAAAGAAGAGAGTTTAAAAGTGTAAAACAGGTATTTAAAGAAGTTAGGCAAAAAGATATGCAAAGAACAAAAAAAAGAGAGTTTAAAAGCGTCAAGAAGGTATTTAAAGAAGTTAAGCAAAAAGATACGCAAAAAGTAAAAAAATAGAAATGGAACAAAACAAAGTAAAAGTAAAAATAAAAAAAGTAAGGGAAGAGAAAAGTTCTTTTCCACAATATATGACCAGCGGTTCTGTCGGTATGGATATTTACGCTTCTATAAAAGAAGATATTGTTATAAACCCACAAGAAATAGTCAAAATCCCCACCAATTTTGCTCTTGAACTTCCAAAAAATTTTGAAGCTCAAATAAGGCCAAGAAGCGGTCTTGCTACTAAATATGGCGTAACCGTTGTAAACTCTCCCGGCACCATTGACCCAGATTACAGAGGTGAAGTTATTGTCTTTCTCATCAACTTGAGCAAACAACCTTACACAATAAAAAAAGATGATAGAATCGCCCAAATGATAATACAAAAAGTTTACAAAGCAGAGCTTGAAACAAAAGAGACATTAAACGAAACAAATAGAGGCTCTGGCGGTTTTGGACATACAGGAAAGTAAAGATATTAGATTTAAGACAAATTAAAAGTGAGACATTTGTACATAATGTTTTTTATGACAAAATAGTGGTTTTTTTATAAAATATTAACTTTTGTTTTGATTAAATAATACCGTAGAGACGCAAGATTTTGCGTCTCTACAAGATTTTACGTCCCTACAAAATCTTTATAATTTCAATTCCACATTGACCTGATTAAAAATGTGAAGGTAACGTGCCATTTTCTTACTATTTTTTTACCTCAATATAATTGTTTATAATTGTTACGAAAATATAGCTTAATATCTTCTATTATTGAGCTCTATCTTTTTAGCAAGCTGGAAATATTTTTGAGCAGTATGAGGGGAATTTAGTTTTGAGTAGAGTTTGCCTAAATTTGAGTAAACATCAAAATTGCCACCCCACTTATCTAATATATATAAAAACTCTTTGAGTGCTCTTCTATTGTTACCGTTTTTAACAAAGAAAGTAGCCAGCATTTTCCTTTCGTTATAGGTATCTTCAATAGATAATGCTTTTAAAAGATATTTTATAGCCATATTATTATTGCCTGTTTTTTCATATATTAAAGCAATTCCAAGATATGCATTTTTATCTCTATCATTAAGTCTTATAATATCCGTAAACAATAGAAGAGCTTTGTTATATCGTCGTTTATGAAATATGAGTACATTCGCCACATTATAAAGTTCATTAATTAATTCATTCTTATTTTCAAAAAAATTTGTAAGGAACTCTTTTGCTTCGTCTATTCTTCCATCTTCTATGTAAACAAACAGAAGTTTTTTTAAAGCATCTTTGTCATTTTTAGATTGAGATAAGATATGTTTTAAAATTGAAATAGCTTCATCTGTCCTGCCCTGTTTAAAATAGACCAATCCTAAGTCTTTATAATATCTTGTAAGATCTTGCTCTTTATTATTTATTATAAGTGTGTTTATTACTTTTTCTGCTTCTTTGTATTTATTACTACGCATTAATGCCCAGTAAAGAAACTCTCTTGCACTTCCATGCTCAGGCATAACTTCTATAGTACGCCTATATAAAGTCCTTGAGTTTTTCCAATAACCTGCCTGTTTAAAAGTAAACAACAATAAAGATGAAATGATTAATATAATAGTTATTTTTCCAAAACTTTTTAAATAGTGTAATGTAAAAATTACAAAAATCATATAAATACCTATGGCAGGAAAATATAGATATCTGTCCGCCATTTGCATATCTCCTACTTGTACAATTCCTATTACCGGTACAAGTGTTAATAAGAACCAAAACCAACCTAAGAATAAAAAAGGAGCTTTTTTTCTAAAAAAAATGGCAAACAAAGATATTAAAAAAATAGTCAAAAAGGAAAATAAAGCAGGATAAAACTGAATACTTTTAGGATGAAGATATAGTATAGCAAGATTTAATGGATAAAAAATTTTCCCAATATATTTCATATAAGAAACAAGAGCATTAGACACTCTTATTTCAAGAGGACTATCCGCAAAACTTCTTAAAGCACCTTCCGATGCTTGTGCTTTAATTATTAAAATCGAAACAAGAATTGCAAAAAGTATAAAGGGAATTTTTTCACAAAAAATTTTAATCGTATTGCTTTTTTCTCTTGGCAATATGGAAAAATCAAAAAGTAAAAATAAAAAAGGGAGTGTCACAAGCATAGATTTTGACATAAGAGATAGAGCAAAGAAAAAAAAAGTTAATAAATATTTTATCCCCTTTTCTTCTCTTGAATAATCTATGTAATAATAAACAGACAAAAAACCAAAAAAAGCAAAAAGCATATCTTTTCTTTCTGCAATCCAAACAATAGACTCGGTATGAACAGGATGAATAGCAAAAAGAGAGGCTATAAAAAAGCTTTCTAAACTTTTTTTTCTTATTTTAAATATTATAAAAAAAAGAATGATGGAGTTAAAAAGGTGGATTAATACATTAGTAAAATGATGCTCCCCTGCCCTTAAACCATAAAAATTAAAATCCAAAAGATGTGAAAGCCAAGTTACAGGATGCCAATTAGAAGAGTGACTATTGAAAAAAGCCCATTTAAAAAATTTTAAATTTAGACCATTTTGTATATTTTTATTTTTTACGACATAATTGAAATCGTCAAAACTTAAAAACTCAAATTTTTGTACCTGCCAATAAACAGACAAAATGAGTATTGTAAGTAAGAGCAGCGATAAAAGAATACTCTTTATTTGTTGGTTTTTATAAGACATATAAATTGTTCCAAATAGGGCATTGTGCCCCCGCCTTAAGAGCTTAGAGCGAAATGTTCATAATTATTTGGTTTTTAATCATTCATTTTTTACAATACATTCCATTTCATTCAATAACATTTCCCATCTGATGATTTTAGTTTCAGTTGGTTACAGTTTGTAACCAACTTACCTTCTTCTTTTAATCATAGAAAAATAACATTTGTCTTCTTAATCAATCCATTTAACTCTTATTTTTACTTTCAAATATTTTTATAGATTTTGTCATAATGTGTTTTATTTCTTATTTTTATAAAATTAATTGTTTTTATAACTTCTTTTTTTCTAAGTAAAAAATCTTATCTATTCTAACGAGAATATACCTTAAGCTCCTCATTACTATGCTCTATCTTTTTAGCAAGCTGGAAATATTTTTGAGCATTATGAGGGGAATTTAGTTTTGAGTAGAGTTTTCCTAAATTTAAGTAAACATCAAAATTGCCACCCCACTTATCTAATATATATAAAAACTCTTTGAGTGCTCTTCTATTGTTACCGTTTTTAACAAAGAAAGTAGCCAGCATTTTCCTTTCGTTATAGGTATCTTCAATAGATAACGTTTTTAAAAGATATTTTATAGCCATATTATTATTGCCTGTTTTTTCATATATTAAAGCAATTCCAAGATATGCATTTTTATCTCTATCATTAAGCCTTATAATATCCATAAACAATAAAAGAGCTTTTTTATATCGTTTATGCAATATTAGTGCATTCGCCACCCTATAAAGTTCATTAATTAACTCATTCTTATTTTTAAAAAAATTTGTAAGGAACTCTTTTGCTTCGTCTATTCTACCCTCTTCTATGTAAACAAATATAAGGTTATTCAAAGCATCTTTGTTATTTTTAGATTTCGACAAGATATGTTTTAAAATTGAAATAGCTTCATCTGCCCTGCCCTGTTTAAAACAAACCCATCCTAAGTCTTTATAATATTTTGTATGATATTGCTCTTTATTATTTATTATAAGTGTTTTTATTACTTCTTCTGCTTCTTTGTATTTATTACTATGCATTAATTCCAAGTAAAGAAACTCTCTTACAGTTCTATGCTTAGGCATAACTTTTATAATACGCCTAAATAAAGTTATTGAATCTTTCCAATAGCCTGCCTGTTTAAAAGTAAACAATAATAAAGATGCAATGATTAATATAATAGCTATTTTCCCAAAACTCTTTAAATAGCGTAATGTAAAAATAACAAAAATCATATAAATGCCTATGGCAGGAAAATATAGATATCTGTCCGCCATTTGCATATCTCCTACTTGTACAATTCCTATTACCGGTACAAGTGTTAATAAGAACCAAAACCAACCTAAGAATAAAAAAGGAGCTTTTTTTTTAAAAAAAATAGCAAACAAAGAGATTACAAAAATAGTTAACAAGGAAAATAGAGCAGGATAGAACTGAACTCTTTTAGGATGAAGGTACATTGGAGAAAGATTTAATGGATAAAAAATTTTCCCAATATATTTCATATAAGAAACAAGAGCATTAGACACTCTTATTTCAAGAGGACTAACCGCAAAACTTCTTAAAACACCTCCCGACTCTTGTGCTTTAATTATTAAAACTGAAACAAGAATTGCAAAAAGTATAAAGGGAATTTTTTCACAAAAAATTTTAATCGTATTGCTTTTTTCTCTTGGCAATATGGAAAAATCAAAAAGTAAAAATAAAAAAGGGAGTGTCACAAGCATAGATTTCGACATAAGAGATAGAGCAAAGAAAAAAAAAGTTAATAAATATTTTATCCCCTTTTCTTCTCTTGAATAATCTATGTAATAATAAATAGACAAAAAACCAAAAAAAGCAAAAAGCATATCTTTTCTTTCTGAAATCCAAGCAATAGACTCGGTATGAACAGGATGCAAAGCAAAAAGAGAGGCTATAAAAAAACTTTCTATACTTCTTTTTCTTATTTTAAATATTATAAAAAAAAGAATGATGGAGTTAAAAAGATGAATTAATACATTAGTAAAATGATGCTCCCCTGCCCTTAAACCATAAAAATTAAAATCTAAAAGGTGAGAAAGCCAAGTTATAGGATGCCAATTAGAAGAGTGACTTTGAAAAAAAGCCCATTTAAAAAATTTTAAATTTAGACCATTTTGTATATTGTTGTTTTTTGCGACATAACCTAAATCGTCATAATTTAAAAAATCAAATTTTTGTACCTGCCAATAAACAGATAAAATTAGTATTGTAAGTAAGAGCAGAGATAAAAGAATACTCTTTATTTGTTGGTTTTTATAAGACATATAAATTGTTCCAAATAGGGCATTTGCCCCCGCCTTAAAAACTTAAATCGAAATGTTTATAATTATTTGGATGTAACGAATCTAATTCCCATTTTAATATGTTGTTATTAATATATTCGTAAATTTGGTTATAATCATCTTCATCGCGTATGATATGTTCATAATAATTACGTTGCCACAATTTTTTACCAGGTGTCTGTTGCAATTTATTTATTTGTTTTGTCACTGCAGATTTAAACCCACGAACAATTGCACCAATTGTTTTTGATGGCGATTGCATTTTTGTAGGGGCGTATTGCAATACGCCCTTGTAGGATTCGTTTATTTCTACAATGCTATGGAAATGATTGGGCATCACGACAAACACATTGCATTCTATATTTTTTCGCAATTGTTTGGTTTTTAACCATTCATTTTTTACAATACATCCCATTTCATTCAATAACATTTCACCATCAATAATTTCTCCAAACAAACATTTTTTGTTTTGTGTGCAAATTGTAATAAAATATGCACCTGGTTTAGAATAATCATATTTTTTTAACCTAATTGAACGACGCTTATGTTTAAAATCATTCATAAAATCCATTACAATTTTATTGTGCCCATATAAATTATTTTTGATAGTAATTGCATTGTTTTGAGGGCGTATAGCAATACGCCCCTACAATTTCCACCATTTTAAAATAATTATTTGTAATTGTGGGGGTGTAAACAATTATGAAATAAAAGATAAGACTAATTAGAAACTATAACTATTCAATATGGACAAGCTCATATTCACTTGAAAAAAAGTTTATCTCTTTTGCATAATCAAAATGTATTTGCCAATCCACTTTGGGATGAAGTGTTTTAAATTTATCTTTTATATCTTCACCATCTTTAAACAAAACAGAGTCTTTAAGAACACTCTCTTTATTTACAAGATCTATTGAAGCCTTATCTATCGCTACAGGATTTTTTGAAGCTAAAATGCCAATATCTCTTACTATTGGCGTATCGTTAAAAGAGAGACAATCACAAAGTGGAGATACATTACTTATAAAATTAACAAAGAAAACTTTATCCTTTTTATTAAATAGAGAGGCTTTTGCATATTCAACTAAACCTTTTAAAAAATCTGGAATATTTTTGTCCCACTGTATCCTAATTGCTCCTTCTGGACAAACGACAATACACTCAGCACAACCTATACATCTTTCCTTGTTTATCTTAGCTTTATTATCCACAATCTCAATAGCATCGGCAGGACATTTTTTTAAACATTTAAGGCAAGCTTTACAATCTTTCCTTTTTATCTTGGGACTTACTGTAGAATGTTGAGCAAGTTTCCCTCTCCTTGAAGCACAGCCCATAGCAAGATTTTTAATAGCTCCACCAAATCCTGCAAGTTCATGACCTTTAAAATGAGATACAACAAGAAGCGAATCTGCATTTGCTATCTCACCTGCGATATGAAATTTTTTAAATATATCACTACCTATATCAACCTCTACTTCATTTTCTCCCCTAAGACCATCTGCAATAATAATAGGAGTATTTGCCATTACAGAATATGCAAACCCATTTTCTATAGCTGTTTTTAAATGTAACAAAGAATTTTTTCTACTTCCTGCATAAAGAGTGTTTGAATCTGTTAAAAAAGGAAAAATTTTTTTCGATTTTACCTCTTCTATAATTGCCTTAACCCATAACGGATTTAAAAAAGCCAAATTACCTTTTTCACCAAAATGAATTTTTAATGCAGACAAATCTCCTTCTTGTAGCGTAGAAAAAAGCTCCGCTTCGTTAAGAAAACGTTTTATTTTTTGTGGCAGGTTTTCTTTTATGGTCGCTCTAAAATTTGTAAAAAATACTTTATCTTTCATAAAAACAGACACCCTTTTAAAGAAATAAATTATTAATTTTAAGCATATATTTATAAAAACAAGATAATTATAATCTTGAATGAGAAGCAAGATAAATTCTTTTTTCTTAATCTAAATCAACATAATCAAAAATTTTATAAGCACTATTTTAAAATATTTATATAAAAAAGCTTGCTTTGTTTAAATGTGTATTTTAAATGCTCATTTAAAATATATATTTAATTTAAAAAAAAGAATGAAAAATGCATAGAGATACGTATAAAAAAATAGTCGAATTTGCTGGTGAAATTTTTACAGAAAAAGGTTTTAAAAACACGACAGTTGCTGAAATTTGCGACAAAGCAAATGTCAATGTCGCCTCTGTTAACTACTATTTTGGTTCAAAAAAAAACTTGTACGAAAAAGTTTTGGATTATCTATTTGATAAAATTCAAAACAAATACCCTTTTAAAAAAGAGCCGAGTAACAAAAACCCAAAGATAGTTTTAAAAGAAGCCATTCAAACATTAGTTTTACGTATAATTCCAAATAATGAAAAAAGTAATTTTTATAAAATTATATCTAAAGAGATGGCAGAACCAACTGGTATTGTAAATATTGTAGAAAAATATTTAATCCCACAAGTCAAATTTTTTGAAAAAATTCTTTATGATTTTACAGGTGAAGTCGAAGATAAAAGATTAATTAGAGCTTTTCACTCCAGCATTATCAGTCAATGTATGTTTTTTCATAATTTGAATGAAAAAGGCAGAATATACTATTTAAAAAAAAGTAGCCTTTATGATGAAATAAAAACTTTAGAAGGTTTTAAGAAATATAAAGATGAAGTTGCTAACTATATATCAGATTTTTGTATTGGCGGAATAGAAAATATTTTAAAAAACATAAAGAAAGAAAATGGTATCTAACAATTTAATAAAAATAGAGAGACACAACAACTCTAACAAGTGTTTATAAGGCTAATTAATATGCAGAAAAAAATCGTTATACTGTTTTCAATCTTTCTTACAAGTTGCTCTTTTTTTACGAGCGATGTTCAGAAATTTAAAAAAACAGAAGTTCCAAAATATTTTAATGAATATTTAAACAAAAAAGATGATGAAAGAAAATGGTGGGAACAATTAGAAAATAGTGAGTTAAATAGTCTAATAGAAAAATCTATAGAAAACAATTTCTCTCTGCAAGCAGGCGTAGCAAGATTAAAACAAGCTTATTTTTCTTTTGTTAAAACAAGCGGAGAACACTATCCCAACTTAAACTTAACTGCTTCAAAAACAAGAACCGAGAAAAATGCAAAAAATAGTGCGGCTATCGTTACAAACGATTACTCCATTGGTCTTTCAATGAGTTATGAAATAGATTTATGGGGTAGAATTAGTAATGAGAAAAAAAGTTCAATGCTTTCGCTTAAAGCTTCCAAAGAAGAACTTGACACGCTTGCTTCCACTGTTGCATCACAAATAGCAGAAACTTGGATAAATATCATTTCAATAAGAAAACAAAAGGCTCTTTTATATTCTCAATTAGAGATAAATAAAAAAATGCTAAAAATAATTGAGCTTAAACTTGTCCAAGCAAAAGCAACAATAATAGAGTTTTATCAACAACAACAAGTAATAGCTTCAATAGAGAACAAAATAATTCCTGTCGAATCTACAGAGATAACACTTTTAAATAGTTTAAATGTACTTCTTGGCTTAAGCCCAAACTTAAAAATCAATATTGATGAACAAGAATTTCCAACAATTATAGAGATACCCAAAACAGGACTTGAAGCAAACCTTATTCATCTTCGCCCCGACATTAAATCGGCAGAACTAAAGCTTAAAGCAGGAGGCTTTAATATTCTTGTAGCTAAAAAAAACAGATTTCCAAAACTAAGTTTAACAGGCACTTATACATATTCTAACAGTGACAATTCTAAAATTTTTGACGATTGGATTAGTAACTTAATAGCTAACATTACTGTTCCAATATTTGCAGGAAAACAACTTCAAGCTGAACAAAAAAGGGTAGAAGCAGTTAGGGAAGAACTTTTTATGGGCTATAAAGAAACTGTAATCACAGCATTAGAAGAAGTTGAGAATTATCTAACCAAAGAGATGGAATATAAAAAAAAAATTAAAGCTTTAGATAAACAAATAGAAATTGCCAAAAAGACTTTCAAGGAGACAAAGAAAAGATATTTCAATGGCTCTAACACTTTCTTATCTGTCTTAAATGCAGAACTTGCAATTGTAGATTATGAGCAAAGCAAAATTGTAGCGAGTGCCAATATGCTAACCTCAAGAATAAAGCTATACAAAGCTTTAGGTTCTAAAATACCTTTAACAACAACCAACTAATAATTTAAAAAAGACCAATATAATACAGAATAAAATACAGAATATAATACAACTAATAAAAGAGATTTGAATAATCGTTCTATTTTGCTCGTTTTTTTGTGGTGCAGTAGTATGGTTATACGTCAAACCCAAAAAAAGGACGAAAGAGAATGATTATTCAAATCTCTAAGGTAAAAAAAATATGGAAAACAATACTAATACTAACTCTTATCACAAACTAATTGCACCAGATGAGCCTTTAAAGCCTAAAACAAAAAAAGAACGTAAATTAGCTTTTTTATTAATTGTAGCTACTATTGTTTTAGGAATGCTCGTTGCTATCATTATTGCTAAATCAAAAAATAAAGTTAAAACAAAAATAGAAACAAAAACTTCTACTCTTGTTAATGTATCGCCCATATCAAAAACAGATGCTGATATAATTATAGAAACATACGGAACATTAGAACCTTCTCAAAACTTATCTTTATACCCTCAAGTATCAGGCTCTATCTCTTCTATTAATAGCAAATTTATACCCGGCGGACTTTTTAAAAAAGGAGATGTCATAGCAACCATAGACGATTATGATTATAAAATTGCTGTTACACAAAAAGAAGCAAATCTTACAACAGCACAAGCTAATTTTGATATTGAAAAAGGAGAGCAGGAAATAGCAAAACAAGAGTGGGAAATAATCACTACAAATATCCCAAAAGAGCAAATAAGTGAAGACGAAAAATATCTCGCACTCAGAAAACCGCAACTTAAACAAGCCGAAGCAAGCCTTGATGTTGCAAAATCATATTTAAAGCAAGCTAAAAAAAATCTTCGACGCACAAAAATAAGAGCTCCTTTTGATTCCGTTATAAAAACAAAAAATATCGACGTTGGCTCTTTTGTAACTACACAAACGTCCATTGCAGATATTATAGGGGTTGAAGAGTACTGGATAGTTTTGTCTATTCCTGTTGATAGATTAAAATGGATTGATGTCAAAAACTCTAAGGTTTTACTGCAAACAGGAAGCGACACCACAGAAAAAAAAGAACAGTATAGTGGTAAAATTTTAAAAATTCTTCCAAATTTAAAAGACAACTCTTTAACTGCTCAAATGCTTGTTGCGATAAGAGACCCTCTTTTTTTAAAAAATAAAAACAAAAAAAAGCCTCTTCTTGTTGGTTCTTATATGAAAGCCACAATTATAGCTAAAGAGATAAAAGATGTTTTTAAAATACCAATAACAAACTTGGACAATAGAAACAGAATTTTTATTTTTGGAGACGATAAAAAATTAATTATTCGTAAGCCAAACTTTTTTTGGAAAGATAAAGAGTTTGCTTACGCAAAAGAAGGATTAAAGAATGGAGAAAAACTTATAACAACTAAACTTACATCTCCTATAACAGGAATGGAGCTTGAAATTGAAGAAACTCTCCCTTTAGAGCAAACTCAAAAACAAAAAAAGATGAACTAAAATGAAAAAGATTTTTTTAATCGTAAGCGTTTTGGCTTTTTTGATAATACACAATGGCGAGGCAAAAGAACTCTTGCTTGAAGACGCAATCTCTTTAACTTTAAAAAACAGTGAAGATATACAAAAAGCAGAACTGGACTTTGAAAAAGCAAAGCTTTTTTTAAAAGAGAGCGAATCTGCAAAATCTTTTAAAGCAGATTTCGGGCTTAGTTATCAAAGAAGTGATATAGAAGAAGAAGGGGTAGCTTATGTCAACAATCCTAATAATTTAAGCGGTGCACTTATAAAAAGACCTTACTCTTCTGACAGCACTGTTTACGGTGTTTCTGCCGAGCTTAGTGTTAGTAAAGTCATTTACGCTTTTGGAAAGATAAAACAAGCGATAAAAGCTGCACAATATAACATTGATATTTCCAAGTATCAAAAAGAAGCAATCAAACGAGAACTTCGTTATGCTGCTTCCTTAGCTTATTATTACTCTGTCTTATCAGATGAACTATTAAAAATTGATAAAAGCTCTTATGAAAACGCTTTAAACAGTAAAAAACTTTTACAAAGCAACGAAGTAAGTAGACCTATAAAAAGTGACTTGATTCGCATATCTTCTGATATCGCTCTTAGAAAACCAGAAGTTGATACAAGTGAGTATACAAGAGAAGAAAGTTATCGGAATTTAAAAATATTATGTGGAATCTCTGAAGATACAAACCTTGTTTTAAAATCACAATTTAGCGATGAGTTTTTAAAATTTAATAAAGAAGAGTTACTTAAAAAATTAGAAAACAACCCTAAGCTTTTAGCATACCAATCAGTTATAAAAATGTATGAGAGTTATGCTTATGCTAAAAAATATACTAACTATCCAACCTTAGCTTTTTATGGGGGGCATAATAAAAGTTTAAATTCTGAGGAAGCATCAATTGATGACAATATGGATAGCGACACTACATACGTTGGACTCTCTTTAAATATGTCTCTTTGGGACGGAGGCAGCGCAAAAGCGAGCTTCCTGCAAGAAAAAAAAGAAGAAAAAAAAGCGTTGCTCAATTTAGTAAAAGCAAAAAAAGATCTTATTAAAGAGTTAAGGAATTGTCTTGAAAAATATGAAAGCTACGTAAAAGTTTATCAAAACCAAAAAAGAGCTTGTTCTTTGGCTAAAGAATCTTATGAAACATCACTTTTACGATTTAGTGCAGGACAAACAAGTGCAACAGAACTAAACGATACAGAAAAAGCTTTAACATCTATACAAAAAGGAATTGCTAAAACACTTTTTGAATTAAATTTGCTGAAAGCAAACATAGAAAAACTTATTGGAACATAGAAAAATGAATGTAAAATTTAAAAACTTACTAAGATTGTTATTTTTAATTGTTTTGCTCGCAATCATCCTGTTTTTCGTTTTTGACAAAATTAAAAAACAACAAAAAGAGGCACAAAAACCGACATACTCTTTTTATACAGAGTATCAAAAAAAAGGTTACCCTATAACAGTTCAAGAAGTTCAAAAAAAAAAAATTCACTTTTACAAAAAGCTTACACTCATAAAACAAAGCAATTCTAACTATATAGCTTGGGTAGATAAAGAATTTAAAAAAAATTTAAAACCCGGTGAAAAAATCTTTTTGCGTAACTCTTTGGGTAAACAAGTCGCTCACGGATATATCTCTTCTATTTCTCAAAAGATAAATTATAATGTTGGTCTATATCAAGTTAAAGTAAAAATAACAAAAGCTATTCCTGAAAAATCTAAATTTACAAATGTAAAAATTGAAATAGAAACAAAAAATACAATTGCTATTAATAATAAATTTATAACGTGTGATGAGAATAGCTGTTTTGTTTTTATAGCAAAAAATAACACCATACATAAAAGAAAAGTTAAAACAGGTTTATTTGATGAGAACTTAATAGAGATAGTTTCAGGAATAAAAGAAAAAGATTTAATAGTTTCAAGCGACACACGCTATTTAAAAGACAATCTAAAAATAAAAATTTTTAAACCAATTCAGGAAAAATAAAAAATGATAGAAATATTTGTAAAAAGACCTGTAACAACAATTATGTTGGTTCTTTTTTTAATCATATTGGGAATGGTAGCTTTTTTTGAATTAAATATTGAAAGAAACCCTCAAATTGAATTCCCTCTTGTTTCAATAACAGCAACATATCCTGGAGCTTCTCCTGAAGAAATTGAACAAGACGTTCTAAAAGACATTGAAGATGCTGTTGTTGAAGTTTCTGAAATAAAAAAAATAAAATCGTACGCTTATAATAATTTTGGGTTCGTTCTTGTAGAGTTTAATCTTGGAGTTGATGTTAATGTTAAAGCTATGGAGGTTAAGGATAAAGTTGAAGCGATTGTAGATGATCTTCCCGATATGGTTGAAAAACCAATCGTTGAAAAATCAAATCCTTTAAGTACTGCTGTAATAGACGTTATTTTAAGAAGTAAAACACACTCTCCAAAATATCTTTATGAATTTGCAGATAAAAAATTAAAACCTTTTTTGACTTCAATAAGTGGGATTTCTTCTGTAGACATAAAAGGAGGAAGAGAGAGAGAAATTCAAGTTTGTCTTAACTCAGACTTAATGAAACAAAAATTTATAACAATTTTAGATGTTATAAGTGCTATTAAGTCGTACAATGTAAACTTTCCCGGAGGGCAAATACAAAACAAAGAAAACGATGTAACTGTTAGATTTTATGGTGAATTTCAAAACCTTGATGAAATAAAAAAGATGCTAATTACAACATCTGAAGGGAAAAGCTTTACATTAGATGAGATAGCAGTTGTTAGAGATGGAGAAAAGACGATAGAAGAAAACGCTTTTTACAATTCTAAAGAAGCTGTTGTTATCTCTCTTGTAAAAGTATCCGATGGAAACGCTGTAAAAATTGCTAAACAGTTATCAGAAAAATTGCCAATTTTAAAAAAGAACTTAGAAGAAGGTATGGAGCTTTTTACCGAAAATGATACAACCGAATATACCATCGACCAAACAAATCGTACAATTAAAAATATCGCTATCGGTATTTTGCTAACTATAATAACTCTTGCTCTTTTTACTGCAAATTTAAGAACCACTTTAATTGTTGCTGTTGTATTGCCGACCTCTTTAATAGCTACCTTTTTTATGATTAAAGCTTCTAATTTTACAATAAACTCAATGACCTTGCTTGCATTTGGTACTGTTTTAGGAACCTTAATAGCAAATGCTATTATTATTCTTGAAAGAGCTTTATTCTTAATTGATAAAGGCAAAAGTCCGACTGAAGCTGCAATAAAAGGTACAAAACAAGTTACTTCAGCAGTTTTGGCCTCTGCAGGAACAAATTTGGCTGTTTTTATTCCTATTGGTTTTATGGGTGGAATTGTTGGAAAATTTATGAGCCAGTTTGGTCTAACTGTTGTTTATGCAACAATATTTTCGATTATTGTATCTTTCTCCTTAACACCTATGATGATATCAAGATTGTTAAAGCCTAAAGTAGAAGGCAAAGTTTCTGTTTTTGACAAAATTTCAAGCTTTATAAATTCATTTTTAATAAATGGATATAAAAGCGTTTTTGATTTTATGTTTGCCCATAAAATAATATCTTTCATTTTATGTATTACAATGTTTATCGGCACATTAAAACTTGTTAAATATGTTGGAAGTGAATTTATGGCAGTAAGTGATACAAATAGCATAGAAATTACCATTAAAACTCCGTTAGGTTCTTCCATCTATAAAACTCAAGAAAAAGTTTTACTCGTTGAAAACAAATTAAAGAAATATCCTGAAGTTGAAAGTATGATAGCTAAAGTGGGCGACAATGGTGTTGAAAATGCCACAATATTCCTAAATTTGATAGATGCGGACAAAAGAGAACTTTCCGATTTAGATTTAACTCAAAAAATTATACCAGACATTGCAGACATACCCGACATTGAAGTTGATGTGAAAAGAGGTGGAAGTAAAACAGGATATGCTGACGTAACACTTAATATTTACGGTACAGATTATGATGCGATGATAAACTACTCAGAACAAATAAAACAAATAATGGATACAATGGGAGTTTTTCGTTCTGTTTCATCAAGTTATAAAAAACCACAAAAAGAGTGCAGATTTATACCAAATCAGAAAAAACTTAAACAATATGGAATTTCCAATTATCAAATAGCATCTACAATAAGAAACTCTCTTTATGGAAATGAAGACAGTACTTTTAGAGATACAAATAACAACGAAAGCTACGATATTCGCATAGAGATTGAAGATGTTTTTAAAGATTCTAAAGAGACCTTTGAAAATATGTATGTCGCTTCAAGAAAAGGACTTATAAAAATTACAGAGTTAGGAAAAGTAATATATTATGAACCTGTCCCCGAACTTAAAAGAAGAGATAGACAAAGAATAATCCAGCTTGAAGGTTATCTATCAAAGGGAAGCTCTGGAGTTGTAGAAGCACAGCTTGCAACAAAAATAGAAAAAATTAAAAAAGAAAAGGGTTGTAACTACTATTTTGCAGGAAATGCAGAAATGCAAACAGAAACACAAAAAGAGATGGGAAAAGCTTTTTTTCTTGCTGTTATCTTTACCTATATGGTGCTTGCTGCAATTATGAATAGTTATCTTCATCCATTCACAATTGCATCTTCTATTTTAACCTCTTTTGGTGGCGTTTTTATAATGCTGTTTTTCACAGATACAAGTATAAACATAGCTTCACTCTTAGCAATTATTATGTTGGTGGGGCTTGTTGTAAATGGAGCGATTCTTTTAATAGAAAATGCTGTTTATGTAATGAAACAAGGGGAAAAAGATATAGTGAAAGCTCTTTGGATAAGTTCCGAAGAGAAATTAAGAACAATTCTTATGACATCTATTGCTATAATTCTTGGTACAATACCTCAACTTTTTTCAAACGACCTCACTAATAGCTCTATGGGAGCTGTTATAACTGGAGGGATGGCAGCATCCATCTTTTTTACTCTTACTCTTACTCCCCTTCTGTTTTATTTCTTTGAAAGTTCAAAAGCAAAAATCGTAAGAGTTATAAACAAATTTACTAAAAAATAATAAATTAGGGTTATATATTTTGAAAAATATTGAAACAAAAGGTGCTCTTTCTTGGATGGCTCAAAACAGAGTCGCCGCAAACTTACTAATGGTATTTTTACTCTTAGGAGGACTGATAATTGCTCGAAATACCGTACAGGAAGTTTTTCCAGAAATAAGTTTAGATACAGTTTTTGCCTCTGTATCTTATCCCGGAGCAAGCCCTGAAGAAGTTGACGAAGGTATTATACTGCCTATCGAAGAAGCTATTTCAGATATCGATGGGATAAAAGAGGTTATATCAACTGCAAAAGAGGGTGTAGGTACAGTAAGCATTGAAGCAGTATTAGGCACTGACTTACAAAAACTTAAAGACGATGTTAAAGATGCTGTAGATAAAATAACTTCTTTTCCTGACGATGCCGAAGAGCCATCAGTTGTTATACCAAGTAGAAAAAGAGAGGTACTATATTTAACAATCTATGGAGACCTTGATGATATAACATTAAGAGATACTGCAGAAAATATTCGCCTTAAATTGCTTGAACATAATGAAATAAGTCAAGTCGATTTAACTGGGATAAAAGATTTAGAAATGAGCATAGAAGTCTCTGGGGCTACTCTAAAAAAGTATAATCTTACACTTGGCGACATTGCGAATAAAATTAAAGCCGCCTCTATAGATTTGCCAGGGGGCACTATTAAAACTAAAGAAAAAGATATTTTAATAAGGCTAAAAGAGAAAAAAAATTACACAAAAGAGTTTGCAAAAATACCAATTATTACCAACACAGAAGGAGATGTAGTTTATCTTAGTGATATTGCAACTATAAAAGATGGATTTGAAGAGACAAACTCTATTATGACATATAATGGTAAGCCTGCTATTAATATTGAAGTTTATCGAGTTGGCAAACAAACACCTGTAACTGTTTCAGCTGCTGTTAAAGAAAAAATAGAAGAGATAAAAAGTTCTCTTCCTGAAGCTGTTCATATAGATATACCTCATGACCGCTCCGATATGTATAAAGATAGGCTTGACTTGCTAATTAGCAATGCATTCATAGGACTTATATTAGTGTTTTTTCTATTGGGACTTTTCCTTGAGATAAAACTTGCATTCTGGGTTACTATAGGCATTCCAATATCTTTTCTTGGTTCATTTTTGTTTATTCCTCAAATGGGTGTTACCATCAATATGATTTCACTTTTTGCTTTTATTGTATCTCTTGGGATAGTGGTTGATGATGCAATTGTTGTAGGAGAAAATATTTATCAGCATAGGCAACTCGGAAAATCATTCATAGATTCTGCAATTTATGGAGCCAAAGAGATTAGCACTCCTGTAATTTTTAGTGTCTTAACAAATATGGTCGCTTTTTCACCTCTATACTTTGTCCCCGGTGTAATGGGAAAAGTTTTTAAAAATATTCCAGTAGTAGTTATATCTGTATTTGCTATCTCTCTAATAGAAAGCCTTTTAATTTTGCCTGCTCATTTGTCTCATAAGAATAAAGGGAAACCAAATAGGCTTTTCAATTTTATAAATAGAAAACAGCAAGCTTTTAATGAAAAGTTTAAATATTTTATCGAGAATGTCTACTCTCCATTTCTACAACTCTCCTTAAAATTTAGGTATGTAAGTTTTACAATCGCAATTCTCATATTAGTTATCGTTTTTGCGTATATAAAAAGTGGGAGAATGGGCTTTTCTCTATTTCCAAAGGTAGAGTCCGATTTTGCTTATATAGAAGCAGTTCTGCCATATGGTTCTTCAATAGAAGAAGGAAAAAAAATTCAACAAATACTCTTTAATTCTGTAAACAAAACAAAAACAGAACTTGGCGGAAGTAAACAAGTTAAAAATATAATGTCTCGTATAAACGATAATGTAGTAACTATGCGTATTTTTATGGAGTCTTCCGAAACAAGACCATACCATACTAACGAATTTGTACAAAGATGGAGAGAGAATACAGGCAATATTGCAGGTTTAGAATCGTTAAAATTTGTTTCTAATCTTGGAGGACCAGGTTCTAACGATGCAGAACTCACAATAGATTTAAGTCATCAAGATTTAGATGTTTTGAAAAAGGCAAGTAAAGAACTTGCAGAAGAAATAGGCAAATTTTCTATTGCTTCTGATATAGATGATGGGTTCGCTCCCGGTAAAGAACAAATAGATTTTGTTTTAAAAAAAGAAGCGTATATGCTTGGGCTTACTCCTGCTGACATTGCAAATCAGATAAGAAATTCGTATTATGGAAAAGAAGTTTTAAAACAACTACGAGGTAGAAACGAAATAAAGATAACTGTTAGACTTCCAAAAAATGAGAGAGTATCTGAGTATAATTTAAATGAAATGGAAATTTTATCACCTAATGGAACTTTTGTCCCCTTAAGAGATATTGTTCACATAAAAAAAAACAGAGCCTATATCGATATCAATAGACGCAATAGTAAAAGAATTATAACAGTATCTTCAGATGTAAATCCTCCTTCAAGAACTCCTGAAATTATAAGTGTTTTAAAAAGTAAAATTTTTCCTAAACTTAAAAGAAAATATCCCGGTTTAAATTTTAGTTTTGAAGGTAAACAAGCACAACAAAAAGAGAGCCTTGATGCATTAAAACAAGGGGCTTTAATAGCTTTTATTCTTATTTATACCCTGCTTGCAATTCCTTTTAAAAGTTATATCCACCCTCTTATAATTATGATAAGTATCCCTTTTGGAATAATAGGTGCTGTAACAGGACATTTAATAATGGGTTATACTCTTTCTCTTTTAAGTGTTTTTGGTATTATGGCTCTTGCTGGTGTTGTTATAAACGATGCATTGGTTCTTATAGATTTCGCAAATAGAAAAGTACGAGAAAATTCTACACCTTTTTCTGCTATTGTAAATGCAGGTTTAATGCGTTTTAGACCTATCCTGCTCACTACTTTAACAACTTTTTTTGGACTTGCCCCAATGATATTTGAAACATCGATGCAGGCAAGATTTTTAATTCCAATGGCAATTTCCTTAGGGTTTGGAATCCTTTTTTCTACCTTAATTATATTAGTCTTAGTACCAGCCTTATATTTAATTATTGAAGATTTTAAAAAAATAGCAAAAAAAACTCTAAATAAAACATAAGGGCGTCTAACAATACACTAACGAAATAAAATTATTTGTAATTGTATGGGCACGGCGTGCCGTGCCCGTAAAACATCCTATCGTTCCCGTATGATTTGTTTTTCCGTAGGGGCGTATAGCTATACGCCCGTATCATTCCCATCATTTTTTTCATAAAAGACATTATGTGCAAAGGTCTCGTAATTGTAGGGGCACGGCGTGCCGTGCCCGTAAAACATCCTATCGTTCCCATATGATTTGTTTTTCCGTAGGGGCGTATAGCTATACGCCCGTATCATTTCCCATCATTTTTTTCATAAAAGACATTATGTGCAAAGGTCTCGTAATTGTAGGGGCACGGCGTGCCGTGCCCGTAAAACATCCTATCGTTCCCATATGATTTGTTTTTCCGTAGGGGCGTATAGCTATACGCCCGTATCATTTCCCATCATTTTTTTCATACGGGCACGGCACGCCGTGCCCCTACAATCCGTCAATACAATTTTTCACAATTCCAATACAGTTTCCTGCCATAATAAAAACCCCAAAAGCTCGCTCCCAAGCTCTTCCCCCCAACCAATCTCGTTCCCAAGCTCCTGCTTGGGAACGCTATTAATTTCGTTTTGGGATGAAAACAATAAACAGTAATGAATGTAGGGAACAAAAATCTTTGTTCCCTACTCCCAAGCTAATGAAGACTGGAAACGAAAGCGAAATAAATTTATGAATTGGTGTTTTTTTGAAAAAGATTGTTTAGACTTTAAACTTATGAGATAAAGGATAAATTTTATAAAATTATAAGGAGTTTAAAATATATGACTGAAACAATAACTATAAATAAAATAGAATTTGAAAATATCATAGAGTCTTTATCTTATTTGAGAAAGAATTCTGTAACTAAACAAGATATGGAAAATTATATTGAAACAATAGAAATTTTAAGTAACCCAAAAACAATGAAATCAATAAAAAAAAGTAGAGAAGATATAAAAATGGGTCGAATAAAAAAAGTTAACTCTTTTGATGAATTATTAAAAGAGACTGAAAATGTATGAAATTATAACAACAGATACTTTTTTAAAAAATTTAAAGAAATATAAAAAAAATCAAAAACTTTTATCTCTTTTAAAAAAGAAACTAAAAAATTTAAAAGAAAATCCAAACATTGGGAAAAGCCTTTCAAAAGAACTCCATCCTTCAAAATCTACAAGATTAGATAAAAAATTCAGATTGATTTTTCACTTTTCAAGACACTTGAAAGCATAGCAACCCCCTGCTCTGTAAAAACATAAGGTAAAGCCCCTCCAAGATGTTTCTTAGATGGTATCACAAATTGTGATACCATAAATTCAATTTCTTTTTCGGTTAAAACAAACATAAAGTCAGAAGGGAATCTTTTTATATTTCTATTCACAGCTTGTTTTAAAGACCTTGTTTCGATTCCATAAAGTTCTGCTAAATCTCTATCAAGCATAACTTGAACACCATTCACCCAGTGAAATAAGATTTGACCTTCAAGGCTCAAATCTTATTTTTAAATTTTTCAAATTTAAAAATATTTCACGGGGCAAGTGGTAAAAATTTTGTCTTTAATATTTTGATTTTTTAAAACTAAATCTTCACCCCGTGAAATAATATTTGAGATGTAGAGCTCAAATATTATTTTTAAATTTGAAAAATTTAAAAATATTTCACAGGGTAAATACTAATTTAACCTGTCTTTTTTATTTAAGTTTTTGTTTTTTAAAAAATAACAAAGAAAGTTAAAATTTAATTACTAATTTTTATTTTCAAATTTTTTAAATTAAAAAAATCTTGCGAAAGGAACTCTTGCTATCTATAAGATTTAGCAAATTTTGTTTAATACTGACATATCTTAATTGATTCCATTAAAAACACACTGTCTATAATTTTTAACTGATAAAAAAGAAAAAATGCCAAACAACTTTGTACATTTACATACACATACACAATATAGTCTTCTTGATGGCGCCATAAGAATCCCCGATTTAATTAAGCAAGCAGAAAAATTTGAGATGCCTGCTGTTGCCATAACTGATCATGGTACAATGTATGGGGCGATTGAATTTTATAAAGAGGCTAAAAAAGGGAAAGGGAATGTTAAACCTATTATAGGTTGTGAAGTGTATGTCGCACCAACAAAACTTAATATAAAAAATGTAAAAGAAAAAAAAGCGTACCATTTAGTCCTACTTGCCAAAAACATAACTGGATATAAAAACTTATGTAAAATGGTTACTATTGCTAACATAGAAGGGTTTTACTACAAACCTCGTGTAGACAAAGACCTTTTAAAAGAGTATTCAGAAGGAATAGTAGCACTTTCAGCGTGCCTTGCTGGTGAAATACCTAATCACATATTGAACGGCAATTTCAAAAAAGCAAAAGAGACTATAAAAGAGTATGCTACCATATTTGGGGAAGACAATTTTTTTTTAGAAATTCAAGATAACGATTTAGAAGATCAAGAAAAAGTAAACTCTTTTTTGATTGAGGCAAGCAAAGAAGAGTCCTTAGGGCTTGTTCTTACAAACGATTGTCACTATTTAAAAAAAGAAGATTCATTCGCCCACGAAGTTCTTCTTTGTATTCAAACAGCTTCAAAAATTAACGATAAAAAACGTTTTAAGTTTAATACAGAAGAGCTCTATTTTAAATCTTTTGACAATATAAATGACTCTTTTAAAGAGTTGCCCGGCGCCATTTCAAACACACTGCATATAGCCAATATGTGCAATGTAGAGTTCGATTTTGAGACATATCACTTTCCACAATATTCTGCAGACACTTCACTCGATATAGACGCAGAGTTTGAAAAGAAAGTAGAAGAAGGATTTAAAAAAAGAATAGAAATTCTAAAAGATAAAGATAACTTTAGTTTAGAAAAATATGAAGAGAGATTAAAATATGAAATAAAAGTCATTAAAGAGATGGGTTTTTGTGGCTATTTTCTTATTGTAGCAGACTTTATTGGGTACGCTAAAAACAATAAAATTCCAGTAGGTCCAGGAAGAGGTTCTGCCGCTGGAAGTTTGGTAGCTTACTCTCTTAATATAACAGAGCTTGACCCTCTTGAATATGGACTCTTTTTTGAAAGATTTTTAAACCCCGGCAGAAAAAGTATGCCCGATATAGACGTAGATTTCTGTATTAGAAATAGAAGTAGAGTTTTAGAATACGTTATAGAAAAATATGGTTTTGGCAAAAAGGATAAAGATGCATTTGTTGCTCAAATAGGAACATTTGGAACATTAAAAGAGAAAAACACAATAAGAGATGTAGGAAGAGCACTTGATGTACCTTTAAGCGAGATAGACAGGATAGCAAAATTAGTTCCCTATGGTAGCAAATCTATTGAAGATGCGATTAAAAATGTACCTGAACTTCAAAAAGCCGAAGAAGAAAACGAAGAGATAAGAAAAGTACTTGAGATATCAAAAAAACTTGAAGGTTTATCGAGACACTCTGGAACACACGCAGCAGGCGTTGTTATATCAGACAAAAAATTAACAGAATATATGCCTCTTTATATGGGGGGTAAAAATAAAGATGTTATAACAACACAATACGATATGCATTGTGTAGAAAATTTAGGGCTTATTAAGTTCGATTTTTTAGGTTTAAAAAATCTTACTATAATTGACGATTGTAAACTTTTACTAAAAGAGAGAAAAAAGGAAGTTCCAGATTTTACTAAAATAGATTTAAACGATGAAAAAACGTATAAACTGCTTCAAGCTGGTAATACTTTGGGAGTATTCCAACTTGAAAGTGACGGTATGCGCTCTCTTCTAACAAAAGCTAAACCTCAAAAGTTTGATGAAATTATAGCAATCATATCTCTTTATCGACCAGGCCCACTTGAAGCAAAAATCACAGACGCTTTTGTCGCAAGAAAGTTAGGAAAAGAAAAAACAACATATTTAATACCAGAGCTTGAAAGCATATTAAAAGACACCTATGGCTTCATTATCTATCAAGAACAAGTTATGCAAATTGCCGCAAAAGTAGCGAACTACTCTATGCAAGAGAGTGATGACTTAAGAAAAGCTATGGGTAAAAAGAAAGAGAGCCTTATGAATGAAAATAAAAATGTTTTCATTAGTAGGGCAATAGAAAATGGGATTGCCAAAGAGAAAGCGACCAAGCTGTTTAACGACATAAAAGAGTTTGCAGGTTATGGATTTAATAAATCGCATGGTGCAGCTTACGCCTTAATATCTTTTCAAACAGCATATTTAAAAGCACACTATCCAAAAGAGTTTATGGCCGCCCTCCTTACAAATGAAATGGATAATACTGATAACATCATAAAACATATTACTAACTGTAGAGAGCAAGGAATAGATGTTTTGCCTCCTTCAATTAATGAGAGCAGTGATAAGTTTATAGTGGTAGGTGATAGTATAAGGTTTGGTCTCTCTGCTATTAAAAATGTAGGCGAGATGGCAGCAAAAATTATTGTGAAAGAGAGAAAGAAAAAGAAATTTACCTCCATTTTCGATTTTTGCAAAAGGATCTCTTCTCAAACAAAAGTAAACAAAAGAGTTATAGAGGCACTTATAAAAAGTGGTGCTTTCGATTGTACAAAAAACAAAAGAAGTCAGCTTATTGAAGTAGTTGAAAAAGCCATAAAATATGGAAATAAAGCTCAAAAAAAGAGTGAAAGAAACGTAACACAACCTGCCCTATTTGAACTTCCTGAAGAAGAAAAAGCAAAAGAGATTCCAGAACTTCCGGGTATTGAAGAGTATGAAAATAAACTCTTGCTTCAGTTTGAAAAAGAGAGCTTAGGGTTTTATATTACAGGGCATCCTATGCTTAAACATAGACATATAGAGTTAAAATTTGCAGACACTACAACAAAAGACCTAAAAGAGAGATATGAAGATTCAAAAGTTAAAATATGTGGCTATATAAAAAATTTTAAAGAAATCGAAACGAAAGAAAAAAAAGACAAAATGGCTTTTGTTACAATGGAAGATATGTACGGCACCTTTGAAACTGTTGTCTTTCCAAAAGTTTATAAAAAAGCTAAAAAAAATATTAAAGAAGATAACGTTATTTTTATCATAGGAAACGTCCAAAAAAGACAAAATTCTACACAAATAATCGCAAACGAACTATATCCTATCAAATCAATCAACACTCTTTTATCAAAGGTTGTAATTGTAATAAAAGAACAAAAAGCAAGAGACGACAAAGCTTTTTTGCAAAAACTATTAACAATATTAAAAAAACATAAAGGCGGATGTAACATAACGATATGTGTTAAGTTAATAAGCGATGATATTGTTAAAGTAAAAACTGGAGATGAATTCAAAATCAATCCCACAGAAGAGTTTTGCAAAGAGATAGAAACTTTTTTAGAAGACAACCAAGCTATTAAATTTATATTAAAAAGCAAGTAGCGAGACCTTTGCACATAATCTTTTCCCCGATAGAGACGCAAAATCTTGAGAGACGCAAAATCTTGCGTCTCTACAGGGGGGAAAATATATGCAAAAGTCTTAAAACTATTCATCAAAAAGGAGAAGCTAATGGAAACTAAATTAATTCTCTCTTTAGACGGTGGTGGTATAAGAGGCGTTGCAACTATAAAATTTCTTGAAAAGTTAGAAGAGACGATAGGAAAACGTGTTTGCGATATATTTGATATGTTTATAGGTACATCTACAGGTGGCATTATTGCAGCTGCAATAGGTCTTTTAAAATTAAAATGCAGTGAAGTCGCAAAGCTCTACTCTTATGAAAATGCAAATGAAATTATGGATATCTCTATATTTGACAAAGTTTTAGGTTTAAAACAGACAAAGCCTAAATATGATGGAAAAGGCAAAAGAAGAGTGCTAAAAAAATATTTTAAAAATAAGCTTTTAAACGATGCAGAAAAACCTCTTCTGTTAGTAACTTATGATGTTGAAAAAAGATCTTCAAAAGTTTTAAAATCGTATTCAGAAGAAAAAGTCTTGGCATTAGATGCTGTCGATTCAACAAGTGCCGCACCTCTATATTTTCCTACTGTTAAGGTTAATGAAAAATGGCTTATTGATGGAGGAGTAATTGCTAACAACCCTACTATGTGTGGATTTGCAGAAGGTTATAAAATATGGAATAAAGCAAACATAAAGATTTTATCGGTTGGTACAGGAAAAAGGGTAAGAAAAATTGATGGTAAAAAATCTCAAGATTTTGGAATTTTAGGCTGGGCATCTAACGACCTTTTAGGAGTTGTAATGGATGAAACAGTTGTAGAGTATCAAGCAAGCTCAATTCTTAAAAGCAACTATTTGAGAGTCAATTCTGACCTCAATGAAGCAAGTGATGATATGGACGATTGCTCCAGAGGTAACATAAAAAATTTAAAAGAGTTAGGTAAGTATTGGTCTCAAAAATTTGGAGAAAAAGCTAAAAAACTGATTGGGGAAAAATGAAAAAAGATAGAAGTTTTATAAAGAAAGCAAGACGTATCGTTTTAAAAATCGGCACAAATGCTATCTTTAACCCTCTTTTTAAAGATGAAGATTTAAAAAGATTAATAGATGAAATTGTTACCTATAAAAAAAAGGGCTACGAATTTATAATAGTCTCTTCTGGTGCTATATTTTGCGGTATGAAGAAATTAAATTTAGAAAACAGACCGAAAAGTTTAAGAAAAAAACAGGCTCTGGCATCCATAGGACAAAACATCTTAATGGAAAAGTGGGTAAAAGCTTTTGAAAAACATAATATATCTGTAAGCCAAGTTCTATTCACTTATGATATTGTTGAAAATAGACAACGGTTTGTTTGCACTCAAAACTGTTTTTCAGCAATCCGAGAGTACGGAGCTATACCTATAGTAAACGAAAATGATAGTATATCGGTAGAAGAGTTAAATTTTGGAGATAACGACAATTTGTCGGTTTTTACAGCTCTTCTTATAGATGCAGATTTGTTAATCTTATTTACAGATACAAACGGTATATTTAATAAAAATCCTCACAAATATAAAAATGCTAAGAGAATATCGCACATTAATAAAATAGACGAATCCATTTTTAATCAGATAGAAGATAAAGAGAGCGATGTTTCCAAAGGGGGTATGAAATCTAAGCTTCATTCTGCTAAATACGCTATCGATTCGGGTGTAGGCGTTGTAATAGCAGACGGCAAAAAACCTATGTTAGATGATATTTTAAAAACTTATGATATAGGAACTTTTATTGAGCCTAAAAAGGATAAAAAAAAGAGTAAGAAAAATTGGCTTATTTTTAACGAAAAGATAAAAGGTAAAATTTTTGTAGACGAAGGTGCAAAAAAATCTATCCTTGAAAAAAGAACAAGTCTACTACCTATAGGAGTTACAAAAGTTGCAGGCAATTTTATCAAAGGAGAAGTCGTAGGCGTTTTTGATGCAAAAAATAAAATTTTTGCAAGGGGAATCTCTTTCTATTCAAATAGCGAAATTGATAAAATTAAAGGGCTTAAAACAAAAAATATACAAACACTCTTAGATAACAAAACCCCTCCAGAAATTATAGACAGAAACAATATGATTATGATTATCTAAATACCCTTACACATAATATTTCTTACAAATTTAAACTTGATGAATCATATTTTAGATGTAAAAAATATGCTTGAGATGGCAGATACAACAAGCATTATACAAGAGAACTTAGTTTCTTTGAGTTTAAAAGTTAAGCTTCTTGAGATTACAAGAGATGGCAAACTTTATTTAAGTCATAAAGTAACAAAAAAGTAAAAAACTTATAACTCTCAACTTATAGGCAAATTAAATGTACTTCGTTTTGGAAATTAAAAACAGTTTATCAAAATTATACTATGCTCTTGTAGCTTTATGTAGATTTTTTCTATTTGGCTCCCCTCTTACACTCATTGTCATATCGGTCTACTTAAATAGAGCCAACTTCGCTCATAACGATACTATTAGTATGCTTTATCTTGCTTCAATCCCTGCTTACTATATAGTTATAGCTGTCATTTTAACATTTTTATTATTTCCACTCTATTATATTCCTCGCTTTAATTACCTGCTGATTATTCCAAAAAGTTTATTAGAGATATATTTAATTATTAATTTTTTTACATTTAATATTTACAGATTCCATATAGACTTTTTTTTTGTTGATATGCTTATAAATGATTTCAACGGTTTTGGCATCTCAGCCAAACTTATGCTAAGCACTGTTTTTTTGGTTTGCTTCATATTTTTAATTAATGCTTTAATTTTTAAAAAAGCAAAGCAGACAAAGGGAATAAAATATAAAGGTCTTTATCTCTTCTTTGTCTTTTTTCTATTTTTAGTGTTTATACAAGGTCAACTTATAAGCATATGGGCAAAAGGTTTTGGACAAATTCATATAACTAAATATAATGCTTATTTCCCTCTGTACTATCCTACAACTTCAAGTGCTATGATAAGATCAATAAAAGCTAATTACAAATGGCTTATACCCAATACAAAAGAAGGGGAAACAGGCAACTTTAATGAAACAATGTCTAACAATGTCTCTTTTTTTAAATACCCAAAAAAAGCTCTGACTTTTAAAAAAACATCCAAAGACTATAATATTCTTTTTTTTATTTTGGAAAGCTGGCGTTTTGATATGATGAACAAAGAGGTAACGCCAAATATCTACTCTCTATCAAAGAAAAGTTTAGTCTTTAAAAATCACTTTAGTGGAGGAATAGTTACAAACTACGGTTTATATAGTTTAATGCACGGTCTTTACCCTACTTATATGGACATAGCACAATCAAACCCCCAAGAGTATCAGTCTTTACTCATTAAAGAGCTGAAAAAACAAAATTATGATATAGGTGCTTATACATCATCTAACCTATCACGATTCTCTTTAAAAGATATGTTTTTTTATAACATTGAAAAAACAAAATATCACTATTTTTCAGCTTTTGGTTTATCAAAAGATAATGATAGGAAGCTAATTTCTGAAGTAGCTACTACGCTAAAAGACACTAAAAAAAAATGGTTTAAGTTTCTATTTTTAACCTCATCACACTACAACTACAATTATCCAAAAGAACATCAAATTTTCAAGCCGTTTGAAGCAGATAGCAACTCTTTTCTATTAAATAAAAACACAAATGCACTTCCTATTTTAAATGACTATAAAAATTCCTTGCACTACATAGACTCTTTATTCGGAGAACTCTTAGTATCATTAAAGAAAAACAATTTAGATAAAAAAACTATAATTCTTATTACATCTGATCATGGAGAAGAGTTTAATGATAATAAACAAGGGTATTGGGGACATGGCAGTAATTTTACAAGATATCAAGCTTCTGTCCCGTTAGTTTTGTATCTGCCTGACAATCAAAACGGCAAAACTATTAGTGCAAGAACCTCACACATAGATATTGCAGGATCTATTTTAAAAAATATACTAAACTGCACAAACAATATAGAAGACTTCAGCAATGGCAAAGATATTTTCAATATAAACAATAAAGTAAAAAGAGATTTAATTATAAAAAGCTACAAGAATAAAGCTTATATCTTTGAAGATAATGCTTGTTCTGTAGTGCCTTTGAATTGTTATAGCCTTGATGATATAACGAAAAAAACGGAACCCAACTATAAAAAGATATATGCATTAAAAAAGAGAGAGAATTCACTTTAAAGTATAAGATAGAGAGCTTTGCACATAATGTTTTTTTATGAAAAAATAGTAGTTTTTAATAAAATATCAACTTTTGATAATTTCACAAAAGCTCCTAAAAACCCTATAAAGACTGATGCTCTCTTTTGTAATATTTTTGGGTTCGACGTATTAATATACTACTTCACCACAAAAATATTACAAAATAGAGCTATGTGCAAAGCTCTCAAGATAGCCGATACTTTTTTGTTTTATTACTATCATTAAATTTTTATAGAGCTATGTACAAAGGTATCTTTACTATATATCTTGAATAATCAACACGATAATGTTTTTTATAACCTAAACTACTAAACCTAAACTAATACATCTTAATCTTTAATTTTAGATGATATTATAATACATTATTTATGGCAAAAAAGTGAAAATAAGCATAATAAACAAATATATTTTCAAAGAATTACTAATACTTTTCTTTACTATCTTCTCTTTTTTCAGCTTCATTTTTTTAATGGCTACATCTTTAGAAATTACCGATATAATCATAAATTATAACGCTAATATTTTAGATATACTTACTTTACTCTTCTTTATTTCACCCGACTTCATTTATTCGATGTTACCAATCAGCACAATGATAACTATTTTAATAACTTTTTTAAGATTGAGTGCAAACAATGAAATTATTGCTTTAAAATCTTCAGGTATAAACATTAATAAATTTTTTTTACCTATATCTATTTTTTGTTTTATAACTATGTGCTCATCAGCTTGGCTCTCTTTTTATGGTATTTCTCTTGGGGCAAAAGCATCAAAAAAACTTTTAACTAAAATGTCAGATAAAAACATTAGCCTCATAATAAAACAGAAAACGTTTAATAAAAAATTTGGAAATACAATAATTTATGCTGAAGAGATAGACCCTGAAACAAAAAGAATGCAAAAAGTTTTTATAGAAGATGGAAAAGATAAAACTAATACAATAATTGCACCAGAAGGCATTTTGTTAAATAATAAAGAAAATCATTCTGTTACATTAAAATTATTTAATGGATATGTAAGCACTATCAATTCGAGTAACAACTCATCAGAGTATCTTAAGTTTTCTACTTACGATTTAAATTTTGACTTATTAGAAAATAATAAAAAAAATAGCTTTTTAAGGTGGATAAAAGAAAAAAATATAGAAGAGTTATACAATTCAATTCAAAATATGCCCATAGGAAGTTCTAACTACTATTACTATATAGCATACTTTTATAAAAAAATCACTGTGCCTCTATCTTGTTTATTATTGGGTCTAACAGCTATGTTTATTGCACTTAATAAGCATAAAAATAAAAACCATTTTGTTCAAATACGTATTACGCTTATAACTGTTATATTATACTATATATTAATGACACTATCTGAATCTGTTCTCGAATTAAATTTAGTTCCCCCTTTTTTATGTATGCTCTCTGCCAATATATTTATAGCAATTCTTGGAGGATACCTCTTTATAACCACAGAAAGATAATGAGAGCTTTGCACATAATATAGAGAAATCACATAATATTAAAAAACGAGACCTTTGCACATAATGTTTTTTATAAAGAAAATAGTAGTTTTTAGTAAAACATTAACTTTTGATGATTTTACAAAAAACTTGCAAAAGCTTATAAAGACTTACGCTCTCTTTTGTAATATTTTTGGGTTTGACGTATTAATATACTACTGCACCACAAAAATATTACAAAATAGAGCTATGTGCAAAGGTCTCAAAAACATTCATTAAGGTAAAAATGGGATATATAAAAAAAACAAAAACAATCTTTGTATGTCAAAATTGCAGTTATCAAACATTGAAATGGCTCGGTAGATGCCCTGACTGTAATGAATGGAACACTTTTGTAGAAGAAACGATAGAGAAAAAAGAAGAGAAAAAAACGCACAAAAAAAAACTACTTCCTTTAAATATTGCTACAATTGAGAGCGAAGAAGATAGAATAATAACTGGAATGCAAGAAGTCGATAGAACCCTTGGTGGCGGTATCGTAGCTGGTTCCATTATATTGATAGGCGGAGAACCTGGAATAGGCAAATCGACTCTGATGCTTCAAATCCTCACAAAAATTTCGAGTAATGAAAGTGTCTTATACATTTCAGGAGAAGAATCTTTAAGCCAACTAAAATTACGATATAAAAGATTAAATAGAGATACGACTGATAAAATGTTTGCGATATCTGAAATAGATTTAGAAAAAGTCATTTCGATATGTGAAGAGATAAAACCCAAAGTTATAACAATAGATTCAATTCAAACAATGTTCAGCAGAGAACTATCCTCCCCTCCAGGCAGTATCACTCAAGTTCGTGAAGCTACAATGAAATTAATGCTTCTTGCAAAAAAGATAAACTCAACAATATTTATTGTAGGACACGTTACAAAAGATGGGGCAATAGCAGGTCCTAGAGTTATGGAGCATATAGTCGATACCGTGTTATACTTTGAAGGTGATAAAAATAATATTTTCCGTATTTTAAGGGCAAACAAAAACAGATTTGGCTCAACAAATGAGATAGGCGTTTTTGAAATGCAAAAAAAAGGATTGGTTGAAATTTTCAACCCTTCAGAGATTTTTCTTTCTGAAAAACCAGAAAATGTTGCAGGCTCAGTAGTAACAGCTACAATAGAGGGAACAAGACCTATACTAATAGAGATTCAAGGTCTTGTAAGTATAAGTCATTTTGCAACAGCAAAACGCACAATATTAGGGATTGACCAGAACAAAGTAGCCCTTTTAATCGCAATTATAGAAAAAAGGCTCGCTATAAATCTTGTCGGTAACGATGTCTTTATGAATATTGCAGGTGGAATAAAATCGAATGAAACAGCACTCGATCTCGGTATTATAAGTGCTCTTATATCAAGTTTTTTAGATAAAAAAATTCCAGACGATACTGTAGTATTTGGCGAAGTTGGACTCGCAGGTGAAATAAGAGCTGTAAATCATATAGTTTTAAGAATTTCAGAAATCAAAAAGATGGGTTTTAAAAAATGCATCATACCCTTTAGTAACTTAAAGAGCGTAACAGAGATAAAAGATATAGAAATAGTAGGAATAAAAAACATATCCGAACTTATGACAAATCTGTTTTAAACAAAATGGATAAAAAGTAATATGGGTGGGCACGGCACGCCGTGCCCCTACGGTGTTGTGTCCAGTTTTAAACAAAATGGATAAAAAGTAGTACTCTTTAAAATCACTTATGTTTTACAAAAATCTATATGTGCAAATTTTTAATTTTATACAAAATATCATATTCCCACCCCAATGTTTTATTTGTAACACCTATTTAGACGATACAAAAAAAATCAAACTAACCAAAAGCTTGCTTAACGAAGATATATCGTATGTTTTTAAAAAACTTTTTAATAATCTAATATGCGATAAGTGTAGTTCTAAGTTTGAAATCATAAAAAAACCTTTTTGCATTAAATGCGGGACACCGTTTAAAAATAAGGAAATAAAAGAACATATCTGTCCGTTGTGCCAAAGGAAAAAGACGAAAATAAATATTAAAAGAGCTTTTTTGTTATATGGAGGAAATAGCAAAAAATTAATCCATATGTTAAAGTATCAAGATAAGAGTGCTCTCTTTTATCCTACATCTTTTATGCTTTTTTATCTCTTCTTAAATAATCAAGAAATATATAACAAAACAGATATAATAATTCCTATACCTCTTTACATATCAAAAGAGAAAAAGAGAGGTTATAATCAATCTTATCAAGTTGTAAGATATTTTGAAAAATTTAATAGAGAACTTAAAATAGATAAAAAAATTGATGTAGATATAAAGAGCCTAATAAGGACTAAAAAGACGAAATCACAAATAAATTTTAAAACAAAAGATAGAATAAAAAATGTACAAAATGCTTTTTTAGTTACAGACAAAAAAGCAATAAAAGGGCAAAATATATTATTAGTTGACGATGTTTATACGACAGGTGCAACAGCAGAAGAAGCTGCTAAAACTCTTTTAAAAGCAGGGGCAAAAGAGGTCAATATGCTTATAATCTCTAAAGCTTCAGAGTATATTTAGAAAGATGTGTCTCTTTAAGATAACTATTTTTACTATTTGAAAAAAAGGTTTTAAAAAGTTTTATGCTCTCAGACCTTAAAACGCCCTTTGTCACCTCAATATCCTTATAAAGTATAGGAGTGTTTTTGCGACTTACATTAACAAATGTTCCTCCTCCCATAATATCTTCATAAGCGTACACTATTTTTTTTATTTTATTAATAAGTATAGCTCCAAAACACATAAGACAAGGTTCAAGATTGATATAAATCGTACATTGTAAAGGGTCTATCTCTTTTAAATTATTAAGTTTTTTTAGTGCAATAATTTCAGCGTGTTCAAGTTCACTTACATTAGAAAATCTTCTTTCACCTTCTGCAACTATCTCTCCTTGATACTCAATAACCGCACCAACTGGAAATTCATTTTTATTAAGAGCATTTTCAGCAATATTAAGAGCTTTTTTCATAAATCTTTCGTGTTTTTTTTTCATAATAGACTTATTTTTTACACCATAAAAAGTTTTGTATTACCCAAAAAGAACTCAATAAATGTAATAACTCCTGCCAAAATAAAATTACTTTCGACTAAAAACTCTGGCACAAATGTATCATAAAGCTTTTTTTTATTATAGGACAAAAAAACGACCATAAGGAAAATAGGAGATATAGAAAGATAGTAGCCCACAATAGGTATCACAGAAAAATAAGTAGAGATAAAAAGGGTAAGTAGAGTCAATATAAGAACGATATTTATTATTATAAAACTCCTACTTTTTCCTATCAAAGTAGGCAACGTCTCTTTGCCTGCAATCTTATCACCTTGCATATCAATCATATCAAAAAAAGTTGTACGAGCAAAAACAAGACATATTGAACAGAAAAAAGCTATAAACGTTTTTATATTAAAGTTGACCTCATTATTACTTGAAATAGCTGGCAATATTGTCGTCAAAACAGCCCAAATAGTAGTTATCTCAATGGTTTTTGAAGCGGGGATATTGAATTTTGGGAAAACCTTATATACAAAAATAAAAGAGGTCATAACGACTAAAATTAATAGAACTTTATAACTAATTGTAATAGATGTCACTATAGAAATAACTAAGGCAAGCGACAAAAAGAATAGTAAAATCTTCTTATGCTTACTAAAAAAAAGAGCTTTTTCAGGATTGTTATAAGTATGAGAGTTAATATCATTAAAATCTTTTAGAATATGCATAAAAAAAACGTAGCAAAAAGATATCACACTATATTTTGCGCTATTATTAATTCCTTGAAGTTTACAAAAAGCATAAGTGAGCGAACCTGCACCAATAGAAAGATAGATAGAAGATTTTAAAAGAAATTTTTGAATTTTTAAGAAAAAATTAAATATCCCTTTTTGTGAGCTTACTCCATATATAAATTTCACAACATATTTTATAACCCAACTTGGTGTTGATGCCCCAGCTGTTATAAAAATATTTTTAGCCCCTCTTATTTTTTCTACATCAAGCTCTTTAACATCTTCTATATGATAACTGTTTACTTGATTGCTTTTAGCTATATCATAAAGTCTTTTTGTATTGCCACTTGCTTTGCCCCCAATAATTAAAACAAGATCTGCTTTTTTAGATAATTCATCAGTCTCTTTCTGTCTCTTTTCTGTAGCATCACATATAGTATTAAAAAACTTATAGTCTAAGTTTTCTTGAGATGCATACTCTTCAATTTCTTTATAAAGAGAAAAATTTTGAGTCGTTTGTGCAACTACAATTGCTTTTTTTAATTTGGGTAAAGCTTGAAAATCTTTTAGAGAACTTACAACGTAGCTACCATTTTTTACAAAGCCTAAAAGCCCTTTTACTTCTGGATGCTTTGCGTTCCCTAAAACTATTATTGAATAACCTTTGTTAGAAAATTTATCTATAATTTGCTGAACTTTAATAACTTTAGGACAAGTTGCATCGACAATTTTTAAACCTGTCTTTTCAAGCTCTTTATATTCCGAAGGAGGAATGCCGTGAGCTCTTATAATAACTATGCCTTTTTTCTTTGAAGGCACTTTATCTAAAACTTCAACTCCACGTTTTTTAAAGACTGATAAAACTTGTGGATTGTGAATAATAGGACCGAACGTATAAACTCTTTCTTTAGATTTTAATGATACATCAAGAGCAATATTCACTGCTCTTTTCACACCAAAACAAAATCCCGATTTTTCTGCTATTTTTAGTTTCATAATTTTTTAAGACATTTACATAAAACAAAAGTGTTTGAAACCTTTGTACATAGCTTGTAAAGGTTACTTTTTTACAAAAAATTGTTAATTATAACTTGCTTAATATCCTTTTTTAAATTCTTCTTTTTTTTAATATCGCCCTCGTTTTGGATATTTCCAAAACATAAAGACCCTTTAGGAATAAAGCCTAACGAGTCAAAAAAATATTTTATAGTTTTTGTAGTAACATCAAAAACATCCTTTTCATCGCTACCTGCAACAGAAAGAAAAAAACCAAATTTATCTTTTTTTACAAAATTAGGCTCTTTAAATATATACCTCTTTACCCAAAACTCCTGTGCCCTATCAATAAGATTTTTTAAATAGGCAGGAATATTTGCAAAATAGATAGGCGAAGAGATAACAACTATATCACTACTAAAAATTGAAGGGAAAATTTTATTTTTCAAATCATCATCTATATTACACTCTTTCTCTTTTTTACACACATAACATCCTATACAAGGTTTAATATCATAATCTACAATATGAATCTTTTTTGTTTCAGCACCAAACTCTTTTTCGGCTGTTTCTAAAAAAGAAGAGAGTAAGAAATCACTACTCCCTTTTTTTCTCGGACTGCCTTGTATGCCCAAAATCTTCATAATTTTAGAGACCTTTACACATAATATTTTTATTGCTCATTTAGTCTATTTATAAATTTTTTTCTCTTTTCTTCTATTTTTTTTAAAATATTTCTTAATTCTGCATCATCAGGATTGATTGTTAATGTTTTTTTTAAATAGTTTAAAGCCCCTTCCATATCGCCTGTTTTAAATAGAGAAATAGCATATCGTTTATGTGTAATAAAAGAGTTGGGATAGTTTTTTAAACTTATACTAAGAGGTTTAAGTGCCTCCTTGTAGCGTTTCTGTTTAAATAAAACTGATGACACATTAAAAATACACTCTTTTTTATAAGGCACGATAGCAAGAGCTTTAGAATAATAGTAAAGAGCTTTTTCATAATTCTTATTATTTTCGTACACTACTCCAAGATTATAATATGGAATAAGACTCGCTTTTGTAACTTTTATTATACGCTCCATAATAGTCGTTTGGTTTTTCCAATTCTTTAAGTAGCTTTTAGACATTACGAAAAATATGGCAGGAATGAAAGCAGCCACAATAAAAAAAGTTTTTTTATTTTTTTTTATAAAAGAGATATCACTTATAAAAAACACAACCGCAACCAAAACCCCTATTGTAGGTAAATAGGTGTATCTATCTGCTATACTATGATGACCAATTCTAACTATTCCTATTACAGGAAGAAGCATAATAACATACCATAGCCAACCCCAAAACAAGTATGGTCTTTTTTTTCTTTGTATAAAACAAGTAACCGTTAAAAATAAAAAACAAAAAAAATAGACGATTGCTAAAAAAAAATTGGGTGTCTCGTTATAAGGATAAATTAAAGATAAATTTATAGGGACAACTGTTTTATAAATGTAAGTGATATAATTAATAAATACATTGGCTATTGTAACATAAAAATTTGCAGAGATTACTGCACCGCCCTTATTTTGAGCTATATATGTAATAATACACGAAACAAAAGAAAAAATAAAAAACGGAATTTTTTCTATGATAATTTTATTGTCAAAACTCCTTTTGAAAACCGCATAATCTAAAAGAATTAAAATAAAAGGGAGTGTAACCACCATAGGTTTTGATAAAAGAGATAAAATAAAAAAAAGAATGGATAAAATATAATAAAGTTTTTTTTTATAATTAACATAAAAAAAATAGTGCAAAAGTGATAATAAGAAAAAGAGAGCACTTAATAAATCTTTTCTCTCTGCAACCCAAGCTACAGATTCTACCCTTAAAGGATGCAAGGCGAAAATAAGAGCTATCAAAAAACTTTTCCAAAAAGCTTTCGTTACTTTAAAAATAAAAAGAAAAACTAAAATAGCATTAATGATATGAAAAAAAACATTTACAATGTGATGACCTGCTGGGTTTAAACCAAATAGAGAAATATCAATCGTATGAGAAATCCACGTTACAGGATGCCAATTGCTGGCATAAAAAGATGTAAAAGCCCAAACAAAACTTGTCTTTGTAACTCCTTTTTTAATATTTGCATTTTTACTAACATAAAGTTCACTATCGTAAACAAACTGGTGGTCTTTTGTTTCTAAATAGAGAGCAATAGTAACAAGAGTAATAAATATACAAATAATAGGAGTGAGTTTTTTAATATTCATTCTAAATCTATATAATTGAATACCATAATGTTTTTTATGAAAAAAATAGTGGTTTTTTGTAAAATATCTAAGACACTAAACTACAAAATAAAAAAAAATAAAGAAGAATAGTGTTTTATTGAGATAATAGATTAGGGAAGATTAAAAAGAGTTAAAGACAAAATTAAAATAAAAGAAGGTTTGGAATTTTTTCCAAACCTTCTTTTATTTATAAGGTAAGTAGTATCTATAAGTTCATTTTTATTTTAGGAGAGTTAAAATTATTTGTGAATTGGCTTTTGCTTGAGACAAAGCGTATGCACTTGTTTGAACAAGAGTATTAAAATTGGCAAAATTAAGTGACTCTGCAGCAAAATCTATATCTGTTATGTTGCCCACAGCAGCAAGAATATTGTCTTTTGTTGTGGCAATATTTGAAGTTATTGTTTCAAGAGACCTTTGTTGTGCACCAACATTCGATCTGTTTGTATTTAAAGCTTCAAGAGCAAAGTCTGACAATATCATAGCAGTTTGTGCATCATTCTGAGTTGAAACACTCAAATCGCTTAATGTTTTTATCTCTATGTTTTCTAAAGCTGTAGCATCTGCAGTAGTATCATTGACCCCTCTTTTCTGTGTTGTATTACTTCCTAACGACAAGCCGTTATTAGCTACTAACTGTATTGTTCCAAGTGTACCTCTACTACATATAGTGCCAAGAACGGTAGTTGCATTACCAAAACTTTTTAATGCAGTATAGGCTGTTCCACCTGAATCCCTAACATTTACATACATTGAGTTGCCTTCTTCTTTTGTTTTTATTGTAAGATTATCTCCATTTGCTACAGCAACAACATGTGTCTTACTTGTTTGAGCATTTATAAGAGCTGCAGCATTAGTTGCAGCTTGAGCTTTTGTTAATGAACTTCCTTTAGCAACAGTCCCAAGTGATATCGTTGTACCATTTATTGTTATCTTATCAAGATTTACATCATTAGCAGCAGTAGGAACTTCGCTCATTGCAAATGTATATTCTGTATTGCCTGTATTTTTTTGATACGCTTTTACTCCATGGGTATTATATGTGTCATTAATAGCGGCAATGATTTTATCTATACTATTTGTTGTTCCATCATAAGCAAGGTCTGTTTGAGCTACTTCTATTTTTGTTGTTCCTCCACTTGCAAGATTTAACTCTAAAGTATAGCCTCCCGAAGTTGCTCCAACAGCAGTAAAACTTGTAATATTTTTTAACTCTATTGTCCCAAGATTTGCAGATACTAAGTCTTTTACTCTGCTTGAGTCTACTGAGAGAGAAGTGCTTTCTCCTGCATATGCACCAATGTTAATTGTTTTGTTTTCAAAAGAACCATCTAAAAGTTTAAAACCATTAAAAGAAGTCGTTTTGGCAATTGTATCAAGTCCATCTAAAGTATTTGTTATATCGGTTTGAATTGTCTTTTTAGAACTTGAAGATAAAAGGGCGCTTGAGGCTTCATTTGCTTTTGATTTAATATCTTGAACAAGAGTTATCATTCCACTTAAAGAACTATCTGCAACCTGAATAAGACTTGTTGCATTACTGACATTGCTACTTGCAGCTTCAAGAGACTTTGCTTGAACATTTAAAAAGGTTGCAATAGAACTTGCGGAAGGATTATCTGACGCACTATTTATTTTTTTCCCAGTCGAAATCCTTGTTTGAGATTCTTGAGCTTTTTCCATTGCAATATTGAAATTTCTTATTGCATCTAATGACGACAGACTGTTTTGAAGTTTTAAAGACATAATTTTAACCTCATTAATTAAAGTTTTGAGACCTTTGCACATAATGTTTTTTATGAAAAAATAGTAATTTTTTTGTAAAATATTAACTTTTGGTAATTTTTACAAAAACCTATAAAACCATTATAAAGACTTACGCTCTCTTTTGCTTTTGTTTTGGGTTCGACGTATAAAAATACTACTTCACCACAAAACAAAAACAAAATAGAGCTATGTGCAAAGGTCTCAGTTTTGTTTTTTAAGTTTGTTTTAAAAAAAATTAGTTATGTTTTTCTTTTCGTCTTTTAAAAAAAAAACTTTAATTTTTTTTTATTTTGAAGAGGAGATGCCTGCGGCAAGGATGGTTTGCATTAAGTCAATTATTTTGCAATCGCTTATGCATTTTGGGAACATATCTTCATATTGTCTGCATTCAAGACATGGGCTTTTTGTAATATAACCAATCTCAAAGTCGTACTTATCTCTTTTTATAATTTTACTTAAATCTATATTTTCTGATTTGAATTCCATATCAATTTTTTAAAAAGTTTTATCCTTTTTCTGACAAAATATTTGTTTAAAACTTCAATCTTTGGTTACATTTCAAAATTAACTCAAATTAGGTTATTGCAAGATACAACTATTTTCAAATAAAAACTTTTAAGAATTTTTAATTAAGATTTTTTTAAAACCCATAAAAAAACAAAGGCTTTCCTTTAACTATGAAAAAGATATCTCTTCTTGGTTCAACTGGTTCAATAGGCAAAAATGTTTTAAAAATAGTAGAAAAGTTTCCAAAGCGATTTTCTATTAAAGCTCTTGGTGCAGCGGGCAATAATTTAGACCTTTTTGCAAAACAGATTAATAAATTTAATCCAGATATGATATTTGTTGCAAATGAAGATAAAAAAACAAAGCTCTCCCAAATGGTATCTAAAAAAAAGGAGATAGTATCAGGAAATGATGGTATTAAGCAAATAGCCTCTTTTTCAGAAGCTAACTTTTTTGTTTCGGCTATAGTGGGGGCTGCAGGTTTAATTCCAACTATAAAAGCTATTGAATCAAAAAAAGATATTGCTCTTGCCAATAAAGAGACTCTTGTTATGGCAGGCGAATTAATTATGAAGCTTGCTAAAGAAAATGGAGTTAAAATTTTTCCTATAGATAGTGAACATAGTGCTATTTTTCAGTGTTTAGAAAATATAAATCGAGATAAAATAAAAGAGATTTTTCTTACAGGCTCGGGAGGTCCTTTTTTAAATAAGGACACTTGCGAAATGAAAAAGATAACTCTTAAAGAGGCTCTTAATCATCCAAACTGGAGTATGGGCAAAAAAATTACCATAGATTCAGCAACCCTTATGAATAAAGGGCTGGAGTTAATAGAAGCAAAACATCTTTTTAATATATCTGAAAAAAAAATAAAAATCATAATTCACCCTGAAAGTATAGTTCACTCTATGGTGGCGTATAAAGATGGCTCTGTAATGGCACAACTTGGAGTGCCCGATATGAAAACTGCAATATCGTACGCACTGAGTTATCCTGAAAGACTCGATATAAAACAGAAAATTCCAGATTTTATAAAAATCGCATCTTTAAATTTTTATGAGCCAAATTTAAAAAAATTTCCTTCAATAAAGCTTGCATACTCTGTCTTAAAAGAAGGAGGAAGCTTGCCTGCTGTTATGAATGCTGCTAATGAAGTGGCTGTTTACGCTTTTTTAAACAAAAAAATTGCTTTTGATGAAATTTTTAAAGTTATTAAAAAGGTTGTTGCAAATCATAAAAACAAAAAAAATCCTTCTATAGAAGAGATTATTTCTGAAGATAGACAAGCAAGACAAAATGCAGAAAATATAATAAAGAAATTAGCCTAACTATTTAAAACTCTGAGACCTTTACACATAGCTTAAATTTCGCTTTTTCTCTTGAGTTTGACAACTTAAAATTTTAAGCAATTTCGTATTTTAAAATTTGCACGTAACTTTAATTTTACTAAGAAAAAAATAGGATTAATCAATGCTAACATTTACAGAAAATATAAATTTTTTTATGGCTTTTGGAGCAGGACTGCTCTCCTTTTTTTCACCATGTATTTTTTCTTTGCTCCCTTCCTATCTTCTTTTTATGTCAGGAGTCTCTGCAAATGAGTTTATAAAACAAGATGTCCCAAACAAAATAAGAAAAAGAACTCTTTTTTCTACGCTTGCGTATGTACTTGGCTTTTCAACTGTTTTTATTTTAATGGGCGTTGCAGCATCGTTTGTTGGCAAAACTTTTTTCAATTATTTATACATAGTAAAAAAAATAGGCGGTGTTGTAATTATAATTTTTGGTTTGCATTTTATAAATGTAATTAAATTAAGTTTTTTAAATTTTGAAAAAAGAGTTAATCAAGAATTTAAACCAGTTAGCCTTGTGGGGTTTTTTATAGTTGGTATGTGTTTTGCCGCAGGCTGGACTCCTTGTATAGGACCGATACTTGGTTCTATTTTAATACTGGCAGGAACAAAAGGCGAACTTCTTACAGCTATCTATCTTCTTGGACTCTATTCTATAGGACTTGGACTTCCTTTTATTGTGTTAGCATTTTTTATAAATTATGTTTTTACTTTCATAAAAAAAGCAAATAGAGCTTTGAAATATATTACTGTTATATCAGGAGTATTACTAATTATTATTGGGATAATGATGTTGTTTGATCAAACTAAATTGATTGGAATTTAAAAAATTATGATAACATTAAAAAAATTCTTAATAACTATTTCTCTATTTTTGCTCATATCTTCAATATCTTACGCTAACGATAAAGGTGTAAATTGGTACGAAGATTATAAAAAAGGCTTTGAAGCAGCAAAAAAAGAGAAGAAAAAAATATTTTTAAACTTTGTCTCAAAAGATTGTTTCTACTGTATTAAGATGAAAAAAATAACCTTTACCTCCCCTGCTGTAATTAAAATGCTCAATAAAAATTTTATAAGTATAAGCTTAGATACAGATTTAGAAAAAAATGTAGAAATTGCAAGACAGTGTGGAGTACGAGGCCTGCCTTTTACAACCTTCTTTTCAAGTGATGCAAAACCTTTAGGTTACATTCCAGGTTATGTAGATAGTGATAAATTGATAAAAATATTAAAAGCTGTAAAAAAAATTGAATAAAAAAAAACATCTCTTAATTTGCATACTTTTCATCATATTAAGCTGGGATCATCTCTTAGCAGAAACCATATCTGTAGAAGAAGAAAAAAAACTTGGCGAACAATTTATAGTAAAAATTTTCAATAGCTCTAAAATAATTAAAGATTATGAGCTTAACAAATATATAAATTGTGTAGGTCAAAAAATAGTCAAAACTCTGGAAGGTAAATCTTTTAACTATAACTTCCATATAATTGATAGCGATGATTATAACGCCTTTGCATCTCTTGCAGGCTATATTTTTGTAAATAGAGGTTTTATACTCGCTATGGAAGGTGAGGAAGAACTTGCAGGTATTTTAGCTCACGAAATTGCACACTCATATTTAAGACACATTGCTCTACAAATAGAAAAATCTAATAAGGTTGGTGCAGGTATGTTTGCAGGACTTCTTGCAGGTATACTGCTCGCTTCATCATCAAGTAGTATGGACGATGCTGCAGTTTTTGGTACTATAGCGGCAGGACAATCTACAATGCTTTCATATAGCAGAGAACACGAAAGGCAAGCAGACCAAGTTGGTTTAAAACAGCTTGCTATGGCAGGATATGAAGTTGATGGGCTTTTAGATATTTTAGAAAAACTCAAAAGAAGAAGTATTTATGGAGATATACCTGTATATCTTCAAACTCATCCTATGTTAGATGATAGGATATCTTATTTGAAAACAGCAAAATCGATTACTAAACAAAATGAAAAAAGAGAAACAGACAATTTTATATTTAAGCTTATGCAGGCAAGACTAATTGCACTTTATCGTGATAAACTTGATGCTTTAAACTATTTTGAACAAAAAATTAAAGAAAATACAAAAAATCCAATTTTTGAATATGGCTATTCAATAGTCCTTGCTAAATTAAATAGAGAAAAAGAAGCAAAGCTCCATATCGATAAGGCTATAAAATCGGACAAAGAAAATTTATATTTTTTAAGAGCAAAGTTAGAGATTTTAACATTATGTAACAAAAACAAAGAAGTTATAAGTTTTAGTGAAAATTTAACAAAAACAGTATTAGATGACCCCAAAATCAACTTTTTCATAGCTAAAGCCTATATTAATGAAAAAGAATACAAAAAAGCTTTAAAAAATCTTACCAAAATAAATAGACAAGATGACAACTATAACGAAGCATTTTATCTAATATCTACGTGTTATGGAAATATCGGTAAAATTAAAGAAGCTTATAACTATCTTAGCTTATACTATAAAAAAGAACACAACCCACAAAAAGCGAGTTTTTATCAAAAAAAATCTAAATAAAGATTTAACGTTAATTAACTTTGTTTTGCCTTGAAACTTTTCCCCTACCCCTCTTGAAATATCAAATTTTAATTGAAAATTTTTAACAACTCAATATAAGAACTTGTTTTGGTTATGAGACCTTTGCACATAATGTTTTTTATGAAAAAAATAGTGGTTTTTTGTAAATTATTAACTTTTGGCAATTTTACAAAAACAGCTAAAACCCTTATGAAGACTAACGCTCTCTTTTTGTTTTGTTTTGGGTTCGACGTATAAAAATACTACTTCACCACAAAACAAAAGCAAAATTTAAGCTATGTGCAAAGGTCTCGTAGATAACCCCAACAAAAAAATAGAGCTATTATAATATGATAGGGAAAGAAGGTCACAGAGACAGACTTAGAAATAAGTTCTTAAAATCGGGATTAAAGGGTTTTAATGATTACGAAATTATAGAACTTTTACTTACACTTGCAACTCCAAGAAGAGACTGTAAAGAAGCGGCAAAAGATGTACTTAAAAAATTTAAAAACTTGCAGGGCGTTTTTGAAGCAAGCAGTTTCGAGCTTAAAAAGATAAAAGGAGTTGGAGATAAAAACGTTTTTGGAATTAAATTTATAAAAGCAGTTTCGGATAAATATTTAAAAGAAAAAGCTTTAAAAAAAGATATAGTTTCAAACCCTGAACTATTCTTAAATTTTTTAAACAGTTATATAAAAGATAAAAAAAAAGAACTTTTTATATGTGCTTTTTTAAACGCAAGAAATGAAGTAATAGCAATAGAAACTCTTTTTAAAGGTGACACTTCTAAAAGTGCAGTATATCTAAGTGAAATAATAAGGAAAATTATACAACATTCAGCAATAAATATAGTTTTGGCACATAACCATCCATCTGGACAAAACAAGCCTTCCGATTCCGATATAAAAATAACAAGAAAAATTTTTTTTGCTTGTAAGTTTTTAGATGTAAACGTTTATGACCATATAATCATAAGTTCTTCAGGGCACTATAGTTTTGCAGAAAACAATTATATAAATAGTTTCGAAAAAGAGTTTCAGATACTATCAGATAAAGTTTGATAAATTAAATAAAATATTAAAAGTTTTTAAAATGAACGAAGATTTACCACATTGCTATGGAAAACTTGATGTAGTTTTCCCAGAAGGAAAAGATGGATTAAGAGAAAGTCCAGAATCGTGTTTTTTATGTTTTTATAAAACAAGATGTTTGAAAGAAGCTATGAAAAGTAACGAAGGCATTGTTATACAAGAAAAAATACTTGAAAAAGCAGAAGATTCAAAACTTATAACTTTTTTTGAAAGATGGAAAAGAAAAAAATATTTAAGCAAAAAAAGAGGCGAAAATGACAAAGTTTAAAACACTACGAGATGTAGATTTAGAAAATAAAAGAGTTTTTATCAGAGTCGATATGAATGTTCCTATGGATGCATATCGTAACATAACTGATGATACAAGAATCAAACCTGTCTTACCTTCCATTGAATATGCTATTAAAAAAAAAGCAAAAGTCATAATAGCTTCCCACTTGGGTAGACCTAATGGTTTTGAAAAAAAACTAACACTTGCACCCGTTGTAAAAAGATTATCTCTTCTACTTAAAAGAGAAGTAAAATATGTAAAAGATTGCATAGGAGAAAAAGTAGAAAAAGAGATAAGCAATATGAAAAATGGCGAAATACTTCTTCTTGAAAATTTAAGATTTTATAAAGAAGAGCAAGAAAACGATGATAATTTTGCAAAAAAATTAGCATCTCTTTGCGATGTATATGTCAACAACGCCTTTGCAGTATCACATAGAGAAAATGCTTCTGTGTGTGCTATAACAAAATATGCACCTTTAACAGTAGCAGGTTTTTTACTTGAAAAAGAGATAACTTATTTTCAAAGAGCAACAGAAAAACCGAGAAGACCTCTTGTTGCTATTCTTGGTGGAGCAAAAGTAAAAAGTAAAATAAAAGCTTTAAAAAATATGATGGAGAAAGTGGATAAACTCATTATTGGCGGGGCTATGGCAAACACTTTTTTAAAAGCTAAAGGATACGATTTAGGCAAATCTATGATAGAAGATGAAAATTTAGAGTTCGCCAAAGAAATTATTAAAAAAGCTAAAGAAAAATGCATAAAACTATATTTACCTATAGACTTTGTCGTTGCAAGAAAACCCAAAGAAGAGAGTGAAGTAAAAATTGTCACAACACAAGAAATGCCAGCACAATGGATGGCATTAGATATAGGTCCTGCAACCTCTTTGCTTTTTTCAGAAGCTCTTTATAATGCAAAAACAATAATGTGGAACGGGCCTATGGGAGTTTTTGAAATAGATGCTTTTAGTAGAGGGACAATACGTATGGTACATAGTCTTGCAAACGCCTATGCAGATACAATCGTAGGTGGTGGAGACACTGACGTTGCTATACACAAAGTGGGTGAAGCAAACCGTATAACTTATATATCAACAGGTGGTGGAGCTTTTTTAGCTTTAATGGAAGGCAAAGAGCTTGTTGCGGTAAAACACCTCATAGAAGCACAAAAGAAACAAAATTTATAAGAAAACGAGACCTTTACACATAATGTTTTTTATGAAGAAAAGAGTAGTTTTTAGCAAGACATTAACTTTTGATAATTTGATAAAAAACTTACAAAAACCTATAAAGATTTACGCTTTCTTTTACTTTTGTTTTGGGTTCGACGTATAAAGATACTACTTCACCACAAAACAAAAGCAAAATTTAAGCTATGTGCAAAGGTCTCTAAAACAAAAAAGGGATATTATATACAAAATGGAAAATAAAAATAAGATAATTGATAAGATAATAGTGACCTTAATATCAATTATACCAACTGGAATGTTTATAGGTAGTGCTATAAGTGAGTTTTTTGTTATTTTAACTATACTATTCTGGTTTATAAGAATAGCTATTACAAAACAAAACCCCTTCCCTTTTATATCAAAAAACCCTCTTTTTTACCCTGTTCTTTTATGGCTTATCTCTATCTATATAGCTCTTTTCCTAAATATAAAAAGTGCCACCCCTGATGAAATTGGTCACGATATAGTTCTCTTAAGATTTGTTCTTCTATTTTTTATAATTTTAGATGTTTCAAAAAATAATAATATATTTAAGCCTTTTATATCAGGTTTAATCTTCTGTTTCGCCTTAATAATGTTCAACATTGTAATGGCAAAATTGTTTGGACACGATATTTTCAATATACCTGCATATAAGTATTTTAACAAAATGAGTAAAGCTGGTGATATTACTATGCTTTTTGCTTATATGTCACCTATCTTCATAGGTCTGGCTCTATTTATCAAAAACATAACTACTTTAAAAAGATGGCTTTTTGCTTTACTTGGAATAATTGCGTTTGGAGTAATAGTTTATTTAGAAATAAGAACAGCTATGATATCAACAACCATAGGAATTGCTGTTATTGTCTCCTATTTTGTTTTTAAAAAAGTTTCCATTAAAGTAGCTTTTTTATCAATCTTAATACCTATGGTTATCCTTATAATAGTTTTTTTTAATAGGGACTCAAACTATAGTAGTGCAAGTATAGGCTCATTTACAGATAGAATAGCTATTTGGAAAACATCTCTTGAGATATGGAAAGAGAAACCTATTTTTGGAGTAGGTGTTTTTAATTACAGCAAAAGTTATGAAAAAATTTTAAATAAAAAGGGTTTTGGAAGCTCCGCAAATTTTATGGGCTCTTTTCGCAAATTAGATTCCGACTATGTCCCAAATCACGCTCACAATGTGTTTGTTGAACAATTATCTTGTACAGGTATCGTAGGATTAATTTCTCTTATATGGCTTATTATAAACTTGTTTAAAATTATAATACGATCAAACAAACACTGCATATTGTTTATCTCAATTCCTATTATTTTTTGTGTGCAAGGACTGTCTGGGTGGCATATATATCAATCACTTTATGGCACCTATTTTTTTCTAACTATCTCTATTTTAACAGCTATTTGTGATAATCCTAAAGAACAAGATTACTCATAAAAAAATTTTGAGATACCCTTTTTTTTATATATCAAAAAAAAGAGAAAGATTAGAAGTAAAGAGACAAGTGATATAATTACTCCTGTAAAAAAGTAAGCTGGCATATAAGTAAGCTCAACTGTATGAGAGCCTTTTTCTAAAATAACACCGCTAAAGCCTACATTGATTTTTCTTAATTTTTCTTCTTTTCCATCAACTTTTACTTTCCATCCTTTATCGTAAAGAATGGAAAAAAATAGCATACATCTCTCAGCGTTAGTTATTGAACCTTTTATTCTATTTTGTGAAAACTCTTCTATTTTAAGTGCATTCTCTCTTAAATTTTTTGCCGTTTTATAAATTTTATTTATAGAAAAAATTTTATTCGTTTTAGGGAAAAGCTTTTGAAGCTCCTTATCATTTTCATTTATAAAAAAAGCGTCAAACAAAACCCATTGTTTATCTACTAACGAAAGATTTTTAACGTCTCTTTTAAAAATATATTTTTTATAAGGGAAGCTAAAAGGAAGAGAGAGGCGATTTCGTAAAATAGAAAACTTTTCATCTCTTGTTTTACCAATCTCTACGAAAAAACCGCTCCTAACAAAAGATTCTCTTATGTTGCTTGTTTTTAGTATTGCATATTTAACACCTACAAAAGATTGTAAAACTATATAGGGTGCAATATTTTTTAATACTTTAAAATGGAAAAAATCATGTTCTCTCAATCCTCCAAACTCTTTTAAAAAATCTATATAAGTTTTGGGATGAAACGTATAGTAAGAAGAGACACCAAAATAGTCCTGAACTTTTGCATCATTTGCTCCAGTATACCTTGTTGCATTTGAATCGTAGTCCTTAACAATTCTAAAAAAAGATTTATCGTGAGATTTAATATACTTTACAATCTCTTTTGTACCATCATTATAATAAGCATTTTCAAAATCTTTTTTTTTTATAGCTTCTCTTTGATTTACTGTAGGTCCAGAAAGAATAAAAATTTCAAAGACAAAGAGAGATAAAAGTAAAAATTTAATCGTTTTTCTCTTAAAAAAAGGAATAAGAGACGAGTACAATAAAAGAAAAAAAATAGTATTTTTTAAAACTTCTCTATTTATTAAAACCCCATACTTTGTAAAAAGAGGAAATATAAGCAGTAAAAATAAAAAAACAGAAACAAAGAGATGAACTTTTAAGTTTAATTTCTTCGTTTCAAGAAAGGTAAGCGTTTTTAAACTTAAAAAAAGCGTAACAAAGGCTACAAGCAAAGAAAAAATTCTATAATAGTCACCAGTAAAACCCCAAATTGCATATCTAAAATATGGAAATATAAGAGGGAGTAAAAAAAAGAATAAAATAAAAAAATATATTTTTTTTTTACGTTTATCTAAAAAAGTGAAAGTTTGTGGGAATAAAATAAGATTTAAAATTCCAACATAAAAAGCAGGTGCTTCAAAATAGTTTAGCCATCCTCTAAAATGTAAAGCATTTCCTAAAAGATTGTTCCCAAAAAAACTACTTACTATCGTTAAAGATTGAATAGGATCGTTGAATTTAAAAATTGGTTGATGAAAAAGAGAACTAATAAGAGAAGAGCTACCTGTTCTTTCACTTTTAAAAATTATCTCTAAAATAGTTAAAGAAAAAACAGCACTTAGTCCAATACCCAAAACCATTAAAATAGCCATTAAAAAAATGGTTTTAAAAAACTTATCTATTTTTTGCTTACTTTCAAAAGTTAAAAATTTAAAGAAAAAATAGATAGTAAAAAAAAGCCCTAAAACAAATAAGTTAAAAGGGTTAAGAGATGTTATTAAAAAAATTGCTATGATAAAAAGAGATAAATTTTTGCCTTTTAAAAGTTTTTCGGACGCTAAAAGGAAAAAAGCAAAATAAACACAAAGTGTTGTAAATTCATGCCACCAAGTACTTGTAGAAATTAAATAGCCTGAAAATGCATAAAAAAAAGAGCCTGAAATTTGAGAAAAAGAAGAGAAATTGAGTTCTCTTAAGAAAAGAAAAAAAAAATAAAAAGCAAAGAAAACTTTTAAGACTTCAACATAAATAGTAATATTTGCAATATTTTTCAGTTTAAAAAAGAAAAAGATGTAGTTAAAAATATTGTTTAAACTTTCTGGAAAAACACCTTGCCCTATACCTTCCTTAAAAGACCAAAAAGGAAGATTCCCATTTTTTAGCTCACTTGAAGTATGAAAAATTGTAGGATACTCACCCTGAATGGTATCACTACCAATATCAGCAAAAAGATAGACTTTATTTAAAAGAAGATAATCTTTGAAAAGAAAAATAGACGTTATTAAAACTAACGAAAATGCTATTAAAAATGTTTTTCTGTTTTTTGTCATATTGAACCTTTAAAAGCTTCTTTTTCAGAATACAGACAACCACAATATCTTTGACGATACATATTAAGTTTTTTCGATTTTTCTATGCCCTCTTTCCAGCCTATCCTAAAATCGTTATAATAAAAGTTTGTTTTAACCTCTTTTGCTATTGAATCTCCTAACTCCTTAATTAGGTTATGATTTTGGAATTTGCTATATAAAAGAGTGGAAGAAAAAAAATCAAACTTTCCCTTTTTAGCCACTTTAGCAGCCGCTCTTAATCTTTTATAGTAACAAATCTTGCATCTTTTTGCTTCTCTAAAAACGACATCTTGAAAAAAACCCTTTATATCATACTCTTTTTCATAAATTACTTTTAGTCCTATATTCTCTGCATACTCCTTTAAAGTATCTTCTCTTTGTTTCATTTCGCTAAGGGGATGAATATTACTTTTATAAAAAAAACCGTATACCTCAAAGCCCTCTTTTTTTAAAAAATCTATTGGATATATGGAGCATGGAGCACAGCAAATATGTAATAAAATTTTTTTATCTTTCACTTTTCAATTGTCTTTATAATTTTTTTTAAGATTTTCAAGACCTTTGCATATATAGCCTAAGCAACCTAAAATTTACTACTTTAAATCTCCCCAGCTTGCACCTTGACAAATATTTACTTTTAGAGGGACTTTAAATTCATAAACATCTTCCATATTTTTCTTTATTAAGTTTGCTGCCTCTTTTCCTTCTTCATCAGGAATTTCAAAAAGAAGCTCATCGTGAACTGTTAAGAGCATTTTTGTTTTTAATTTTGCTTTTGATAAAGCCTCATCAGTTTTTATCATTGCAAGTTTTATTATATCGGCTGCACTTCCTTGTATTGGTGTGTTTATAGCTATTCTTTCATTAAAAAGTCTAACGTTATAATTTTTTGCATTTATATCTGGGATTTTTCTCGTCCTTCCCAGAATTGTTTTGGTCTCCTTTATCTCTCTTGCTTCTTCTATAGCACTATCAATAAATTTCTTTACGCCCTTATATCGTGCAAAATATCTATCAATAAATGTTTTTGCCATTTTTTGCGTTATGTTAAGCTCTTTTGAAAGTCCAAAAGGACTTATGCCATATACTATACCAAAATTAACAGCTTTAGCCTGCCTTCTCATTTTATCATCTATTAAGTCTGGAATTGCTCCAAATATTTCCGTTGCCGTTCTTAAATGGATATCATCATCACTTTTAAAAGCGTCTATCAAAATATCATCTTCTGAATAGTGGGCTAAAATTCTAAGTTCTATTTGAGAATAGTCTGCTGACAACAAAAAATGATTTTTTTTTGCGGTAAAGCATCCTCTTATTTTTCTTCCATTTTCGGTTTTAACAGGAATATTTTGAAGATTTGGATTCGAACTGCTAAGACGTCCTGTAACTGTAACAGTTTGATTATAAGACGTATGAAGCCTATTTGTCTTATCGTTAATTAAATTTATGATAGCGTCAGTATATGTGGATTTAAGCTTAGAAATTTCTCTATAGTTTAAAAGCAATTCAGGAAGTTTATGCTCATTTTTTAAACTTTTTAAAACATCAGTATCGGTCGAGTAACCAGTTTTTTTTTTTGTTTTTTTTTGTACAGGAAGCTTTAGCTTTTCAAAAAGAATTTCACTAAGCTGTTTAGTAGAATTAATATTAAACTTTTCACCAGCCTCTTTGTATATCTCTTTTTCTAAAGCGTTTATGTTAGAAGCAAAAAAATCGGATAAAGAGAGAAGTTTGTCTTTTTCAATATTAATGCCTTCTGTTTCCATTTTTAACAAAACATCAAGAAGAGGCATCTCTACATCATAAAAAAGGGAATTAAGATTTTTTTCATCTAATTCTTTTTTAAATTTATTATATAAACAAAATGTAATGTCCGCATCTTCAGAAGCATAAAAAGTAGCGTCTTCTATATTTACCTCACTAAAATTTTTTGCTTTTGCCTCTTTCAGAAGCTCTTTAAAAGAGACCATTTTATAATCAAAATGCTCAAGACTTAAAATATCTAAACTATGAGTTCTTTTCAAAGGGTCTAATAGATAACTTGCAAGCATAGTATCAAAACAAACACCCTTTAAATTTAGCCCACTATTTTTCAGTACTATTTTATCATACTTAATATTGTGACCCACTTTTTTGATATTTTCATCTTCTAAAACCTCTTTTAAAAGCTCTATAAACTCTTCTTTAAAAGCAAGATAAAAACCGCTATTTTCAGCATACGAAAAAGATATGCCAATAAGTTCAGCATTCATAGGGTTTTCTGAAGTTGTTTCTGTATCGATTGCAAAAATTTGTCTCTCTTTGATAGTTGAAAAAAGAGCCTCAAGCTCATCAAGATTTGTAATAAGTTTATACTCTTTTTTTACCTTGCTTGCTTCTGAAACAAAAAATTTTTCTTGGAGCCTTTTAAATTCAAGCTCTTTAAAAATTTTATAAAGCTCAAGTTTATTTGGCTCTTTTTTTTCAAACTCATCAAAACTAATATCTAAAGGCACATCTCTGTTTATTGTAACAAGCTTTTTGCTTAAAAAAACATCGTCTCTGCACTCTACTAAATTTTCTTTCTGTTTTTTCTTCGTAATCGTTTCAATTTTATTATAAAGATTCTCTATCGTTTTAAACTCTTTTATTAATGAAATAGCGGTTTTTGTTCCTATCCCTTTTGCTCCAGGAATATTGTCTGAAGTATCTCCTGAAAGTGACATCATCTCTATTATCTGTTTTGGTTCTAATTCATAACTTTTATTGAGTTCGTTCAAATCGGAAATTTTATTTTTCATAGGGTCAAAAATAGAGGCTTTTTCTGTTATAAGTTGCAGAAAATCTTTATCGCCTGTAACCATAACAACTTTAAAACCTTCATCTTCGGCTTTTTTAGCGATAGAAGCTATAATGTCATCTGCTTCATACCCAGCTTTTTTTACAATAGGGATATTAAAATAAGATACTATTTCTTCTATAAAAGGAATTTGTGCTAAAAGTTCATCTGGAGCAGGAGGTCTATTAGCTTTATAACTCTCATAAATATCGTGCCTAAATGTCTTTTCTTTTGAGTCAAAGACCATACCAATATAATGAGGATTTTGAGTCTCAATCAGTTTTATTAAGGTGTTTGTAAAACCTAAGATGGCATTAGTAGGAAAACCCTTTGAATTTGAAAGACCTCTAATAGCATGAAAGTTTCTGTAGATATAGGCTGTTCCATCAATAAGGTATAGACTTTTAGGTTTAGAAGCGTTGTTCATATTTGCGACCTTTACACATATAATTACTACACGAAAAAAGTTGCCGAAGATTCCTCATTATCTCAAATTAAATTTCCCATAAAGAATTGATAGGCAAGGCATAGATATCATCATCAAGTGCCATAGCTTGTTCTCCTGTATAAAGAAGAATACCTTTTTTAAACTTACTCCCTGCCGTCTCTTTTAAGGAGTTCAAGCCTGATAAATCTTTTTTTTTAATTGCCGTAGATGCTTTAACTTCAATACCTACAACTTGTCTGTTTTGACCTTCAAGGAGAATATCAACTTCGCTACCTGCCTGAGTTCTGTAATGATAAATATCGGGTTTTATTTTATGCCATGTTGCCTGTTTTTTTAATTCCATCAGGCAGAAATTCTCAAGCAATTGACCCATATTTGCTCGATTATCCATAAAATCTTCTCGTGTAAGCTGTTTAAAATAACAAGCAAGCCCTGTATCATTCAAATAAACCTTCGGTGATTTTGCAAACCTTTTCTCTCTACTTGTAAACCAAGCGGGAACTTCAACAACAAGGAATACCATTTGAAGCAACGTATAATAACGCTTTAATGTAACCTTATTTATATCTGTGATACGTCCGATATCGTTAAGATTAATTAAATTACCTATACGTTCTGCAAGAACAGATAAAACATTGGGCAACTCTTTTAAACCTTCAATCTTTGCCAGATTTAAAATATCCCTTTGCAATATCGTATCGATATATGAATGCATCCATTCAAAACGATCGGATTGATCTTCAGCACGCAACGATCTTGGGTAGCCACCTTTAACAATTATATCAATAAGCTCTAACTGTTTTAGTTTTGTTTTGATAAGAGGAATTTTTTCACTATTAAACGCCCAATCAATAAAACCTTCTTTCAAGCCTCTTATCTCACCTTGAGAAAGTGGCCAGAGTGTATGCAAAATCATTCTGCCGGATAGACTCTCAGAAACTTTTGGAATAGTTAAAACGTTTGCTGATCCGGTTAGCAAAAATTGACCGTCCTTTTTTCTAATGTCAACAATACGCTTAATTGCCATAAAAAGTTCAGTGTTTCTCTGAACTTCATCAATTGCAACCGGATCATCATATTTATCCAAAAATCCAAAAGGATCATTTGATGATGCAAACAGTACGGCATAATCGTCTAAAGAGATGTAATGAGCCTTATAATCTTCCTTTACAAGCTCTTCTACAATTGTACTTTTCCCAACTTGACGTGCTCCGTTGATAAGCACAACAGGGTTGTTTCTTAAGCTCTTTAAAATATTTTCTGTAATGTGTCTATTGTATAACATACTTAAATGAAACCTTTGAGTATAATTTTTTTTTGATTTTTTTTACCATTTTAAGGGGATTCACCCCAAAATAAAATTTGTGTAGGGAACGGTTTAAAACCGTTCCCTACAAGTTCAAATATGATTTGCAAACCACAAAAGCACAATATAGCTATGTGCAAAAATACCCCAAATAATAACACGTTATGTTATTATTTCAAGTTATTTTTGTACATTTAACCTCAAAATAGTAACACCAAGTGTTATTATTTTGACATATTTAAATTAATCGGAAATTCCAAATAATTGATTTTATTCTTTAACCAAGACATCATAAAAGAATCTTTTTGAATATCATGGTACGTCTGACAGTTTTTAATTTTTTTGGTGGATAAATTAACAACACTCTTGAGGATTGGAGAAAAGTTAGAAAACAGTAAAATGGCGGAGAAAGAGAGATTCGAACTCTCGATGGGGTTATAAACCCCATACTCGCTTAGCAGGCGAGCGCCTTCAGCCACTCGGCCATTTCTCCGTTAAAAAAAGTTTCAAGAATCAAATAAAAAAAATGGCGGAGGAGGTAGGATTTGAACCCACGGAGCTGTTACACTCAACGGTTTTCAAGACCGCCGCCTTCAGCCACTCGGCCACTCCTCCTTAGAAAAAACAGTTGAAAAAAAGAACAAAGCTTTTTTAAATTGTCAAGACAAATTCAATATGTAACTTTTTAAATATATAACTTTTTTTAAAGTTGCTACAAATTTAAAAGCTTTATAAGAAAACTTTTGTTGATATGAAAAAGACGATATTTTCAAAAACACACTTATGAGACCTTTGCACATAGCTTTATTTTGCTTTTATTTTTTTCATAAAAAACATTATGTGCAAAGGTCTTACTTATTAAAACGTTTCTTTAACTAAAAAAAATGCAAAAAATAAAAAACATTATGAACAAAATCATAGAAATTTTTAAAAAAATTAATAAACCTAATGCCTCTATTCTGCTTCTTATTTTAATTCTTATAATTCTTTTTTTATCTATCGGAACTAAAACAGAAAAATTAAAACAAGAGAAACTTAAGAATGTAAAAAAAGAGGTGCCTGTAAATGTTATTACTATGCAGCTTAAAAATAGGACTATTTACGATAAAATAAACCTAATTGCTATAACAAAAGCTTGGGAAGATTTAAAACTTCAAACACAAGTAGCAGGAGAAGTGATTCAAAAAAAAGTTAAAGAAGGAGATTATGTAAATACAAAAGATACACTGTTTGTTATAAACAAAAACAAATATAAAAGTATTTTTGATTCTGCAAATGCTACATATACAATGGCTCTTGCTAATTTTAATAGAACTAAAAACCTTTATGAAAAAAACATTACAAAAAAATCTGACTTAGAAAGTGCTAAAGCTTCAATGGAGCAGGCAAAAGCATCTATGGAAATAGCAAAAACAGACCTTGAAAATTGCAATATTAAAGCACCAATTTCAGGATTTATAAACGACATTTCTATTGAAAAGGGGCAAATTCTTGCTGTTGGAAGTTTAGTAGCTCAAATCTTAAATACGAAAAAAATAAAGGTACGAGTTGGTATTCCAGAAAATGATATAACTAATATTAGGAATGTAAAAGATTTTGTTGTTGAAATAGACGCTCTTAATAAAAAGTTTAAAGCAAAAAAATATTTTCTATCTCAAGGTACAGATGAAAATGTTAGACTCTATGCCCTTGACCTTAAAATAGACAATCCACAAGGAGAAATTTTAGACGGTATGTTTGCAAGAGTAGATATAATCAAAAGAAAAAGAGAAAACTGCATAGTTATACCTATCAATGCAATTATTACTAAAGGCGATAAAAAAATAGTTTATATCGAAAAAGAAGGCAAAGCACATTCAAACAATATTGAAACAGGTATTCAAGAAGGATTTATGGTCGAAATCAAAAAAGGCTTAAGTGTAGGCGACAATTTAATAATTATAGGACAAAACGACGTCTCTCAAAATCGTGCAGTAAAAATCATACGAAAAGTAGATAGCATAGAAGAACTTAACTAAGTTTTTTAGGTAACGCTTTTATTTATTATTTGTACGACAAACTAAAGCAAAAAAAATAAACTTTCACTTTTTTAAAACTTAAGAACTAAAGCAAAAAAACGAGTAAGTCTTTATAAGGTTTTTATAGGTTTTTCGCCTTTCGGCGAACCCCCTTAATCCCCCTTAAAAGGGGGAAATGGCAAAAAAAATAAATTTTAACTTTTTTAAAAAATTATAAACTAATTATTCAAAACTCTTATTATGATAATATCAAACAAAGCCATAGATAACAGAATAAGCGTAATGGTACTCATCGTGATAATTTTCTTCATCGGTGTTTCAAGTTATTTTTCTATGCCAAGAGAAAATGAGCCCGATGTAACAATTCCATACGTATTTGTTTCTACAACATATAGCGGAGTTTCTTCTTCAGACATAGAAACTACTGTTACAATGCCTATAGAAAAAAAGCTCAAAGGACTGGAAGGCGTTAAGAAAATAAGTTCTGTAAGTTCTGAAGGTGTATCCTCAATAACGATAGAGTTTGAAACTAATGTTGATATAGACGATGCTATTCAAAAGGTAAGAAACAAAGTCGACGAAGCAAAAAATGAACTTCCACAAGATTTAGAAGACGACCCTTACGTTTTTGAAATTAACCTCTCTGAAACACCAATCATAATATACGCTATCAATGGCTTAGATGATAGATATAAATTAAAACAGATAGCCGACGATTTAAAAGATGAAATTGAAGCAATAGATGGAGTTCTTGAAGTAGAATTGACAGGCGGCATTGAAAGAGAAATCATTATTGAAGTAGATGCTGGTAAACTTGCTTATTATAATATCCCTATAACCGATATTCAACAAGCTGTTACAGGTGAGAATAAAAATACTACCGCTGGTACAATATCCCTTGGAGACAACAGATATCAACTGCAAGTCCCAGGAGAGATAAAAACACCAGAAGAAGCCGACCATATTGTTGTAGGTTCTTTTAATGGAAATCTTGTATATTTAAAAAATGTGGCAAAAATCGTTGATGGTTTTGAAGATGAAACAACGAGATCACGTTTAGACGGGGAAATGTCTGTCAATATAGCAGTAAAAAAAAGAATCGGGAAAAACATTATCGAAATCATCGACAAAGTAGATAATCTCCTTGATACAAAAAAGAAAAATTTTCCAGCAGGCTTAAAAATAAATAAACTTATGGATAAGTCCAAAGATATCAATAATATGATTGCTGACCTTGAAAACAATATCTTAACTGGGCTTGTTCTTGTTATTGTAGTGCTTTTTTTCGCACTTGGTTTTAGAAATTCATTTTTAGTTGCTCTTTCTATCCCTTTTTCAATGTTCATAAGTTTTGCTGTTATGCAATTTATGGGGATAACACTAAATATGGTAGTTTTGTTCTCTCTGACACTCGCTCTTGGAATGCTTGTTGATAACGCAATTGTAATTGTTGAAAATATATATCGTTTTATAGAATCGGGATATTCTAGAATAACTGCTGCCAAACTTGCTACCAGTGAAGTAGCCTACCCTATAATAGGTTCTACATTAACAACAATCGCTGCTTTTTTTCCTATGATATTTTGGCCAGGAATTATGGGAGATTTTATGAAATTTCTTCCAATTACTCTTGTTATAACCCTTTTATCCAGCCTTTTTGTAGCTCTTATAATAAACCCTGCTCTTGCGGCATTTTTTATGCCTGTTAAAAAAACAGCACGTACAAAAAAAAGAGACTCAAAAAAGATAGAAATCGAAAATAGTAAGTTTTTAAAACTCTATAAAAAGTTCTTAGAAGATATTTTAGACCACAGAATTAAAACACTATTTGGCTCATTTCTTTTGTTAATTATGCTGTTTTTTGTCTGGCTACTTGTCGTAGGGCTTGAAAAACCCGTTGAATTTTTTCCTAAATCATCACCTCCAAGTCTTTATATAAACTTAAAAATACCAGAAGGCGTTGATATTTCATATCCTGATAAAATACTAAAAAAGATAGAGATGGCTTTAAACAACAAAAACACTTTAGATACGGATAAAACATCTTATTCTTATAAAAAATACGATTATACAAACAGAAATGGCGAAAAATATACCTCTCCAAGCGATATAGAAAATATTGAGCATATCTACACAACCGCTTCAATAGAGAAAAGCTACGGTAGTATGTTTGGAACAGAACCAAACCACATAGGAATACAATTTATAGATTTTTTAAAAAGAAAAAAAGATTCTAAACTTGATGTAGAAACAATAAGAAAAAGATTAAAAAATATAGCTGGTGCAACTGTTACAATTCATGAAGAAGCAGGTGGACCTCCAACAGGTGCCCCCATTAATATAGAAATATCTGGGGACGACTCTCAAATATTAAGTATTATAGCAAAAAATATAAAAAATATTATCGCAAAACTCCCCTTTATTGAAGATATAAGGGACGATTTTGTTGACAGTATACCATCTATAAAAATCAAAGTAGATAGACAAAAAGCAGCAGCTATTGGACTCAACACAGGTTTAGTAGGAACAGCATTGAGAATAGCTTATAATGGTATGGATATCTCAACTTATAGAGAAAAAGGTGATGATTTTGACATTGTGGTAAGACTTAATAAAAAAGATAGAGAAAAAACCGATATTTTATACAATATCTTACTTCCTACCTCTTCAGGCAAACTTGTTCCTCTTACTTCAATTGCAGAAATTAAATATCAAGGTTCATTTGGAGATATATCAAGAATTAATCATAAAAGAGTAGTTACAGTTAAAGCTAATGTAGATGAAACAAAAATACCTGGAGCTACATTGCGTGTACAAGCAGAAAAACTTTTAAAAAATTTCACATTACCAGAAGGATATAAAATTAAATTTACAGGTGAAAATGAGTTTCAAGAAGAGTCTTCCGAGTTTTTATCTAAGGCTTTTATGATAGCAATATTTTTAATCTTTTTAATATTAGTAACACTTTTTAATTCTATAAGTCAGCCATTTATCATTATGACTTCAGTTATACTTTCTTTTGGAGGAGTATTTTTAGGGCTTGCAACAATCAAGTCTCCTTTTGGAATAATAATGACAGGTGTAGGTGTAATATCTCTTGCAGGGGTTGTGGTAAATAACGCTATTGTATTAATAGACTATATTAATAAATTAAAACAAGACGGACTTGCAACAAAAGAAGCTATAATCTCAGGTGGTATAACAAGATTTAGACCTGTTATGCTTACTGCAATAACAACAATTTTAGGCTTAATTCCTATGTTAACAGGTATATCTTTTGACTTTCATACATTTACACTATCGCTTATTAGCGAATCTTCACAATATTGGCGTTCTATGGCAGTAGTAGTAATTTATGGACTAATAATAGCAACTTTTTTAACTCTTATAATCGTTCCTGTTATGTGCTCGTTGATAGACGATTTAAATAACAAAAGAAAAAGAGTTTTTAGTCAAAAACTATAGTTTTATTATTATAGGTTAAAATTTTTCTTCTTATATGTTTTTGAACAGAACGAGATAGAACTACTTTTTCTAAATCTTTTCCTTTACGAATAATATCTTCTATTGAATCTGTATGCGAAACTTTAACAACATCTTGTTCTATGATAGGTCCTGCATCAAGCTCTTCTGTAACGTAGTGGCTTGTAACACCTATAATCTTAACACCTCTATTGTATGCTGCATCATAAGGTCTTGCACCCGGGAAAGCAGGCAAAAAAGAGTGATGAATATTTATTATTTTATTTGGAAACTCTTTTACAAAATCGGAAGATAAAATTTGCATATAACGCGCAAGAACAACTAAGTTTATATTGTGTTTCTTTAAAAGCTCTTTTTCTCTCTCTTCTTGCTCTAACTTATTCTCTTTATTTATAGGGAAATATTCATATTTTATAGAGAATTTTTCTGCTATATCCTGCAAATCTTTGTGGTTACTTATAATCAAAGGAATATCTACATTCCACTCACCAGAATAGTAACGATATAATATATCATAAAGGCAATGGGAAAGTTTTGAGACAAAAAGAGCTATTTTGGGTTTTTCATTAGAAAAAAAAATTTGCCATTTAATTTCAAACTTTTCCCCACACTCTTTTTGAAACTCAAAATTTATATCTTCTTTTTTAATCTTAAAATCTTTTATGTCCCACTTTACACGCATAAAAAACATATTTTTAAGACCATCAATGTGTTGTTCAAGGGATACAATGTTGCCATTATTACTACTTATAAAGTTTGCAACACTTGCTACTATACCTTTTTTATCCATACAATTTATAAGCAGGGTTGCACTTTCGTTTTCATCATTAAAACTCATAAATTTAAAATCCTTTTTTTTAGGTTCAAGTTTGTTTTATATCCAAAATCTTAATAAAGCATTTTTATCTTTCTTATCGGCATAATCTATTCCAATTCTTGTGCCTTTCTGAACTTTTTTTAAAATAGAGTTATCTTTCATATCTTCTATCCAAATTTTTTCTTTAGTAAAAAGCTTATGCCTATTTAAACTCATATTAATATTTAAAGCTTTGCATAGTTTTCCAGGTCCATCGCTTAAATTTTTTATATTACTATTACCTCTAAATTTCTGCATAAGTTCTATATTTTCAAGCGGAACAATTTTTCTTATTAAAACAGCAGAAGGCTCATCTTTTTTTTGAGTTACAAAGTTTAGCATATGATAAACTCCATAAATGAGATAAACATATACAATACCACCCTCTTCAAACATAGGAGCATTTCTTTTTGTTTTGCCAAAACGAGCATGCGAGGCACTATCGTCTTTTTTTAAATATGCTTCAGTTTCAGAAATAATACCAGATACAATATTATCCCCTATTTTTCTAACAATTTTTTTGCCTAAAAGATTGATAGCTACTTCTTTAGCATCTTGCAGGAAAAAATCTTTATTAATAATACCCATTTTTTCACTTTTAACTTTAATAAATTAATATAGATTTATAAAAATCTTACTTTATAATTTTAAAAAAATATTTAATTAATAAACAATATTTTTTCCTATTTTTTTACACCTCTTTGAGACCTTTTGTAAAAACCTATGCTTACAGAAAACAAAATAAACGAAATAAAAGAAAGAACAGATATCGTTGAGATAATATCAGAAAGTGTCACTTTAAAAAAAGCGGGAGTAAATTTTAAAGGCTTATGCCCTTTTCATTCAGAAAAAACCCCTTCTTTTACTGTAAGCCCTGCAAAACAAATTTTCTACTGTTTTGGATGTGGTGTAGGCGGTGATGTTTTTTCTTTCTTAGAAAAATATCATGGCATTACATTTAGTCAGGCGGCAGAAGAGCTTGCAAATAGATATGGTATAACTATTTCTAAAAAACCTTTAACCAAGCAACAAAAAATAGAACTTACAGAGCAAGAAAAAATTTTCACTATTAATGAAAAGACCTCATCTCTATTTTGCCAAAACCTTTTAAAAAACCAAGAAGGACAAAAAGCTTTAAACTATTTAATTAAAAGAGGAATAACTAAAGAGACAATAAATGTTTTTAAACTCGGCTTCGCTTTAGACTCTTGGGATTATACTTTTAAATATCTTTTAAAAAATAGTAACGACACCAATATAATTTTAAAAGCAGGACTCATCAAAAAGAGTGATAAGAGCAATAAACTTTACGATAGATTTAGAAATCGTATAATATTTCCAATTTTTGATGTTAAAAATAAAATTATAGGGTTTGGAGGTAGAGTGTTAGACGATTCAATGCCTAAATATCTTAACTCTCCAGAAACTCCACTTTATAGCAAAAGCCACTCTCTTTATGGTTTAAACTTTGCCTATCAACATATAATTAAAGAAAATAAAGCCTACATAGTTGAAGGTTATTTTGACCAAATAGCACTTTATCAACACAATATAAAAAATGTTGTAGCAACTCTCGGTACAGCTTTAACTTCTTTTCATATAAGACGATTAAAAGTTATTACAAAAAATATAATACTTGTTTACGATGCCGATAACGCAGGTATTGAAGCTGCGAAAAGAAGCGTTCCTATTTTTATCCAAGAAAATATAGAAGCAAAAATTGTAATATTGCCAAAAGGAGAAGACCCAGACTCTTATATTTTTAAACTTGGCGAAGATAATTTTAGAGACTTTGCTAAAAAACAAGCTATAAACCTTTTCGAGTTTTTAGTGCAACACGCAACAGATAAATATAGTCTATCTATTAATGGGAAACTTGCCATAATAGAAGAACTCTTACCAATAATTGTATCTATAAAAGAAGAGATAAAAAAATCTTTATACATAAAATATCTTTCAGAGGTTTTGAATATAAAAGAATCGGCATTAAGAGAAAAAATAGGGAAAAATTCCAAAACTAATAAAAGTGTTAAACAAAAAAAAATTATATCCGATTGGGATAAAGTAGAAGAAAAAATAGTTGTAATGATGCTCAACTTTCAAGAGATTCTTGATGAGATAGAAAAACACGACATTGTCAATATGTTTGAGCATCCAGTTCTAAAAGATATTGCAAAAAAAATATTAGAAAATAGAGGAAAAGATTTAATACAAAAAGTTGACGAAGAAGAAAAAAGAGGTATTATTAACAGTTTTTTTTTAAAAGACGAAAAGTGGAATCTTCTTGGAGCTAAAAAACTTCTTAATCAGTTTATTTTAAATTTTGAAAAAAAAAGAAACTTACAACTTTTAAAAGATATAAAAGAAGCTCAAGATAGTGGTGATAAAAAGCTATTAATGGAGCTTCTTGCTAAACAAAGAGATAAACATTTAAATAAATAAGGTTACTTTAATGGCAAAGAAAAAACTTACTAAAAAAAGTAGTATAAAAACCAAAAAAACAACTTCTTCATCAGAATTTGATATCGTTACTGACCCTGTCAAAATGTACCTCAAAGAGATGGGGCTTGTTGTTCTTTTAAGCAGAGAAGATGAAGTAAAAATAGCAAAAAAGATAGAGTATGCTGAACAACAAACTCTTAAGGCTATGGTAGAAAGTATCTCTGTTGTAGAAAATATTATCTACTTTTCAAATCTTTTAAAACTAAACAAAAAAAGACCCAAAGCAATTTTAAGAGATATTGATGAAACAAATGAAAATATATCAGAAGTAGAGATTAGAATAGCACAATTTTTGGAGAGTATTGATAAGGTAACAAAAAAATATAACGAAAATATAGAAGACAAAGATCTACTTTTGAGAAGTAAAAATAGTATTAAAGAACAAGAAAAAATCAAAACCAGAATTAAAAAAAGAAACGATTCAATTTTTAAAGAGCTCAAACCGTGGAGATTTGAAAGTAATATAATAAAGCGAATAATGAACAAGGTTAGAAGCCAAAAAGATTGGTTTGATAATATGAATCAACTTTTTGTTCTTTATTCAAAAAGACTTAATACTTCTGTTGAAGAGTTTAAAAACCTGTTAAAAAACAAAAAAAAGTTTTTGGAGATTGTTAAAGAGGATGAAAATTTAAACAAATTTGCTGAAGTTTTATTTGAAGATTTTAACAGCATACAAAAACAGATTGAAGAAAAAATCTTAGAAGTTAGAGAAGTCCCAGAAAATTTAGATGTTATTCTCGCAAAAATAGAAGTAGAAGAGTATAAAGTTCAAATCGCTAAAAAAGAACTAATCCAAGCCAATTTAAGATTGGTTGTAAGCATAGCAAAAAAATATACTAACAGAGGCTTGCTTTTTCTAGATTTAATACAAGAGGGAAATATCGGCTTAATGAAAGCTGTCGATAAATTTGAATACAAAAGAGGCTATAAATTCAGTACTTACGCAACATGGTGGATAAGACAAGCAATAACAAGAGCTATCGCCGATCAAGCACGAACTATTAGAGTCCCTGTGCATATGATTGAAACTATTAATAAATTGATAAGAACATCAAGATATCTCGTGCAAGAATATGGAAGAGAACCTACCCCAGAAGAGATTGCCGATAAAATAGGTATGCCTCTTGAAAAGGTTAGAAAAGTTTTTAAAATTTCTAAAGAGCCAATCTCTCTTGAAACTCCGATAGGCGATGAAAAAGATAGTCATCTTGGTGATTTTATAGAAGACAAAAGCTTTAAACTTCCTTCAGAAATTGCAAAAGATATGGACCTTGCTGAACAAACAAGAAAAATTTTAGCGACGTTAACTCCAAGAGAAGAGAAAGTTTTAAGAATGAGATTTGGTATAGGTGAAAAAACAGATTGTACTCTTGAAGAGGTTGGAAAAGATTTTAATGTAACACGTGAAAGAATAAGACAAATAGAAGCAAAAGCATTAAGAAAATTGAGACATCCTGCAAGAAGTAAAAAGATAAAGAAATTCCTTGATTGATAGAACATTTGTATATTGCTTAAATTTTGCTTTTATTACGTTGAACCCAAAGTTTTTATAATAGTGTAAAAAAAAATGATGAGAAGAAATAGATATAAGGAAACACTCAAAAGTTGTTTTAGAAATCTTTTTAAAAAAGAAGAAGAGCATAAAATAGAAAAGTGTGACTTGAATCAAGAAGACTTCGATTCTTTTTGCAGATGTTCACAAAATAGACATAGGAAAAAATCTAATTTTTGCAAGTTCCCTTTTGACAATTTCAACAACGACGATAAACTTTTATCTCTTTCCGATATAGAAGAAGATAAAAAGGTTATAATAGATTATATCGGCGGTCACAAACGTATTCAAAAATATCTCTACGACATCGGCATTAAAAAAGGAGACGAAATAAAACTTCTTTCCAACAATAGAGGACAATGCGTCATAATGGCAGGAGATAAAAGAATTACACTTTGTTTTGGTATGTCTAAGCTTATAAAGGTTAATCCAATTTAAATAAGACGAGAGCTTTGAACAAACGCATTTTTTAAGAATTTAAAACAAACAATATTTTTTTTTAAAATTTTTTTAAGGATAAATGCCTTAAAAAGCTTATTATGAATAGCTTGCCTTCTTTTGCCCTTTTTTTTGGTTCGATGTATAAACATACTACTTCACCAAAAAAAGAACAAAGTCAGGCATTGTTCAAAGCTCTCAAGACCTTTGCACATAATGTTTTTTCGTGAGATTTTTTTTACCATTTCCCACTTTTGTAGGGAACGGTTTTAAACCGTTCCTTAATTTTAAATTTTAAAAAATTTAAAATTATTTCGATGTAAAGGGGGTTCGCCGAAAGGCAAGAACCTTTTGTCCAAAAATCTTAAAAATATAGAACTATCTACCATAAATTCCTTTAAATATTTTACTTGTAAAACCTATATTTTTGAGTTATCAGCTTTTAAGTTTAAGGTGGAGTTTTTTTAAAAAGAGTCTTGTCGCAAGTCTATCATTTCATCGTGTTAGTATGACCTTTCTTTTAATAAAATCCAGACAACAAAAAATTAAAGATTTGAAAATTATAAAGATAAAAAATAATTTTTTTTTCTTAAAGCCCCTATTTTTATTGAAAAAGGGTTTATGAAATTAAAACTTAAATTAAAAAATAAGTTTAAACCTGATAGTTTAATGAGTGCTTTGTACAATGCTTGATTTTGTTCTTTTTTTTGGTTTACCTTGTGAAATATTTTTAAATTTTTCACAGGGTGAAGTAGTATTTTTTACGTCGAACCAAAAAAATGGCAAAAGAAGGTAAATCATAGATAGCAAACTTTCTATGACATTTTTTCTTAAGGAAATTCTTAAGAAAAAAACGTTGTTTGTTTTAAATTCTTAAAACAATGCGTTTGTGCAAAGCTCTTTAATGTAAAAAACTATCAAAGCTATTTAACACCTAAAAGGAGAAAATGATGAACATTTATGCAGGTAATTTGTCTTATAAAATCACAGAAGAAGATTTAAGAGCAGCTTTTGAAGCATATGGTAGCGTTGAAACTGCTACTATTATAAAAGACAAATACAGTGGACAATCAAAAGGTTTCGGTTTCGTAACAATGGATTCTAAAGAAGAAGCCTTAGCAGCAATTGAAGGACTTAACAAAACAGAACTACAAGGCAGAACTGTTAATGTTAATGAAGCTCGTCCTCGTTCTGACAGTAATAATAGAAACAACAATAATAATAATAATAATAATAATAATAATAATAGAAGAAGACGTAACTTCTAAATATTTTTTATAATTATTAGGGGCACAAAAATTTTGTGCCCCTAACTCTAACGAATTACAAGAGTTCAGAATTCTTTTTCTAAACTCTCTTATCATACTATTTTCTCAACTTTTCAAGATTCTCTTTCGTTTCTGGTGCATTGTTTAAGATGAAGTTTATATCCTCACAAGGAAAATCAGCACAATCTATACAAGAAGTTATCTGTTTTTTGATACAGCATTTACGTATCGTGCAACTATTGTCACAATAAAAAAATCTTATACCATCAGACTTACAGCCAGTACAATTAATGGTTTTAGGATCGATATCGACATTAAATTGAATAGACCATTTTTCTGCTGTCTTTTTTCTAAGCTCATCACTATTCTCTTTTGAAGCTATAAAAGCATCACAATTTAAACAATTTAAACCACAATATGCTATCATTATAATAATTCCCCTTTCATCTCTGAAACCTTTGCACATAATATTTTTTATGACAAAATAGTGTTTTTTTTTGTAAAATATTATCTTTTGGTAATTTTATAAAAAAACTCTTACTTTGATATAAAACTTTCAAAGCTTTTTTATTTTTATAATACACCGCCACTTGACACAATTTTAAAAAAAGAACAAAAAATTTAATAAAAAAACGATTTAAACCTTTTAAAAAAGAGAGGCTTTAAAAAAATATGAAAAATGAAAAACAAGTCGCTATAGTTTTAGGTGCGATTAAAGGAATAGGAAAAGAAATAGCAAAAACCCTTTGGGGAAAAGATGTAAAACTTGCATTAACATATTATGACTGGAAAGAAGAACTTGATGGCTTTAAAAAAGAGATGAAAAAAAGTGATGTTATGATAGAAAAAGTCGACTTAAGAAAGCTTCAAGAAACACAAGATTTTGTCAAAAAAGTTATTAAAAAATATGGGAAAATTGATATATTAATAAACAATATAGAAAGAGGTGGCTGGCCTATTGTTCACGGCAAAAAATATTCAAAAAGGCAATGGGATATTGAAGTAGATACAACACTTAAAGCAAAATGGAATATGTTTGAGTCTATTTATCCATACATAAAAAAATCTTCTAACGGTACTATTATAAATATATCTTCAATATCAGGAATAGTAGGCAGAAGTGGTCCTGCAAACGATATATTTAACGATTGTTATTCTGCAATCAATCGTTCCATATCTCTTTTTACAGAAAACTGGGCAAAAAAATGTGCTCCTAATGTACGCGTAAATGAAATAATGATAGGCTTTTTTGAAACACGCCACGGCGACAAAACAAGAGGCTGGAAACTTTTAAGCGAAGAACAAAAACAACAATTATTAAACCAAACCCCATTAAAAAAATTCGGTACTCTAAGCGACATCACAAAAACAGTTCTATTCCTTATATACGATGCCCCCTTTATGACTGGCAATATTATAAAACTCGACGGCGGATACACACTGCAAAATTGATTTTTTACACATAAGAGACGCAAAATTTTGCGTCCAGAGATAAGGGGACACTCACAAAAACGGGCATCAAGAGGCAAAAGGAGTTTGTATATGGAATTTTTTACTATTATTATAGCTACAATCGTTTTACTTTGGATTTATAAGCAAAACAAAAAACGCAATGCAAAGAAAATAGAAAAAGAAAATACTTTATACAAAGCAACAAAAACAGAGGACTGGAACATTTCTTATCAAGTAAAAGCAAAGTGTCCTTTTTGTCAGTCAATTTCTTTTGATTTACCTTATGATGATTATATACCTGAAGATGAAGAAGAAATAAAATGTTCAAATTGTGGAAAGTTTAGTGAATTTTCTACATTGAAACAAGCTGTGATAGATGAAGAGGTAAATAAAGTTATGAAAACACTTAAGGATGCTTTTTCTTGCTCTCCGAAGGAGAAAGAAATTAAAATTAATGAACAATAAAAACGAGATAAGCAATTGTTCTTATCCCTCCAATTTGGTAGTATAAGAACAATAACTATACACTTAACATTGTACGTCAGTTTGCTAAAGAACATAAGTTATAAAAGATGAATAGTAAAAAGAAAGCGATATTTAATTGGAGCGGAGGAAAAGATTCAGCATTAGCCTTGCAAAAAGTACTGAAAGGAAATGAATATGAAGTTGTTTCGTTGTTTACAGCTATTGAAGAAGAATCTAAGAAATCTTCTGTTCATTCAATTCCTATGGAAATTTTATCAAAACAGGCGAAAAGTATTGGTATTCCATTATATACAATTTCATTTGCTAATAATTTAAGTGATTATGATGAAAAAATGGTTGAAGCGGTTAGTTATTTTCAAATTCAAGGTGTGACTCATTTTATCTTCGGTGACATAGCTATATCAAACGCAAAAAAAGTTAGAGAAAAGAAATTTAATCCATTGGGGATTAAAATTGTAGAACCTCTTTGGGATAGAACACCCGAAGAAGTGATTGACGAATTTTTGAAATCAGGAATTAAAACAAAAATTGTAGTTACACAGGCAGATAAATTGGACAAGACATTTGTTGGAAAAGAACTAGATGCACAATTAGTATCTTCATTTCCAGATTATGTAGATGTTTGTGGTGAAACTGGAGAATATCATACCTTAACATATGCAGGTGGATTATATAAAGAAGAAATTGTTTTTTCAATCGGTGGAATATTTAAAATTTCACAGGACATTAATTTAGATAATGGACAAACAAAAACTTTTGAATATTGGAAAGCAGATATAATTATTTAATAGTAAAACCGAACGCACAACATTCGGTCATAAAATATTTGGATATTCTTAAGGGGAACAAGTAAGGAGTCCCCACAAAACTAGTAAATGAAACAATGATAGGCTTTTTAAAACACGCTACGGCGACAAAACAAGAGGCTGGAAACTTTTAAGCGAAGAACAAAAACAACAATTATTAAACCAAACCCCACTAAAAAAATTCGGTACTCTAAGCTACATCACAAAAACAGTTCTATTTCTTATATACGATGCCCCCTTTATAACTAACAATATTATAAAACTCAACGGCGGATACACACTGCAAAATTGATTTTTTACACGTAGAGACACAAGATTTTGCGTCTCTAAATAACAAAATATTTCAATTCCACATTGGTCTGATTAAAAGGATGTGCGGGCGGTTGAGCTTGTCGAAACCGAGCTTGTTTCAACTCCACATTGGTCTGATTAAAAGCGATGTCGGCATCGTCCTTAAAGCTTGATACATCAATGTTTCAATTCCACATTGGTCTGATTAAAAGTAAAATTTTCGGCCGCTTGACTTACAGCATCAAGATTCGTTTCAATTCCACATTGGTCTGATTAAAAGAGCTGAGGACGGAGGCGTAATCATTGAAAAGCCTATGTTTCAATTCCACATTGGTCTGATTAAAAGGGGTTTAGTGTGCCAAAAACTTTGTAAGAATTAAAAGTTTCAATTCCACATTGGTCTGATTAAAAGCTTCTCTATGCCCACAATTCTTATAACTTAAACTCTTGTTTCAATTCCACATTGGTCTGATTAAAAGGCAAAACAATAAGAGCAATAAAGTATTATGCAGATTTTGTTTCAATTCCACATTGGTCTGATTAAAAGAGAGGCAGGCAAGAGATTAATCAGATTTAAAAATATGTTTCAATTCCACATTGGTCTGATTAAAAGAATCTTAATTTTGGCGATAGGGTTGTTTTTAAAATAGTTTCAATTCCACATTGGTCTGATTAAAAGAGTAGTCAAGAAGATGATATTGTTTGTGATTATTTTGGGTTTCAATTCCACATTGGTCTGATTAAAAGCCAAGCGTAACTATACAACTTGTTCCAGCTGACCAATGTTTCAATTCCACATTGGTCTGATTAAAAGCTAAAAGCGATGTCACAATTGGAACTTCACTTGTGTAGTTTCAATTCCACATTGGTCTGATTAAAAGTTGCTACCAGAAGATATTGCAGAGCTTGATTATCGTGTTTCAATTCCACATTGGTCTGATTAAAAGATGTTTTCCCTCTGCCATTTAATCCCATAAAGAAATAAGTTTCAATTCCACATTGGTCTGATTAAAAGTTTTAGAAACTCTGTTGAATATGGTAAGTTTTTAGAATTGTTTCAATTCCACATTGGTCTGATTAAAAGAGAAGCCAACTCTTTTGATACTAAAATCGGAGTTCTTGTTTCAATTCCACATTGGTCTGATTAAAAGATACAAGAAGAATTACTGTAAATAGAATAAAATTGGTTTCAATTCCACATTGGTCTGATTAAAAGTAGGAGGTTGGAGATGGGAAAATAACGCAAACAATAGTTTCAATTCCACATTGGTCTGATTAAAAGTGAGGCTTATAAGAGTCCCTTTGACCGATGAGAATTTGTTTCAATTCCACATTGGTCTGATTAAAAGAAAGAGATGGATATACAAAAAGAAACTTTTAAACAAAGTTTCAATTCCACATTGGTCTGATTAAAAGAAACAAAAGTTTGCAGATGCTAAAGGCTCTGTTGTGTTTCAATTCCACATTGGTCTGATTAAAAGTGCAAATGTTAGATGAAAGGGCATCACTTGTTAATGGGTTTCAATTCCACATTGGTCTGATTAAAAGAAAGAGATGGATATACAAAAAGAAACTTTTAAACAAAGTTTCAATTCCACATTGGTCTGATTAAAAGCTAACTTAATCGGCTCAACCAAACAATGACCCTCAGTGTTTCAATTCCACATTGGTCTGATTAAAAGGGTACAACTACAATTTTTGAACTTCCATCAAAAAATAGTTTCAATTCCACATTGGTCTGATTAAAAGGGAAAAACTTATAGCAGAGGCAAGTGGTATTCTTGTAGTTTCAATTCCACATTGGTCTGATTAAAAGCTTTTGCAACTAGGTGTAAATTACCTTCTGAATAAATGTTTCAATTCCACATTGGTCTGATTAAAAGCTGATACAAAAAAAACCTTCTCTTTCATCGTTTAGTTTGTTTCAATTCCACATTGGTCTGATTAAAAGACTTAAAAAAAAGGGCGGGAATTAAAGCTACTGATAATGTTTCAATTCCACATTGGTCTGATTAAAAGATTTATAATGTTTTTTTAAAATATTCATACAATCTACGTTTCAATTCCACATTGGTCTGATTAAAAGCTCAAATTAAGTGATTGGAACAATACATTGTCACCTTTGTTTCAATTCCACATTGGTCTGATTAAAAGGAGACTCATCTATTAGATTATTTGTATTTTTATACTCGTTTCAATTCCACATTGGTCTGATTAAAAGTTGATAAACTTTGTAAAATAGAATCTATTTTTTGAGTGTTTCAATTCCACATTGGTCTGATTAAAAGCAAAAACAACAGCAAATCAAATGCAACTTTTTATCGTTTCAATTCCACATTGGTCTGATTAAAAGCTTGACGGAGTCGCATGGAAAGCTCCAGAGATGCTGTTTCAATTCCACATTGGTCTGATTAAAAGTTGGAGCAACTATCAAACCGGGTACAAGCCTAAATTTGTTTCAATTCCACATTGGTCTGATTAAAAGCCTGCCTTTTCAATTAAAGCAAGACAGGAGATATTGGGTTTCAATTCCACATTGGTCTGATTAAAAGAAAAAAGAAAGTTTAAGCACTCTTTTTACGCTTTTTGGTTTCAATTCCACATTGGTCTGATTAAAAGATTTGTGCCACCAACTGTATAGTTCTGCGAATAGTTGAGTTTCAATTCCACATTGGTCTGATTAAAAGAGTTCCGTCTTCAGACAAAATATGATCTGTTTCAATATGTTTCAATTCCACATTGGTCTGATTAAAAGCAGGGAAAATAAAACAATATGGTGCAAGGTATAACATAGTTTCAATTCCACATTGGTCTGATTAAAAGGTGTGTTCTCGTTACACAATCACATCTTGTTTTATCGTTTCAATTCCACATTGGTCTGATTAAAAGCATATTGTACTTATTCCAACAGACGACAAGACTGTTTTGTTTCAATTCCACATTGGTCTGATTAAAAGTTGACCGACATAAAAAGTGATACTAAAATTATATATATGTTTCAATTCCACATTGGTCTGATTAAAAGTGACTAAAGTATCAAATACAGTAGCAACATAAGAGGAGTTTCAATTCCACATTGGTCTGATTAAAAGTTGGCAGGGGTAACAGGTCAAAGGGTTCTTGCCATGTTTCAATTCCACATTGGTCTGATTAAAAGCTCATCTAAAACTTGGGATACAGCAGGTTTTTTGCTTGTTTCAATTCCACATTGGTCTGATTAAAAGCTGTTCTCCAGTCTGCTATAAGCTGTGCTTTTCGTTTGTTTCAATTCCACATTGGTCTGATTAAAAGAATGTAACAATTATGCGGTGTGAAGAGTTTGACGACGTTTCAATTCCACATTGGTCTGATTAAAAGTTGCTAATAAAACAATTGAAAGACAATTGACACTTACGTTTCAATTCCACATTGGTCTGATTAAAAGAGCAACTTAGGACTTGGGAATGTAGCGACGAAAAACATGTTTCAATTCCACATTGGTCTGATTAAAAGTTATTGAATAATGCATATAACGAAGATGGTGGTTATATGTTTCAATTCCACATTGGTCTGATTAAAAGGCATTAGGGTTATAAGAGTTTGCTCTGATTTTATCTATGTTTCAATTCCACATTGGTCTGATTAAAAGGAGTTGCTTCATATACATTTTTATTTAAATATTTTTTGTTTCAATTCCACATTGGTCTGATTAAAAGAGACAAAAAGATAAAAGCTATAAGACTTTTTCAAGGTTTCAATTCCACATTGGTCTGATTAAAAGTAACCCTAACGATTTCCCTGAAAATAAACAATCTAACGTTTCAATTCCACATTGGTCTGATTAAAAGATAGTTATAAGTCTAAGTTCAAAGAGCATTTTAAAGGTTTCAATTCCACATTGGTCTGATTAAAAGATGAATTAAATTTAGATAAATTTATACATTTTATCTAGTTTCAATTCCACATTGGTCTGATTAAAAGTCTACAAGTAGCACCTTAGCAGTTGGTGGATATCAGTTTCAATTCCACATTGGTCTGATTAAAAGCTTTAACGACTGCGACTGCAGACGGCGAAATAATAAGTTTCAATTCCACATTGGTCTGATTAAAAGTAACTGTGTTTTGGAACTTAACAATGCAAATGTAACAGGTTTCAATTCCACATTGGTCTGATTAAAAGTAACAACTCTTCAAAGTAAACTTGCGTATTCATCTGTTTCAATTCCACATTGGTCTGATTAAAAGTATCCCCATTTTCTAATTTTATCTCTTCTCTACTTAAGTTTCAATTCCACATTGGTCTGATTAAAAGATCATCAGATTTAAAATCGTCCGCTTTTTTTTCACCCGTTTCAATTCCACATTGGTCTGATTAAAAGTAAATTGAGTCACAACCGTTGATGCACCAATCAAGTTGTTTCAATTCCACATTGGTCTGATTAAAAGACAGCATATGAAACTTTGAAAAGCAATTTTGAAAGAAGTTTCAATTCCACATTGGTCTGATTAAAAGCTTTCCAGTTCCGCCCCTATCTCTCTCATTAGCATAGTTTCAATTCCACATTGGTCTGATTAAAAGTTTGAATTGATAAAATTTCTTCATCATTTTCAGGAATGTTTCAATTCCACATTGGTCTGATTAAAAGTAAACTAAAAGAAAAACACAAAATAGTATTAATCAATAGTTTCAATTCCACATTGGTCTGATTAAAAGATAGAAGAGGCGAGCTTGAACCTGCTGAAGAAATGTTTCAATTCCACATTGGTCTGATTAAAAGTAATGATATTTCAAAGAGTCTTTTCCTTGATCGTGCTTGTTTCAATTCCACATTGGTCTGATTAAAAGATGGGAAAAAGATAAAAAAAAAGAACTACTGAATTAGTTTCAATTCCACATTGGTCTGATTAAAAGTTAAAAGAAAGAGCAGGCAAAAGGGTTTCTCATATGAGTTTCAATTCCACATTGGTCTGATTAAAAGAAGCCTTATCTCTTTTAATTATAACAATCAATATTTGTTTCAATTCCACATTGGTCTGATTAAAAGACTCTACGAGTAACACTTTAGCAGTTGGTGGATATCAGTTTCAATTCCACATTGGTCTGATTAAAAGCCATCCAAAAAATATAAAAAAAACAAAGATTTAAGTTTATAAATCAGAATGTTTTTTCCGTCAACCTCCGATAATGCAAAAATGCCTGTTGAACGACTGATTTTTATTTTTTTCTTTACCAAATTGTCAAAGAACATAAATTTTTTTATAAAAAATTATCTGTGTTATCTTTTTCAAATCCTAAGATATCCTTATCCATCCATTTAATATCTCGACTTTTAAAAAACAGCACAGAATCTTTGTCGGCATTCATAATTTCTTGTGATTTTAATTTCAACTCCTCAAATTTTGCTTTTGTTAGCTCACCTTCAAAAACAGAATTTTGAATTCGTATAAGATATTTTTTCATCAGTTTGAAGATATGTCTTAACCTCTTTTGCCCTGCTTTTGTTTCTGTGTTGATATCATACATTGCAATTACATACATTGTTGAGACCTTTGCACATACACCTTACCACCATATTTTAAAGCCATTATATTTTTCTTCACCAAGAAGATGTTTGACTATCTTATAACATTCAAGCCTGATAAGCCTTTTATAAGAAACATGGCGGTTGAGCGTTTTATGTTTAATAGTTTTTTTGAGTCTTTCGTCAAACTTTCGTAAAAACTTTTTTTTGCCTTTATCTTTAAGATAGCAATAGTTAAGCGATTTTTCTGCATCGTTCAATGTTAGCTCATTTTTGTTAATTAGGCTAAAAATCATTCTGTCTGCCAGAATGGGTTTAAAAATTTCGGCAATATCAAGAGCCAAAGAATAACGCCTATATCCAGGCTCATGCAAAAAACTCACAGTTGGGTCAAGCTGTGTTCTGTATATTTCTGACAAAACACAAGTATAAACAAGAGAGTTGCCAAAAGAAATCAAAGCATTAACAAAATTGTCTGGCGGATGCTTCACCCGTTTTTCAAATTCCACTTTGTCTTTAAAAATTTTAGAAAAAGAAGAATAATAAAGGTCTCTAATATTACCTTCAATGCCCATCAAATATGATATAGAATTAGCTTTCTTAAATGATTTTTTCAGCACCTTTATCTGATTGATTTTCTCATCCAAATCTCTTCCCCGATTATTATAATATATAAGGTTTCGAGTAATATTGGATGAGGCTGCATTCAAAAACTCTTCTGCAAGAAATTGTCTCTTATTTTTATCAAGATAATGCTTTGCTTGATTGATAGTGATGTGACCAGAAAGATATTGTTCTCTTGGGAAAAAAGAACCTGAATAAAACCCATAATAATTAAAGATATGAACAGGTATCTTTTTTTGACCCAAAAAATTTAGCAATTTGGTGTTTAAGGTGTGTTCGCTGAAAAGAAAAATATCAGAAACAGCTTCAACAGGACGGAACTTTTTATCTCCATCAATATCAAACATTAATGTGTTGTCTTTGCGTTTGATTTCACAATTTGAAAAAAGATATAAAGGCTGTTTCATATTTATATAACAGTTTCTAATCCTTTGGTTTCAACAAGATTTAACAATTTTTTTGAAGCTCCTGTTGGTTTTTTTTTGCCTTGTTCCCACTTTTGAACAGTTGAAGGACTAATATTGAAAACACTTGCCAACGCAGATTGACTGAGTTTCAAATTAGTTCTGATAGAAATAATTTGCTCTGGCGTATAATCTTGAATATCAGGCAAACAAAGATTTTTAATATTTTTCATAGTGATATTATCTATTAAACCGTTTTTTTTTAAATCCTCAGCTGTTTTGGTTATTGATGCTGCAATTGATTTTCTCATTATTTCACCTCTATTAAAATTCTTTTTTCTAAGGCTGTTGACAGTTGTGTATCAGAAAAACCTAATAGAATTTTTGACAATTCTTTAAATGCCTTCAATTCTTTATTTGATAAATTTGATTTTTCATTTTTCGCAAAGCCATGGATAAAGATAGCCTTATCTTCTTTCTTATAACAGATAATAGTTCTTCCACCACTTCTTTTGCCCTGCCCTTCAAAACGAATTCGTTTTTTATAAATATTCCCACCAAGGTTTGCCTCAAAATTTCCAATTTCTAATTCCTCTAAAGCCTTAATCAGCTGATTATTTGGAATATTTTGTTTAGTCGCCCATTTTGAAAAATGTTTTGTCATTAATTTTTTCATTTTCAACAATGTAGCACTTAGTGCTATGCTTTACAATGAAATTTAAAAGGTAAACAATTTTTTGCTTAAAAACTTGCTTCTATATAACGAGAATAAGAAACTGGTTTAGGCTTATTTTGATTTTCTAATTCTAACCCTTCCAAATGAAAATCAATTGCCTCTTTCATATTTTTTTCTACTTCTATTTTTGTTTTACCTGTTGCCACACAACCATCTAAATCGGGAGAATATGCGGAAAAACCTGTTTTAGTTTTTTCTATAATTACTAAATATTTCATCTCTATAATCCTGCTAAAAATATAGTTATCACACAAAACAAAATTCATAATAGGCACATTTGCTACAAATATTTTTCTTCACAGCAAGTGGCGGTTTGGGGCTTTCGATGATTTTGTCTATCTTGAAAAAAAGCTTTTCAAAAAACTCTTCATCTTTATCTTCCCATAAAACTTTTTTAATTTTTTTAAGCTTTGGATAGTCAATTTCACCTTTAATATCAGTCAATCCCATTTTTCGCAAATTAAGGATATAGTATTTCAACTGCCAAATATGTGCTTCCTCAATTTTATTCGATTTTTTAACTTCATGTATAACCGTTTTGTTATCAATAAAATCAATTTTGATATTGCCTATTTCAATTTGTTTTTTCTGTCGCATATAACTTGTTTCATCAATAAGCTTGCCCAACTGCACATCTTCATTCTCGCTTTCAAACTGAATGTTTTTTGAAAAAAGCCACAGTTTGCGCAAACATATGAAATAATAGTTTACCTGAGTACCTGTATATCTTAAATCTGACATATGTTGTTTTTGAAAAGAATTGTTTTTAGTTCTTTTATAGAGACATTAAAATTATAAAAGTCGTTCTTTAAATAAAATTGTCTGTTTGTTCTTCTTCATAATCATAAGTCATTCCTATTTCAGAATCATATTTACATCGTGCTAATATAACAGAATGATTTATGATTTTTTCGTTTTTCTTTATAATCGTTACTCTTTCTATATATATTTGAGGAATATCTTTATTTTTTAAAAATGCATAAACGCTTTTATGTATAGAAACTAATAATTCCTCTGCCTTTATATAATTAAAACTTTCTAACATTTTTTTATATTTATTATAAAAACATACAGGTAAAACTTGTATATTGGTAAATTTTTCATAAAAAGCTTCTTCATTTTCTTTGTTTTTATAATATGGCTGTAAACTTTCTAATGCTTGTTCAAATAAATTTTTTGTATCATCATATTCTTTCTTCTGTAATTTTGTCCAATTTGGATATATTTTATCTAGTAAGATTTGTACTTCATTCTCATTGATCAAATTTACATTTTCTAAAATAGATATTGTCCTGTTGATAATATCAATATCATAAATTTTCCCATCAAAAGTCCCTCCCTCCCTGCTAATTATAATCGAACAAGGTTTTTTCGCTCCTTTTCTATTAATCCTACCCATCCTTTGAATCAAAGCATCAAAAGGCGCAGGCTCTGTAAACATTAGATCATAATCAATATCTATACTTACTTCTATTGCTTGTGTACCTATAAGAATTTTTACATTATCATCAAAAAGAAGCTGCTCTTTTATAACTCTATCTATTCCATTGAATCGTCCATGTATCAAAATCATAGACTTTGTATCTACACTCTTTTTTAATCTCGCATATACATTCTGGGCATTATTAACAGTATTACAAACAATAATAATTTTTTTATTTAGGGCTAAAGCAGTTATTATATCAGGGAGTCTATCAAAAATATTTCCTTTTTTTAAAACAATCTTATGCCTATTAATGTTTAATAATTGTTTATCCGCTTTAACTATATCGTTAACTCCAAGAATTTCTTGTATCTCTTTAATTAAGAAGGATGGCAAAGTTGCTGTCATTATCATAAATTGACATTTTAGACGCTCATTAAGAAATTTTAACATTACTATAATTTGAGCAAATGTAGTTACATCATATGCATGAATTTCATCAAAGATAAGTTTAGCTCCTGCTAATTGTACGAAACCTATTTCAAAATTTTTTACTCCATACATATATTTTAAAATTTGAAAAGGGGTAACAATTTTCAAAGGGACTATCATTTTATTAAAATATTCATTTATTTTTTTTATTCTTTGATAGTCATAAGAATAATCTTCAAAATAAGAATTTATATATTGCAATAATTTACCATGCTGCATTCCAATATATGATAATGAATATTTCTTTTTCTCTTTAGCAATGGATTTTGAGAGTCTTTTATGCATAGCATTTATAGAAGCAGTGTAAGGCAATACATAGAAAGTTCTTCCTTGCTTGTTTTTAAGCTGATTTTTAAGCCACAATAAAGCAGATTCTGTTTTCCCAGAACCAGTAGGAGCTATTAAGATACAATGTCCTCTTTTAACAGAGCATTGTTTTTGATGACTGTAAAAATCTTGTTTTTGTTTTTTTAACTTTTTTCTAAATTTTTCTAAAAAATCAAATTGCTCTTTTTGTAAATTATAAATTCTATTAATATTTGCAGAACCATAGTGATCACATAGTTTAAGAGCTCCCCAAAGCAATAAATGTTGCCAATATTCAGCTTTATCAGTAGAGAAAATTTCGTTATTTATAATATGTTTTAATGGATGCTCTGCTTCTGAAACTTTTATCTTTTTGATTGAAGAAATATCCCTAAAATTTGCCTTTATAACTATCTTTTCAAAATCAAAAAAAAGTTTGGTTATTTCTTTAGGGGGGATATTAATTTTTAAATTTTGAATAAAATCTTCTGGATGATATTTTAATTTTGTTTTCCATAAATTATGATATTCAAAATTTAATGTGTCTTTATCTTTCAACCTTTCTTTAAGCTCATCAAAAAACTTATGATGGGCAAGAATAGATTTTTTGATTAATACTATGTCTTTAGCCTTTAAATTAAGTTTATCAACAAAAGGGATAGAATAAACTTCATGTCTTTGATTTGCCCAATGATTATCTTGTTTATTTAATAGCTTTTGAAATTCTTTATGAACTTTACCAAAATCATGTAAATAAACCGCAGAAAACAATAACATCCAAAAATTTTTGAGCTGGGCTATTTCAGGCAATAACGGCAAAGACTCTTTAATCAAATCAAAAACAGTCAGACAATCTGATATATGTTGTTCTAAAGTAGTACCGTCAGATTTTGCTAAACTCAATTTATAATTCCTGCCAATAAATATCTACTTCTTGATTCATAATTCTATCCGAGAAACCTAATGCTTTTATTGAGTTCTTTTGTCTATATTCCCCTGAAAGCAAATAATAGGGTTTTGTAGAAATATTTTTTCTGGGAATTGTTTCAGAAAAACAAATGGGTAAAGCCTGTATAGGTGCTGGTAAAAAATGCTTTTCTAATGGTATTATTGTCCCTTTTAAATTTGACAATTCCTCTTTGTTTTTTATTTCTAATTTATCAATTCTATCAACAGTAGCCAAATCTCCTGAACGCCCAATCAAAATTTGAAAATATGGAGCTTCAAACGCCTTTGCGATTTGTAAACTGTCAGTATATATACACAAATTGACATCAGACAAAAATTCTCTTTTTACAACATTAGAGGTTATCCCCTTTAATTGACCACTTTTAATTTGATAAATAGTTTCCAAATCAATTTGCTTGCCATTATAAAAACAAACAAAGGCTATTTTTTCATTTTTTATTATAAAAGGTTTGCCCATAGCAGAAGATATTAAGCCATTAATAGTTGATAATGGGGGAACAGGTAATGTAGGTTGAATACCACTTATCATATTAGGATATCTAAAAGAGGCTGTCCAGCTGGAGAGATTAATTTTATAAACTTCCATAATTTTAATCTACTTTTATTTGGTTAATAAAAGAATCTATAATACTATTTACTGAGCCATACTCTATTTGACTCTTATCTTTAAGCTTATTTAATTCATCATCAATTTCATCCATAAAACCTTTACGGCGTCCTATAAATATTTTTCCATCAAATTGTTTCGCATAATCTTCCATTATTTCTTTTAGAGCCTCAATGGAAAAGGTTGTTTTCCCTAAATCATCTTTAACAATATGAGAAAATGGATGATTGCCACTTTTAAACTGTGCTAATATTATAAGTTTTGGAGTAACATCAGCCATATTAGTTGCTTGTTTAGCTCCTCCTGATAAGGTTTTTAAAGCTGAAACGGTATTTTGAATTCTTTTTAATCTTATTGCGTCATCCATCCTAATAAGTTTAACAGCATTTCCTTGTTTATCTTTCAAAATAGGATCATCTATCTCTATTGCACCTTCCTTAATATATTGTTGTTTCATAATTTGATTAATATTTACATAACCTGTTCTATCATACATTGAGAAAGTTCCTACCTGATCTACTGCAATAGAAAACATCCCTTTCATAATTGCACAATATTCGTCAATTCCATAAGGTACCGCATCTCCTTCCTGACGTGTCATAGAAGCCCAATTTTTAACAACAGGATTATAGCATACTGAAATTAAAGCAGAATTTTTTAAAGGAGATATTCTTGTCAAAGTAATATTTTCTTTTTTTGTCTTACCTGTTTCTGGATCTTGGAACTCCTTTTTGCCAGCTCTCATATAACCAAAAACATCGTCATCAGGATATTTAAAAGGATCAGCTTCTGTAAAAGCTATTTTACTCTCTCTTATAACAGGAGACATTTTCCAATCATAAGAAGAAACTAAACTTTCTCTCCACCAATAACGCCAAGCCTGCCCAGATACATAAGGATATTCCTTACCATTTTTCCTAATTTTTTTTGTCATCACAGCATTATCCAAATGTGTGGATTTATCTCCTCCAGCATTATTAAGTGCTGCGACATCGACATCAATTAAAATAAAGCCTTGTATTGTTTTCATCCTTTAATCTCCTAAAATTCATTGGTTATTGTTTCTTCTTCTATTTCTCTAATTTCTTCTTTTTTAATATCTTCTATATTAATATTTTTTTCATGCATTCTTTCATAAAGATATATTAACATCATATCCCTAATTTCTCCCCAAAATTGCCCATCAGGGAAAAGATAATCAACATAATCATCTAATTTTATCACTGGTTCTTTTTCATCATTTCTATAATTTGCTTTTATAATTTTAAGCAAGAAAGCCCTTAATCTAAAAGCAGCATTTGCTCCTTCAATGGCTGCTAAATATGGTTTTAATTTATCCTCTTTTTCTCCAATTTTTAAAATAACATTTGAAACTTTTTTTATTAAATCTATTTGCTTTTGTTGCATATTCATAACCTCCATTGCATAATATGTTGCTAATAATGAATTAATTTTTAATCTATTTTCTGACAATAGTAACTCTTCCTTATAAAATTTTCTTAAATGAGTAAGAATAGATTTCCCAGAGAGAAGTCTTTCAAATATAACATTTTTATTATTTTTATATGTCACCTCTTCTATAACATTTTCTTTTTTGTCTCCCCATATTTTTCTCTTATTGTCCCATTTAGCTTGTTTTATGGAATAGTACCGTCTTGTAAAAACAAACCAAGCAACTTTATTGTGATTAATTATTTTATTCATAAAGGCAAATACAGGACTTGGAAGTGTGTATATTGAACAATCTGGACTAGCACCAAAATTGGTAAAATGATAAAATTGTAAACAATCTAAAAAATTTTCATCTTTTAGTTTTTCTATAATTTTCACAGCAATATTAAACAATGCATTCGTAGGGTTACCAAATTCTGATTTGAGTATGCCTTCTGATGTATTTTTTGCAATTTTATTTAAATTTTCTGAAATAACTTCTGTTTCCCAATATTTTTTGCTACTTTGACTCTGGCAATGAAGAAATCCAAGATTGCCTCCTGTTTGCATCACAGCAAGAGGTAAAAAATATAATTTGATAAGACAATCCTTACATAAATTTATTCCTTGCCCATGTGAATGATGAAAATTTACAAATGTTCCAGAACCAGATAGGCAAAAAAGATCTCTACCCACTTTGTTAAAAATTTTACTTTTAGAACCACATATTCTGCAAACGCTTTCCTCTAATTCATCACTTTCTAATTTTTGCATATAAAGATTTAAAGTTTCTTGTTTTTTTCTATCAGGCTTATAAGCAGGTTGAGTAATAGGAGAATTCAAAAATAAAGAATTAATTTTTGCCTTCCATTTATATACATACAAATCCGTAACAAATGTTATTAATTCTGAAAGTTCTTTGTTAGGAAAAGCTTTTTTTAGTGTTTCTAAAGCCAAACTCCCTGTATCAACAAAAGGGTCTCCTGTCATTTTTTCATTTATCAAAATATCCCTCCTCTATAACCTCAATTGATTGTTATTAAAAATTTGAAATCTCCCTATCCCCCCACACACCCTAACCCGGCACTGTTGTCGTTGCCGAATCCGCAGTCATAGCCGATTTTGACAAGTTCTGGGTCGGCGCATATTTTAAAAGGGGCTTCAAAAGCTTTGATTTTTGTTGTTTGGTTGCCAATTTTTTTAAAATGCATAAGTTTGCTGATTTTGCCACCTTTCTTGACAATGTAGTCTGTATCAAAACTAAACTCGAATTGGCAGTCGTGATTTTTATATTCTGTTTTGTAAAAAGTTTGGAATTTGTTTATAAGATTGTTTTTTATGTTGAGGATGAAATGCTCTCTTTCTTTTGGGTTCATATAATCTAAATAGTGTTTTTCAGGCTCGCCTGCACTGTTGTCCCTAACAGTTGAAACAGCAATGGGAGAAAGGCATTTGAAATGGGCTTGAGATTTGAAATCTGGAGGTGGTGTCGATTCAACTTGCGTTATGGAAAATTTTATTTTTTTGCCTGCAAGATTTAAGAAAAAGTGCTGATCTGCAAAAACTCCAAGAACAAGATGTTCATAGCTTTTTTCTATTGGCGTTGAAAAAAAGAAGCTAATGTTTTCTACATCTTTAAAACCACTTTGAATAATTTTACAAGGAGAGCACAAAAGCTTTGAAAATGTGAAGAGTTTAAAGCGTTTGTTTGATTTTTTGTCGATAAAGCCTTGATCGTGCAGATATGCAGAATATTCTTTGGAAGATTTTTCTATAAGCCCATAAATTGCACTATGAAGAGCATAATTATAGTTAAATGGAATGAAAGATTTTTGATTTAAGATTGTCGAAATTTTTAATCGCATAATAAAACCTTTATATTTTCGTAAAAACTTCTCTTCTTCTATAACGATTTTCTATTTCGCATAACACAATTTTATTTAAACACAAAACAGTTTTTGTGCAAAGGTTTCATAAACATATCACAAAAATATCGGTTAGTTACGTAGTGTGAGGATAGAGAAAATAGAATTGTCTTGATTTATAAGCTTTCATAGTGTTAACGTCGTAGACTATTCAAATATTAATCCTTTAAAGTTGAGACCTTTGCACATAATGTTTTTTATGAAGAAAATAGTGGTTTTTTTGTAAAACATTAACTTTTGATAATTTTACAAAAAACTTATAAAATCCTATAAAGACTGACGCTTTCTTTTACTTTTGTTTTGGGTTCGACGTATAAAAATACTACTTCACCACAAAACAAAAGCAAAATTTAAGCTATGTGCAAAAGTCTCAAAGTTATCTTTTATATAACTGCTTTTCTTTTTTAATTGCTTCTCATTTTTTTAAGAAATTCCTTAAAAAATGTAATGTAAGCAATTCTAATATTTATATAAGGAGAAAATAAATGGAAAAGAATTCAACTAAACTGCTGTTAGTGTTGTTTATTGTAACAATCTGGACAACTCTTGCAATGGCAGGAGCAGAAATTAACAACTCTAACCTAACAGGAAAGTATTTCCAAGATTTTACCCCCTATGCCGAAGGTGATGTAATTTACAATGCGGCTGGGACCTCTTTTGAAGAAAGAAATTCAGTTACTTTTGACTTGCAATTAGTTAGAAAAGATTACTGCACAGGAAATCCATCAGAATGTGCAGAAGGCTACTCTTTTATTCCAAGTTTTGCTTCTTATTATCATATTAATGATAAAGTGACTCTACTTGGTGGATTCTATATTGCAGCGGGTGGTGGTAGGCTTGATTATAAATATGGTAACTCCGCTACACAAAGGATTGTTACTAATCTTAATCTAGGATTCGCTAAAAAAAATCTTCCTTTTGTTATTAACGACTCAAATTCATCTGAAAATATGGAGCTTTACAGCGATTATAGAACTTTAAAGTTTGGTGCTTCATATAAAGTAAGTGAAAAATTTAGTACTTCTCTTGGTGTACTCTATATGATGGCACAAAAATCTGGGAAAGGTGGAATGACATCAACTTTAACTTATGGTGGTCAGGCTTTAACAGCTGAAATTGATTTTGAACAAGAGGCAAACGGTACAGGCTATTTTGTATCGTGTCATTACAAACCTACAGAATTATGGGACATTGCATTAAACTATACACCCAATATTGAACTAAAGTTTGAATCCACAATTAAAAAAAATGAACTTAATGTATTTGGAACAAAATCAGAAATAATTAATACAGGAAAAATTCAAGAAGATTATCCTGCAACTTTAACACTTGGTGCAACAAGAGCTTTTCCTAAAACAAGTTATGGCGATTTTGAAGCAAAGATGGGTTATGTAAGATATTTTCAGAAAGATGCAAAATGGATGGACACCTTCACTACAAATAAGAACAATAATAGACAAGAAAGATTTGATGACGCTATTGAAATAACACTTGGTGGAACTTTTAGACCAACAGATAGTAAGTGGAAATTTCATCTTGGATATTTATACAGCAACGCAGGAGCTGATGCAGATTCTACATCTGACTTTAAACCCGGTTTAGATTCAAATTCTCTCGGTACAGGATTTGATTACGATATAAGAGAAGATTTAATTTTTAGCTTGGCTGCTTCAAAAACTTGGTATAAAACGTTAACAAATTCAAGTGGTCAAAAACTTGAAAAAGATGGCTATCAAGTAGCTGTTGGTTTTGAATACTTATTCTAAAAAATTAAAAATAGATTAATAATAAAAAAGGCGGTTTTAAATAAAAACCGCCTTTTTTGTTTTTTTTTACTTAAAAATCCCTAAAAGCTCGCTTCCCAAAAAAACCCCACAATCTCGCTTCCAAGCTCCTGCTTAGGAGTGGATATCTTCTGATAACGAAATCAAATTATTTGCATTCGTAGAGGCACACGGCGTGTCGTGCCCTTAAAATATCCTATCTTTTCCGTATGATTTGTTTTTTTTCGTAAAAAAATATTGCTACACGCCCATATCATTTCCCATCGTTTTTTCATAGGGGCACGGCACGCCGTGCCCCTACAATATACCGTCAATACAATTTTTCACAATTCCAATATAATTTCCTGCCATAATAAAAACGGTTCAAGACAACAAGCTCGCTCCCAAGCTCCCGCTTGGGAGCGATTTCGTTTTGGAATGGAAACAATAAACGGTGATGAAAGTAGGGAACAAAAATCTTTGTTCCCTACTTTGCAATTAAAGGTTTGCCGTCCAAAATCTCCATTATTCTTTTCATATTAGAGCCAACTACATGGTCGATATAGTTGTTTCTTTTATCTTTAATTATGAAGATAGGAACTCCGCGATTAATAATCTCCTCGCTCTTTTTTTTCACTCTTTCTACAAACTTTTTACCTTTTTCACATTGTGTTTCTGGAGATGATGGTCTTTTAAGCCAGTTTGGGTCCATATATCCTTCAATTGAAATATGCTGACAATAAGCCTCAATCGCCTTTGGTACACTCTCTGGATATATCGGCATAACTATAATTTTAAGATAGACACCATAGTGTTCCATCATAGAAAGGATTTCATTAACACCATATTTACAGTGAGAACAGTTAGGGTCGGTAATAGCATACAAGATATATTTTATTTCTTTATGAGGTTTTTTAGAAAAAGTTACATAATTATCAAGGTCTTTTATAGCGACCTTGATGTTCTTAGTCTCTAAATCTTTAATTAAATTTTGATCAATTTGTTCCTTATTTTTAAATAGAGTTCCTGCTATAACAAAATCTTTACCAACATATAAAACCATATGTCTGTTGTTCTGTGCCAATATAATCCTGCATAATTTATCATTAATTTCATTTTTTAATACTATTTTCGGTTGCACTTTTTGGTTCACCTCAAGATGTTTACTTAAATCATCTATGCCGATTTCATCACATAAACTTTTTGCTGATGAATTGATTGGTAATAAAAAAAGTATCACTAAAAACAAAACTAATTTAATTAAATTTTTTTTCATATTGTCCTCTTTAAAAACTGAGACCTTTGCACATAGCTCTATTTTGCTTTTGTTTTGTGGTGAAGTAGTATTTTTATACGTCGAACCCAAAACAAAAGCAAAAGAGAGCGTTAGTCTTCATAAGGGTTTTAGCTGTTTTTGTAAAATTGCCAAAAGTTGATAATTTTTCAAAACCACTATTTTTTTCATAAAAAATATTATGTGCAAAGGTCTCAAAAACTTTATAAAAACACTATTAGATGTAGCAAAAACTACAATCCAATATTTTTAACACAAAAAAATTGCAAAAAAAAAAGATATTTGCAAAATTTGGTTTAATTTTAACCCTTAAACAAAGACTAATCAAAAAATGCAAAAAAAAATTATCTACTTTATAGTTATTCTCTTTGTAACAGCAGGAATGACTTATGCTGAAACATCTCTTATAATTAAAAGCGGTAAAAAGAAATCTGTTGGTTTCCCTCACCAAAAACATCAAAAAATGATGAGTTGTGCAAAATGTCATAATCTTTTTGATAAAAAAAAGGACTCAATTCAAGCATTAATTGAGAAGAAAAAATTAAAGAAAAAAGAAGTGATGGCAGTTTGTTTAAAATGTCATAGAGAGATGAAACGAGAAAATAAAAAAACGGGACCAACAAGTTGCGTGAAATGTCACAATAATTAGAGATTAGACGGGCGTATGTCAATACGCCCCTACACCTTCCAAATAGTTCATTCTTTGGGGAATGGTGTGGTCAGGTAGCAACATACCCCTACAATTTCCAAGTAGTTCCTTCTTTTCCATCTTCTATGATTATATTCATAGCATCAAGCTTTGACCTTATCTCATCGGCTTTTTGAAAATCTTTTTCTTTTCTTGCCTTGTTTCTTGCATCAATCAAAGCTTCTATTTCGTCATTATCTATACCTGTGTTTGTGATGCTTTTATCTTTTTTAAATTCAAAATATTTTTGAGGTTTATCGTATAAAATACCCAAAACTTCTGAAATACGAATTATGTCGGATAGAGTGTTTTCTTTGTCCTCTTCGTTTTTGTCTAAAAAATTGTTCGCACTTCGTACCGCCTCAAGCAAAACACTTACACCGACTGCTGTATTAAAATCGTTATCTATCGCTTCTTTAAAATTTAACCAAAATTTGCCCTCTTTTGCTTTTGTCTTGTTTATACTATTTTCATTAATGCGGGCAAAGAGACTATAAATTTTATCTAAATTAATCTCTGCCTCTTTCATCATCTGTTCATTAAAATCTATTGGCGAACGATAGCGACTTGATAAAAGAAACATTCTTAAGGTTTCTGGATGATAGCTTTTTAAAATATTTTTTATGGTAGTGAAGTTGCCAAGCGATTTTGACATCTTCTCTTTGTTAATGTTGACAAAGCCATTGTGTAGCCAATATTTTACAAATGGCTTACCAAAAGCAGCTTCAGATTGTGCGATTTCGTTCTCATGATGAGGGAAAATAAGGTCTTTACCGCCTCCATGAATATCGATGCTTTCACCAATTAACTTTGAAGACATAGCAGAACACTCAATATGCCAACCCGGTCTTCCTGCTCCCCAAGGGCTATCCCACGAAGGTTCGCCCTCTTTCGCACCTTTCCATATTACAAAATCTAAAGGATTTTTTTTCTTTATGTTTACATCAATTCTTGCGCCTGCTTTCATATCCTCAAGTTTTCGTCCAGAAAGTTTGCCGTAACCTTTAAATTTTTCTACAGAAAAATAGACATCATTCTCTTCTTTATATGCAAAGCCTTTTTCAATTAAGGTAGATACGATTTTTATAATTTCAGGTATATATTCAGTCGCCTTAGGCTCGACATCAGCCCTTAAAATATTTAGAGCGTCCATATCTTCATAAAACTCTTTGATATACTTTTGAGAGAGCTCTTTAGTGGAGATATTAAGTTCATTTGCTCTGTTTATAATTTTATCATCTATATCGGTAAAATTTCTTACATATTTAACTTCATACCCTTCAAGTCTTAAATATCTTACAATCATATCAAATGTAACTATAGAACGGGCATGACCAATATGGCAAGAATCGTAAACAGTGGGTCCACAAACGTATATTCCTACTTTTCCAGCTTTAAGAGGCTCGAAAAGCTCCTTTTTTTTACTCAAAGAGTTATAGATATAAAGAGACACTTTTTTCATATATCCTTAAAATTTATCAAAAAATGATTTATAAGCTTTATATGTCATATAAACATCTGCTTTGCTTGAAATTTCAAAAGGTGAATGCATAGAGAGAACAGCTGTTCCGCAATCGATTGTTTCAAGTCCATAAGATGCAATATACTTTGCAATCGTTCCTCCTCCTCCTTCATCAACCTTTCCAAGCTCACCAGTTTGCCAAACAACTTTATTATCATTAAAAAGTTTTCTTAATTTGCCTACATATTCAGCGTTAGCATCGTTTGACATAGATTTTCCACCAGAGCCTGTAAACTTAGTTATGCAAACACCATAACCCAACTTTGCTGCATTCATTTTTTCGTGGACTTCTTTATAATCTGGGTCAAGTCCACCATTCACATCAGCAGAGAGTGCACTCGAAGAAAAAAACAGTTTTCTTAAATCTCTATCGCTTACACTTTTTGAATTTGAAAGGTATAAGAGGTCGGATACAAACTCTTCCATTATTTTTGATTTAGCACCTGTATTGCCATCACTTCCTATCTCTTCTTTATCAAAAAAGATAGAAACTGCTGTTTTTTTAAGGTTTTTTTTATCACAATCAAAAATAGATTTATATGAAGCGAAAGAACAGATTCTATCGTCTTGCCCATAAGCCCCAACAAGTCCTTCATCAAAACCTATATCTCTTGCCCTGCCTGCAGGTACAACTTCAATTTCAGCACTAACAAAATCTTCTTCTACTAATTTATATTTTTCAAATAGAAAATTAAGAACAGAAAGCTTAAACCTGTCTTTTAGCTCTGTATCGTTATCTATCGGAATAGAACCAACAATAATGTTTAACTTTTCAGCCTCAAACACATCGGCAAGTTTTTTATCCGCTTGAGACTTTCTGGCAAGATGTGGCAATAAATCGGAAATTACAAATACAGGGTCGCTCTCTTTTTCACCAATCTCTATATCTATTAAACTACCATCTTTTTTTACTACTGTTCCATAGATTGCAAGAGGTCTTGCAAGCCAATGATATTTTCTTATTCCACCATAATAGTGCGTTTTTAACATAGAAAGACTGGTATCTTCATAAAGTGGATTTTGTTTTAAATCTAATCTTGGTGAGTCTAAATGTGAAGCAACTATATTACATCCGTTTTTAAGGCTATCTTTCCCAATAACAGCAAGAGCTATAGTTTTATTATTAAAAACCCTGAAAACTTTATCTCCTACTTTAAGATTTTTTACCTTTTCAATATCTTGAAAATTCTCTTTTTTAGCTTTTTGGAAAATGAACTCACACGCTTTTCTTTCAGTTTTACCAAAATCTAAAAATTCCTTATACTCATCGCAAAGTTTAAAAGTATCAGTTTTCTCTTTCTGAGTTAAAACGTCCCAAACTAATTTCTCATCTCTTAAAAGCTTTTTTGAAAGACTCTTCATCTTACTATTCATTTAACAAAATCTCCTTAACTAAAAAAAGCATAACTATTCTTGTCTGTTTAAAATTTCATACTAAATAAAGAAGCTTCAACCCCATTTTTTGGAAGAATTTTTACTTGAGGAAATCCAAACTTAAACTCTTTATCTTTTTCTATTAAAGCAAGAGGTGGGTTATAAGTTTGTGAAGCATTAAATATTGCATAGCACATTCCAACAAGAGCACCAAGCGCAGCACCTTTTCCGATATAATCAGAATGGTCACTAAAATCGTCCGATAAACCAGCTGCAGAAAGACCAGCAACAGCACCAACAGCAGCACCTCCAAGACTGGTTTTAAAAATGTCTGCCATTATATAAGAATTAGCAAACGCACTTGAACAACTAAAAAAGACAAACACTACTACTGTCATAACTATTTTTTTCATTTTTCCTCCATTTATATAAAAAAATAAAATTTTATTAAGCTATTAAAAATATTAAAAAAACCTTTAAGTATAGAAGCCTTATAACTATTTCAATTAGATTTTTAAATCTAAAAAAAACTCTGCAATACCTTTCGCATCAAGTTTATACTTTTCTCTTAAAACAGTTTGATTCCCATGCTCTACAAACTTATCGTCTATACCAATTCTATATACTTTGCTGTTTGTAACACCATTTTTTTGTAAACATTCTAAAACAGCAGAACCAAAGCCTCCCATAATAGAATGTTCCTCGACAGTAATAATAATAGGAAACTTTTTTGCAAGTGATATAATTAGATTTTCATCAAGAGGCTTTATAAAACGTGCATTTACAACACAAGGGTCTATATTTTTTTCTTTTAAAAGAGTAGTTGCTTTTAAACATTCATAAACAGAAGAACCGATTGATAAAATTAAATATTTTTCTCCCTCTTTTACTATCTCTGCTTTGCCTATCTCAAGTGGTTTAGAATTGTTATCAATTTTAACTCCTACACCTTGCCCTCGTGGATAACGCACTGCAACAGGAAGGTTGTACGTAAAAGAAGATATAAGCATCCTTTTTAATTCGTTTTCATCTTTAGGAGCCATAATAACTATATTAGGCAAACATCTTAAAAATGAGATATCAAAAAGCCCCTGATGAGTTACTCCATCTTCTCCTACAATTCCTGCTCTATCAATTGCAAAAACAACAGGTAAAGATTCTATACAAACATCGTGAACAATTTGGTCATACGCTCTTTGTATAAAAGTGGAATATATAGCCACAACAGGTTTAAATGAAGAGATAGCAAGTCCTGCAGCAAAAGTAACACCGTGCTGCTCTGCTATACCAACATCGAAAAATCTTTCCGGAAATTTTTTAGAAAAATTAGAAAGCCCTGTACCTTCTGGCATAGCTGCAGTAATTGCAACTATAGTGTTATCTTTCTCTGCAAGTTCTTCAATGGTTTTGCCAAATATTTCCGTATAAGTAGGGGTTGAATCTTTTTTATCTTCTTCTTTTTTTTTATTATTTTCTTTATATTCAAATGAAGAGACACCATGAAAATAGACGGGGTCATCTTCTGCAAACTTGAAGCCTTTCCCTTTTTTAGTTTTTATATGCAATAAAATAGGGTCGTCTAACTCTTTAATATTATATAAAATATCGATTAAATGGTCTAAATTGTGCCCATCAATTGGCCCAAAATAGTCAAGATTAAACGCTTCAAAAAGCATCCCCGGAGTTACAAAAGCTTTAAAAGACTCTTCTGTACGCTTCATAAAAGAGTAGGCATCTTTCCCAATTTTTGGAAGTGATTTTAAAAAATTACCAAATTTATTTCTCATCCCTTGTAAATATTTAGACGAGAGAGTTCTGCTTAAAAAAGAAGAGAGTGAACCTACATTTTTAGAAATGGACATATCGTTATCGTTTAGGATAACAACCAAATTTTTCTTTAAAATACCAACTTGATTTAAAGCCTCATACGCCATACCACCCGTTAACGAACCATCACCAATAACAGCTATTGTTTTACTTTTTTTTTGTGTTAGTTTGGCTGCTGCTGCTATACCACAAGCGGCTGAAATAGAAGTGCTACTATGACCTGTAGTAAAACTATCAAACTTACTTTCTGTAACTTTAGGGAAACCTGCTATTCCATTATGTTGTCTTAAAGTATGAAAATTTTTAAACCTGCCTGTTAAGAGTTTATGAGTATAAGATTGATGCCCTACATCCCAAATAATTTTATCGTCAGGCAAATTAAAGACATAGTGAAGTGCTATTGTAAGCTCAACTACACCAAGATTAGAGGCTAAATGTCCTCCATTTTGTGCAACTGTTTTTATAATCTCTTCTCTCACTTCTTCTGCAAGAAAAGGAAGGTTTAAGCGAGATATTTTTTTTAAATCTTTTGGTGAATTGATTTCTTTTAACATTATAATATTAAGCAGTTATAAAACTTCTTTAAAACCTTTCGTAGCAACTATAGAAATGTTGTTTTCGTTTGCAAAGTTTATCACAGCCTCTTTATCAAACACTATTGTTTTATCTGCTTCAATAACTAATAATGTTGCTTTCGATTCTTTCATACTCTTTAAAGTTTCAAGACCTACTGAAGGGATATCAAATCTCAAATCTTGATTAGGTTTGCATATTTTTACAACTACACTTTCTCCATTTGAAAAATTACCACTTCTTTTTATTGTTGCATCAGTACCATCAATTCCTTCAACAGCAAGTACAGAACCGTTATTAATGATTAGACATTGACCTATATCGAGTCTGCCTATCTCTTTTGCCATATTAAAACCTATCTGCATATCTATTGTTTGTGCTTTGCTTGGGTGTCTTTTTGTCCACACACCCTCACCTGCAAGAATTTCTGGCAAAAAAAAAGTAGACTCTTTAATTTCTATACCATCTTTTTTAAAAACATCGGCATATCCTCTAAGAAGATTATCATCACCAGTAAATTTTGATTTCGCAAGAAGCATAATAGCTTTTAAATCTGGCTTGATATCTGCTAATGCCCTGCTTTTACTTAAGCTTCCTGCCATAACAGCAGAAGAGACATTGTGCTTTTTAAAAAATTTAATCTGTTTTTTTATATCTCCAATTTTTAGCCATACCATCTCATCGCTAATCTCTTCTAAAACTGCATCAGTTTCATTCTTTAAGCCAATTACGTAAACTTCATAACCTTTTTCTTTCGCTTTTTTTGCAATAAGAATAGGGAATTGACCTTTACCTGCAAGCAAGCCTATTTTCTCTTTTGACAAACTATACCTCTTTCAGATTGTTTAATGAAATCTATAAAGCTTACAACTTCTGGTGTTTGTTCTAAGTTTTCGGCTTCTTTAATAGCATCTGATAAAGGTAAACCGAAGCGAAAAAAAACTCTATAAACCTTCTTTATCTCTGCAATCACATCATCAGAAAAACCGTGTCTTTTAAGCCCTACACTATTTAGCCCATGCACATTTGCTTGTTCAACTCCTGCTGCAATAACAAAAGGTGGGACATCTTTCATAACAGCCGTTTTACCACCAATAAAAGCGAACCTACCTATTTTAACAAATTGATGAACTCCTACAAGACCACCTACGATAGCATTATCTTCTATTGTAACGTGACCTGCGAGATTGGCACTATTTGCAAGGATGACATTGTTGCCTAAAATACAATCGTGAGCGATATGGGAATATGCCATTAAAAGTACATTGTTTCCTACTTTTGTTAATGAACCACCATTTTCAGTACCTCTATTTAAAGTGGCAAATTCTCTTATTGTAGTGTTATCACCTACTTCAAGAAAACTCTCTTCACCTTTGAATTTCAAATCTTGTGGCTCGGCTCCAACTGACGCATATTGGAAAATATTACAATTAGATCCTATTTTGGTATTAGAATCTATAACGACATGAGATTTTATGTCGGTATTGTCTCCTATTGTAACGTTAGAATTTATTATAGAATAAGGACCTATTTTTACATTCTTTCCTAACTTAACTTTTTCATCTATAATAGCAGTTTTGTGTATCATTGTTCTATTTTTTTCTATCATACTCTTTAATAATTTTTTCTGTTATATCGCACTTTTCATTAAAGTATACGATACCAGCCTCTCTTTTTTCTATGACGATATCAAACTTTCCATCTTTACCCATTTTTTTAACTATTTGAATAATATCTTTATTCAGCTTTGCAGTCATCTCTCTTTCTTTAGATTGTATTTCAGAGGTGAATTTTTTTTTTAAATAGTTAAAATCGTTCTCCATAATTCTTAAACTTCTTATTTTCTCTTCTCTTTTATCCTTACTTAAAACAGAAGCTTGATTTCTTATCTCTTCTTCAAGTGCTTCAGCCTCTTCTTTCAAATCGGTAACTTGTTTTTGCATACTGTTTGAAAGTTTTTGTAATGTATCTTTAGCTTTTTTGCCAGCATTAGATTCGTCTATAATCGTCTGCATATCAAAAACACCAACTTTAAAATTATCTGCCGATAATGCTAAAGAGTAAGAAAAAATAAATAGGAAAACAGGAAATAATCTTAATACTTTCATAGTTTTATACCTCTAATAATTATAAGACCTTTGAGACCTTTGCACATAATGTTTTTTATGAAAAAATAGTGGGTTTGAAAAAAATATTAACTTTTGGTATTTTTTACAAGGACATCTAAAACCCCTATAAAGACTTACGCTCTCTTTTGCAATATTTTTGGGTTTGACGTATTAATATACTACTGCACCACAAAAATATTACAAAATAGAGCTATGTGCAAAGGTCTCCTTTGAACATATTTTTTTATAAAAAAAACATTTTTTGTAAAATATTAACTTTTGGTAATTTTACAAAAAACTTTTAAAAAAAACATTTTACCTTAAAAAAATCAAATAAACTTGTCCTACCCTATTTTGTTCATTTTTTAGGTTCAACATATTTATAGCAATTGCAGTGTTTTTTTATTTGGTATGTTTTTTTTGATGGGAATTTTATAAAGTAAAAGTTCTTTTTTTTTATTGATATAAAGTATTTTGAATAAACGATTTAACTTTTACAAAAAAAGTTTTCTCTTTTTTATCACTTCTTTTTATATCAAAAAGCGTATTTTTATTGTCTATAAGAGTACTGTTTAAAGTCTCTATTAAAGTTACAGCACTCATCTTAAAAGTTTGTTCGCCCTTTTCTTTATTTATAATTGTAATGACATATATCTTTTCAATACCATTTTTAACTTTTAAAAAAGCTGAATCGAAACTGTTCTTAATTTTTTTAAGCTTAACAATTTCAGGATTAATTATTGAAGTGTATTTAGGATATTTAAATTTTATATCTTCTATTCTATTAATTTCATTTGAAACAGTTTGCAGGGCAGAATTTACGTCCAATATTTTTTTGTACAAAGAAGGTGAATTTTCGTATGTAAAAAGAAGCACTTTGTTTTCTATCTCAACATACGTAAGCTTGTTTGCACTAACATAAACTACATTCTTTGTTTCATTAGAATCTTTACTTAAAAAAAGCTTTACAACCCCAAAAAGTATAACACCAATGATAATGATAAAAATAAGGGGCTTTAATATTTTGTTTAATCGAAAAAATTTTTTCTTTTTTTCTTCGCCCTCCTCAGTTTCTTCTTCGTCCAAATCTACATCGACATCATCAGAATCTATATCTTCTTTTGCTTTTTTTTTACCAAAAAATTTAAACATATCTATATTATCCCTTTTTTAAAAAATCATTTATAATGGCAATCGTTTTTTCTTTTTCGTCTTCAAAAAGATAGTGTCCTGCTTTTTCAAAAATATGCACTTTTGCAGATGGAAACCTTTTTTGCCACTCATCAAGATATCCAACATTAAATACGAAATCTTGTTTGCCCCAACATATCAGCATTTTAACACCTGAAAGTTTATTTAAGTTTTTATCTATATTTAGAGCAACATTATAACTTTTATCTTCTTTGCTTAAAGGTATATCAAAAACAAATTTAAAAACAGCCGTTCTATTTTTAACGCTATCGTATGGTAAAAGTAAGCCTTTTTTTGCTTCATCAGAGAGCTTCTTAGAAGGAGCCATAACGATAGCTGCTCTAACGAAAGCATTAAAATAAGTTATTAAAACATAAGATAAAAAAGTATTCTTTTTTAAAAATAAAAGTCTTAAAGGCACTTTCACACTCTCAGGTTTTAAAAAACCCGCTGTATTACTTACAGTTATACTTTCTATTTGTTCAATGTGCTTTAAAGCAAATCCTATACCAATCATTCCACCCCAATCGTGCAGAATAAGATTTATTTTCTCTTTTATATTAAGTTTCATAAAAAAAGTGTCTAAATCTTCTATTCTTCTTTTAAGTGTATAGTCATAATCTTTAGCACAAGGTTTTTCAGATAAACCGCATCCAATATGGTCTACAGCTATTGCTCTATGGTTTAAAGAGAGCTTCTTGATTAAGTGTCTAAAATAAAATGACCAAGTAGGGTTACCATGAATCATCAAAACAACGCTTTTACTTCTCTCATCACCTTCATCAATATAATGATATTTAAAACCATTTATATTCATAAATTTAGAAGTAAAAGGATAGCCTTCTATTTTTCTATCGTGCAATTTTTACCACCTAAAATACTTTTTTAATATATTAGTTATTCCAAATCATCTAAAAGCGTCTCTTTTACACTTTTATAAACATTTTTAAAAACCTTATCAAACGTAGTGGGTGAAACTTTACCCATCTCAATAAACTTTACAATAATCTCTTTTGAAGTTTGTACAACTTGATCTTTTTTTTTTGACATATGTTATACTCCTTATATCTCTATAAATTAAAATTTAGACCTTTGCACATAATATTTTTTATGAAAAAAATAGTAGTTTTTAGTAAAACAAAAAACTTTTGGTAATTTTATAAAAAACTTGCAAAAACCTATAAAGACTAACGCTCTCTTTTACTTTTGTTTTGGGTTCGACGTATAAAAATACTACTTCACCACAAAACAAAAGCAAAATTTGAGCTATGTACAAAGGTCTCTAATTTATCTAAAACACAATTATTCAAAACTTTTTTCATAAAAAAATATTATCTGCAAAGGTCTTAAATTATAAAATGGAAAATAAATTGTACGGAAAACTATATATAGTTGCAACGCCAATAGGCAATATGGAAGATATAACCATAAGAGCTTTAAAAGTGTTAGAGAGCGTAGATATCGTAGCTGCTGAAGATAGTAGAAAAGCTCAAAAACTTTTTAATCATTATGAAATAAAAAATAAGATAATATCTTTTTATGAACATAATGAAGATAAAGTACAAAAAAATATTGTAACATTTTTAAAAAAAGGATTATCGGTTGCGATAATTTCAAGTGCAGGAACTCCTTGCATATCTGACCCAGGATTTAAACTTGTAAGAGACGCAAGAGAGGAGAAAATAGAAGTTATACCAATTCCAGGAGCATCAGCTTTAATATCGGCTATCTCTGTTTGCGGTATACCTATCAATAATTTTTCTTTTATAGGTTTTTTAAACAAAAAAAAGGAAAAGAGAAAAAAAGAGATAGAAAACTTAAAAGATGAAGAAAAAAGTATGATATTCTACGAATCACCAGTGAGAATAGTAACTTTAATAGAAAATCTTATTGAAATTATTGGTGATAGAAAAGCTTTTCTTGCAAGAGAGATAACAAAAAAGTTTGAAGAGTTTTTTTATGGAAAGCTTTCAGAAATATTAGAATCGTTAAAGGAAAAAGAGAGAATAAAAGGTGAATTTACTCTCATCGTGCAAGGGAAAAAAAGAACCTTTACAATAGAAGAGATAGAAAGCTTACTTAAAAAAGCTATTAAAACAAAAAAAAAACGAACAGATATAGCAAGCGAATTTTCTAATAAGTATAACATTAGTAAAAACATAATATATAAGAAACTTTTAGAGTTCTAAGAATTTTGAACATAATTTTAAGGATTTTGAAAATAAGATGAAATTAACAAAATTTGTATATTCACCAATTTGGAGCATTTTTCTTATTACAGCAGGTTCTGTAATATTTTCCATAGGGATTAAAGGGATTGTAGTACATCACAATTTTATTATAGGCGGAGTTTATGGAACCAGCCTTTTACTATTTTATAAAACTAAAATCTTAACTCCAGGCATATGGTTCTTTATATTAAACACACCAATGTTTGTTGCAGGCTATATTTTTGTAAGTAGAAGATTGCTTCTTTACACTATTTATACAACTTGCGTCATAACTATTTCGTCAGAACTTTTAAACATAAATTTTGGTATACAAAACCAACTCTATGCTGCAGTAGCAGGAGGTATAATTTGCGGTACAGGTAGCGGTTTAATTTTACGCTCTCCTGGTGCAGGAGGCGGTTTAGATATAGTAGCAATTATACTAAATCAAAAGTTCAACTTCGGTATAGGAAAAGTATATATGGTTTTTAATGCTATACTTTTTATCTTTGTTCTATCTTACTATACAGTAGATATATGTATAGCATCCATTATATTAGTTTTTATAACCTCTACATCTCTTGAGTATATTTTATCTCTATTTAACCAAAGAAAAATAGTTTACATAATTAGCAATGAAAATAAAAAAATAGCAGAAGATTTAATTAATAAACTTAAACAAGGAGCAACATTGATTCCAGCTCAAGGTGCTTACACTAAGAAAAAAAGGGAAATTTTGATGACAGTAACAAACAATTTACAACTTAAAAAAGTAGAAGAGATTGTTTTTACAATAGATGAAAAGGCTCTTTTTATAGTAGAGAATAGCTTTAACATTATTGGTGCTGTTTTTGGGAAAAGGAAAATTTATTAAAAGATTAGAATAGAATAAGTTGTTTAAACTCTTGTTCACTTAAAATAGGAACATTAAGATTTTTTGCTTTGTCAAGTTTTGAACCGGGAGAATCACCAGCAATTAGAAAACTTAAATTTTTGCTTACGCTTTTTTTTATTGTACCACCAAGTTCTACAATTTTGTCTTCAGCCTTACTTCTTGTAATAAATGAAAGTGTTCCTGTAATACAAAAACTTTTACCAGAAAGTAAATTGCTATTTTCTTGTTTTTTATAAACTAACTTAACTCCTCTTTCAAAGAGCTTGTCAATCTCTTTCAAATTCTCTTCGTCTTTAAAAAAAGAGGTGATACTATCTGCTGCAATCGTGCCTATACCATAAACTGCTTCAAAATCTTCTCTGGTGGTATTTTTTAAAGTCTCAAAATTTTCAAACTTTTCAGCTACAAGGTTGGATAAATATTCTCCAAAATGGTTTAAACCTAACGCATAAATAAACTTACTAAAAGTAATCTCTTTTGAATTTTCTATTGAAGAGATTAAGTTGTCTGCTTTCTTTTCTCCCATATTTTTAAAGTTTATAATGTCTTCTTTTGTTATTTTAAAAATATCAGAATATGAAAAGATAAGCTTGTTTTTTACAAATTGCTCTACAAGTTTACTTCCAAAGCCTTCAATATTAAATGCTTGTTTTGAAACAAAGTGTTTTATTCTCTCAACTATTTGAGCCATACACTCTTTATTTTTGCATCTAAGAAGTGTATCTTTTCCTTTTTCAAGATTCACTTTACAAGAAGGACAATGGTCTGGAACTTTAAAATCTATCTCCTTACCAGTTCTTAAGTGTTTTATTGGTTTTACTATTTTAGGAATTACATCGCCTGCCCTTTTAATAAAAACTTTATCCCCTATTTTAATATCGAGTCTTTTAATCTCATCAAAGTTGTGCAGTGTAGCTCTCTCCACCATTACACCGCCAACACTGACAGGTTCTAAAATAGCAACAGGCGTTAAAACCCCTGTTCTTCCCACCTGCACCTTAATATCAATAAGAGATGCTGTCTCTTCAATAGATTCAAATTTATAAGCAAACGCCCAACGATAACTTTTAGTTTTAACTCCAAGATTTTTTTGTAAATTAATATCATCTACTTTTATAACTATGCCGTCTATATCATAAGGGAGATTTTTTCTTTCCGCTTCAAGCTTCTCATAAAATGAAATAACCTCTTTTATAGAAACTTGAAATCTATTTAAGGGATTTATCTTGAAACCAAAACTTTTAAGAGCCGTAAAAAGCTCCTTTTGGGTATTTATCTCTATCCCCTCTATTAATCCTGCACCATACATAAAAACTTCAAGATTTCTTTTTTTTGTAATGCTCGAATTTAATTGCCTAAGTGAACCTGCTGCCGCATTTCTTGGATTTGCAAAAATTGCACTCCCTTCTGCCTTTCTTTCACTATTAAGTTTTTCAAAATTTTTATGGCTTATAAAAACTTCGCCTCTTACTTCAAGAAGTTCAGGAATGTTATACTTAGAATTTTTGAGTAGAGTTAATGGAATACTCGGTATTGTCTTTATATTTTCCGTTACAACTTCCCCGATAGTGCCATCACCTCGTGTTAAGGCTCTTACCAAGTTTCCTCTTTCATAAATAACCTCAACAGCAACACCATCCATTTTAGGCTCTACGGTATAAAGAATTTCATCTTCCTTTTTTAAATTTTTTCTTAAGCGAATATCAAATTCAAAAAGCTCACTTTCATTAAAAACGTTGTCAACACTAAGCATAGGAAGAGAATGTCTATAAGTTTCAAACTTTTCATAAACGTTGCCGCCAACTTTTTGAGTAGGAGAATTTTCATCTTTAAGTTCAGGATATTTTTCTTCTAATAAGATAAGCTCCCTTAATAGTTTATCGTACTCGGCATCAGAAATTTCAGGAGAGTCTAAATTGTAATATCTATTATTATGATAGTTAATTAAATCTCTTAATTTTTTTACTTCTTCTTGCATATATCTATTCTTATTATCGTTTAAATACTATTTAAGTCGCTACACCCAAAAAACTCGGTTTCGACAAGCTCAACCTCCGGTGGAATAGGGCTTAAGTCACTTTAAATTTTAATTAAAACTCGGTTTCGACAAGCTCAACCTCCGGTGGAATAGGGCTTAAGTCGCTTTAAGCTTTAAGTAACACTTCATCCCACTCTTTTAACTTAATAATATCTTTTATTGTATCGCCCTTTTTAAGCAATTCTTCTCTATTTTTAAATTTAAAAGAGAGTTCAAACTCAAGTGCTTCAAAATCTAAAGGATATTTAAAATTTATAAAAGCGGGAAGATTTAATTTTTTTACGCTATCTCTAATTTTTTTTTGTGCTTTTGTCATTTCAGGATATCTTCGATTTAAAAGCTTTTTAAAAACTTCTTCTTGTTTTTTATTTATATTCAAATCCATTGAAACAATACCCGAAAGATGTTCAAGACAGGCTAATATAGAGATATCTTCGATTTTAGCAATTTCTTGTACTAATCTTAAAAATCTTTTTTGGCTTGAAAAACTTAACTTTAAACTTTCAAAAAAGTTCAAAAAACAACTTATTTCATCGTTTTTGAACTTATTAAGATACTTTCCCATTTTAAAATGTATTAACCCTGACAATATAGAGGCTTGAATCTTTTCATCTAAGACTAAGATTGAGACAATATCGTTTATAATAGAAAGATTATATTTTGCACCCAAAATCTCTTCTGCATTTTTTACACACTCTTCTTCATTTGAAATGCTTTTAATAAGGTTTAAGCCTAAAGCTTCTTCAACAATATTAAACTCTTTAATCCTTTTTTGAGATAAGATAGAGATTTTAATGCAATCTAATAAAGAAGTTTTTTCATCAACAATGTTCGCCCAAACTTTTTCTTTATTTCTTTCTGATTTTAAAAAGGCGTGTCCTGAAAGAATTATAAATTCACCTTCACTTAAAAAAAGTATCGGTGTAAAAAAAATATCTTCATAATAAGTATCAACGATTTTATATTTTTTATTTTTAAAGTTTATTTTTTTTAAGCTTATATTTTCTCTTGTAAATTTCATAATTAAACTTATTGTGAGGAACGGTTTAAAACCGTTCCCTACAAAAGGGGGAAGTGGTAAAAAAAATCTCACGAAAAAGCATTATGTGCAAAGCTCTCATAAAGGTTGTGAGACAACTATATGCAAGTTTTCATTTCTCATCTGTTTTTTTAGCAACTCATTAATCTCTTTTGCGTTAATCGACTCATAATCTTCAAACATATCTAAAGCCCATTCGAACTTTTCCTCAAACTGAAAAGAGTTTTCTAATACGCTTTTTAGCCAATATCTATTATCTTTTTTGATATCTTTTATATGAGTTAAAACAGGGTTTAAAATTAATGCTATTCGTTTATTATCAGTACCATTTTCATTAAGTTTTTTTATTATCTTTTTTGTTTCTCTTATTACCCTAAACTTATTGTCCCTGCTTGTTTTTATTTCAAGCACAATCATTGAGTAGTTTGGATATGCATAGTCGTATGAAAAATAGGTGTAAGGCGAATAAGTAAGCCCTATATTTTCTCTTAACTCCTCACGCAAAAATTCATCAATTGTCATAGCAAGAGTGCTTAATCTTCTTATCTTTTTTATATCTATCTCATTTTTTTTATTTAAAAGAGCAAGCTTTATTGGATAGGCAAACCTAATGAGTGTCTTAGGGATTCTAGTTTTTAATCTAAATGTAGTTGTTCCCTCTCCTTTAAAAGTAGGCTCGCTTCTTGTTTGAGAAAACTCTTTTTTTGTCTTAAAATCGCTAAAATAATTGAGAACAAGCTTTATTGCTTCTTTTTCATCGAAATCGCCAACGATAGAAATTTCAAAGTTACTATTCTTAATCGCATTAATGTACCACGCTTCAAAATCTTTAAAAGTAAGCTTTCTTATTACACCATAGTTTTCTGGCATACCGAATCTATTATCATTACTTGCTAAAACTCTATCGGCTTTAACTTGAATAAGCCCTTCAATCGTATTTAAAAAATTTGGATATATTTGCCTAACTCTTTTTTGTGCAAACTTGTACTGATTTTCTGTATATTTAGTGTCGGACAAATATGTATACAAAATATCAAATACAAACTTTAGCTTCCCTTTTAAAGTGGCGCCAGAAAGTACAAAACTATCATCATTAATATTTAAGTCTAAGCTTGTGTTATTTTTATGTAAAATATCGTTTAAGTTAGTTACATCAAGCCTGCCAAATCCGTTTGTTTGAAACATAACTTCACTTATAAAAGGCAGTCCATCTTTATCAACAGGAAGCGTAGAGACACCTTTTCCGAAGGCAAGAGAGAACAAAATCTCGTTTTCTTTAAAATCTGTTTTTTTTAAATTTAGAGTTATGCCATTTGAAAATTTAACCACCTTAGTTCCAATATTTTCTAATTCTTGAACTTTAAAACTTATTTTCTTTTTTGAGCGAGATGGCTTTAAGTATGGGAATGTAAAATCTTGTTGGCTTTTCTTTTCGTATACAGGAATAGCTACACTTTTTTTATAAATATCTAAAATTTTTTCTTGGCCTTTTTTCCCTTTGTACTCTTCTTCGCTGTTTCCCACTACTGAAACAATCCTATGATTACCTTCAAAAAGCTTTTTAAAAGAGGCATCAACATCTTTTAGTGTAAGTTTATTAATAACTTTAGAAAAAATATTAAACTCGTCGGTAGGAGACATAAAGTAAGATTCATTAAAAGCGACATCGACTAAATTTTCTGCTATCTCTCTGCTATCTCTTCCGCTCTCTTTTTGCATCTTATCTTCAAGAGAGGCAAGAAGCTTCGCTTTTGCTCTTAAAAACTCCTTTTCTGTAAACCCAAACTTTAAAGCCCGTCTTAACGTAGTCTCTATTTCAACTAATGTATCAATCCAATTATAAGGAGGGGCAATAGCAGATATTGAGGAGTTTTTTATATTTTTAAAATATGTGGAAGTGTAAAATGAAGCAGAAAAAAAAGGGGCGCTTATCTCCTGCTTCCTTATATCAAGTCGCTCCTGCATTATTAAAGTTGCTATTGTTTCTTTAATTTCTCTTACTCTTTTTTCAAAACTGTCTTTCTCTTCACTTAAGCTTTTTACGACCTCAATTGTAACATTAACATCTTTTGCCTCTTTATCATAAAAATAGTAAGGTTTTATTCCGCTATGGTTTAAAACAGTTAAAGGAGGTTCTGGGGGAATATTCTCTCTTTTTTCTATTTTTGAAAATCTTGCCTTTATTAGTTTTTCAATCTTTCTTTCATCAAAGTCTCCAACTGCAACAAGAACCATTTTGTCAGGTCTATACCAATTATTATAAAAAGTTTTAAATGAAGTGCTATTAAATGACTTGATATCATCTTCCTTGCCAATCGGTAGTCTATTTGCAAGCCTCTTATTTTGCAGAAAAAATTTTAAATATGAAACATATTGCCTATACGAGATAGAATCTCTTGCTGTCTTTTCTGCAAGCACAACCTTTGCTTCTTTTTGTATCTCTTCATCAAGTAAAAGAGCTTCATTTACATAATCGTACAAAATAAGAAGCCCTTTTTCTAAACTCTTTTCGTCATCATCAGGAAGAAAAACTTTGTACACTGTTCTAAAAAAAGATGTATAAGCATTAGCATCTGCTCCATACGACATTCCTATGCTTTGAAAATATTTAACAAGCTCATCTGGTTTAAAATGTGTTGTTCCATTAAAAACCATATGTTCCAAAAAATGTGCTATTCCTTCCTCATTATCATTTTCATAGTATGAGCCAACTTTAACAAGCATATTTAAATCCACTCTATTTTCAGGTTGTTTGTTTTTATAGATTAAATAGCTAAAACCATTGTCAAGCTTTCCTGAAATAAGTTTTGGATCGTTTTTTAAATTTTTAGAACTAAAAGATAGACAAGTTACAACAAGTAAAAGGGATATGAGATATTGTAGTTTTTTCATTATTTACTCTTTAAAATTTTTTTAAGTTTAGTGTTGTCTTTTAATGAAGCTAAGTCTGTTGCTACGCTCCCTAACTCTTTATAAAGATTTAAAAAGTCAGGAGTATTTTCTTTAATACTTTCTATATGTTTCTCAACTGTTTTAAAATCATTTCTTGAAATAGGACCTGTAAGAGCTTCTTTAACTCCTAAATTTTCAATGTTTTTAAGAGAGTTTTTTATTAACGGCAGTAAAATTTTTTTGCTATCTTCTTTTATACCTGTTTTTTCTAAAACCGAAAAAGCAAAATGGATAAGAACTACTAAATAGTTTGAAGCAATACAACAAGCACAGTGGTATAAGGCTTTACTTTCTGGTTGTATAAAAAAAGGTGTGGCAAAAAGTTTTTTCGCTATCGTCTCCCCTGCTTTTCTTACTATGTCATTATCACTTTCAATACCGATTATGATATTCTCAAAAGGGTTTTTTTTATAAATTTTACTAAAACTTTGTACAGGATGAAACGAACCAATAAGTTTTTTTTTATCAGAAGTTAGTATCCTTGAAGATAGTGCCCCAGAAGTGTGAAATAGAATAGTATTTTTGCTAAGATTTTTTTTTATTTTTTTAAAAACATATGCGATTTTATCGTCTGTTACTGTTAAAAAAAGAACATCTGCATCCTTAGATAAATCGCCAATCTTATCCGTAAACTTATTCGATTTTAACATCAAAGCGATGTTTTTAGCAGAACTTATACTCCTGCTTTCAAATGACACTTCAAAACCGCTTTTAGCAAGGTGTAAGCCCAAATTAGAACCAAGCTTGCCACAACCTATAATTGTTATTTTTTTTATTTTCACTTGCTTATAACTCTTTACAAATTATTATTATTATTTAGAATGAATTTTTTTACTTTTAAAGAGCAATGAAGTTCTACTATATATGGTCGAGATTTTATTCCAATATTAAACAATATAAATTATACAATTTTTTTTATGTTAAAAGAAAAACCTAAAACTCCATACCTTAAAACTGAAAAGAAGTGTTTTATTTGTTCAAGTAAAACTACACAAGTCTTTATAAAACCTTACTGCTATAAAATTGAGAAAAAAGATGTAGATAATTATCCAAAAGAAATTCGATATTTTAAAGAAGAAGTAAAAGGATATAATCCTAGATTTTACTTTATGACACATTGCTTTGGATGTAACTTTACATCTGCAAGACAACTTTTTGAATATCCTATACCAAAATATTCTATCACAAAAGACTCTTTCATAAAAAAATTTTTAAATGACCAAAAAAAAAGCAAGGTTAAAGCTGTAACAAGTTTGCTTAAAAAAGATATAGTAACTTGGAAAGAGTTTATAGAGAATGGAGATTCAAAAGATTACTTATCTCTTTTTCAAGCTATTAAACTGCATCTTCTCGCCATATTTCAGCTTCTTCAATATCCCAAAACAATTGTAAATAAAGATGCTACAGAACTTGGAACTTATATTCTTCATTTGGGATGGTTATATAGAGATGCAAAAGAAGATAAAGAGACACAAAGCAAACTTTCAGAGCTTTTTAAAAACTTAAAAGCTCACTGGGAAGATGTCCCCACCACATACGAAATGGCATTAGAGCAAAGTATGCAATTTTACGACGTTGCACTAATTAACTCTCGTACTATATCGACAACTCAAAGAGAAATAGCTGTTAGAGTTCAAATTTTAAGAATTAAGCTAAAATTAGGAGAGAACAAGGAAGCTTATAAAATATTATTAGACTGCGTTGGAAAAGCTAAAAAGTTCGATGCCAAAAAAGATGAATACGTAAGTATGATAAAGCAAGAAACAGAAAAACACAAAACGAACGTCATTGATCTGGATGACAAAGAAAAAGAGTTTTATTTTAAGCAAATTAACGATTTTGAAAAAAATAAAGCCCTTGCTGAACAAATGGTTCAAGACAGTAAAACTATTAATCTCGTGCTCAACGAAGTCAAAGACATCTTTGATGATATAGATAAACAAGATCTTAAATAAAAAAAGACCTTCTTTACACATACACCCAATAATGATCGCATTGTTTAATGGGCGTATATCAATTCGCCCATACATAAGAGACAACACAATATATTGGGCAGGATGAACCAAATGATGATAGAGACGCAAGATTTTGCGTCTCTACAAGATTTTGCGTTTCTACGGCATTTAATCAAACCAATATGAAATTACAATCGGGCGATGTCCCACCTATAAAATATCCAATCGTTTCCGTATGATTTGTTTTTTTGTAGGGGCGTATAGCCATACGCCCTTACCATTTTCAACCATTTCTGTGTAATTTGTTTTTCATTGTTTATTTTGCAATACGGGCACGGCACGCCGTGCCCCTACATCGTTTTTGTTAAATTTCTCACAAATTTTTTTAATTTTTATCACACAATCATAACCGTAGGGGCGGGGTTACCCCGCCCTTATATTTTAATACAATTATGTACTTTAATTAAAACAACAAAAGAACATAATTGTATTTTATATTTTTTGTAACTATTTTTTTATTTTTAGAAAGACAGTAAACTTAATGGGTTATGTTAAAAGATAATAATTGGTATGTCTATTGCTATTTACAACAACTATGAATAAAAAATAAAATTTAAGAAGGGAAATAAGATGAAAGTGTTTTTTAAAATTATTTTTTTTGTATCTCTATACGTTTTGAATTTTGAAAAAATGTTTGCTGCAAACAGTGTAACTATCGACACAGGAACTACAGCGTGGATGCTTATGTCTACAACTTTAGTACTTTTGATGGTGCCGGGGCTGGCTATGTTTTATGGCGGTTTAGTTAGAAAGGAGAACATTCTTGGCACTATGCTTCATTCATTTGCGGCTATGGGAATTATGGGCGTGTGCTGGTTCATATTTGGTTATTCTATGTCTTTTGGAAAGCCAATTTTGGGTGGATTTGTGGGCTGGAATTGGGACTATTTTATGCTAAAAGGAATAGACACATCTATAACAAATAATATCCCTGAATACGTTTTTGCTATGTTTCAAGGCAAATTTGCAATTATTACCCCCGCTTTAATAGCGGGTGCTTTTGCTGAAAGAGTAAAGTTTAAATCGTATTGTCTGTTTATAATTTTATGGAGCATTTTTGTATACAACCCTCTTTGCCACTGGGTATGGTATTCAGGCGAAACTACTCAAGGTTTTTTATATGCAATGGGAGCAATAGATTTTGCAGGCGGAACTGTTGTTCATATCTCTTCAGGCGTTAGCGGTCTTGTAATTGCTCTTTTAATACGAAAAAGAAAAAAACACCCTTTTATGGCACCTAACAATTTATCTATAACACTTATTGGAGCAGGTCTGCTGTGGGTAGGCTGGTTTGGTTTTAATGCAGGAAGTGCTATATCTTCTGGATTAAAAACGGCTCAAGCTCTTACTATGACACAAATCGCTGCAGCAAGTGGCTCCGTAACGTGGATAGTTATTGAAAGTCTGCACAGAAAACACGCTACATCAATCGGCTTTGCAAGTGGGATACTTGCTGGACTTGTAGCAATTACACCTGCGGCTGGAGATGTTTTGCCATATGGTGCTTTTATACTCGGCATAATAAGTTCTTGTGCTTGTTATACGGCTATTCAAATAAAAAACAAAATAGGTTATGATGACACATTAGACGTTTTTGGTATACATGGAGTTGGAGCAATTTTTGGTGCAATATTTTTAGTCTTTTTTATGCGTGAAGGTGCTATTTTAAAACAACTTTATACTCAAATTGTCGCTGTAGCGGTAGCCATAATATACTCTGCATCAGTTACTATGGTTTTAGTTACACTTATTAAAAAGTTTATAGGTTTTACAATAGACGAAGAGAGCGAAATGGAAGGTTTGGATTATAGCGAGCATAGAGAAAGAGTTAGTAGTGGCAATAAAAGCTAAAAATAAAACCTTTGTACAAAAGCTAAAATTTTTTGGGTTTTAAGTTCGTTCCCAAGCTCCCGCTTGGGAACGTATAGACACACGTAGACTACATATCCGCTCCCAAACAGGAGCTTGGGAGCGAGCTTAATTATTTTCCATAAACAAAATTTAAAAAATACAATTTATTCTGACTGATAAATTATAAAAGAATTATTAATATATTCAAAAAATAAATCTAAGAAAAAAATCTCGCGAAATATTCCCCCCTTCTAAGGGGGGATTAAGGGGGGGTTAAAAAATCTATCCCCGCCTTATCGGGATTTTATAACCGTGCTTCGTCATAGCGACTTCGCGACTAAAGACAAGATTTTTACCCACCAATCATATTCGGGACCATTGTCAAAACTAATTTCACTAAGCTATATGATGCAAAAATAAAGAACATTCCGATAAAGATATAAAAACCCCAATTTTTAACAGATGTAAGAAGTTCTGGATCATAAGGGTGCAAAATAAAGACAATTCCTAAAAGCAAAAACCCAAACATTCCGCCAATCATTGACCATTTAAAGATGAACGAGCCAAAGAAAAGCAATGAATCTTGCACATCACCTAATCCAGCGTTTTCATTATTTTGGACAGAACCAGGCAACGCCCCTTGTCCCACAAAAACCTTATACTCTTTTGGAAAATTGTCCAAGCTCTTCATCAACTTGTTGGCTTCCTCAATATAAGCAATTTGTCCTAATAACTTGTCCTTATTTTCTTTATACTCTTTTTTATCTTTTTTTAACTCAGCGAGTAAATACGCTCGTTTCGGCACAAACTCCGTATCATAAAGCACAAAATCGCTCATTTTTTTATCTATTTGATCGTTTATTTCTTTCATTTCGTTTTCTAATGTTTTTATTTTTTCTTCTGCTTTAGATTTTTTGGCAAGTGCTGAAGTAATAGCATCAATATTTTCTGCATCTTTTAATTCCTTTTCTGCCATCTCTATTGTACCCGATTGTGTGGTTAATTTTGTTTTTGCCTTTACAAACGCACTTAATTTATTAGAAAAACATTTTTTAATTTCCTCGCGAGAAATTTCAAACTCATCATTATATACTTCTTTATTAAATTGTAATTCCTCCGCATACTCATCACAATTATTTTGAACTTTGAAGTTCTTATTATTTATATCCAAATAACATTCGTTTTCATAATACGAAATTGCATAATTTTTTATATTGTACTTAAAATCATCCAATATAAACCCGAAATCTTCATTCTCTTCCACACAACTCTTCAACTTTCCATACTCTGTATTTTCTTCAACCGCTGTATCAATCTCCTTGAAAATGTCCTCTACATCTGTTTCTGTTTTATCTGTATCTAAAACTAACGATCTAATTTTCCCCTTTAAATCACTTAATAAAGGACTTGCACCTTTAGGAACAAACCATTCTGACTGAAAATTTAAATCATCTAAAATTTGCGTATATTTAGCAGGATCTAAAGGCATCATTTTATTCTTTCCAGCTACAATCTTCTTAATTTGAGTTATTAAGTTATTATATTTTTTCTCATAGTCATCATACAACTTATAATGCTGATTAATATGTTCTTCATATTTACTCGCTATATCATTAATAATTTCTTCCAGAGTTTGTTTATTATATTCCAGTGCCTCAATTATTTCCGCGAAATCTGTGCATTTGTCATCTGTACACTGATCATTAAAAATATCGATTAAATCGTCTAAAACTCCATTTTTTAAACTATCTTTTTCTTTTAATTTTTCTGCTAATTTGATTTTTAATTTCGCGAGATTTTTTTCAGCTTTGTCAAAATCTTCTTGCGCGTCCTCTAAGTTTTTATAAGCCTCTTCTAATTTTTCTTCCAAAGCTTTTTCTTCTTGTTCCGCCGCCTCTTCTAATTTTTCAAGCAACTCTTCTTTACTTTTAATGGCTTCTTTATTTTTCTTTTTTTCATCTTCATTTTTAGTATCTGCTTTTTTCAAAGCTTTAATCTCATTTTGAAGTTTGGCAATCGCTTCTTTTGTTTTCGTCAAATTTCCCGTCAAATTTTTTCGTTCATCTTTAAGGTTATTCACTTTTTCTTTTGCTGTGTTTAATTTTTCTTGTGCTAATTCATATGTTCCTTTTTTTTGTAGATCATATGTTCCTGTTTCATACACCTTAATCGCAATTCTTAATTTTAAAATCTCATCATTCAATTTATCTTCACCACCACCTTGACTCCCTTCAACTGCTGTTGTAATCTTTTCAATATACTTTGTTTTTGTCTTTTCCCATAACTTATCCATATCTTTCTTTTCTCGTAATACATCACTTCTGCTTGTACTATTTTTAAGCAAATCAACAAAAACATTATCTTCAAATTCATCAAAAATATTCTTCTCATTAATCACAAAAGAAGCATTATAGTTAAGAGCTTTTTCTGTTTCATCATTTACCATTCTCATACACTTTAACCCATCGTTCTTGTCTATAATTTTTGTACAAAACTTTATTCTAACAGTTTCTGAATCAATCTTCAATTTCTCGCCATAAATCTCGCGAATTTCTTCAACTTGTTCTTTTAATTTTTCGCGTTCTTTTTCGTATTCGTCTCGCTCTGCATCAAGTCTTTCAATCAAAATTTCTACACCGTCTTGTAATCTTGTAAAAAGTTGCTTTGGTAAAGTTTCATTAATTTCAATTTTTTCATTAATATTCTCATTTGTTATTTTCGCCTCATTACCGATTGCTTTTACGACAAGATTTTGTGCGTCTTCCATTCTTGACTTACGCTGTTCGTAAAAGTATGCCGCATTATTACTATTTTCAGAAGGCTCTACGCCAATTTCGGTATAATATTTTTGGTAAAGTTCTTTATATTTTTTGTAAGCGTCGCGGACTTCTGTCAGGTAAGATTTTAGATAGTCTTTGGCGTTGAATGTTTGTATTGTGGCATCTGTGGAATCACCTTCTTCATCTTTTTCTTCTGTTCCTGCACTTTCGGCGTAAACTAAATTTTTCGCGAGATTTTCGTTTGAAATTAATAAAGAGAAATTTGAGATATTAAACAAAAAGGAAATTAAAATAAAAAGAACCAATCGTGTTTTTTGCATTTAGAAAAATTAAAAATTCCAAGCATTTTAACACATCAGAAAATTTTTCGCGAATTTTTTTGAGATTTAATTATTCTTTTAAATTGCGAGAAAAATCAGAAATATTTTTTGCATAAAGACATAAAGATTTGTTTTCTAAATTTTTTATAGATTCTGGATAAATCCAGAATGACGAAAGGTATGTTTTTCATTAGTCATTCCGTGCTTGTCGCGGAACCAACCAGTTAAAATGAATAGAGATTCTAAAATCTCGCGAAATTTTTTATTTGGAAATATAAGAACTTATTATTCTTAATATTTATATTTATTATCAATAAACTTATTGTAAGAAGCTCCGTAGTCTCTATATAGTTTTTTTGTTTTTTCTGGAAAAGGAGGCGGTTTTAACAATCCTCTATAAAAAACATCAGCTTTTCTCATTCTTTGCATTTTATTCTGCAATCTGCTCAAATCAACATACTCTTGACTTACCCCTTCTTGCAAAGAGCGATACCAATCAAAATCTTCGCGAAATAATTTATAAGGATTATAAACGGCATAAGTAGATAAATAGAGATTTAATCTGCGAGTTAAATTATTGATACCAGTAGCGCTGTCTGTCAATTCTTGTAAATCCGGACTTTTCCACGGCACCTCATTAAAAAAATCTCTCATCACACGCGACATTTCATAAACAACGCCCTTTTCTTTCACCAACTCTTGAATTGCCGGTTGAGTGTCAAATTTCGCGAAAAATTGCAGATATTTTCCATCCGCACCTTGGATCAAGATTGAGCGGTCTTTGTTTGCGTCTGGCGGAGGATTTTTGACTCGTTCGATAGTTCGGAAAAAACCAGCGTATGAGGCATTAACATCTGAAACATATTTATAGCTGAAATTTTCCACTTCTTTAAAAGTAGAACCGCTGGCTGGCTTAGAAGGGTTAACCTCTTTACCGCTCGCGATGGCATAAGATTTTTGAATGAAAGCGTTGGCAGTTTGCAACTGAAAAGAGAGCTCGTCAGTCAGCTCGCCAAGTTTTACGGCATATTGGTGCGGATTAGTTTTTTGAAGCTCTGCGATTTTGGCACACTCGCCTTTGATGTCGTAAGCACGCAGTTTTTTCGCGAATTTTTCCGCCTCTTTTTTAAACCACTCTAAACGGTTTTTTTCGTCCATACATTGCGTGCGAAGGTTTTCTAACTCGTGAGCATTTCTCGCGAAATTTTTCATACTCTCAACCACCAAAGGATCTTTTTCTTTATTAAGTGCTTCATTGTAAGCATTTTCGTCGAAAGGTTGGAGGGCATATTTGTTGGTTTTTTCAAAGTGGCGGTTCTTTTTTTTCAGCATATATTTCCAGTCAATTTTTTCATCTTCATTGCTTTCTGATGCTTCAGCTGATTTTGGACCAAGAGCGTTTAAAACTTTACCTAAAACACTTGTCCCAATAGCAGCACCACCAGCCAATTTTAAAAGTTCTCGACGAGTCATTTTTGGCGGAATTTCTCGCGATTTTTCCATTTCTTTTCCTAAATCTGCTAATTCTTGTTTGGTTGGATTTGGGTTTAAATTCTCGCGAGGTTTTTCCCCCCTTCCAAGGGGGGTTAGGGGGGGTCGCGAAATCTCGCGAGATTCTTTGAAATTTGATTTTGATTCTATTGTAAAATTCATTTGATTGTTTCTTAATTTTAGGGGGTTTTAGGTAAACATCTCAATAACTAAAAATTATGAGATAATATCAAGTGGCATTATATATATTATCGGGTTTTTGTCAACGACACCTTTTGTGTATCTATTTTTTTCGCCTAACGGCGAACCCCCTTAGTCCCCCTTAAAAGGGGGAAATGCCTGACTGCGAATCCCCTTTACCCCGAAATAATTTTAAATTTTTTAAAATTAAGTAAGGAACGGTTTAAAACCGTTCCCTACACAAGGGGAAATCGTAAGAAAAAAATCTCGCGAAATATTCCCCCCTTCTAAGGGGGGATTAAGGGGGGTTAAAAAATCTCGCGAGATTTTCTTATTACAAACTTTAATCCAGCCGTTTATTACTGGATTGCAAAATTTTTTTGACAAAAATTCACAAGAAAAGACAATTAAGCTAAGCAATTTAATTTTTATAAATTATGAAAACTAAAAACTTGAAATTTTGGAAACGCGGAATCGACATTTTCAAACCTTGTTTTTTGACGAAATTTTTAGTTGAAAAAAATACCAAAAAACTTCATTCGTGGGGATTTTGGTTTTTGGCGAATGGATTTTTCGCGATAATATTTACTGGATTTTCTACTTTCAAGATTATTAACCTGTCTGCAGAACTTTATAATAAATTTGATGAAACAGTGGCAGATGATGTTTCTATCACTCTAACTAACTCAGAATTAAGTATCAACAATTTACCACCTTATATTTATGACGAAAAAAATGTGTTTATTCATATAGATACCAATGAAAATATTGATACTGATGCTTTAGAAAATAAAGAGGTCGGTTTTGTAGTCAATAAAAACAATCTAATTATTAAAGATTCCAACAAAATCCAAATTTTTAATTTTCAAGATTTAACACAAAAAAATAAGCAATTCACAGATTTCAATTTAACGAAACAAGATGTAGAAAATTTTATCACAAATAATAAAACTAAATTTCTCGCGAGTTTTGTAAGCATTTTACTAATTGCCTCATTCCTCTTTTTATCAATTTTTTATTTGTTTATTATTCTGCTCTGGAGCTTAGTTTTGTTTTTGATTAAGCTCCTGCTTGGGCACGCATACAAATAAGAACGAGGCAGATAGTATATTTATACGTCAAACCCAAAAACATTGCAAAAGAGAGCGTAAGTCTTTATAAGGATTTTTTGAGGTTTTTCGCCTTTCGGCAAACCCTCCTTCCCCCCTTGAAGGAATAGACAAAAAAACATTATGTGCAAAGGTCCAATATAAATGGAAAATACAATAATAGTTATAGCTATAACTGCCTTACTCTTATTAGTTACACTCCTGTTCTTTTTAAACAAAAAACTTAAAAGAGAGATAGAAAAAAAGAGAGAATTGATATTAAATCTTGAAAGCAATTTACGAGAAAAAGAGAGTTTATTAAAAGAGAGAGAAAAAAGTAGTGAAGACAAAATAAACTTTTTAAACCAAACCAACAGTAACATTAAAGAAGTCTTTGAAAATCTTGCCAATAAAATTTTAGAAGAAAAAACAAACAAGTTTGATAGAGAAAGTACAGAGAAGATAGATAAAGTGCTCTTACCTGTAAAAGAGAATATAGAGAGCTTCAGAAAAAGAGTAGATGAGGTTTATAATAAAGATACCGAAGGCAGAACAAATATTTTAAACGAGTTAAAAAATTTAAAAGATTTAAATGAAAAAATATCCAAAGAAGCAAACGACCTTACAAATGCATTAAAAAGAGACAGTAAAAAAAGAGGAAATTGGGGAGAGCTTGTTTTAGAAAGAGTTCTTGAAATTTCAGGTTTGAGAGAAGGGCTTGAATATAATAGACAACTCTCTTTAAAAAATGAAGCAGGGAAATCGTATCAGCCCGATGTCGTTGTTAATCTCCCAAATAAAAGATACGCCATCATAGATTCAAAAGTCTCTCTCGTCCCTTATGAAAACTACTATCTTTCAGAAGACAAAGAGAATCAAAACGAAAAACTTAAGGACTATTTCAAGGCTGTCAAAAAACATATTGAAGAGTTATCAAGTAAAAGATACGAAGACCTCCCCGATATAGCAGGCTTGGGTTTTGTCTTTATGTTTATACCGATAGAATCTGCTTTTTCCTTATTATTAGACGAAAACTCTATTTTTGATTTTGCATTTAAAAACAATATCGCACTTGTAAGCCCTTCTACTCTCCTGCCCATTTTAAAAACAATAAACAATTTGTGGGATTTAGATAAACAAAACAAAAACGCTTTAAAAATAGCAAATGAAGCGGGTTTGCTTTACGATAAATTTGTAGGATTTATACAATCTTTTGATGAAGTAGGAACATATATCAGTAAAGCTGAAAAATCTTATAGCGACACCAAAAAAAAGATATCGGAAGGTCGTGGCAATTTAATAAGTAAAGTTGAAAGTTTAAAAAAACTTGGTGTACAATCTAAAAAAGAGATACCTCAAAAATTTATAGAAGATTTTGAATAACCACATATTTTTTCATAAAAAACATTATGTGTATTTCATAAAAAACATTATGTGCAAAGGTCTTACAATGACAAAACGATTTAAGATAGTAATAGAGTACGATGGCACCAACTATTCTGGATGGCAGAGACAAAATGACAAAAGAACTGTTCAGGGTGAAATTGAAAATGCACTCTATAAAATAACATCTCAAAAAATCATTATAAGCGGTGCAGGAAGAACTGATGCTGGTGTACATGCTAAAAATCAAGTGGCACACTTTGATATAAAAACAGATTTAAAAGAGATAAACTTTTTAAAAGGTTTAAACTCTCTTACCCCAGACGATATTGTCATAAAAGATGTTTCAATAGAAAACGATAAATTCCATTCAAGGTTTTTAGTTTATAAAAAAACCTATTTATATTCAATCATCAATCAAGAAACTCCTATAGCTATTAATCGAAAATATTTATGGCATATAGAAAAAAAGCTCGATTTAGAAAAAATGCAGGAAGCTGCAAATTTAATAATTGGCACACACGATTTTGCATCTTTTCAAAAATCTGGTTCTTCCGTAAAAAATAGTATACGCACAATTTATAAAGCAGAGTTTAAAAGAAACGGAAACCACATATTTTTTGAGATATGTGGCAACGGTTTTTTAAGATATATGGTAAGAAATCTTGTAGGTGCTTTTGTAAGTATAGGTTTAAACAAAATTTCACTTGAAGAGTTTAAAACCATTTTTGACTCAAAAGATAATAAAAAAAATAAAGAGTGTGCTCCGCCTTATGGTTTAACTCTCTTAAACATAGACTATAAAGGAGACAGAACAAAATGTTATCCATTTTAAAGAAAAGAAGAAGTGTTCGAAAATTTAAAAATGTAAAAATTCCACAAGATATTATTAACGATTTTAAAGAAGCTTTGCTCCGCTCTCCTGCTTCAAAAAGTTCAAACCCTTGGGAGTTTATTTTCGTTGAAAATAGCAATACGCTTGAAACTCTTTCTCTATCTAAACCTCATGGTTCATCTTTTTTAAAATATGCTAAATTGGGTGTAGTAATTTGTGCTGACCCCGAAAAATCTGACGTATGGATAGAAGACGCTTCTATTGCATCAATTATATTACAACTTACTGTAGAAAATTTTGAGCTTGGAAGTTGCTGGGTTCAAATACGTAAAAGAATGCATAATAACGATAAAAGTTCAGAAGAGTATGTAAAAGACATTTTAAATATTCCTGACAATATGAGAGTTTTATCAATCATTGGAATTGGATATCCCGAAGATAAAAAAGCTGGACATAAAAAGAGTAGTTTAGATTTTTCAAAAATATATACAGAAAAGTATAAATCATAAGATTTTTTATGAAATGTAGAGAAAGGGGAAATTATGAGTAAAATAAGAATAACAGGTGAATTTAGAACAGATTACGATACAGAGCTTACGGGTGCACCTTCTGAAAGATGGGCAGAAGCTGTTTTCCTTTTATCCGAAAGCAATGAAGAGCTTGTTTTTGAAGTTAGCGTTGAAGATAGCGGAACTGTAGTTGGCATTATGATAGGTGAAGATACAAAATGGAAAGGAACGCTAAGTGGCTTTAAAAAAATGTTACAAGAAGCAAAATAAAAAATCATTTCTGCAACACTACATTACTTCAAAATATCTACGTTAATTTTTTATATTTGACTTACAATTTTAAAGAAAATATGCCACTTAAAAGTATAAATTAATTGCTAAATTCATACTTTTTTTTATAGATTATAAATAGTTAAAAGTTTTGCCAATAAACAATCGTAAAAAAATAGGTAATAATATAAATTTAAAATAAAGTTAAAAATGGAGTAGAAAAAAACAGATGGGAATTTTAAAAAATTTTTTTAGTAGTTTTTCAAACGATCTCGCCATAGACCTTGGAACAGCAAACACATTAGTTTTTCTAAAAGGCAAAGGTATTGTTTTGAATGAACCTTCTGTTGTTGCAATCAGAACAGACAATCGGTCAAAAAATAAAATTTTAGCAGTTGGTAATGAAGCAAAAGAGATGCTGGGGAAAACTCCCGGATATATAGATGCTATTCGCCCTATGCAAGACGGAGTTATCGCAGATTTTGATGTGGCAGAAGCTATGCTTAAATATTTTATACAAAAATCTAAAATCAATAAATATAGTGTTATCAAACCAAGAGTTATTATTGCTGTTCCTTCAGGAATTACTCAAGTTGAAAAAAGAGCTGTTAAAGATTCTACAATATCGGCAGGAGCAAGAGAAGTATATCTGCTCGAAGAACCTATGGCAGCCGCAATAGGTGCAAATTTGCCAATCGCTGAACCTACTTGTAATATGATAGTAGATATCGGTGGAGGAACTACTGAAATAGCTGTTATATCCCTATCTGGTACCGTTTACGCAAAATCGCTAAGAATTGCAGGAAACAAACTTGATGTTGCAATACAACAATACGTTAAAAAAGAGAAAAATCTTTTGATAGGCAATAAAACAGCAGAAATGATAAAAAAAGAGGTGTGTAACATTACACCCGATAATGATAAATTAATCTCTTTTAAAATAAAAGGGAGAAGCAACGCGGGTATCCCTGAAACAATTGAAATAAATTCTTCAGAGGTCAAGGAGGCTATATCTGAACAAATTGAAGCTATATGTGTAGCCGTAGAAGAGGCACTTGAACAAACTCCGCCAGAGCTTGCAGCTGATATAATAGACAATGGCATAACACTTACTGGAGGAGGAGCTCTTTTAAAAAATTTTGATAAACTCTTACAAAAAAGGCTTAAGCTTAATATATTAATAGCAGACAATCCTCTTGAAACAGTTGCATTAGGCGCTGGCAAGGCTCTTGAGAATTTTGATCTTTTTCAGAAAGTTTTTATAGAATAATTAGACCTTTGCACATAGCTTTATATGTGCAAAGGTCTCAATAATATTTATGTTTTCCAGACAATCCATCATTTTTATAAGTATAATTTTTATTATCATAATAAACACGATAGTTTTAATTATATCTGCTAAAAATTTTTTATCTTTTAAAAGCAGTCAATCTTTTGCTGTCTCTTCAATTAGTTTTATAGAAAAGCATATTAATAAATCCCTTCTTTATGTCAGAAATGGTTTTAAGAACTATTTTATGCTTGTAGAGACAGAAAAAGAGAATAAACAATTAAGACAACAACTGTATGATAAAGAACAAGAACTTAACTTTTGCAAAGAAGCCTTAAGAAAAAATAGTAGGGTTAAAAATCTTCTCCTTTTTCAAACTATAAGCCAACTCGAAACAGAAGTCGCTAATGTTATATCAAGAGACTTTTCGTCATGGTTTAATACGGTTACAATCTCTAAGGGCAGTAAAAATGGCATAAAAAAAAATATGCCTGTAATTGTTAAAAAAGGTGTTGTTGGAAAGATTATTGAAGTTTACCCTAACTATTCAAAAGTCTTACTTATAACAGATAAAAATAGTGCTGTAAGTGTAGTTGACCAAGCATCGAGAACAAATTGTATAGCCGTAGGTAACAATTTTAATAGTTGTAAATTAAAATACGCTCCAGCAGATTATAAATTAAAAAAAGGCAACACAATTATAACATCAGGATTTGATAATGTATATCCTAAAGGGTTGAAAATAGGTTATATATCAGAAATTAAAGAAGATAAAAATGATGTTTTTTTTCAAGATATTGTAATGAAGACGTATGTAGATTTTAATTTGTTAGAAGAAGTGATGGTAGTTTTAAAAACACCTTAATGAGACCTTCGCACACAATGTTTTTTTATAAAAAAATAGTATGCACAAAGGTCTCAAAAAAATGTTATGCATAAAATTTTTAAATATTTATTCCTTTTCCAAATAATTTCTTGTCTTTACTTTTCACAAGCTTTTTCTGCCGATATCTCTTCAATAAAAGAGATTGTAGCAGGGTCTAAAAAAATAGAAATCGAATTAACGAAAAAAACGAAGATTGAAACGATAGAACTTAGTGAAAAAGAGTTTTTACTTGTTGTCCACAATGCCAAAATTGATAAAAACACAAAACAAAAATATTTAAAGAAAACAATAGTAAACGAGGTCGCATATGGTCAATTTAAAGGCAATGCAATAGCTCTAATTTTTAATCTAAAAGTTAAATTTAAAATAGTAAAAAGTTACTGGAGTAATGAGAAAAAATTCACAATTGACATTGAACCGCTTGAGATAGTGATAGTAAAAGGAAAAACTTTATTAGACGAACAACGAAAATTAAAAAAATTAAAAATTAACAAACATAAAGAGTATTTTAAAAAATTTAAGAAAAATTATACAGGTTCTATAAAAGATATTATACCACTTATGTTAGATAATGAATGTTTTAAAACAAATGAAACATTAAAAAAAATAAAATCGAGCTTATCACAACAAAACGACTTCTCTCTCATTTCAATAATACTTAAAAAATACATAGATACTATTAGCTCATACAATAAACTTAATAAGTGTGATGAAATTATTTATTACCTTTATAGTTACTCTTTAATTGCAAAATCGGATTTGAAAAAAGAGAGTATCTTATCGTTAATTAGTATGGAAGATTTTTTTGTTAATACATTAACTCTTTTTCCTGAATCAAAATATAAGCCTTTTTTGTACATTTTTCTTGCTAAGATAAAACTTGAACTTTCTCAAGATTTTGAAGCTGCGGCTTATTTTAAAATAGTACTTAACAACTATCCTGCATTTATAGCTACTCCAGAAGTTATGCATCTTTTTGCATCTTTAAAATTAAAAAATAATCAAAATCAGGAAGTAATTAAACTTTTAAGAGAGCTGACTCAATTTTATCCAAACAGTATCAGTGCAAAAAAGAGTTTTTTTGAATTAGGGCGTGCCCTTTTTAGAGAAAAAATATACGAAAGTGCAATTTTAAGTTTAAATAAGGTAGTAAAAATTGAACCTGAATTGTCAAAAGATAAGAATTTTTTGTGGGTTATGGGCAATTCCTATTATGAACTAAAAAAATACGATAAAGCCCTCCCCTATTTTGTTCAATTTTGTAACTTTTATCCCAACGATAAAAAAAGTCCCCCCTCTTTAAAAAAGATAGGAGATATCTATTTTAATCTCGGTAAAAAAAAAGAATCGGTTAATATTTATAAGTTAATAATAGAAAAATATCCCGATACCGATAGTTTTATTTTTGCCTCTTTTAAAATAACAGAACTTATAGACGACTACTCTGAAAAAGAAAAAATACTTAAAAATATAGCAGATAAAAACCAAAATCATAAACTAATAGAAGAAATCTTAATAGAGCTTGCCATTGTATACGAAAAAGAGGAGAAGTACGATAAAGCATTTTCTACGTGTAAAAAAATTATCTCTTTACATGGTAATTCAAAGAAACAAGCTCTTGAGCTTATCTTCAAAATTGTTAAAAAACATTTTGAATTAAATCAGTATGAAAAATCGATAGCTCTACTCGATACGTTAAGGTTAGAAAAGTTTCAGGATAAATCAGAAAAGTTAGATAAATTAATCTTAGAAATTTATACAAACTATTTTAGGAAACTTACTAATGAAGGAAAATTTTTAGAGATTATCTCTTTTGTAGATCAAGATAGAGAGCAAATAGAACAGTTCAATTCTTCTGAAATACATTTCTATACAGGTAACGCCTATGATCATTTTCAATCTTATGATAAGGCGTATGTAATGTTTCAAAAAGCTTATGACATATCAATTGAGGAAGATGATGAAGATGCTCTATTTTCTGATTTGCTCATAAAAATAGCGAACGTGGCACTAAATTTAGGTAGAAAAAATGAAGCTTTGAAGTTTTTTTTAGACGGTATAGAGTTAAAAAATAAAAAAGGGGAAAGCGTAGACAATCAAATATATGTAAAAATAGCTCATATATTTTTAGAAAAACAAGAGTATGATAACGCTTTAAGCTATTTGAACAGAGCTTATTTAGTAGCAAACGATATAAATGGGAAAATCGATATTTTACACCAACAATCAGAAATATATAGAAATATTAATGAAATAGATAATTTTATAATAACTATGGAAAGTATAATTGATTTGCTATTAACTCAAACACCAATCGATACTGGAAAAATATTTAATACATATAAAAATATTGGAGCAATATGCTTAATTAATAAAGATTATAAACGAGCTTTAAACTACTTAGACAAAGCGACTACAAGCTATCTAAAAGATGATTTTGATATAGAGCTAAATTTTATGATAGGAGTAACAAGCCAAGCACTGCATAAATATGAAGAAGCTAAAAAAATCTATAATGAAATTCTTAAACATACAGATGATATATTTTGGACAAACAATATAGATGCAAAAATAAAAGAGGTAGATTTAAAATTAAAAGATGAAAATTTTTAAAAGTAATTTTTTTGAATTCCCCCTCTTGTAATTGCAAAATCGTATTTAACAGGGTCTTTTGGGCTTATCTCTTTAAATTTTAGAGTTATCTCTATAGCACTTTTTAAATCGGCAGTTTTTCTTTTTGTAAAATTTAAAGACTTGCCTATCTTAAACATATGGGTATCGAGTGGAACTATTAAATAAGGAGCAAGAGAATTATCCCATATCCCTAAATCAACACTATCCGCTCTTATCATCCATCTTAAAAACAAGTTAACTCTTTTACAGGCACTCTTTTTATCTGGCGAAGGAAGTAAAAAAGGGAAATTGTTGTTTGTTATCTCATAAAATAGATTACAAAATTTTGTTAATGCAGGAATGATTGTTTTATCTCTTTTTCTATCAAAGCCTTGAGTAAATGCGTTTTCTATTGAGCCATATTTTATAATAATTTTTTTAAGTCCAATAAGTAAATTTACTATCTCTTCGCCTTTGGTAAATCTATGTTTAAAAGTTTTTAACTTTTTGTTTAAAAAATCTTCATCTACACTTAATAAAAAAAGTCTTGGGCTATCTCCCAATAAATTTAAAACTTTATCTACACTTAAAAGAATTTGCTTAACTCTTCCATACGCTAAAACAGATGCAATAAAACCTATAATCTCTATGTCAAAAGGCTCTTCATATCGATACAAAAACTCCAGCGGGTCTGGATGAACAAAGGTGCGATGATTATATTTTTCATATGTATCATCAAGCCATCTTTTTGTGGTTTTATTGTTTTTAAACATAATTAATCTATAAACCCTTAAATCCTTTTAAAAAACTATTAACGTTGAAATAAGTTAAAAAAATTTTTTAAATTTTGAATTATAAATTTTTGAAATTTTGAATTTTAAATTATGGTAGGGAATAATATAAAAATGCAAAAAAATACTAAAATTCAACTGTTCAAAAAAGAAAAAGTTAGAACTATTTGGGATGGAGATAAACAAAAATGGTGGTTTTCAATATTAGAGATTATAGGGATATTAACCGAACAACCCGATTATCAAAAAGTTCGTAATTATTGGAAATGGCTGAAAAATAAACTTAAATCTGAAGGAAGTGAAACGGTTAGTAATACTAACCAGTTGAAATTAATTACAACAGATGGAAAATGTTTTGACGGAATATTGTAGGGGCACGGCGTGCCGTGCCCGATATTTTTATAAAACCATAGAGATGTAAAATCTTGTAGAAACGCAAAATCTTGTAGAGACGCAAAATCTTGCGTCTCTACGGACAACATTTAATCAAAACCAATGTAAAAAATTTAAATTTTGTAATCAAATTAATGTGGAATGACAATCGGGCACGGCACGCCACCCCTACGGTAAAACAAAACAAATTGAAATAATAGGAAACAATATAAAATGCCAAAAAATGTTAATTACAATATGGTGGTGCAAGATACCCAAAACACATTTGTTTGCGAATATATCTCGCCTTATGGCAAAAAACCGCAAAACTATCAGAGCGAAGCAGAATTAGAAAAAGCATTTATTGAACAATTAAAATCACAAGCTTATGAACATCTAAATATTACAAGTGAAAAAGATTTAGTAAAAAATTTAAGGCAACAATTAGAAAAATTAAACGATTTTGAATTTTCTGATAACGAATGGGACTATTTTTTTAAAAAAGAGTTAGCAAATCCAAATCAAAGCATAGAAGACAAAACAACCACTATACAAGAAGATTACATTAAAATTCTACAATGTGATGATGGAGTAAGTAAAAATATCTACCTGCTAAGAAAAGATAATGTTCACCGCAATGTACTTCAAGTGATTAACCAATATGAAACAGACGAAGGAAAGTATAAAAATCGTTATGATGTAACTGTTTTAGTAAACGGTTTACCTTTAGTCCATATTGAGCTTAAAAGAAGAGGAGTGGCAATTCAAGAAGCATTTAATCAAATCAATCGTTATCAAAGAGAAAGTTTTTGGGCATCAAGTGGATTATATGAATATGTTCAACTTTTTGTAATTTCTAACGGAACCCACACAAAATATTACAGCAACACTACAAGATTTGAGCATCTTGCAAAAACAAATAAAAGAGCAAAAAGAAAAGAAAAAAAAACAAGCAACAGTTATGAATTTACCAGCTGGTGGGCAGATGCTAAAAACAAACCAATAACCGATTTAGTCGATTTTACAAAAACATTTTTTGCAAAACATACAATTCTAAACATTCTCACTAAATACTGCATATTCACAACAGATAAGGAGCTTTTGGCCATGCGACCTTATCAAATTGTTGCAACTGAAAAGATTTTAAACAAAATTGAAATAAGCTCAAATTATAAACAGTTTGGGACAATAAAAGCAGGAGGTTATGTTTGGCATACAACAGGTTCAGGAAAGACATTAACAAGTTTTAAAACTGCACAACTTACAAGCAAATTACCCTACATTGATAAAGTCTTATTCGTTGTTGATAGAAAAGATTTAGATTATCAAACAATGAAAGAGTATGAGAAATTTGAAAAAGGTGCCGCCAACAGCAACACAAGCACAGCCGTTTTAAAAAAACAACTTGGAGATGCAAACTCAAGAATAATTATTACAACAATTCAAAAATTAGATAAATTCATTAAAAAAAATAGAGGGCACACAATTTTTAATGGACATATTGTCTTAATTTTTGATGAATGCCACCGCTCTCAATTTGGAGATATGCACAAAGCAATCACAAAAGCATTCAACAAATATCATCTTTTCGGTTTTACTGGCACTCCTATTTTTGCAATAAACTCATCTTCTGGCGGTAGATTTGATTTGAAAACCACAGAGCAAGCTTTTGGCGACAAATTGCACACTTACACTATTGTAGATGCTATTAATGACAAAAATGTTTTACCTTTCAAAGTGGATTTTATTTCTACAATTAAAGAGGCAGAAGAGATTGAAGATAAAAAAGTTAAATCTATTGATAGAGAAGCAGCACTTTTAGCTCCTGAAAGATTAAGCAATATTGTAAAATATATCCTTGAAAAGTTTGATGATAAAACAAAAAGAAACAGTTTTTATAAGTTAAAAGATAGACGACTTGCAGGTTTTAACTCTATTTTTGCAGTGTCTTCTATTGAAATGGCTAAAAAATATTATACTGAATTTAAAAAACAGATAAAGGAGTTACCAAGCGATAAAAAACTCAAAATAGCAACAATCTATAGCTTTGGAGTAAATGAAGAAGAAAATGACGGGGTAGCAGATGAAAATTCTGAAAATACAAGCGGACTTGATGCAAGCTCAAGAGAATTTTTAGAAAACGCTATTAAAGATTATAATAAAATGTTTGGGACATCTTACAACACAACTTCAGATAAATTTCAAAATTACTATAAAGATGTTAGCAAAAGAGTAAAAGATAGGGACATAGATATTTTAATAGTAGTCAATATGTTCTTAACAGGCTTTGATGCAACTACGCTAAACACTCTTTGGGTAGATAAAAATTTAAGATTGCATGGCTTGCTTCAAGCATTTTCTCGTACCAATCGTATTTTAAACACCATAAAAAACTCTGGAAATATTATTTGTTTTAGAAACTTAGAAAAAGCCACCAAAGAAGCCATCTCTCTTTTTGGAGATAAAGAAGCAAGTGGCATAGTTTTATTAAAAACATATCAAGAATATTATAATGGATATGAACAAGACGGCAAAAAAGTGCGAGGATATAAAAGTCTAATTGAAGAGCTACAAGAAAAATTTCCTCTTGAAGAAAGAATAGTTGGAGAGCAAAATCAAAAAGAGTTCATTAAACTTTATGGCGGAATTTTAAGAGTTAGAAATATTCTTACTACTTTTGACGAATTTGAAGGTAACGAAATTTTAACTCAAAGAGATGTTCAAGATTATCATAGTTTATACATAGATTTATATAATGAGTTTAGAAAAGATAAAAATGTAGAAAAAGAAAATATTAATGATGATCTTATCTTTGAGATGGAGCTTATCAAACAAATTGAAATCAATATCGATTATATTTTAAAGCTAATTAAAAAATATCATAAAGACAACACAAAAGATAAAGAGATTCTATTAGATATAAACAAAGCAATAGATTCAAGTGTAGAACTTCGTAATAAAAAAGACCTTATCTTGCAATTTATTGAATCACTAAATGTTCAATCTGTTGTAGATAAAGATTGGCAAAAATTTGTAGAGAAAAAGAAAATTGAAGAGTTAGACAAAATAATAAAAGAAGAAAATCTTAACTATGAAGAAACATACAAATTTATAAAAAATTCATTCAGAGACGGAAATATTACAACAACAGGAACAGCATTAACTAAAGTTTTACCCCCAATATCAAGATTTTCTAAAACTGGCGAAAGAACCAAAAAAAGAGAAACTATAATTGAAAAATTCACCAAATTCTTTGAAAGATTTTTCAATATATCAAAATAAGAAAATGTACAAAAGAGAGCTATATGCAAAGCTCTCACAAATATCTCACTGAGACCTTTGCACATAATGTTTTTTATAGAAAAATAGTGGTTTTGAAAAAAATATTAACTTTTAATAATTTTTTCAAAAACCTCTAAAATCCCTATAAAGACTTACGCTCTCTTTTGCAATATTTTTGGGTTTGACGTATTAATATACTACTGCACCACAAAAATATTACAAAATAGAGCTATGTGCAAAGGTCTCCTCACTCAATAGCCACCTTATTATTTTTGTTTACTTTCTATTTTTTTTTAATAACTATTCGTTTTGACAGAGTATTGCGAGCAATCGCTGTTACCTTTTAAGGTGATAGAGGAAAGTCCGAACACCAAAGAGCAAGGTGCTCTATAACGTAGAGTCGTAGCGATATGAAGGAAAGTGCAACAGAAAGTATACCGCCATTTTATGGTAAGGGTGAAAAGGTGCGGTAAGAGCGCACCAGATTGGTAGGTGACTACCAATGCTTTGTAAACCCCACCTGGTGCAAGACCAAATAGGAAAGTTATAAGGCTGCTCGTCTTATTTTCGGGTAGGTCGCAAGAGATAAAAGGCAACTTTTATCCTTAGATGAATGATTGCTTATAAATACAGAATTCGGCTTATGACAATGCTCTGTCTTTTTTACTTCATCGCTCTTTTTATTTTTATTTTCTCTTCTCTCTCTTTGATACTTTGTCTTTTGTCATAAAGTTTTTTTCCTTTAGCAAGAGCAATGCTTAACTTAACTTTACCTTTTTCATTAAAATACACTTCAAGAGGAACAACTGTCAGTCCGCCTTCTTTTATTTTAGCAACTATTTTTTTTATCTCTTTTTTATGAAGCAAGAGTTTACGTATTCTAAAAGTGTTGTGGTTCTCTTGATTTGCAAACTCATATTCTCCTATATACATATTATAGACAAAAATTTCACTATTTTTAGGGCGTATATACGCTTCGTTTATGTTGCCACGACTATTTCTTAAAGCTTTAACCTCACTTCCAAGAAGTGCAATACCAGCTTCATACGTATCTAATATAGTATAATTGAATCTTGCTTTTTTATTTTTTGCTAATATTTTTCTTTTCATTTGCTTATCTTTCCGAGACCTTTGCACATAATGTTTTTTATAAAGAAAATAGTAGTGAGGTGTGTACAAAGGTTTTTAAAAATTTTATGTTTGATAAAAGTTGTTTTATTTAGCAATACTTTTTTTTTAAAAATAGTGATACAAACTTATTTTGCATTTTTTTAATTGTTTGAAATAAAACAATTTATATTGCTCTTAACTTCTTTAATTTTTAATTTTAAAATATGGGTCTATCTAATAAAGTTATATTAATAATAGTAGGAATGGCTGTTGTAACTTATATTCCAAGAGTCTTGCCTCTTATTTTTTTCTCAAAAAAAAAAATACCAGATGAGTTTATAAAATGGCTTGAATTTATACCTGTTACGCTTTTTGCAGCTTTAATTTTTCCAGAACTATTTACGAAAGGTAACAACCCACGTATAATAACTTTTTTAAAACCAGAGTTCTTTGCTTTTATACCTACAATTATATTTGCTATCAAAACCAAATCCCTTGCTTTGACAATAATTTTTGGCACTTTAGTTTTTTGGGGTATAGAATCTTTTTTAAAACTAACATAAAATTTTTAAATCGGGTTAAAAATATATGAAATATTATCCAGTCAATCTTGATCTAAATAACAAACAATGCCTTGTAGTAGGTGGTGGCAAGGTCGCTAAAAGAAAAATAAAAACTCTTCTGAAATGCAGGGCTAAAGTTACTGCTGTAAGTATTAAATTTCTAAAAGAGATAGAAGAGCTTGAAAAAGAAAATAAAAATTTAATCTTAAAACAAAAAAAATACGACATAGATGATATAAAAGATATGTTCCTTGTTATTGGTGCTACAAATATACAAGAGTTAAACTCTGAAATAAGCATAAATGCTAAAAATGAAAAAGTAATTTGTAACATTGCAGATTGCCCTTCTAAGTGCGATTTTATTTTGCCTGCATTTATAGAAAGAGGAGACTTAGTTCTTTCTATATCTACTTCTGGCAGTAGCCCAGCTTTTGCTAAAAAAATGAGAAAAAATTTTGAAACAGAGTTCGGTTTAGAGTATGAAATTTTTTTAGAATTAATGAAAAAGATACGATTAAAGTTGCTTGCAGAAAAACATTCTCCTGAAGAACATAAACCTTTATTTGAAGCTTTTATAGAACAAGATATAATTAAATATATTAAAACAAACGATATTGAAAAGATTGATTCTATTCTTATGGAAATTTTTGGTAAAGATAGAAAATTTCTTTATAGTGAATTAATGGAGGATAAATAAGTGTATATTTTTAAAATCGGCACACTCTTTTTTTATTCTTTAAGCACAATTTTCTATTTTGTTTACCTTTTTTTTCCAAAAAATTTTACACAAAGGTTCGGCTTAATTTTCTTATGGATAGGTTTTATTTTTAATCTAATTTTAATAATTTTATTTTTAAAATCTGACGGCTTTTTAATCTGTTATAATCTGTCTTACCTCTTCCTCATTATATCTTCTGCGATAGCTGGTGCTGTTATTTTTTTAAGATATAAATACAAGCTCAAAATAATTGGAACTTCTGCTATGCCTATTGTTACTATTTCTGGTTTTATCTCTTTAATCGATTCTGTACCTGTTGAAGCTAAAACCTCTCTTTTGAGTAATATTTGGGTGTTTTTACACGTTATTTTAATTTTTATAGGAGACGCTTTTTTTACAATAGCTTTTGGTATGAGTATCCTTTTTCTCATTCAAGAAAGCTCTATAAAATCTAAAAAAACTTTCTTCTTCTTCAAAAGGCTTCCCTCTTTAAACTCTATACATAATGCTACCGATTTTTGCATTAAATCTGGCTTCTCTTTTCTTACAATCGGTTTAATAATAGGGTTTGTTTATGCAAAAATCGCTTGGGGAAAATTTTGGTCGTGGGATCCTAAAGAGTTATGGTCACTGATTTCATGGCTTATGTATGCCTTTATACTTCATTGTTTCACACCTTTTAGTAAAGTTAGTAAAAAGAAAACAGCCATTATAGTTATACTCGCTTTTTTCCTACTCATCTTCACTTTCCTTGGTGTAAACTTTGTAATCAAAGGGCATCACTCAAAATTTATAATGTAACAAGATTAAAACAATTGTACTTCTAACTATCTCTCTTTTATGTAATTAAAAAACATTAAAATAGGTATTAATATTAAAGCAAATTGATATGAAAGTATTACAGATATTACCAAAACTTGATGAAGGCGGTGTAGAAAGAGGTACGATAGAGATAGCGTCTTATCTCGAAAAAAAAGGACATAAAGCTTTTGTTATCGCAAAAAAGGGGCGAATGGTTGATAACCTTTTAAAGACAGGAGCGACCTACATAGATTGGGCTATCGGCAAAAAAAGTCTTTTTGTCTTTAAATATTTTTTTCCTTTAAGAGCGTTTTTAATAAAAGAGAAAATAGATATTTTGCACGTACGCTCTAAAGTTCCAGCTTGGCTTTCCTATCTCGTTTTAAAAACAATTCCTTTAAATAAAAGACCAAAATTTATAACAACTTTTCATGGCTTTTATACTATCAATAAATTTTCGAGTATAATGGCAAAAGGCGAAAAAGTTATAAGTGTTTCAAACGGTGTTACAAGCCATATAAAAAAACATTATAAAGTTGAAAGTGAAAAAATTGAACTCATTCACAGAGGATTTGACGAAGAAAAGTTCAACCCTTTAAAAGTTGATAAAAACTTAGTTGATGCTTTTAAAAAAAAATGGGGCATTGAAAACATAACACATCCCATCATAATTTTTCCTGCGAGACTATCAAGAGTAAAAAAACATTTGTTTATTATAAATAGTGTAAATTTAATAAAAGATTTAGACTTTACCCTTCTGTTTGTAGGAAGTTTAAATAAGAAAAGATTATACTATAAAAAGATGGAAAAACTGATAAAAAAATTTAATTTAGAGAAAAAAATTATTTTTACAGATAATTGTAATAGAATGCCTGAATGTCTATCTATTGCTGGTATTGTTATCTCTTCTATAAGAAAAGAGGCGTTTGGCAGAGTCTCTGTTGAAGCAAGTGCTATGGAAAAACCTCTATTAGGTGCTGCGATAGGCGGAAATCTTGAAACTATAGTAGACGAAAAAACAGGGCTTTTATTCAAACCTGATGACATTTATGATATGGCAGAAAAATTAAAAAAATTAATTTTAGATGAAAATCTTAGAAAAACATTAGGACAAAATGGCAGAGCGTGGGCACTACAAAACTTTACCACCGAAAAGATGTGTACAAAAACTATCGATTTATATAAAAAACTTACTCAATAACAAATTAGGATATATTTATAATTATGAACAACACAGTAAAAAAATTAACAGTAAACCTTATTTTATCGCTTTTAGCATCTATATGTTTACTGCTCCCTGACTATCTTTTTTCGTTTTTTCACAACGCATATCGTATTGAATTTAGACAGCTGCAATATTTCATTATATTTTTCGTTTTTGGTTTTATTTTAATCTCTTCAAAAAATTACAGACTTACTTGTTTTGTTCTTATCTTGTTCGCTTTTTTTGAAATTACACAATTTTGCAGTCTTGCCTATTTTAACGATTATATAGACCCTTATTCTATAGAGCTTATGTTTGAAGAAGTGGCTGAAATATCTCTTGTTGCAGGCAACTCTTTTTTTTCGCTTCTTTATGCACCGCTTATTGTTATTATACCTTATTTAATTCTGTTTTTTGTAATAAAAAAGAGCTGGAAATCTCAGTTAAAAATTAAGTTTTTTTCTATATTGCTGATTATTTTTTTAATTTTCCCTGCTGTAAGAATACCTTTTCAAAGAGATATATTAAGGGTCTTTCCATATAAAAAACTTCCTTCTCTTGCCAATTCTCTAAACTCTTATTCTGCTTTCTTTTTTTATTTTCTTCCAAAAAAATTTACACAAGATGAAGGAAAAAAATTTCTACCATACGAAATTGTTAAAAAAAAAGATGTTCAAAAAACCACTATCGTTTTTGTAGTAGGCGAAAGTTTTACATTTAGCAGAATGTCTCTTTTTGGTGCAAAAAATGATACTACACCAAGACTAAATCTTTTAAAAAACGATAAAAATTTTATATATAAAAAAGGGTTTTCTTCAGCCACAGCAACAAGAGCTACAATGCCTCTTCTGTTTAATATACAATATAACCCTATGAACCAAGATATAATAAAAAAACAAAACAGTAATATGTTTAAACTTGCAAAAGATGCAGGGTTTAAAACTTTTTTTATTTCTGCTCAATCGAGTAATTGCCTTACAGGTATAGGCACAAAATTTATAGATTACTTTGTATCTTTTGATTCAAAAAAAGATATTTTTGAAAAGTATAAGGATGAAGGGCTTTTAAAAATTGCTAAAAGCTTAGATTTAGGCGATCAAAACTTTATTGTATTACATCAAAGAAACATTCACGACCCATTTATAAACAATTATAATCATAGAAAAGAGTTTATAAAATTTCCTGTTTCAAATCATCTTTCTTATGATGAAAAAAGAAAAAATGCATACGATAATGGCGTACTTTATAACGATTTTTTAATTAGTGAGATTATAAAATATTATAAAAGTCTTGGTGAAAAAACTTATATATTTGTAACTTCAGACCATGGAGAAGCTTTTGGCGAAAAGAGAGGCTATTATGGGCATACAAAACTTATAGAAGCCTGTTATAGTGTGCCTTTTCTTTTTTACTCTAACAACACTGATGGCGAAATAGAAAAGGAAGTAAAAGAGAAATTTTATCCCACTCACTATGAAGTTGGCAACTTAATTGCAGAATGTATGGGATATGAAATTAAAAACCCAAATTTAGAAGAAAATATATATTATGTTAATGGACCTGCTGCTTTTGGTATGAGTGGATATGCGAAGATTAAAAAAAACAAAAAGGAAAAAAAATTTGAAATTAAAATTTTTGGTCAAAGAGCAAAATAAAGGATTGCTATTATGAAAAACATCACAAGTGCAAAAGTTAGAAAAATGTTTATAGATTATTTTAAATCTAAAGGACACACTAATGTAAGAAGTTCTTCTTTGGTTCCAGACAACGACCCTACCCTGCTTTTTGTAAATTCAGGTATGGTACAGTTTAAAAGATGTTTTTTTGGCGAAGATATAAGAGAGTATAAAAGAGCTACAACTTATCAAAAAAGCGTTAGAGCTGGCGGAAAACATAATGACCTCGAAAATGTAGGCTATACCGCAAGGCACCATACGTTTTTTGAAATGCTCGGCAACTTTTCATTTGGTGACTATTTTAAAGAAGAAGCTATCGCTTACGCATGGGATTTACTCACAAACCACTACAAACTTCCAAAAGACGATTTGTGGATTTCTGTATATTATGAAGATGACGAAGCTTATGATATATGGCATAATAAAATAGGTGTACCAAAAGAGAAAATAGTACGATTAGGAAAAAAAGATAACTTTTGGGAGATGGGAGATATAGGACCTTGTGGACCTTGTAGTGAAATTCATATCGATAGAGGCAAAGAGTTTGGATGCGACAAACCAGATTGTTCAGTTGGTTGCGATTGTGACAGATACCTTGAAATATGGAATCTTGTTTTTATGCAGTTTGAAAAAGATAAAGAAGGAAACTTAAATCCTTTACCAAAACCGAGCATAGATACAGGACTTGGACTGGAACGCCTACTTTCAATTTTGCAAAATACCCCTACAAATTATGAAACAGACCTCTTTACTCCTATTATGAATAGAGTAGAGAAAATTTGCGGTAAAAAAAAAGAAGATAGCGTAGAGACACATATCGCTATGAAAGTTATTGCAGACCATTCAAGAGCCGCAGTTTTTTTGATATGTGATGGAGTGCTTCCTTCAAATGAAGGTAGAGGATACGTTTTAAGAAGAATTATGAGAAGAGCAATTCGTTATGGACGAAACTTAAATATTACTAAACCTTTTTTGAATAAAAGCAGTGAGGTTGTTTTTGAAATAATGCAAGATGCCTATCCTGAGCTTATAGATTCTAAAGATTTTATATTGAATGTTATTCAAAATGAAGAAGAAAAATTCTTAACAACGCTTGATAACGGTCTTAAAATTTTAAATGAAAAGATAGAAGAATTAAAAGAAAAAAAATCTAATACAATTGATGGGGATACAATATTTAAGCTTTACGACTCTTTTGGATTTCCTGTTGATATCATTAAAGATATAGTTAAAGGACAAAAGATATATCTTGACTTAGACGGTTTTGACAAAAGAATGCAGGAACAAAAAAAGAGGTCTAAAGGGAGTGTAAGTTTTGAAGAGTTTTCGGAAGCTTATAAATCTTTAAAAGGCGTTAAAAGCAATTTTGTAGGTTATGAAAATTATGAAATACAATCCGATATTTTACTTTTAGTAGATGAAAAAGGAAAAGAGATTAAAACAGCAGGCAAAGGCGATAAAATAAGTATAATCACAAAAGAAACCCCCTTTTATGGCGAAACAGGCGGACAAGTTGGCGATATAGGTTATATCCAAAACGAAAAACTCAAGATAGAAGTTAATAATACTATAAAAGATGCAACTGGGCTTATTATTCATAAAGGTAAAGTCATCTCTGGAACTGTTTCCAAAAAAGATAGAGTTACATTAAAAATTGACAAAGATAAGAGAGATAAAACTGCAAGTAATCATACAGCTACACACATTTTACATTCAGCACTTTCTAATCTTTTAGGAAAACATATAAAACAAGCAGGCTCTTTTGTAACGAGCAATTATCTTCGTTTTGATTTTTCGCATTTTTCGCAAGTCACCAATGAAGAGCTCTTAAAAATAGAAGAGTATGTTAATAAAAAAATATGCCAAAATGCAGAGATTAAAATAAAAGAGATGAATATAGACGACGCTCTAAAAGATGGTGCTACAGCTATTTTTGAAGAAAAATATGGAGATAAAGTACGCGTTATTTCAATGGGTAATTTTAGTAAAGAGCTTTGCGGGGGCACACATACAAGCAGAACAGGCAATATAGGTTTTTTTAAAATTATAAGTGAAAGTAGTATAGCAGCAGGTGTAAGAAGAATAGAAGCTTTAACTGGAGAAGAGGCTCTTAAATATATTCAAAATAGTGAAACTATTCTTCAAAATGTCTCTTTGGCGTTAAAAGATAATAAAGAAAATCTTGTAGATAGAAGTAAGAAACTTGTTTCTAAAGTAAAACTACTTGAAAAAGAGTTAGCAAAAATAAAAGAAAAAGAAGCATCGATATCTGTTTTAAAAAATATCGAGGGCGATATCAAAGTTCAAAATGGAATTAAAATTTTTGCAAAAGAGATAGAGGTAGAGTCTCTATCAGAAATCAGACAAATTGCTGATAAAATTAAAGATAAAATTCAATCTGGAATTGTCGTTCTTGGTGCAAAAAGTAACGATAAGGCATCACTCATCGTAGTTATAACAAAAGATTTAACTCAAAAATTTAAAGCGGGACAAATCATAAAAGAACTTGCAAAAAAAATTGATGGAAGCGGTGGAGGAAGAGACGATATGGCTCAAGCTGGTGGAAATAAAACAGAAAACTTAAAAGAAGCCATTAATGATATTTTTACTATCGTTTAATCTTTTTAATAAAAAATTTTGAATGAATATTTTAAACCTAATAACCCCAGAAGTATTTAAGCCTTTTTTCTTAATACTTGTCAGGGTAACTACATTTTTATTTCTTTTTCCAATATTTAACAGCCGTGTTTTTCCTATGTTGGTCAAAGCTTTTCTATCTTTAATGATAACAATGCTGTTATACAATTCTTTAAAAGTTAATGTAGATGTTTTCCCTGTTAACACAATAGAGACAATAATAATGTTTTTTTCAGAGTTTGTTGTAGGGCTTGCTATAGGTTTGAGTGTTTTGATTTTTTTTGCAGGAGTACAGTTTGCAGGACAAGTGATAGGATTTCAAATGGGTTTTTCTATGATAAATGTTGTAGACCCTCAATCTGGAACAAATATTTCACTTATTGAACAATTTGCATACTGGATAGCAATTATTATGTTTCTTATGTTTAACGGTCATCACTTGCTTATTTATGGTTTAACTAAAAGTTTTGATATTATAAACGTTGGCTCTATAGTTTTTAAAAAGGTTCTTGTTAGAACTTTTATCGATATGAGTTTTCAAATTTTTATAACTGGTATTAAAATAGGAGCACCTGCTATTGCAGCTCTTTTTCTTGTTAATGTAGGCTTTGGAATTATGGGGAAGTTTGCACCTCAAATGAATATTATGCTTGTTACTTTTCCTATAAGTATTACTGTTGGGCTTATCTTTTTTTTACTATCTATTCAAATTATATATATGATAACAAAACCTTATATTGCAGGATATAAGGAAACCATTTTTACAATACTATCTTTTTTTTCTTAAGGGAGCTTTAGTCTTTTTATGGCCGACGATAGTATGCAAGAAAAAACCGAAGAGGCGACCTCGCGGAAGCTTGAAAAAGCAAGAGAAGAAGGTCAAATTGGGAAAAGTATTGAAATCCCATCTGTGTTTGTTTTACTTGCAGCAGCAGTCGCTTTAAACGCTTCAAAAAAATTTATTTATGCTAAAATAAACTCTATTTTCTATTTTACATTAAATTTTAATCAACGTCTTACAGAAGATTTTACTCTTAACTTTTGCATAAACACTTTATATAAGCTGTCGGGCTATTTTCTCTTAACTCTCTTGCCACTATTTACTGCTATTTTTTTTATGGCAATTCTTACAACCGCTTCCCAAGTAGGTTTTGTTATTTCTTGGAAAGCTATTACTCCTCGTTTCTCAAAAATCGACCCTATAAAAGGTTTGGGGCAGAAACTCTCTATTCGTTCTGTTATAGAACTTATTAAAAGTATATTAAAAATAGCGATTATAGGTTTTATTGTCTATTTATCAATAGCAAGTGAAATAGACCATCTGAAGATTCTTTATGAACAAAGTGTACAAAAGATTTTTATATATATTTTAGATATATCGTATAAAATTTTTATTCGTACTCTTTTAATAATGATATTTTTGGCTATTTTAGATTTTGCCTTCCAAAAATGGAAATTTGCAAAAGAACAGATGATGACCAAGCAGGAAATAAAAGAAGAGATGAAACAGGCTGAAGGGGATCCGATGGTCAAATCAAGAATAAGACAAATCCAAAGAGAGACTGCAAGAAAAAGAATGATGGGCGAAGTACCAAATGCCGATGTAGTTATCACAAACCCTACACACATAGCTATAGCAATTAAATACGACTCCTTAAGCTTTTCTGCTCCTATCCTTGTTGCCAAAGGAGCAGGTGCTATCGCAGAGAGAATAAAAGAGATAGCAGAAGAGAACAACATTCCAATAGTAGAAAATAAACCAATTGCAAGAAGTCTTTATAAGTTAGTCGACATAGGTGAAGAAATTCCTGTCGATTTCTATCAAGCTATAGCAGAAATACTCGCCCACATATACAATATGAAGAAGTAAGACCTTTTGTAAAGGTTACATATTTCGATTGTGTTAATTAAGTAAGGTGTCCTCAGAATATTTAAAGAAATTATTGATAAAATGGAATTCTTTGTCAAATTACTACAAAAAAAGCAAAATAGAAGATGATATTGAAATTCCCGAGACCAAATTTTATAAAAGTTAAATAAGGTTAAAAATTATGGAAGAAAAAAATAAACTAATTGTTTTTGAAGACAAAAAAATAAGAAGGCTTTGGTATAATAAAGAATGGTTTTATTCAGTTGTTGATGTTTGTAGGGTTCTTGTAGAGAGTTCAAATCCGAGAAATTATTGGAATATGTTAAAAACAAGAGAACTTGAAAATGGAATTGAGTTGTCCACAAATTGTGTACAACTGAAATTAGAAAGTGTTGATGGGAAAAAATATAAAACAGATTGTGCTGATACTAAAGGAATTTTTAGAATAATCCAGTCAATTCCAAGTAAAAAAGCAGAGCCTTTTAAAATGTGGCTTGCTCAAGTTGGACAAGAGAGAATAGAAGAAATAGAAAATCCAGAATTAGCACAAGAGAGGATGAAAGAGATTTATGAAAAAAAAGGCTACCCAAAAAGCTGGATTGATAAAAGATTAAGAGGAATTGCTATAAGACAAGATTTGACAGATGAATGGAAAGAAAGAGGAGTTGGAACTCAAAAAGAGTTTTCAATTTTAACTGCAGAAATTTCAAAAGCGACTTTTGGCATGACTCCAAACGAATATAAAAATTTCAAAAATATTTCTTCAAAATCAAAGTCAAACCTAAGAGATAATATGACAGATTTGGAATTGATTTTTACGATGTTGGGGGAAAAAGTTACAACCGATATTTCCAAAGCAGAAAAACCTAATAATTTTTCAAAAAACAAAAAAATTGCAAAAAGAGGTGGCGGAGTTGCTGGAAGAGCAAGAAAAGATGCAGAAAGAGAAATCGGGAAAAAAGTTATGAGTTCTAAAAATGCTAAAGATTTCTTGTTAGATGAAACTAAAAAGTTGAAATGATTTTTTAATCCAAGAGTTCTGGAACACCTTACTTATCTTTCCTTTTAGGTCAGGGTTTTTGTGGCTCAAGACTTCGGTTTAAAAGACGTTACATTGCTTCGATAAAAGAGTCCTTTCCTAAAAACCTTCCGCTTCGTTCGTGTTTTTCAAAACGAGATAAAATTAGAGATTTTTGGTAATAATTAAGTAAGATGTCCATTGTATTGACGGTATATTGTAGGGGCACGGCGTGCCGTGCCCGTATGAAAAAATGATGGAAAATAATATGGGCGTATAGCTATATGCCCCTACGGAAAAAAACAAATCATACGGAAACGACAATCAAATTAGAAAGTTTAGGTGGTTTAATTATAAAAACTATGCAAGGCGTCTTTTAGTTCGCTGAACTCTTGATATGTAAAAGATTTTTGCAAATAATCAATCTCGTACACAAGGGCGGGGCGACCCCGCCCCTACGGTTATGATTTTGTTATAAACGTTAAAAAAATTTGTGAAAAATTTAATAGAAACGATGTAGGGGCAAGGCGTGCCGTGCCCCTACAGTTACAAATAATTTCATTTCGTTTATCTTGAAAACGACAATCAAATTAGAAAGTTTTGGGGGTTAATTATAAAAACTATGCAAGGCGTCTTTTAGTTTGATGAACTCTTGATATGTAAAGGTTTCTGCTCTTCTGTTTTTGTCTATATTGATAGTTTCAAAAATATCTTTTAGCTTATTTTTATCTATATTGATGTCGCTCATAGCAAGAGAGTTAAAAATCGTTTTTCTCTTTTTTGAAAATGCACACTTAATAACTTTAAAGAAAAAATCTTCATTGCTCGTTTTTTCATTTTTGAACTCTATTTTTATGACAGAAGAGTTGACTTTTGGTTTTGGGAAAAAACAATCTGGTTTAAAATCGGCTATTTTTTTTATATCAGCACAATAGCTAAGCATTACACTTAATCTGCCATACTCCTTTGTACCTACTTCTGCTACGAGTCTATCTGCTAACTCTTTTTGTAACATAAAAACAGCTTTTGTTATTTTTGACCTATTTTTGATAGCTTTTATAATTATTTGAGACGAAATGCTATAAGGAAGGTTTCCGAACAAAACCAATTTTTCGTCTGTCTTCAAAACCTCTGCTATATTCATTCTCATTATATCTTGATTTATAACTTGAACATTTTGGAGGCTATTTTCTACAACTCTTTCTTGAAGAAGAGGCAATAGTCTTCTGTCTATCTCTACCGCAAAAACTTTTTTTACATTATAAGAGATTGCTTCGGTTAAAACTCCAAGCCCTGCTCCTACTTCCATCACAATATCGTTTTTATCCAAAAGGCTTTTTTTAACAATCTTTTCAACAGTTGAAAAATCTACAATAAAATTTTGGCTTAAAGTTTTGCTGGGTCTTATATTGTGCAGACTTAATATGGTTTTAGGATTTTTAAATGTTTGATTAGACATAAAATTGTGACTTTTGGTTTAATTAAAAAAGGTTAAAATCTTAGGGAAAGTTTATCTCTATTGTTTTCAAAAATTTTTTTCTGCTCTTTTAGAATGGAGTTTAAGATTGTAAGGTTTGTCATAGGATTCATAAAAACGCATCTTAATACAATAATATCATCTTCATAAAGGCTTATCTTTATTTTTGTACGAGAAACAAAGCTTTTGCCCTTTTCTCTCTGTTGTTGTTGTATAAATTTATTTAGCTTATTTAAATAGGAATTGATTTTCTTTTTCTTTGTCAAAGAAGCTTTGTCTAACTCTTTTTTTATTTCATATGGGCAAAAACGATATATAAAAATATTAAGCTCTGGCTCTAATATGTGTTCAAAGTTTTTATTTTCCTTGATTTTCTTACTAAATTTTTTGGCAAGTTCAATTCCATGATTAATTAATAGTTCATACCCCTTTTTGCCCATCATTTGAAGAGAACAATATAGTATGAAAGAGTTAGGAGTTCTGGAGCCTTCAATCGATTTTTTACCAAGATCTGCTGACCTTTTTCTATTAACATATTGAGCATGGTAACTAATATTATCTAAAGAGAGCCTGCTTCTGAAATAGACCATACCACAACCAATTGGCATATATAACTGCTTGTGCCCATCTATAGAAACGGAATCTGCATATTCAATATCTTTAAGAAGATGCGCATATTTATTTGACATTAAAACTGCACCACCAAAAGCTGCATCTATATGAAAATAGATTTTATGTTGTCTACATATATCTCCTATCTCTTTTATAGGGTCGACTGCTCCTGTCTCTGTAGTACCAGCAATAGCAACAATAGATATTATTTTTACATTTTTATCTTTTTGGAACTCTTCTACTATTTTTTTTAACTTTACTACATCAATCCTCTTATTTTCATCTGTGGGGATAGATATAATATTCCCATTTCCAATTCCAAGTAGCCCAACAGCTTTTTGCAAAGAGTAGTGCCCCATTTCAGAAACCAAAACAACACTTCTTTTTATTTTGTAGTAACTATAAGCAGCCGCTATTCCTTCTTTTTCTATTCCTAAAAAATTTTTATCTTTTGGGAACGCTTTATTTCTGGCCACCCATAAAGCTGTTATATTGGCAGAAGTTCCTCCGCCTATAAAAGCACCGAGAGCGGAATATCTATTTTGTATATGTTTTTTATAAAAAGCATCGCTTCTGTTAAATATAAGTTTATGAAACTTAGCTAAGACCTCTCTTTCGATAACAGTTAAAACCTTTGAAGTCTCTATTTTTACAACATTTTGATTGAGTGCTGCGATAGTACTTTTAAGATGCACCATAAAAAAAGGAATGGCAGATGTCATATGACCTACAAAATAGGGAGAAGAAACATTGACTGCGTTAGGTGCTATATCGTTTACAATATCATCAATAATATCGGTAAGTTTTTTTTGTGGCAAAGAGTTGATATCTGGATTGTTGTAGAGAGTGCTTAACTTATTGACACTTGTATTTTTCGTAATTCCAACGTTTTTCTGCATAAAATCATAAAGTTGAAACAGTATCTGCTCCATATACTTTAAGATATTTTCTTTCGATTTCTCCTCATTCTCACCAGACGCAAAAACTCTTTTTAATGTCATCCAGTTTGCTTTGAGTTTTTTTTTAGACATTTTGAAATTAAGAGTCTCTTTTAAAAATTGTAATAAGTTTTTTTATACCACCAAAAATAAGAAAAAATGCTAAAATGTATAGTGCAAACTTTGCTGTATTCACTCTCATACCCGTTTGCTCTATTAAACTTATTTTGTTGTTAATATTAAACAAGAGCGAAAAACCCATAACAGTTAACGCTATGCCCCAAATTAGTTGTATCTTTTTCATCATAATTTTTTTTGTTTTAGCCCATAGAGGCATTCTTGAAAGTTTTTTTAACCCCCCTATCCCCCCTTTTTAAGGGGGGAAATATTCTTGCCTATCAAGTCTTGAAATAGTTGATATTTTCTTCTCCTACTTTCAAGGTTTTTTTTATATTTTCTATCCTTTTCAAGTGGATTGTTTTATCTCTTCTCCCCCTTTCAATGGGGATTTTTTTTATCTCTTCTCCCCCTTTTAAGGGGGATTAAGGGGGTTCGCCGAAGGCGAAAAACAGACCTAATTAAGTAAATATTTTTTCACCTACTACTTTTTTCTAATATCAATATATTTTGCTATTTCAACTAAAGGAATAATCTTTTTTTCTTCAAATATTAAAAGCGATTTTATAGCTTCGTTTACCATTTTTTTAGATAGCTTTTTAGATTCATCTAACCCAATCAAAGAAGGATAAGTCGATTTGTTAAGCTTTTCATCAGAACCAGACATTTTGCCTATTACTTTAGAATCGCCTTCCACATCGAGAATATCGTCTTTAATTTGAAAAGCGATACCGATACATTTTGCATACTTTTTTAAAGCCTTTGTTTGCTTAGCAGTAGAAGAGAGTAAAATCGGGGCTGAAACTATAGACGCCTCTATTAATGCACCAGTTTTTAAACTATGAAGAGCTTCTAACTCTTTTAAACTTATCTTTTTGTTTTCAAAGCTGATATCCCTTACCTGCCCTTCTATCATTCCACTTAAACCAGCAGATTTACTTATAAGATTTATAACTTTTAATAATTTTGAAGAGGAATGTTTTTTTTTGTGGGATGATAAAATTTCGAAAGCGTAAGTTAAAAGAGAATCTCCTGCAAGAATTGCTATCGCTTCATTAAATTTAATATGGCAAGTCGCCATACCACGTCTTAAAGCATCATCATCCATTGCGGGTAAATCATCATGAATTAAAGAATAGGTGTGTATCATCTCAATAGCACAAGCGATATCCAAGACATCCTCTTCTTTTCCTCCTAAAAGTTCATAAGCGGTCATTAATAAGATAGGACGAATACGCTTTCCGTTAGAAGTAAGAGAGTATCTCATAGCGTCTATGAGAACACTTTTGTAAGGGGCAGTTTTTAAAAAAGATTCAAGTGATATTTGAATTTTTTTCTGTTTTTGTTCGATATATTTTGTAAGATTAAAAGACAATTTTTCAAACTATTTTTTTGGCAAATCAAACTCTTTTTCTTCAAGTTTATCATTTTTTTGCAAAAGCAAAGTCATCTTCTTTTCCATACTATCTAATAAACTTGTACACTCTTTAGATATTTCCACTCCCTCTTCAAATTTTTTCATAGCTTCTTCAACAGGCAATTTATTCTCTTCCAACATTTCGACTATTTTTTCTAAATTTTTTATTAACTCTTCTATGTTTTTTGTTGCCATTTTTTTGCTAAAACCTCCTGCTTTTACTTTCATTTAAAAAGGAAATGTAAGAAACTTACTTTCTGGTTTTGTACGTTTTTTCTACCTTACACTTTAAGCGACCTTTAGCAAGCATTATATCTAAAACATCGCCTACACTTACTTCATCTACATCTCTTATAACTTTATCTTCTTTTTTGGTAATAGCATAACCTCTTTGAAGAATACCTGTTGGATTTAGGGCATTAATTTTCGTTTCAAAAAATGTTTGTCTCTCTTTTACAAAATTCACTCTTTTTTTAATTAAAAATAGTAAATTGGACTTTAAGTCTTTAATCTTAAACCTAAACTCTTTTAAATTAGGATAAGATTTAAAAATTTTTAATTTTAAAGTTTCATTGTTATATTTTAACTCTCTTACTCTATTTTTAATTGAGCTACTTAATCTTGCTGTTAAATCGTCCAAACGAATCTTAAAACTATCAGTTTTAATCGGTCTATAAACCAACTTGCTTTGAAGCTCTTTTACTCTATTTTTTCTTTTTTCAAGAATCCCGAACATAATAGAAGCAAGGTTTGAATTTATAGAAGCTATTTTTTCTTTTATATATTTTTTGTCAGGCACAACAATTTCTCCAGCAATAGATGGTGTTCCTGCTCTTATATCGCTGACAAAATCTGAAATTGTAAAATCGGTTTCGTGCCCTATGGCAGAAACGATTGGAATGTTTGACAAAAATATAGCATCTGCAAGAGTTTCTGAATTAAACTGCGACAAATCTTCAATCGACCCTCCACCCCTTGCAAGAACAATAACATCAGCAAGCTTTTGCTCATTTATAAGCTTAATAGAGCTTGCAATATCTCTATCAGCACCTTCCCCCTGAACTCTTGCATCAACCACTTTGATAGAAACACCTGAAAACCTTCTAAAAACGACATCAACAAAATCGTAAATTACACTCCCAGAAATAGAAGTTATAATGGCTATAGAGGAAGGGATATAGGGTAATTTTTTTTTGTGTTGTTCGTCGAAATAGCCTTTTCCTTGAAGCTTTTTTTTTGTTTGTTCAAAATGGAGTTGTGCTGAACCTATACCGTAAGGTTCTATATTTTCAAAAACTAATTGATAAGCTCCTTTAGGTTTATAGACACTAATTCTTGCAAGCCCTATAATTTGAAGCCCATTTTCAAGTTTAAAATTTAACTTTAAGTTTTGCCTCTTGAAAATAATAGAACTTATTTGAGATTCTTCATCTTTAAGCGTAAAGTAAGAGTGTCCAGAAACTGCAACGAATAAATTTGAGATTTCGCCATATATCCAAACGATTGAAAATTTCTCTTCTAACAACACTTGAACTTCTTGAACAAGTTTTGAAACTGAATAGACATTGGTATCGTTATTTGTATTAACCATATTCAAACTCAATAGAGATTTTTATAGTGACGAGAATTTAGCTATTTGATTTTTTAAAAAAAGACCCCAAGTTTCATAGCCTTCTTTGCTAAAATGGACGCCATCTGTTGTGTATAAATCTTTCAACTCATTGCCCGAAGATAGAACACTGTTTACATCTATATAGTGAAAACCTCTTTTTTTTACATAATCTACAAGCATCTCGTTTAACTTTTCCACTTTACTATTCATAAAATTTTCTTGCTTACCTGCATAAACAGTAGATTGGACTATAATATTAGACGTTTTTTGACTTATATATTCTACTATTTTTTTATAGTTTTTAAAAATTGATGCGATTTCGTAACCTATATAAAGATCGTTTATTCCAAGCATCAAAACAACTAAACTACTTTGAGAGATATTAATAGTATCTATTCTATCAAGAATATCATAACTTGTGTTCCCAGATATACCTTCATTTAAAACATCGTTTTCATTCAACAATTTATTCCAATCGCCCCACTCTGTTAAGGAGTCGCCTATCATAACTACATTCATATTATAAAATTTTTCCTATAAACTATCTGGCATTTTTTTAAAAAATATATGAAACATAATAATAACAACACCTATTGATATTGAACTATCTGCGACATTAAAAGCTGGCCAGTGATAATCTTTTATATAAAAATCCAAAAAGTCTACAACGTACATAAACCTTAATCTGTCTACCATATTGCCACAAGCACCACTAAATATCATCGCCATTGACACTTGAAGCATTTTTTTTTCTTCTGGGATTTTGAAAAATAGATACATAATAAAAAAAATTGCTGCTATAGAAAGGACGATAAAGACAAAAAATCTTACGTTTACAGAACTGTTTGCCATTAAACTAAAAGCACCGCCACTATTTCTATAATGAACCAAGTTAAAGAAATCGGGTATGATAGCAACAGAAGAGTAGAGAGGCATTTGTTTAACTATTAAAAATTTGGTGACTTGGTCTAAAAAAATCACAACTGCTGTTATTAAGATAAGTTTGATGTATTTGCTTTTCATATCGTATATTAATTTAGTATTTTAAAATTCTCTTCACTAAACCTCTTTACAAATCCGGGTTTTATTTGTGCCTTAACTCTGATATTTTTCCCTGTAGCATAAAATCCTCTTACAACATTAAATTCAGAGCTTTCTAATATTTCCATTTCAAAATTTTCTAAGTTAGCTCCAATTCCTAACGCCTTTTCTTTTAACACATCTTCTGCAAATTGAATGGTATCGGACAGAGAAAAGTTTTTACCTATAGATTCTAAAATTCCTCCATCTGCAACAATTCTTCCTTTTTCTGTGTCAGCTACAACTGTAATTTCCGTTGTTACCTTTGAAAGTGCTGCACCAATTGCGTTCGCTACGCTATAATTTGGCACAACTTCTACATTAAACTGGCTTATTTCGTTCATCCTATCTGCAAAAACTTTAGCAGGCGTACCCATAATTAATATTTTCTTTGGAAAAAAATCACTCTCTTCGCTTTTAACAAGTTCATCAACAGTGTAAATTGGTCTCTGTTTTATCTCTCTTACCATTTCTTCTGCACTATTTAATATAGCAAAAATAGCTGTATCAAAAATCTTTTGAGCACTCTCTTTAAGGCTCATATTAAGCTCTTCTGCAATTTTTTGAATTCCCACTTCTGCTCTTTTTTTATCACACTTTTCAATTTTATTAAGCACGATGACTGCATCCATAACTGTTGGCTCATTGCCACCAAACGCCATAGCTGGTCCCATTCTTTTAGGACCTATAACGATTTTTCCGTCTATAACTTTGACTAAACTATCACCACCAACCCCTATAGATTTCGATTTTATAGACCTTATAAGTGTCTTATAATTTTTACTCTTTATGCATAAAGACTCTAATATTGTATTTTTCTTTATAAAAACAGATATGTCAGTAGTGGTTCCTCCTATGTCCATTGAAATCACATCTTCTTTTTCTCCTGCAAATATAATAGAGCCCATTATACTTGCCGCAGGACCCGATAAAATTGTCTCGGAAGGCATATTAATAGAGCTTTCAAGGCTCATAGTTCCGCCATCTGCCTTTAATATATAGATAGGAAGTTCAAGCTTTTTCATCTCAAGTGATTTTTTAACCGATTCAAAAAAAACTTTATACGATGAATAGATTAAACTATTTAAATAGGTCGTTGTTATTCTTCTTGGAAAATTAAGTTCGCCAGATATTTTGTGTCCTAAAAATATTTTTTTGAATTTTTTATTAAGGAGCTTTTTTGCATTTATCTCTAAAATTGGATTTCTATTCGAAAATTTTGAAACTATGCCAACATACTTTATATTTTTTGCACAAAGCTCATCTCCTATCTTTTCTATCTCTTCATAGTCAATATCTTCTATTAAATCGCCCCTATGGTTTATGCTCCCACTCGCAACATAAAAATTTTCACCTATTTTTAAATCGTAAGGGTTTATTCCAGGTCCACTCATAACAATCATACCAACACTTTCTGACTCATTTTGTACAATAAAATTTGTAGTGAGTGTTGTACTTAAAACGACTCTATTTATACTATCTTTTTCAATATCTTCTGTAATTTTTTCAAGCCCACTTAAAATAGTAGAGAGCAAATTGTTATGGTCAGTTACAATTTTTACTGTTTTAACAAGACCTTTTCTATCCAAAAGAACAACATCAGTATGTGTTCCTCCTGCGTCTAATCCTATAATCATAATAAATATTTGCTTTATAAAAATTCTTTTTTAATAACTATATCCGTTATTTTAAAATATCATTTAAAGAGATTTAGCAATGCGGAAGCCTAATACATCTGCACTGTAAGTTGGAATTTCATAATAACGATAGGTGACACGACAATTTTCAGCTTGACTAACCCAAGCCCCACCACGCCAAACGTAAGAAGAACCAGAAGTATTTATAGGATTATCTGCTGACGACTTTGAATAAAAGCTTGAATCATATCTATCTTGAACCCATTCAAATACATTACCGCTCATATTGTATGTTCCTAACTCATTTGGAGATTTTGTCTCCACTGTGTGTGTAACATTGCTTGAATTAGAAAAATACCAAGCGACATCGCCTATCGCATTACTTCCTGAATATGTATAACCATTGCTCTTAGTCCCTCCTCTTGCTGCATATTCCCACTCTGCTTCCGTTAAAAGTCTATATTTGTCTGTCACTCCCTCTTTTTGATTTAAAAAATCTGCAAATGCTTTTGCTCCGTACCAAGTTATCATTACACAAGGATAATTATCCTTACTATCCTTTACCGATAAAGAATTGTCGTTATCATAAGCTATCTGGCAAGAACTATTACTTAAATTTAAAAGCTGATTACCATTGTAACTCACACTCGCTACACTAAAAGTTAAACCAGATACACTGTTTGTTTTTGCCCAGTTATATACTGCAACAACTTGACTATTAGTCACTTCATATCTACCCACATAAAAATCGTTTGTGATATTTACTGTATGGACAGGTTTTTCATCATCTTCTCCACTACTTGACCCCATCTGAAATGAATCTCTTTTTACTGGAACAAATTTCATCCCTACGTCGTTTATTATTTCTGAGGTTGAACAAATTTGAATAGTTGTAGGTTTTGTACCACTACAATTAGAATCTTCTACTGTCTTTCTTTCCGATGATATACAATAAACTGTTCTATTCTGTGTCCCGCTGGTACAATCTCCCCAAGTGTTTATTTGCCATGAATATGTAACAGAAGAGCTACCACTTGAACCACAACCAGATGCTATAAAAATTAAAAAAATAAAAATTAAACTTTTTTTCATTATTACCCTTTTACCTGATTTATTCATTTGGAAATTAAATTTACACTGACTTTGTATAACATATAGATTTAAAAAAACCCAAATAAAATCAAGACAATTTTGGCAAGGCACGCTGTATCAAAAGATATATTAAAAACTTGTATTTTTTATATTTAAATAACAATATGGTATTACAAATAATATAAAAAAAGATATAGGTAATAATATGTTATTATTTAATAAAAAAAACAGTAATAAAGAGGTGGCAAAAACTCTTAAAACTCGTCGCCTCGCACGCAACATAACACAGGCGGAATTGGCAGAGCTCTCTGGCGTACCGTTACCAACCTTGTGTCGATTTGAGCAAACAGGAGAAATTTCCCTTTCTTCTTTTCTAAAACTCCTATGGGTGAGCGATGGCGTTGAACCTATGCTTCAAGCCCTCAAAGAAAATCCTGAAAAATTCAAAACTATGGATGAATTACTAAAACAGGATAATACAAAGAAAAGACAAAGGGCGAGAAAAAAATGACACAAACTTATAAACCAGTTTCATTAGTAAATGTTTCTATTCTTTTCGATAAAAAACCATTTTCGGTTGGGCGATTGGCACTAAGTGATGGTAAAGTTTACTTCGAATATGATTCTGATTTTTTAAGCAAAGGACTTGAGATTTCACCGATTAAACTACCCCTTAAAAACGGACTTCAATCTTTTGACCCTATGCTCCCTAATAAAATTGCAGGTGTGTTTTCAGACAGCTTGCCAGATGGCTGGGGACGATTGTTACTTGATCGTGCTTTGCGTGCTAAGGGCATAAACCAAAAAAATTTTTCTGTTTTGGATAGTCTTGCTTATGTAGGGGAAAATGGTATGGGAGCATTGATATATCATCCTAACCGCAGTGAAACAGATAAGAAAAGTGAAGAAGTTAATCTTGATACTTTATCGTATGAAGCAGAAGCAATTTTGAAAGGTAAGTATGATGCCCTTTTTGAAAAATTACTCGCTTTGAATGGTTCATCAGCAGGAGCAAGACCGAAAGCTTTAATTGGTGTAAATAAAGACAAGAGCAAAATTATACACGGTGTAAAAAATCTCAAAAAAGAGTATGAACATTGGATAGTAAAATTCAGCAATACAAGTGACGGTAAAGAAGCAGGGGCAATTGAATATGTTTACAGCCAAATGGCAAAAATCGCTGGATTAGATATGCCAAAAACACATCTATTTGAAACCAAAAAAAATGGCAGACATTTTGCGATTAAGCGATTTGACCGCATAAACAATCAACGCTTTCATATGGTAAGTGCCTCAGGGTTACTAAATATCAATTTTCGTGTCCCCTCACTTGACTATCAAGACTTAATAGCACTAACAGCAACACTTACGAAAGATATGCGTGAAGTTAAAAAGATGTATCGCCTATCACTATTTAATGTCTTATCCCACAACCAAGATGACCATGGTAAAAATTTTTCATTTCTGATGAATGAGTTCGGCGAATGGAAACTTTCGCCAGCATATGACATTACTTATTCAAATGGACCAGGCACAGAACAAAGCACTATGGTGATGGGAGTTGGAAAAAACATCACAGATAAGCATCTTCTTAATCTTGCACACACAGCAGGCATCAAAGAAGTGAACGCTAAAGCTATGATAGAACAGACAAAAGAAGCTTTATCCAATTGGCAAAAACTTGCCACAAATGTAGGCATTTCAAAATCTAAAATAAATGAGATTAAAAAGGTTTTCAAGGTTTAATGTGAAATGTGATACGGGCACGGCACGCCGTGCCCCTACAGTGTTGTGTCCATAGAATAATGCAAACACCAATATAAAAAATGGAAATATTGTAGAAGATAACCGCGTTTTCTGTTCTCTAAAGTTTCAATATTTTTTCTCTGTTTGCACTCATTATTTCAAAAGGAGTTATTTTTGAAAGAGGTTGCTTGTTTTTTTCTTTTGCCAAATCTAAATTATACTTAGTTTGAATATTGATGAAAAAACAGTCTGAAACACCAAAGAATTTTGACAATTTTAAAGCGTTTGTTGGTGAAATATTTCTTTTTCCTTTTATTATTTCACTAAGAGCTGTTTGCGAAATACCTGTTCTTTTTGATACTGTATAAACAGTTGTCCCCAATTGCTCTATAAATTCTTGAGAACTTTGCACATAATGTTTTTTTATAAAAAAATAGTAGTTTTTAATAAAATATCAACTTTTGATAATTTCACAAAAACTTAAAAAAAACCCTATAAAGAGTTACGCTCTCTTTTGCAATATTTTTGGGTTTGACGTATTAATATACTACTACACCACAAAAATATTCCAAAATAGAGCTATGTGCAAAGCTCTCATTCTTATTTTAAAATAATTCCAGGATGTTCTAAAGGTATTTTATTTGTCATAATATTTCCTTATCTTTTATCAATTTAAAAACAAATCAAAAAACATTGCTATAGTATTTGTATATTTTTTATCATATGATAAAAGCCGTTGTTTCTGAAAAAACAAAAAATTTTAAGGAAAATAAAAAAGTGGAAAGCAAAATATTTAAAGAATTAAAGAAAAAAAAAGTAGATATAGATAAAAAAGAAAACCACCTTAAAAACCTTTTAGAAGATACCAAAAGAGAAGAAGAGTTAAAAATAAATGCAAAAGACCTACTCTTTTGTGACTTTTCAAAACAGAGAGTAGATAGCTCTATATTAAAGCTCCTTTTTGATTTATCGAAAGAGAGTAAAGCAAAAGAGAAATTTGTCTCTATGTATAATGGCGAAAAGATAAATTTTTCAGAAAATAGAGCCGCACTTCACACTGCACTTCGCTCTTTCGATAGCTCAAAAAAAGATGACTATTACTTAGAGATTAAAGAAGAGCTTAAAAATATAGAAAATTTTTCAAACGATATAATTAGCGGAAAGTTAAAAGGCTCAAATGGTAAAAAAATTTCTGATATTATCGTAGTTGGCATTGGCGGTTCAAGTTCTGGAACTCTATTTGTTTCAAAAGCACTTGAGGGCTTTAAAAAGCAAAATATGAATATCCATTTTTTGCACAATATAGATGACACTCTCTTTAACACTATAATTCAAAAAATAAGCTTAGATGAAAGTGTTTGGATTGTTGTTTCCAAAAGCAATAGCACGATGGAAACACTTTTAAACGAGGAAAGAGTTGAAAAACTTTTAAAAACAAATGGATTAGATGCCAAAAAGCATATAGTTTCGATAAGTTCAAAAGGAAAAATTAGAAAAGAAAAAGTTTCAAAAAGGCTGAAAGCTTTTAATATGTTCGATTTTGTAGGCGGACGATTTAGCCTCTCTTCTGCAAGTAGTGGAGTGCCTTTAAGCCTTTATTTAGGGTTTGAAAATTTTAAAAAATTTTTAAAAGGAGCCGAAGCGATAGATAAATATATCTTAAATGCTCCAATAGAAAAAAACCCTGCCCTTATTTCTGCACTTATTGATATATGGAACGTTAAAATTTTAGGGTATAAAGCTAAAGCCATTTTGCCATATCCTTATGTTTTAAAAGAGTTTGTGCCTCATATAGCGCAACTCGTGATGGAAAGTCTTGGAAAAGGATTTGACAACACCGATAAGAAGTTAAAAGAGCAAGAGGGTTATGTACTATTTGGAGATTCTGGGCTCAATGCACAGCACTCTTTTATGCAGATGGCTCATCAAGGTCTCCCCTTCCCTATAGATTTTATAAGTACAAAAAAACCTTTTTCAAAAGATATAGAGGTTAATAAAAGAATAGAAGCCAATATGACAGCACAAGCAGAAACTCTTGCCTTTGGAGATGGCAGGAAATTTGAAGGAAACAGACCATCTTCAACCATAAGAATAAAAGAGATATCTCCTGAAAGTATAGGAGCTCTTGTAGCTTTTTATGAAGCCCAAGTTGTCTTTTACGCTTTTATTCTAAACATAAACCCTTTTGATCAACCAGGGGTTGAACTTGCAAAAAAAAATGCTAAAATAGAGCTATGTGCAAAGCTCTCTAAAAGCAATGGATAAATTTAAGAAACCAATTGAGTGAAAGGTTATAAAATAAAAATGCCACTATCAGAAAACTATTACAAAAGATTAAAACCAATTTTAAAAGATATTATAAAAGAGTTTGGTACCCCTTTTCATATTTATGATGAAAAAGGTATAAGAGAAAATGTGCGTAATCTTGAAAAGAACTTTTCTTCTTTTCCAGATTATAAAGAGTTTTTTGCAGTAAAAGCGTTGCCAAACTTTCAAATAATGAAAATTTTGTTTGAAGAAAATTTAGGATTTGACTGCTCTTCAATTCCTGAAGTTGCACTTGCAAAAAAAGTGGGTGCAAAAAAAGACGATATAATGTTTAGCTCAAACAATACAACTATAGAAGAGTTTAAGTATGCACTTGATAACGAAGCAATTTTAAATCTTGACGATATAAGTTTAATCGAAAAACTTCCCAAAATTCCAAACACTATATCTTTCAGATACAACCCCGGAGCGAAAAGAGACGGTAATTTTATTATTGGCAAACCTACAGAAGCTAAATTTGGCGTAAGTGATGACAAAATAGTTGATGCATACAAAAAAGCAAAAGAGCTTGGTGTAAAAAAGTTTGGTGTTCATACTATGCTTGCTTCAAATGAACTAAACGAAACTTATATATTTGATACATTTAAGATGCTTATAGATATAGCCAAAAGAGTAGAAGATGAGATAGGTATCAAATTTGAATTTATTAATATGGGTGGAGGCGTAGGAATACCTTACAAACCCGAAGAAAAAAAATTTAATATTGAAAAACTTGCAAGTGATATAAAAAAAGTTTCCTCTCTTTTCAAAAAAGCAAGAGGTTATATCCCTTCCATATTTTTTGAACTTGGAAGATATATAACAGGACCTTATGGAGCTCTTGTGACTCAAGTAATAAATAAAAAAGAGATTTATAAAACGTACATAGGAGTTGACGCTTGTATGTCAGACCTTATGCGTCCTGGAATATATAAAGCATACCATCACATAACTGTTTTAAATAAAGAAAAAGAAACTCAAAAACAAATAGTAGATGTTGTAGGCTCTCTTTGTGAAAACAACGACAAATTTGCAATAGATAGAAAGCTTCCTATAATAGAGATTGGAGATACAATTATTATTCACGATACAGGTGCACACGGACACGCTATGGGATTTAACTATAATGGCAGATTAAGACCTAAAGAGTTGCTTTTAAAAGAGGCCGGTACAGTAAAACTTATAAGACGCGAAGAGAACATAAACGACTATTTTGCAACACAAATTTTTTAAAAAAGAGACCTTTGCACATAATGTTTTTTATGAAAAAAATATGTGTAAAGGTCTCAAGAAAACGTATGAGAAAAGAAATCAAATTCATAATACTATTTTTTTTTATTATTTTTACTCTGATAAGTCTTACATCTTATTCTCCAGATGACCCTTCCCTAAATGTGTTTTATGGCACATTAACCAATATTAGAATAAACAACTTATTAGGGCTTGCAGGGGCTTATTTTGCAAGTTTTACATTTACTGTTTGGGGTATCGGTTCTTTTTGGATTCCATTTCTATTTGCTACACCTATTTTGTACGACATTTTAAAAATGAAGAGTGAGAATATTTATGTAAGAACGGTTCTTTTCGGTCTTTTGCTCATTATAACAACGAGTACTTTATTAGGACTTAATAAAAGCTATATCAATATTGCAGGCACTATGTTTCCTGCAACTGGAATAGTAGGTTTTTTCTTAAAATTCTTTTTAATAAAATATACAAAACTTCTTGGTGCTGTATTAATTTTAATCTTTTTATTTTGTATAAGCCTTATTGCTATAACTGGTATCTCATTTAAAAAAATCTTTAAATTTTTATACTCTCTTTTACTCTTTGTTCACTTAACTCTCTTTGATATAACAGTTAAAAAGCTGAAAAAGAGAAGATTGAATATTGTAAAAAGCTCAAAAAACGAAAGCGAAAATGATAGTAAAAATAACGACACTAAAAAAAATATAGAAGAGACAAATATTAAAAAAATAGTACGCGAAAATTGGCAAGAAGCCAAAAAAAGCAGGGGTTATGAACTTCCAAATATAGAACTGTTAGACGACATATTTAAAAAAGATGTCAATATAAGTAATAATAAACTAAATAATCTTGCACTTAAACTTGAACAAAAACTTGAAGATTTCGGAATACAAGGGAAAGTCATAAGTGTCATCCCAGGACCTGTCATCACTACTTTTGAATATAGACCCGCTTCAGGAGTAAAGATAAGTAAGATTTCGAACTTATCTAACGATTTGGCGTTAGGACTATCTGCAAAGAGTATAAGAATTATAGCACCAATACCAGGACGAGATGTTATAGGAATTGAAATTCCAAACGATGTAAGAGAGATCGTGCCTTTTAAAGAAATAGTCAGCTCTTTGGCTTTTCAAGAATTAGAATCCAAACTCACTATTTGTCTTGGTAAAGATATAGAAGGGAAACCCGTTGCTGTAGAAATGGATAAGATGCCTCATCTCTTAATTGCAGGGGCAACAGGAACAGGAAAGAGTGTTGGCTTAAATGTTATGATAGCTTCCCTGCTCTATAAAGCTACTCCAGATGAAATAAAACTAATTATGATAGATCCTAAAAGAATAGAACTCTCAATCTATAATAATATTCCTCATCTTATTACAAATGTAGTAACCGACACTAAAGAAGCAACAAATGCACTGATTTGGGCAGTACAAGAGATGGAAAGAAGATATGAACTTCTTGCAAATTCACAAGCAAGAAACATACAACAGTATAATGAAAGTATAGAAAAAAGTAAAAATATTATAAAAAAAGAGGGCGAAGAAGAGTTAAAGAAGTTGCCTTATATAGTCATAATAGTCGATGAATTTGCAGACCTTATGATGGTAGCTTCAAAAGATGTTGAGTTCGCTTTAACGAGACTGGCTCAAATGGCAAGAGCAGCTGGTATGCATATCATTCTTGCAACTCAAAGACCTTCTGTTGATGTTTTAACTGGTATTATAAAAGCAAATTTTCCTACAAGAATATCTTTTCAAGTTTCATCAAAAATTGATTCACGAACAATCATAGATGGTAATGGGGCAGAAACACTTTTAGGAAATGGAGATATGCTTTTCTTGCCTCCAGGCACAGCGCGAATAAAAAGAATTCATGGTGCATATATTTCCGATAACGATGTAAAAAATTTAATAAAATTTTTAAAATCTCAAGGCGACCCAGAATATAATAGTGAAGTAACCAAACCAAAACATAGCGATTCAAAAGACGACTCCGAAATAGAGTATGATGAAAAATATGATGAAGTATTAGATTATGTTGTAAGAACAAGAAAAGCTTCAATTTCAAGTGTCCAAAGAGAGTTCAGAATAGGCTACAACAGAGCGGCAAGAATTATAGAAACACTCGAAAAAGAAGGTGTAATAAGTCAAGCTGATGGAGCAAAACAACGCGAGGTACTTGTTAATCAATAAAATAGGAAGACATTTTTTCAAAACCGCACCGTACCGTACTGTAGAGACGCAAGATTTTGCGTCTCTGTAATATTTTGCATTTCTACGGCATTTAATTAAACCAATATGAAATTGCAAGATGGGCACGGCACGCCGTGCCCAGATAATTGTTTTTGATTATGATTGCATTGTTTAATGGGCGTATGGCTATACGCCCCTACATAAAAAACAACACAATATATTGGGCGGGATAAACCAAATAATGCTAAAAAAAAATCGTAAATGTTTTTTGCGTAACGAAACAAATTTCATAAAAACATTTTTTCACCGTAGAGACAGGTCGCGACCTGTCTCTACACGGTTTGAAAATAATATTGGGCGGGTTTGGTCTCGCCCCTACGATATTCAATCATTTTAATATAATTTTTTACTGTTTCAATATGATTTGTTTTGCGTTGGGGATAAGCGTATTTTGCCCTTACAACATTTTCATTTTTTATATTGGTGTTTGCATTATTGTATGGACACAACACCGTGGGCACGGCGTGCCGTGCCCAAATAATTATTTTTGATTATAATTGCATTGTTTAATGGGCGTATATCAATACGCCCCTACATCGTTTCTATTAAATTTTTTGCGATTTTTTTAATTTTTATCACGCAATCATAACCGTAGGGGCGGGGTCTCCCCGCCCTACGATTATAACCAATTCCATTTTTTGCAGTGTCGCAAACAATCTAACGCTCTTAAATTTATGATAAACAAAATGTTTTGATTTATATTATATGTTCTTCTATAGCATAAATTCTTAAATTTTGTCAGAAAAATGGTTGACACTTACAAGGATGACCAAAGAGTATGGACTTAACAAAATATAAAAAAATAGTTTTTTTCACAGGAGCAGGTATGTCTGCAGAAAGTGGAATACCTACATATAGAGGCGAAGGAGGAATTTGGGAAAATTATAATTTTGAAGAGTACGCCTGCCAAAAAGCTTTTGATAAAGACCCAGAAAAGGTTCTTGGATTTCACGAAATAAGAAGAAGAGCTATTCTTAAATGCGTGCCTCATAAAGGGCATCAAATAATAACAAACTTACAAAAAGAAACCTTAGAAGTTACAATTGTAACACAAAATATTGATGGTATGCATCAAAGAGCAGGCTCGTCTAATGTTATAGAATTGCACGGCAATATATGGAGATTAATATGCCCTAATCATAATGTAACAGAAGATTTTGGCAAATTTTACAAAACTTACAAATGTCCAGAGTGCAATGAATATTTAAGACCAGATATAGTTTGGTTTGGTGACAGGTTGGATATTGAAGTTATAAGTAAAGCAGAAAAAGTTATAAGCGAGTGCGAACTTTTAATAAGCATAGGAACATCAGGTGTTGTTTGGCCTGCTGCAGGGTTCCCTCAAATTGCCAAAAACAATGGTGCTTTTTGTATAGAAATAAATCCAGAACCTTCAAAAGTATCTGAACTTTACGACTATACATTAAGAAGAAGTGCATCTAAAGGGCTTGAAAAATTATTTTTATAAAGAGGTTTTTCGCCTTGCGGCGAACCCCCCTTAATCCCCCTTAAAAGGGGGAAATGCCTTGCGGCGAACCCCCTTTACCTCGAAATAATTTTAAATTTTCTAAATTTAAAATTATTTCGAGGAACGGTTTAAAACCGTTCTCTACAAAAGGGGGAAATGGTAAAAAAAACTCACGAAAAAACAGTATGTACAAAAATCTCAAATAGAGAGGAAGAAATGGACAATAATCAAATAGCAGAAAATATTTATCAGGTGGGAGTAATTGATTGGAACATTAGAGATTTTCACGGTTATTCAACCGATTACGGTTCAACTTACAACGCTTTTCTTATAATCGGGAAAGAAAAAACGGTTTTGATAGACACTGTAAAAGCAAGGTTTTCAAAAGAGTTTATTGATAATATTTCAAAAATAATTGATCCAAAAAAAATTGATATTTTAATAAGCAACCATACAGAAATGGACCATTCTGGTTCTATACCACGTATTATGCACCTTATTGGCAAAGATAAACCTATCTACTGCTCCCCTGCTGGAGAGAGAAATCTTAAAGCTCATTTTGGAAATTATAATTATAAGGTTGTAAAAAGTAATGATACTCTTGATATAGGCGGAAAAACATTAAGCTTTTTAGAAACTAAAATGCTTCATTGGCCGGACAGTATGTTTACTTATATAAAAGAAGATCAAATTCTTTTCTCAAGTGATGCTTTTGGACAACACTATGCAAGTTTTAAGCTTTTTTCCGATGAAGAGGGACACGCTGCATTTACACAAGGTAAAAAATATTTTGCCAATATTTTACTCCTTTTTTCAAAACAGGTTTTAAAACTTTTAGAAAAGATAAAAGAGATGGACTTAAAAATAAAAATGATTTGTCCAGATCACGGATTTTTATTTAGAAAAGAGAAAGATATAAATAAAATTGTGTCTCTATATGAAAAATGGAGCAGACAAGAGAGTTTAAACAAAGCACTCGTTGTTTATGATACTATGTGGCACAGTACAGAAAAGATGGCAAAAGAGATAGCAAAAGGAATTGCAGCATCAGGGAAAATAAATGTTAAACTTTTAAAACTTGGTGAGCATCATAGGAGCGATATTATTACAGAGCTTTTAGATTCAAAAGCTTTAATTCTTGGTTGCCCCACCTTAAACAACGGTATACTTCCAAAAGTTGCCGACTTTTTAACTTATATGAAAGGTTTGAAACCAAAAGGTAAAAAAGGAGTAGCTTTTGGTTCTTATGGTTGGAGCGGAGAGTCTATAAAAATTATTGAAGAATCGTTAAAGGAAGCAAATTTTGAGATAGTATCAGAACCTCAAAAAGTTCTATTTGTACCTGACAAACAAAGTATTAAAGCCCTTTTTGAAACAGGAAAAAAGATAGCTGAAAAATTATAAGGTGTAGTTTAAAATTTTATTATGAATTTTTTAGAAGCGATAAAAAAACAGATTATTGTAATGGATGGTGCTATGGGCACTATGATTCAATCTCTTAACTTATCTGATGACGATTTTGGAGGAAAAGAGTTTAATATTTTGTACGATATTTTAGTCTTTTCTAAAAAGAGTAGTCTTAAAAAAATGCACACTGCTTATTTTAAAGCAGGTGCAAATTGTGTGGAGACAAACACTTTTGGTTCAAACCCCTTTCGTCTTCAAGAGTTTAATTTTAAAAATATAAATAAAAAAAATTTATCCGATTTGCCTGCAGATTTTAATATCAACAAAGCCGATATTAAAGATATCTCCTATAAACTTAGCCTGCTCTCTTCTAAAACTGCAAAAGAAGCTTTAAATGATTATAAAAAATTAAAAGAGTATGATGGAAGACCTCTTTTTGTAATAGGTTCAATAGGTCCTTCCAATTACGTTTTATCGCCTACAAAAGCAGAACTAAAAAAAAGTACATTTGATGAAATAAAAGCAAATTTTTATATACAAGCAAAAGGTCTTATCGATGGAGGCTGTGATGTTCTTCTCTTTGAAACTCAACAAGACGTTTTAGAACTTAAAGCAGGAATTTTTGGAGCACAAGAAGCTATAAGAGAGAGTAAGAAAAAGATTCCTATTATGGCTCAAGTGACCGTTGATGAATTTTCGAGAATGCAAATTTTTGGTACAAAAATAGAGTCTGTAATTACAACTCTTTCTGATATAGGAATTGATACGTTAGGAATTAATTGCTCTCTTGGCCCTGAGTTAATGGAAGATGCTATAAAAAAGCTATCACTATATTCAAAACTTCCAATATCGGTTTTGCCAAATGCAGGAATGCCTATTTTAAAACAAGGCATACCTGTTTACGATATAGCACCAAAAGTTTTTACAAAATATCTCAAAAATTACATAACAAAATATGGTATAAACATCGTAGGTGGTTGCTGTGGAACTAATCCAACACACATAAAAGAACTCGCCTCTGCTGTAAAAGACATTAAGCCTAAAAAAAGAGAGGTTAGCGATAAAGAGTTTATTTCTGGTCCTCAAGAAAGAGTCTCTCTTGATAGTACAAAAGATATCATAAGAATAGGTGAAAGACTTAATGTACGCGGTTCAAAAATAGTTAAACAAGCTGTAGAGCTTGAAACAAAAGTTGACTTTAATGCTTTGGAAAAAGTAGCAAGCAACCAGACAAAAGAGTTGGGATTAAAAGTATTAGATGTTTGTATGGATTCAAATATCGTAAATACACAAAAAACACTTGGCGATGTTATTTATAATTTATGCATAGATTTTGACGGTGCTCTTTCAATAGACTCTTTTGAAACTCAAAGTTTAATAGAAGCTGTAAAAAAATATCCCGGTAAACCAATAATCAATTCGGTATCAATCGAAAAAATCGATAAAAAAGAGAGTAAAATTGATATCGTTTTAAAACAAACAGCCTGCCACTCTCCTTATTATGTTATTATGCTTGCCGATGAAGAAGGTCCTGCTAAAACTTGTGCAAAAAAAATTGAGATAGCCGAAAAATCTATCAAAGAGTGTAAAAAATATGGTGTCACTCCAGCTCAACTTTTTGTCGATATAAATGCTTTTCCTATCGGTTCTGAAACAAATAAAGAAGAGAATTTTGCCTTAGAATCTTTAAAGTCAATAAAAGGTATAAAAAAACTTAATCATAAAATTAAAACCATAATAGGTGTTGGAAACCTTACAAATGGCTTAGCGAGAAAAGCTTATATGAGATTAGTTTTAACTTCTGTATTTTTAGATGAAGGAAAAAAACTGGGATTAGATGCCGCTATTGTTAACCCTTCGCATTATGTACCAGTAGAGAGTATAGATAAAAAAGATTACAAGCTTGGACAACAAATAATATTGAAAAAAGATATGACAGCATTTGAAAAGCTTGAAGAGATTGCAGAAAAAAAAGTCGGAATTAAGAAAAAAACCGTATCTTATGAAAAACTTACCGTAAAAGAAAAAATATATAACAAAATAAAAGAAGCAAGAAAAGAGCATCAAAAAGGGAAAGTTAAAGTAGACAACTTAAGCTTTAATTATGAAGATAAAATTGTACTTGATGTTGCCGAAGCTTTAAAAGAACTAAAACCTCTTGAACTTATAAATGAATATTTAATACCTGCTATGAAAGATATAGGAGATGACTTTGCAGAAGGTAAAGTCTCTTTGCCTCATCTTCTAAAATCGGCAGATTTAATGAAATATTCTATGGAATTTATAGAAAATTATATGCAAAAAAAAGAGGGACGAAAACTAAAAAAAAAAAGAGGTCTTATCGTTTTAGGCACAGTATATCAAGATGTACACAGCATAGGAAAAGATTTAACAAAAACACTTTTTGAAAATTACAACTATGAAGTTATAGACCTTGGAGTACAGATTGAACCTGAAACTTTTGTAAGCACAATAAAAAAAAGCAAAGCTGATGCTATAGGAATGAGTGCCCTGCTTGTTCAGACTGCAAGCCATATGCTCACAGTTTCTGAAATTATGAGTAAAGAAAATATAGATATCCCAATTTTAATTGGTGGTGCACCTATCAATAAAAATTTTGCTGTCGATGTCGCTATGGCTGGTAAAGAGAGCGTTAAAGAAATAAAATCGAATGTGTTTTATTGTGCTTCTTCAATGGATGGAATAAACGTTTTAGAAAAACTTAATTCAAACAAAAAAGAAGAAGTTTTAGAAAAAAACAAAAAAGAGCTGACCGAAATTTACAAAAAAGTAAAAGAGAAAAAAAAGGAGATTCTACCTTTAAAAAAAAGAGCTATAAAACTAAACGATAAAAAGCTACCCAACTTAAATTTTAAGATAGAAACTGTAAAAAAAGAGTGGAATATTGAAAATTTAAATATAAAAGCTCTGCACTCCATAAATTGGAAATTAAAAAAAATACTCCCTAAAGAAGAGCTATCAGAATGGATAGAAATGGCTAAAAAAGAGAACATTACAAACGCTGTCGGTAAAATAGCCTTTTTTGAATGTAATTCTGATGGCAAAGATTTGATAATTTATAAACCCGGAACAAACGAAGAGATAGAAAAAATCTCTTTTAAAAAGTTAATATCAAAAGATAAAAAAGAATATTACTACATCTCTTCCTATTTTTTACCTAAAAAAAAAAAGAAAAAAGATATAGTAGGTTTTCTCATATCAAGAGCAGGCATACCAAATAAAGAGATTAAAAATAGATTAGATAATGAAGCTTCATTTATGCTTACAGGAATTTCAAATAGAATCGCAGAAGATATGGCAAATTTTCTTCATCAAAAAATAGCAAAAAAAAGTTTGGACAAAAAATTAACTTCAAGATACAGTCCCGGATATTCTGCACTCAGTATAAAAAACAATAAAGTGATATATAAATTATTAAAAGCAAACAAAATAGGCATAGGCATTACAGAAGCAGGAGAATTTTTACCTCTTAGCACAACAGCTGCCATAGTTTGTTTAAGAAAAAAATAATTATGAGAGCTTTAATAATTAACTTTCTAACAAATTTAACTGGTCTTCAAAACTATTATTAAAAGCTTTTTTTTATACATCTTGAATTAAAAAAGATAAAAATACTTTAAAAAAATAAAAAAGTTAATTTTTCAACAAACTAAATTTAAGGAGGATGTATTATGAATGAAGCAAAAGTTCCAGGAAATGCATGGGTCACCACCTTTGCAGGAACAGCGATAAATGCCTGTTTAGGCATTTTGTATGCATGGAGCGTATGGAAAGCCGCATTGGTTGCTGGAACACCAGGAACACCAATGACTGGACTTAATGAAGGCTGGACATTTTTAACCAATGCACAAGTTTCTACACCTTTCTCTCTTTGTGTTTTTATGTTCATGGCAATGATGATTCCGGGAGGCAAAATCCAAGACAAGATTAGCCCAAAATTTGGTGCAACACTTGGAGGTTTATGTCTTGCTTTAGGATGTATCGTAGCTGGTCTTATGAAAAGTTATACAGGACTTGTTATAGGTTTTGGCCTTATGGGCGGAATGGGAATGGGAATTGGTTATGCTGCTCCTACTCCTGCTGCTTTAAAATGGTTTGGTCCACATAAAAGAGGCTTGATAGCTGCTCTTGTTGTTATGGGTTATGGTGGTGCTGCTATATACATTAGTCCACTTGCAAAATATCTTATCACCAATTTTGGCTTAACAGGTAGTTTCGTTTCTCTTGGAATATTCTTTGCTGTTGTTGTAATTGTTGCAGGACAACTTTTAAGAACTCCTCCTGAAGGATATGTTCCACCTGCTCCAGCAAAAGCACAAACAGCAACTCAACAAGCTGCTTTTACAAAGCACGATTGGGAACCATCTGAAATTTTTAAAACATGGCAATATTATTGTCTTGTTATTATGTTCATATTTGCAACTCAAGCAGGATTATTAATCATAGGTAATGCTGCAGGATTACTTAAAAAGACAGCTGCTGCTGTTCCTTTCTTGTTGGCAAACGCTTGGATAATCGCATCTTATGGCGGTCTTGTAAATGCAGCAGGTAGAGTTGGAACAGGTATGTATTCAGATGCAATTGGTAGAGGCAAAGCTTATGCAATTAATAACCTTGCTGCTGCAATTTGTATGTTTTCTTTACCTGCAATTATTGCATCTCAAAATCTTTTTGTTCTATTTATTGCTGTTGGTGTTGGATATTGGCAATATGGTGGTCTTCTTTCTTTATTCCCATCTTTTGCAGCTGACTATTATGGACCTAAAAACTTAGGTGTTAACTATGGACTTATCTTTATAGGTTGGGGTCTTGGTGCTTTTATGCCTAGACTTGGTGGCACAATACAAGATATGACAGGAAGTTTAAACTACGCTTTTTATCTTTCAGGTCTTTTACTGGTAATATCTTTTATTCTTTCTATTGTTATAAAACGTCCTAAGTACGCTTAACAAACAATAAATATGGGGCAGGTAAAAAGCCTGCCCTATTTTTTTATCTACGAAATGGATACCTTTACACATAGCTTAAATTTTGCTTTTGTTTTAAAGTTAATGTTTTATAAAAAACCACTATTTTTTTCATAAAAAACATTATGTGCAAAGCTTTATAAAATGGTCTTTAAAAAAATTCTTTTTATATCATCTGTCGATGAAGAGATGCCTTCCTTTCCTTTAAAATCTTCTGAAAAAATAAAAATTATAAACAACAATGTAATCGTATTAAAAAAAAATGATGTGACTTTTTTTTTTTTAGTTACAGGAATAGGCATTTTAAATACAGTTTCATCTCTAACACTTGCTATAGATAAAATAGCTCCCGATTTAATAGTACAAATTGGAATAGGTGGAGCTTTTAAAAATTCAGGGCTTAAAATAGGCGATGTCGTTATTGCAGAAAAAGATATATATATCGATTATGGCGTTGAAAAGGATAATAAACTAAACGATTTTTTTATTTTTGAAGAAGAAAAAGAGAAGTTAAATGATATTTATGAAGCTGATAAAAATATGGTCTCTTTTTTTTACTCAAAAATAAAAGAAAAATTTGGAAATTTAAAAAAAGGATTTTTTATAACTTCATCAACAATAACTACGACACAAAAAAGAGCAGACTTAATAGAAAAGAACTTAAATGCTTTTGTAGAAAGTATGGAAGGAGTAGCTTTATTCCACTCTGCTAAGCTTTTTAAAATTCCGTTTATTGAAATAAGAAGCATAAGTAATTTTGTATCCGATAGAGACAAAAAAAAATGGGATAAAAAAACGGCATTTCAAAATATTAAGGATGTAGCTGACTATTTAATAAAAAACATTAAAAAAACTTGACTTATAAAAAGTGCTACTATAGGCGTGGCAAGGAAACTGTTATTTCCCCTAAGTCTATTAGGAAATTTCAATAATCTTTTCAAAATTATTAATTCAAATATTCTTTAAGATTTTGGGTTTATTTAATTTTGCAATACTTGATTTAAAATCTATTGAAAAAACAATTGAGACCTTTGCACATAACATTTTTATGAAAAAAAATAGTAGTTTTAAGCAAAATATTAAATTTTAATAATTTAAAAAAAACTTCTAAATTCCTATAAGAACTAACGCTCTCTTTTGCTTTTATTTTGGGTTTGACGTATAAAAATACTACTTCACCACAAAATAAAAACAAAATAGAGCTATGTACAAAGGTCTCACAAATTTATCTTTTACTATGAGAGTGTTGTATAACTTACTTTTTTATTTAATTTCACAAAACTTTTTATCTATATAAAAAAAATCACAAAAACTTTTTTAAACAGTATAACTTTAGTCGTAGATAGAATAACGTTCTTATTACTATAGTTTTTATGCTTTTCTTAAATAGATTTATAACAATCAAACTAAAATAATTTTTTTAAAAAATAGAATATTAATTCTTAAAATTTTAAATCATTAATTAAGGAGCTTTTTTTGTATGAATATTACTGACCTTAAAAATATGAAGATTGATGAACTTGTTAAACTTGCTAAAAAACTTAAAATTGAAGGGTGTGGAGGTTTAAGAAAACAAGAACTTATTTTTGCAGTCTTGCAAGCACAAATAGAAAAAGATGGTTTTGTGTTTGGGGAAGGAGTTTTAGAAGTTTTACCAGACGGTTTTGGTTTTTTGAGATCTGCTTCTTATAGCTACTTGCCAGGACCTGATGATATTTATGTATCACCATCTCAAATTCGCAGGTTTAATTTGAAAAAAGGTGATATTATATCAGGACAAATTAGGCAACCTAAAGAGGGTGAAAAATATTTTGCTCTTTTAAAGGTAGAAGCGATTAATTATGAAGACCCTGAAATAGCAAGAAACAGAATATTTTTTGACAACCTTACCCCCTTATATCCCAACGAAAAAATCAATCTTAAAACAAACCCAGATAACTATTCTATACGAATATTAGACTTATTTGCTCCTATCGGTTTTGGTCAAAGAGGACTTATAGTATCTCCTCCTAAGACTGGTAAAACGATGCTTCTTCAAAATATTGCCAATACGATTATAAAAAATAATAGCAACGTTGTACCATTTATTCTTTTAATAGATGAACGACCAGAAGAAGTTACAGATATGATTCGTTCTGTTAATGCGGAAGTAATGAGCTCTACATTTGATGAGCCAGCAGAAAGACACGTACAAGTAGCAGATATGGCTATAGAAAAAGCCAAAAGACTTGTAGAGCATAAAAAAGATGTTGTTATTTTACTTGATAGCATAACAAGACTTGCAAGAGCTTATAACTCTATCTCTCCTGCAAGCGGTAAAGTTTTATCTGGTGGTGTAGATTCAAACGCTCTCCATAAACCCAAAAGATTTTTAGGGGCTGCAAGAAATGTAGAAGATGGCGGTAGTCTTACTATTATTGCAACCGCTTTAATAGAAACAGGTAGTCGTATGGATGAAGTTATCTTTGAAGAGTTTAAAGGTACTGGTAATATGGAGCTTGTTCTAAATAGAAAACTTTCAGATAGAAGAATCTATCCAGCTATAGAAATGAGCAGATCTGGGACAAGAAAAGAAGAGTTATTAGTAGACCAAGAAAAACTTGATAGAATATGGATATTAAGAAAAGTTCTTTCAGATATGAATCCAGTCGATGCTGTTAATTTTTTACTTGATAAAATGTCTGGCACAAAAGATAATGATGAGTTTTTAAACTTAATGAACCCTCAAAAAAGATAAATTTAAGGAGTAATAAAAAGTGAAAGAGAACATTCACCCTAAATATTTTCAAACAAAAGCTGTTTGTGCTTGTGGAAGTGAGTTTCAAATTGGCTCAACAAAAGAACAAATAAAAACAGAAATTTGTTCAAATTGCCATCCTTTTTTTACAGGAAAACAAAAACTTGTAGATACTACAGGACGAATAGACAGATTTAATAAAAAATACGCAAAATTTAACAAATAGCTAAAAAATAAAAATAGGGGAATACAAAAACAATCTTATGTTTTTATATTCCCCTTTTTTTTTAAAAAAATTAAGATTTTTTCATAAATAACAAATACTTTTGGACACTTTAAAATATGATAGAAAAATTAGAAAAAATAGAAGCAAGATTTAAGGATATTGAAAAAGAGATAAGCGATCCAAATGTTATTAACAATATAAACAAATACCAAAAGCTTTTAAAAGAGCATAAAAGCATATCTAAAATTGTTGAAAACTTTAGACAATATAAGACAGTACTTGAAAATATCGAAGACTCATTAGAACTTTTAGAAGATCAAGATAAAGAGATACAAAAGCTTGCAAAAGAAGAGCTGGAAAACCTTAAAATAGAAAAAGAAGAGATTAACAAAAAACTCAAAAAACTTCTTATCCCTAAAGACCCCAAAGATGGAAACAACGTTATTCTTGAAATAAGAGCCGGTACTGGTGGCGATGAAGCAGCACTTTTTGCCAGCGATTTATTTAGAATGTATTCAAAATATGCAGAAAATAAATCGTGGAAGACTGAAGTGTTAAGTAGCCATTACATTAGCGGTATAGGCGGAATAAAAGAGATTATTGTCTTAATTAGTGGCTCTTCTGTTTTTGGCAAATTAAAGTTTGAAAGCGGAACACATAGAGTACAAAGAGTTCCTACAACCGAAACTCAAGGAAGAATTCACACTTCAGCTGTAACGGTAGCTGTTCTGCCAGAAGCTGAAGATATAGAGCTTGAAATTAATCAAGCCGATATTAAAGTAGATGTTTATAGAGCTACTGGACCCGGTGGTCAAAGTGTTAACACAACCGATTCTGCTGTTCGTCTTACTCATATCCCGACTGGAACAATCGCTACTTGTCAAGACCAAAAATCTCAACTGAAAAATAAAGAAAAGGCTATGAAAGTTCTAAAAGCCAGAATTTATGACAAAATTACTCAAGAGCAAGAACAAGAAAGAGCCGCCGAAAGAAAAGAACAAGTAGGAACTGGTGATAGAAGTGGACGAATAAGAACATACAACTTCCCTCAAGGTAGAGTTACCGACCATAGAATAGGACTTACGCTATACAAACTTGAAAATATTCTTGAAGGAGACATAGAGCATATAATTGATGAGCTAACTGCTCACTATCAAGTCAAAAACTTAGAAGCTTCACTTGATAAATAGAAATTATGAAAAAAAAAAAGATAAAACCATCTAAAGTTAAAAGCTCTAATAATGATAACACTTTAACTTTAGATAATTTTATATATTATGCGACCTGCTTTTTTGTTTTTACTCTCCCGTTTATTTTTATTTCTGGTTTAAAAGATTACGTTAATTTACCTAAAAGTGCTTATGTTCAAGTTTTTGTTCTGTTCCTTTGGGTTCTATCTCTTATAAAATCTATTAAAGAGGGCAAAATAGTTTTTAAAAAAAGTTCTCTTCTTCTTCCTCTATCTATCTTTATGGTTTTAGCTTTTCTCTCTTGTTTCTATTCAATAAATTTTTATGAAAGTATAACAAAGTTTTTTCATTGGTTTGCATGTTTCTTATTTTTTATCTTTATTTCAAACCAAATAAAAAAAGAACAAGTAGAAAAAATTCTTTTTCTTTTGTTTTTATCGGCAGTTTTAAATGCTACTTTTGGTATAATGCAGGCTCTATTTGAAATTCAAATCGTGCCTCAAGTCGTTCCCCCTTCTGCATTTTTTGCTAATAAAAACATGGCGAGCCAATTTCTTGCACTAACTTTTCCGCTTGGTTTCTATTTTTTGTTAAAAAGTAAAAACAACAACACTTCTTTGTTTTTTACCCTTTGCATAGCAATTATTATAACTTATTTAATTTTCGCTCTTACAAGAGCTGCTTGGCTTGCTTGTCTTTTCGAGACAATCATTTTGACAACATTTATATTTAAAAAAAAATATACGCTCTGGAATAAAACAAAAACGTATTATGCTATTTTTGCCATCTTGTTTATTTTTGTTATGACAAATTCTAAACCAGATATGCAAGCTGATGATGTTGTAAAAAGAGCTACCAGCATAGTAACTTTTAAAAAAGAAGATTCCAGTTTAATCAGGTTTTCTGTATGGAAAAATACGCTCAATATTATAAAAGATAATTTTTCCTTAGGGGTGGGTCTTCATAATTATCAGATAATTTCTCCTAAATATAATGCGTCAGTGTACGAAAAAAAACAAATCGTAGATGAAACACACGTTGAATCTGGTCAATTAAACTTTGTACATAATGACTTTTTACAAATTATTACAGAACTTGGGATTTTAGGTTTTGCTTTTTTTATATGGTTTGGAGCAAGACTTTTATATATTCTTTTTAAAACCATTAATAGTAGTAAAGAAGAAGATATTAATTCAAAGCTTTTATCTATAGCTATCTTTACAGCAATTTTAGGTTTTTGTGTAAACGCATCGTTTAGTTTTCCTCTCTACCTTGCAGTACCTCCCTTTGTCCTTATGCTATTTGTTGGCATATCTTCTATTTACTGCGAACAAGAAAGGGCTTATTTTTATATAGAATCGAAAGGCATACACTTTTTTTTACTTGTCACCGTTTCAATAATTTTTCTATTTTCACTAAATTTTTATAAAAATAGAATAATAATTGAGAAAAAAAGCCTTGAGATTGATAAGCTCTTTATGAAACAGAAATGGTCAGAAGTTATTTATAAAGTTAAAGAGACTGAATATATAACGTTTAATTCAAAAAAACTTCTCTTTTACAGTGGCTCTTCCTATATGAAACTTGGCTTTGCTACAAAAGGCTTAGAAGATTTTTATAAACTTTTTAAAGTAAGGCCTTATGAAACAAATCTTTTAATCAATATGGCAAATAGCTATTTGAGACTTGGGAACAATAAAAAAGCGATTGAAATTTATAACGACATTATAAAAATCAAACCTACAATGTTTAAAGCTCATTACAATCTTGCAACAATATACTATGGTTTAAAAAATTATAAGCACGCTTTAGAAGAGTTTAAAATAGCAAGTAAAATAAAAGAAGATAAAGATTTAATGATTGATATAGCTCTAATTTTTTTAAGAGAAAAAAAATACCAAGAGGCTTTATACTATTTTGAAAAAAGCTTAAACTTGCGAAAAGATGTTATAAAAAAGGTTAACATTAACTTCCTCAAATATTGTTTAAAACAGGACAACTATAAAAAATTTTTTTCTTACTATATAAGTTTAATAAACCCTGAAAGTAAAGAGCTTGGTTCGCTTTATCAAGACTTTGGACTTTTCTTTAATACCATTGGCAAAAAACAAGATGCTATAAAATTTATGAAACAAGCTACTATTTTAATGCCAAACGATTTAAACGTACAAAACAATTATAGAGTTATTTCTAAATCATATTAACAGAATAAATGTAAATTTTTCTTTCTTCAACCTACCTCCCTAAGCTATTTCAAACTCTTATCAATTCATAGACTTGAATATTGTCTTTTAAGTAAAAACCTGAATAAGTTTTTTTATAAATAGATATAAACTCATCTTCTATTTGTTCGATAGCTCTTAAAAATACTGTAACACTAAAAAAGTATGTAAAATATCAAGCAGGAAGCTTAAAGCTAAATTAACAACTCTTATCTAAATGCAAAGAAAGGAGGTAAAAGCAAAAAGATATTTTTTCACGAAAACTTTGGTTTATGAAGGAGAGTAAAAAGTGTAAACGAAATTGGTTAACCTTTACAAGTATGACAGTAGAGAAAGTGCAGTTAGCGATAATAATAGAAGTTATTTATTTGATAGGTTAACTAGAAGAATTAAAACAATTTAGTATAATATTTTATGAGTTTTTGTAAATTTTATCTCTCTTATTAATATCAAGAATAATAATTGTCTTTAAATCATAAAATATGGAATAAATAATTCTATATTTTCCGACTCTTATTCTAAATTCTTTTTCTGTTCCTTTTAATAAGACATAACCATATGGTAAAGGTTCTAATCTTAGGTTGTTTATAGCTTCAAAAACTCGTTTTTTAAGTTTACTTTCTTTGTTTTTAAAAAATTTTATTGCTTTTGTAGAAAATTCTATTTCATACATTTTTCGTAAACTTCTTCAAAAGATTTAGTTTTACCCTCTAAAAATTCTTTTTTTCCTGCTTCAATATTTTTTTTTGTTTCTTCTGATAATGAAGCATAATTTAATTCTTTAATGTCATACATTTCTTCTATCTCTTTTTTGACTATATTTTGAATTGCAAAAATTTGTTCTGAATTGAAAATGTTTTTGTTTATGTTGATTGCTTCTGTCATAGCTTCTTTTACTCCATTGAGACCTTTGCACATAGCTCTATTTTGCTTTTGTTTTGTGGTGAAGTAGTATTTTTATACGTCGAACCCAAAACAAAAGCAAAAGAGAGCGTTAGTCTTCATAAGGGTTTTAGCTGTTTTTGTAAAATTACCAAAAGTTGATAATTTACAAAAAACCACTATTTTTTTCATAAAAAACATTATGTGCAAAGGTCTCTCCATTGTATCGTGTTCTAAAGGCAATATATTATTTAATAGTTTGGATTTTATAAACAAGCACTTTTAACCATTTTGATTTTTTTAAGTCAAAAACTCTTCCTATATGTGCTGTCTTTTTAAATATAAATTCTTAAAATTTATCAGCGCAATGGTTAATCTTTACAATGCTGCACGGAGTGGTTGTGCCTTCGACAAGCTCAGGCACCGACAGGCTCAGGCACCGACAGGCTCAGACACCGACAGGCTCAGACACCGACAGGCTCAGACACCGACAGGCTCAAGCACCGACAGGCTCAGGCACCGACAGGCTCAGGCACCGACAGGCTCAGGCACCGACAGGCTCTGCGCGAAATAGCAGTGTAATGCTGAGCAAAGTCGAAGTATACAGGATTTTTTTAAGATAGATTCTGCAGTTTCGCTTCGCTCCATGCAGAATGACGTGTTGGTAAGATTTTTGCGAGATTTTTCACCCTCTATCCTCCCTTTTAAGGGGGATTCACACAGTGAAATAAATTTGAGTAGGGAACGGTTTTAAACCGTTTCCTACAAGTTCAAATCTGAATTTGCAGAATGACGTATGAGAAGTTTCTTTCCATAAAAGATAACTTATTGGGACTTCGTTTTTCAAATTCACCTCATCAAAAAAATAGCCTCCTTTTATTGAAAAAAGGAGGCTATTTTAAAAAACCTAAAACTATGTAAAAAAGGTTTTATGGGTTATCGTTTCATATTGAGGACGGTTTCCATCATAGTGTCGGCAGCAGTTACAATTTTTGAGTTTGCTTGGAAACCTCTTTGAGTTGTAATCATAGTGATAAACTCTTCTGCTATGTCAACGTTGGAGTTTTCTATAGAGTTTGAAACAATCGAGCCACTACCATTTGACCCTGCAGTATTGAAAAGAGCTGCACCACTTTCTATTGTCGCAACATAAAGGTTGCTACCCTCTTTTGATAAACCATTCGGATTTAAAAATCTTGCTACAGGAATTTTAAAAAGAGGTGTATTTTGTCCATTTGAATATTTTCCAACAACTGTACCATCAGATGATATAGACACACTTTCATATTCACCTACACCATAACCGTCCACTTCAAGATATGTTGTAGCAAAACTGGAACCATATTGTGTTGTAGTTCTTTCAGTTGTGCTCCAAACTTTTGAAGTACTATATTGACCACCTAAATCGAGAGCAATACTGCTCTTTGTTGAACCTGCTGCACCACCGAGAAAATCTACAGGTATTTCAAAATAACCATCATCATTTGTAGACAGAGTTTTCCAAGCTGTAGAACCCGATATATCAAAATTCATATACGAGTTTATAATATCTGTTTTACTTGAAGATTCAGCTACATAACCAATTCCTGAACCACCTTGTGCGTTAATATCAAATTCAAAAATAACATCATCATTACGCCCTGTACCATCAAGGTCTATTTTAACATACTCTTTACTTTCAATAACATAAGAACTTACTTTTGCATTAGTATAGTTAGTTGGTGTAGCAGTACCACTATTTGAAGGATCTATTGTAAATTGAAATTTGTCGCCATTAGTAACAGTACCTGTTGAGTTTAACTTATAAATTATATTAGGATCTAATTTGTTTGTTTCATCATCTTGATTTAAATATACATTTATAGTTTTACCGTTATCTGCTGTTGCAATTGAAGCATTTTCATACCCAACCATTCCACTTGGGACACAGTCAAATTTTATAGTTTCTCCTGTAGTCATAGCTTGTGGCAAGTCTATAACAAGCTGTTCTGCAAGAGTTGTCCCGTCTGATTGCTTATCACCATTAAAGTTTATTTTAAGTTTGTTTGAAGTTGAAGTCGATAAAATTTGTGCCCCACTATAAACAACAGATAGAGTGTGTCCGCTGTTATGAGCAAGAGCAGTCTCTTCCCAGCTTGTTCCATTCCAAGAAAATTCCAAACCAACAGCTGAATCGATGCTCGTACTCTTAATTAAAGTACTTAAATCTCCATTAAGTGTAAACGAAGGCTCGGTAATAATTTCTACTTTACCCGTAGCACCTCCTGTAGAGCTATGTCCATAAACATTAAACGCTACGCAATCATTATTTGCTCTTGTAACTGAGCTATCAAGAGTCATAGTTATGTCGCTTGAGTTGGTGTTCATAATTTTAACTGTATTTGCAGTACCGTCTATATCAATATCAAGCGTATAATCTGAACCAAAAAGTGTAGCATTATTAGGTGCTATAATTATATCACTATTTTCATGTTTTTCGGTATCACTAAATTTTACTTTACCTGCTGTAGTAACTTCAATAGCTATACCTGCATTACTATTCATAGTCTTCATATAGTCAACTTTCTCTGTCGATAACATATTAAAAGTTGCTGTAGAAGATGTCATTCTAGGCTCTCTTAAACTATTGGAATCACTATCATAGTTACTTATTCCAAATGTAAAACTTTCATTTGTACTTGGAGGAGTTGCAGTATTAAATTGGAATGTTATTGTATCTGTAGTTGAAGTGTTTGTAGTATCTAAATCTATAACAAGTGTATTTACACTACTACTTGCTGTCTTAATTGCTGCATTGGGATAGTTTTGTATAGCATCCATCTTCCATGCAGTACCTGACCATGTGATTTTTGTATCTGGCACTTCAAGTAAAGCACTTCGAGTTACACCAGCTCCAAGAATTATTCCGCTAAATGCAGTTTCACCAGTACCAGCAGCAGCACTTGTATTAAGTTTAGTTGCTACATTACCTAAATCGAGTATAAGACTTGTTTTAGTTGATGTAGATTTTACAATTGCATCTGGATATGCACTACTAAATGTCCCTTTAGTAAACACCCATTTTGAAGATGAATCATCATAATATACATTACCTTTAGCAGCAGTATAAGTTTGTATCTGATTTACAACTGCAGTATCGTAATTGGTACCATCTCCTTTTGTAGAAAAATCTTCTCCATCAAGGTCAATAATAACACTTTTAGGTGTTGTAGTTGTAGTTGTATCCTCTTTTACAGTAGCATAAGGATAGCCCCCTACTGTGCTACTATCTATACTCCAAGTAGATGTGGCTTGTGTCCATTTTACGTTCATACCTTCAACAGTAGCACTAAGTCTACTCGCATCTAATTTATCTGAATTTGTTACAGTAGCGATATCAGTACTACCGTTTAAATCGATAACAAGTTTATTTTTTGAAGATGTCGACCTATTGATAAGTGCATTGGTATAAGTACTTGTTTCAGGTAGTTCCCATCTATTGCTTGTAGCGTTCCAAGTTGCCTTCATATTTGTTGCAGTAGTAGTAAATTTTGAAGTATCTACTGATATTTTTGAAGTGTTTGTATAAGAATTACCACTTACAAGAGCTGTTTTATATGCATTAGATGTATTAAGTGGTTCTACATTTTGAATTTGTTCAAAAACCCATTTTTTAGTGGTACTATTATATACTATGTTTACATCATCTGAAGAGTGTACAAACTCCGTTACTCTGTTAATCTTTGGATAACCAGATGCAACAGTACCATCAGTTTGCAAAGTCCCTGTATCTGGAGTAACATAGGTGTTACCCCAGTTAGTAGCAGAGTTTACCTCTTTCATTTCACCATCACGTACTACACCTTGTTGTTTAACTTTTAGATACGTTGAAGTGTCACTACTATCTGTATAGTACGACCTTTTCCCTTCTGTTTGAGTAGCGTTTAAAAATTTCCAAGTATCTGTTGCAAAATCTCTTTCAAGTACTCCTGTTGTATCACGATTTAAAGCAGTTGGCGTATTGATTTGTGGAAGGTTAGTAGCCCCTCCTAAGTCAGTAGAACTTGTATTTAGTATATCAAAAGATTGTTCAGAAAGCTCAGCTACTCTATTTATATCAAAAGTAACTTCATCATCTATTCTGGCTTCTTCATCTAAGTTGACAGTTAAATCAGCTACACCATTTGAATCTCCATCTAAATTAAGACTAAAACTTGTTGTACTATTGTTCCCTTGCACTATTACGGCTTCAGAATACCCTGAAGGAACAATATTGTTACCGCTTGAATTTTTTTTAAACTGCCACCCTCCACTTTTAGAATAGACAAGATTAAATTCATAACCATCATCTTGCATAACAAGTGAGTTATTGATTGTAAAATTTACATCGTCAACATTAATAGAACCGACAGTAGAGACATTACCGATTCTTCCTGTAAAAGCATCCATTGTCATACCAACAAGTTTACCTTGTGAAAATTCCAATGTGCCTCTTGCAAGCATTCCTTTATACGTTTCTGCTCCGTTAAGTTCCGCTCTTTCATCTGTAGATGCACTTTGAACTACTAAAAATTCCCATTTATCATTTGTATCGTTACCCCATTTTTGCTCTCTATCATAATATATAGTTAAATCGTGTTTATTACCAATCTCATCATAAACTGCCACAACACTTGTATGTTTATAAAGCGATGAAGCTAAAACAGCTGTGTTTTCATCTGAAGAAACTGCATACTTATTTGAAAGTGTAGCTTTTTCACCTACGACTTCTGCTCCTGTACTTTCAACAGTATCAGCTAAGTTTGAAATAGCTGTAACTTTAGTTGTTTTACTTGGTGGAGAATAAAAATTTTCAATTATAACATTTTGCATAGAAGATAAATTCCCTGCTGTATCTAAAATTTTATACCCTTGAAGAATTTCCCCGCTGTCTGTTACAAACTGTTGCTGACTATCAAGATGAAAGTTCCCTGCTCTTGTATAATACAAAGCATCTTCACCACTTTTTTTGACAGAAAAAAACCCTTCTCCTGCAATTGCCATATGTGTAGAAACAGAAGTGGTTTCAAAAGAACCAATAGTAAAAATTTCTTCAATAGAAGAGAGTTGAGTACCTCTACCAATTTGTGCTGTTCCTGTTGCGGTCCCAACTTGTTGAGACATCACTGTCGAAAATGTAGTATCTTGTTTTTTATAACCTATAGTACTAACATTCGCAATATTATCACCTATTGTTTGCATTCCATCACTAAGTTTAGTTAAACCACTTACTGCACTATAAAGTGAACCTGATAAACCCATAGTTTTTATCTCCTTTTATCTTTATTAAAAACTTTGCACAAAGCTCAATTATGGCTAACCTCTATGCAAATAATTTTAAAAAACTTACCTTATTATTAAGTTTAAATGCCAAGCTCATTAATGAGCTCTGGCAATATTAAAACACTATCTGTTGCATTACTATCCGATGAATTGTATAAAAGAACATTAAGATAAGCTTTATTATCTTTATAATAAACTCCTTGAACTTGCCCTTGAATACTATTTTCAACAGCCACTCCTGAAGCATTTATCGTTGCATACCTATAAATTCCTTCATCAACTTTATTGCCTGAACTATCTGTACCGTCCCAAACAAATTTATTGTCAGAATTTCTGCTTAAAGTTTTAACAACATTATTATCGCTATCTAAAATATTAATCTTAGAAACATAATTTTCGTCGTTAACCTCATCCGAGCCCTCTATATTATAGAAAAACTCTAATTCACTACCTTCATATTCAACGTAGGCTTGGCTAACTTTTACTAAACCACCTATGTATTCAATAGGATTGGCTTTATTTGTTTCGCTTGTATCGTCTTTCCCCTCTGTTTTTGGTGCTGTTACCATTTTAAGACTGTTACTATTTGCTATTGCGACTGAATCGTCAGCTTGTCTAATTGTAAAATATACATCGTTACCTTGAAAAATAATGTTTTCAATTGTACCTGTAGTTGTATCTGTAATTGTTGTTGTACCATTACCGTTAGTAAGTAGAACTTCATAAGAGTAAGAACCATCACTTACTGTGTTTCCATCTGAATCGAGACCATCCCAATCTACTGTTTTTGTTCCTGTTGAATCTTCTTCTGTCTCAATTGTTCTAACCAATGCTCCAGAACTATTATAAATATTGACTCGTACAGTACCTGTTTCAGAGAGGATATATTTTCCTGTAAGACTAATTCCACCATTTTGCACATACATATAATCGTTTATTTGTGCAGTTACTTCAGCACCAAGATAAGAATAAGGGTCTTTAGCCGAATTACTATTTTGACTACCCATACTCTCACTTATTGTTTTTAAATATTCGTTACTGCTTCTTACTTCTTCAAGTTGATAGAATTGAGCAAGCTGAGAAGTAAACTCTGTATTTTCAACTGGATTCAAAGGGTCTTGATTTTGGAGTTGAGCGATAAGAATCTCCAAAAAAGAGTCTTGCAACTTATCTTTTTCGCTCTCAGAATTTACATACGTTATGTTACTACTACTTGTTGTTGAAGTTGATGAATTTACAGTTGTTGTCATTTTAATTAAATTCCTTTATTTAAATAAAAAAGCTAATATCACCATTATCATTTTTAGAAGAAATAATAGCTTCTTCTACAGATAAATCTGCATTTGCCTCTTCAATATTATCTATAGAAAAACCCTTACTATTTTTATTCTTACTAAGATTTTGTTCCATTTGTTTTGCCATAGATTGATCAAAGTTAAACGCCATATCTATATCGATAGATTTTACAGCTACTCCTTGTTCAATAAGACTATTTTTTAAATCGCTGGAGCTATTGACAATAAGTTCTTTTGCGTTTTTTTGTTCAGTTAAAACACTAACTTTTAAACCATCTTTTGTAGTGTCTATGGTAAGTTTTATTTTACCAAGATTAACAGGCTTTAATTGAAACGATATCTCTTTTAAATTATTGTTAAGAGCTCTAAGCATTTGTCTATTCATTTGCCTTGTAATGTAGCTTGGCAATATCTCTTGAGAAGATTTAGAAGTTGTTTGATTTGAAGATGCCTTTCTTGCACTACTCTTTGCATCTGTTTTTCCAACTCCTTCTGCAACATCTTCTGCAATGTCTAAAGTACTTTCGGCTTTTACCTTCTTAATCTTTATATCGTCGCTATTTTTAGAAATTTTACTGTTTTTAAAAACACTTTCTTCATTTTTAATAATATCTTGAAAAGTTTTTATAAAATCTTCCTGCTCTGTAAAATCGGTATCTAAAATCTCTTTTTGTTTTAAATTTAAAATATCGTTGTTTTGAGTAAGAGTATTCTCAACAGATTTATTAAGAGTTTCGCTGTTTTGATTGATTTTTATATTTTGGATTTTATTGGATTTGCTACTATCAAAAAGTATACTATTACTATTTTCAGATGTTTTATCAGAAGTAATAATCTCTGAAAGTTTATCGTTATTTGAGTTGTTAACTATTCGATTAGTTTTATTTGAAGTACTATTCTCTTCTGTATATTGTACATTTTGTTTGTTATTACTTTTAACCTTAATATGGCTTAAAAAATTATTTAAAGTTTGTTTAAGTTCTCCTTCATAAGATTCGTTCAAACCTCTTTCTTGCAACATTTGAGGTTCTTGAGATATATCCTTATTAATATTTAAAATATTTTTATCTAAAGAAACCTCACTATCAGATGAATCAGAAGTTTTATTTAACTTAGATAAGAGTAAAGAAAAATTATTTAGAGATGAATCAGAAGTTTTATTTATCTTAGATAAGAGTAAAGAAAAATTATTTAGATTGGTATCTGTATTAAATTTTAAAGTATCATTATTTTTTACATCTACCGTTTCAGTTTTTATGCTGTTGCTATTTTGAGTGTTTTCTAAGTTTAGATTTTTAATAGTTTCTTTTGTCTCTTTTACAAACGCTTCTAAACTAATCCCCTTACCTTTTACAACAGAAGCACTTCTAATTTTGTCAAAATCTTCTTCTGTTATGCCCATATCTGAAAGTATAGATTGTAAAAAAGGCAATTCCGCTACGTTAATAAAGGTGTCTTCTTCTAAATCTATACCTATCTCTTTTTGAAGTATAAGCTCCTTTAAAGCTTCGTCGTCTATTTCAATTTCTTCTATTTCTACCAAAAGCTCTGACAAAGCTATCTTATTGGTACCTTTTTCTGACAAATCATTTTTTATTTTTGATATCACTTCTTCTACATCAGAAGAGTTAAATCCCATTTTATTTAATAAAAGCTTAAAATCTTTTAATGCACTTTGATCTATAAAAATATCTTCAGAATTTTCTGTGTTTGATGTTTTTAAAATAGTTTTAAAAATCTTATTTAAAACTTCTTTTGAATTGCCATTTAAAAGAGATACAAGATCAGATTTGCTAAGCAAACTATTCATATCTACATTATATTGAGATAAGCTACTTACATTATCTATATTGTTGATATTGACTTTACTATCTGTATTATTATCATTATTATTTTTAATATTTTTTAAAATACTTTTAAGAACATCAGCAAATACTCCTTTATTCTCTCCTTCTGTCCCATTTTGGTTAGATAGTAGTGATAATTTACCATTTTTAGCATTACCATTTTCTAAAACACTATTTTCGAAATTTGAGTTACCAAGTAACAATGAAAAATCATTAAACATTATTTTATACTCTTCTCCTAAAAATTTTTTTTGAATTTCTCACAATTTTGCAACGGGTATGCCAAAATTTTTTAGGTTTTTTGATTAATTAAAACAGAATGTTATGATTTAAAAAGAAACATAAAAAAAAGAACAGGAACTTTTTTCCTACTTTAGACTGCACAATTGAACATATAATATTTTTCTTTTTTTTATTTATATAAAACTACTCTTGTGTAATATTTTTTGGATTATAATTTTTTCAAATATGATTAATTTCATTACTAAATATGCCACTTCATAATTTAACAAAAACAGAGCAAGAAACTTTAAAAACAAATCAAGACGATAATCACGTTACAGTATTGTTATGCCATTATAATGGTATTAATTTTTTAGATGAGCAGATCGATTCAATTTTAAATCAATCTCATAAAAACTATAATATAGTAATACGAGATGATAATTCAGACACGCTTAATAAAGAAAATTTAAAAAGGATAGAAGCTAAACATAAAGATGTAATTACTATTAGATATAACAATCAAAATATCGGTTTTGCAGCTAATTTTTTAACTTCGCTCAAAGAAGATAGTAACAATGGAACTTTTTTTGCCTTTGCCGATCAAGATGATATTTGGCATAAAGATAAATTAAAAAAAGCTGTCTCTTTTTTATCTTCCGTACCAAAAGATATCCCCGCCTTGTACTGTTCAAGAACGGAGGCTATAGATAAAGATGGTACTTTCTTAGGCTATTCAGCTTTACACTCCAAAAAACCTTCTTTCCCTAACGCCCTCGTTCAAAATCTTGGTGGCGGAAATACAATGGTACTTAATAAAAAAGCAAAAGAGATTATATTAGAAGCAACCAAAGACACTCAAATAGCATTTCACGACTGGTGGAGTTATATCATTGTAAGCGGTGCTGGTGGACATTGTTTTTATGACTCTTTCCCTTCGCTTAAATATAGACAGCATAATTTTAATATTATTGGTCCTAATTTTCACAAGTTAGCAATTTTTAAACGAATTTTTCACCTTTTTGATGGTAGATTTCACGCAAACAATAATAGTAATATAGATGCCCTTTTAAAAAAAAAACATCTTTTAACTCCCAAAAACAAAGAGATTTTTGAACTTTTTTGTAAATCAAAAAATGCACCATTTTTTAAAAGAGTTTGGGGCTTAAAGAAATGTGGAATTTATAAACACACTCCAATAGATAATTTTGGTTTATTTATAGCCATAATTTTTAATAAGTTGTAAAAAGATTTTTGAAATGTTTTAGTAGTTTTTATTCTTTCTTTTCCCTCAGAAAGACGCAAGCCTTCGCAAGAAAATCCAGTTTTGTTTTCATAAATTATTACGGAAATTAGCTTGTTTCGCTTTTTTGATTTTGAGCAAATATCCACGTATCTAAACACATATCTGCAATATTTTTTTTAGCTTCCCAACCAAGTACTTTTTTTGCCTTGTCTACATTAGCATAACAAGTGGCAATATCTCCTGCTCTTCGTCCAACAATTTTATAAGGGATATTTATTCCTGAAACTTCTTGAAAAGTTTTTACCATTTGCAAAACCGAATAGCCTTGACCTGTTCCGAGATTAAAAATGTGCACACCACTATCCAATTCTTGTAAGGCAGCAATATGACCTCTCGCAAGATCAACCACATGAATATAATCCCTTACTCCTGTGCCATCAATAGTCGGATAATCATCACCAAAAATTTGCAACTCCTCTCGCCAACCAATGGCAACCTGCCAAATAAAGGGCATCAAATTATTCGGGATATCTTTCGGGGACTCGCCTATCAGACCACTCGAATGGGCACCTACTGGATTAAAATAACGAAGAAGCACAACTTTCATATCAGAATTCGCCTTGGCAAAATCGCTCAAAATTCGCTCACTCATCACCTTGGTTTCGCCGTATGGATTTGTGGTAATTTCCAATGGCAAATCCTCGTGCAAAGGGGAATCTTGTTCGCCATAAACTGTCGCTGAAGAACTGAAAACTATCTTTTTTACTCCAAATTTTTGGCACAATTTTGCTACATTCAAAGTAGCATTCAAATTGTTTTCATAATATTTTAAAGGGAAATTAACAGATTCTCCAACCGCTTTATATCCTGCAAAATGAATGACTGCATCAAATTTATGAATGGCAAAAACTTTTTCAAACTCTTTAAAATCAGCAACATCAACTTTATAAAATTTCGGTCTCTTGCCCGTAATTTTTTCTATTTCGCTCAGAACCTTAATCTCAGAATTACTCAAATTATCGGCAATCACCACCTCAAATCCAGCATTAAGCAACTCCACAGCCGTGTGCGAACCGATAAAACCAAGACCTCCGGTTAATAAAATATTTTTCATTAATATTCCTAACCTTTTCTTACTCAAACTTCTTCTTCCTATCCACAAACTTCATCACTACAAACAAAAGAACCATACAAATTGAAAAACCAATACAAATATTTGTCAAATAATAAACAATCACCAAAAGCAAAATATTTATCAGCATTGCATATAAACAAACTTTACTATGAGACCAACCAGCTTGGGTTAATCTTTGGTAAGCATGTTTGTTATGAGCTTGAGTAAGCTTTTCTCCATTTAACTTTCTTCTTATAAGGGTTAAAGTAGCATCAAACCAAAAAACTGAAGATAAAATCAGCGAACTGATAATAGGTAGATTATCATTATTTTGAAAATAAATAATAAAAACAGCTATTGTATAACCAAGAAAAGTACTACCGACGTCTCCCATAAAAATTTTTGCTTTTTGCCAATTCCAAAGAAGGAAGCCAAAGCAAACGACAGTAAGCAATAAAACTATGGGATTTTTGGTAAAAAAAAATAAAGCTAAAGAAATAAAAATAATTTCCGAAGCCTCATAGCCATCAATTCCATCAAGAAAATTAAATAAATTAATAAACCAAATTATTCCAAAAAATGTAAGAAAACTGAGAAGATAAACATTATCAAAAACAAAAAAAACCAAGTCGATTTTTTGCAAACCACCCAAAAAAAACAAAGCCAAAGCACTAACCAAAGCTTGTAAACATAATCTATCTTCGGGAGACAAATTGAAAATATCATCAAAAAAACTGACTGCCGACAAGATTATTCCGGGAAGCAAAGCAAAAAACAAATTTTGATCAATCAAGCCTTTATAATAAAAATAACATAAAAACACATACCAAACAAAGACAATAGCAATGCCTCCACCTTTCGGAGTAGGAATAGAGTGCGAACTTCGCTTGTTAGGAATGTCTAAAAAGGATTTTTTAAGAGCTATTTTTCTAACAATGAAAGTAATAATAAAAGTTAAAAAGAAAGCAATAATATATATCATAAGCTATTTTTCTAATAATAAAGCCAATAAATTATCTACTATTTTAGTTTTATTGAAAACTGTATTAGTTAATTGTTTACAATTTTTTGTAAATTTTTGTTTTTCTTCAGCATTTAGAGATAAACAAGAGATTAACACATTATGAATTTCATTAATATTATCTGGCGGAGCAACAAAGCCTAATTCATTTTCTTTAATAATATCTGCTACTTCTCCGTTTATAATTGCTACTATTGGCTTTTCAGCAGCTATGTATGTTTGAGTTTTCGCTGGGACAGTTAAAGAGAAAATCTCTTTATTTATTAAAGATACTATTAAAAAATCACTGGCATTTAAATATTTATAAATATCATTCCTTACCACTTTCCCCCAAAAAACAATATTTTTATATTTATTTTTATTAACTGAGAATTTAAGATGTTCTAAACAGGAGCCATCACCTATAATATTTAATTGAGCACTATTTAAATATTTATTATCGAGTGTACCAAAAGCTTTAATGATATTTTCTAAATTTTGCATAGCCCCTATATTTCCAGCGAAAACGAAATGTATTTTTTTCTCTTCATTCAATTTAAAAGGAGACAATTCTTTATTTAAAAAATCAGCCCAATTGGGAGCATATATTATTTTTTTTTGCCTATCTAAATAAGGTCTTATTTTTTTTTCAAAACCTTTTGCTGAAACAGCAAAATTAGTAGTATGTTTATAAACAAATTTAACAAGTCGATCTAATAAGAAGACTATTATTTTTCTTTCCTTAAAACCATATGCATAGACACTATCTGTCCATATATCCTGAACCCAAAGTGTAACTTTTTTATTATAAAACTTATTTAATACTATAGCTGGAATCATCCCTGTTAGAGCAGCCATACTATTCCCAAAAACATAATCGTATTTTTTACCAATTCTTAAACTTACTATACTACCTAAAAACATAAAACTAAAATAGTTAAGGATTTTTTTTAATATGCTGTTTTTATATCCTGTTACTGCTTTAAGTCTGTAAATTTTTATTCCATTCCAATCACTTACAGAAAAACATTTGTTCTTGTAGCCAGAATAAATTTTGCCGAAAGGGTAAGTTGGATTTTTAGTTAATACTGCAACTTCATATCCTTTATTCTTCCACTCTATAGCTATTTCATTAATCTTAAATTCTTCAGGATAAAAATATTCAGTTACAATTAAAATTTTTTTATTTAAATCTTTCATATTAATTAGCAATTGGAGATTTCATTAACTTAATATTTTTTCCAGACCATTGTGTTAACAATACCTGTATAGCTTTGAATAATTTTTACTACCTTACTGGAAACATTTTGATCTGTATAATCAGGGACATTCACAGAAAAATCTTTATTTTTATTCATATTTATAGCGATATCAACAGCTTGTATTACTTGATCTTTTGTTATTCCTGCTAAAATAAAAGCTCCTTTGTCTAAAGCTTCTGGTCTTTCGGTGGAAGTTCTTATACAAACAGCAGGGAAATGTAATTTTTTTGAACTAAAAAAAGCACTTTCTTCAGGCAATGTACCACTATCGGAAACGACACATAACGCGTTTAATTGCAAATTATTGTAGTCATGAAACCCCAAAGGTTTATTTTGAATAATACGATTGTCTAATTTAAAATTTCGTTTTTCTATAAACTTCTTTGAACGCGGATGACAAGAGTATAAAATAGGAATATCGTATCTTTCAACAAGAGCATTTATTGCATTCATTAAATTCAAAAAATTAGCTTCATTATCAATATTCTCTTCTCTATGAGCAGATAATAAAATATACTTACCTTTGTCTAATTTTAGTTTTTTAAGAATACTACTTGAAACAATTTTATCAAAATTAGCTGAAAGCACCTCTGCCATAGGAGAACCTGTAACATAAGTTCGTTCTTTGGCTGTTCCTTCATAATTAAGATAACGACGTGCATGCTCGCTGTAACACATATTCAAATCGGAGATATGATCAACAATCCGGCGATTGGTTTCCTCTGGAAGATTTTCATCAAAACAACGATTCCCAGCTTCCATATGGAAAGTTGGGATATGCAAGCGTTTTGCAGAAATAGCAGACAAACAAGAATTGGTATCGCCCAAAATTAAAACAGCATCCGGGTTTTGCTCCTGCATTAAAGCATAAGATTTTGCCAAAACATTACCCATAGTCTCTCCTAAATCTTTTCCTACCACATCAAGATAGAAATCGGGTTTTCGCAAACCCAAATCATCAAAAAAAACTTGGTTAAGAGTATAATCGTAATTTTGTCCAGTATGAACCAAAATTTGCTCAAAATATTTATCACATTTTTTTATTACTTCAGATAACCTAATAATCTCAGGACGAGTACCTACAATTGTCATTAATTTTAACTTATTCATAATGGTTACACTTCTTCAAAATAGGTGTCGGGATTTTTTGGATCAAAACATTCGTTACACCACATAAAAGTAACCATATCAGTTTTACCCAAATTTTCAATATTGTGAGTATAGCCTGGAGGAATATCAACAACTTCTATTTTTTTCCCTGACACACAATATTCAATTACTTTAGCTTGTGGCTCATTTATTTTACGAAAACGAATAATACCTTCTCCACTTACAACAACAAATTTTTCATTCTTAGTATTATGCCAATGGTTCCCTTTAGTAATATACGGTTTAGATATATTTACAGAAAACTGCCCTTTATTCATTGTTCTAATAATTTCAGTAAAACTACCTCGTTCATCAATATTCATCTTTAAAGGATAATTAAATTTATCTTCAGGTAAGTATGAAAGGAAAGTTGAATATAATTTTTTTACAAACTCGTTTTGAAAATCTGGTAAATCCAAATTTATTCTATTTTCTTTAAAAAAATTAAGTAACTCAACTATTCTGCCGAGAGTTACAGTATATACTGTTGGAATAACACAAAATTTATCTTCATAATGCTCATCTCCGCTTAATGCAGATATAAGTTCATCAACAACATCATCAACATAAACCAAATTCATTACAGTTTCTGTATTATTGACTTGAATGGGTAAATTATGAGCAATATTGTTACAAAATGTGGCAACGGCACTATTGTAGTTAGGGCGACACCATTTCCCAAAAATATTTGGAAAACGATAAACCAAAACTTTAGCACCTGTTTCTTTTGCATAGTCGAAAAATAAATTTTCGCTCGCTCTTTTTGATTCGCCATAAGGATTGTTCAGTGTGGCTTGTGTAGAAGAAGAAAGCATTATCGGGCAAATATTTTTATATTTTTTTAAAGTATTTAATAAAGTAGAGGCAAATCCAAAATTACCAACCATAAACTCCGATTGCTCTTTTGGTCTGTTTACTCCGGCTAAATTAAAAACAAAATCTGCTTTTTTACAATAAACATCTAATTCTTCAGTGGAACTATCACTATTATATTCAAAAATTTTAATATCAGACGAAAGTTTATAATTTTTTGCCTTACCAAATTTTATATTGTTTAATTGAGCTAATAAATTTTGCCCTATAAATCCTTTCGCACCAGTTATAAGAATATTCATAATTATTATTTCTTTATTCCTAAATCTTCACAAACAGATTCAAGATTTAAAAGAAGCTTTTTCATACCTTCAACATCCAATTGCGTTGTATTATGAGAATGATAATCATCTATTCTTGAAATATCTTCATTACCTTCTACAAAAAATTTGTCGTAATTTAAATCTCGCTTATCACAAGGAATACAATAATAATTTTCCATATCAATTGAGTTTGACATTTCTTCTCTTGTTACAAGAGTTTCATAAAGCTTTTCTCCATGACGGGTACCTATTATTTTCACTTTAGTATCAGCTTTATAAAGTTGTTTCAAAGCTTCTGCAAGGACATCAAGAGTTGCAGCAGGAGCTTTTTGAACAAATAAGTCACCATTGTGTCCATTTTGAAAAGCATAAATCACTAAATCAACCGCATCATCCAAAGTCATCATAAATCTAGTCATATTAGGATCTGTAATAGTTATTGGTTTATTCTCTTTAATTTGCTCTATCCAAAGTGGAATAACAGAACCACGCGAAGCCATAACATTTCCGTAGCGAGTACAACAAATAGTTGTGTCTGCTCCTTCACCCAAAGCTCTTCCTTTTGCAGTTGCTACTTTTTCCATCATAGCTTTAGAAATTCCCATGGCATTTATAGGGTAAGCTGCTTTATCCGTCGAAAGAACAACCACATTCTTTACTTTATTCTCAATAGCGGAATCCAAAACATTTTCAGTTCCCAGAATATTTGTATAAACTGCTTGAATTGGGAAAAATTCACAAGAAGGAACTTGTTTTAAAGCTGCGGCATGAAAAACAAAATCTACTCCTCGCATTGCTTTATCTACAGAAGACTTATCTCTAACATCACCAATATAGAATTTAATTTTTGAGTTTTGTAAAGCATGACGCATATCATCTTGTTTCTTTTCATCACGCGAGAAAATGCGGATTTCTTTGACATCTGAATCTAAAAATCTCTTGAGAACAGCATTTCCAAACGAACCAGTGCCTCCAGTAATTAAAAATATTTTGTTTTTAAACATCTAATACCTTTATACTACAATTCTTGAATTAACCGCTGTTTTTCTAAATTTTTTGGATAATTTATCAAAACAGCTTTATATTTACCTTTAAAAATAAATAAACTTCCTGCAGAACAGCCTATAATTCCAAAATTATTGATTAATAATTTAAGATCATCTAAAGAACCAGCTCCACCTAAAACTGTCATAGGCACATCAATTAATGATTTGAGTTTTTTTACTAAATTTAAGTCATATCCTTTCATAACTCCATCATTATCTATAGAATTAATAACTATTTCTCCAACACCAAAGGTTTGAATCTCTTTTAAAAAAAATTCCAAATTTAGATTAGTTTTTCTTGTACCATTATGAGTATAAATATCATACTCTCCAAACATTTTTTTTTTTACATCTATAACTACTACTACACTTTGATTCCCAACTTCTTTTGCTATATTCGAAATCAATTGCGAGTTTTTAACAACTGCAGAACTTAATGCTACTTTTTCGACACCAAGATTGAAAATTTTTGTTGCTTGCTTTACAGTTTTTATTCCTCCACCATAACACAAAGGCATTCTACATTCAGTAGCTAAATTTTCAATCATTTTATAATCAGGTTCTTTACCTTCTCTTGTTGCATCAATATCTAAGACCATTAATTCATCAGCTTCTTTCTCATTAAAGATTTTTACAGCATTGATAGGGTCACCAATATATTTCCCTTCTTTAAATCTTACTGTTTTTACTAAACCCTTATTATGAACTAACAAGCAAGGTATTATCCTAGGCAATAACATTTACAATTCCCCAAAGTTTTTTAATAATTGAATCCCATTATAATGACTTTTTTCTGGGTGACATTGAATCCCATAAACATTTTTATGATTGATTACACATTCAAATTCATTCCCATATGTTGCTGTAGCTAAAACATCTTCTCTATTATCACATTGAAAAAAATATGAATGTAAAAAATAATATTTTGGATTTTTTTCTAGATTATTGAATATACGATTTTTACCTATTATATTCAAATTGTTCCATCCCATATGTGGCAAAGGATTTTCACCTATGTTCGATTTATCAAATTTTTTCACAACTCCATCTATCCACCCAAGCCCACCCAAACTTCCCTCTTCGCTACTTTTTGCCAACAGTTGCATACCTACACAAATACCGATAATAGGTATTTTTTTCTCCAGAACTAATTCATCAAGTTTTTCCCTCATTCCAGAATTTTGTAAACTTGCCATTGCATGATCGAAAGAACCTACCCCAGGTAAAATAATTTTTGATACACCTTGAAATTCATTATTTTTTTGCACAATTTTACATAAAATATTTAGATTTTTATATACATTTAAAAAAGCCCTAATATTCCCTACCCCATAATCAACTATAGCAATCATCTAAACAACCTCTTCTCAAGACCTAATAATCTCATAACATTTGAACCTATACCAATCAAAAATCTTTTATTTTTATAATTTTTATAAGTCTTATTCTCTCCTTGGAATATCTCAATCAATTCTTGCTTCATTATATCAAGTTTATGTGCTACATACTCCAACTCTTTATTTAAAAAATCATCACTCATTTCAGGAAAAGATATCCTTTTTAATGCTTCTTCTCTAGACATTTGTCTTGTCATTATTAAACTAGAAAAATGAGCTCTTCTTTTTTCATAACCAAATTTTTTTGGCATCCAATAATCTTCATAAAACCTAGTAAATCTAGATTCATGATGTTTATGTTGGAACTTTTCCCAACCATATAGTTTATTCAAGGTTTCTTCTGCATCTTTTTTTACAAACTTTACATAATTTAAAGGCTTAAACACATCCATCTTATAAATATATTTATATAAAATTTTGTATTTTAAAATGTCTACAATAGGAAAAGAAGTTAATTGTTTAGTACCAAATTTATTATGTATATCTTTAACCAATCTGCTATCAATACCGATATAACCTCCCCATTCTTCAGGCTCTCTACAACACTCTGTTGAAAAATTACCTCCCGTTAGGACATACTTGATTTTATATTGCCTAGCAAATTTGTATAATGCTGAAAAAAATGCTATATCTTGTGGTAAATCTTGATCAGGGATTTGAGATTTTAAAAAAGCGAGTTGTAAATCTTTCATCTCTTCCCAATTAATAACTTCTGTATATAAATCTAGTCCTAAACCATCAACAAGTCTTTCAATATTTGATACAGCTTGATCAGTATTCCAACCCGCATCAACATGTAAAAGAAGAGGCCTTAACCCCATAGTTTTTTTAGCTATATGTGCAGTATATGAGCTATCTAATCCACCACTAAGTCCTATGATACAATCAAAATCTCTATTTTCCCCATCTTTCTTAATTTTTTCCGCAATTGACTGCAACTCATCTAATTTACCTATCCCAAAATTCCACTCAGGAAGAATATTATTTTTAAAATTTTGACAATAATCACACTCACCTTTTTCATCAAAAGTTATATGAGGATCTGATGTATCCATAATGCAATTTGTGCATATTTGATATTTTTTTTTATTCATTTAATAAACTCTTTAAATATTTTATATAAGTTTTAAAACTTGATCCATTATTTGTTTGTTAGTCATTCCCTTCCACCATAATACATTAACACCACTTATTTCATATTCCAAACCTAATGTTGATTCATATGTCAAAGCTATATCTACTTTTGGGAAAAAATCTTTATCTAAAATTAATTTAACTTCATCAACCTTATATTGAGAATTATCATATAATGGATGTGGCTTAATATAAACTAAATATTTTTTTTTTATTAGCTCTATGATTTCCAATTCTCTTTCTATACTGTGAGGTTGCCCTATAATCAATACTGTCTTTTTATCGGATTTTATACTTCTCAATTCTAATTTTAAATTAATGAATTTAAATTGAGTTTTTTTACACTCAAACAATTTTGAAAAAATTTTTTTACTTTTTTCATCAAAACAATAAATAGTTTTTAAATTTTTAAGTTTATAAGTTAAAATCAAATCATCGGGAAGAATTCCATGTTGAATGAAATTTATTTTTTTCCCCTCAAACAAGAAATCAAACATAGTTGACCATCTATCATAATGGTTAGAAAAATAGACATTATCTACAGAAGTAACTATATTTTCCAATGCAAAATAAGTTTTGAACCAATTGTAAGCGACATAAACTTGAAGAAAATCTGTTTTTTTTTTTAGTCTAACTATTGTATAAAACAAACTAAATATAGAGTAAGCATAAGCTTTCATAGTTTTTTTAAAATTAATAAACGAATTTATATCAATATAATAATTTTTTGTGGGTTGATTTATATTTAGAAAAATAGTCTTAAGATTGTTTGAAATATCAATCTTTTTATATAAGCTTTCTATTCTGTTATCTGCGACTAAAACTATATTTTTTATTTCGTTATTAAATGAATAGTTGTTTTCAAAATTAAACCTAATTTTAAATAAAAAAAATATTGGAAAGATCAAAAAACAAGTTATATTCATCAAACCATAGAAAAATTTATTTATGTGAAATTTATCAATATATTTAAGAGTTTTCACAACTCTTACTGGGACAAAATTCAAGTTGCTATTTGTTCTTTTTAAAAAATTTTCTTCCGCATCTACTTCATTACAAATTGAGTTATAAAATATATCCAAAACCTTAAGAAGTGACACTGATAATACCTATTCTTAAAATAATCATAACTAATATTACCAATATAATATTTTTCATAATTTTTATATTTAAATTAACTTCTATCTGTATTGTTTTAAGTTTTATATAATATAAATAAAAAACATAAGCGAATAAAGTTGCTATAGATGCCCCGATAAGACCAAAGATATAAATAAAGATTACTGAACAAACAACATTGAATGACGCCGCATAAAATGTCACTATACTTATAATTGTACCTTTTCTATTATAAAAAAGATAATTAGCATAAAAAGTATATAAACCAAGTATATATATAGCTAAATAATTGATAGTAATTAAATTCAACATTTCACTACTATAATATTTTAATAAGTTAAAATACTTATAATCAATGTAATAAAATATATAAATAACAATAAATAAGAATATCGCTATATAACTGTAATACTTAATAATATTATTATCAAAATTGTCATTTTTCCATTTTGAATAATTTTTTATTAAATATGTAGGTAAAGCTAAGCCTAAACCTATATTAAGCAAAGTTAATACTTGAGCTATATTATAAGATAAACTATAAATTCCTAAATCCTTTGCTCCTAACATATATTTAATTATTAATCTGTCTGAACTACTCATTACCCATTGAGACATAGAGTGTGGTATTAATGATAAAGAAAAAAAAAGTACTGTACCAAAAGCTGTTTTTATAGATTCAATTGAATTAAAATAAGAAATAAAAAAAAAAACTGAAGTAAAAAAGAACATCGATGTAATCTGAAAAGTTAAATACTGACTAAATTCTATCTTATTTTTAATTGTAAAAAATATAATAACTAAAATTATTAAAACCTTTATAATATTAATCGAAAGGAATAATATAGCTCTATTTTGTGCCCTAATATATGTTAAAATAAGTATTAACAACCCTTCATAAGTAGCTATTAGCGAGCTATAGAACAACCATCTTTCTTGTAAATTATCTATAAAATACAATAAAGTGCCTATTGAAGTACCTACAAAAAATGTTAAAAAAACATATTTTTTTAACAAATATTTTCCTATTGAAATATTTTCACTTCCTTCTCTTAAAATAGAAGCTGAACCATTTAATGTGACAAGAGGGACTAATAGATTTGCAACAATTACAATTAAACTCCATATACCAAATTGCTCAAGCGTAAAAATTTGCAATAAAAATGGGAAAAAAAGTAGAATGCTACCTTTATCAATAGCTGTGCTTAATATATAAATAGCTATTTGCTTATTCATATTAAAGAGTTATTTTTTTTGCTGTTAATTTTAGCAAATAAAAATATACGACGTAGACAAAAATATTCAAAGGTAAATCCCAAGGCAATAGAACACTTCTAAAGGTAGAAAACAGTCTTATCATTTCTAATAAATAAATTAAACTTAATTCAATTTTACCTAAATACATTTTATTATAAATATAGGAAATTATAAAAGAATATAATACTAATGGAATCCAACCAAATAACATTCCAAAATAATTTAAACGTAGTTCTGTCAATAATGGCCATTGTTGAGTCCCTCTTCCTAACCACCAATCATTAGGGAAATAAATTTTAGTTAACATTACTGACAAATCAAATTCTGTATCTAATGGTAATAAATCAACTAGGATAAAAGGTTTCACAAAGACTTGATGAATAGTTTGAAATAAGTTTAAATCAAAATCTTTCAATATCATATCATGAATTGGATATACATTAAAATATGTTAATGTATACTCTAAGAGTTTAGTGCTTGAATTATAAAAACCATCACTTCTTAAATAATTTCCGAAACTAACGATTAAAATAAATAATACACCGAATAAAAAGATGTTTTTATACGATAATTTCATACTAACTAATATAGGGAAAAAAAGGATTATACATAAAATTATAAACCTACTTTTAAACCCCTGAAAATATGAAACAGTTACAATAGAAATTAAAATAGGAATTAGTATGCAAAATAGAAAAAAACAGTTCCTTTTTTTTTGAAAAATTTTTATACCTATTAGAAAAATTAAAAAATTTAATAAAAAAATTGTAATGAAATTTATTAAACCATTTCCTTCTCGTAAAACGAGAAATGTATATTGATAGTTATAAATCCAACTATTAATTCCACCTGTTTTAGAAATAAAAATAACTAAACTCAAAATAAAAAAACAGGCTATAATTATAATTGATGAGATTTTGATTTTATATTGATCAAATTTGATACCATTCGTTTTATTTACAACTTTCCTAGTAAAATATTTAATACTAAAAAAAGGGATAATAAAAATATATAGCATACCGAAATAAGTTAATTTAGAAAAATTATCCCATCCATATAATTTACCCCATGGCAAAATATATTCTATATTATAAAACTCAAAATAATAATATACAAAACCAGGTAAGACTACATATAATAAGGAAAAAGCAAAAATTATATTGTTTGGATGTAAGAAATTGTTAGGTTTATATATAAAATAAGTAATTAATATAAATAATGAAATAATAATGGGTTCAAATGAATCTATAAAACCTATAAAGATAAGCACACAAAATAGAATAAAAGTATATAAAATACTTTTACTTTTACATCTATAAACTAAACCCATCATCTACCACAATGTTTTGTCCATTTACATATTTACTCATATCACTAAGCAAATAAACTAAAGTTCCTTGTAAATCAGTTTTATTAAGCATCCCTTTGTTCAAACATTTTTCTTTATAGTTATTTAGAAAAGATTCAGGTTGGTAATCAAAAATTCCCCCTGGACTCAAGGCATTGACTTTGATATTCATTCCCTTAAAATACTTAGCCATATATTTAGTGAGATGAATAAGCCCCGATTTAATAGCTGCATATTCAACAGGCATAGTCATATTTGTCCCTTCATATATCTCAAATGTTGGAGCAACTACACCATAAATAGAACTAATATTAACAATATTACCATATCCTTGCTTTTTAAAATACATAGCAAATTGCTGTGAAGTAATAAAGTAACCTCCAAGATTCAAACTTATGTTTTCTACAAAATCATCGTATTCAACATCAAAAAAATGTTTCCCATAATTTTTATTTCTTGGATAAGCATTATTTACCAAGGCATCTATTCTTTTATATTTTACATTCAAGTAATCAATACAATTATTTAAAGAGCCTTTAGAACTTATATCAAGTTTTACAAAATCTACTTTTTTAGTATTTAATTCTTTCAATAAATCTTCTTTTACTTTCAAGCCCAACTTTTCATTTATATCTACAATTATTGCTATACCATTCTTTTCTACAACTGCTTTTACAAACTCTTTCCCTATAAGTCCTGCTCCACCTGTTATTACTACTACTTTATCTTTAAGCATCAATTTACCCTTTCTAAGTCATATTGACTATCAAAGCTTATTTTATATAAATCTTTATTATGAAGAAATATAACATCAAAAAATGATAAATTATCTATTTGTTCCAAATTTAAATTAACCAACTTAGTAGTATCAACATTCACTGTGAGATATTTATTTCTATATTCAGATCTTAACATCATTTTATCAGATTCACTAAGTTCATATTTTGAAGCAAAATTATTATAATCTATTTTCGCCATCCAACCGCACTCTCCATATGCTCTTTGGAAAAGTGCATTTAATTCATAATCTGCTATAGCTTCTAAATAATTTGATTTTTTTTGATTTAATTTTATATGCACTAAGCTCTTTATAGGTTTATCTATATTTTGCAGGGCTTTAATAAAAGCATTATGATAAAGCTCACTTTGAGCCTTACTATAAAAACCTCTAAATAAAAAAACAGAGCTGATAACTAAGCTAATAATTAATAATACACTTATAATTTTATGGTTAGATTGTTTTTTTAATATAAATGCAAAAAAATATCCCAAAAGCATAGAAAAAGGAACCCCAAGTAATAATGTTTGCCTGTAGCTCCACCTTTCAATATCATTCACATATGGATGTTTCCCAACAGTTGCATATGGAAAAATTGACGCCAAAATAAGTAAGAAAATAATTAGAAATGGGACTACCACTGTTCTATCTATTAATTTTTTGCTTAATATTAAAACTAAAATAGGGAAAAAAACAATGGGTAAAACAAATTGGAAAAAACGCTTAAATGAAAATATGATATCATAAATTGTTTTAATACAGAAATTGATTTTATTATAATCACTATAAAGCCCATAAGGTGGGAACTGAGCTTTATATAAAATAAACAAAACAACTACTAAGAAAATACAAAATATAAACTTAAATAAATATGTTTTTTCATAATAAATATAACAATCAGAAAGATACTTACTTAAAATTAAAGCACATAACATCATAAAATTAGAATTTAATTGCAAAGAAATAGCTACAAATACAAGTCCAATAATAACATTCCTTTTTTCTACTATAAGCCTAAACCCTAAAAAAATTAGCCAAACACACAAAATATGTATCACCATTATACTTGATACTAAAACATGCCAGGCAGGATATAATAAAAAAAAATATGCGGATATATAAGATTGTTTATCTGAAAGATTTAATAATGTTTTAGACAAATGTTTTACTTCTAATGTCGCACCAAACAATGATAATAGAGTTAATGTTTTTAAAAAAAATTCTTCTGATAGTCCACTAACATTAGAAAAATAATGGACTATAAAGTATATATAATACTGTACATTCCATCTGGTTTCAAAAAGCCAAACCTTTAAATCCGATAAAACATTAATACGAAAGGAATAATTGACAATTGAACCATCCCAAAAGTCATTCGTTATAAATATAATAGGAATAGAAACCATTAAAAAAAGAGTGCAAAGTATTTTTTTATTCGTTATCATTATAATTGCTCGTCTATAAATTTAAGATTAATTTTAAGATTGATGGAACAAAGGATGGTTGAATTTATACACTTTGAACGAAAAATTTAATTCAAAATATTGAAATGTCCCCCAAAATCAAGATAAATTTTGATGTAATTATAAGTGAAATTTGTTTAATAAAAAGATTTCCATTTGTCTTAAAAAATTGTGCTTTCAAAGTTTGTATCTGTTGCTAATTCACATATTTCAAAATATTGAATTTTCAAAAAGCCTTTTATCACAAAGGCTTTGAATTCATTCAAAGCCGTAGCTGTCAAAGAGCTGAAGCGAAATGCTTGTCAATGGTGCACAAGCAGATTGAGCTTCGGCTACAAAAATTTTTTTATCTCTTAAATTAAGCAACAAATTTCTTCCCCAAAGTTTCGCTATAAACTTCGTGTGGAGTTTTATAGCCTAAAGCTTGATGTTGCCTGCCATAATTGTAAAATTTTATGTATTGTTCTATTCCATCTTTCAATTCTTTGACAGAAACATAATCATTTATGTAAATTTTTTCTTGCTTTATGCTCCTCCAAAATCTTTCAACAAGAACATTGTCAATAGCACGCCTTTTGCCATTCATGCTGATCTTTATCTCTAATTCTTTTAAAATATATGTCAGATGCCCAAACTTGATCTGCCTTATTTATGTTTAAATTTCTAAGAAGATACGGATATTTCAGATGCTCTTTATTCGGTAAACTCAAGTTGGGCTTTGGATAAATAGCATAAATCCCCATTTCTCTCATGATTCGTCTGATCTTCTTGCGATTACCAATTTCATCTTCTTTTTCTAATCTCTTTTTTATTATGCGAACTCCAAAATAAGGATGCTTTGTATAAATCTCATCTGTCAAGTTCATTAAGGATACATCACGGCTATCATCTTGTGTTGCCTTATAATAAAAACTTGATCTCGGAAGACCTAAAAGCTGACATTGCCGGGTAATGCTTATTTTTTTATGCCCACTGTCTACAAGTTTCTTACGCTTATCAACGCAATTCTTTAGATTTTTTTTTAGCCAGTCAAGTTCCACCTTGAGCTGACCTATTTGCTTATATAATTCTTCTTGAAGCTTTGTACCATCTTTAGCTTTTTTCTTGTGTTTTGAAGAAAAAAGCTCGGGTAGTTTTTCCAAAAGCTCTCTCTTCCAAAGGCTAATTTGGTTCGGATGAACACCAAATTGGCTTGCAAGCTGAGCTGCTGTCTTTTTTTGTTTTGCTGCTTCAAATGCAACTTTTGCCTTAAATGCTGGGATATGCGTTTTTTTGTCATAAAATTCTCCTTGATTTTTCGAAATCTTTTATGACATCTTTACACTTATTCCAACTGTCCAGTTTTGGGGGTGCATTATACTTTTTTTCAATAAGCTTCTTTAGTATATTTCTTATAGCTTTAAACCATCCATATCCCTTTCTTTTTAATCATTATACACTAAATCTAATCATATCAAACTTAAAAAATTTTATCTATTATGTATATTGGTCTTCGTTTAGATTCTATATAGATCCTGCCTAAATATTCTCCTAAAATACCAATACCAATCAATTGTAATCCTCCAAAAAATAATATTATAAAAATTGTTGTTTTATAACTTGGGACATCTATTCCTTGTATAAAAGAAGGGATTATGATACAACTACCATAAATAAACGACATAAGTGAAACTATAAATCCTAGATAAGTCCAAAATCTTAGAGGAAGCGTACTAAAAGAGGTAATACCTTCAAGTGCAAAATTCCAAAGTTTCCAGCCAGTAAACTTCGTTTTCCCTGCTTTCCGTTTATTTCTCTTATATTCAACGACAGTAACTTTAAAACCAACCCATGCAAAAACACCTTTCATAAATCTTTGATTTTCAGGTAATAATTTAATGGCATTTAAAACTAGTCTTGTAAACAATCGATAATCACCCACATTTTCAGGTATTTTAACGTTGGATATCTTATTATGAATCTTATAAAAGATACTAGCTGTAAAACGTTTCAAAAAAGTATCTTCTGACCTGTCTATCCTTTTCCCAACTACAACTTCGCTACCATTTTCCCAATGCTTAATAAATTCTATAATGAGCTTGGGGGGGTCTTGTAAATCCACATCAATAGGTATAATCACCTCCCCTGATGCATAATCAAATCCAGCTGTTAAAGCTGATTCTTTCCCAAAATTTCTAGATAAATTAATTATTTTAATGCTTGGAAGTGTATTTTGTTGATTCAAAAGAACTTGTAAAGTGTTATCAAAACTACCATCATTTATAAAAATAATTTCATATGTCTTACCTATTTCTTTTATAGTCTCTAAAATCTCTGTTATGAAAAAAGGTATTACATCTTCTTCATTATAAACAGGGCAAACAATACTAATTATTGGGTTATTTTTTTTCTCCATCATTTACAAATTTCCTTCATAAAAAATTATACAAATTTAACACATCTATAAGATTTTGGACAAGCTATAAAGTAACATCTAAAATTCAACCTTATAGAAAGAACTTTATAAGTTTTATAAAAGTTATACTATTCATATTTTATTCTTTTTATAAATTAATTTACTATCCTGTTCTTACAACTACATTATATTTAAACATTAATTTACCATTTTTAAATCATATTGACTATAAAAGCTTATTTTATATAAATCTTTATTATGAAGAAATATAACATCAAAAAATGATAAATTATCTATTTGTTCCAAATTTAAATTAACCAACTTAGTAGTATCAACATTCACTGTGAGATATTTATTTCTATATTCAGATCTTAACATCATTTTATCAGATTCACTAAGTTCATATTTTGAAGCAAAATTATTATAATCTATTTTCGCCATCCAACCGCACTCTCCATATGCTCTTTGGAAAAGTGCATTTAATTCATAATCTGCTATAGCTTCTAAATAATTTGATTTTTTTTGATTTAATTTTATATGCACTAAGCTCTTTATAGGTTTATCTATGTCTTGTAGTGCTTTAATAAAGGCATTATGATAAAGTTCACTTTTAGCTTTATAATAAAATCCCTTAAATAAAAAAACAGAACTAATAATTAAGCTAATAATTAAAAATATACTTATAATTCTATTTTTAGATTTTTCTTCTAACATAAACACAAACAAATATCCTAAAAACATAGAAACAGGAATCCCAAGTAACAATGTATTTCTAAAACTCCACCTATAAAAATCATCAACATATGGATATTTGTTAACAACTGCATATGGGAAAATTGATGCGAAAAAAAGAAGAAAAATTATGATAATTGGAACTATTATTTTTTTATCTATTAACTTCTTACTTAATATTAAAGTTAAAATAGGGAAAAAAACAATGGGTAAAACAAATTGGAAAAAACGCTTAAATGAAAATATGATATCATAAATTGTTTTAATACAGAAATTGATTTTATTATAATCACTATAAAGCCCATAAGGTGGGAACTGAACTTTATATATAATAAACAAAACAACTATTAAAAAAATATAAACTACAAACTTAAGTAAATTTGTTTTTCTATAATAAATATAACGATCAGAAATGTACTTACTTAAAATTAAAGCACATAACATCATAAAATTAGAATTTAATTGTAACGAAAGGACAACAAATAAACACCCAATGATAACTTTTCTTTTTCCTACTATAAACCTAAATCCTAAAACAAGCATCCAAATAAAAAAAATATATGCTACTAATACATTAGTTACCAAAACATGCCAAGCAGGATATAATAAAAAAAAATATGCTGGGATATAAGATTGTTTTTCTGAAAGATTTAATAATGTTTTAGATAAATGTTTTACTTCTAATGTAGTACCAAACAATGACAAAAGAACTATTGTTTTTAACCATATCGCTTCTGATATTCCACTTAAATTAGAAAAACAATGAACTATATAGAATAAATAATATTGTAAATATAATCTGCTTTCAGAAAACCAAACTTTTAAAGCCGATAAATCATTAATACGAAAAGCATAATGAACAATAGTACCATCCCAAAAATCATTAGTTATGAACATAATGGGAATAGAAACTAATAAAAAAAATAAATAAAATATTCCTTTATTCATTGTCATAAAAATAATTACTCCAATAAAACATTATAAATAAAATCATTAAAATAATTTCAATGTGATTAGTTTAACTTTTGTTTCATTACAAACTCTACAAATTTAAAATCCAATTCGCTATCAATGTCTATTGAGCGTTCTTCTGGCATAATGTATAATCCAGTTTTTTCCAAGAAAATAGAACTTTCATTTAAGATAGCATCTCTTTTCCATATATAAATAGAAGCATTCATATCATAAGATTTTGGAGCATCTTGTCTTCGAACAACTGCACTATCAAGTTTTTTTGATAAATAAACCTTCCCAACTTTATCTTGTTCTATAAGATTAAAATATGGGCTTCTTCTACTTGGCATTGCTGTTATTAAATTGTCATTATTATTTTTTTTAAATTGTTCAAAAGAGTTAATTATATCATCAACTCTTCTAAGTGGCGCAGTCGCATCCAAATCTATCAAATAATCAAAATTTTTATTGTAATATTCTTCACTTTTTTTAAAAGCATCTTTAATAACCTCAAGTTTTCCAGCCATATCACTTGCCATATTGGCACTTCTTTTAAAAAAAACTTCGGCTCCATATCCTTTTGAAATATTGGCGATATCATCACTATCTGTGCTAATAACAATATGTTCAAAAAGACCTGAAGCTTTTGCTTGTTCTATTGTATAGGAGATAAGCGGTTTCCCACACAAATCTTTAATATTTTTATTTTGAACACCCTTAGAGCCACCTCTCGCACAAATCGTACATAAGATATTACTCATTATTTTGTTCCTGTATAATCGCAATCGTATTCATTACCTTTAAAGCTTCTTTATAAGCACATACATTTTTTCTTTTGGATAGAACATCTGTATGCATTTTTTCAAACATAAAATTTCTTTCAAAATTTGGAATTTCGAAACTTTTTTCTTTTCCATCTTTTCCCTTTCGAATCATCTTATTTAAAATAAAATCTAATACATATGTATAGTTAAGAGTTTCTACAATTATATCTCTATGTGTTATTTTACTTATATAATCCAAAGAAAGACTTACAAAAATGCCTTTAATCGTTTTCCCAATTAATATCGTTAGGTCGTCTGAATCAATTTCTAAATCAGAAACTTTTACCTGATAAGAATTAATTTCATCAAACTCACCAAACATCCACTGTATATAATCTATTTCGTGGCTTAAATCTAATAAAACCCCTCCGCCTTTATCCTTTTTTGAACTATATGAGTTTTTATAATCGGTATTTGGTCTCCAAAATGGTAAATATTGACCACATCTAACATTTACAGAAAGAACTGTTTCGTGCGATAAAATTTCTTTTAATTTTGCTAATAAAGGATAGAATCTAAGGACATATCCTATATAGACACGATTATTTTTTATTTTTAGCTCTCTTTTAGCCTCAAACAAAGGTTTCTCGCAAAATATTAGTTTATCTTTTACCCTCTCTTCTAAAAATTGTAATTGTTCATAATGTTTATTGGTTTCGCTAGATATAACAAAATAATCATATTGATTTAAATCAGATACAAAATCCAAACTTTTGTAACACATTTTGTTTTTGATATCTTGCTTGGTAACTAAATCTATTTTCTTAATTTTGGAAAAATTAGATAAAACTTCACAATGTCTTTTCCCTATAGAACCGAACCCTATGAGTAAAACTTTCAATTAAAAGACCTCATTATACTCTTCATTGGCTCGTTTGTATTCATTTATATGTCCAATATCTAACCAATATTCTCTAATTGGAAAAGAAATAACATTATGTTTAGCTTGTATAAGTTCGTTAAAAAGATCAGGCATATCGTAAAAAGTATCTTTAGGAATGAAATCTAATACTTTGGGGTTTAACAAATAAATACCTGCACTAACAAAAAATTTATGGGTAGGCTTTTCCTCAATAGAAAAAATCTTATTTTCGTCAATATTTACAACTCCATAAGGTACTTGAAAATCATATTCGCGTACACACATAGTTCCCATAGAGTCGTTTGCAATGTGGAAATTAAACAAATGCTCAAAATTGACATTCGTTAATAAATCTCCATTCATAACAAAGAAAGGTTCATATGGCTTTTCTTCTAATAAACTTAGAGCACCAGCTGTACCCATTCTTTTCTTTTCACAAATATAATCAATATTAACACCAAAATCTTTGCCATCACTAAAATAATTTTGAATAATATTTGATTTGTAATTTAAGCACATAGTGAAATTACAATATCCATATTCAGCAAATTTTTCCACTATAGTTTGTAAAATAGGTTTATTACCGACTTTTAACATAGGTTTGGGGACTTTTTCTGTAAGTGGTTTTAATCTGGAACCTAACCCCCCAACCATAAGTACTACTCTGTTTTTTTTATATTTGGGTTTAATTAACTCTTCTATCTCTTCAAGACCAACAACATGCCCCATATCATCTACCACAGGAATTTGATGTAGTTTTTTTTCTAAGGCGATTTTTAAAATTTCTTCTCTGGTATTACTTATTTTTGCAATTGTAGGAGTTTTAAAAACAACACTTTCAATAGAGCTTTCAACATTCAGACCTTTTAGTAGACCTCTTCTAATATCTCCATCAGTTATCGTGCCTATTAACTTATCATATTCATTCACAACCAAAGCAATTTGTTTACCGCCATTATCAATAATTTGAAGAGCATCTTTAATTGTAGAATTTTGTTTTAATTTAATTTTATTTATCTCTATCATCTAAAACCTTAACATCATAAAAAGTTTTTTTTAATACATTTTTTAAATCTATTTTTTTTAATACACTCACAATTTTTGCACTGCTACATTCATCGCCATATGGATTAACTACACTTTTTAACTCTGTTTGGAATTTCTTTGAATAAAGAATATTGAATGCATTTTTTATACTATTTAACTCTGGCTTACAATCAATTACACTTTTGGCTTTAATTCGACCCTTTTGCCTGTCTCCAATGTTGATTGTGCCGATTTTAAAGCTGGGAACTTCCGTAAGGCCACTTGAACTATTTCCTAAAACAGCATCAACAAATTGAAGAGCACTTAAATATCTTACTTGCCCTAAAGAAGTGAAACCTACAGATTTATGAGAGTTATTTGCTATATACTCATCAATCATTTGATTTATAATTCTTCCATCGGTATCACTATTTGCTTTTGTGAAAATTACATTTGTATTTTCTAACGAATCAATGGCAACTAATAATTCTTGGAATTGAGTTTGTGCAGTCATATTTTCCAAAGTAACAGGATGGAAAGTAACCAAAATATTTTTTTGATTTAATCTGAAATTAATAGAATTTTCAAAGTCATCTTTAGATAAAAGTTTCAATCTTTTTATATTTTCAATTCCCATTCCACCAACATTAAAAACTCTCTTTGGATTTTCTCCTAACTGAATAACACGGTTTCTATATTCATCAATAGCCGTAAAATGAATATGGCTCATTTTTGTTATACTATGTCTTATTGCATCATCAAATGCACCTTCTGTAAGTTCTCCCCCATGTATATGCACAATAGGAATTTTAGCAATCATTGCCGTACTTGCTGCAGAAAATATTTCATATCTATCCCCAAGGAAAATTATCAAATCAGGTTTTAATTCTTCATAAGCTTCTGCAAAAGATATTTGAGCTAACCCCATTGATTTAGATATGCCTATAGATGTATCTGAAGATAAAAGCATTTCAATTTTTTTATTAATTTTAAACTCTTTTTCTATCTCTCTATAAGTTAATCCAAATTCAGAACTTAAATGCATACCAGTAACTATTAATTGAAGTTCCAAATCTTTATCAGCCTCAATCTCTTTCATCAACCAATATAAAAGACCATACTCAGCTCTAGTTCCTGTAACTACACATACTTTTTTCATATTAATTCATCTTCTTTATAATCTTTTTGAGCAGTTGTCCCCACTATATCATCCCATCTCATTGGACTAATTCCATCAGCTGGTCTTTTTGTAGCAAGATTGCCTTCTGTTAGGATTTCACCTTTTTTGATAGCCACTTTAGCGACTATCGATTTTCTCGCAATTTGTTTATTCTTTGATTCACTTTTACTTGGTTTTTTTACCTCTATCCCTAAAGCTAATTCAATATTTCTAATTGTTTTAACCATCTGCTTCAATTCGTCTGGTTCTAAACTTGCTTTATGATCAGGACCTTCCATCATTTTATCTAAAGTGAAATGTTTTTCGATACAACAAGCACCCATCGCCACAGCTGCAATATCAACCTCTGTCCCTAAAGTGTGGTCACTATAACCATATGCTATATCAAAAGTTTTCCCAATAGTAACCATTGCTTTTAAATTTACATCCTCCATTGGTGTTGGATATTCCGTATTCGCATGTAATATTATTATATTATCTTTTTTAGTACCTGCTTTAATTAAAATATCCAAAGCATCTTCAATCTCACCAATATCAGCCATTCCTGTTGATAAAATCACTTTTTTATTTAATTTTCCAATTTCTCTTAAATATGGAAGATTAGTAATTTCACCACTGGGAATTTTAAAAATGTCTAAACCTAAATTATCTAAAAGTTTTATACTATCACTATCAAAGGGAGTTGATAAAAAAATTATTTTTTTACTATTACAATATGCAATTAACTCCTTATGCGATTTAATATCCAACTCAAGTTTTTTTAGCATATCAAACTGAGATTCATTACTATTGGTAATCTGCTTTTGATACTCAGCCTTTTGAGCATTTTGGCAAACTAAGTTTTCTGCTTTAAATGTTTGGAATTTAACAGCATCTACGCCAGCTTCAACCGCTACGTCTACAAGTTTTTTAGCCAGTTCAATAGAACCATTATGATTAACACCAGCTTCTGCTATAATAAAGACTTTGCTCATTTAAAGACACTCCCTGCTTTTACAAAGCCATTAATATTACTACATTGTATTGAAGTAGCATTACTTCCAAAAAAAGTGTTATTTCCCACAACTACTTCACCATTTAAGACGCTACCTGTAGAAATATGACAATGGTCCCCAACAATAACATCATGCTCAATTAAGGCTTTTGAATTTATAATACAATTTTTCCCAATTTTCACATTTGAATTTACTAAAGCCTGATGCATAACAACTGTTCCTTCGTCAATATTCGCATACTTTGATACATAAGCCAATGGTGATATGATTATAGGTAAGTTAAAACCGATATTCTTTAATTTGTTATATAAAGATACTCTTGATATATTGCTCTCTAAATGCCCAATAGAAACAATCGCATTTTTAATATTTTTAAAAATACCCAATAAATCATCATCACATCCAATAACCTTATATCCAAGCACAGATGAACCTATTAATTCTTTTTTTTCAATAATACCTGCAATTTCAAATTTGTTTTCTTGTTCAATAACATCAATAAGGCTCCTACAATGTCCACCACCACCTATCAGTATTATCTTCTCTTTTTTCATATTCTTACCGAACTTGGTATATTCACAACTCTTTCTTCCAGATACTTTGCGTTTTTCAAATCATCTTTTTGGCAAGATGCAAACATATCCAATTCATTCATTAATTTCCAAATGGGTCTAGTCATTACACCATTCTTATTAGAATATTCTAAAAATTCATCTCGTTGTTGTCTGTTTTTAAATTTAACTGCTTGAAGCCAATAATTGGATTTGGCATTTTCAGGCTCTTTAATAAATTCTATAAAATTGTGTTTTTTAAAAAAATCTTCATACAAAAAAGCTAACTCTCTTTTAGATTTTAAAAAATTATCCAATTGTTCAAGTTGTGCAACAAGAAGTGCCGCATTTATATTTGGCATTCTATAATTATATCCAATTTCGTTATGCACATACTCATAAGGATGAGAAATTTTTGCTGTTGTTGTTATATGCTTTGCTCTTTTTGCCAAAGCTTCATCGTCTGTAACAATTACACCTCCTCCTCCTGAGGTGACTATTTTATTCCCATTAAAAGAAAAAACTCCTATTTCCCCAAAAGTTCCAGTATGTTTTTTTTTATAATAACTTCCTAACGATTCTGCACTATCTTCAATTAAAACAATATTCCATTCATCACAAATTTCTTTAATCTCATCTATTTTGCAAGGATGTCCAAAGGTATGCATAGGAACACAAGCTTTAATAATTTTATTTGTTATCTTATTAATACATTTGTCATCTTTAATTTCACAATTTAATTCTAAAAAATTCTTTAACGATTTAGAGCTTAAACCCATTGTATCTAAATCTACATCCAAAAATATTGGTTTTGCCCCACAATAGGAAATTGCATTACATGTGGCTATAAAAGTGATAGGTTGAGTAATAACTTCATTATCTGCTTGAACTCCTGCTAAAATAAGAGAAATATGCAGAGCAGCTGTTCCATTTACAGTCGCAACTGCAAATTTAGACCCAACTATTTTTGCAAACTCTTTTTCAAAAAAATCAACATATTTTCCAACACTGGAAACAAAAGTTGAATCAACACAATCGTTAAGATATTTTTTTTCATTACCTAAAAATCTTGGTTCATGCAGAGGTATAAATCCCTGAATACCAAAAGTCTGTTTTATAAAATCAATTATCTCTTTCAAATTCTTACTCTTTAACTTTAAAAAATATTAAATTTTTGACTTGCTCTTTAAAGTAATTTCTCTCAAAAATCCCCCAATATTTTAATTTAAAAAAATACAACATTTTCCTCCACCTCGATTGATTAAGCCCATTATTAAGGTTATCAGATATTGTTATGTGAATAGGCAAAGAATAATTCCAATCTGAAAAGTTATATTGCTTATAATCTCTGCAGTCTTTATAAAATTCAATTTCCTTTTCATATTGTGCATAAAATTTATTATCCAATTTAGTTGCTTTTCTGGACATTCCATTAAGTTCATAAGCACGAAATTTTCGATTATTAACCAGTTTATCAAAAAGAATTACATCTACAATAAAAGTGCTATTATTTGCTATTTTTTTATTCTCTTTTATATTTTCCATAATACTTTCCTGATAAAACCAATCTATGTTGTAGTGATATTGAATCTTCAGATGAAATAAGACAAAACTTACCATGATTAAAGTATATAGATAATTCCTAATTATGCTTATTTTTAATAAAGTTAGCACTATTTCTATCCCAAAATATAATATAAAACTAAATCCTAAAAAAAGTAAGATTTGATGCCTAGAATCCCAATCAAAAAGAGTTGGTATTTTCCCAACAGATAAATATGGGAAAGCACCTAAAATAAAAAAAAGTATACCTAATAAAAAAGAATAAATATAATATGATTCAAATTTACTTTTTGTGTTTCGTCTTAAAAACAACAAAAAAACAAAGAATAAAATAATAAAGAGTATTGGAGGTACTAAAGAAAATGTTTGTCGAATAGGAATAATAAAATTATTTTGGAAAACCAAACAATAATCATTAAAATTAAAAGATTTTAAAAAATCTATTTTATTGTAATTATAATATAGTCCATAAGGGAAAAAATAATTTACTTTCACAATATAAAAAACTATTGGTAAAAATATAAAATCTATATTTCTATAAATAAAAACACAAAAATTCTTAAGAACACTTAACTTACAAGAATATTTTTGATAAAAAAGAAATAACAGAACAATGAAATAAAATACTAAGAGTGAATTCATAAGAAATGACAAGAAAAACAAAGAAAGGATTGTTACTCGTTTTAATACATTTAAGCTGTTATAATACTTCGATAATAGAAAAAATGACAAGAAAAACAAAAAATAAAAAAAAGTATTTGTTAAAACACCAATGGTTACTCTTGCAATATACAATGGTGCCAAAAGAAAAAACAAAGTAATGATAAATCTATCTCTTTTTGTATAAAAGCTAAGTGTTTTCAAAATATTATAAACAAACAAACCAGAAAGTAACAACATCAAAACTGTTAAAATTCTATAAATAAAAATCCCATTCCCTATATGAAGCAAGATATAATGCAAAATGCTCATAACATATCCAGCAATATTAGATGACTGTAAAAATATAACACTAAATGTATTAAAACTGTGATTATGAAAACACCAAGCATCCCAGTATATACCATTATAATTTAATAAAAGGAAAAAATTAGCTACCAAATAAATAGCTACTATTATCGAAATGTTTTTTTTATTACTTCTTAAAAAAACCATTCATACCTCCTACAAAGTTTTTAAACTTTTATTAAATTTGCTCATATATTACTAATTCTCTACATTTTCCCATCAAGATATTTTCCTGTCTCTTTGTAGGCAAAATCTGGGATTAATTTAAAAAACTCTCGCACAATATCTTTTTTATTCCATTGCAAAGAATCTCTCATCTCTTTTATTATTTTTTCAAAATAATTTAGTTTCTCATCATCATAAATTGCATCATTTTTGATAATTCCAAGATTTTCAAATCTTCCCATATCCAAAATCTCTTTATCAGTAAAAAATTCTTCAAAATCTTTTTCGCCTGTTGTGTCACTTGAAGTAAAAAGACAAGGCCATTTACCTTGGGAAGGCAAAGTTTTAACTAAACTTCGAGCTTCATTTTCATTTTTGCACAAATATGGTTTATAACCTAAGTTTTTAAGATACTTAATTGCAATCTCTGAAAAAGTTATTAGATGCAAATTCTCACTTAATTTTGGGAAAAAAATGTCTCTATTCTCTCCCAAAATACAACTCATTAAGCAAAGTTCTCCACTCTCTTGAGGTGTAACAAAATATCTCTTAATATCATTGGGGGCGACAATAGGCTGCTTTTTCTGAATTCTTTGATTAAAACTATGAAGCAAGCTTCCATCACTAAAAGCCACATTTGCAAATCTTGCCATAGAAACATCAATTTTTTTAGATTTTCTCATTACAAACATTTCCATTATTCTTTTACTTGCTCCCATCAAATTTACCGGATTTGCAGCTTTATCTGTACTTACACAAAAATATTTTTTTGTGCCTTTTTCATAAGATTGTTGAAGTGATTTATCCGTATTAAAAATATTAGTCTCAATCATACGCATAAGAGTATAAGGGTCTTTTTCACTTCGCACATGTTTTAGTGCCGAAAGATTTAAAACATAATCATATTTACCATCATTTTTTATAAAAGCATCATATTCCCATGACCCGATATCAAGAATGAATGTAGCAAATTCTCCATCAATATAACCAAATGTACTTCGTATATCTCTAACTAACTCGACCATATTGTTCTCAGAAATATCTACAATGTGTAATTTTTTAGGATTTCTTTTAAATATCTCTTTTGCTACTGCTTGCCCTATTGAACCTGCACCACCAAGAACTAAAAAAGAAGAATGATTAATAATTTTTTCTAAATCTTCCTTATATTTTTTAATTTCATCTTCAAAAAGTTTTTTGTCTCTTCCTATTAATTTTAAAATATTGTTCATAATAATTTTATACCAATTTATAATTTTTTAAGTTCAAGACAACTTGAACCTTACTTTATTATTAATAATTTAAGATTATACCACCCATAAACTTTTCTCAAGCCTTCTTCCCAATTCAATTGCATATTTTCAACCCAAAGAACTTAATTTTGATAGATTTGTCAATTTTATCATTGTGCCATCAGGTTTGTCGTTATTAAAAAAATAAATTGCTTATGTTTATAGGGAAAATTGCCGAGCTACCTTCTATCTATAGAAAAAAGCGGAGTGAATTTATATTAGTTTATTAGCAGATAAGCAAATACACAAGGTGAGTTTTAAAATGATAGATGGACAAGAAAAGATTTTAACTTTTCTAATTTAAGATAAATTTTATACCATTCCTAAAAACTATACTCATTTAATACCTCTCTTAGTTTAATCATTTTTCCCCTATTATAAAAACAGATTGAGAGAAGCATCTTAAAAAAGGAATTTTTTCAATTATATTTCCAACACAAATTAAAAGCCCAATTAAACTTTTTGGTGTTACAGGAAGTAAAAAATCCAAAAATTTAACTTCTGTTTCTTTAAAATTGGCTTTTCTCAATTTCCTTTCAATATACCCTTTTGAAAAAATCATCTCATCAGGTTCTAAATTTGCCAATCTTCTAAAATATTTAATTTTAAAAATTAGAAACACATAAAGATTATAAAAATTGGGTTCCCAAAAAATTATTTTCCCACTCTCTTTTAATAAGCCATTTATAGATTTTAAAGAGTTATCAAGGTTATAGTATAAATGATGCAGAATACCATCTCCAATAACATAATCAAACCTTTCCATATTCGCGAAATCACTTATTTTATTGAAATCTTTAACTTGAAAACTTAAATTATTTCTTTGATATTTATTACGAGCTTCTTTTATAAACTTTTCCGAAATATCAATACCCAAAACTTCCATATTTGAATTTTGGGAAATATAGTTACTCATCTCACCTGTGCTACATCCAATTTCAAGGACTCTTATTCTTCTTTCAGATTTTAGTTCTATTTCTGATAACACCCTGTCCCATCTTCTTTTACTTCTTACCCACCAAGTTTGATTTTTTTTAAATCCTTGATTAAACCCTCTTTCGTCTTTAATTGAAGCCATATCAACCTTTTTTATCTTTTTTGTACTCCTAAATCCTCTATTTCATCGCTATCCTTAACTTTTCTACCTCTATGAATTACCTGAGAACGAATAAACACTGGGCGACCTTTAGTTTCCTGAAAAATTTTTATTATGTATTCTCCTATAATTGAAATCGCAAAGAGATTTGTCCCTCCAAAAAATAGAATTAATATTATTATTGTTGGTACTCCATGAGGTATGTTTGGAAAGAATAACTTTATAGCTATTTGGCATAATAGAACTAAAAATGAAACCCCTGTTAATAAAACACCAAAAAAAGTTAACATCTCTAATGGAACAAAACTAAATGAAAAAATTGCTTTCTTTGCCCATTGTATATTTTTCATCATATTATTAGTTGATTTTCCAAACATTCTCTCTGGTCTAAAATAACTTACCCCTGTCTGTTTAAAGCCAACCCATGCTCTTAATCCTCTAAGAAATTGCTCTTTTTCAGGAAGATTTAATATTTCATTAACAACAGATTTGTCTATTAATGAAAAGTCACCTGCATCTACAGGAATTTTGATATAAGACAATTTTTTCAAAACTCTATAAAATATTTTATAATAAATATTCATAAAGAAAGATGCCTCTCGTTTTTTACGCACTCCATATACTACATCATACCCTTCAATCCATTTATAATAAAACTCTTCTATTATTTCAGGTGGGTCCTGTAAATCTCCATCCATCAAAACTACTGCATCACCTGATGCTATTCCCATTCCACTTAAAAATGCCGCTTGTGAACCAAAATTTCTTGAATGAGTTATCGCCACAACATTTAAATCATTAGCACAAATCTCATCTAAAACTTCTTGAGTATTATCTGGAGAACAGTCATTCACAAATATTATTTCATAGTTGCAACCTATCTTTTTAAAGGTTTCAACTAACCTTTCATACATGATTGGAATAGCTTGTTCATCTTTATAACAAGCTATAATCGGACAAATTTTTAAAGTCTTCTTTGGTTCAATAAATGCTTCTAAAACTTTTTTATAATTAATACTATTTTGCCAATTCTTAGTGTTTTCAATTCCTTGTTTGAGAGAAATTTCTGTTTCCCAATTTAAAATTTGCTTTGCACTATTAACTTCACCATACCAATCTTTTAAATCCCAATTCCTATTTGGCATACTACCAAATGTAGCTGGTTCTAAAATATTAAATATTTCTGCAATATAATCAGTAAGTTGTTTTATTGTTGTTCTTCTTCCAGATGCAATATTAACACTCTTACCATAATCTTTTTTTTGTACATAATTAGCCGAATGTAAAAATGCATTTAAACAATCATCAATATGTACAAAATCTCGGCTTATCTCTTGATTCACCAATGGTGGATACTTGCCTTTTATAGCGTTTTCAATCAATTTAGGAAATAATCTATCTGGTTCTTCCCATCTCCCATAAATTGAATATAATCTCAGATTTATACATGGGATATTTTTATACTTCGCATAATAATCTATCAAATATGAAGCTGATAATTTAGAAACTGAATAAAAACTATTTGGTTGGAAAGGACCATCCACAGATGGTTGTGTACAATTTTCTCCATACTCAGAACTACTTCCAGCATTTATAAATATCTTAATATCATTACACGATTCTAAAATATTTAAAGTTCCTACAAGGTTAGTTTGAAATATTACTGATACATCTGATTGCTTTGCATATGCACCATAAGCTGAAAGGTTAAATATTGTTTTTGGGTGATATTTATTAATAAGGCTTTTAACAGATTTCTTATAAGTTATATCACAATATAAAATATTTTCTTCTGGAGTATTCAGTAATTTTAACCTCCAAGCATTTCTTATATTATGAGATATTGCATAACAATCTTTTCTATACTTTAATATCTCAGCAAATAAATTTGCCCCTATAAAACCACTAGCCCCAAATATAAATATTGGTCCTTCTAAATTTTCTATCTCTTTTCTTAAATCCATGCTTTCACTATTTTGGATATATTATTAGAATCAAGTCCATTGATTGTTTGATGATATTTTTGACTACCATATCTAAAGTTTTTATAACCTTCGGAAGCTAAGCTCTTAAAACAATCTAACACAATACCCTCTTCCATCAATCTTAATGCAATATGTTCTGCAATTCCTCCTTTCCTAACATGCTCCTCTACTACTAATAATTTTTTTGATAAAACCAAACTAGTTTTTAACTCTTGAGTTAATTCAAAAGGAATTTTGTTAATTGTAAAAACATCTATACATTCACTCTCTTCAACAATATCTATAACATTTTGAACAACAGGACCAAGAGCAATAATACTTATTTTTACTTCTTTAGATTTTTTCAATTGCTCTAACCCTAAATTGATTTTTTCGTTATTAGAATTATAACCTAATCTTAAATATGACGGAGATTTATATTCTAAAAAACTATCTATTGCACTACAAACATCATTATTAAACGATGGAATATAAGCAGTCATATTTGGCAATGAACAAATTATAGTCAAATCTTCTATGGCATGATGAGTTGGTCCCATTATACCATAGCCATACCCTCCACCATTCCCAACAATACATACAGGTAAATTATGCAAACAGCAATCAATCTTAATTTGCTCTAAAACTCTAAATGTAACAAATGGAGCTATACTATAACAAAAAACTTTAAACCCACGACTTGCTAAGCCAGCAGCGACACCAATCATATTTTGTTCTGCAACACCACAATTTAAAAATTTATCACCTAAATAGTCTCTAAGTTCTTCAAGAGCATTAAATCCCAAATCCCCTGTCAACAAAACTATATCATTTTGTTTTTTAACTTTTTCTAAAAGATATTTTGAAAATTCTTTACGCATAAAAATCAAGATCCTCAATAGCTTTTTTATAATGTTCTTCAGTCATTGGTAAATAATGCCAATCAACTATATTTTCCATAAATGAAACACCTTTCCCTTTAATCGTATTCCCAATAATCAACTTTGGTTTTTTATTATTCAAATCAAGATTCTTTACACTTTCTTCAATTTCAGACTGACAATTCCCGTTGATTTCAAAAACATCAAAACCAATACTCTCCCATTTAATTTTACTGGCCGTATCTCCTAAAACATCTTCAACTTTCCCAAATGCTTGAATTTTGTTTTTATCAATAAAAACAATTAATTTATCCAGCTTATTAGCAACAGCAAAATGTGCAGCCTCCCAAGTTGTCCCTTCATTCGTCTCGCCATCAGACATAATTATGTAAGTTCGCAAATTATTAGACTTAAGTTTATTCGCATAAGCTACCCCACAAGAAAGTGGTAGTCCATGTCCTAATGAACCTAAACCAAAAGGGATATCCTCTTTAAAATGAAAAGAAGATGGATGAGCTGGCAATTTCGTACCATCTTTATAAAAGCTTGAAAGCTCTTCATCTGAAATTTTTCCAAGTTCATTCAAACAAACATATAAAGCCAATGCAGCATGCCCCTTAGAAAGTATTACTTGTTCACCTTCCTCTCTCAATTTTAAATAGCAAATATACAACATATCAATAACACTCAAACAACCACCAATATGACCTGTTTTAGTTTGATATGCTATATCTAATATTTTTTTTCTTAATTTTATATTCATGATATGTAACTCCAAAATTTTTACATACGAATCCTAATTTTTACCATAATAATAGCAAAGGGAAATCACAAATAACTATACTCTTCTTAAAACAACATAGTTTTATTGTACTTTTAAGTTCAACTTTTTTCTGTTTTGCAAGGCATTCAAAAACAAAACAAAACAAATAGATATAAAAAGAGGTATCATAAAAGCTAAACTAATAATGATTATAGTTTTAGGTTTAAAAGGTTTTTTGGGCACATCTATATAATCAATTTCAAAAACTTTTATTTTATCTAATTGAGATTTAAGATTTTTTAACTTTTCTATATTGATTAATAATTGATTATTTCTAAGTACTAAAGTATTTGTTTTGTCTGCATAAAGATCAGCTGAATAGTTATCTGTTTTTTTGTTTGTTAAAGCCTTCTTATTCAATTCTTTTTCTTTTTGCTTGTTTAACTTTAACTCTTCTTCAAATGCTAATCGTTTAGAATTTATAACTGCTTTTTGTTCTGTTACTACTTCTTGCTTTATTTCATCTTCAGAAAACTCAATATATTGATTCAATATTTTTTTTGTAGTCTCAATATCTTTATAAGCCCTAAGAGCTATAACTCTTTTATTTTGAGTCTCTTTTCTAGGAATAGTAATATTAAAATATTTTTCAAATGACATATTTGATTCTTTTATTAATTGAGGGTATAAATCTTTTTCATCTATTTTAAATTTTTCCAAAAACTTTTCCTCATGTTTTATAGAGCTTAATTTTTTATCTGCTATTTCACTTAAATAAAAATTTAAATCTGTTATGAAATTTTGTTTTGTATTTTTTTGTCCTTTTCCATTATCATCTATCAGTTCTTGCCAGTCATTAATAAAAATCATACTATATGGTTTTATAGAAAAAAGATATTTTACTTCATAAACTTTTTTGGCATAAGCACAATATAACGAAGTAACAATTAAAGAAAGCAATGTAATACCGATTATTAGCCATTTTTTTTTATAAATAATATTGAAAAGCTCAAAAAGGTCTATTTCATCATCTGTTTGATTTAAATGGCTATAAATAGGAGTTGTTTCTGGTTTTAATAACACATATTTTGTTTCTTTTGCTTCTTTATCAAAAACATCATTCATTTTTCTTCCTCTTCTTTAATATAATTTAATCATAAAATAATTTATATAATCACTTTATAAAAATGTGGTCTTTACTAAAAATGATAACATAAAATTGTCAAACACAATATTTTCTGTTTAAAATAAAACAATTCTCTTTAGGACTAAAACATAATGCCTACAGTAAATTCCCATCTATCGCCACCTATAGAATCATCGTTGGAATGAATGGTTCTGCCATATTCGAGACGAAGAGGACCAGCTGGGGAGAACCATCTGAACCCGCCTCCGTAACTGGAGTTTAATCTTCGTGAAAACATATTTTCATCATCATCATAGACATCGCCAGCATCATAGAAAAAAAGTCCCATAAGCCCAGCATCTTCTGCGATAGGAAATAAAAATTCTGCATTAAAAAGTGCATATTTATCACCGCCTATTCTAAACTGTTTAGCCTCATCTTGATAAACGGTAATATCTTTAGATTTAAAACCTCTTACTGAATACATACCTCCGAGATGGAATCTCTCATAATCTAAAGGGAAACTATTTCTTTCATCAATGTAACCGAATCTTGTATGTAAAAATCCAACTGTTTTCCAAAAAAGTGGATAGTAATGTCCTGCTTCAAGTATATATTTAGTATACTCTATATCTCCTCCAATAAAACCTCCTGCATACTCTACTAAAAATTTATACTCTTTGCCTTCAGTAGGATTATAATATCTATCGGTAGAATCGTACTTGTTTATAATTGTAAAAGATTTAGTCTTATTTATGCCTTCATAATTGTATATAGGGTCTCCTGTTTCTCTTGTGATGTCATTTACATCGGACTTATCATAAGAATACGTTATAGTTGATGTTGTATAATCAAAAAACCTATAACCCAATTTTAAACTATACCCTGTGCTATCTCTGTCGTAATCGGTATACTCCTTGTCTAATTTATAAATACTAAAACCAGCTAAGAGAGGAATGTCAAAAAGCCAAGGTTCTGTAAAACTAAGTGAGTAACTATCATACTCTTCGCCAAGTTCAGCACTTAAGTCGAGAGATTGTCCTCTTCCAAAAAGGTTCCTTTTTCCGAGTGTCGATTTGAAAAAAAAATCGTTTTCAGAACTATATCCACCTCCTACGGTAAACATTCCTGTAGAGCCCTCTTCTACTTCAATCTTTAAATTCTTTTGCTCGTTAGACGTGCTCTCAACAATTTTTGTTTTTACATCTTTAAAATATCCAAGTTTATGCAAATTTTTTACACTTCTTCTAACGCCCGTTAGCGAATAGAGTTCTTTTTCGTAAACTTTAAGCTCTCTTCTTATAACTTTATCGCGTGTAACATCGTTCCCTGTAATAAATATTTTATCAAAATAGACTTTTTCCTTCTTATCTATTTTAAAAACTACGTTAAGGCTATGATTTGTACCATCTCTCTTGATAAGAGGAACAACATCAACATTAGCATAACCTTTATCTGCATATAAATTTGAAACTATTGTTATATTTTGCTGAAGCAATAATTGGCTGTAAGGCTCTCCTTTAACTATCTTAATTTTACTTAAAATATCTTCTTTTGTAGTTAAAATATCCCCTTCTATATCTATTTCACCAAAATAGAATTTATCACCCTCTTCTATTTTTATCGTAACACATATTCTATCTTTTTCTCTTTTAATATCTGGTTCTGAGACTTTAGCATCTACATATCCACTATTTTTATAAAAATTTAAAACCTCAACGCTATCTACAAAGAGTAAGTTTTTATCAAACTTGCCAGATTCTGTAAGCCACGAAAAAAAGCCCTTTTCACTCGATTCCATCTTTTTTTTAAGTTTTTTGTCTTTAAAAGCTTTATTACCCTCAAAATTTATCTCTCTTATGTAAGCCTTTTCTCCTTCATCTATTATAAACGTAAGCTCGGCACTATTTTTCTTAGATTCTTCAATTTCATAAGTACACGAAGTGTTGTAGTAGTTTTTTTTTATATAAAGACCTTTAATAATTCTAAGACTTTCCTGAATTTCAAAGACGTTTAGGATACTGCCTTTTTTTATCTTTATCTCTTCAACTATCTTTTCAGATTCATAAATACTATTCCCTTTGATAATAATCTTTCTGACAGACGGTTTCTCTTTTACAACAAAAGTTATGACAACACCTTTTTCGTTTGTCTCTTTTGCTATTTTTATATCATCAAAATAGCCCATTTTATATAAGGTTTGCATATCTTCAGAAAGTTTTATCTCGTCATAATCGTCGCCTTTTTTACTTTGTATCTTATTAAAAAAGACCTCTTTTTCTATTCTCTGGTTCCCTGATATTACGATTTCATCTATTTTTTCTGCTCCAAAAGCTATATTCGCAAAGAAAATGAAGAAAATTAAAACAAGAAGTGATTTATTTAAATAGTGCATAAGAATTGTTCTAAAAATAGTTTGTTATATTTCAACTAATTTACCATCAACTAAAGTAACTCTCTTTTTCATTAAGGAGGCAAGTTCCGAATTGTGTGTAACAATAAACATAGTCATATTAATATCTGCATTAAGTTCCAATAAAAGATTATGAAATTGCCTGCTGTTTTTTTTATCAAGATTTCCTGTCGGCTCATCAGCAAGCAAAATAGCAGGATTAAGAATCAAAGCTCTTGCAATAGCTGTCCTTTGTTGCTCTCCTCCTGACATTTCAACAACCTTATGATTAATTCTGTTTTCTAAGCCTACTCTGTTTAAAATAATTTCAGCCTTTTCAATTGCTGTTTGCTTATCGATACCTTTTATCAAAAGAGGCATAATAACATTTTCTACAGCTGTAAATTCAGAAAGAAGATGATGAAATTGAAAAATAAAACCTATCGCTTCATTTCTAAATTTTGCAAGTTTGTTAGTATCAAACTCAAAAATATTTTGGTCTCTAAAAATTATTTCTCCACTATCTGGCCTATCAAGAGCACCTAAAATTTGGAGCAATGTCGATTTTCCTATCCCTGACTCACCTACAACAGCTATAGTATCACCGGGATTAATATTAAAACTTAAATCTTTTAAAATATAAAATTTTTCATCATCGCTACTATAAAAACTTTTAGAGATATTTCTAAGAAAAAGAGCGTGCCTTTGACCAATCTCTTTTTTCATCTCCTTTTTAAAACGAAGATTTAAAGCTTCAAAATCTATTTGTTTTTTATTAACCATATCTAAGTGCTTCTACTGGGTTTAATTTTGAGGCTTTTATAGCAGGGTAAACGGAAGCTACAAAGCATATTATAATTGTAGACACCGCAATAATTAAAATATCGTAAGGATTAAGATTAACAGGTATAGTGCTAAAAGGATAAGCATCTGGTAATTCTATAAATTTATATTTTTGAAGTAAAAAACATATAGACAAACCAGACATTAAGCCTATAAACGTACCTATTGTACCTATTGCAAGCCCATTTATTATAAAAATTTTTCTAATTAATTTATCAGTTGCACCCATAGCCTTTAATATAGCGATATCTTTTGTTTTTTCCATAACCATCATAATTAAAGAGCTTGCAATATTAAAAGCTGCCACAAAAATAATAAGTATTAAAATTATAAACATAGCTGTTTTTTCAAGCTTTAAAGCGGAAAAAAGACTATGGTTCATCTCCTGCCAAGTTCTTAGCCTATACGGGAAAGGATACTTTTCTGAAATTTTGACAGATATACTACCAGCCTTATAAATATCTTTAAGCCAAATACCAATACCAGTAACATAATTTTTCATTTTAAGAATTCTTGCAGCATCATCAATATTAACATACAAAAGAGCTTTATCGTATTCACTAAACCCTGATTTAAATATTCCACTAACTTCAAATCTATACATTGAAGGAAAGTTACCAAATGGCGACATCATACCTTGCGAAGTAATAATATAAACAGAGTCTCCTACTTTAAGGTCAAGTTCATCAGCAATACCTTTACCTATTATCATTTTACTTTTAAAATTTTTATCGTCTCGTTTCGGAATCGCTTTTAAAAGTTCCTCTCTTGAAAAACCTTCTACAACAGAAATTTTAGCGTCTGGGTTTATACCTCTTAAAAAAGCTCCAGAAGTGCCATTTGAAGATTTAATCATAACTTGTGAATAGATAAAAGGAGTTATGTTTTTTATATCATCTTTGAAACTTTTTGTTATCTCTTTTTGCACTTCAATATGGTTTCCAAAACCTTTACCATATTTCAAAACCATAATATTTGGTTCAAGTCCTAAAAGTCTTGCTCTGAAACTTTCTTCAACCCCTGACATAACGGCAATAACGATAACTAATGCCATAACACCTACAATAACTCCAAGAATGGAAAGGAGGGATACAAGAGATACAAAAAAATGTTTTTTTTTTGATTTTAGATATCGCGTGGCTATAAAAAATTCAAAAGACATAAATTATATTTTAACAATTAATAATAAAATTTTCGCCAAATTACCAAATTTTCTGATAAAAAACATACTGCCTAAAAAGTTCATAAAAAATAAAAATATTACAAACACCATAAGAACTTTGAATAATCGCTTCTATTTTGTTCGTTTTTTGTGGTGCAGTAGTATTCTTATACGTCAAGCCCAAAAAACGGACAAAAGAAAGCGGTTTGATTTTTTATTCTTTTAGATAAATTAACAAACGTTAAACATTTATTAATACCAAAAAACTTAAAAACTAATTATTCAAAGTTCTTCTTACTTCATAAGTGGAAACAAAATAACTTCTCTAATAGATGGAGAGTCTGTAAAAAGCATTGCAACTCTATCTATACCTATACCTTCTCCTGCTGTAGGGGGCATACCATAACTAAGAGCTTCAATATAATCTTCATCCATACTATGTGCTTCTTTATCGCCCTGCTCTTTCTGTTTCAATTGCTCCAAAAATCTATCCTTTTGGTCATCAGGGTCATTTATCTCTGAAAAACCATTGGCTATCTCTTTTCCATCAATAAAAAGTTCAAATCTATCAGTTACCGTTTCATCAATATCATTTTTTCTTGAAAGAGGAGAAACCTCTACAGGATAGTGTGTAATAAAAGTAGGTTGTATAAGATTAGGCTCTACTAAAGCATCAAAAAGCTTAGTGATAAGCTTGCCTTTAGTGTCCTTTTTAAAAACTTCAATATTAATATTTTTGGCAAAATCGTATAACTTCTCTTTGCTTTCAAAAAGCACTGGATCAACGCCCCCAATTTCCACAAGAGAGTCTAAAAGCTTAATTCGTTTCCATTTTTTACCAAAATCTATTTTCTTATCTTGATAAACAATCTCAGTTCCGCCTGTAACGTTGATTGCTATTTCATTAAAAAGTTCTTCTGTTAAATTCATTAAATGCTCATAATTTTTATAAGCCATATAAAATTCAACCATTGTAAACTCAGGGTTATGTTTTGTAGAGACGCCCTCATTCCTAAAATTTCTATTAATTTCAAAAACTCTTTCAAACCCACCCACTACAAGTCGTTTCAAATATAACTCTGGAGCAATTCTTAAAAAAAACTCCATATCAAGAGCATTGTGGTGTGTAATAAAAGGTTCTGCTTCTGCCCCACCTGCAACTTTATGCATCATAGGAGTTTCAAGCTCTATAAACTCTTTTTTGATTAAAAAATCTCTTATATTTTGAATAATTTTACTTCTTTTAATAAAAATATCTTTAACATTATCGTTAACAATAAGGTCTAAATATCTTTTTCTATATCTTTTTTCTGTGTTTTTTAAGCCATGAAATTTTTCTGGCAAAGATTTTTTACTTTTTGTGACAAGCTCTATATCTTTTGCAAAAAGTGTCCACTCTTTAGTTCGAGTTTGGAACATAAACCCGCTAACACCTATAAAATCTCCAATATCCATATATTTAAAAAGATTATATTTGTCTTCTCCAACATCTTTTTTAGACAAATAGACTTGAAGTTTACCCGTTCTGTCACTAATTCTTATAAAAGATGCCTTACCAAATTTATTAACTGCCATAATCCTACCAGCAATTTTTAAAACGGTATCTTCTTTAGTAAAAAAACTTTCGTCTTCTTCTATTCCACTTTTAATTTTTTGTATATTTGAGTTGACTTCAAAGGTGTTAGGGAAAAGCTTGAAACCTGCTTCTTTAATTTTTTCTATTTTATCTAATTTTGTTTGTTCTAAATTACTAATGTTCATAACTATGTAAAATGTTTTTAAGAGATTTTAAATACGAGACTTTTGCACATAATGTTTTTTATGAAAAAAATAGTGGTTTTTTGTAAAAATATTATATGCAAAGGTCTTAGAAAAGCAAAACTCTCATCAGAGTTACAGCTAAAAGTAAAGTGACATAAATAAAACAATATAATAAAGCAAATAAAATTATCCTGACAAAAATTTTCTCTTTGACATCGTGTTTTGGAATGGTTTATGTATTAGAGTTTTTTTTATAAAAATGGTTACTTTTTTAAATTTTTTAATAACTTAAACTTTATCCAAAGATTTTAATAGAATGTTAAACAAAAAATATACAATTTGTATATTAGAAAACAAAGGCGGATTCGTAAAACAGAAAGAAGTTTCAAAACTTTTGTTAGTGGGACTCTTCTCTTTTTTTTGTGTCTGTTTCTTCTCTTTTTTAATTGTCGCATACAATTTCTTTCAAACCAACTCTCTTACCAACTTAAATAAGTTAAATAGACAAAAAGAAGAGATAGCTATGCAAAAAAAATATATACAGCTTTTTGCAGACAATTTAAACAAGCTAAACAGCAAACTAAAAAAATTAAACGATTTTGATAAAAAAATAAGAATTGCAGCGAATATATCTTCAAACATAGAAGAAAATGATGTGTTCGTAGGTATAGGTGGCTTTTCCAGTTTGGACGATATAGAGATAGATGCAAACATCAATAAAAATCACTTTGCTCTAATAAGAAAAAGTTACGAAAATAATAAACAACTTGAAGAGTTAATCTCTTTACAAGAAAACAGTTTTAAAGAGCTTTTAAAAGAGATTAAAAACAAAAAGAGCATTTTGTCTAAAACACCAGCCATAAAGCCTACTCGAGGTTGGTTAACATCTAATTTTGGATACAGAGTCTCCCCTTTTACAGGCAAAAAAGATTTCCATAAAGGTTTAGATATTGCCAATAAAATAGGTACACCTGTTAAGGCGACAGGAGACGGTATTATAACTTTTGTTGGTACAAAAACAAACTATGGCAAGCTAATTAAAGTAGACCATGGCAGAGGTTTTGTAACCGTATATGCCCATCTTAACAAAATCCAAGTTAAAAAAGGCGACTTTGTAAAAAGAAACGAACAAATTGCGACAATGGGAAATACAGGTCGCACCACAGGTCCACATCTTCATTATGAAGTAATAAAAAACGGTCTTAATATCAATCCCCAAAAATATATTTTAAATTAATTGTTTAATCCACTATTTCGTCCTTAAATGAAATTATTTGTAATTTTACGTGCATGTAAAATTTTCTATAGTTCCTGTATGATTTGTTTTTTCCCGTAGAGGCGTAATTGATATACGCCCATATCATTTCCCATCGTTTTTTTCATACGGGCACGGCACGCCGTGCCCCTACATCGTTTCTATTAAATTTTTCACGAATTTTTTTAACGTTTATAACAAAATCATAACCGTAGGGGCGGGGTCGCCCCGCCCTTGTGTACGAGATTGATTATTTGCAAAAATCTTTTACATATCAAGAGTTCATCAAACTAAAAGACGCCTTGAATAGTTTTTATAGTTAACCCCCTAAACTTTCTAATTTGATTATCATTCCCAAGATAAACGAAATGAAATTATTTGTAACTGTAGGGGCGTATTGATATACGCCCATATCATTTTTCATCGTTTTTTCCATATCTTCTATAAGTATTTTTCTTATATAGCTTTTATTTTCTAAAATATTATTTTTTGTTAATCCACTATCATTAATTAAAGAAAAGTCTTTTGAGTAACTTTGGGAATGTCCTTCTTCATCTTCAGTTTCATAATATATTTGAACTTTCATCCAAAGATTATTTTCTAAAATTTTTTGTTTAAGTTTTGTACCAATACTTTCATCATTAATGATTTTTTCTTTCACTTTTATAACATTATCATTTGATAAAAATGGAGCAGTTAATTTGCCTCCACTATTATCAACAGAACAAGAAGTAAAAGAAGAAAATGGAAAATATTTTTTTGTTCCTTTTCCATAACCTTGAAAAGAAATATAATTATCTTCAACATTTCTCATATAAACAGCAAAATCTGAATTATCTTCATCATAGAAAATATAATCTGAATAATCATCAATTTTATCATAAAGAATTGAACCACAAAAACCAAAATTTATACTAAAAAGTATAAACATAAAAAAATTTAAAAATTTTACAAATCTCATATTCTAATTAAATTTTTAAGTTTTAAAAAAGATTGGTATTTTTAAGAAGTGATTAAAAAATTAGGTAAGATTTAATTTTTAGTTTTTTCAAACTGAAAGTTTGAAAAAACAATATTTTATTTACAAAGTACAACCATCAAAATTTCCAGGTGCTCCTTCACTTGCTTTTCTTGTAGTAGGACAAACTGATTTATCAGTTTTTGTTCCTTTCCATAAATTCCCACTATTTCTGTTATCAACTTTTAAATCGTAAGAAGCATTAGAAATTCCTGATAAATCTTTACTTGTTGTAATAGTATAGGTGTTTCCAGATTTTGTTAAATCTAAAGTTGCTCCACTATCTCCGATTTTAACACTTGAAATTGAAGTTGGGTTTTTGTGTTGAGTTAGAATTCTACTTGAATAGTTTCTTGCTCCTAAATCTGTTCTATCTTCCCTTATAAGTCCAGTGTTCCCATAAAAATAGACATTAAAATCGTCCCCTAAAATTGCCTTATAATTTCCACTTTCTAAATCGTTTAATTTTGAAGTTAAACTATCACCAGTAAAATTATCAGATGAGTTTAAAAGATATGCTATATTTTGAGTAGAACTATTAGTTTGTTTAGGATTGTTATTGTAACTATCTTCTATAGTTGCTTCTAAACTATCACTTGTTAAAACACCAAACCTAATCTTATTGTTGTCAGTAGTTGAACCTTGATCGTTAAAATCAAAGATATTAACTTGATAAGCAGTCCCACCAATATTTATATTTTCTGTTGTTTTTAATGAATAACCTTTTCCTTTTATTTTTTCAGTTATTTCACTTGCTTTTAAATATTCAGTAGGAGGATCAACAGGAGGAGTAGAACTTCCACTACTTCCACAACTATATAAAAACATAGTTCCAAGTGCCATTCCCGTTGCTATTCCTTTTTTTATTTTTTCAGTTAATTTTTCCATTTTATAACTTTACTAATATCTTTTTCTTTATAAAGATTTTGTTTTGTCACTACTTTAAGGAGTAACAAACTTGGAGTTTAATGAAATTTTAAGAAACCACAAATAACTTGACGAGGTCAAGAGTTTTGATTGGATTTTCAAAATAGTTTGTTTAAGATTTTAACAGCATCAATTTTGAACTTGTTAAAGGCAAACCATTTTTTGCCGAGATCTTTTAGACTTGCTCCAAAGTGATAGATTTGTTTGTTATCAATTATTAAAAATCTATCGTGAGAATTTTTGAATGTTTTAATTTCAATTGGAGAGTATTGAGAGTTGTATTTTTCTAAATCAAGTTTAAGTTTTTTAGAAATCTCTTTTGTAAAAATTGTAACTTTAATTTTCTTGGTCTTAGAAAAAAGTAAAAGAGTGTTTTCGTCAATATAGTTGTCTATTAGTACGATTTCTTTCTTAGCAGTTTTGATTAAGTCATTTACAAACTTATAAGCATCAAAAATCTGCCCATCAAAAAAAATCCCTTGTTTTGGTTTTATTGATTTGTCTTCTAATGCTTTAAAAAGTTTATCAAAATTTTTGTCATACTGGATTTGTTTGTGTTCAATTCTTTCAAACCTATTAAAAATTTCGGCATTTTGAGAAATAAATTTTCTCATTGAAACAAAAGCATCCATTATTTTTATGCTTATTTCTATAGCAATATCACTATTCAATAAACCCGAAAGCATTGCAACTCCCTGTTCAGTAAAAGCATAAGGATTAACTGATGAATGTTTGATTTTAGCGAACCGGTCACAAATTGTGACCAGTTTATTTTTTTCTATATCATTTAACTGAAAACGAAATTTTTCAGGAAATCTTTTAATATTTCTTTTAACTGCCTGATTTAAGACTTTTGTCTCAACCCCATAAAGTTCAGCTAAATCACGATCAAGCATAACTTGAGCACCTCTAATGGTAAAAATTTTGTCTTTAATATTTTGGTTTTTCAAAACTAAATCTTTCATCTTAAAAACACCTATCTTTTTGATTTTTTATATCTTTGTTTCCCCTTCAACATTTATATTAGTTTTTGGTTTTGTAAAATCATCATATCCTGCATAAAGCCAAGTTCTATTATGTAAGTAAAAATCACAACTACCAAATAATCCATCATCATTAATCAGTCCATTAAAATAATAAATCAAAATATTTGTATCTATTAAATAGTTCATTCCCATTCTTTTTTGGTTTTTTCTAAATCTTTATCAATCTCATCTTTTGTATATTTTGCTAATCCAAAAAATTCTTTGGGATTAAAATTTTTATTTTCAGTTTTCTTTGAAAAAACATTCAAACTTTTTTCAAAATGATTTTTAAAATTTAAAAACAGATCGTATTCATCTTTTTTAATTGTTATAGTTTTCATTTTCTTAATTTTTATTTGATTTGAATTTAATTTTTTATAAGGTTTTTGGTTTTTGTGGTTTGATAAAACTAAAAAAACCAAAAACAAATTGACGAAGTCAAGAGTTTTACTTCAAAAATTTTATGAATTTAAATTTTTATAAACTTTTTTTCTATGGTTGAAGGCAACAAAATAAACAAATTTATCATCAAAATAATAAATAATTCTATAATTTGAATACCTTAACTTAAAAAGTGGCTTAAGGGGTTTTTTGAGAGGGATTCCAGAATGGGGATTTATTAAGATTTGCCTTATTCTTTTTTTGATTTCTTCTTTTAATTTCTCATCTGTTTTAGATAAATTTTTTAAAAATTTATTTGAAAACTCTGCTTACCTCATTCTTATAAATTTTCAATCTCATCAAAAGACATTTTTTTTGTTTTGCCATCTTGTATCTCATTTAATCCCTCTTGAATTTCACTAACAGCATTTTTATCTGATAATATTTCTATTGTGGCAAGAGTGGATTCAAGTTCATTTTTTTCACAAATAAAACTATTATATAAATTTGAAATATCGTTCTGATTTGATGATATTGTTTTTACTTTCATAAACATTCAAACCTTTCTAAATAAATATTTGTTTTTATTATTAGTTTAAACCTAAATAGTCAATTGTTGTCTTATTTAGTTTTTTTGACAATTAAAGTGGATTAAAAGTGTTTTGTTCGATTTTAAAATAGTTTGTTTAAGATTTTTATAGCATCAATTTCAAACTTATTAAACCCAAACCATTTTTTCCTAAATCTTTTAAAGATGCTCCGAAATAATTTGCCTTGTAAAATTTGAGTCTTCTTTATAGCCCAAAACTTATCCCATAGGAATTAAATCCCAAAAAAATGAAATAGTTGACCTTTATACCGTAACACAATAGAGACCTTTGTACATAATATTTTTTTATGAAAAAAATAGTGGCTTTTTTGCAAAATATTAACTTTTGCTAATTTTAAAACACACAAATTGAAAGCTAAAATATGACAAATTCTAATACACAAAAATGCAAGTATGTCTTTAGTGATGGCACTCCTTGTCCTTATGAAACAAAAGAAGGGCAAGATAATTGTGTTTGGCACACTTATGATGACAGAACCGAACAAGATATAAAAAAAGAGCTTGAACAACTCGCAAGAGATGAAAAAAATCTTGAAGGTTTTAAGTTGCCATATGCAAAACTTCACAATGTTTATCTTATAAATGCTAACCTTTCAAAAAGTGATTTTACAAAAGCCGATTTGTCAGATGGTCATCTATATGGAATAAATCTCAATTCTGCTAATCTATTTAAAACAAACCTTGAAAATGCTAATCTAAGAGCTGCTGATTTAAGAGACTGTGATTTGCTTGGAGCTAACCTTACAGGCACCAAGTTAGAAAATACAAGATGGAACAAAAAATATATTATAATTAACGAAAAAGATGGAGACAAGTTAGCAAAGCAAGGCGATTTAACACAAGCAGTTAAAAAATATAGAGAAGCTGAAGAAATTTATCGAAATATTAAATTGTGCTATCGCGAAAGTGGGCACAATAAACAGGAAGGTCCTTTTTTTCATAGAGAGATGGTTGCGGCAAGAAAGCAACTTCCTCTTTTTTCATTAAAAAGATTTATTTCAAAACTATTAGATTATACTACAGGATACGGAGAAAAGCCTCTAAATGTAGTAGCTACAATGCTTATTACAATTGTCTTTTTTGCATTTCTGTACGGCTTGTTTGGCGTAAAATACAATGACCAAATTTTGAAATTCAATAGCAATCATATGCCAATCTTTACAACACTCTTAAACTTACTTTATTTTAGTACAATAGTTTTTACGACGGTAGGTTTTGGAGATATAACCCCAGTAGGAATAAGTAAAACTATAACGATGGTTGAAAGTTTATGTGGGCAGATTATAGTAGCATTCCTTATCACAACACTTTATAGAAAAAATATGTCAAGATAACTTTAAATTTCTTATTTTTTATTTTCATAAGTTTTTAACAAAGATTTAATTATATCTTTTTTGAATAAATTATTTAAAATAACGACAAAGATTATCCCATAACCACAAGGCTAATTGATGAATTTTATAGAAATAAAAAACGTAACTTACAAATCTTCTTCAAACAATATTGTATTAGACGATATTTCACTTACTATTAAAGAGAAAGATTTTGTTATTATTTGCGGTGCAAATGGTTCTGGAAAGAGCACCCTTGTAAAGCTTCTTAACGGTTTGGTTATTCCTGATAAAGGAGAGGTTTTTGTAAGTAATATTGAAGTTAAAAAAAATTTAAGGAAAGTAAGAGAGCTTGTTGGTATGGTATTTCAAAATACTGACAGTCAAATAGTCGGAGAAACTATTTATGACGATATAGCGTTCGGGCTTGAAAATTTATCTTTAGACGAAAAAGTTATACGCAAAAGGGTTGTTGATATAATAGAAGAGTTTGACTTAATAGAGATATTAAATACTCCCCCCTATTCCCTTTCTGGTGGAGAGAAGAAAAAACTTTGTATAGCATCTATCTTAGTTATGAAACCTAAAGTAATTGTTTTTGATGAACCTTTTATGAGTCTCGATTTTTTTAGTAAAAAAAAGATTATGAAAGAGATTATAAAATTGCACAAAAAAGGACACACAATAATTGTTATTACTCATAATTTAGACGAAATTATAAAGTATGCTAATAAAATTTTAATTATGTCTAAAGGCAATGTAGCAGGATATGGAAAGCCAAACGATTTTCTTAATATGCTTGAAAATTTTGGGGTAAAAAAACCTTATGAGCAAAAGTTTTGAACAAATAAATTATATACATGGCATCTCTGCTGTACATAGATTTGATGTAAGGTTTAAATTTTTATTTTTATTAATAATAAGCATTATAAGTTTTAAATTGAGTTTTTATGGGCTTGTTTTTTTGACTCTTTTCTTGTTTTTTTTAACAATTGAGTCTTCTCTGCCTCTTTTTAGTGTCTTAAAAAAAATAAAATCTTTTTATATATTTTTAATTATAATTTTTTTTGTAAGAAGTTTTAGAACATCTCCCCCTTATATTTTTCAGTATAAATTTATATATTTTTCTAAAGAGGCTACTTATCTCGGTTTTTTGTTTATCTTTCGACTATTTATTATTACTTCATTCTCACTGCTTTTTATTATGTCCACCAAATCTAAAGAGGTGAGATTTGCTACCTACTACTATCTAAAATTTATACCTTTTTTCCCTGCTGAGCGTGTATCTTTTATGTTAAGTTTGATTTTCAGATTTATACCTGCTTTATTCACATCTTTTAAAGAGTTGGATGAAGCACAAAAATCGAGAAACATTGAATTAAAAAAAAATCCAATTTATAGAATGAAAAAGTTTATTTTCCCTTTTATACGGCTTGTGTTTAAGGATGCAAGCGATTTAACTGATGCTATAGAATCAAGAAACTTTTCAGAAGTTAGAACAAAAACTAAACTTCCTTTTACATCTGAAGATTGGTTCTTTTTTTTAATATTGATTTGTTTTATGTTTATTGTTTTTTTTATATGAAAGACCTTTGCACATAATAGTTAAAAAATAGTAACTTTCAGTAAAATACCAATTTTTGATAATTTTACAAAAAACTTGGAAGACCATTATAAAGACTTACGCTCTCTTTTGTAATATTTTTGGGTTTGACGTATTAATATACTACTGCACCACAAAAATATTACAAAATAGAGCTATGTGCAAAGGTCTTTAATAATAGTTAAAAAATAGTAATTTTCAGTAAAATACCAATTTTTGATAACTTTATAAAATAGAACTATTTGCAAAAGTCTTGATTGTATTGTTTTAAAACGCATATTTTAAATTTAGAAAATAGTATAGAGAATAATATATGGAAAAAATTAAAATTATAACACACCCAGGGACAGCACATTTTGATGATTTTTTTGCTGTTGCACTCATTTTAGCATCATTTCCAAAAAAAGAATTTATGATAGAACGACGAGAACCCACTCAAGAAGAGCTTGATGATAAAAACGTATGGGTTGTAGATATAGGTTTTGAGTATGATGAAAGTAAAAAAAATTTTGACCACCATCAAGACTTGAAAGTTTCATCAAGCTTTGTACTTGTTGCTGAATATTTAAACCTTACTTCCCATCTTATAAAAGAATTGCCATGGTGGGATTTTAAAGACCATATGGACAGATTCGGTCCAATAAAAACAGCTAAAAAATTTATTATAAACGATATGTATACCGTTTTAAGCCCTGTTGAAAGCTGGGTTATAAAACTTTTTGAACAAGACCCTATGGGACATTACGATATGATAAAATCGTTTGGAGAGTTCACATTAAAAAAAGCTAAAAAGATTGAAGAGAGATTTAAATTTTGGGAAGAAGAAGCTGAATTGAAGTTGGTATCAGATAAAAAAATTTTAGTTGGATTAACTAAAGACTTAGTAGGCTTAAGGCTTTATAGAGATAACTTTATGAAAGAAAAAGCTTCGGTTGCTGTAAGTTATGATAATAGAGGAGAAGGTTGGAGAATGATGCGTTTTAACGATTATGAAAATATAGATTTTTGTAATGTAGAAAATGATAAAAATGTAGCTTTTGTACATAAAGGAGGTTTTTTAGCTAAAACAAAGACACTAATCCCTCTTGAAAATGTTTTGGATATCATAAAAAAAGCTATTATATAAAAAAGGATAAGAATGTCTAAATCTAAAAAAAACAGTAAAATATTAATAAATGCTATTGAACCAGAAGAGTGTAGAATAGCTAAAGTAAATGATGGTAAGTTAGAAGAATTTCATTTTGAAACACAAGCCAATACAATCCAAAAAGGTAACGTCTATAAAGGAATTGTAACAAGAGTAGAAAGCAGCCTGCAAGCTGTTTTTGTAGACTATGGAGAAAAAAAGTATGGCTTTTTACAAAAGAAAGATATTCATAACGATTATTTCCAACACAATCAAGGCAGAGAAAAAAGCATTTCAACGCTAATTAAACGAGGGCAAGAAGTTATAGTTCAAGTAACAAAAGATTCTATTATGAAAAAAGGTGCTGCTCTCACCACTTTTATATCACTCCCCGGTCGCTATGTAGTTCTTATGCCAGGTAGTAAAAGCCGTTCCATATCTCGTCAAATAGAAAACGAAAAAGAGAGAACACGTTTAAAACAAATTTTTGAAACAGTAAAAATTCCTGAAGATATTGGTGTTATAATAAGAACTGCTGCTGAAAAGATAGCTAAAACCAATATAATAAAAGATATTAAATCTCTTTTAAAGCTTTGGGAAGATATTCAAAAAAAGGCTGAAACCATATCTACTGCTAATATTATTCATAAAACAGAAGGACTTGGAATACGAACTATAAGAGACTATCTAACAAATGACGTTAATGAAATATTGGTAGATGATGTAAGTGTATTTAAAGATATAAAAAAATTCTTAAATATTATTCAACCTAAGATTATTGGAATGGTAAAACTTTATAAAGGCAAAAAACCTATATTTTCTAAATATGAAATTGAAAAGCAACTTGTATCTGTTTTTGACAATAAAGTTTTATTGAAATCGGGAGGTTCCATTGTCATAGAAGCAACAGAAGCATTAGTCTCAATCGATGTTAATTCAGGCAAAGCTATACAAGAAAAAAATATAGAAGCTACAGCAAGACTAACAAATATTGAAGCTGCCGAAGAGATTACCAGACAACTTAAACTAAGAGATTTAGGCGGACTTATCGTAATCGATTTTATTGATATGAGAGAAAGTAAAAACAGATTAGAAGTTGAAAACGCTTTAAAAAAAGGGCTATCACAAGATAAAGCCAAAACTAAATTTATTAAAATATCAAAATTTGGACTTCTTGAAATGTCAAGACAAAGACTTAAACCCTCTTATGAAGCTAATTTTATAGAGTGTAAATATTGCAAGGGAAGAGGCTCTATACAAACGACCGAAACTTTTGGACTTAATTTGTTAAGAAAAGTGAGCTTAAAAGCGTTAAAGGCTGATGGCAAAGATATGGATATTATTTTACCATTTGAGGTAGCTTACTTTATTTTAAACAAGAAAAAACAAGAAATTATAGATTTAGAAACGAGACATCATATTCAAGTAAATATAAAGATAGACCCTTATATGATGCCATATGACAGTAAAATCATTTTAGATAGAGACCTTTGCACATAATAATATTTTTGTGAAAAAATAGTGGTTTTTAGTAAAATATTAACTTTTGATAATTTTACAAACTTATAAAAACCAATAGGAACTAACGCTTTCTTTTACTTTTGTTTTGGGTTCGACGTATAAAAATACTACTTTACCCCGTGAAATATTTTTAAATTTTTCAAATTTAAAAATAAGATTTGTGTTGTAAAACTCAAATCTTATTTCACTGGGTGAACCACAAAACAAAAGCAAAATAAAGCTATGTACAAAGGTCTCATTAATTAAATAAAAATACTTATAAGGAGAAAAAAAAATAATGGGAAGCAATCTATCTGGCACTGGGGCATTTGGTCAATTTATGCCGTTAATACTAATTTTTGTGATTTTTTATTTTTTATTAATAAGACCACAACAAAAAAAAGCAAAAGCTCACAAATTGCTACTTGAAGGTCTGCAAAAAGATGACAAAGTTATCACTTCGAGTGGAATATTTGGAACAGTAGTCTCTTTAGATAAGGATACTGTTGTGGTTGAAATAGCAGAAAGAACAAGAATCAAGATGTTAAGAGGAAACATTGCTGAAAAAGTTGGTGCTAATGAATCTTCTGTAACTGAAAAAAAAAGCTGATTTTTTAAAAAATAGAACAGAAGTTTCTGTTATAAAAAATTACAAACTAAAGACCTTTGCGCATAATGTTTTTTATGAAAAAATAGTGGTTTTTTTATAAAATATTAACTTATGTGCAAAGGTCTCAAACTACTTAAAATGGTAAAAAAGCTAAAAAGTTTTGTAGGAGATAAAAATTGAACTGGTTAAAAACAAAGTTTACGCTCATATTTTGTGTATTTATTTTTGCTGTTGTTTTTACTATTCCTTCTTTCAAAAATAGTGTCTGGCCATACAAAAAAATCAATCTTGGTTTAGACCTGCAAGGAGGGATGCATCTACTTTTAAATGTAAAAACCCCTAAAGCTGTATCAAATGTATTACATAGATTGTCTCAAGAGATGCGTTATATGTTTAGAAAAGAGCGTATAAGAATTTATCACATAACAACTAATGCAAAAAGTATCGTAATAAATATTAATTCCGAAAACTTTGATGCACTTAAAAAATTTATGGCAAAAGAGTATACAGATTTAGAAATCTCTTCTTCAGTTGTAAAAAATGGAGAACAAGAAGTTGTGTTTGTTCTTAAGTCTGATGAAGAGTTAAGAATAAAAAAAATGGCAGTTGAACAAGCTCTTGAAACCATAAGAAATAGAATTGATGCTTTTGGAGTTAGTGAGCCCGATATAAGAATTCAAGGTAAAGATAATATATTAATCCAGCTACCTGGAGTAACAGATACAGAAAACGCAAAAAAGCTTATTGGGAAAACAGCACTTTTAGAGTTTAAACTTGTAGATGAATCTTATGACGTTAGTGACTTGAATAATAGTAATGTCCCTGTTGGAATGGAACTATTAGAACAAATGGACAGTGGCAAAGAGCCTCTTTTGGTAGAAAAAAAGACTCTTCTTACTGGCGATTCTCTTCAAGATGCAAGAGTTCAAATAGACCAAAGATATAATAAACCTTATGTTAGTTTAAAATTTGATAAAAAAGGAGCAAGAGCTTTTGCGAGAATTACAGGAGAAAACACAAAAAGAAGATTAGCTGTTGTTTTAGATAATAAAGTGTATACTGCCCCTGTTATACAAGATAAAATAACGGGTGGGCTTGCGATGATAACAGGCGGTTTTTCTATGGAAGAAGCTCATATTCTTGCTATCGCTTTAAGAGCTGGTGCTCTTCCTGCTCCTGTACAAATAATAGAAGAAAGAACAGTAGGCCCTACTCTTGGTCACGATTCTATTAAGAAAGGACTTATGGCAATGACTCTTGGTGGTCTTTTAGTAGTTCTTTTTATGCTCGTCTACTTTAAAGTTGCAGGTGCAATTGCTGACCTTGCCTTAGTTTTAAATATTTTTCTTATTACAGCAGGACTCGCTTCTCTTGGTGCGACACTTACGTTGCCTGGTATTGCAGGTATGATTTTAACTATAGGTATGGCTGTTGACGCAAACGTTTTAATTTTTGAAAGAATCAAAGAGGAGCAAAGAAAAGGTTTTACTATTATATCTTCTATAACTTCAGGTTTCCAAAAAGCGTCCCTTACTATACTTGATGCTAATGTAACCACTCTTATTGCTGCTGTTATCCTTTTCCAATTTGGAACAGGTCCTGTAAAAGGTTTTGCTGTTACTTTAAGTCTTGGAGTTTTAGCCTCACTTTTTACCGCTCTTGTTGTTTCGAGATTTATTTTCGATTACTTAATTATTAACAAAAAAATGAAAAAGCTTTGGATATAAAATAAATGAACAAAGAAAAAAAGAACATCAACTTTATAGGCAAAAAGAATATCGCCTTTATATTCTCAACTATTTTGATATTAAGCAGTATTATCTCTCTTATTACAAAAGGCGGTCCTAACTACGGAATAGATTTTACTGGTGGAACTCTTTTGCAAATTAAATTTGAAGATAAAGTTACACCACTTAAAATAAAAGAGACTTTTTTTAAGATGGGGTTTGACGAAGTTGCGATACAATTATTTGGTAACAAACACGACAATGAATTTTTAATTCGCATAGATAAAACAGAAAACGACTTTTTCTCTAAAGAGTTAGAGGGCTTAATAAGTAAAAAAATTGGTATTAATGCAGAAATAAGAAGAGTAGAAATGGTAGGTCCGCAAGTTGGTAAAAATTTAAGAGAAAAAGCACTATTTGCTATGTTTTATGCTCTTTTATTTATTACAATTTATATATCTGGAAGATTTGAACTAAAATGGGCATTAAGTGTTGTAATAGCTGCTTTTCTTATGACAGTTGTTTATCTATTATCCCTTTTTAATACCGGCATCCCAATTATTATCTTTTGTGCAATTTTTGTAAGTCTAATTCTATTTTATTTTTTCAAATTACAATATGCAACAGGAGCTATTTTAGCTCTTATACACGATATTTTAATCACTGTAGGAATTTTTTCTATATTAGATAAAGAGTTTAGTTTACCTATAATAGCTGCACTTCTTACTATCATAGGTTACTCCTTAAACGATACTATAATAGTTTTCGATAGAATAAGAGAAAATATTAAAAGCACTAAAAATGAAAAAAATCTCGCATTGATTATTAATGACAGCATAAATAATACATTAAGTAGAACTATCTTAACATCTTTTACTACACTTATTGTTATTTTAACTTTATTGCTTTTTGGCGGAGGTATTATTCACGATTTTGCTTTCGCTATGTTTATAGGTGTTGTTGTTGGGACATACTCTTCTATCTTTGTTGCAAGTCCTATATTGCTTTTATGGAAAAAGAGAGATTTTTAATATGAATAAAAAATTTTTATTACCATTACTTATCCTATTTTTTATTACTTCCTGCTCGATTTATACTCAATCTGATATAGATTTATATGAAAAAAAAATAAACGAATTGGAGACTCAATCTAAAAGGAAAGAGCTATCCTTTAAAAATGAAAAAAACATTTTTGAAACCAAAATAAAAAAAAAAGATGAAGAAATAGAAAGATTAAACAAAATAATAAATTCTGAAATCCAAGAAGACGTAAAGGCAACTAATGATGAAAGTGTAAACAAAAATACCGATAGTGTAGTGGAGATAGATTCAAAATATAAATATAATAAAAATGCAAACGTTCAGGAAACTTCACAAGCAAAACCTGAGCCTCCTAAAAAAAACAATGTGACTAAGAATATAGCTTTAAAAAATGGGGAAAGTTCTAAAAAGATATACGATGCAGGTATAAAACTTTTTCTCTCAAGAAGGTACTTAGACGCTATAGAGTTATTTAATAGATTTTTAAAAGAAAGCCCTCCTTATGACCTTATTGATAATGGACATTTTTGGTTGGGTGAATGTTTTTACTCTTTAAGACAATACAATAAAGCAATTTTACAATATCAGATTGTAGAAAATAAATATTCAGAAGGGAATAAGTTCTATCCCGCTCTTTTAAAACTTGGTATAACTTACTTAAAAACAGGCAAAAAACACGAAGGCATTCAATATTTAAAAAGATTAGTTGCAACAGATAGCGGAAGTTTTAATGACACTTCTGTTTTAAGAGCCAAAAAGATACTGAAAAAGTACAAAAATGACATATAAAAGTTTTTTTTTAACTACTCTTTTATCTTTTTTTATGTTGAGCCCTGCTTATGCTAAAAATTATGTCTATTTGGGTGGTGCAGGTCATATAGGTATCAATAAAGATAGAGTTAGCTTAGATGACGAAAAGTACGAAAAAGAATCTGATTTACTTGGCACTAATATTAGATTAGGTGTTCTTTTAAATCCAAGACATAGAATTGAGTGCTCACAATCAAGATATAAACTTAAATATGATGATGCATCTGTTTTTAATACAGGAACAGACACAGAAGAAGAGATTACAGGAATAAACCTAAATTATATATACGTTATACATTTAAAAGATAAAAATTATAAAAGAATTAAACCTTTCGTAATGGCTGGTGCTGGTTATTACACATATTCAAATAGTGCTGATAAATTCAAAGATAACAAAGAAGATTTGGAAGGTGTCGCTTTAAATTTAGGTTTAGGTTTTTATTTTCTAATCAATGACTATGTAGAACTCGACCTTGCTTATAAAGGTCACTATATTAAATGGGCAAATATGGCAGTTTATAATAAAGAATACGAAATTGAATTTACAGAAGAGATTCATACGTTATCTATTGGTATTAATGTAAAATTTTAATTTTTTTTTATACATAGCAATTTATCAAATATTTTTATGAGACCTTTGTACATAGCTCTATTCCATTAAAAATTTTCGGGATTTCTATTTATGGACAAATTGATATGGCTTAAACTTAAAAGTGTTGCTGGTATAGGAAATTATTCAATAAAAAATCTTATAGCTGTTTTTAAAACACCTAAAGCTGTTTTTGAAGCAGATTATAAAAATTTAATAAAAGTACAGGGGATTAGCGAAGAGAAAGCAAAAAACATTTTAAAACATAAAACTCCTGACAGTGTAAAAAAAGATTACGAGACCGCATTAGACAAAAATTATCAAATAATAACAATGTCGGATAAAGAGTATCCACATCTTCTTCTAAAAATTTCTGACCCACCTCCTTTTCTTTACGTTTTAGGTAAACTAAATAATAAGGCAGACAATATTGCAATTGTAGGCTCTAGAGTTGCCACAAATTATGGTTTAATAGTGGCGAAAAGAATTAGTGGGGATATTGCTAATTTAGATATTCAGGTAGTAAGCGGTATGGCAAGAGGAATTGATACTGCAGCTCATATCGGAGCTATCTCTTCAGGTGGCAAGACAATTGCTGTTTTAGGAAGTGGATTTGAAAAAATATATCCTCTTGAAAATAAAAAGCTTTTTTACGAGATACAAGAAAACGGTGCAGTTATCTCTGAATTTTCGCCTTTTAAAGAGCCTAAACCTGAAAATTTTCCTATGAGAAATAGAATTATATCGGGTATCTCTCTTGGAACTTTGGTTGTAGAGGCGAGTAAAAAAAGTGGCTCTTTAATAACTGCAAGATTAGCATTAGAACAAGGAAGAGAAGTTTTCGCAGTTCCAGGTAATATAAACTCTTTTAAAAGTGCTGGAACTCATCATCTTTTAAAACAAGGAGCAAAACTTGTTGAAAACGCTAACGACATTATTGATGAAGTTAGATTTTTGTTAAGAGAACAAGATGTTGAACAAAAAAATGAAGATGATGAAAAAAAATCCTTATTAGGTATTGCAGAAAAATTAGAAAAAGATGAGCTTAAAGTTTTTAATAGTTTGAGTTATTACGATGAACATATAGATAAAATCAGTGAAAAATTAAATATAAACATTGCTACTCTTTCTGGAATTTTAACTAAATTAGAACTTAAAGGTTTGGTTTCACAAAGTAGTGGTAAAATGTTTGCAAAAATTTAACTAAAACTTTGATTAGACTTAAATTTAAGTAAGGAGCATTATGGCAAAAAATCTTATAATTGTAGAATCACCTGCAAAAACCAGAACAATAGAAAAGTATCTTGGTAAAGATTTTAAAGTTATGTCCACAATAGGTCATATAAAAGATTTACCTAAAAAAGAACTTGGGATTGAACCAGAAGAAAAATTTAAGACTACGTATGTAACTATTCAAGGCAAAGAAAAAGTTATAAAACAATTAAAAGATGCAGCAAAAGATATAGATAATATATACCTTGCAACTGACCCCGATAGAGAAGGAGAAGCTATAGCTTTTCATACAGCCGAAGTAATGAAAAAAAAGGGTAAAAACTTTTATAGAATACTTTTTTATGAGTTAACAAAATTAAAAATCTTAGAAGCTATTAACAATCCTCTTACTATAGATGTAAATAAATATAATGCACAACAAGCAAGAAGAATACTTGATAGGCTTGTAGGATATAAAGTTTCACCTCTACTTTGGAGAAAAGTCAAAGGCGGTCTTAGTGCAGGTAGAGTACAGTCAGTTGCTCTTCGTATAATATGCGAAAGAGAAAAAGAGATAGAAAAGTTTGACCCTAAAGAGTATTGGAGCATCTCTTTGCTTTTTAAAAAAAACGAAGAAGAGTTGATTGCAAAACTTACAAAGAAAAATGATAAAAAAATAGAGATACAAAATGAAAAAGAGTCTAAAGCTATTATCAAAGAGCTTGATAAAGGTACTTATGTTGTAGATGCAATTAATAAAAAAACATTAAAAAGAACCCCCTACCCTCCTTTTATCACAAGTACTATGCAACAAGATGCAATTAGAGAATTTAAGTTTACTGCAAAAAAAACAATGATGGTAGCTCAAACCCTCTATGAAGGAGTAAAACTCGATAAACAAGAGTATGAAGGGCTTATTACATATATGCGTACAGACTCTAAAAGAGTGTCTGAAGTAGCTTCTGAAGAGGCTTATAATTTTATACAAGATAGTTACGGAAAAGATTATCTGCCTTTAAAAAAAAGAGTTTTTAAAAGTAAAGGCAAAATTCAAGATGCCCACGAAGCTATCCGCCCTACTTCTGTTTATAGAACTCCTGAAAAAATGAAAAAATTTCTTACAAATGATCAATTTAAGCTTTATTCTCTCATATGGAGTAGATTTGTTGCTTCTCAAATGGTTGATGCTTTAATTAATCAAAATAGTATCACTATAAAAAATGGAGACTACGCTTTTACACTTACAGGCTCTAACGTTAAATTTGATGGTTTTTTGAAAGTTTATAGAAGTTTAACGAGCAATGAAAATGAAGTTATGCTCCCTAATTTTAAAAAAGGCGAAGATATAAACAAAGAAAAAATCGTACCTAAACAACATTTTACAAAACCGCCTCCAAGATTTTCAGAAGCTACTCTTGTAAAAGAGTTAGAAGAAAACGAAGTGGGAAGACCAAGTACTTATGCCACTATTTTGTCTACCATAACAAATAAAGAGTATGTGGAAAGAATAAAGGGCTATTTTAAACCATCGGAACTTGGAATGGTTGTAAATAAACTTTTAACCGAAAGCTTTGATACTATTTTTAATATCAATTTTACTGCTAAGATGGAAGATTCATTAGACAAGGTAGAAACGGAAGGTTTAAATTATGTAACTGTTTTAGAAGAGTTTTATAAAAAATTTAAAGGGGATTTGGAAAATGCACAAAATGGAATGCTGAGTATGAAAGGTGTCGGTCTTGATATCGATTTAAAATGCCCCAAGTGTTCTGCTCCTCTTAAAATTAAGATTGGTAAAAATGGTTTTTTTATTGCTTGTAGTAAATATCCTGAATGCAACTATACAAGTAATTACGAAAGAGATGAAAAAGGTAAAATCACACTTGTAAAGTCCGACTTAAATGAAAAAGTAGATTTGTTATGCGAAAAATGTAAAAAACCGATGGTGATTAAACACGGTAGGTTTGGAAAATTTTTGGCTTGTAGCGGTTATCCTGATTGTAAAAACACGAGTAATATTGGAGTAAGTGCTGACAATAATACAAAAGAAAAAACGAATATTAAGTGCCCTGAAACTTCTTGTAAAGGTTATGTAGTAATGAGGAAGAGCAAAAGGGGTAGAGTATTTTATGGTTGTAGTAACTATCCAAAGTGCAAGTTTGCAAGTTGGGATAAACCAATAAACGAAAAGTGCCCCGATTGTGGCTCAAAATATCTTGTTGAAAAAACAACTAAAAAAGATGGAACTTTTATAAAGTGTCCAAATAAAGAGTGTCTTTACAGGAAATAGAGACCTTTGCACATAGCTCTATTTTGCTTTTGTTTTGTGGTGAAGTAGTATTTTTATACGTCGAACCCAAAACAAAAGTGAAAGAGAGCGTAAGTCTTCATAAGGGTTTTAGCTGTTTTTGTAAAATTGCCAAAAGTTGATAATTTACAAAAAAACCACTATTTTTTTCATAAAAAACATTATGTGCAAAGGTCTCGAAATAGTACTTTTATGATAGATTATCACATACATACAAAGCGTTGTAATCATGCGACAGGAGAGATGGAAGAGTATGTTATAGAGGCTATTAAAAAAGGTCTAAAAGAGATATGTTTCTTAGACCATATTACTTTACGTAAAGGCATCAATCTTTCAATGGGATTAAATGAATTGCCTGATTATATAAGCGAAGTAGCCTCTCTTAAAAAAAAATTCCAAAAAGAAATAACAATTAAAACTGGTGTTGAGATTGACTATAACCCTAAAAAAATAGAGATTATAAAAAGTGTAGTAAATAAATATCCCTTTGATGCAGTAGGCTCTTCCGTTCATTTTGCAGGCGATATCAATATCGTTATAAGTTCTTTTAAAAAAGATAACCCAAACATTGACCATATGGAGGTTTTAAAGCTTTATATGGATGAATTAAACAATATGTTAAATGAAGACTATTTCGATTTTGTATGCCATCTTGACATTATTAAAAAGAATGTAAGCAAGATAGATAGCGTAAAAAAAGAGTTTGAGAAAATCTTAGATAAAATAAAAAATAAAAATCTTTGTTTGGAATATAATACAAGTGGTTATGCTAAACCTTTTTATGAAGGTTATCCATCCGATTATCTATTAAAAAAAGCTAAAGAAAAAGGGATAGATATTGTTGTTGGCTCTGATGCTCACAGCCCAAAACAGGTAGGAAGGTTTTTTGATATAGCTTTAAAAAACTTAAAAAAAATAGGTTTTAAATCTATTACGACTTTTAAAAAAAGAGAAAAAATAAAAAATGAGTTTTGTTAGGAATTTACTGTTCATCGCTATTTGTGTTTTAATATTTCCAAACCTTATACTTGCAGGCGATATGCGTTTTAGTAATCTTGAAAAGAGACTAATAGAAGACGGTTTCAAAAAAGAGTTCATAAGTAGTGTTTTTAATAATAACGACACAGTTTTTTTATCTAATAGAATTTCAAGCTATTTTTCGCACGATGAAAGTAAATTAAATTATTGTAGGTTCAGCTCTAAAGAGTTTGCTCTAAAGACTCTTGCATATATGAAAAAACATCAAAAAAGCTTTGATGAGGCAGAAAAACAGTATGGAGTAGATAAAACTATTATAGCAGCTATAATGCTCGTTGAAACCAGATTAGGAGCTTTTTTAGGAAGAGATTTGGCTATCAATATTCTTTCTACTATGGCTACTCTTATGCCTTCAGACAAAAAAAATAGATTATTGATATGGCAAGAGATTAGTAAAAATAACAAAATATCTAAAAAAAGATTTAATGCTATAGCAGATAAAAAATCTGCGTGGGCATATAAAGAACTAAAAGCTTTTTTACAATATATACAAAAAGAGAAGTTAAATCCTAACGAAATAAAAAGCTCTTATGCAGGAGCTATCGGTATAGCTCAATTTATGCCAAGTAATGTCTTAAAACTTGGTGTCGATGGGAATAACAATTCAAAAGTTAATCTTTTTGAAGAAGCTGATGCTATTTATAGTATCGCCAACTATCTTAAATATCATGGTTTCAAAAAAGATATGACAGTAAGTAAAACTGTTAAGATTATTAGGACATATAACCACAGTATATATTATGCAAATGCTGTTATTAGTATCTCAAATTTACTGAAATTTTTTTAGACCTTTACACATATTTTTTTGTCTACTCCCTCTTCCAAGAAAAAATAGAGGTAAAAAAAATATAAATTCCCTTTATTGTAGGTAGGTATTTAAAATGTTAAATCTATTGATATTGTTAGCAGTCGCTTTCCCTTTTTTTGTGATAACGATATGGGCATTAATTGATATTATTCTCAAAGATTTTAAAAGCACGATTGAAAAAGGAATTTGGTTTGCTATTGCATCAATCCCTTTTATAGGAGCTTTGATCTATTTTCTTATTGGTAGGAAAAGAGGTAAAAAAGAATAAAGTTTTAAAAAAAAACTTCTATCAATCACCTGTTTTGGTTAATAAAATAGTATCAAGCCGATTTTTTTTTCTCTTTCTAATAGTTACAATAAAGTTATCTTTTATTTTAATCTTTTCATTTAAAGCAGGTATTCTACCCGTTTTATTTAGTATATATCCAGAAAAAGTATCATATTCAGAAGCTGGCTTTATTTTTAGTCCCGTTTTTTCATTTACCTCATCAATTTCTGTTTTGCCTGGAACTATCCACTCATTATCATTAACCTTAACTATATAAGGCTCTGTCTTATCTGTTTCGTCAGATATTTCCCCTACTAACTCTTCAAGTAAATCTTCAAGAGTTACTAAGCCTGAAATTCCTCCATGCTCATCAACAAGAAGTACCATATGGTTTTCACTTTTTCTAAAGTGAGTTAACAAAGAATCTAACTTTTTACTTTCAGGTATAAATATTGGAGCACGCATTATATTTTTCAAATCGATATTTTTTTTATCTTCTATAGTTAGCATCTCTTTAAAAATATCTTTAATATGTACAATACCTATGACGTTATCTATACTCTCATTGATTATAGGAAATCTACTATAACCTGTTCGAGAAATTGCATTTAAATTTAACCCTTTCTTAATATCTATAACGTACATATCTGTTCTTGGAGTCATTATACTGTAAGCGTTTGTATCATCAAATTCTAAGATATTGTTAATGATATTCTTTTCTTCTCGCTTTATTTCGCCTTCCTTCTCCCCAAGGTCTATCATACTAATAAGCTCTTTTTCTGTAAAAGAAGGAGCCTGATTTATAGCTTTTAGGTATTTTGATAGATGTTTTAAAATGAATATGAGCGGGAAAAATAGTATAGAAAACCAATAGATGGGGACTATTGTAATTTTTGCAACTAACATATTATTTTTAGAAGCAAAAACTTTTGGAAAAATTTCACCAAATATAAGTGTTATAATAGTCATAACACCCGTTGCTATGCTGACAATATTGTTTTCAAATATTTTAAAAGCAATGGATGTAGCAAGAGCTGCTGCACCAATATTAGCAATATTATTACCAATTAAAATAGTGATTAATAGCTTATTAGAATCATCTTTCATCTTTTTGATAAGTCTATTTAACAAAGTCTCTTTCCCATTAAGAGAGTCTATCTTAACTTTGCTTAATGAAAAAAAAGCTGTTTCTGATGATGAAAAAAAAGCTGAAAAAAATAATAAAATAAAAAGTAGTGAAAAGTCGTAAATCATAAAAAATTATATGGTAAAAAGCTCAAATTACTATCCCAAGTTGTTTTAGTACACCATCAAAATAGTCAATAATCCAGTTTCTCTGTGTTTTATTGGCATACCCTATACAATCGCACTTTAATTTTTTTTTTGTCCTGATAAGAAGTTCTATAATCAACTTATCTCGCAAAAGATGGATAGCAAAATAGAATGGCTGACACTCTTTATGGCTTTTTTGGGTTTTGTTTAAAAGAGGAGAAGATAATACGATATGATATATTCCCTCAATCTTTGAAGGCTCTAAATTATTATCACAAAAAGATTTAATTTTGTTATAATCTTTATCTCTTATCTCGTCTATTATGTATTGTTTCATTTATAGAAAAGAGCTTTGCACATAATGTGTTTTATTAAAAAAATAGTATTTTTAAGGTAAGCTCAATAAAAAAATTTATGAAACCACATTAAACAAACGCTAAATTTAAGCTACGTGCAACAGCTCAATAAAAAAAATCCCTTAAGAATAAATTAAAAATTCTTAAGGGATTTTTTTTAAAAATTAAACTTCTTCTACTACGATTGCGCCAGGTTCACAAACTTCCACACAGCTTTCGCAACCCATACATTCTTCTTCGTTTACAGGTGTTGATTTATCATCTTCCATTTCAAAGACATCTGCTGGACAAATATCTACACATTCTTCACATCCTTCACATTTGTCCGCATCTACAGTGACACTAAAAGACATAAGTTGTACTCCTTTAAATTAGTAAATTGGTTTGAAAAATTTTTACTTAAAAATAAAATAAGTAAATTCCTTTGTTTACATAAAATATCTACATTACCTAAAAAATTTACAAAGTTAAATTTTTTTCAAATAACGTAAAACAACTCTTTTTATACAAAGGCAATTAAACAATAAATTAGTTATTTTAAAAAATAAGAAAGATACTTAGAAAGCCTTGATTATTTATTAAAAATAACAATCTTTTTGCTCAATATATATTTATTTTTAGAGTGTCAAGCCTCTAGTTTTTAATTTTTTTACAAACTGTATTGAGAGCTTTGTGCATAGCTTAAATTTTGTAATATTTTTGTGGTGAAGTAGTATATTAATACGTCGAACCCAAAAATATTATAAAAGAGAGCGTCAGTTTTTTTAAAACTTTTATGAAATTATCAAAAGTTGATATTTTATTAAACACTACGATTTTTTCATAAAAGGATATTATGTGCAAAGCTCGCTGTATTTCTTAATAATTTTGCCTATTTCGTCACAATATTTTTCTGTCTCTTCTTTTGTTTCAGCTTCCACCATAACTCTACAGATATTTTGAGTCCCTGAGTTTCTAACTAAAACTCTACCATACTTGCCTATTTTTTTCTCTACACTTTCAATAGTCTCTTTTATTTCAATAATTTTTGTAAAATCCTCTTTTTTATCTACCTCAACATTTAATAAGGTTTGTGGCAATATTGTTACAATCTTTGAAAGTTCAGATACTTTCTTTTTGTATTTTGCCATAATTTCAAGCAACTTGAGTGCAGCATATAGACCGTCTCCTGTAGTGTGTTTATCAAAAAAAACTATATGCCCTGAATTTTCTCCTCCTATATTAGACCCTGTTTTGAGCATCTCTTTTACTACATTCCTATCCCCTACATCAGATGTTTGATAGTTTATTTGCATATCTTGCAGACTTTTTTTTAATCCTAAATTACTCATAACAGTTGTAACAACCGTATTATTTTTAAGTTTCGCTTCTTTTTTTGCAAACTTTGCAAATATTCCAATAAGGCTGTCCCCATTAATTTGTTCGCCATTATCGTCTATAACGACTATCCTGTCTCCATCTCCATCAAACGCAAAGCCTATATCCGCTTTTTCCCTCAAAACTCTCTTTTTTAACTTTTCTGTATGTTCAGAACCACACTCCTCATTTATATTAATACCATCTGGCAAATTATTAATAGTTATGAAGTTAGCTTTTAGACTGTTAAAAAGTTTTGGTGCAATTTCACTATTACTTCCATTTGCACAATCTATAACAATTTTTAAATTACTAAAAGCATCAAAAGGCAGAGATAGAGAAGTTTTTAAAAAATTAAGGTACGGCTCTTCGCTATCGTAAATAGGATATATTTTCCCGGTCTTTTCTTCTTTTGAGACATAAGAAGATAATATCGCATTTTCTAACTCTTTTTCTTCTTCATCTTTGAGCTTAAACCCTTTTTCGTTAAATATTTTGATACCGTTATCACAATAAGGATTGTGTGATGCCGATATCATAATTCCTGCACTTGCTTTCGTATAATGTGTTAAAAATGCAAGAGCGGGTGTCGGTAAAACTCCCATGGTGTGAACATCAAGCCCTGCTTGAGTAACACCTGCACAAATAGCTGCTTCTATCATATCGCCTGATACTCTTGTATCTTTTGCAATAACTATCTTATTATTTTTTCCTTTAAAAAAAGAGGCGACAGCACCCCCTACTTTTAGTGCTATCTCTAAAGTCATAGGATAATCATTGACTTTACCTCTAATCCCATCTGTTCCAAATAGTTTTTCCATAATTTCTCTTTTAGTTTTAAAAGGTTTAGAGCTTTGTACAAAGCTCTCAATGTTTTATTTTGCTTTTCGCACCCTTATTTTAATAGGAACAAAAATCAATTATTTTATTCAATTTTTATTTTTAACTATTTTTTTATTAAGCCTTATTTGAACTTTTTTAGTTAAATTTATCCCTCTAATATTTTGATGTAGGGGCACGGCGTGCCGTGCCCTTTTAATATTTTATCATTTCCGTATAATTTGTTTTTTTATTGGGCACGGCACGCCGTGCCCCTACATTGTTCACCATTTCTATATAGTTTTTTTACCGTTTTAATATAATTTTGTTTTGTTACGTAAAAACCATTCACAATTTTTCCAAACATAATTTGGTGTGTCCGCCCAATATCGTTTCGCCCAATATTGTTTCGGGTGTTGTTTTTTATGTAGGGGCGTATTGATATACGCCCATATAATTTCCAATACAATGGAGAGGTAACCGTGTAGAGACAGATCGCGGCGACCTGTTTTTATGAAAAATAAATCATATTACGCATTGGGCGTATGGCTATACGCCCCTACAAAGAAAGCAAATCATACGGGAACGAGACTTTTGCACATAATGTTTTTTCATACAGATTGTTGATGCTGTCGTTTTTTATCGTATGTGTTGGGTTGTGTGATAAGCGTTAAAAATAATAGAAACGATGTAGGGGCACGGCGTGCCCCTACCTTGTTCACCATTTCTATATAATTTTTTTACCGTTTTAATATAATTTTGTTTTGTTACGTAAAAACCATTCACAATTTTTCCAAACATCATTTGGTGTGTCCGCCCAATATCGTTTCGCCCAATATTGTTTCGGGTGTTGTTTTTTATGTAGGGGCGTATTGATATACGCCCATATAATTTCCAATACAATGGAGAGGTAACCGTGTAGAGACAGATCGCGGCGACCTGTGTTTATGAAAAAAATAAATCATATTACGCATTGGGCGTATGGCTATACGCCCCTACAAAGGAAGCAAAGCATACGGAAACGAGACTTTTGCACATAATGTTTTTTCATATAGATTGTTGATACTGTTGTTTTTTATCGTATGCTCTGGGTTGTGTGATAAGCGTTAAAAATAATAGAAACGATGTAGGGGCACGGCGTGCCGTGCCCTTTTAATATTTTATCATTTCCATATAATTTGTTTTTTTATTGGGCACGGCACGCCGTGCCCCTACCTTGTTCACCATTTCTATATAGTTTTTTTACCGTTTTAATATAATTTTGTTTTGTTACGTAAAAACCATTCACAATTTTTCCAAACATAATTTGGTGTGTCCGCCCAATATCGTTTCGCCCAATATTGTTTCGGGTGTTGTTTTTTATGTAGGGGCGTATTGATATACGCCCATATAATTTCCAATACAATGGAGAGGTAACCGTGTAGAGACAGATCGCGGCGACCCGTCTCTATGAAAAAAATAAATCATATTACGCATTGGGCGTATGGCTATACGCCCCTACAAAGAAAGCAAATCATACGGGAACGAGACTTTTGCACATAATGTTTTTTTATACAGATTGTTGATGCTGTCGTTTTTTATCGTATGTGCTGGGTTGTGTGATAAGCGTTAAAAATAATAGAAACGATGTAGGGGCACGGCGTGCCGTGCCCTTTTAATATTTTATCATTTTCGTATAATTTGTTTTTTTATTGGGCACGGCACGCCGTGCCCCTACAATGTTTCGATTTCGAGAGCTTTGCACATAATGTTTTTTCGTGAGATTTTTTTTACCATTTCCCCCTTTAAAGGGGGATTAAGGGGGTTCGCCGAAAGGCGAAAAACCTCTAAAACTTTATAAAGACTGACGCTCTCTTTTGTAATATTTTTGGGTTCGACATATTAATATACTACTTCACCACAAAAATATTACAAAATAGAGCTATGTGCAAAGCTCTCGATTTCATTTAATGCTTCTAAAACATAAATATCTCTACCGCATTAGTTACTTCATCGAATTTAAACTCGGGGAAAACCAGCTCGTCGCCGTTTTTTGTTATTTTGGCAGTGTCAAAAGCCTTTTTGAATAAGGCTTCGGATTCTACTTGTTTATTGAGCAATTGCTGGTAGCCAGTCTGATTAATCAACCCTGAGCTTCTATTTATTATTTCCTGATTTCTTCTGTAAGCTTTCTCAAACTGGTCATAAATATCTTTTACAGCTTTCTTATACATATCAGAGTATTTTTTCACTTCAAATGCATTTTCTACTTTCTTGTCATTTGTATTATTACTTTTTTCTGTTCTTTCAGCAAAAACTAAATTTCCAAAAATAAATTTTCGCGAAAAATTGCCACCACTTTTTTTTATAGTCTCTACAGATTTATTTTGAAATTGATTTTCTATAACTGTAAAGTTTAAACTATTGAAACAAATAGATAACAATAACAAACCGCAAATTCGTCTTTTTAACATATGTAAAATTCTTAAGAAATTCAGAATATAATATCATACTTTGAGAAATTTCGCGAATTTTTTATTTATATTTATAACGATATTTTTTTACCGAAAAATCATCATATTCTTTATCACACTCTTTTATAGTTTTAGAAACAGTCGAAGGAATTAAATTCTCTATTAATTGTACTAAATCATAAAGAAAATCATCATTGTCTACCAATCTTCTAATTTTATAATAGTTCATTTTAGTCTCTGTGTCTTCTGGTCTCATGGACTGAATTCTTTTTTTATATGCATCTAAATCAATTCTGACCATTTTGTGTGGAGTACCTTCTAACTTTTGACTAATCTCCACCCAAATACCTTGATCTTTTTGGTCATAAGTTCTCTTTCTTATAGCTTGTAAATCTGGCTTCTTCCAATCTACTTTTTTATACCAATCACGAGTTATTTTTCTTAATTCATGCAACACGCCATTTTCTTTCACAAATTCTTTACAACACTCTTTCTTATTTGTTTTAAATCGGCAAAATATTTTTTATTAAATTTATATGTATCGAATTTTCCTAAATCTAAAAATATTTCCGAACTAACATATTCCCATTCATTTTTATTAATTTCTTCATACGGAATTCCTGAGTCTACTGCATATGCTCGTTTAAATAATTCTCTCGCGAAATAAACCAAATCTTTTACTTTATCTGTATTTTCTAAGGCATTTTCTTTAGTGATTTCTAAACTTTTAATTTTTAACAATACATTCTCGCAATTACTCTTAAATTCTTCTTGCAATTTTTTTTGCTCTGGATTTGAAGGTTCTGCCGCATTAGCTGATATATATGAAACTCCACTTGCCATAAAAACCAACACTAAAACCCATATTTTAAACCTTGTATTTGTTTTTACCATTTTTTGTTTTTTCCCTTTCTTATTATCTAAGTGCTTTGGTTGTTTCTCTTGATTTGGCATTTTTTTATCCATAACTGATAATTCCTTTTTTGATTCATTTAATGGTATTTTAGATAAGAGTTAGTAAGCAATTTGAATATAAATTTCGCGAATTTTTTATAGTAATTTAACTAATATAAGTAGAAATACAATAAATAAATGTTTATCGAAAATTAGAAAAAGAATCGCTGAATATTGTTGCGAAACCTTACATTTGTTAGGAATTGTAAAAGTCTTTGGTTTGCTAAAACAAGACTATAAAGTTTATACGCTTTTAGTTGAAAAGTGTAGCCGAAAGAGACTTCAAGCTATTATTGAAGGAGACCTTTATACATAGCTTAAATAAAAAATATTATGTACAAAGGTCTCTATCTTGAATATTCCTTGAAAAAAAAATGGTAACTGATAAAGGTATGAGCTTCTCTGTTTTTTGATTTTAAAACTTTTTAACAGCTCTAAAACTCGCAATCTACAATTATTAGTAAGACCTTTGCACATAGCTTTATTTTGCTTTTGTTTTGTGGTGAAGTAGTATTTTTATACGTCGAACCCAAAACAAAAGTAAAAGGAAGCGTAAACCTTTATAATGGTTTTTTGAAGTTTTTGTAAAATTACCCAAAAGTTAATATTTCATAAAAACCACTATTTTTTTCATAAAAAACATTATGTGCAAAGGTCTCATTAGTAAGAAAGGAAAATCATTATGAGTAATAATCAATCCGAACTGCTAAGAAACGTTTCCATAACAGGAGGAAGTAGCTCTGGAAAAACATCCATCGCAGAAGCATTAATTTTTCAATCTAAAAAAGTTAATAGGCTTGGAAAAATTGAAGAGGGCAATACCGTAATGGATTTTCAACCAGAAGAGATAAAAAGAAAACAAAGTATAAATTGTGCTTTTACACAAATAACACACAAAAAGACCAAAATTAATCTTTTAGACACACCAGGTGATATGAATTTTTTCTCTTCTACAAAAACTTGTATCCCCTTTTTTGATAGTTCAATTGTTACGATAGAAGCTGTGGGAGGACCAAACTCCATTACTGAAGAGATATTAAAAGTAACAGCAAAAAATGGTATTCCATCTATTATTTTTATTAATAAACTGGATAGAGAGAGAGCGGACTTCTATTCAACTATTGAAAAAACAAAAAGCTTAACAAAAAACAAAATTGTAGTTGTACAATTACCAATAGGAAAAGAGGCAGAATTTAAAGGGTTTGTAGATATTTTATCAAATGAAGCCTTTGTTTATGATGATGACGGTAAAGCAACAAAAATAGATATCCCAGAAGATATAAAGCAAGAAGTTGATAGTGCGAAAGAAGAATTTATTGAAAGTGTAGCAGAGCTTGATGATGCTATACTTGAAAGATATCTTGAAGGTGAAACAATAAGTCAAGATGAACTCAAAACCACTTTTAAACAAGGTTTACTTAAAGCAAAATTTTCTCCTGTCTTGTGCGGTTCTGCAACTAAACTTATAGGAAGCGATTATTTAGCTGATTTTATAATAAATTATACACCAAACCCAATAGAAAGAGGGAATTGGAAAGCATTTTATGAAAATGATAATGAATTAGAGTTAAAGCCCGATGAAAAAGAGCCTTTTGTAGGTATAGTCTTTAATACTATTATAGACCCTTTTTCAGGAAGATTGTCTATATTTAGAGTTATATCTGGAAGCTTAGGAAAAGACGGTACTATATTAAATGTTAATAAAGACAAGCAGGAAAAATTTACTCAACTTCTTGAAATGGATGGTAAAAAACAAAACAATATTGAAAATTCCTATCCAGGTTCTATAGTTGCCATATCAAAACTTAAAGATACAGAAACAGGCGACACTTTAACTGTAGATAAAAAAGTTATTGTAAAAGCTCCTTCGCCTCTTAAACCTGTTATATCTTTTGCAATAACACCAAAATCAAAAGGTGATGAAGATAAAATATTTAGCTCTTTAAAAAAATTAATAGAAGAAGATACTTCTATTATGTTAAAAAGAGATAGCGAAACAAAAGAGACTATTCTTTCAGGAAGAGGAATGGTACATATTGAAACTACAATTGAGAAACTAAAAAGAAAATTTAGTGTTGAAGTAGATATTAGTCCACCTAAAATACCTTATAAAGAGACGATTAAAAAGAAAGCAAGAGTTCAGGGTCGTCATAAAAAACAAACAGGTGGACACGGTCAGTTTGGAGATTGTTGGATAGAATTTTCACCACTAAAAAGAGGCGAAGGTTTTAAATTTGTAGATAAAATCGTAGGGGGAGCAATTCCTAAAACGTATATCCCTGCTGTAGAAAAAGGCGTTATAGAAGCATCAGAAAGGGGATTTCTTGCAGGATATCCTTGTGTAGATTTTCAAGCAGTACTTGATGACGGGAGTTATCATCCTGTTGACTCATCTGAATTATCATTTAAAATAGCAGGAACACTTGCTTTTAAAAATGCTTTAGCACAATCTGAAGTTGTTCTTCTTGAACCTATAATGAAAGTTAAGATTTATTCTCCAGACTCTTTTACAGGAGATATAATGGGAGACCTTAATTCAAGAAGAGGAAGAGTACTTGGTATGGAAGCTGGCGAGGATAAAACTCAAATAATTCAAGCAAACGTACCTATGGCAGAAATGTTAAGATATATTCCAGATTTACGCTCAATGACTGGCGGTAGAGGAACTTTTGAAATGGAGTTTGATTTTTATGACGAAGTTCCTTTAGAAATAGCACAAACAATTATAGAAAAAAATAAAACAGAAAATTAAAAAGGAGAACTGTTTAACTATGAGTAACAATACAATTGATATTAATGACGACAATTTTGAAGGAGAAGTACTTAACTCTAAAGGTGCTGTTTTAGTAGATTTTTGGGCACCATGGTGCGGACCTTGTAAAGCTATTGGTCCTGTCATAGAAGAACTTGCAGTAGAGTATGCAGGAAAAGTTAAAATGGCAAAATTCAACGTTGATGAAAGTCCTATAACTCCTACAAAATATGATATAAGAGCTATACCAACTATGATATTTTTTAAAGATGGTGAAAAAAAAGAGCAAGTAACAGGAATGCTTCCTAAAGATAAAATAAAAGAGATATTAGACAAATTATAGGGAAAAAAATGATAAAAACAGATTACGAATCGGTTATAATAGGTGGGGGTCCTGCTGGTTTAACAGCAGGCATATATTTATCAAGAGCAAAAATTAAAACAGTTTTGATTGAAAAGATGGTTTGCGGTGGTCAAATTATGGCAAGCGACTGGATTGAAAATTATCCGGGTTTCCCTAATGGCTTATCTGGATCAGATTTGTCTTCTAAAATGTTAGAACATGCAGAGAATTTAGGGCTTAAAACTTCTACCACAGAAATAGTATCTATTTCAAAAGATGAAAACGAAATCATTACTCTACACACAGCCGATAAAAAAATAACTACAAAAACTATAATAATAGCTTCTGGTGCAAGCCCTAAAAAACCAGAGCTACAAGAAGTAGAAAGATTTATTGGCAAAGGCATTTCGTTTTGTGCAACTTGTGATGCCCCTTTTTGTAAAGACAAAGTGGTTGTAGCAATAGGCGGAGGAGATACTGCTGTACAAGAAGCTATTTATCTAACCAAGTTCGCAAAAAAAGTTTACCTTGTTCACAGACGAGATGAGTTAAGAGCTGTTAAAATCTTAAGGGAAAGGATTTCAAAAAACGATAAAGTAGAAATTTTATGGGATTCTAAGCTCTCATCGTTAGAAGGACTAATGGGACTTGAAAAAGTTAAAGTCAAGAATCTTAAAACAAATGAAGAAAAGATAATAGAGACACAAAACTGTTTTGTATGGATAGGGATTATACCAAACACAAGTTTTATAAAAAACTTTATTAATCTTAGTAAAGAAGGTTTTATAATTACAGATGAGAATATGCAAACATCTGAAAAAGGCGTTTATGCAGCAGGCGATGTTAGAGTAACACCTTTGAGACAAGTAAGCACGGCAGTAGGAGATGGTGCTATTGCAGCAATGTCTGTAGCACACTATCTGGAATCTTAAAAATATGGTTAATTTTTCTTACATAAAAAAAGCAAGTTTCATAGCAGTCTTACTATTTATTTCCTCTCTTCCTTCTTGTTGTTGTTTTTTTAAAACTCCTGAAGAACCATCTGCAACAGAACTCTATACTGAAGGGCAAAAAGCTTTTGAGAAAAAAAAATATAACGATGCCATCAAAAAATTTGAGAAGTTAATTAATTGGTACCCTTTCGACTCAAGAGCTACAGAAGTAGAATTAAAAATAGCCGATGCACATTTCTTTTTAGAAGATTATAAATTGGCTGTTTTCGAATATGAAGAGTATGAAAAAATGCATCCTGCAAGCGAGCATATACCATATGTAATATTCAAGACAGGACTTGCTTACTATAATCAAATAAGACCAATCGATAGAAACCCTGAACATGCAAAAAAAGCTCTTGCTCTATTTGTTAAATATTTGAAACTTTATCCAAATAGTAAGGAGAAGGAATCTGTAAATAAAAAAAAAAAAGAGTGTTTAGAGAAAATTGCAGGACACGAAATGTATGTAGGAAAGTTTTATCTAAAAAATAAAAAATATAAAGCAGCACTTGGAAGATTTGAGGAAGTTTTAATACAATATCCAGACACATCTTATCAAGAAGATGCAAAAACAAAAACTCAAGAGTGTAAAAATTTCTTAAGTAAAAAAGAATAAAGACTTAAAAAGCATTATGCACAAAAGTCTCAATTACAAATTGACTTTACATAACAAATATATTTTAAATCGAAAATTATAGGCTAAAAAAGCTTTTTAAAGATAAGACTAAAGCTATATTTTCGCAAAACATTATCAGGATATCAATAAAGGTTATGACGAAAAAACAATTAATTGAAAAAGTCAGAGAGAAAATGCGTCTCTCAAAAACTGAAGCAACACACATTGTAGATGCTTTTTTTAATTCTATTACCAACGCTTTAATCAGAAGAGAAAGAGTAGAGATTCGCAATCTATTTAATTTTTATGTTAAAAAGTACAAACCATATGTAGGTAGAAACCCTAAAACTGGCAAAAAAATAAATGTAAAAATTAAAGAACAACCTTTCTTCAAATGTGGTAAAGAACTTAAAGAGCAATTACAAAAATAATTAAGTATATCTTCTTGATGCTCTCCAAAAAAGTTAAAATCATACAAACACAAAGTTTTGCTCTTAAAACTTTAAAAAGAATAATAGAAAAAGAACGATACCCTAATGCACTACTTTTTACAGGAATAAAAGGGTGTGCTAAACTTGACACTGCCCTATTTTTTGCTGCGGCAATAAATTGCGAAAAACAAAATATTTTTACACAATGCGACTGTGTCTTTTGCAAGAGAATATTAAAACTAAAACATCAAGATATCCTCATTATAAATACAAAAAACAGTACGATTAAAATAGATGAAATAAGGAAGATAAATACATATTGCCTTAAGCCCCCTTATGAGGCAAAAAAAAAAGTTATCATAATAGCAGATGCACAAAAGTTAAATAAAGAAGCAAGCAATGCCCTCTTAAAAAGTTTAGAAGAGCCTCCACGTAATACTATTTTTATTTTAACAACTACAAATAAATACAAACTGCTTCCGACTATAATATCGAGATGTAGTCAGGTAAGATTTAAACCTCTTTTGCAAAAGGTAGTAAAAGAGTTTATAGAAGATAATATCAAAGATAATGAAATCGATATTGAGCTAACATCGCATCTATCAGAAGGGAGCTTAAATTTAGTTATAAAAAACAACATAAAAAAATATTATGAAAAACGGAATCAAATCATTAACGTATTAAATCAAAATTCTCTTATGGCATCGTTAGGATTTATTGAAAAAATCAAAAACAACAGAGAAGCAGTAGAAGAGAACTTTAATATAATAAAGAGTTATCTCAAAGATTTAATAATCAAAAAGTGCAATGGAGAGATTCTAAACAAAGATTTTGAAAAAGAAATAACGATAAACAGCGATAAAATTTCTATACAAAATATTATTAAAACAATAGAATCGGTACAGGATGCTCAGAAAAAAATAGAAAACAATGGGTCTATAAACCAAAATTTAACAGGAATGTTTATTAAATTTAATGCAAAAAACTGTCAAAATACAATATAGAGAAAGAGAAAAATATTTTACCGTTCTTTCTGGTGCTTTTGTCTTAAAAGAAGGCGACAAGGTTATTGTCCAAAAACAAGATAAAAGCTTAGATTTTGCAACTGTAATGTGTTCTCCAAGATATAATAAAAAAACGACTATAAATCAAAATATCGATAAAATATTTAGAATAGCAACAGAGCAAGATATTCTAATAAAAAAACAAAACGAAGAAAAAGAGAAAAAAGCATTCGATTTGTGTGTAACACAAAAAGAAAAATTGAAACTCGATATGCAACTGTTTGCCGTAGAAAGCAGTTTCAACTCATCTAAATTGACTTTTCTCTTTACTGCAAACGATAGAGTAGATTTCAGAGAACTTATCAAAATACTTGTTAAAGAACTAAAAACGAAAATAGAACTACGTCAAGTAGGCATACGTAATTTTGTTAAACTTTATGGTAGCATAGGAATTTGTGGTAGGAAAACTTGCTGCTCCACATTTATAAAAAAGTTTAGTTCAATCTCTCTTAGAATGGCAAAAAATCAAAATATGTCTCTCAATCCGGGTAAAATTTCAGGCATATGCAATAGACTTCTTTGCTGTTTAGAGTTTGAAAATGATACATATACTGAAATGCGAAAAAATATGCCCCCTATAGGTACAAAAGTTCAAACCCATGAAGGTTCTGGAATAGTTACTCAACACTTTGTAATACAAGAAAAAGTAGAAGTTAATATGCGTATTAAGGATAATGATAACAAAAGTGAAATTCAAAAAAACGTTATAGTGGACATAAAAGACTTGATTTAAAGAATTTTTTAATTTTAATGAATGAATGATTAGTTTATAATTTTCACATTTTCATAAAAAAATACTATGTGCAAAAGTCTCTTAATCACATAAAAGTCCTCAAAAACTTTAATTAAGCAAATCTTGAAAATTTAAAGGAAGCAAAATGGAATCAAATTGTCTTGTAACTACTCCTATTTATTATGTTAATGCTAAACCGCACTTAGGGCATTTATACACAACAATAGTCGCCGATGTTTTTTGCAGATTTAATACTATGCAGGGAATAGAAAGCTTTTTATTAACAGGTACTGATGAACATGGCGATAAAATTGCAGCCGCCGCCAAAAAAAATAACATAACTCCTCAAGAATATGCTGATAAAATAAGTGCGACCTTTAGAAATTTGTGGCCTCAATTTAATGTAAAACCAGACTATTTTATAAGAACCACATTTACAGAGCATAAAAATACAGTAACAAATATTTTACAAAAAATATACGATCAAGGTGATATATACTTCAATGAATATGAAGGTTTGTACTGCTTTGACTGTGAAAGATTTTATCAAGAAAGAGAGCTTGTAAATGGATTATGTCCTGACCACAAAACAAAACTTAAAACAATAAGAGAAGCTAACTACTTCTTTTCTATGAGCAAATATCAAGATTGGCTTATCGATTATATTAAAAAAAATCCCGATTTTTTGCAACCATCTCAATATAAAAAAGAGATACTATCATTTTTAAAAGAACCTCTTGACGATTTATGCATATCGCGTCCTAAAGCTCGTCTTAGTTGGGGTATAACTCTACCTTTTGATGATAATTATGTCACTTATGTTTGGTTCGATGCGCTTTTAAACTATATTTCTGCTCTTGGCTATCCAGATGGAAATCTTTTTAAAAAATATTGGAATAATACACACCATATAGTTGCAAAAGATATAATTAAACCTCACGGCATCTATTGGCCAATAATTTTAAAAGCTATAGGTTTGCCTATGTACAAATCTCTTCATATACACGGCTATTGGAATATAGATAAAAACAAAATGTCTAAAAGTCTTGGCAATATTATAGTCCCTGAAGAACTTTTGAAAAAATATGGCACCGATGCAGTTAGATTTGCTATTATGCGAGAAATGGCATTCGGTTTTGACACAAACTTTTCAGAAGATTTAATAATAAGAAGGATAAATTCAGACCTTGCGAACAATTTTGGAAATTTAGTTTCAAGAACTCTTTCTATGACACATAAATATTTTGATGGGGTAGTGCCTGAACCCTGTGAGCTAAAAGAGCATATTGTTTTAAGAGATAAAGCTATTGAAGTTGTTGAAAGCTTTGAAAACAATATGGAAAAGTTTAAGTTCCACAAAGCGTTAATAAGCATTGGGGAATTAATTGCTACAATGAATAAATATATAGATGAAAAAGCTCCATGGGAACTTGCTAAAAATGAAAATGATAGAGATAAGCTCAAATCTGTAATTTATGGTTTGCTTGAAGGGTTAAGAATTGTTTCGGGTTTAATATATCCATTTATGCCTCAAACCTCTAGAAACTTACAAGATTATCTTGGGCTTGATTGTTACGATATATATTATGACATAGATTGTTTAAAATCTTGGAGTATCTTAAAACCAAATTTAAAAGTTAAGAAACAGACAAAGCTTTTTCCAAGAATAGAAGTATAAATTTAATCTTCTTCCATTTTTATTTTTAATCTTTTTTCTAATCTTCTTTTTTTTATTGAATCTTGCCTTTCTTTCTCTTCTTTTCTCTCTTTTAAGATTCTATTCTTCTCTTTAAGCTTTGCTCTATCTATTTGTATCTTTATCTGTCTTTTTAAAGGTCTCAATAAAAGCATATTAAGAAAATAAAAAGAGATAAAGATAGTTAATATTAAAATTATATATAATATTTGTCTTAGCATATTTTTAAAAATCTATTTTATACCGATAGTTTCTTTAATTTCTTTTAAAAAAGGAACACTACGTTTCCTTGCTCTTTCTGCACACTCCATAAGTATATCTTTTATATTTTTAGGTTTTTCAATAAGTTTTATATACTCTTCGCGTGGTTTCTCTATAATACTATTTATATAATCAAAAAGCTCATTTTTCACTTCTGCCCAAGATATACCAGATTGATACTTTTCTTTCATAATTTCTACATCTTCTTCTTTTGCAAAAGCTTTATACATTTCAAAAAGAGTACAACCTTCATATTCTTTAGGTTCATTCACTCCTTTAGAATCGGTTTTAATCTTCATTATAGATTTTTTTAACTTCTTTTCTTCTGTAAAAAGAGGTATAGTATTATTGTAACTTTTGCTCATTTTCCTGCCATCTATACCCTTTAATACAGAAGCTCTTTTCTCGATAACAGCTTCTGGTAAAACAAACAGCTTTTTATAAGTGTGATTGAATTTATTTGCAATATCTCTTGCTATTTCTAAGTGTTGAAGCTGATCTTGACCAACAGGAACCTTTGCTGCATTAAACATTAAAATATCGCTTGCCATCAAAATAGGATACGAAAAAAGCCCCATAGTAACACCTTTATCAATATCCTTTTTATCTTTATTGACAGATATAGCATCTTTATAAGCATGTGCCCTATTCATAAGCCCTTTTGCAGTAAGAGCAGTAAGTATCCAATTAAGTTCTAAAATTTCTGGGATATCTGATTGTCTGTAAAGAAGATTCTTTTTTACATCAAGCCCTGATGCTATCCAAGTTGCAGCTACTTCCTTTGTGGACTTTTCTACAAGTTTAGAATCTTGTTTTTTTATAATCGAATGGTAGTCGGCTAAAAAAAAAAAGGATATATTCTCCTCTTTTTGACTTAACTTAATAGCAGGTAAGACAGCTCCAACATAGTTGCCGATATGAGGTGTGCCACTTGTTGTAATGCCTGTTAAAATAAGCTCTTTTTTCATAATACTCTTTTAGACCTTTGCACATAATGTTTTTTTCGTAAGATTTTTTAACATTTCCCCCTTTTAAGGGGGATTCACCCAGTGAAATAAGATTTGAGTAGGGAACGGTTTTAAACCGTTCCCTACTCAAATCTTAATTTTAAATTTAAAAAATTTAAAATTATTTCACGGGGTAAAGGCAGTTCGCCGAAAAACCTCTAAAAATCTTATAAAGACTTACGCTCTCTTTTGCAATATTTTTGGGTTTGACGTATTAATATACTACTGCACCACAAAACAAAAGCAAAATAGAGCTATGTGCAAAGGTCTCTCTTTTAGTAAACTTTTAAATTTTTATATAAAACTCTTAAGTTAAGATACCTTCGGTCTCTCTTTATGAAAAGTGGTACTATTTTGATAAACAATACCAGCTTTTAATATTGCTTCTTCATCAAAATAGTTACCCATAAATTGCATACCAATAGGTAAATTCTCTTTAGAAAAACCACAAGGAAGACTCATAGCTGGAATACCTGCAAGATTAGCAGAGATTGTAAAAATATCTGAAAAATACATCGCAAGAGGATCGTTTAATTTGTCGCCTATTTTAAAAGCACAAGTAGGTGTAGTAGGAGCAATTAAAATATCGCATTTAGCAAAAGCTTTCTTAAAATCGTCAATAATTAGCGTTCTTATCTGCGATGCTTTTTTATAGAAAGCATCATAATAGCCTGCAGAGAGTGCGTAAGTTCCAAGAATTATTCTTCTTATAACTTCATCACCAAACCCAATAGATTTTGTCTTTTTATACATACTTTCTAAATCTGTTTGATTTTTATCACGAAAGCCATACTTAACACCGTCATACCTTGCAAGATTGGAACTTGCTTCAGATGGTGCTATTATATAATAAGCAGCAATTGAATACTCTGTATGAGGAAGGGATACATTTATAATTTCAGCACCCTCTTTTTTAAGCACATCTACTGCCTCTTTGATTTTTTCATACACTTCATCATCAATTGTTCCACTGACAAGATACTCATCAGGAACTCCTATTTTAACACCCTTTAAATCTTTAATATTCTTAATATTTTCAAAAAAAGTAGGGACTTTCTCTTTTGATGAAGTAGAATCGTTTTCATCAAAACCAGATATCGTTTCTAAAAGCATTGCAGAATCTTGTACATCTTTTGTGATAGGTCCTATTTGATCAAGCGAAGAAGCAAAAGCTATAAGTCCAAACCTTGAAACTCTTCCATAGGTAGGTTTTAAACCTGTTACTCCACAAAAAGAAGCAGGTTGTCTTATTGAACCACCTGTATCTGAACCGAGAGAGGATATACACATATCAGCAGAAACAGATGCCGCCGACCCTCCACTTGAGCCTCCAGGTACTCTTGTTACATCCCATGGATTGTGAACTTTTTTTACATTAGAGTTTTCATTGGAAGAGCCCATAGCAAACTCGTCCATATTAGTTTTCCCCAAAATTACAGCACCCGCTTCTTTAAGTTTTTTTATAACAAAAGCGTCATAAGGTGGTATAAAATTTTCTAACATTTTCGATGCACAAGTGGTTTTAACTCCTTTTGTACACATTAAATCTTTTATAGATAAGGGGATACCTGTTAAGTAAGATATGTCTCCCTTTTTAATTCTTTCATCAGCTTTTTCAGCCTCTTTTAAAGCACTCTCTTTAGTAACTGTTATATATGCGCCAATTTTATCTTCTATTGTTTCTATTCTTTCAAAAAAACTTTTACTCAATTCAACAGAAGAGATCTCTTTTTTTTTTAATAAGTTGTGTGCTTCAAATAGTGTTAATTTACATAAATCCATTTTTTTTACTTTATTATTTTAGGTACTATAAAATATCCATCATCCTTTTCAGGAGCATTAAAAAGAGACGTTTCACTGCCCAAGTGCTCTTTTATGATATCTTCTCTAAAGAAATTTGAACCAATAGGCGTGTTATAAGTAGGTTCTACATCACTTGTGTCAAGTGCATCTATTTTTTTAATATATTCAAGGATATTCTCTATTTGACTTGAAATTTTTTCCTCCTCTTCTTTTTTAAGTTCTATTTTGGCAAGGTTTGCAACGTATAATATTTCGTCTTTTGTTATCTTCATATCTTTATCTCTTTATTTCTTTATTCCTTACTTTTTAAAGCTCTCTAATAATTTATAATTTTTTCAATAAGTTTATTCTTATTATTTTCAGATATTTTAAGATTTAAGAAGTAAGCTTTTGTATCTTTTTCAAGCGAGCCAAGATTATTGCGAGAAAAAACCTTAGCACCATTTATTGTAGCCATTTCAAAAATCTCTTCTGGTTTAATATCACTATAATTTTTGTAGATAAAAGCCATTTCATCAAAAATGTCAATAGTCTCACAACTTGCAAGACTATCTGTGCCGAGTGCTGGCTTTAAATTTAATTTGAGCATTTTACATATATCGGGGAGTTTCTTGTGTAAAAAAAAATTGCTTCTCGGACAAACACAAACTTTAGCACCTTTTTTTTTTATAATCTCCATATCTTTTTCGCTTGCTTCAAGAATGTGTACTAAAAGAGTTTTATCATCTAAAATTTTTAGTTTCTCTAAATGTTCAACAGAGCTCTTTTCTGATATTTCCCAATCTTTAAAATCGACGTTTCTCTCTTTTAAAAAACAAGCCCAACTACCACTTTTGTTATTTATAAATTCAGTTTCATATTTAGACTCTGCTGTATGAATAGAAAACAGACTATTTCTTTTAGTTGTATAATCTTTCACCTTTTGCAAAAGCAAAGGAGAAGAGCTATGAGGGGCATGACACGCCAAAGAGCTTTGCATAAAAGCGTTATCGTGTAGCTTATAAGATTGAAACTTACTTCCAAGCAATTCTAAAAAAAACATACCATTAATATGTAAATCATTAAATAGATTTTTTGTAATATTTAGGCTGGAAATTTCACAGAAAAAGCTTGTCGATTTTATTTTTTTTAGTTCATTTTTAGCACTAATTACTAACTCTTCTTTTGTAAATTTATCTCTCTCTTTAATTAAATCTTTTATCCAACTTAAAAAATCTAAATCCCCATTAAATTTTTCTTTTAAGATAGAAAGTTCAAGATGAGTATGGGCATTTATAAGTTTAGGTAAAATAACGCTTTCTCCAAAATCTTTTACATTTTCACTTTTAAATTTAGAATTAAATTTCCCTACATCTACAACAATACCATCTCTTACTTTTAAAAAACCATTTTCAATTATTTTATATGGGTTTATAATAAGCCATTTTGCTCTATATGTAGTAGTTTGCTCTTTTGCCATTTTTTTATAAGAAAAATATATTCGTTTATATTTATTAAAACTTATTGAATAACATAGTTTTTATTTATGTAACTAAAAAAACACAATGAAAAGTAAACCAATAAAAAATGATGAAGAGTATATGGATATCGCTTTAAAAGAGGCAAAAAAAGCTTTTTTAAAGAATGAAGTTCCAATAGGAGCTATCATTGTAAATAGTAGAGGAGAAATTATCGCAAGAAAGCACAATCAAGTTATTTCAAAAAATGATACAACTGCACACGCTGAAATTCTTGCAATAAAAACGGCTTCAAAAAAAACAAAAAATTACAGACTCATTAATACAACTATGTATGTTACAATTGAACCTTGTATAATGTGTATGGGGGCTATTATTCACGCCAGAATAAAAAAAGTTGTTTTTGGAGCTTTTGACAAAAAATGGGGAGCATGCTCTTCTCTTTACGATTTTTCAAAAGATAGCAGATTGAATCATAAAGTTGAAGTAGTTTCAGGAGTTTTAAAAAACGAGACAAAAACGATAATACAAGATTTTTTTAAACAAAAAAGAATTTTAATTTAATTCAAGACCTTTATACATAGCTCTATTTTACTTTTGTTTTGTGGTGTAGTAGTATATTTAATACGTCAAACCCAAAACAAAAGTGAAAGAGAGTGTTATGTGTAAAGGTCTAAAAGAGAGGGAAAAAAATGAGTACATTAGCTGTTAATGTAGACCATATTGCAACTTTAAGAGAAGCAAGAAAAGTTAATTATCCAGAACCTGTAACAGCTGCAGGACTTGCAGAAATAGGAGGAGCAGATGGTGTAGTCGTACATTTAAGAGGAGACAGACGACATATACAAGAAAGAGATGTCGAAATTTTAAGAAAGACAGTTAAGACAAAACTTATTTTAGAGATGGCAAATAGAAAAGAGACGGTTGATTTTGCTTTAAAGATAAAACCGGAGCTTATCACTTTGGTACCAGAAAGAGATGAAGAAATAAGTACTGAAGGAGGGCTTGATGTTATAAAGTATGAAAAAAAAACAGCCGAAACCATTCATATATTTAAAAATGCCAATATTCCTGTTAGTATTTTCATTGACCCTAATACTAAACAGATTGAGTGTGCAAAAAATATCGATGCAGATGCTATAGAAATTCATACTGGAAAATTTTGCGAAGAAACAAACGAAAAAAAAGAAAAAGAGTTTAAAAAAATTATAGATGCAGCCAAATTTGCAAAAGAGTTAAGTTTAAAGGTAAATGCAGGACATGGGCTTTGTTATACCACTGTTAAAAAATTCAAAGGCTTTAGCAATTTAATTGATGAGTTCAGTATAGGACACTCAATAATTTCAAGAGCAGTTTTTGTAGGTATAAAACAAGCAGTCAAAGATATGGTTGAAATTATTCAAAACCTTTAAGAGCTGAAAGTAAAAAAATCAAACCTCTTTAAAACAAGTCTTAAATCTTATTTTAGTTAAGCAATAGAAAATATGTTTAAAAATCTTAACTTGACCTTTATCGAGGGATAAAAAACCATTTTTGAAGGTAGTATCAGGAAACATCTCCTGCAATAGTTCACCGTTAGTTTTCTTTTCTTTATTATCACTATTAAAAACTTTGTTGGCTATAGCCTTTAAAACCTCTGCATCTCTTAACTTAAATTTATCTTTTCTATAAAGTCTTTTGACACTAACCATATCCTTTAAGTCACTGCGACCTTTTTCGGTATCTACAAATCTTTGTATATAGAGCAAGTCATAAGATTCATTATCATCCTGCATAATAACACTAGTAAGTTTCCTATCTTCATAATTTAATATTGCCTCTTCGGGTTTAAGTCCAAGTGCCATTATAAAAAGCTCAAAAAAAGGAAAGAAAAAAGGATGAAACCTAAAGTGTGTAGAAACTATATTTTTTTGTATATGATTTTTGAATATATAGCATTTTTCACCTTCTTCCATATGATTTTGCAACCATATCATAAGTCTTTTTTGCAAATCATCAAAACCCAAATCTCTTTTTATCTTACTTATCTCTCTTCTAACTCTATTTTCCACAACTGTTAAAAATTTACCGTAACCTATTGTAAAAGATTCAAATATTTTAACTTGTGAGTTTGTAAGAGCTCCTAATTTTGCAATACAAAACATCTTAGTTAAATTATCAGAAAAATTGTAAGGATTATACTTATCTCTTATCGCCCTTTCCAAATTTTCTGCTCTTATATTTGCAACTACACTGGGGGCTACAGTTTCAGAACGGTGATTTCTATTTAAAAATATATCGTGGTCTAAAATATCAAGCAGGATTCTTTTATTAGTGTTTAAACCTTTTCCCTTAATCTTAATTTTTTTTATAACTTTTTTTATATCGGAAATGGTACTTAATCTGTTTTGTCTTATGGTTTCATCATATTTTAAATCTTTATGAATAACTACTTTAGCTATCATAGGGTCATATTTACCAGAAACATAAACCCCTTTCTTAAGGCGTGGGTCTTTGTGTATAATCGTATTTTGTTCGTTTTCAGGGAGACTAAATACATCGAAAACTCCTGCTGTAGGATATAATATTTTATTCCTACCCTGAATTCTCATAAACTTAATCATCTCTTCATCAAAGACATCTTGCAAAGTAAGTCGAACTTCAATTGTAGTGCCACCTATATCCTCTTTTTCTATATCGCTTTGAGACCTTATTTTTTTCCCTTCTACAATATCTATCAAAGAACTAATGAGATTAAAACCCGATTGCATTTCAGTAACAGGTAGTTCAACTTGAGGGCGAGGATTGACTTCAAGAAACCTAAAATGATTTTTTACAGCACTGGGCTTGTACATCGTTTCAACAGTCGCAAGCCCAACATATGGATGACCTATCTTTTCCTCTAATCTTTTAAAAAATTTAACGATAGCTGTTTTAAACTTTTCACAATATTCTAAAGGTATCTGATTTGCCACCTCTTCTTCTATTTTTTGCATTTGAAGTTGTTCAGAACAATCTCTAATACCTACAATACCTACGTTTCCATCCCAATCACTTACAACTTGAAACTCAATATGCCTTGTCCCTACAATAAATTCATCAACACTAAATTCAACAATCTCTTTTTTTTCTGCAAAATTTATTAAAGCTGTTTCAAACTCTTCTCTTGTCGGATTGTCTATTTTGAATTGTCCACTACCTCCTCCGCCTCTTGCATCTTTCAAAAGAAAAGAAGTTATTACACCCTTATAATCTTCATAAAAAGCAATAGCTTTAGCTAAGTTTTGTTCTTTTTCAGCAGTAGACATTGCATCAATATGATAAATGGAACCAGAAGTAAGAGGAGGGAAAAGCTTACTTTCTTTTGCAACTGCATTAGCTTGAGTTTTTAAACCAAAAGCATGGATACTATCAGAAGAGGGACCACATATTCTAAAACCAAGATCTTCTACAGCTTTTATCCACTTTTCATCTTCAGAATTAAAACCGTATCCAGAAAAGACAGCGACTTTACTTAGTTCTATATTTTGATTTTCAATAATTAATCTTACTTTCCACATATCCTGAACATCATATCTATCTTCTGTTTTTTTACCTCTATCACAATAAGATCTTATTTGTATCGCTATATCGTCCTTTTTTAAAAACTCATCCCAAGACAAATCGTTCTCTTCATAAAGGATTATAACTTTTTTACTTAAAGCGTGAGCTTCTTTTAACATTCTAAAAGCTATCTCGCCTCTATTAGCTATAAGGATATAATCTATTTTAAAGTTTAATATATCTTTCTTTTTAGCATAGCTTGTATATTCGTTTTGGGTAATATTGATTAATTTTCGTAAATTGAGAGGCGACTCTTTTTTCTCTTTAACAACTTTAAGATAGGTTTCAGCTTTTTTATTTTCACCTGCGGTAATAAATTTATTAAAAATGGCTTTTATTTCAAAAAGCTCATCTTTTGTAAATTTTGTATAAAACTCTTTAGGTATCTTTTTCAATGTCATCTTCTATTTCTAAAATTTTAAAATGGGTTAAAAATTAATCTGCTCAAAAAAAACACTATGGCAAAATGTCTTGACAGATTTTAAAAAACAAATAGATTGAGTGAATGCAGTATTAGTGAGAACTTTGCACATAAAAGCATAAGACCTTTGTACATAATGTGTTTTATGAAAAAACACTTAAAAGTTAATAGCTTTTATGAATCATAAGTTTTCATAATTAATTTTTTTACAAAGCACAATTTTAATTTTTAAAAAAAGAGAACTTTTTATAGAAGCTCTCAAAATTATTAAATGGAGGAAGAATATAATGACCGCATATGTGTTTGGACATAAAAATCCCGATAGCGATACTGTTTGCTCAGCGATTGCTCTAGCTGATTTAAAATCTAAAATAGGTACAGAAGCAGTACCTGTAATTCAAGGTAATTTAAACCCAGAAACAAAATTTATTTTGGATAAATTTTCTCTTTCTGCACCTGAAATTATGACATCTGTAAAAGGCAAAGATGTTTTTCTTGTTGACCATTCTGATATTGCTCAATGTATGGATGATATTAAAGAAGCTAATATCCTTGGTATAGTTGACCATCATAAACTTGGAGATATCACAACAGAACAACCTCTTGAATGTTGGATTTGGCCAGTAGGCTGTACAGCAACAATTATCAAAGCTATGTACGATTTTTTTAATGTTGAAATTCCAAAAGGTATAGCAGGTGCTATGCTTTGTGCTATTTTAAGTGATACAGTTATTTTCAAATCAGCAACTTGCACAGAAAAAGATAAAGAAGCAGCAAAAGCTCTTCAAAAAATTGCAGGAGCAAGTGACCTTCAAGCTCTTGGTATGGAAATGTTTAAAGTTAAATCTGCAATTGAAGGAACTCCAATGAGAGAACTTGTAGAAAGAGATTATAAAGATTTTAATATGAACGGCAAAAAAGTTGGTATAGGACAATTAGAACTTGTTGACCTTTCTCTTGTTGACAATATCAAAAATGATTTAGCTGAAGATATTAAAAAACTCAAAGCAGAAGGTTCTCGTCATAGTGTATTTTTACTTCTAACAGATATTATGAAAGAAGGTTCTGAAATGCTTGTTGCATCAGATGATGAATCTGTTGTTGAAAAAGCTTTTGGTCAAAAAGTAGAAGGCGGAAAAGTTTGGCTTGACGGCGTTATGAGTAGAAAAAAACAGGTTGTTCCAAATTTTGAAAAAGCGTTCGCTTAAGATATAAAAAGAGACATAAATCAAAACAACAAAAAGGCTCAAAGGTTTTAAATACTTTTGAGCCTTTTTTATTTCTATTCTTAAAACAAAATCAAAAAAAAAGCCTTAAGGTTAAATTAACCTTAAGGCTTTTTTTTTAATTGTTATATGTAAAGTTTTACTTATTTTTTTTCTGTTTCCTCTAAGTTCTCTTTCTCTTCATCTTTAGCATCATCTTCTTTATCAACATCACTTTGATCGTCTTTAGCTTCGCTCTCTTCGGCTTTTATTTCATCATTTTTATCATCACTACCCTCTACTACATCAGCTTCTTTAGCCTCTTCTTTTGCTTCTACTTCTTCTTGAACATTTTCTTTATCTTCTAAAGCTACGCTATCTAACTCTTTTTCCTTTATAAACTTTTCATCCTTTTTAGGCTTAACTTTCTTTGTCTCTTTTTTACCTTCAGAAAGAATAACAAGAGACATAGGAGCAGCGTCACCTTTTCTAAGACCAACTTTAAATATTCTGGTATATCCACTGTCTGTATGCATAAAACGTTCATTAGATTCTTCAAAAAGCTTATGCACAATCTCTTTATCTCTTATATAAGATAATACATTACGTCTTGCACTTAAGTCGCCTTTTTTAACAAGAGTTATAACCTTATCTGCTAACCTTTTAAGCTCTTTAGCTTTAGGTGTAGTAGTTTTAACTTGATTATGTTCAAACAGGGAAGTTACCATATTTCTGAACATAGCTCTTCTATGCTCACCTGTTCTACTTAGCTTTAAACGTGTTTTTCTATGTCTCATCTGAAAAAACCTTATTCATAAAAAAAGATTAAACCGGAATTTCAAAATCCTCATCAAGAACCATTCCGAAACGAAGTCCCATTTCACCTAATATATCTTTTATTTCATTAAGAGATTTACGACCAAAATTTTTAGTCCTAAGCATATCTCCTTCTGTTCTTTTAACTAACTGATAAATATAATCTATATCAGCATTTTTAAGACAATTTGAGCTCCTTACTGAAAGCTCAAGCTCATCTACTTTTCTATATAAATTTTCATTATATTGTTTCTTTTCTTCTTGTTCTTTTGGCTTTTCTTCTTCAGGCTCACTCTCTTCATCAAAGTTAATAAAAGAGTTTAATTGCTCTTTTAATATTTTAGAGCCATAAGCTACTGCATCTTCTGGAAGAACACTACCATCTGTCCAAACTTCAAAAGTAAGTTTATCGTAATCTGTTTTTTGTCCAACTCTTGAACTTGAAACATCAAACTTTATTCTTTCTATCGGAGAAAAGATAGTATCTATAGGGATAGTTCCTATAGGCATATCTTCATCTTTATTGTCTTTTGCTGCTACATATCCTTTGCCTACTTTAACAACCATTTCCATATCAAGCTCAGCCCCTTTTGAAATTGTAGCAATATGGAGATCAGGATTTAAAATCTCTACTCCTCCATCTTTACTAACTACATCTTTGGCTGTAGCATCTCTTCCTGAAACTTTAAGATGTAAAACTCTCTCTTTGGTATCCGTAACCTTTATCTTTAACTCTTTTATATTAAGGATAATTTCTGAAACATCTTCTAAGACACCTTGAATAACACTAAATTCGTGCAATACATCTTTAAAACGAACAGAAACAATACCAGGACCATATATGGATGATAAAATAGTTCTACGGAGAGCATTGCCAATAGTTAAAGCAAAACCACGTTCAAGAGGCTCACAAACGAATTTACCATAAAATTTATCGCCCTCTACATTGATTTTTTTTGGCTTAATCATTTCTCGCCAATTTATAAAAACTATATCATCTAATGACATCAACGTCTCCTTTTAAAAAATTAAAAACATTAATAATGTTTTTCTATCTGCATAATAAAAATTAACTTTTCTATTGTTAAGCATAAAATATGATTATGCTTGTAGCTTTTTGTTAAAGCTATTTAGAATAAAGTTCAACTATAAGCTGTTCTTGTATAGGTAAGGTAATATCTTCTCTTTCTGGCATATTTACAACGGTACCCTTAAATCCTTCTTTATCAAAACTAAGCCAACCAGGAACACCTCTTCTTACAACAGCCTCTATAGAATCTTTAATAGCAGTTATATTTTTACTCTTTTCAGCTACCTCAATTACATCGTTCTGTTTTACAACATATGAAGGTATATCAACTTTTTTATTGTTTATAATAAAATGACCATGCTTTACTAAGTGTCTACCTTGAGTTCTTGAACTCGCAAAACCTAATCTATATATTACATTATCTAATCTTCTTTCTAAAAAATTAAGTAATGTTAAGCCTGTCATACCTTTTTTCTTTTCAGCTCTTTTAAAAACAAGTCTAAACTGCTTTTCTGAAAGGCCATAAACTCTTTTCACCTTTTGTTTTTCTCTTAACTGAACTCCATAGTCTGAATATTTGCCTCTTCTTTGACCATGTTGTCCAGGTGCATAAGAACGTCTTTCAAAAGCACACTTGTCTGAATAACAACGATCTCCCTTTAAAAAAAGCTTTGAGTTTTCTCGCCTGCATAAACGACAAACAGGTCCTCTATATCTTGCCAAAATTTTTCTCCTTATTAAACTCTTCTACGTTTTGAAGGTCTACAACCATTATGCGGAATAGGTGTTACATCTTTAATAAGAGTGATTGTAAAACCCGCACCATGTAATGTTCTTAAAGCCGACTCTCTACCTACGCCAGGACCATTTAAATAGACTTCAAAAGTTTTGATGCCATATTCTTTTGTCTTCTTTGCAATATCTTCAGCAACAAGCTGTGCCGCAAAAGGAGTACTTTTTCTTGCTCCTTTAAAGCCCTGTACGCCAGCACTTGACCAACAAACAACATTACCCGCTATGTCTGTAACCGTTATAATCGTATTATTAAAAGTGGACTGGATATGAATTATTCCACTTGATATATTTTTTTTAATCTTTTTTTTAATCTGCTTTTTTGCTTTTGCCATTTTTATTTTTAACCTCTTTTAGATTTTCTTTTTCTTTTTAATAGCAGTTTTCTTAGGTCCTTTTCGTGTTCTTGCATTAGTTTGAGTATTTTGACCACGACAAGGTAAAGATCTTCTATGACGCAGACCTCTATAACATCCTATATCCATAAGTCTTTTTACATTCATTGACCTTTCTGCTCGAAGCTCACCTTCTACTTTATATTCCGTGTCAATAAATTTACGAATCTTATTTATTTCTTCATCACTCAACTTTTCTGTTTCAATCATAGGGTCAATAGAAAGCTTATCTAATATATTTTTTGCTCTACTTTTGCCTATTCCAAAAATATAAGTTAAAGAAATTAGTATATGTTTTTGTTTTGGTATATCTACACCTGAAATTCTTGCCATTTTTTATCCTTGCCTTTGCTTATGTCTTTTATTTTCACAAATAACTCTAACAACACCTTTCCTTTTTATAACTTTACATTTATTACATATTTTCTTTACAGAAGCATTTACTTTCATTTTTTTATCTCTTTATATTTATTTTAAGATTTTTAAAGATTACCCAAAAATCTCTTATCTTTAAGACCTTTGCACATATACTTTATAATGGTTTTATAAGTTTTTGTAAAATTATCAAAAATTAATGTTTTACAAAAACAATCACTGTTTTTTAATAAAAAACATTATGTGTAAAGGTCTTATTTTTCTCTATAAGTAATCCTACCTTTAGTTAAGTCATAAGGTGAAAGCTCAACTGTAACAGTATCACCTGGCAATATCTTAATAAAGTGCATACGCATCTTACCAGAAATGTGTGCAATTATTTGATGCTTGGTTTCTAATTCAACTTTAAATGTAGCGTTGGGAAGAGTCTCAAGTACTTTCCCCTGAACTTTTATAGCTTCTTCCTTGACAGACATCTAAGCTCCTTTAAGTTTTTTTTTCAGAAAACCACTATAGTTTCTGGTTGTCATATGAGATTCTATTTGAGCTATAGTATCTATTGCTACTCCCACGACAATTAAAAGTGCTGTACCACCAAAATAAAATGGCACATTAAATTTTGTCATAAGGATAGAAGGCAAAACACATATTGCAGAAACATAAGTCGCACCACCAAGAGTGATTCTTGATAAAACTCTATCAATATATTCTGAAGTCTTTTTACCAGGTCTTATCCCTGGGACATAACCCCCATTTTTTTTCATATTTTCAGCAATATCTTTAGGATTAAAAGTTATTGCAGTATAAAAAAAACAGAAGAAAAAAATAAAAATTACAAAAATAATTTCATATAAAACATTCCCCGGCATAAGCATATCTTTCACTGTATTCATAAAAGGAATATCAATAAAACTTGCAACAGTAGCAGGGAACATCATTATAGAAGATGCAAAAATCGGAGGAATAACACCTGCAGTGTTTACTTTTAACGGAAGATATGAACTTTGTCCGCCAAACATCTTTCTGCCTACAACTCTTTGTGCATATTGTACAACAATTCTTCTTTGTGCCTGTTCAAAAAATATTATGAACCCTACAACACCAATCATAATAACAAGTAGTATTATAACGAAAAAAGCAGACATTTCACCCGAAGAAATCAATCTAAATGTATTGGCAGTTGCAACAGGCATCCTTGCAACAATTCCTGCAAAAATAATCAAAGAGATACCGTTTCCTATCCCTTTTTCAGTAATTTGCTCACCAAGCCACATAATAAAAGCTGTACCAGCTGTAAGTGTTAATATTGTCATTATTCTAAATGACCAACCTGGACTTATAACTGCATTCATAGCTTCAAGTCCAACACTGATACCGAACCCTTGTATGATACTTAAAAGAACTGTACCGTATCTTGTATATTGTGTGATTTTTTTTCTTCCGTGCTCTCCTTCTTTAGATAATCTTTCAAGATGAGGAATAGCTACGGTAAGAAGTTGTAAAATAATTGAAGCACTAATATATGGCATTATACCAAGAGCAAAAACAGAAAGTCTTTCAAGAGCTCCACCCGAAAACATATTGAACATACCAAGAATGCCACCTTTATTTGCATTGAATATTTCTTGAAGTGCACCACCGTCAATCCCAGGTGTTGGAACGTGTACTCCTATTCTATACACAAATAAAAAAAGAAGAGTTACAAGAATTCTTCTCTTAATTTCTGGCAGTTTCATAATGTTTTGAAGAGGATTCGCCATAATAAACTTTCTATTCCTTTATTGTACCGCCAGCTGCTTCTATTTTCTGTCTTGCACTATTACTTAAGAGACATTTCTCTATTGTAACAGGTTTTTTTATTTCACCTTTTCCAAGAATTTTAATAGCATCATATTTACCCTTAACTAAACCTTTTTTTATAAGAGCAATATCATTTATAATGCTATCTTTTCTAAATTTTGCTATTGTATCTACATTTAATATAGCAATCTTTTTCTTAAAGATATTTGTAAAACCTCTTTTAGGAAGCCTTCTTTGAAGAGGCATTTGACCACCTTCAAAACCTGCTCTAACTCCACCTCCAGATCTAGCATTCTGACCTTTATGTCCTCTACCTGATGTGGAACCTTTACCAGAACCTACACCTCTACCTACTCTTCTTCTTTTTTTTACAGAACCTTTAGATGGCGATAATTCATTAAGTTTCATTTTTTTGCATCCTCATCTTTTTGCACAGAAACAAGATGTTGAACTTTTTTTATAATACCACGAGTAGCAGGATTATCCTTAAATTCTTTCTCTCTATTAATTTTAGTAAGCCCTAAACTTTGTAAAATTTTACGATGTTTTTCAGGTCTACCTATTAAGCTTTTATTTAATTTAATTTTTAACATTCTTTTATCCACTTTATAAAGATATACCTCTTCTAAGAGCAACTTGCTTTTTAGTTTCAAGACTTTTAAGCCCTGCAATAGTTGCTTTTACAAGATTGTGTGGGTTATGGGAACCAAGACATTTTGTAAGTATATTTTTAACTCCTGCTGATTCAAGTACCGCACGAATTGCACCACCTGCTATAACACCTGTACCTTTTGAAGCAGGTTTTAAAAGTACTTTACCAGCACCATATCTACCAACAATTTCATAAGGAATAGTACCATCAACAACTGTAACACCAACCATATTGCTTTTTGCTTTTTCAATCCCTTTTCTTATAGCTTCAGGAACCTCTCCAGCTTTTCCAAGCCCATGTCCAACTCTACCTTTATTGTCTCCTACAACTACAATAGCACTAAAGCTAAACCTTCTACCCCCTTTAACAACCTTTGCAACACGATTTATGTAAACAACCTTTTCTACTAATTGGTTATTTTCTGTCTCCTGTCTTTTAATCAAAAGTGAACTCTCCTTTATATATTTTTCATTAAATATTTTTTAATTAAAATATTAAGCCTTTTTTACGAACACCATCAGCAAAAGCTTTTACTCTGCCATGATACAAATAACCATTTCTATCAAAAACAACTTCTTTTATACCTTTTTTAACAGCTTTTTCTCCTAAAAAATTTCCTACACCTTCTGATATAGAAAATTTATTCCCTTCTTTTTTAAAATCTTTTTCAAGACTTGAAGCCGATACAAGAGTATGCCCTTTTACATCATCTACAATTTGACCATAAATATTGTTTAGACTTCTAAAAACTACTAAACGAGGTCTTTCAGGCGTCCCCATAATCTTTTTACTGATTCGTTTTTTTTTCTTTAATCTTTTTTTATTACGTACAAATAGCATTTTATTTAAACACCTATTATTTTGCTGCTTTCTTGCCAGCTTTCTTTTGTATTACTTCTTCTTTATACTTAATACCCTTGCCTTTATAAACTTCTGGAGGTCTTATTTTTCTAATTGATGCTGCTGTTTGTCCTAAAAGCTCTTTATCTATGCTCATCAATTTTAATTTTGTTTTATCTATATTAACATCTATGCCTTCTGGAAGTTTGAAATTTACAGGATTAGAATAACCAACATTAAAAATAATTGTATCTTTACCTTTTAGTTCTGCTCTATAACCGATACCGTTTATTTCAAGATCCTTTTCAAAACCTTTGTTAACTCCTATAATCATATTGTTTATAAGAACCCAGGTAAGCCCACTTAAAGCTTCCGCTTTTTTATTATCTTGATTTTTAGTTACATTTATAAGGTTATCTTCTATTTTTATATCAATAAAGTCGTGAATTTTTCTTTTTAAAACTCCCTTTTCGCCAGAAACCGTAACAACTTTATCTACATAAGTAACTGTAGTTTTATCTGCTATTTGAATAGCTTTTTTCACTATTCTTGACATTTAACTTACTCCTTTTTACCAAACATGACAGAGTATTTCGCCGCCTAAATTTTGTTCTCTTGCCTCTTTGTCTGTTTTTATACCTTTTGATGTAGAGATAATAGCTATACCAAGTCCGTTATAAACAGGTTTAATATCTTTACTTTTTGAATATACACGTCTACCAAGCTTACTTACTCTTTCAATTTCAATTATAGTATGTTTGCCAATATCATAATCACTATTGCCACTATTACCAAAATATTTTAACTGAACCTTTAAATCATTTCCTGTATCATTTGGTATAATTTCAAAATCTTTGATATACCCTTGTTCTTTTAAAACCCTAACTATTTCGGTTTTTATTTTAGAACCAGGAATCATAACATAACTATGTTTTGCTTTTCCTGCATTGCGAATTCTAGTCAGCATATCTGCAATTGGATCTATTACCACTTAATAATCTCCTTAGTATATTTTTTTAAAAAACTACCAACTCGACTTAACCACACCTGGTAAGTCACCCTTTGAAGCAAGTTCTCTAAAACATATACGGCATATATTAAATTTTCTTAAAAAAGCTCTTGGACGTCCACAAAGAGGACATCTATTATATTCTCTAACTTTAAACTTTTGTTTTTTTTTAACTTTAACTTTAAGAGATGTTTTTGCCAAAACTTAAGCCCTCCTTAGTTCCTAAAAGGCATATTTAATAAACGAAGCAATTCTTTTGCTTCACTATCTGTTTTTGCAGTTGTAACTATCGTGACATTAATCCCCTTAATCTTATCAATTTTATCATAATTAATTTCAGGGAAAATAATATGTTCTTTTATACCAAAACTATAGTTTCCTTTGCCATCAAAAGCTTTTCCAGAAATTCCTCTAAAATCTTTCACTCTTGGAAGAGCTATATTTACAAGTTTACTGAAAAAATCATATTTTTTGCTTCTACGAAGAGTAACCATACAACCTATAGGCATACCCTCTCTCAATTTAAAACTTGCAATAGATTTTTTAGCTTTTGTTACTACAGGCTTTTGTCCTGCTATTTGTTTAAGTTCTTCCAAAGCAGGTTCAATAATTTTAGGATTTTGAACAGCCATACCAAGCCCCATATTGAGAACTATCTTCTCAATTTTAGGAACTTGCATAATATTTTTATAACCAAACTTTTCAATTAGCTTTGGAACTATCTCTTTTTGATATTTTTCTTTTATAGTAGTCATTTTCTTTCTTACTTAGTGTCTATAAACTCATTACATTTCTGGCATTTTCTGACTCTTTTACCATCTTCAAGAATATGCATTTTAACTCTGGTGGGTTTTACACAAGAGTTACAAACAAGCATAACATTAGAAATATCAAACGGTGCTTCTTTTTCTATAATACCACCCTGAGAATTCTTTGCAGATGTAGGCTTGGAATGCCTTTTAATCATATTAATGCCTTCAACAACAATCTTCTTCTTATCCTTTAACAACCTTAAAACTTTACCGATTTTACCTTTATCTTTACCTGTAATAACTTTTACTTTATCATTCACTTTAACTTTATAGTTCATTTATCATTCTTCTCTTTTTTAGAATCTTAAATAAAAATTAGTTCTTTATAACACTTCTGGTGCAAGAGATATTATTTTCATAAATTTTTTAGCTCTAAGCTCTCTTGCAACGGGACCAAAAATACGTGTTCCAATTGGCTCTTTATCTTTATTTATAATAACAGCAGAATTGTCATCAAATCTAACAAAAGAACCATCATCTCTTTCTACTTCTTTTTTGGTTCTTACAATAACTGCTTTTAACACATCGCCTTTTTTTACTTTAGTGTTAGGAGCTGCTTCTTTCACTGATACAACTATTATATCTCCTACAGAAGCAAATCTTCTTTTTGAACCACCAAGCACTTTAATACAAGAAAGTTTTTTGGCACCAGAATTATCAGCAACACTAAGTTTCGTTTCGACCTGTATCATAATTTATAGTAATCCCTTATTTAGTAAGTTTTAGCTTCTCTAATAACTTTACTTACTCTAAACTTTTTTGTTTTACTTATTGGTTTAGATTCAATTATTAAAACCTTAGCTCCCTCTTTACAGCCTTCTATATTATTATTATGAGCCGATAGTTTTGTTCTTCTTTTTATATACTTTTTGTAAAGTGGGTGCATAACAACTCTTTCAACTAAAACTACAACAGTTTTATCCATCTTGTCAGAAACAACTTCACCTACAAATTTCTTTTTATTTCTTATTTTATCTTTCATTTAGTTTGTTCCTGGTTATTAGTTAATTTTTTTTCATTTATAATTGTAAGAATTCTAGCAATATTTTTTCTCTTCTTCTTAAGTGCAGCACTGTTTTCTAATTTTCCTGCACTATATTGAAAACGTAAATTAAAATATGCTTCTTTTTCATCTATAAATTTTTGAGCAAGTGTAGGAACATCAAATTCTCTAAGCTCTTTTACCTTCATTTTTAAACATCCCCTCTTACTACAAATCGAGTTTTCACCGAAAGCTTATGAGAAGCAAGACGAAAAGCCTCTCTTGCAACCTCTTCAGATACACCCTCTATCTCGTATAAAATTCTACCACTCTTAACAACAGCTACCCAAGAATCTGTAGGACCTTTACCTTTACCCATTCTAACTTCAGCTGGCTTTTTAGTTACAGGCTTGTCTGGAAATATTCGTATCCAAGATTTACCTGAACGTTTAGAATAACGAGTCATTGCAACACGAGCAGCTTCTATTTGTCTTGCAGATACGTGACCACACTCTATAGCTTGAAGACCAAACTCTCCAAAATTAAGTTTGTTGCCAGAGTTAGCCATCCCTTTCATTCTGCCTCTTTGCTTCTTATTATATTTAACTTTTTTAGGACTTAACATCTACTTCTTATTATCCTTTTTTTTATTAAAAACTTCACCTTTAAATATAGAAACTTTAACACCTATAATACCATATGTGGTTTTAGATTCTGAAAAACCATAATCTATATCTGCTCTAAGTGTATGAAGTGGTACTCTACCTTCTTTATACCATTCTGTTCGAGCCATTTCTGCACCAGCAAGTCTTCCAGCACACATAATTTTAATACCTTGTGCTCCAAACTTCATTGCCATAGAAACCGCTCTTTTCATAGCTTTTCTAAAAGCAATACGTCTTTGAAGCTGCAATGCTACATTTTCTGCTATAAGTTGTGCATCAAGTTCTGGTTTTTTAACTTCCTGAATATCTATTATAACTTCTTTATCTTTGATTTTCTTAGATAATTTGTCTTTGAGGTTAGCTATCTCCATTCCTTTTTTCCCGATAACTATTCCCGGTCTTGCAACAAAAATACGAAAACGAATTTTCTTAGAATATCTTTCTATCTCTATTACTGAAACACCAGCACTGTATAAGCTTGCTTTAAGAAATTTTCTTAAATTAAAATCTTCTTCAACAAAAGCAGAATAATTTTTCTTATCTGCATACCATCTTGAATTCCAGGTTTTGTTAATACCTAGTCTTAAACTTATAGGATGAACTTTTTGTCCCAAACCGTTAAACCTCCTAAATTATTTGCCACTAATAACTACTGTTATGTGACTTGTCCTCTTTAAAATTTTCGAACCTCTACCTCTTGCCCTTGCCCTAAAACGTTTTAAAGAAGGACCTTGATCAACAATTATATTACTAACTTGCATTGTATCTAAATCTAAATTGTTATTGTTTGTTGCATTTGCCATTGCAGAACGCAGTGTTTTATTAACAGCAGCTGCTGCTTTTTGAGGCATAAATTTGAGTGTATCAAGTGCGACTTCTACTTTTTTGCCTTTTACTACATCTATAATTTTTTGAACTTTTTTAACAGATGTCTTTATATATTTTGACTGAGCTTTTACTTCTTGCATAATATCACTTAATACCTATTTCTTTTTTACTTTTGATTTTTTATCAACTGCATGCCCATAGTATGTTCTAGTTGGCGAAAATTCACCAAGCTTATGTCCAACCATATCTTCAGCTATAAAAACAGGAATAAATTTTTTACCGTTATTAACACCTATCGTAACTCCTACCATTTCTGGTATTATGGTAGAGCGACGTGACCAACTTTTTATAACTTTTTTACTGCGAGTCTCTTGAGCTTTTCTTATTTTTTTTAAAAGATGCTCATCAACAAACGGACCTTTTTTTAAAGATCTTGGCATGATTATCCTTTCCTTCTCTTAACTATATAACGATCAGTAACTTTATTCGTTCTTGTCTTGTAACCTTTAGTAGGCTTACCCCATGGGGTACAAGGATGTCTACCACCAGAAGATCTACCTTCACCTCCACCCATAGGATGGTCTACAGGGTTTTTAGCTACACCTCTTACATGAGGACGAATCCCTTTCCATCTGCTTCTACCTGCTTTACCGATTTTAATATTTTCATATTCTAAATTGCCGACACGACCTATAGAAGCTCTGCATTTTAGCAAAACCATTCTAACTTCACCAGATGGTAATTTTATTAATGCATATTTTTTTTCTTTTGCCATAAGTTGAGCAAAAGTACCTGCACTTCTTACAATCTGACCACCTTTATTATAATTAAGCTCTATATTGTGTATTTGTGTACCAAGTGGGATATTGATTAGTGGAAGTGAATTACCAGGTTTAATTTCTACTTTTTCTCCTGCCTCTACAGTATCACCAACATTTAAGTTTAAAGGAGCAAGTATATATCTTTTTTCGCCATCCGCATAAAATAAAAGAGCTATTCTTGCATTTCTATTAGGATCGTATTCAATACTTTTAACTTTTGCAGGAATATCAATTTTATCTCTTTTAAAATCTATTTTTCTATATAGTCTTTTAGAACCGCCACCTTTATACCTACAAGTTATACGACCATATACATTTCTACCGCCTGTTTTTTTTAATTTTGTTAATAAACTTTTCTCAGGCTTATTTGTGGTAACATCTTCAAAAAGAGAGTATTCTTGAAATCTTCTTGCTGGTGATGTCGGTTTAGTCTTTTTTATAGCCATTTTAAAACTTTATACTCCGTCAAAAAAGTCAATTTTTTCGTTCTTTTCCAAGCTGACAATAGCTTTCTTCCAATTCTTTCTCTTACCAAGAATCTTACCTCTTCTTTTGACCTTGCCCTTCATATTAATTGTGTTAACAGCTTTAACTTTAACTCCAAAAATACGTTGCAACGCATTTTTAATATCAAGTCTATTAGCAAGAGGATGCACTTCAAAAGAATACTGATTATGCATTTCTCTTTGTAGATTGCTTTTTTCAGTATTTATAGGCTTTATTAATATATCATATTGATTCATAACTGTTTTGTTCCATTAATTTAATAAAAAATTTTTAAAATCTTTTATTAATAGCTTCAAGAGAAGATTCAAGTAAAACTAAATCGTTATACTTTAAAATATCAAAAACATTTAAACCTTCTACTTGTATAACTTTAACATCTTTTACATTTCTTGCAGACAATTTTAAATTAGCATTCTCTTCATTAGAAACGACAAGAACTTTTTTAAAATTGAAGTTGTTCATAAATTGTACAAAGTTCTTTGTCTTAATATCCTCGTAATCAAACTTTTCTAATATAGTAAGAGAAGAGTTATTAAGTTTAGAACTTAATGCCATCTTTAAACCAAGCTTGCTAATTTTCTTAGGTACTTTATATGCATACGATTTAACAACAGGTCCAAAAATAACACCTCCACCTCTTCTAAGAGGTGATTTTATACTTCCTGCTCTCGCATTACCTGTCCCTTTTTGACGAAAGAGTTTTCTTGTGCTTCCAGTAATGTCTCCTCTGTTTTTAACACTACTTGTACCGCTTCTTTTTTTTGCAAGCTGCATTTTAACAACATCATAAAGAATATGTTTTTTTACATCTACACAATATATATCATCATCAAGCTCAATTTCTTTTACTTTTTCGCCTGCAATATTTTTAACATCAATAAGAGCCATTTTTTCCTCTCAAACTAAATTAATTACCTTTTCTTTAACTCAAGAATACCATTTACAGGACCAGGCACTGCGCCTTTTACAAAAACAAGATTATCTTCAAGTCTTAAATCAACTATTTTAAGGTTTAAAATACTCTTCAAATCATTACCATAATGACCCGGCATTTTTTTTCCTTTTGAAATCTTGGAAGGAGTAGCACATGCTCCAACTGCACCTGGTATTCTATGACTGTGACTACCATGAGAAGCAGGACCACCAGCAAAACCATGTCTTTTTATAACCCCAGCAAAACCTCTACCTTTAGTTACCCCTTTAACAACAATCTTGTCTCCCACTTTAAAAACATCTGCAGACATTTTTTGTCCAACTTCAACTTCGTCTATTTTATCGCTTTTAAACTCTTTTAAAAACTTAAAATTCTTGTTTAGGCCTGTTTTTTTAAAATGTCCCTTCAATGGTTTATTAACATTCTTGTCTTTCTTCTCTTCAATAAAACCCAGCTGAACTGCCTCATAACCATCTTTTTTTAAAGTTTTAACTTGAACGACAAAACAAGGACCAACTTCAATAACAGTTACAGGTAAGTATTTTCCTTCAACAGAATAAATACCTGTCATTCCAAGTTTTTTTCCTATAATTCCATTAACCATGATTTACTTCTTTTTATACAAAAATTTATGAACAGTTAATTTTGTTTAAATAAAAAAAGCTTCTTACTTAAACTTAAAAGCTCTGATTATAATTTTATTTCTACATCTATACCAGGTGACAATTCTAATTTCATAAGAGCATCAACAGTTTGTTGAGTTGGTTCTAAAATATCTAAAAATCTCTTATGGGTGCGAATCTCAAATTGTTCTCTTGATTTTTTATCAACATGAGGAGAACGAAGCACACAAAATTTATTTATTTTAGTAGGAAGCGGTATTGGACCTAACACATTAGCGCCCGTTTTTCTTGCTGTCCCTATTATATCAAGAGTAGCTCTGTCCAAAAGAGTATGGTCATAAGCTTTTAAATTTATTCTAATTTGAGATTTAATCATAATATTTATAAATTCTCCTATTCTACAATCTCAACAATAACACCAGCTCCAACAGTTTTACCACCTTCACGGATAGCAAAACGAAGCTCTTTTTCCATTGCGATAGGGGCAATAAGTTCTGCCTCAATAGTTATACTGTCGCCAGGCATAACCATTTCTACTCCCTCAGGAAGCTTTAAAATACCGGTAACATCCGTTGTTCTGAAAAAAAACTGAGGACGATATCCTGAAAAAAATGGGGTGTGACGACCACCTTCATCTTTACTTAATACATATATTTCTGCTTTAAATTTAGTGTGCGGTGTAATAGTTCCTGGAGCAGCTACAACTTGACCACGCTCTACATCTTCTCTCTTTGTACCACGAAGAAGAAGACCTACATTGTCCCCTGCTTCTCCTGTGTCGAGAATCTTTCTAAACATCTCAACACCTGTACAAGTAGTCTTAGCAGTGTTATGAATACCAACTATCTCTATTTCATCACCTGTCTTGATAACTCCTCTGTCTACTCTACCTGTTACAACTGTACCACGTCCAGAAATAGTGAATACATCTTCTATTGGCATAAGAAATGGCTTATCTTTATCTCTTACAGGCTCTGGTATATTTGCATCAATTGCATCTAAAAGTTCAAAGATAGGTTTTGCTTCAGCAGAATCAGCATCGTCTGACTCTAACGCCTTTAATGCACTACCACGAACAATTGTTATATTATCGCCATCAAATTCATATTTACTTAAAAGCTCTCTAAGTTCCATCTCTACAAGTTCAATTAATTCTTCATCATCAACCATATCGCACTTGTTTAGAAAAACTACTATATTTGGAACACCTACTTGACGTGCCAAAAGAATATGCTCTCTTGTTTGAGGCATAGGACCATCATCTGCACTAACTACCAATACTGCTCCGTCCATTTGAGCAGCTCCTGTTATCATATTCTTAATATAGTCAGCATGACCAGGACAATCCACATGAGCATAGTGACGTTTAGCTGTCTCATACTCAACATGAGCTGTTGCTATTGTTATTCCACGCTCACGCTCCTCAGGTGCAGAATCTATTTTATCAAAAGGTACAAAATTAGCCATACCTTTTAGTCCACATAATTTAGTTATAGCTGCTGTTAAAGTAGTCTTTCCATGGTCAATGTGACCTATTGTTCCTACGTTAACGTGAGGTTTACTCCTGTCAAACTTTTCCTTAGCCATATTTATTTACCTCCTACAGTAAAATTTACCATCTATAATGAGCAAAAGCTTTATTGGCTTCTGCCATTTTGTGCGTATCTTCTTTTTTCTTAACAGATGCTCCTTTTTTAGAAGCGGCATCTAAAAATTCAAAGGCGAGTTTTTCAGCCATACTGTTTCCCTGTCTTTTTTTCGCAAAAGAGATAATCCATCTTATTGCAAGTGCGACCTTTCTATCTGGACGAACTTCAACAGGAACTTGATACGTAGAACCCCCTATTCTTCTAGATTTAACTTCAACTTCAGGGCTTACATTGGTAATTACTTTTTCAAAAAGGCTTAAAGCAGGTTCTTTGCTCTTCTCTTCAGCTATACGTAAAGCTTCATAGCAAATCTTTTCTGCCAGACTTTTTTTGCCTTCTTTCATAACATTGTTTATAAACTTAGAGAGCAGGAGACTACCATATTTGGTGTCTGGAACAACTCCCTTTAACTTTAAACTTTCTAAAGTTTTTGTATTAGAAAAGCTCTTATTTTGGCTTCTTTGCACCATATTTTGACCTACCTTGTTTTCTATTATCTACACCCAAAGTATCTAAAGCTCCTCTAACAATATGATATCTAACACCTGGAAGGTCTTTAACTCTACCTCCCCTTACAAGAACAGTCGAGTGCTCTTGCAAATTGTGTCCAATACCTGGTATGTATGCGGTAATTTCCGCACCACTTGTAAGACGAACCCTTGCAACTTTTCTTAAAGCAGAATTTGGCTTCTTAGGAGTTGTAGTATAAACACGAGTACAAACTCCTTTTTTTTGAGGGCAACTTTTAAGCGCAGGAACATTTGTTTTTTTTACTGCTTTTTTTCTGCCTTTTCTAACTAATTGATTAATTGTAGCCATATTTTTAATCTCAAAATTTTATATTTAAAATTTTTCATACGCTCTTTTTAGCATATGCAAAACTTTAGCTTTAAGCCGTGGAAACCCTTGAATACAGGGCTTACGGCACTCTTCTCGCTGATAAAAACGTTTAAGCTTATGTACATCAATATACAAAGTCAAATATTTTTTTACTTCTGTTTTTAAAAATATAAAAATATTACTTGAATTTTAAAAAAAAGTTACTTAGTTATTCTGATTTTCTTAAATTAGAAGATATCAAGATTATTGAAATCTTATCATTTATATAAGTAATAATTTAGAAAATTAGGAGGATAAAATAAGTAAGAAAGATAAAATAAGGATTAATAATAAAATTCAAGCCGATAACGTCAGGCTAATAGGCGATGACGGAAGTCAGCTTGGTGTTTTGTCCTTACAGGATGCTATTAGTAAAGCCAAAAATTTAAAATTAGATTTAGTCGAAGTTGCACCAGACTCTAATCCACCTGTTTGTAAGATAATGGATTATGGTAAGCATAAGTACAAGCAAACTAAGCAAAAACAGACAAAAAAACAAACAGTTACACAAGTTAAGGAAATTAAGTTTCGCCCTAGTACTGAACAAAACGACTTAAATACAAAAAAAAATCATATAAGAAAGTTCCTTTCAAAAAAGCATAGAGTTAAAGTTACTGTAATGTTTAAAGGACGTGAAATAATTCTTTCAACCAAAGGGAAAGAGATGCTTGATAAAATTTTGCTCGATTTTGAAGATGTTGCAAACATTTATGAAGAACCAAAATTTGAAGGAAGAACTATTCATGCTATTCTTTCTCCGAAATAAAAAATATAAATGTTTAAAATTCTTGGAAATATAATATAAGGAAATAAATATAATGCCTAAAATGAAAACAAACAGAGGTGCTGCAAAAAGATTTAAAAAAACGGGCTCAGGAAAGTTTGTATATAAAAAAGCAAATAAAAATCATATTTTAACAAAAAAAAGTGCTAAGAGAAAAAGAACTCTAAGAAAAGGGCAAATTATAGATGCGTCTAATATGAAACAAGTTAAAGCACTTCTGCCAAATAGTTAGTTAAAGGAATTAAAAATGCGTGTTAAAAGAAGTTATAAAGCAAAAAATAGAAGAAAAAAAATTTTAAACCTTGCAAAAGGGTTTAGAGGTGGCAGAAGTAAACTTTTTAGAACTGCTGCCGATGCTGTTGCAAAGTCTCTAAGTTACGCATACAGAGATAGAAAAGTTAAAAAAAGAGAATTTAGAGCTCTATGGATTACAAGAATAAATGCTGGAGTAAGAAAAGAAGGGCTTAGTTATAATCAATTTATGTATGGTTTGAAGCTTGCTAACGTAGACATAGATAGAAAAATGCTCTCCAATCTTTCCATTTCAGAGCCAGATACTTTTAAAGAAATAGTAAAAATATCACAATCAAAGCTACAATAAAAGTTTTGCACATAAAATAAGATTTTACTTAGCGTTATCTTAAAAGTTTTTCTAAATTTTGAGCAAAATTGCCAAAAATTGATGTTTTTATAATTTAAATTTTTTTCACTAAAATCATTATGTCCAAAACTCCTACAATAAATAAACTAAATCTGTTAAAAGAAGAGGCTGGTCTAAAAATTGGAAACGCTCTTACAGAATTAGATATAAATAGTGTATATAAAGAGTATCTTGGGAAAAAAGGAGAGATTTCTCTTTTTTTAAAAAATATAAAGAACCTTCCAGAAGAAGAAAAACCATACGCAGGTAAACTCGCCAACGATTTAAAACAAGAAATTCAAGAGAGCATACAATCTAAAATAAAAGAGTTAAAAGAAAAAGGCGACGATGAAACTTCAATTGATATAACATTAGAAGGGAGAAAACTAAAAAGAGGTTCACTTCATCCCATCTCGCAAGTTATGGAAGAAATCATTATATTCTTTTCTCGTCTTGGTTTTGAAGTTTTAGAAGGTCCTGAAATAGAGTCGGACTATTATAACTTTGAAGCACTCAATTTCCCTAAAAATCATCCAGCAAGAGATATGCAGGATACTTTTTATATATCCGAAAATTTGGTTTTAAGAACACACACTTCCCCTATGCAAATAAGGGCAATGGCGAATAGAAAGCCTCCTATAAGAGTAATAGCTCCGGGTAAAGTTTATCGCTGTGATTCTGATATAACACATACTCCTATGTTTCATCAGATTGAAGGTTTGATGATTGATGAAAATATAACTTTTTCTGATCTTAAAGGAATTTTAACACTACTTGTTAGAAAAATTTTTGATAAAGATATAAAGTTAAGATTTCGTCCAAGCTTTTTCCCTTTTACAGAACCCAGTGCTGAAGTAGATATTGAGTGTGTAAAATGTAAAGGTAAAGGGTGTAGAATTTGTTCTAACAGTGGGTGGCTTGAAATACTCGGTTCTGGTATGGTTCATCCAAATGTACTTAAAAATGTAAATTATGATACATCTAAATATCAAGGTTTTGCGTTCGGTGTAGGAGCAGAAAGAATTGCAATGCTAAAATACGATATAGATGACATAAGAAAATTCTATTATAACGATATAAAATTTCTAAATAATTTTTAATAATGAAAATAAGTTTATCCTGTCTAAAAGATTATATACCTGTTAATATTGAAACAGATGAATTGGTCAAAAGTCTTACAAATGTAGGACTTGAAGTTGATTCAACTCGCAATATTTATGAATATCTAAAACCTTTTAAAGTTGCCAAGATATTAAAAATAGAACCTCATCCAGATGCAGACAAACTCTCTCTTTGCGATGTTAAGATAGAAAACGATAAGATTTTAAAAGTCGTTTGCGGTGCTTCCAATATTAAAGAAGGAATGAAAGTTCCTATCGCTCTACCTGGCGACACTATGCCTGATGGTCAAAAACTAAAAAAAAGCAAAATCAGAGGCATAAAATCAGAAGGTATGCTTTTAAGTGCTAAAGAACTTGCCCTATCAGATGACAGCAGTGGAATTTTAGTTTTAAACGATGAAGCCGAAATAGGTTCCTCTATAAATGAAACTCTTAACCTTTCAGACACACTAATAGAGATAGACCTTACACCAAACAGAGCGGACTGTCTTTCTATTATAGGAATTGCAAGAGAAGTTGGTGCTCTTCAAGATAAAAAAGTAGAGTATCCTAAAATAAAAATAGATGAAAAAGAGGGTGAAATAGACAACTTAACATCTGTTGAGGTGTTAGATGAATTGTGCCCAAGATATTGTGCTAAGCTTATTTTTGATATTACAGTAAAAGAGTCTCCAGAATGGTTAAAAAAAAAGTTACTATCTTTAGATTTAAAACCAATAAACAATATCGTAGATATAACAAATTTTGTTATGATGGAGATGGGACAACCTTTACATGCTTATGATTATGATCTCTTAGAAGAAAATAGAATTGTTGTAAAAAGAGCTTGCGACAAAGAAAAATTCACAACACTTGATGAAAAGACAAGAGAACTTAACGATGATATGCTAATGATTTGTGACGGCAAAAAAAGTATTGGTATAGCAGGAGTTATGGGCGGGTTAAATACCGAAATTAATGATAAGACTAAAAGAGTGTTGCTTGAAAGTGCATATTTTAATCCAGCTTCAATTAGAAAAACATCAAAAAAACTCTCTATTCACACCGAAGCTTCACACCGCATTGAAAGAGAAGTTGACCCTGAAATAACCTTAAAAGCTCTTTATAGAGCTACTGAAATGATTGAAAAATTGGGCGAAGGGAAAACTATTACAGGACACATTGATAGTCGCACAAAAACAATTAAAGGAAATAAAGAGATTGTTTTAAATATCGATTATATAACAAAAATACTGGGGCTTAGTGTAACTTTAAATGAAGTAAAAAAGCATCTTGAATCTATAGAGTTTAAAGTTGAAAAAATAAGCGACAATCAAATCAAAGTAACTATTCCTTCTTTTCGTACAGATATCGTAAAACCTATAGATTTAGTAGAAGAAGTAGCAAGACTGTCTGGTTACGATAAAATTCCTACATCTTTTCCTACGATTACCTTAAATGCAATCTATAGCGAAAAGAATCTTTATTTAAAAAACCAAATAAAAAACATTTTAATAGGCTATGGCTTTACCGAAACAATAAACTATAGCTTTATAAATAAAGATTTTCAGGACAAATTAAATCTTCCTGATGATGATGAAAGACGAAATATTATAGAAATTGCGAATCCTCTTAAAGAAGAACAATCTGTTATGAGGACTTCTCTTTTACCAGGTATATTCTACAGTATAAAAAACAATATTTCTAACAGTAGAAATAACTTAAAGCTTTTTGAGACAGGCAAAGTGTTTTTTAAGACAAATGAAGAGATGCCTAAAGAAAAAGAGTATTTAGTCTTCTTATTAACAGGGTCACAAAATAATAATGTTTGGTACGATAAAAATCGTGAATTCGATTTTTATGACATAAAAGGAGCCTTAGACTCTTTTTTAAAAGCTCTTTTCATCAAACCAGAGTTTAAAAAAGTTAAGTCTGAAGAGTCTTACTATTTAAGACATACTCATTCTGCTTTTATTTTTGTAAATGATAAACTAATCGGAAAAATAGGTGAAGTTAAAAGCGAGACATTAAAGAAGTTCGAAATAAAACAAAAAACCTACATTGCAGAAATTGACCTCTCCACATTGCTAACTCTAATAACTTTTAAAAGACAAGACTCCCCTATTTCCAAATATCCATCAATTGCAAGAGATATAACACTTATCTCTGATAAAAAAATGCCTGTTAATGATATACTAAAATATATAGAAAGTCTTAACGAAAACCTTATAGAAGATGTAGCTATAATTGATGTTTATGAAGGAAAACCAATACCAGAGGGCAAAAAAAGTATATCTATAAGAATAATTTACAGGTCATACGAAAAATCTTTAAAAGATAAAGCTATTAACAAACTTCACACTCATCTTACAACAAAGCTTATTAAAGAGATTAAAGTAGACCTACCACCAGAATAAAATTTCTCTATTTTACTTTAGAAGTTTGATAGGTCGGGTCGCTGAGCTTGTCGAAAGGTCGCTGAGCTTGTCGAAAGGTCGCTGAGCTTGTCGAAAGGTCGCTGAGCTTGTCAATAGGTCGCTGAGCTTGTCGATAGGTCGTTGAGTTTGTCAATAGGTCGCTGAGCTTGTCAATAGGTCGTTGAGTTTGTCAATAGGTCGCTGAGCTTGTCAATAGGTCGTTGAGTTTGTCAATAGGTCGCTGAGTTTGTCAATAGGTCGCTGAGCTTGTCGATAGGTCGCTGAGCTTGTCGATAGGTCGCTGAGCTTGTCAATAGGTCGCTGAACTTGTCGATAGGTCGCTGAGTTTGTCAATAGGTCGCTGAGCTTGTCGATGGGTCGCTGAGCTTGTCGATAGGTCGCTGAGCTTGTCGATGGGTCGCTGAGCTTGTCGATAGGTCGCTGAGCTTGTCGAAAGGTCGCTGAGCTTGTCGAAAGGTCGCTGAGCTTGTCGAAAGGTCGCTGAGCTTGTCGAAAGGTCGCTGAGCTTGTCGATAGGTCGCTGAGCTTGTCGAAAGGTCGCTGAGCTTGTCGATAGGTCGCTGAGCTTGTCGATAGGTCGCTGAGCTTGTCGAAGCGGCCACCAGAATAAAATTTCTCTATTTTACTTTAGAAGAGGTACAATCTTTTTAAAGTTACTATCATCAGCACTTTTTAAAAGCTCAAAAACTAACATTTCAGTTGTTGTTAGCTTACCTCCAGCATTTACTATCTTTTCAAGTGCAATTCTTTTATTTTCATACTCTCTTGATGACACAGCATCGGCTACTATTTCAACTTCATAACCATTTTGCAAAAGTTCCATTGTTGTTTGATATATACAAATATGTGTTTCTATACCCGTAACTAAAATTTGTTTTCTGTTGTAGCTTTCAAGTTTGTTTTTGAATTCATCATTTTGATAACAGCTAAAGGTATGCTTTTTGATTGAAGTGTCGTTTTGTAACAAAGAGCTAACTTCATCAACAGTCTTACCTAACTTTTCAGGAATTTGTTCTACCCAAATTATAGGTATTTCCATAATTTTAAATGCTTGTATGACAGTTTGAAGAGAGCGATAAAGATTTTCTTTATTATGCATTAAAGTTGCAAGTTTTCCCTGAATGTCAATTACGAGTAAAACGGCTTCTTCTTTTTTTATCATAATAGTTACCCTTTCTAAGTTTATGAGACCTTCTATGTAGAAGTCTCAATATAATAAGTTATCTAAAAAAAATTATTTATTTAAAAAAACTGTTATCAGCTCGTTTTCGCCTTCTTCTGCTTTTACTTCAAAACCGTTATTTTCACCGCACCTTTTAACATTTTCATAGGAAGTGTTATTATCTACAATAACTTTAATTTCGGTCTCTCCCTTTTTTATTGCTTGAATAGTCATAAGAACTGGTTGAGGACACGATAAGCCTGTTGCATCTATTGTTTTCATATTTAAATTTTCTCCCTCATAAAATAACCAATCATCATACAAAAAAGTATACCTGAAACAACAACTATCTTACCACTTAAAGATATACCACCTACCTGAACAACATTATTTATCAATTTATCAGGAACACCTGCGAGACCAAAATTGTGAGCAAAACCAGCACCAGCAATCATACCCAATACAAAAACGCCAGCATCCATATCGCCTTCTCCAGATAAAATAAGCTGTCTACCGGGGCAACCCCCTGCAAGAACAAATGCCAGACCAGCAAGAGTCATCCCAAGAAAATTCCAAAGATGAGCTGTATGAGCAATAGGTTGAAGTCTAAAACCAAAATGGACTTGTCCGTAAAGCAAATTTGTTAAAAAAGCGAAAACGAAAAGTGAAATAAGCCCACTCATTAAATGCACATCTCCAACGAGCAAGACATCTCTTATTGAACCCATTGTACAAAATCTTGTTCTTTGAAGTAAAAAACCTATTATTAAACCAAATAGAATTGAAATACCTATACAGGCGTGCATAGCTCCTGGACCTTTTGTGCTAAAAAAAAGAATTCCTTTAGATTTAAAAAAAAGAAGAACTAAAAAAAGAAGTGCAAAGAAAGGAACTATAAAACCCCCTGCTACATAAGTCTTAGTAGTTTTGCCAAGATTGTAACCATATTTTAAAAATTGGTCGCCAATTGCAATCCCAGTTGTTAAGCCAAGAAGCCCTAAAATAGCGTTCAAATCTCCACCAGCGAGCCTTAGAACTGTCCTCCAAGGACAACCTAAAAAAGCAAGCGCACCAATCATTGCACAAGCACCAAGACAAAATCTAACAAGAGGTGCTGAACCATTTCTTGCTTTAAACTCCTTATAAATCAAAGAAGTAATTGTAGAACCCAATATAAACCCTATAATTTCAGGTCTCATATATTGAACAACACCTGCTCTATGAAAACCTAAAGCACCCGAAATATCCCTTAAAAAACAAGCAACACAAATCCCCATATTAGGAGGGTTTCCAAATTTTTGAAGTGTAGATGCCAAAACTCCTATGCAGGCACCCACTAAAATTATGCCTTTTTTTGAAGCAAGAAATCTTGAAACGTTTCTTTTTACCATTTATTTTTATTCCTTAATTATTTCCCATAGATACTAAACCAATTATCTTTTACCTTTTAAAAAATTAAAAAACCGTGATCTTAATAAATCACTCATAAGAGCTTTTTTAACAGGAGAAAGTTTTAGAAAACTTCCAACCATAACTCTTGCAAATTTATGTGTCATCTTGTTTGGGTCGTCAAAAAGTTGATATTGAAGAGTATTTCTTTCTAAACATTGCAAGATTATTCTTTCAAGAGCAGATTCTGGTGGAATAACTCTTTTTTCTTTTGGGAAAAGAGTTATAGCTTTTTCCTTACATTTTACATTACAAACACCACAACCCAGACAAAAATTTTCATCAACAACAGGTTTTTTTTTACCATTCTCATCTTCAACCATTTTTATCGCATTTGCAGGACATACAATTTCACAAAGACCGCAACCTATACATTTTTCTTCATCTGTTTTTGCTATATAGTTAGAACTAACAACAACATTTGAAAGACCGTGTTTATTAAAGCCTGTAAAAAGGTGACAACAGCACTTACAACAATGACAAATATAAGAAAAGTTTTTCTGGACATTATCTCCATTAAAGACAAGCCCTGCCTCTCTTGACCTAATAAGTTTCTCTTTCATCTCTTCTTTTGATACCGCCCTTGAAAGATTTTTACGTATTAAAAAATCGGCCGATTTATCAAAAGAGGTACAAGTATCAAGAGGAGCTTTACACACTTTATCTAAATGGAGCTTTTCATGACGACAAGAGCAAATCCCAATAGATATTTTTTTTGCTTGCTCTACTATTTCAAGAGCATTCTCATAACTTAAAATTTCAGTAAAACTTTCATCAATAGCTTCATTATGAGGGATTGTTCTCATAAAAGTTGAAGTTTCACCATTTTTAAAATTTTTTGAAAAAAACGAATCGTCTTCAACCATATAGCTATAAAAAAGTTTTGAGAGCTTTTTTACATCAAAATCGCTTCCTGTTCTCATCATTGTAAATTCAAATATACCAATAACCATTGGCGATATCATATAGTAGTTTTTCCCTCTCGATGCGATATCCATTACAAGACCTTTTCCGCAAAGAGAGTTAAGAAGTTTTTTTACTTTTGCTTCATCATATTTTGTAACTTTCTTTATTTTGTTAAAACTTGAAAAAGAGTAAGGCATTTTAACCAAAAAATCTGCCTCTTCAGGAGTATAAAGCTCTTTTAGAATTTCATAAAAAGTATCATTAAGTGCAACCCGTACAGAAAGAGAATCTATTGTTTTGCCAAGTTTTTTATACTCTTTTGCTACTATATGTCCCATAACAATTATCCTTTAGAGAGACCATAACATAACTTAACCTTATACTTTTAGAAATAGAGCTATGTACAAAGGTCTCATTTTTAATCTTTTTTAAATCCAAACGAATTAAATGCCCTACACTTTTACTATTGTAAAAGCAAGACAAGTAGGCTTTTAACATAGACTTGACAAATATCAACTATTTAACTATTAGAATATTCTAACTTTTTTTAACTTTAAGGTAATAAAAAATATGGTAGTAAAAAATAAAACAAAAGAAAGTGCTTTAACTTCTGTTATGGAAGATTATTTAGAGGCTATTTTTGATTTAACTCAAACAAAAAAAGTTGTTAGAGTTAAAGATATTGCTAAACAAATGAATGTCAAAATGCCAACCGTTTCAAGTATGCTTAAAACTTTAAAGAATAGAAATCTTGTAGATTATGAAAAGTATGAATACGTGGAACTTACAAATGCTGGTTTAAAAATAGGGAAAGAGATGAGGCGACGCCATGAAGTGTTAAAAGTTTTTTTAACTGATATTTTGAAAATTAAAACTGCAATTGCTGATGAAGAAGCTTGTAAAATGGAACACACCTTAAGTAGTGACACTTTAAGCTGTTTAACAGACTTTATGAATTTTATACAAACTTGCCCCAGAGCAGGAGAGAGTTGGCTTAAACATTTTAACGAATATAGGGAAAATGGTTGCACTCCTGAGAAATGCAATATGCAAGAAGAAAAGTTTTCTAAGGAATTTAAAAATAAAATTCAAAAATTAAATAAAAAACAATCTTAAATAAAAAATGAACTTAAAAACCACCTAAATATGGTGGTTTTTTTGTGTTAAAAAAATTAGAATATTCTAATATATTAAGATATATATAATAATAGATGGACTAATAAATATATGTTAAAAAAATTACAACACAAATTACAAAAAAATCATTCTTTAAATGAAACAGATAAGAATGATAAAATAAAAAAAGACCTTTTAAAACTTTGGGAAGTTGATGGTTTTTTTAAATGTCCAATAATGGGAATCTGTCTTACACATTCTGAACAAAAAAAATTACTCAAAAAAATAAATATACCAATTAAGAAAAAAAGCTATTTCGAAATTCATGAAATATTAATTTCAAGCTTAAATAGTAAAAACGATTTATCCCAAAAAATAGATAATATATTAAAATGTAAATTTAAAAGAGAGAAAGAATCTTTATTGGGGTTAAGTGAAAATGAGTTCCAAAACTATTTTAAAATTGCTTTTGAAGCAGGAGATTATGCAGGTGTTATGTGGGCAACAGCTATAAACCCAAATTTGTCTGCTGAAACAAAAAGAGAGATATATGGAGAGATTCATATGGCTACATTTCTAAACAACGATAATATATTAAAGCTCAAACAAAAAATTTTCAAACAACAAGAAAAAATTGACAAGCTATATGAAGAAACAAAAGGAAACATAAAATTAAGGCGTACGCTTCAAAAAGAAAATAAAATTCTAAAAAAAGATAAAGAAGAAATTAAAAAAATATTGTGTGCAACTGAACAAGAAAAGAATGAGTTAAAAGAAAAACTTGTTACATCAAACAACAAATACAACTACGGAAAAAATGAACAAAAAAAAGAGACTATAAATAAAAAACTTCTAAAAGCAAAATTAAATATTCAAAACAGCCAAGATTCAATAACTTCTTTAAAAGAAAAAAATCTACAATTATTGATAGAGATAGAACAACAAAAAAAAATAAATCAACTCATAAAAAACAAAATGAAAAAAACAGTAACGCAATTTTTTCATAGTAACAGTTGTGATGCAAGTTGTCCTTCATTTGACCTTTGTAAAAAACGTATATTACTTGTTGGCGGATTACAGGGTATGGAAGCTTTATATAGAGAAGTAATTGAAAAAAGTGGCGGTGTCTTTGATTACCATAGTGGTTATGTAAAAAAAAAACCAAAAAAATTAGAAGCATGTCTTAAACGTGCTGATATGGTTGTTTGTCCTGTTAACTGTAACAGCCATGGTGCTTGTTCTATTATTAAAAGCTTGGCAAAAAAACATAAAAAAAAACTTCATATGCTATCAAATTCCAGCTTACATAGTGTATCTCAGGCAATTTGGGGAAGTAATAAAGGCGGAACAATTAATAAGAACTAAAAGCAAAGCATTTTTTTGTTAAAGGAACTGTAAAAATTGCCGCTGCACCATAAAAAAGATGAAATAGTATATATTTTTAAAAAAACACTTGACAGAAAGTAAACCAAAATTGTAATAGCTTACGCTTTTAAAGTTAGATATGTATAATTTATTTTATTTAATCTAATTATATTTTGTTTAATAAATTTTAAAATAGATATAATGGAAACTCTGAATAATTAAAGTTTCAACAAAATGATTATTCAAAGCTATTAAAAGGAGAAAAAAAATTATGAAAAAAGGTTTCGTTTTGATTTTATTAACGCTTGTTACTTTAGGAATGACTTCCTATGCTATGGCACAAGAAACGATTGAAGAAAGAATAAAAAAACTGGAAGAGAGTGCCGCTAAAAATAATCATATCCAATTTAGTGGAGCGATTGAAGTTGAATTTAAAAATCAAACAACTTCCAAGAAGGGCTCTCAAGATGAAAAAAAAGGAGAACTTGGATTAGGTAATTTTGAATTAGGTATAAACGTAGCAACTGGTAACAATGCAGAAGGTTCTGTTGTATTGAAAAAAAATGATGACGGCAAAATTGAAGTAGATGAAGGATTCATTACTATTACAGGCAAAGGAAATGCCTCCCCTTATGTAGTTGCAGGTAAATTAGTTGTGCCTTTCGGAAATTATGAGACCCATTTTGTCACAGACCCAGTTACACTAACATTAGGGGAATCGAATATTGCTTCATTAATAGCAGGATATAAAGGTGCAGATGAAAAATTTGATGTATCATTAGGTCTATTCAATGCTACCGCTCAAGAAAAAGATGAAGATGATAAGGTAGACAGTTTTTTTGCAAGTGCTACATTAAGCCCTTTTGAAGGTTTTAATATTAGTGCATCTTATATTTCAAATTTAGCAGGGGCATCTGGACTTAATGAAGAAGTTAAAACTACTGATAAAGTTTTAAAATCAATAGTAGCTGGTTATAGTGCTTTTGTTTCCTATGAGTTCGCTGACCGTTTTAAACTTACAGGAGAGTATATTGCTGCTTCAGACAGCTTTGAAAAAGGGGAACTTTATGATACAGGAGAGACAACAAAAAGGCAGCCAAAAGCCTTAAATGTAGAATTTGGTGTAGCAATTTCAGATACTATAGAATTAGCAGCTCGTTATGGTAGCTCTGATGATGGTGCTGAATTTTTACCAGAAACTGAATCTGGCGTTGTATTAAGCTGGGGCATCTTTGATAATACCAGCTTGTCTTTTGAGCTTCTGCAACAAGAATTTGAAGGTGATGCAAAAAAAGAAATAGATACATTTACAACACAACTCGCAATTGAGTTTTAATAGCTCGCCATTTAAATTAATAATTATTCATTTTTTTAACCTCCTTATAAAAATGATAATACACAAAAGGAGGCTATATTCTTTAGCCTCCTTTTGTTGTTATGAGCTCTTTGTACAGTTTGGTTTTTCTATTTTAAGGATATGAGTAGAGCATTTTTCTATCAGTTCTAAATCGTGTGTAATGATAAAAACAGATACTCCTTGAGAAGTGGCGTTCTTTATGGCTTTTGCAACAATATCCATATTAACACCATCAAGTCCGCTGGTAGGTTCATCAAGTATTAAAATTTCAGGTTCTTTTGCAATTGCTGCTGCGATAACAACTCTTTGTTTTTGACCAGCCGAAAGAGATTGTGGGTGTCTCTTGGCAAATTTTTTTAATCCAAAAAAATCGAGGAGTGTAGTTGTATACTCTTTTTCCTTTTTATGACACACTTCAAGCTCCTCTTCGACAGTTTTCATATGGAGCTGATAATCTGTATTTTGAAGAACCAAAGAGCTTTTTTTTAAAAGGTCTTTGGGTTTTATACTTTCTCCTTTTAAATATATTTTCCCATCTTGTAATTTATTTAAACCTGTTAAAATTCTTGCAAATGTGGTTTTCCCTGCACCATTTTCGCCAACAATAGCAACAACTTTTTTTGATGGGATTGATGCATTAAAAGAAGAAAAGATAGTTTTGTCTCCTTTATGAAAAAAACTCATATTCTCTATATCCACACCTTCTTTTAAAAAACTCTTAAAAACTATCTCTTCTTTATTGCTATGACATACAAAAGAGCTTCTAAGCCCATACTCTTTTTGCTTTTTTTCTACTATTGAAAAATCTCCTTCTTCACAGATATTGCCTTCTTTTAAAATAAAAACTCTGTCAACGATATCTTTTAGCCAATAGAGCCTATGATCAACTATAAATATTGTCATTCCAGATTCTTTTAAAGCTGCCAATTTTTCTGCTAACTCTTTTGCCGATTTAATATCCAAGTTTGCACTTGGCTCATCAAGAATAAGTATTGATGGCTTTTGAAGAAAAATTGAAGCAAGAGCAACTTTTTGCTTTTCGCCTTCTGATAGATGAAAGATATATGAATTGATAATGGGAGTTAAGAAGAAATCTTTTTCAACTTTTGATATGGCCTCTTCTATTATTTTTTCGTCAACACCTTTGCATTCCAACCCAAATGCAAGTTCATCTTTGACATTAAGGGTAAAAAATTGATGTTCGGGGTCTTGAAAAAGCGTACCTACATCTTTTGATATTTCATAAATTTTTCTATCTCTATTATTTATCCCGTTGACAAAGACATCACCTTCTATTTCTCCTTTAAAATAGTGTGGTGCAAGACCATTTATCAGATTTATCAATGTAGATTTCCCGCATCCACTTGCTCCAGTGCACAATACTGTCTCCCCTTTTTTTATATGCATAGAAATTGAATTTACCGCATTCTCTTCTTGAAAAGGGTATCTATATGTAACATTTTTAAACTTTATCATAACAGTTTGAAATTCATAAGTAAGCTTAAAACAATAAAAGAAAAGGTAACAAAAAGAATCAAATAATCGGGATAGGCAAACTTGTTTTTGTTTATTGAGGTAATGTTTTTATAATAACCAAAGCCTTTAAGCTCAGATGCAACAGAAAGGTCATCGGCTGTCCTTAAAGATTTTACAACAAGAGGAATAAAAAGAAGGCGTGTAGTTAAAACGGGCTTAAAAGTTATTGAAATAGGATTAATATTATGCCCTTTCATTTTCAAACTCTCTACAACTTGCTTTGTATCGTTTATAAAGCTTGGAATAAATCTTATCATAACAGTTGCAGGCAAAAATAAAAAAAAAGGGATTTTTAAAGATTTTAAAACAGATAAAAGATCACTCACTCTTGCAGAAGCTACAAGAACAAGAGTTGTGTTCATTAAAATCGCAACTCTTAAAAAAGGCTTGAAAAATATCAAAATTCCTCTGCTTGCCATATCAGGCACCATTTTTAAAAGTATCCAAACGCAAAAAACAGCTAATAAAAACATAAAAAATAAAAAAGCATATGAGAAAAAAATGAGTTTGAACTTCCGATAGCAAAAAAGATATAAAAAACTTATTGATAAAAGAATCAATAAAGGAGCGAGCTCTTGAATGATTATAACTGTCAAAGATGCCAAAATGGAAATTATCATCTTTGTTCTAATATCAAGAGCTTCTACAAAATTTTTTCCTTCTTTCAAATTCACTTTGTGTTAAACCTTTTTATGCTTTTATAATCCCTGCATGTTTTAACTCTTTTGCAAAGATAGAACCTGTAATAAGACCTATAAGACAACCTAAATACCCAACAGCTACAATTGTCGCACCTACAATAAAAAGCTCTATTGTTTCCTTAAATAAAAACCATGAATAACAAAGAGAAACAAAGCGAGATGAAAAATCAAAAATTCCAACCACGAGTATAATCACAAAAGTTTTTTCGCCTTTGCCAAAATAGTGAATAATAGCATCACAGACAAAACTAAAAAAGATGGCACCCGGAAAAAAAGCCATATTATTGCCAAGGAGTAAAAAAGAGACAATGGAAGTGATTATCGTAAAAAGTGTTAGAACCCCAAACTTTTTCACTTTATGAATTAAAATTATCAAAAGAGAGGTTGCTATAACATTTTTCAAAACCAATGTAATAGGATTCATACCGCCACCTGCAACTGCAACAAGTATTGTTGAAATTTTGATAAGAGCTGCAAAAACCCCTATTGTAACAAGCTCTCCCGTCTCCCAATATTTTTTTTTATAAAGCTTCATAAGCTATAATTAAGTTTCCTCGTTTAAAACAATTTTAGTGTAATCAATAACGGCTTTTGCAAGATTAACACGCCAAAACTCTCCTGCAATTGTAAGATCTAACCAACCATCTTTTATTATTATCAACCCTGCTTTTTCCCACTGTTTTAAAAGGGGTTTTGCAATTTCTCCAATATCAACATTATGCTCTTTTTTTATTTCAAAAAAATTAAGAGAACCTGTCTCAAAACTTCCTGCAATGCTATTTGCCAAAGGCTTAGTTTTAGAATGAGCCATCATAATAGAAATAGGTTTTTTATTCTCATCAATAGCACTAAAATATTTATCAAGATTTCGTTCCATATGGTATGAATAGCCCGAAAGGACACCGCCTGCTCCTGAGCCAAACCCTAATGTTTCAGCTCCTTTTAATGAAAAAGAGTTGTAGATATTTCTCTCTTTTGTCCCTCTCCCCCAATGGTTCATAGAAAGTCTTTTGAAACGATTTGCCATCATAAGCTCAACTCCCATTTCAAACATTCTTGCTTGCTCTTTAATAGTTGCAGGCTTGGGAAGCTTGCCTTTTTTATATGCAACATCCAAAGGACTCCCTTTAAAAATATTTAATTGATATAAATCTGCTCCGTCTAACTTAAGCTCTACCAAGTTTTCTATATCGTTCTCCCACACACTCATATTTTGACCGGGCAAACCATAAATAAGATCAATAATGATAACAGCTTCATTTGTTTTAAGTGCTTTTTCTAAAACTTTGACAACCTCCTTATACTCTTTTTTTCTACCAAGACTTCTTCTTATAAAAGTATCAAAAGTTTGAACACCTACGGAAAATCTGTTTGCCCCTCCTTCAATACAAGCTTCAAGCATATAATCATCAAGGTCATTTACTGTTGTTTCAATTGTGATTTCACAATCATTGGAAAGTGGCAGCTCCTTCTTTATCTCTCTTAAAAGCCTTATTATATCGTTAGGTTTTAAGACTGTAGGAGTGCCACCCCCAAAGTAAACAGCTCTTATAGGGAAAGAGGTAAAGGCCTTTTTATCGCTGTCTAATCTTATCTCTTTTATCAAAGCATCAGTATATTTTTCGCTCGATGCTTTCTTTGTGGAATTCATATAAAATCCGCAATAAGCACAATGGTTATGACAAAAAGGAATATGAAAATAGGCAGTTGTATCTTTTTCTCTTTTTATGTTTGATATTTTATTCCAAATTTTTTGATTATCTTTTTGTGCTACAAGTTTTTCCCCACCCATTGCAGCATGCACAGCAGTTTTATTGTCAAACGCACCAGTTAGAGGGTCTACATTTTCTTTTGCAAAAAATGCTTTCTCATAATCTTCAACAATTTGAGAAGTAACAAGATTTGCCTTCCCTACATTACGCCTACTGTTTTCCTCTTTTTGAAATTCACTTTTTTTTTTACCACCCATCATAGAGTCTTTTGCATCTAACAAAAATTTAATATCTATTAAATCGACCCCTTCGGCTTGTGCTTTTTTTTGAATTTTTGCTTTAACGCTATTTTGAACAAATTTGGGAACATTATCAAAATAGGTTTTTGCTTCCTTAGTCCATTCCATTTTTATTTTTCCACCTTCTCACCTTCTTTTAGAGGCTGTGACATAATGCTCTGTTTTGCTTTGGTTTTGCAAAGCAGCGCTTATGTCACCACAGTCTTTTTAGAAATTGACTGTTAATTTTACTATTCCATATCTTCCAGCTTCATCAAAATCGGCGTTTGCAACTTTATACTCTTTATCAAAAAGGTTTCCGAGTTCAGCATTTAAAGAGTAGTTACTATCTTTTCCAAAACTAAGCCCTAAATTTAAATTTGCTGTTGTCCACGATTTATACTTAGTTATCTTTACACCTTTTTTTGTTTGTTCTTCTTTTTCAGCCTCAGAAGCAAACCTTAAAAAGAAATCGCTTTTAAATATTAGAGAGGCAAATTCTTTTGTGTATTCCACACCAAATCTACCACTATAATCTGGAAGCCCTGTTTTGTCTGTTTCAAATCCTTCTTTTTTATACTCTCTATTAATATATGTCGCACTTAGATAAGGTGTTAGATTCAGCTTTTCTATTAAGTAGTTCAAGCTAAGTTCAACCCCCTTGCTTGTTGATTCATCCATATTTATAAATTGTTTTTTACCATCTACAGTTCCAGTCGTTATATAATCTTCACTGGCATTATAAAAAAGTGCTGAATCAAGGCTTAAATTATTAGATGAAAATCTTGCTCCAATTTCATAATTGTCTGATGTTTCTGCCTTTAAATCGTTATTTGAATAGCAAAAATCTTCATTTCCATGTTGCGTTCCGATATACGATTCCATAAGTGTAGGAGTTCTATAACCTTGAGCATAGCCTATCCTAAAAGTAGTATTTTGAGATTTTGCAAAAACAAGATTTAAACTTCCCGTAACATTGCTGTCGCTACTATCTTTTTCAGAACTTTGTGGATTGTTTGTACTGGAAAGCTCGGAATCGTAATCAGAAAATCTTAAACCTGCTATTAATGTAAACTTTTCAGAAAGACTTATGTCGTCCTGAACAAAAAAAGCTAATGTCTTATTTTCGCCTTTATAATAGTAGTCATTATCACTGTTAATTGACATCATCATTGGTAATGAATTTGTAATCTTCTTACTCTCTTTTGCATCTAACTCATCTTTTAAGTAATCGACTCCAAATATTAAATAGTGGTTACTGAAAAGCCAATCTGTTTGAGCTGTTACTCCTTGCGTGTCTTGGTCGTTGAGCATATTTATTCTTATCTCCATAGTATTAACGCCCATTGCCCCCATATTTTGCTCAACATCCATATTGTTTACAAAATCCTTAATCGTATTTTGAGAGTAAGCCCCTAAATACACTTTCTTTAAATTGCTACTTATATCTTTGCCTTCAAGGGAGATTGAATATTTTTCTCTATCCCACTGAGGTAAATCTAAGAAAAAATATGTTTGACCTTCAGATGCATCTGGTTCTGCGTGTGTCTCTATATCAGATGTGAATTTATCGTATGATACTTCTGCTTTAAAATTGTCACTAAAATTGTAACCAAATCCTAAAGATACACTTTCAGACTCGCTTCCTGTATTGTCCACCTTCCCTTTTGCCGATTCTAAATCTTTATGCCGAGAAGAAGATGCAGCGACATCATAGCTTAGTTTATCTTTTCCCCCGTAGATAGTAGCAGAAAAATCACTGCCTTTTGTTGAAGAGTTGTATGCACCAGAAACACTACCTTGAACAACTTTATCAGCTTTTTTTTTGGTTATTATATTTACAACACCACCTATTGCATCAGAACCATATAAAGTAGAAGCAGGGCCTTTGATAACTTCAATTCTTTCAATTGAGTTTGTATCGATAAGAAGTGGTGGAGCGGTACCCATAGATTTTTGTTCAGATATTTTTTGTCCGTCTACAAGAATTAATGCCCTTTTTTCACCTCTTATATAAATGGCTTTGGATTTACCCATACCACTTCTTGTAGTGATTTCTACTCCTGGGACATCTCTTAAAAGGTCTTCAACTGATACGACACTTTTAGTTTTTATCGTCTCTTTATCAATAACAGAGATAGATATCGGCGATGTTAAAACGGTGCCTTCTTTTTTTGTTGCAGTGACAGTAACTTTTTCAAGCTTATTTGTCTCAGCTAAGGCAACGTTAAAATAGATAAATAAAATGAAAATAGATAATATAAATTTTTTATATTTCATCTTTGAAAGTCTCCTTTTGACAAAAATGTTTTAAATATTTTTCGGCCTCTTTTTTTTTATCAGGAAAAAGCATAGCCTCTTTAAATGATACTTTCGCAATATCGACCCTGTTTAATGCAAGGGCTGTATAAGCTTTAAACATCAATAGTTCCCCATCTTTTTTTTGAATTATTCCCTCTTCAAACACATTGAGGGCTTCTTTAAAATTTTTCTCTTCATAAAAAATTGCCCCTAAAAGCTTAAAAAGTTTTTGGGCTTTAGTCTCTTTTGTCCCCTCTATGAGTATTTCTTTGGCTTTATCGTTTTTATAAGCAGAAATATAAGCAGACGAAATTCTCTCATATATTGAGACACAAGGATTGATTTTAAGTTCTTTCATATAGTACTCTGCTGCTTTTAATGGGACACCTGCTCTATAATAGAGATCTCCCATCAAAACATTGTCACTTTCAGAGACAATGTGTGAATATATTTTAAAGTAAGTTAAAGATTTTATAGGTTTATCTGCTAAGATGTAGTAGATAGACGCATTGTATAAAAAATCTTTATTTTTTGTAACTTCCCATCCTTTAAGCATTGCCGTAGCTGCTTCTTCATATTTTTCTTCTTGTTTATACGCCTTTGCCAGAAGTGTAATAGAAACAGTATCATCTCTATCTTTAAGAAGTTTTATAGCCTCTTTATATTTTTTCTCTTTTATTAATTTTCTTGCCTCCTCTACGATGCCAAATGCATAAGAAAAAGATGCAGTTAAAAAGAAAATTAAAATTGTTAAAGTTAACCTTCTCAAAAGTTATTTGTCCTCTTTAAGATTAAACTCAATTGTTGTTTCAAACCAGATGGCAACACTTTGCCCATCTATTTCTGCCGAATGAAATTTCCATAAAGACACACTTTTTTTTACACTATCTTCAAAAAAGCCTTCGGGCTTTGCTTTAAGTATCTCAATCTTTGAAACATCCCCTCTCTTATTCACTAAAAATTTAACTTTTACATATCCTTCTATATTGAGCCTTTTTGCACGATAAGGATAAAGAGGAGCAGCTCTAAAAGATAGAATAGGTGCAATTTCTACCTCTTTTAAATTATATATCTTATCTCTATCTAAGATGGGCCTATTTTGAGTAATTTTAAAGGCAACATCTTTCCCTTTTAGAGAAGCAACATCAAATTGAGGCGTTTTTAAGTTTATAAGTTTTTTAGGAATAATTTTTTTATGAGGAGAAGACACTATTCTATGAGTATCAGAAGCTTTTTGATTTAGTGCACAAATAGTTATAGGCGTAATAGACGCAATATCTCTTTTGATTGCTTTTTTAAAATTCAAAAAATGAGGCAAGATAGCAAATAAAAGTATATTAATAAGACAAGAGACGACAACCGCAATAATCATAAAATTGACCTGTTTTATTATATCATCGATGGTGTAGGTCATAATCTCTAAAAACCTTTTTTCTTTGCAGCTATACTTATATTTTTCACACCCACAAGACGACACTCATCCATAACAGCTATGATATCACCTGTTTCACTCTCTTTATCTGCAACAATGACAACACCTCTTTTTTTATCACCTTTTAACTCTCGCTCTATCAAATCCCCCAAAACTCTTATATCAACCCTCTTTTTATCTATATAAATAGTGCCATCTTTTGAAATCCCAACAAGCAAACTACCTTTATCTTTTAAAGAGGCTGTAGAAGATTCAGGCTGTTTGATATTTACCCCTGCTTCTTTTACAAAACTTGTTGTAACTATAAAAAAAATTAAGAGAAGGAAGATAAGGTCTATCAACGGAGATATATTTATATCTGGACTATTTGAATATCTGCGAAGTGATTTTCTTACATTTATCATACTACCCTCTTCAATGTAACCAAAAATTCGTCCAATATTCTTTCTGCCCTTTCTCTCTTTTTACTTAAATAAACACTCATAAAAAGACCTGGAATAGCTACAATTAGACCACTTTGAGTTGTTATAAGTGCCTTAGATATTCCATTAGATATTCCCTTTACATTGCATACCCCTGATAACGAAATGGCATCAAATGTCGCAACCATTCCTATTATTGTCCCAAGAAGCCCAAGAAGCGGTGCTACAGCAGCAAAAATTTCAATCTCTTTTAGAAATTTATTTATATTCGGCTTTATCTCCATTATGCACTCTTCTATAATTTTTTTATCTATTGTACTATTTCCCACTCTTTTTTCTAAGAAGAGCCCAAGAGTCTTAGATAGTATTCCTCGTCTTTCAAAATAAGATGACTCTTTCATTATCTTCATAGCATCATAAGTTGAAATATCTTTTGTTTCTATCTCCCTAAAAAAAAGAACCCTCTCAATAATCAATATCCACATAAGAAATGAGACAATAAGAAGAGAGACAATGCTTACTCCTCCGAACTTTAGATATGCAAATATGTCGAAAAAAACTCCCACCTCTAAGCCCCATTATTTTTTTTAAAGATGATATTAGTTAGAGCTACCGCTTTTTCTTCCATATCGCCTATGATATGATCCACTCTACGATTTAAAAAAGTTCCTATAAGCATAATGGGAATAGCGACCAAAAGACCAAGCATTGTTGTTATGAGTGCTTCAGAAATACCACCAGACATAAGTTTTGGATCACTTGTTCCATAAACCGTTATTGTATGGAATGTTGTTATCATACCTGTAACTGTTCCAAGAAGTCCGAGAAGTGGAGCTATAGTGCCCATAATGTTTAGTATAGGAAGATATCTCTCAAGCTTTGGAAGTTCTTTTAAAATCGCCTCTTCTAAAACACTTTCAAGAGTCTCTCTTTTTTCGCCTCTTGCAAAAAGCCCTGCACAAAGGACATTATAAACAGGACGACCTTTTTTGCTTGTTGCCAAACTGTTGCATTCGTCCCATTTCCCTTCTTCTGCAAGTTGATTCACTTTACTCATAATTTTGTCTGTATTTTCGTGAATTTTTTGAAGAAAAAAGAACCTTTCAATTATAATTAATATAGATAGAATTGCGATAAGGAGAATAGGGAAAACGAAAAAACCACCATCTTTTAATCTGTCTTTCCAGCTCTTCTTATGGATTACACTCTCTAAGGCTTTACCATTTGATATATCCACAAAAACTGCGTTTTCTTTGCCTTCTATATATTTTTTAATATTTTTTTGGACAGACGAATCGGGCGATATGGCTATAAACTTATTTGATTTTTCAGAATATTTTAAAAATCCTGCATCATCTTCTGTTTTATAAAGGGCTGTTATATTACCAATTTTTAAAATTTTGCTTTTTTGCTCTTTGCCTTTAATGTCTATAAAAGTCTCTTTTTTAAAAGTTACTTCTGAAGACTCTTTCATCTCTTTAAAGAAAAGAGTAGCAAGCTTTTTTATTTCATTAATTCCTGCAAAACCAGTCTCTTTTAATAAACTCTTGTCGCCCCCTTGCCTTGCTGTTAAAAGCCTAAAACTTTTAAGTGAAGATTGAATTTCGTCTTGCAGGGTAACTGTTTCCCCCTCTTGCTTTTCTATTGTTTGAGTAAGAATTTTTTCTTTTTTATTTAAACTATCTATTGTTTGGGCTTGAGCCTTTATTTTTAAATTCAGTCCGTTAATTTCATTGTTTAAGCCATTAATTGAAGAAAGAAGAAGTTTTTTATCATTAAATATTCTTTGCAAATTTCTTTGTAGATTTTCTTCTGCTTCTTTATATTCTTTCTCAAATTTTTTTGAGACCTCTCGCATATCATCAGCAAAAGCTGTTTTAGAAAAAATTAGACAAAGACAAATTGTAAGGAAAAATAACCTTGTTATTTGCTCAACTCTTTTTAGATTATTCATTTGATTATTTTACCTATTGGAAGCCGAACTAAATCTGGCGATTTATACGATGATGCAATGTCATAAGCTTTTGCGATTTCATCTAAAAATTTTGAAGGACAAAATATCCATTTTTTTTCATATCTATCATAAAACCCTGCTTTTCTTCTCTCTTGATCGATAAAAAAGAGTGAGACTCTTCCTACTTTTAAAATGTCCGCAAAGAATTTTTCTTTATCAATCGTTATGAGTTCTTGATAGGTATCAGTTTGAAAACCATAAGAAGCTTCAATTTTTATAGCTTCAAAAAGTCTTCTAAATTTTCCCGAAGGTGGCAGAAGTGGATTTTTTATCTCTCTTGATACGTTTGCAATTCTTCTTTTTCTTTCTTTTTCAAGAAAAGGGACATCGTTTTTTACAAAGGTAGAAAAATCAAAAAAGATATCTTCAATTAACTTATCTATCTCTTTTTTTAAGATTTTTGCCTCTCTTATATCTCTTTTTTTATTTTCGATTCTCTCTTTAAAAAGAGTTATCTTTTCATCGTTTTCTTCTTTTTTTCTTGTTAGTTTCTCTTTTTTATCTAAAAGCTTTAAATATTTGGCTTCAAGTTTCACTTTTTCTTCTTGCCATTTTTTTTCATTCTCTTGAATTTTTATCTCTTTTTTTATTATAGCTTCAGATTTTTCACTAAAATTTTCTGCTTGTAGCTCTTGAACAATAAAACAAGAAAAAAAGAAGATGGACAAAAGCACTATTCGATAAAGATATCTCATTCTAACTATGCACTCCGCTTATTCTTTCAACTTTGACACTTAAAAGAGGAGATAAAGAAGAAGGCTTTGTAAATTTCTCTTTTGCGGCTTTATAATCTTGTTTCATAACCTCTCCTAAAAGATTCCAACCCTCTTCTATCTCCTTTTTATCAAGAATATTAAAAGCCTTTCCAAAACAAGATATTCCAAACCATTCAGAAAGAGAGGCACTTGCACGAGAAATTTTTAGAAGAACATTATTGTTAAGCTTGATATTGGTCATTGTCGTGCCTTTAGGATTAATCATAAAATTTATTGAGCCATCTTTTTTTATAAAATATGTAGCTTCAATAGCATAAGGGTTACACTCTTTATCAACAGAGCAGATTGTTGCCCAATTTTGCTTTTTTAAAATTTTTTCTATCTCTTCTTGCTTCATCTTTCTCATATTTTTACACCCTTAATCTTGTCCAAACTCTTGAATTTTAGAATATAACTCTAAGCAAAAATCTTTGGCATTTTTAAGGTCGTTCTCATCAGGATGTTTTTCTGCTTCTTTAAGTCTCGCTTCCCTTTCGGGTGTCATAGAGTGATGTTTGTCATTTTTCATATTTTCTTCCATCCACTTTATAAGCTTAGGATCAACTTTTCCCTGACAAAGAAATTCGCCTATTATTTGATTGTTATTTGCTTCAACAAGTTTTCTCACTTTCCCCTTACACATATTTGCATGTTCAGAATCAGGATACGCCCCGAGCGTTCCAAAAAGAGCTATTTGCTTGCCTTTTAGGTTTTTTAAATATTTTCGCGATTCTGAATCTGCTGTTCCTTTGTCCACCCAAAAACCATAAGCAACAAAGCCAAAGTCTTTTAAATCGCTTGGGGCATCTTTGACATTAAATATCTCTTTTGGCTCTGGCAAAGCTTCAAAAATAGCTTCTGCAACTCTTTTGGTATTACCCGTTACACTTGAATATATAACTCCACTTTTAACTGTCATTAACCTTCTCCCATTTTTAAAAGTTAGACTTAACTAAGTTTTTTTAGTTTTTTGAAAAAAGTTTTATTTATATTGATTATTTTAATTGTCAAATTAAATTTTAATATTCTAACTTATTTTTGCCAACAGAACATATTCTAAAAAATGAAAATTGTTGTGTTTATGCTAATAGCTACGGAATAATAAAAAGATGAAATATAATTTTAAAAATCTTATTTTGGAGGAACAAGGAGTGTAATCTATACGATTATAAAAGAAAAAATATGTAAAATTTTACGGAAATTTTTTAAAAAAAATAGGATAGACAAGAATAAACACAATCGAAAATACAAAATATTGTTACAAATTTTTCCATATTTTTCATATTGTATCTATAACCTCTATAAAGCTACTTATAGAGTGTAAAAGTTTTTTTTTGTTTGACTGGAAAGTACTATCATAAAAACCACTCTTCCATTCTTGATGATAAAGCTCATCTGAAACGATTAAGAATGCTGATAGTGAAATTTTTCTAAACTTAGCAACGGTAAAAAGTGCTGAAAGCTCCATTTCAAGAGCTATTATGTCCTCATCTTGAAGCTCTTTTATTTTCTCTTTTGTCTCCATATAAAAGGCTGAAGTTGTCCAGATTTTACCATTTTTAAAAGATAAACCTTTGTTTTTAATAAACTCTTCAGTTTTACTTTTCAACTCATCATTTGGAAAAGATAAAGTTTCTTTACTATAATAGTTACTTACACCTTCACCTACAAGAGCACTATTTGGAATAATAATATCGCCAATTTTAATATCTTTATTAATTGCACCGCAACTGCCAAAAAAAAGAACTTGCTTAGCTCCGCAAACGATTAAGTTTTCAAGTAAAAGAACAGCATAGGGCGCACCAATAAAGTTTGAAACAATTGAAATTTTTTCATCATAATAGAGTTTACTCATAAAAAAATTTTTTTGTTTTTTTTTACTAAGCTCAAACGATTTAGAAGATTTTAGATCCAAATCGGAACTAATCATAAGAGCAAAAGAACTTATGTCGGGGAAATTTTTACCTTTTTTGGGGTTGATTATTGCAGTTTTCAATTTTAATTCTTTTAGGATTTTGTTTGTTTAATTTTTAAATTAAACTTGAAATAAGAAAAAGTTATATTTCAATTTTTGTGCTAAATTTGAAATAAAATAAAAAAGGCGATCTTTTACAATAAAAGACCGCCTTTTTTAAATTTTATTTTTTTTATTAATCTATTTTCTACCTGAATATTTGAAATATGCAAGAGCGAAAGTTCTATATACTATATGTGCAAATTTAGAAAAAGGAAGAAAAGCAAACAGATTAAAAACAAAAATTAGATGCAGGTAATAGGTAAATAAAGCAAGACTTCTTGAATCAATTAGTCTTGAAAGTTCAGTAAGTATACCTGTTAAACCTACTCCAAAAACTAAAATAAGTAAAAACCAATCTTTGTAGCTCGATTTTGCATCATCTTTTGAAAGACGTTTTTTTATCATCAAAAAGCCACCTATAAGAATAAGAATACCACCAACATTAGCAAGAATCTTTTGAGGTGCAAGTTGAGAATGAGGACCTGCTATATGAAAAATATATAACAAAACAAAAACAACTGCAGTGGTAATGAAACAAGCAATAAAACCGTAAATCAACATCATATGCGAAATCGCTCTTTCTTGGTTTTCTCCGCACTCTTTAAACTTTTTATGAGAAATAATCTCTGGGATAATAGCAACAACAGATGGCAACAATCCAAAAAGAGTAACACTTTGTGCTTTTGTTTTACCTTCTTCAACAGCATTTTGATGAATATCTTTTACAAAGTTGCTTAAACTTTTAAAAAAGATAAGGGCAACAACAATAGAAAGAGGAACAAAGGTCAAATCAACAAGCCATGTAGATACGAAGTTTGTATGAGCAAGAGCATCAACTGCAACGCCATGAGACCAGTCAAGCCCAATAGAAGAAAAAATACCTTCCATAGCGTTTCTACAAAAAACTGTTAGAAAAATAAGAAAAGCAAACCAAATAGCTGGAATGCCAAAAACAATCCCTACTTTTTTAGGGTCATTCACCATTTTACTGAAAACTTTTGGAGTAGCATACTCTTCTATTGCTACAGAACGTGCTGCAGAAAGAACATCTCCAGGATATGCTCCTCTTGGACAAAGTTCTGAACAATCGCCACATTCATGACAAAGCCAAATGTCACTACTTTTAACAACTTTGTCTTTCAAGCCCCAAGAAGTTGCAAGCATCTCTTTTCTTGGAAAAGGGCTTTCTTCAGGTGCTATTGGACAGGCAACGGAGCAAGTAGCACATTGAAAACATTTTTTAACCGAATCGCCACCAAGCTTTACAATATTATCAATAAAGTTAAGATCCGGTTCTACAATATATCTATCTGACATTATTTAGCCTCCTTAATGTTAGAAACCTTTAAAAGGATTTGGTCCAAGTTCTTCTATTGTAGCAACAAACGCGTTTATTATTTCCGGAATTCTCTTATACTCATCAATTGCTATCTCTTCCATTGTTACTCTCTCTTCTTCAAGAGCAAGAGAAGATAGTGCATCACCAATTTTTTGCATTCTAATATTAGCAAGTTCACTACCTTTAACAAAGTGACATTGATAATCGTCACCATGTTTACAGCCAAGAAGAATAGCTCCATCATATCCAGAAGCAAGAGCATCCTTAATCCATATAGTATTTACAGAACCAAGACAACGAACAGGGATGAACCTTACATCTGCAGAAAAATCTAATCTATGCATACCTGCCATATCGAGTGCAGGGTAAGCATCGTTTTCACAAATAAGAGCTAATATTCTAAGAGGTGGTTCATCAAAGTCATCTTCTGATGGAATTGGAATTTCTTTAATTTGTGCTCCAATACTATCTATATTATAATCTGCAAAACCAATGATTCTTTCTGGACAAGCTCCCATACACGTTCCACATCTTCTACATCTTGTTGGGTTTGGTTTAGGTGTTCCTTTTTCATCATCATCTAATGCTCCAAAAGGACACTCTTCTGTACATCTTTTACATTGTGTACATCTTTGGAAGAAAAAGTCAGGATAAGTCATATCACCAGAACGAGGATGAACTGCTACACCTCTATTTGCAGATTCTATACATTGAATAGCTTTTAAAGCAGCACCTGTAGCATCTTCAATAGATTCTTCAATAGTCATCGCTCTTCTTACAGCTCCTGCTGCATAAACACCTGTTCTTTGTGTTTCATAAGGAAAACAAATGAAGTTTGAATCTGCATAACCATCATAAATATCGTTATCTCTAAATCCAGGACCTTGTCTATATGCAAGATTGATAACAGCTTCATCTTTAGTTGCTGGTCGCATACCGCTTGCAAGAACAACAAGATCTGCTTTAATATTTAATTCTTTTCCAAGAAGGGTATTGTTAGATGTTATTATAAGGTCAGAACCCTCTTTAGTAACACTTACAACATCACCCTTTGTAAGAAAAATTCCTCTGTCTTGCTGAATGCTTTTATAAAAACTTTCACTAAAACCCGGTGTTCTCATATGTTGATAAATTATATAAGCTTTTCCATCTGCATAATCTTCTCTAACATATTTAGCTTGTTTCAAAGATACAAGACTTGTTACCGCACCTGTATAAGCGAAATCTTTATCATTATCTTCTTTATCAGGACTTTGAATAAAAACTACAGATTTTGCTTCTTTACCATCAGATGGTCTTGTAATTTTTCCACTATTTGCAATCTTTTCAAATTCATAATTTGAAATAACATCAGGGTCTGAAACAAGAAGATGATTGAACTCTTCGCCTTCAATTGGATTGGGTGTCCAGCCAGCTGCAAGAATAACTGCACCAAACTTTTCACCATCAGGGTCAAGAGTTAAAACATCTGCAACCTCTTTATTTATTTCATTATAAATTTCTCTGATTTTATCTAAATCAAGCTCTTTACCATTTTCATCAACTCTTTGTTCAGGTGGAACTTGTTTTGGAACATCAAATTTTATTGCTTCACCAGGTTTCTTAAATGTTACCGTAAACTCTCCCGGCTGTCCTGCAATTCTTGCAACAACTGTATCTGTTTTAACAGTTATGTTAGATTCTGCTTCAACTTTTTGAATTTTATCTTGAATAACAGGGTCAATTAAATTTTCATAAGGTTCTCCAACAGGAGCTTGTTTTCTTATGTTAGCAGCAAAACCTCCCAAAGCACTCTCTTTTTCTACGATTGTAACTTCATAGCCTGCTTTAGAAGCATCAAGTGCTGCTGAGATTCCAGTTATACCACCACCAATAACGAGAATTTTTTTAGATATTTCATCAAGTTTAAAAGCTTCTGGCAAATCGACTTTTGTAAGTCTTGTAATTCCCATTTTAAGGTAATCATTTGCTGCCATTTGAACTTTATCAATGAAGCTTTCATCATCTTTTTGTTCTTCAGTAGGTGCAGGATATTTTTCTCTTGAAAAAGGCCAAACTACTTGTTCTCTAACATTTACTCTCTCTACGATAGTGTTTTCAAATCTGAATATATCAAAATTAACTCTCCTTGAACATCCTACAATCGCAATAGCATTTGTTCCTTCTGCCACATCTTTTTTTATTATTTCGACTCCTTCATCAGAACAAAAACAACCATTACTTTTACAAGGAAAGCCTTCATCTTCTGCAACACCTGCAAGCTTTTCAATATCAAGAGATTCGCCTATCCCACAGCCTGTACAAATATATACACCATATTTCTTTTTTGTTGCCATTATACTACCTCCTCACTGTTTGAATAGCTTTTAAAGCCATTCCTGTAGCACTTTGATTTGAAGAAACAACATCGCCAGGCTTGTTAGCACAACCTGTTGCAAACATCCCTTTTGTTTCAAAATCGTTTACTATAAAAGAATCTTCTGTAAACGTAAGCTCATTAACATTAGGTTTAACACCTGAAAGAGAAGGTTCCATACCTGTTGCAAGAACAAGCATATCAACTTTTTGATTAACTTTTTTACCTTCTATGGCATCTTCTGCAACAACATTGATAGCACCATTATCAGCTTCACTAACTTCAGCCACTTTACCTTTAACAAAGAAAATATTCTTATCTTCTTTTAGTTTTTGATAAAATTTTTCATACTTATAACCAGGTGCTCTTAAATCTATATAGAATATATAAATTTTTGCATCGGGATATTGTTCTCTTATGTAAGTTGCATGTTTCAAAGAAGCCATACAGCAAATATAAGAACAATAAGGAAGATGATTTTCATCACGTGAACCAGCACATTGTGCAAAAGCAATTACCTCGGGAGCTTCATTGTCAGAAGGTCTTAAAATTTTACCATCTGTAGGACCATCAGTTGCAGCAAGTCTTTCAAGCATCATATTGGTAATTATATTTGGATATTTACCGAAACCAAGATTGTCTATCTTAGTAGCGTCATATGGTTTCCAACCAGTAGCCCAAACAATTGAACCTGCTTTAATATCTATAACTTTTTCTTCCATTTCAGGTTCTATAGCATTATATTTGCAAGCTTCGGCACATTTTTTTTTCTCTTCTATACTAAGATTTGGGTCTAAAACATACTTTTGAGGAAATGCCATATTAAAAGGAAGGTAAGCCCCTTTTCTTGTGTCCATACCAAAATTGTATTCGTTTGGAAATTCAGTATCACAAGCAGAAACACAATCTCCACAAGCAGTACATTTTTCATTAACAAACCTTGGGGAAACTTTAACTGAAACATTGTAATCACCCTTCTCACCTTCAACCTTAGTAACTTCAGAAAGAGTTAAAACTTTAATATTTGGATTATCTTTAATTCTTCTAAAATTAATTTCCAATCCACAGGTGGGGGGGCAAAGCTTAGGAAAATAATATTTTAATTGAGAAACTCTTCCACCAAGAGAAGGTCCTTTTTCAATTAAAAATACCTCATAACCCACTTCTGCAGCCTCTAACGCAGTAGTTATGCCACTGATACCGCCTCCAACTACAACTATTGTTTGGCTTACAGCAGGAGCATTTTTTTCATCCATATTTACTGCCTCCTATCGTAAAATTATAAAAAAAACTTATCTAATTATGACCAAATCAAAAAAAAATAATTTAATTAATTTTCTTTGATTTAGTTATAAAAAGAAGCAGAAAAAAACTTCTTACAAGAAAAGTTAAATAAAAAAATACCTCCAAGCACTTTTATTAAAGCACTTGGAGGTATTGAGTTTTAAAAAAAATTATTTTTATTATGTGATAATTTTTTTGTAAGGAGCTTTTTTAAGAGTCCATTCATTAGTATCTTTATCATAAGAAGAGTTAACAAAACAGAACCAATTTTCATCATCTTGTCCTGGGAAGTCAGCTCTATAATAAAATCCTGGGAATCTTGTTTCTTCTCTAAATCTAATGTGTCTAACGTGAGCACCAACTGTAAAGATTCTGTGATAGATTTCCCAACATCTCATAAGCTCATGAAGGTCTCCTGCTGCAAGCTTTGCACAATCTTCCCACATTGTTTTAAGAAGATCGTCAATTAAGATATCAAGACATTTTCCGTTTGTTTGATAATATGTAGAAGTACCAGCACCATATTCGTCTGTAGCTTTCATTAGACGAAGAGCCATACCAGCAGGTTTTACATAGTGTGGATTAACATCTGTAGCAGTTGTATACTCGCAGTTGTCTAAGTAAACTCTTACAGGTTTCCAAACAAGGTCAACTAATTCTTCTTTAGTTTCTTTTAATGTAGGAGTATAATCTTCGTGATCTCTTAAGAATTGAACCATAGATTTTGCACATATACGACCCTCTGCATGAGAACCTGAAGAAAATTTATGACCAGAGCAACCAACACCGTCACCAGCTGTGAATAGACCAATAGCTGTTGTCATTCTGTTATAAACTTTTCCTTTGTCTCCCCATTTGTATTCTGCTGGAACCCAATCTTCGTCTGGACCAGATGTCCAAATTCCGCAACAACCTGAGTGAGAACCAAGAAGATATGGTTCTGTAGGCATAATTTCTGAATTTTTCTTTTCTGGTTCTGTATCTGTTGCACACCAAAGACCTGCTTGACCAATACTCATATCAAGAAAATCTTCCCATGCTTCAGATTCAAGATGCTTCATCTCTTTTTTGTCCATTGTTTCAGAAAGTTTAGCAAGAGCTTTAGCTGTATCCATAATAACAGGACCACGACCAGCTTTCATTTCAAAAAGCATTATGTGGTTTCTTAAACAAGTTGGAGTAACAGCTGCTGTTCCATAAGGTGCATAACTTTCAAGTTCTTTTTTAACAGCATCACTTGCAAGATAGTTTTCTCCAAGACCATTTTGAAGAGTAGCTTTGAAAAGTAAGAACCAAGCACCAACAGGACCATAACCATCTTTAAATCTTGCTGGGGTGAATCTGTTTTCCATCATAGAAAGTTCAGCACCAGCTCTTAAAGCCATTGTATAGGTTGAACCAGCATTCCAAATTGGATACCAAGCACGACCTTTACCTTCACCTGTAGATCTTGGTCTGTAAATATTAACAGCACCACCACAAGCAACCATCATAGTTTTAGCTTTAATTATATAAACTTTATTTTCTCTAACAGAAAAACCAACAGCTCCAGCAACTTGTTTTGGATTGTTAGCATCTTTTAAAATTTCAACAATAAATACTCTTTCAAGAATATTTTCTTCGCCGATAGCAAGTTTTGCTGCTTCTGCAACTATTCTTTTATAAGATTCACCATTTATCATTATTTGCCATTTACCTGTTCTAACAGGTGTAGCACCATCTTTTAATGAACCAAGAGTCGTACCTTTTTTACCGTCAAGGTTTTTTCCATCATCTGTTTTTTTCCAAATAGGAAGTCCCCATTCTTCAAAAAGATGCACAGAATCGTCAACGTGACGACCAAGGTCAAAAATAAGGTCTTCTCTAACTATACCCATAAGGTCATTTCTAACCATACGAACATAATCATCAGGTGTATTTTCACCAACATAAGTATTGATAGCTGAAAGACCTTGTGCAACAGCACCACTTCTTTCAAGTGAAGCTTTATCAACTAATAATACTGAATCACTATCTTTAGCCCATTTTTTAAATTCGAAAGCTGTTCCACAAGCTGCCATACCACCGCCGATAATAAGAACATCGACTTCTTTTTCAACAACTTCAGGATCTCTTACAGCCTTAATCTCTCCTACAGGCTTATTAGGTAACGCCATTTTATATCCTCCTTTTATGAATATAAGTCTTTTTTTCTAAAATAATCCCCTGTTTGATTATGCTAACTCAAGGGGTTTAACAAGAGTTTTACCATCAGCCTCTTCTGTTGAAAGAAGTCCAGATGAAAGGTCTTTACCTTTTAGATCAAGATAAGCATTTGCTTGGCCTTCAGGTGTAGTTCTGATTGGGAATTTAAATCTCTTTACTGTTCCGTTTCTGAATTTACATGTCCACATAATATCTTCTGTTCCCATCATTGGCATAACGCTACTTCCTAGTGGAACAAAGTCTGAATATCCTCTAACTTCAATAGCTTGAGAAGGACAAATTTTAACACATGAGTAACATTCCCAACATTGATCAGGCTCTTGGTTGTATGCTTTCATAGCATTTGCATCAAGAACCATAAGGTCATTTGGGCAGATGTACATACATGCAGTCTTGTCGCCACCTTTACAACCGTCACATTTTTCTGTGATTACATAACTTGGCATTCTATACCTCCATAATTTTTAGTTAATAATGTACACAAGCACTTTACATAATAAACATTCATAAAAAAAACATTTTAAAACATTTAGTAAAGGCTTTTATATGCGATATTCTCCATCTTTTTGCTTTTCCAAAAAAACCTGAAATTCGTAGCACTATGTCCCATCAGTGTCAATGTTTTTTAGAGACAAAAGCTCAATTTTTTAAACACACAAACAAAATAGACTTTGTAAAGGTCATTTTTATAAATAGTGCCCAAGTTTAAGTTTTTTGCATTCAAGATAATCTTTATTGAATTTATTTGGTGGGATTTTAATTGCAACCTGCTCTTCTATGCTTAAGCCGTATCCTTCAAGCCCAACTATTTTTTTAGGATTATTGGTCAAAAGCCTCATTTTCCTTACACCTATATCGTATAAAATTTGAGCCCCCATACCATAATCTCTTAAATCATCTTTAAACCCTAATTTAAGATTGGCTTCAACAGTATCTAAACCTCTTGTTCTTTGCAATTCATAAGCTTTTAATTTATTTACAAGCCCAATACCTCTACCCTCTTGTCTCATATATAATAGAACGCCACTTCCTTCTTTTCCTATCATCTCCATAGCTTTATTGAGTTGTTTTTGGCAATCACACTTTAAAGAACCAAAAATATCACCTGTCATACATTCAGAGTGAACTCGGACAAGAGTTGGCTCATCTTTTTTTATCTCACCTTTTACAAGTGCTATATGGAGCAAGTCATCTATACTGTTTTCATAAGCAACTATTTTAAAATCTCCATATTGTGTTGGAATTTGAGTTGTAGCGACCGCTTTTACAAATTTTTCGTTTTCTGTTCTATATTTAACAAGGTCTGCAATAGTACAAATACCTATATTGTGTTTTTCGCTAAACTTTTTTAGACTTGGCATTCTTGCCATAGTGCCATCTTCATCCATAATCTCGCAAATAACACCATAAGGTTTTAAACCTGCAAGTCTTGCAAGGTCGCTTGACCCTTCTGTCTGTCCTATCCTAACCATAACACCACCATCTTTTGCTTTTATAGGGAAAACGTGTCCTGGTCTTGCAAGGTCTTCTGGTTTTGCATCATCTTTAATAGCAGCCAAAATAGTAGTAGCTCTATCTTTTGCTGATATACCTGTTGTTACGCCTCTTTTAGCTTCTATAGATACTGTAAAACCTGTCTCAAATGCCGATGTGTTTTTAGACACCATCATAGGAAGATCTAACTCTTTTACTTTTTGGCTTGTTAAAGAGAGACAAATTAGACCTCTACCATATGTAGCCATAAAGTTTATTATCTCTGGTGTAACAAACTCTGCTGCTATTGTAAGGTCGCCTTCATTTTCTCTATCTTCATCATCAACAAGAATAACCATCTTGCCTTGTTTAATATCTTCTAACGCTTGTTCTATTGTAATTTTACCCATTTTATCCTTATTTTCACCTCTTCAAAACTTTTACACATAATATTTTCGTGAGATTTTTTTTACCATTTCCCCCTTTTAAGTGATTTCACCGAAAGCATACCATTTCTTCCTTTTAAGGGGGATTCACCCAGTGAAATAAGATTAGAGCTTGAAAACTCTAATCTTAATTTTAAATTTAAAAAATTTAAAATTATTTCACGGGGTAAAGGGGGTTCGCCGAAAGGCGAAAGACCTCAACCCTTATAAAAACTTATATGTAAAGACCTCATTTTGTTATAAGAATCCAGCCTTTAAAAGAAACTCTTTATCTATTTTGGATTCACTCTTTTTGTTTGTAAACTTCTCTAAATATTTACCTACTATATCGGTTTCGATATTAACTTTGCTACCTATATTTTTACTATTTAATGTAGTAAGGCTTAAAGTGTGCGGAATTATACTAATATCAAAAGAGTTTGTGTTTAAACTATTTATAGTAAGGCTTATACCATCAATTGCTACAGAACCTTTTTTTATCATATAGTAAGAAAGCTCTTTATTTACTTCTATCCTAAAAAGAATAGCGTTACCTTTTGTCTCTTTTGATATTATTTTACCTACGCCATCTATGTGCCCTGATACCAGATGACCGTCAAGCCTGCCGTTTAATTTTAAAGCTCTTTCAAAATTTACAAGCTCTCCTTCTTTAAGAGTGCCTAACGTCGTAAGCGAAAGAGTTTCTGGTGCGACATCTACTGAAAAAAAGTTGTTTTCTATTTTTACAGCAGTAAGACAAGCTCCATTAATTGCTATACTGTCACCTATTTTAAAACCTTCTAAAACGAATGGTGCTTCAAAAAAAATAACAGCTCCATTTTGTGTAGCTTGAATTTGTTTTACTTTTGCTTGTCCTTCTATAATACCGGTAAACATTTTGTTAATAACTCTTATTAAAATTAAAATTGAGAGCAATACTTTGACTAAAAATTATTTTTTAAACAAATAATATATAAAATCAATCAATATATAAAAACACTTTATTTAAAGTATCTTGAAGTAATAACGCAAAAAACTTCGTTTAAATCATTCTTGACATATAGGCAAGATTATGTATATCGTCGCAAGTTCATTCTTTAATATAAGAGTCATAAAAAGCTCTTATAATAAAGAAAATAAGAGTTTTGGACAATGTGCATAAAAAACTTTTTAAGACATTTGTCCTTAAAAAAATCTTAAGAAGAGAAAACCGTTGTTTGTTTTAGATTCTTAAAAAAATGCGTTTGTACAAAGCCCTTGAAAAATTTGTATGTTACATTTACAAGTGCAAATTTAGTTTTTGCCCTTGTATTTTTTTTCATTCTAAGGAGGAAAAAAATGAAGAAATTTTTTGGTTTAATTACATTTATTGCAACCTTAGGCTTACTTTTTGGTACTTCATTTGCTAAAGAAGCAAGCTTTTATGGTAACGCAAGAACAGGAACTTTTTTTACTGATTACGAAAAAGAAAATTCTGGTATTACAGGCAAAACTTTTGACACAGCAGAGCACGGTTTATATGCATCAAGTAGATTTGGTGTTAAAGTTAAAGATGGCGACAAGTTTGCAAATTTCGAAATAAATTCTGATGGTGATATAAGACACCTTTATGGAACAGTAAAAGTTGGTCCTGGAAATCTTATTGTAGGTCAAACTTGGACACCTGCAAGCACATTCTTTTCAAACCAAGCTTATGGAGATGATGGATTTGGTTCTGCAGGTAACGCTCTTAGTAAGCGTGTTGGACAAATTTCTTACTCAGTAGGTAATTTTAAAATTGGTTTAGTAGATCCTACTAAAATTGCCGCTAATAAAGATGCAAACTTAAAAACTACTTCTGCAAACCCATCTACTGGTGTAATTACAACGACAACAGACTACAAAGTTAGGGCTGATTTGCCAGCAATAGAGTTTATCTATAGCCAAAATTTTAACCCTATCGATTTTACAGTTTTTGGTGGTGTAAATAGTGTTGAATTAAAAAGTGCAGATGGAGTAGAAGCAAGCGATGTAGAAGTAGATTCAAGCTTATTTGGCTTGCAAGTTCAAGCAACATTTGGTCCTGCTATGGTTGGTTTTAACGTTTATCAAGGAACAAATTTAAGTTACTATCCAACAGGAGGAGTTATCACAAGTACCGACCCTTTTGTTACTTCCCCTGCTAAGGTAGAAGATACAACTACTTTAGGTGCATCTGTTGTAGCAAGTTATAAAGTTACTGATACATTCGGTGTAGAAGCTGGTTACGCTATGCTTACTTCTGAAAATGACAAATGGATAGATAAAAACACTGGTAAAACAGTTGATGATGACTCTGCATCAATGTATATTCAATTCCCTGTAACAGTTGCTGATGGTTTTGTAGTTACTCCAGAATATGGTGTATACGATTATAAAGATGGTTATAAAGATAGTGTAACAGCAAAACAAGGAAAAATGACTTACTTTGGTGTTAAATGTCAATTAGACTTCTAAGTTAAACTTTTTTTAGTTTAGTAGACTTAGACTTAAATAAAAAAAGCCTCAGAGTTTTTAAAGCTCTGAGGCTTTTTTTTTTGATTTTAAATTTGAACTTGTAGGGAACGGTTTAAAACCGTTCCCTACTCAAATCTTATTTCACAGGGTGAATCCCCTTTAAAATGGGGAAAATACAGGAAAATCCTTCTTTAAAAAAGAGGAATAATCCTTAAAAAAAATTGAAAATAAAATCCCCCCCTTCTAAGGGGGGATAGGGGGGTTAAAACATTTAAGAGAATATTAGTTTAAAGTTTAGATTAATAAGACTTTGCAAATAGTCTTTTATTTATAATATGAGACCTTTGCTCATAATGTTTTTTATAAAAAAAATAGTGATAGAGCTTATGTGCAAAGGTCTCAATATGACATACGCAAAATATGCAAAATACACAAAAAAATGAAATACGAACGAACCTACATAGAAAACATATCTTATCATCTACCCGATAAAGTTGTTACGAGCGATGAGATAGAAAACATCTTAACTCCTGCATATAAAAGATTTAAAATACCCAAAGGACAGCTCTATTTGTGGACAGGGATTAAAGAGAGAAGAATTTGGGATACAAATTATAGTATGGGGGAAGCTTCCTTTGAAGCTGCAAAAAAATCTTTCAAAGAGAGCAATGTATCACCAGACGATATCGGTATGGTTATCTACTCTGGAGTGTGCAGAGACTATTTAGAACCAGCTATCGCTTCATATGTAGCAAATAAACTTAAAATTAACGAAAATGCACAACTGTTTGACATAACAAACGCTTGTCTTGGTGTTTTAAATTCAATTATTCAAGTCGCAAACGCAATAGAAACAAAACAGATAAAAGCAGGGCTTATAGTAGCCTCAGAATCTTCAAGGCATATCATAAACCAAACAATCGCAAAACTATTAGAAGAAAACGATATAGAAGTTTTTAAAAAAAGTATTGCGACTTTAACAGGAGGTTCTGGAGCAATATCGTTAATTTTAACAGATGAATCTATTGCTTCAAAAAAAAGAAAATTAAAAGGGTATGCCCTCCAAAATGCCTGTATTCATAATAATCTTTGTGTATGGGGTCCAAAACAAGGCTTGCTTGGAGAAACCATAAGCGACATCAACACCGATTCTGTTAATGTTATGAAATATGGCATTACTCTTGCCAAAAAAACTTTTGAACAGTTTAAAACAAAACTTAAAACAAATGAAGAAAAAATAGATAAAATCATTTGTCATCAAGTAGGAAGTGTCCACCAAAAAAAAGTGTTAGAAGCTTTAAATATAAACGCTAAAAAAGATTTTGTTACTTTTGAAAAACTTGGAAACATCGGCACCGTATCTTTACCAATAACTGCTAAAATAGCAGAAGAGAGTGGATTTTTAAAAAATGGCGATAGTGTCGCTTTTTTTGGTATAGGAAGCGGATTAAATTGTATTATGATGGGGATAGATTGGTAAAAAAAAATAACATATTTAAACTCTTATACAGTCAGTTTATCAAAAACTGGTTTTCACTCTCTCTTATAATTGTAGCCCTGCTAACCTGTTTTATTTCTAAACTGTCTTATGCTGGAGCTTTGCTTAAAAATAGTGGCGGGACATATTTCGTTATTTTCATAATTTTTTTTATCTCTGGCCTACTTATAGATTTTAAAAAGGGCAAATTAAGCAAAAACACTGCACATAGAAAATCTTTAATAAACAATATAACTCCACTGCTTCTTGCTATTTTTATGATATTTATAGTTTCACCAATAGTTGCCATCCCTTTTATATTTTTAAAAGTGAGTTTAGGAATTAAGCTTGGCATCTTAATTGTCTCTATAATGCCAACGACATTAAGCACAGGTGTTGTTATGACAGAGTCCGCAGGTGGAAATACGACTTATTCAATTTTAATAACTGTTGTAGCGAACTCAATTGCAATTTTTATTTTACCTTTTTTCTTATCTTTAATGCTCCCTTTTATTGGTAAAGCTACATTCATCAATTTAGATAAAGCTTTTATGATAAAAAAATTGGTGCTTTTAGTTTTATTGCCACTAATAATTGGAATGGCTATCAACTTCTTTTTAAAAGAGATAAAATTTAAAAAAAAATTAAATTTTATAAATCAACTATTAGTCGTTTCAATGGTTTGGATGGCGATATCTTCTTCAAAAGATAATTTAAGTGGCTCTATTTACGATTTTATCATTATATTAACGATTGTATTAATATTCCATATTACCTTACTGCTATCATCATTTATCTTATGCAAAATTTATAAGATAAAGGATAAAGAGAAAATAAGCATAATCTTTATGGGTTCACAAAAAACCTTGCCTTTATCAATTGTAATCTTGGTTAACTATTTTCCTCAATATACAATTGCCGCTATGGTATCTATTCTTCACCACATAACACACATTTTGATTGATAGTTTTTTGCTTAAAAAGATAAGAATAAAAACAATGTAGAGACGCAAGATTTTGCGTCTCTATTTTTCAATGGATTTTAGACCATAAAAACGCAAAAGAGGCACAAAAGAGACACAAAATCTTGCGTCTTTACATCGTTTCAATAAATTTTAGGCAAATTGAATCCAAAAGGAAAAGACCTTTTTCACTTAAATAACATCTATTGTTTTTTAATAATAAGAGCTTTTCGTTTTTTAAAATCTCTATTTCGCTCTTAAAATCTTTTATAAAATTGCATTTAAAAGTTTTGTTGAAAAACTCAATATCGACACCTCTATTTTGTCTAAACCCAAGATAAATAGCTTCTATTTTTTTTTGAGTTTCGGTCAAAATCTCTTCTTCCTTGTAATTTTTATCACTTAAATAGTGTTTTAGATTGCTCAAGTTCCAAAACCTTTTTTCTCCATCAAAAGAGTGTGCTGAAGGACCAAAACCCAAATAATTTGAATAGTTCCAATATTTTTTATTGTGTTTAGACTCTCTATTTTTTTTTGCAAAATTTGAAACTTCATATTGAAAAAAACCATAACCCTTTAGATTTTTTATAGCTATCCTAAATAATTCTAACTCTTCATCTTCCGAGATAGCGTTATCTCTTTTTTTATAAAAAGGTGTGTTTTTTTCATAGCTTAAACTATAACAAGAAATATGCTGTATTGATGAAAAAGAGGCAGCCTTTTTTAAATTTTTAGTCCACTTCTCTTTTGTTTGTCTTGAACCTAAAAAACCGTAGATAAGGTCGATACCAACATTTTCAAACTTAAACTTTTCTACAAGCTCTATTGTCGATATAGTATCAAAAACTGTATGAGCTCTTCCAAGAAATTTAAGCTCTTCATCAAAAAAAGATTGTACACCTATATTTAGTCTATTTATTCCAAGACTTTTATATATTTCTATTTTTTTTCTTATATTTGTTGCAGGGTTTATCTCGATAGTAATTTCAGGGTTTTCATCTATTTTTAAATATTTAAAAACAGTTTCTATAATTCGTTCTACGTTTTTTGACTCTAATATTGAAGGCGTTCCACCCCCAAAATATATCGTATCAAAAACATAAGGATATTTTTTTTGATGTTTAATTTCGTTTATAAGAGAGTCTATAAACTGGTTTTCAAGACTCAAATCGGATATTGAATAGAAATTGCAATAAGGGCATTTTTTTATGCAAAAAGGTATATGTATGTAAAGTCCTGCTTTTTTCATTTTTTCATTTTTTCATTTTTTCATTTTTTCATTTTTTCATTTTTTCATTTTTTCATTTTTTCATTTTTTCACTTTTTCACTTTTTCACTTTTTCGCTTTAAGCGAACCCCCCTACCCCCCTTAAAAAGGGGGATTGGTCAAACAAAAAAAATAGTATTTTTCTTAAAATTTGCCTTTTAAAATATCTTTATTATTTATAAAACTATTTTATAAATTTACTTCGTTTCTAAGTACTATCGTTCCCAAGCAGGAGCTTGGGAACGAGCTTTTGGGGGAAGGGGAATTAACAACTTTAACAACTTCGTTCCCAAGCTCCTGCTTGGGAACGATATGAAAGGAATAAAAATGGAACTAAAAGAACTAATCAAAAAAAACAGGTCATATAGAAGATTCTATCAAGATGAAAAAATAAATAACCAAATCTTAGAAGATGCAATTAACTTAGCTCGCCTTTCCGCTTCTGCTAAAAATCTACAACCTTTAAAATATATAATTTCAAACGATGAAAAAACTAATAGTAAAATTTTTGGGGCACTTGGGTTTGCAGGTTATTTAAAAGATTGGAATGGTCCCAAAGAAGGCGAACGCCCTTCTGCATATATTATTATTGTTGCAGATACAAGCATTCCTCTTACCTTTGTTGATGTAGACCTTGGTATCGCTATGCAATCTATAATGCTTGGGCTTGTCGAGCGAGAACTTGGTGGATGTATGATACAATCCATAAATAAAAAAAAGATAGTAAAGATATTGGATATAAATGAGACAAAATATGAAATTATGGCTGTTCTTGCTATTGGAAAACCTAAAGAGAATGTAATTTTACAAGATATGAAAGATAATAATTATAAATATTTTAGAGACGCAAAACAAAACCATTATGTTCCAAAAAGAACGATGGAAGAAATTTTGCTTAATTAGCTTGATTTGCGTAATGTCGTTCCCAAGCAGGAGCTTGGGAACGAGCTTTTGGGGAGAAGTAATTAACAACTTCGTTCCCAAGCTCCTGCTTGGGAACGATATGAAATTTTTAAACACTGTTTTGACTCCTTTAATAAGGTAGCAAAATATTTTTAGGATGGGTCAGGAAAAAATTTTTTCGCCTTTGGCGAACCCCCCTACCCCCCCTTAGAAAGGGGGAATAAAAAGAATATTTAAGGACTTGACATAGTTTTAAACGCCCTCTTAAGCCACTAAAGTGGTAAATAAAAAGGAAAAAAAATGAATATAAAAAAATGTCTTTTAGTAATTTTAGACGGTTTTGGTATAAGCTTAGAAAAAGAGAATAATGCAATATATCTTGCAAACACACCATACTTAGATTTTTTATTTAAAAACTACCCTAACACAACCTTAAAGTGCTCTGGCGAAGATGTAGGTTTGCCAAAAGGGTTTATGGGCAATTCAGAAGTGGGACACCTTAATATAGGTGCTGGAAGAGTTGTATATCAAGATTTGCTTAGAATAAATAGAGCAATTGATGATAAGAGTTTTTTTAAAATAAAAGCCTTAACTCTCCTTTTTGATAACTTAAAAAAAAGTAAAAAAAAGTTGCACATTATGGGACTGCTTTCAGACGGCGGAGTCCATAGCCATATAGACCATTTTTTTGCTATTTTACAGTTTGCCAAAGAGCAAAACTTTTTTGATATATGTTTGCACCCTATTCTTGATGGAAGAGACACTTCACCTTTAAGTGGGATAAATTATCTTAAACAACTTGAAAACGTTATATCAAAAAATAGAACAGGAAGAGTAGGCAGTTTATGTGGTAGGTTTTATGCTATGGATAGAGATAAAAGATGGGATAGAATAAAAAAAGCATACGACCTTTTTACTAATGGCAAGTGTGAGTATAAAGAAAATAACTCAACTACCGCACTTAAAAATGCTTATGATAGGGGCGAAACAGATGAGTTTATATCTCCAACTTATATAAACGGTGATAACAAAATCGAAGATGGCGATAGTGTAATATTTCTAAATTTTAGAGCAGATAGAGCAAGAGAGATAACTGATGCTTTAACAGATAGCAGTTTTGAAAATTTTAATAGAGAAAAAATCCCAAATATATCTTATGTTTGTATGACAGATTATGGAAACAAAGTTCAACTCCCTCTTCTTTTCCCTCCTGTCAAAATTAAAAAAACTCTTGGCGAGACGATAAGCAATCTTACTTTAAAACAACTTAGAATAGCCGAAACAGAAAAATATGCTCACGTCACCTATTTTTTTAATGGCGGAAGAGAAGAGCCTTTTAAAAATGAAGATAGAGTTTTAATTCCATCTTTAAAAGATATTAAAACTTACGATTTAAAGCCCGAGATGTGTGCTGAAAAGATAACAGAAGAGTTCATAAAAAATAATGAAAAAAAAGAGTACTCATTAATTGTCTTAAACTTTGCTAATCCAGATATGGTAGGACACACAGGCAATCTTGAAGCCACCATAAAAGCTATAGAGACAGTAGATTCCTCTCTTAAAAAAACTGTACAATATTTTCAAAACGATAAAAACAGTGTAATAGTAATATCTGACCACGGTAATGCAGAAAAGATGTTTGATAAAGACTCAAAAGAAAAACATACAGCCCATACACTAAACGACGTTCCATTCATTATGATTTCAAATGATATTGAGAATAAAAAAATAAAAAAAGGTGCATTAAAAGACGTTGCACCAACTATATTAGATATTTTAGATATTGAAAAACCTGTTGAAATGACAGGAGAGAGCTTGTTGAGACTGTAATATAACACCCTCTTTCACTCGATTTTTGGGTTTGACGTATAAAAATACTACTGCACCACAAAAATCGAGCAAAATAGAGCATTATCTCACAGCCTCTCTACTATCCGAATAGATGTTAAAATATTTTTTTTGAAAAATTTGGTATGTTTGTTGCAGAAAGGTGTGACAAAAAATTTTGAATAATTGCATTTTTAAAATTTAAGGAGAAAGAACAAAATGCCAAATCAAAACAAAATGACCGACTTTGATAAAAATTTATATTCAGATCTCGCAGAAATTTATAATGGGAACAAACAGGAAAGTTCTTTTGAAAATCCTTCCTATAGAAATATAATAGCAAGATATAATGTAAAAAATATGTCTATTCGTGAGCTTCAAAAAATGGCAAACGAGCTTTACGATGCAGGTATTATTTCCGCAAAAGAGTGTATTGATATGGGAGAGCCAATGTTATCTCCTTACTTCTATGAATCTTATTTTGGTATATCCTTAAACTTAGATGAAAAACACGATTTCATAAAAGATTGGGGTGAAAAAATTAAGTGGGAAAAGGAAAATAATGGTACTTTAGACCAAATTAGAAGCAAAGAAAAAATTCTTGCCGTATTAAAAGGCATACATCAAGTAAGAACAAGTATGTATTTTATCGCTCTTGTATGGGAAAAAATGAAAGAAAAAATTAAATCATTTGGCAAAATACTATTTGGTAATAGCAAAAAAACAGTCAAACAAAGTAAAGTTAACTTTTGATTTTATGTAAAAAAGGTATATAAACACAAAAATTCTTACTACAAAATAGAGCTGTGTACAAAAGTCTTAAAATCGAAGGTTTAAAAAAAATGGATAAAAAAAAAGATAATAACAATTTTAAAAAAAATAATCGAGCTGGTTTTACATTGATTGAACTTATGGTTGTTGTTGTAATTCTTGGTATTTTAGCTGGTATGCTTGTTCCAAAACTTATGGGAAGAACCGACCAAGCTAAAGCAACAAAAGCTAAAGTAGATATTACATCACTTGAAACAGCACTTAAACTTTTTAGGTTAGATAACGGTAGATATCCTTCAACAAGTGAAGGCTTGCAAGCATTAATTACTTCACCTGAAAATGATACAGGATATAATCAAGGCGGATATCTTGAAAAAGGGAATGTTCCTAAAGACCCTTGGGGAAATGAATACCTATATTTATGTCCTGGAAGCCATGGAGAGTTTGACCTCTCTTCTTATGGTGCAGATGGAGTTGCTGGCGGAACAGGAAAAAATAGAGATATAAACAATTGGGAAATAAATTAATTTTAAAAATATGATGAATGTAAAAAGTCCTTATTATAAAAAAAATAAGGGCTTTACACTCATAGAGCTTATTGTTGTAATATCAATAATAAGTTTGCTTTTTGCTTTTTCTCTGCCAAAATTTAGGATTAATAAAAGCAGAGCATCTGTCGCATCAATTGAAGCATGGTTAAGTTTAAAAACAAAAGAACTAAAAACCAAAGCCTCTTCTAAGAAAACATTCTACGCCATTAATATAGATACTTTTTCTAACTCTCTTTGGACAACTACCGAAACCAAAATTAATGAAGATAATTTTGACACAAAAAAAGAGAACGTTTTAAAACTGCCAGAAAATATTAGAATAACCGAAGTTAGAATTTTAAGAGACGCTTTAACTTTTTCCGATGTATATAAAATTTTTTTCTACCCTGGTGGCTATTCTGATAAAGCAATAATACATATTCAAGACGATTATACCAATATTAGTAAAACTATTATAATAGAGCCTTATTTATCTAAACTTAAAGTTATAAATGACTATTATGCTTTTTAATTATAAAAAAATAGTACGCAAAAAGGATATTAAAAAAGCGGGATTTAGCTTTTTAGAAGTTTTGGTTGCGCTATCGATAATAGCAATAGTTTTTACGAGTATAATAAGACTTCAAGGACAAACTATCTTTATGAGCGAAAATATAAAGTTCTATAATTTAGCTCCCCTGCTTGCTCAAGAAAAGCTTGCTGATATAGAGAATCAATACAGTTTTTTTTTAGAAGGAGAAGGTAGTTTTGGAGAAGAGTTTCCAAATTATAAATGGAACATTAATATCGATGAAGGTTTTTTATGTAACATCGATGAAGATATCAATTTTAAACTAAAAAAAATAGATATATCAATTGCTTACAATAGGCATAAATACACGATAACAACATATAAGTTTCTGCCTGAACAGTAAAGACCTTTGCACATAATATTCTTTATGAAAAAAAGAGTAATTTATAAAGCTTTTGTACAAAGGTCTTAAAGAATAAGAATTTTTAATTATGTTAAAATGTAAAACTATTTCAATAGATAATAACAACAAAGGCTTTACATTAATTGAAGTTTTGCTTGCTATCTTTTTGTTTGCCATAGCAATGACAACAATTTTCACCTCTTTTACTTCTGTTTTAACAAGCTCTCAAAAAGTACGACAAAGCATTGAGGAAATAGAGACAGCAAGACATTGTTTTGACAGAATAACGAGAGATTTAAGAACCCTTTTTCTTCCTCCTACTTTTGAAGAAAAAAAAATAACTGACCCTGAAAACCCCTACTCTTTTATTGGCGATACCGATACTTTAAGTTTTCCCGCTTCTTCTCATCTAATGTTTGCTGATGAATATTTAGAAAAACAGAGAATTGAAGAAGAGATGAAAGAACTTAGAAAAGAGTTTGCATATAGTGATGAGGAAGGCGAACTTTCTTATAGTGCATTAATGTTACACAATAAAAAACATAAATACGAAAACAATCTTGCAATGATTTACTATTATCTTTCAGAAAACGATAATCAAAACTTTCTCTATTCGCTTATGAGGTCGGACATTCTATTCAATGACGAAAGAAGACCAACTTTGGGATTTCAAGATAGCGAAAATGATTATGCCGTCTGCTCTAATATTAAATCTATGGAGATATATTATATAGATAAAAATGGCAGTGAACACAGTTCATGGGATTCCAATTCTCAAACGAGTGATTTTGTCCCTTCCGCTGTAGCTATAAATTTAGAATTGCAGGGGAAATATTCAGTACGTAATTTCAGAACGAAAATAACTTTGCCTGTAAAAAATATTGAAGACGAAGATGAATAAAAATTATTAAAAAAACAATTCGAAACCTTTGCATATAGCTTCATAAATATTCTTGGGAGTTTTTGTAAAATTACCAAAAGTTAATATTTTTTCATAACAAACATTATTTATGTGCAAAGGTCTCAATTTGTCAATATTTAGACATATGAATAATAACAGTAAAATATTAAAAAATAAAAAAGGCATAATCCTTGTTATTACAGTCTCAGTAATAACGATTTTGCTTGCAACTACTCTTCAAGTAAATAAAGAGATACGTTCTAAAATTGAAGATGGTGCTTCATATCAAGACGAAGTTGTTTTAAGAAACATAGCTTTATCTGGCTTAGAGTTCGCAAAAGCAATTCTGACAGAAGATGCAAATAATAAAGAGACCAATAGAGTAGATTCTCTTGTTGAAAAATGGTCTAATGCACTCTCTTATACCTCTTGTCTCAAATTTAAACAAGGCAGACTTACCACTTTAACAATCTCCGATGAATCGGGTAAAATACAGGCAAACGCACTTATTGATAAACCTTTTGGAAAACAATTTAATATTAAACAAAGAGCTCTTTGGTTAAAATTTTTAAAAGTCGTATTGCCTCAAAAAAAAGAGAAAGAAGCAATTAATGTAACAGAAAAAGAGATTATTAACTCAATTAAAGATTGGCTCGATGCGAACGATGGGGATATGACAACAGGTGAAGAAGGAGCAGAAAAATCTTACTACTCAGGTAACGGTCTTTCTTATTTTGGTATAAATAGCCCTTTTGCTCATATAGATGAATTAAAAAAAGTCAAAGGAATGAATAAAGTTACGGCATATTTAGGTAATATAGAAGATGTTATTACAGTTTATGGAGCAAAAAAAAATGGTAACAACATCTATTATGACGGAAGAATAAACCTTAATACCGCTCCACCTCTCGTTCTTAAAACTCTAATGTCAACAAGAAAAGATGCGAAAGAAGACGAAGAGAAAAATAAATGTGTAAGTGGTATGCTATCATTTAGACAAGATAAAGAGAACTTAAAAAGCTTAAACTATACAAATTGGTATAGACAATGCAAGGGGTGTTACAGTGTGAGCTTAGATACCTCGTATGCAAAGACTATAAGCGACTATTTCAAAGTGGTTTCAAGTGCAGAGCTTAAAGGGCGTACACTATCTATAACGGCAATTTTATATAGAAAAAAAAATAAAAAAAATAATAAATGGGATACAAAGTTACTCTATTTAAAAGAAAAATAAAAAAATTTGAGGCTAAGGGAAAATGAGTGAAATATTAGGAATAGAAATTAAAAAAGATGCAATCGTTGCCGTCCTTGCCAATATTAAAGGTAAAAAATATAGTATAGTAAACTGCCAACATTTACCTTTGGAATCTCCCGATTTTGAAAAAAATCACTTCATTAAAGAACTTAAAGCTATTATTACAAAGGTTTTAAAAAATAGAAAAAAAATTAAATGTATAGTTTCTATATCCCCTGACTTTGTGACTTCTAAAAATCTTACTGTCCCCTTTAAAGGTTATAAAAATATAGAACAAATTTTCTTAAACGAACTTGATGGAAGAACTGTCACGTCTATTAACGAAAAAGTTGCCGATTTTAGTATTATAAATTTTGCTAATGAAAAAGAGAGCGAAAACTCAAATATTCTTGCAGCAATGTGCGATGGTGAAATAATAAATTTAATAGAAGCAGTACTCGCTTCTTTTAAATTAAAAATCTCATTTATAACTATTAGCGGAGCTTATTCTGTAGCACAAAATATAACAGATAGTGATAAGATTGATCCTGCTAAAAACTATCTATTCATAGATGTACAAAAAAACAGTGCATCAATTTCTTTTGTAAATAATAAACAGATTATATCTCTACAAAGTGTAATTTCTAATTCTAAACAAAAGCAACCAGACCATATAGCTGCAACTATAAAAAGAACGCTATGCCTCTTTCAAGACTCTTTCGCTTTTAATTTATCCCCTGATCTTATATTGCTGTCGGGTGAAATTTCATCAAAAGATGAACTTGAAAGAAGTTTAAAAAAACATATCCCCTATTTACCAGAATTTAAGACCATTAATTCAAATGATTTTGTAACTTTTAAGATGTCTTCTGGAGCACAATGGATAGAAGAAAAAATGTATAACGCTAAAGCCCTTTTATCTTTACACATTTTAAATAAAAAATATTTAGATTTCTCTTCTAAACCAATCACTTTCAGCGAAACATTAAAAGCAAACAAAAAAAAGGTGTTTAAAATATTAATCATATTAGGCGTATCTTTAACACTTTTTATATTTGGGCTTATGCACAATATATTTAAAATTGATAAAGAGCTTGAGAGAGTTGAGAATGAAATTGTAACTATTTTCAAAAAAAACTTCCCTAATGAAAAAAAGATTATCAAACCTGTTGTTCAAATGCGTGAGAATATAAAAAATATAACAAAAGAAAATATTTTAAAAAGCCAAATAACAATCAATGTTTTAGTTTCTGATATCATAAATGAGATAAGCTCTGCTATTCCAAAACAAGTTAATCTCTCTATACAAAACCTTTCTATAGCAAAAGGGTTGGTAGTTTTTGAAGGAGAAACTAACGATTTTAATACAATTGATATTATTCAAAAAAGATTAGAAAAAAAAGAACTCTTTAAAAGTGTTAAAATCGTTTCTGCGAATATAAATAAAAAAACAAGAAAAACGAACTTTAAGATTAATATTAATTTAGATTGAAAAAAGGATAAATAGATGGCTCCTGCTATAAATAAAAATAGTGATAAGACTCAATTAATATTTTTAATTTCCATATTGTTATTAATCATAGCCTATTTTTGGTTGATTGCACCCATGTCTGAAAAAAAAGCTTTAAATACAAGAAAGCTACAACAAAAAAAGATAGAGCTTGTAGAACTTCAAACTATGGAAAAAGAGCTTGCATTACTTCAAGATAGTGCTTCTACATTGCAAAAAAAACTTTCTAAGAGAGAAGAGAATTTTTCTCTATTTACTTTTTTAGATAACACTGCAGGACAAACTAATATTAAATCTAACATAACTTATATGAAACCTGCCTACTTTCAAGATACAAAGACTAAATTGAAAATCTCCAGCGTAAAAATGGAGCTTAAAGATATAGATATGAATAGTTTTTTTGATTATTTATACAAAATAGAACACTCCGACAATTTTGTTTTTATCACAAAGTTTATGGTAAAAAAAGAGACACTTAAAGATACTAAAGTAACAGTAGTTATGGAAGTTAGGACTGTAAGTTTATAAGCTTAAAAATAAGACTTTTACGCACAATTAAGTTACTCTTTTTTTTACTTTCTAAGTTTAACCCTTTCCCTTTTAGTTACTTTCTTTGTATTTTTCTTTTAAGTAAGAGGTTTGCCTTTTCCACTTTTAAGAAAAATTAACGTGAAACATTTTTAAATTTTTTTGCAATCTTCTTTCACTGGATAAACAAAAAAACCTAACGTTTTTTTAATATTTTAAAGTTTGGTATCTTTTTTGCAAATCAAGTCAATATGAAAAAAATAGCACTAAAAATAACATTAATTTTACTATTACTACTGCTTATAGCTATAGGGTTTGTCTATTTTCTATTTTTAAATAAACCCTTTATAGAAAAGAAAATTAATGCAGTTTTAAAAAAACAAAATAGTAAACTTCATTTTTCGTGCGACGATATAGTTTGTTCTTTTAATAGTTTAAAGGGCAAAGAAGCTATAATATTTTTAGATAAAAAGATACTATTTAAAGCAGAAGAGATTACAATAAAACCAGATATTTTCTCTTTTTTAACTAAAAGAGATGACACTCTAAACGTTTTCATAAACAGTTATGGCGGGGTATCAAACTTTACTATAAAATCGAAATCTTTAGAGCAATTTGATAAAGAAGCAAATATAGACTTCCATATTGATGGAATCAAAATAAGAGAAATTGATTTTATTAAAGATGAAGTAAAAGATATTTTAAACTCTGGTGAATTGAACTCAATGGGTAACTTAAAAATTATTGACGCTAGTAAAATTGAAACCGCTTACTTTAAGTTAAATATTATAAACAGCAGTTTAAAAAAACTACCGTTTATCAATAGTTTAAATTTTGATATAATAAAAACCGATATATCGTTATCAAAAAATGATATGTCATTCAAAGAAGGTTTTGTTAAAGGCGATTTTTTTGACGCCACATTTGATGGGAAAATAGATTTAAATAAAAACAATATAACTAAAAGTAATTTAAACATTTTATGTAAATTAAGAATGAAAGAACCATTTTTTAAAAAAGCAAAACAATTAACACTTACAAAACAAAAAGAGATAAATTTTAGAATTGAAGGCTTTTTGAGTAAGCCTGTTCTCAATTTACAGCCTTTTTAAGTTAAAGAAAAAATTATGAAAAACTTAAATATTTTTAAAACACTGAACATCATAGCATGGATATTTCTTGCGTATACCGTTTATAGTGTTGCAAGCAATATCATTAGTAATAAAAAAGAGATTAACAATACCCCCTCTTTTAATATAAAAAAAGGTTCAGATCAGAAAAATAAAAATCAAGATTTAAATGATAGTAAACCTATTTCTCACTATAAACAAATTAAAGAGAGAAACCTTTTTAATACAAGAAAAGATACAGTATCTACACAAAAAGCAAACACTCCGCCACCACCTCCGCCCATAGATAAAAAAGAGGTACAAAAGATAAAAAAGGATTATAAGTTGCTTGGAACTATTATAACTTCAAAGACAAAAAAAGCTATAATGTTAAACAAAAGAAAAGACGAAACGTACCAAATTGGAGATAAACTAAGTGGGAATAAAGCTACCGTTGTCGATATAAAAAGAGGAGAAGTCGTTGTTGATATTAATGGACTAAATCACTCTTTCTTTACAGAATCTAATATGGCTTTTAATAAAATGGTAACCCGCAGAAATCAGTTTACAGGTGCACCTGATTTGGAAAAACAAGTAGAAAGAGGAAAGTTTACTCGATTGTTTAATAGCTTACCCGATATTTTAAATAACTTAGATATAGTTCCATATATAAAAAACAATCAGACTGAAGGGATTGTTGTTGTTCATTTAAATAATGAAATCTTAAAAGAGTTAGATATCAAGAGAGGAGACATTATCAAAATGGTAAATGGCACAAAAATTGGAGGCTTGCTTGATATTCAAAGATTCTATTATGCCAACGAGAAAAAAAAAATAGATACTATTGTCATTAGTTTGTTAAGACAAGGAAGTCCATATACAATAAAATATCAAATTAGAGGAGAATAATAATTAAACTATGAAGCTTAAAAACTTAAAAATATTTTTTCTTATAACCCTTATATTTATATCGTTTACAACTGCATCTTCTTTTGCCTCTAATAACCAAAAAACAACAAACGATAAAAACATATCGTTTGATTTTGATGGTGTAGATATAAAAGTTTTCATAAAATTTATAAGTGAACTTACAGGTAAAAACTTCATTGTAGATGAAAAAGTTAAGGGTAAAGTTACCGTTATTTCACCTACAAAAATATCTACTAAAGAGGCTTATAGAGTTTTTGAAACTATACTTGAAGTACACGGTTATAGTATGGTTAAAGCTGGTAAACTTACCAAAATAGTCCCTTCTGTTGAAGCAAACAGAATGAATATTAGAACAGATTTTAATGAGAATAAACTTATAGGTAAAGTAAAAGAGGAAATTGTAACTCAAATTATTCCGTTAAAATATGCAGACGTTTCAGAGATAAAAGGATTATTTGCACCTCTTATATCAAGAAATGGGATGATACTTGCTTACAATAAAACTAACACCATTTTTATTACTGATGTCTATTCCAATATAACAAGATTACTTAAAATTTTAAAAAAAATAGATGTTGAAGGTGCTGGCAAAAAACTTTCTATATATCCTCTTAAATATGCAACATCCACTAAGTTAGTTAAGATATTATCTGTTATTTTTAAAAGTACTAAAGCAAGTGCCAATAAAAATTATTTTATTGCAGATGAACGAGCTAATACTATTATTGCTATTTCAACAAAAAAAGAGAGCACTAAAATAAACCAAATTATCAATAAACTTGATAAGATGCCTAAATCTGAAACTAATAAAGTAAATATCTACTATCTAAAAAATGCACGTGCAGAAGATGTTGCTAAAGTTTTACAATCTCTTATCAAAAAAAGTACCGACAAAGATTCAAAAATATCTGGTGGTGTAATATCAGCAAGATCTAGAATAACTTTAGATAAAACAACAAACAGTTTAGTAATAGCTGCTGAACAAGACGATTATCTCGTTATAAAAGCTGTTATAGAAAAATTAGATGTTCCAAGAGATATGGTTTATATTGAAAGTCTTATTGTTGAAGTTGATGTCGACAAATCTTTTGAACTTGGCGGAAGTTTAGTAGGTGGAAACCAAAGTGGTTCTAAAGTTTATGGAATGGCATCTTTACAAGGAAGTTCAGCAAGCAGTCTTACTGCAGGATTAGGAACTACTACAGCTTCGACCTCTTCAGGATTTTCTTTAGGACTTTTTGATGAAACAATTAAAATAGGAAATTTAACATATTCAAACCTTGCAGGTGTTATCTCTGCCTATAAAAGCAAGACAGGATATAATATTTTATCTACACCGCAAATACTAACTCTTAATAATGAAGAAGCGAGCATCAATGTTGGAGATAATATTCCATACTCAACAACAGCAGCTTCATCAACTGATGGAAGTTACTCTTATGAATATAAAGACGTAGGTGTTACCCTAACTGTAACTCCTCAAATAAGTAAAGATAGGAAAATAAGACTTAAAATTAAACAAGAAGTTAAAAGTGTTTCTTCTTCTACAACTTCAACGGGAACTACCGCCGATGTTAGACTACCTACCACTAAAGTAAAAACTATAGACACTTCAGTTGTTGTTAACGATGGTGCTACAGTTGTTATAGGTGGATTAATAGGTAAAGAAAAAACGATAACAAAAAGTGCAGTGCCTTGTTTGGGTAGTATTCCGATTCTTGGATGGTTGTTTAAGTCAACAAGTGAAAAAACAAATAAATCTAACTTATACGTCTTCTTGTCACCTCGTATAATAAGTAATGAACAAGAAGCAAGAGCTTTATATGAAGAGAAAAAATTGAGCAGTGACGAAATGAAAAAAGAGACGATAGATTTATTTACATCAAATAGTGGAGAGGACGATAAAAATGACGAAAAACAACTTAAGGTTAAGTATGTAGGGAAAGGCAATAACAATGCATTAAAAAACGACAAAGAATTTAATACACCACAATCTATGCCTTTAAAAAAACAAAAATATAACTCAGACTCTATCGACTCGTTTATCGAATCTATAGGACAATCTGAATATGGACTTGGGGAAGAAATACCATAATAGTTACAATAATTACTTTAAATTAAAGTAATTAGACCTTTGCACATAATATTTTTATGAAAAAAATAGAGCTATGTGCAAAGGTCTCAGTTATAAACTTATTTTTAAAAAAGTGTAAAACTAATGAATAATATAGTAGACATATTAACAGATAAATTTTCTGTGCCAACCGAAGAGATATCAAAAGCTTTAAATTATCGAAAAAACGGTGAAGGAAGTTTTATAAACGGTTTATTTAATAAAACTAATGTAAGCGAAGATACTGTTCTTAAAGCTTTAAGTATGCAACATAAGATACCTTATAAATCTAAACTTGTTTTTGATAATATTAATACATCTTTTGCATCATCAATCTCTATACACTTTTTAAGAAATTTTTTTATGGCACCTATTCTTATAAATAATGATAATGATGAAGTTGATTCAATAAACTCTTATATAGCAGTCAATAATCTTTCAAACGTTCAAGAGATAGAAGAACTTATAAATGAGCTTAATAAGATAGGACTAAACGTTTTTGGAGATAAACTTGTCCTTGCTAAAAGAGAAGAGATAGAAACTGTAATAAGTTTTATATACGATAGAAATAGAGATTCTGCTCAAAATTTTGCTAATAATATGCTACAAGAGACGAGCAAAGATGAAATTTTAGAAGAGATTGAACAAGCAGCCGACTTGTTAGACGACAGTAACGATTCCCCTATAATTAAGCTTGTTAACCATATGATATCTCAATCTATTAAAGCAAAAGCAAGTGATATCCATATTGAACCATATCAAGACAGTTTTAAGGTACGATATAGAGTAGACGGAATTTTATACGATCTTTTAACTCCACCTAAATGGGTTCAATCTCCTCTTGTATCGAGAATTAAAATTATGGCGAATCTTGATATAGCAGAAAAAAGATTGCCTCAAGACGGTAGAATAGAAGTTAAAATAGGAACACAAGTAGTTGATATAAGGGTATCGACCTTGCCTACTTCTTTTGGTGAAAGGGTTGTACTAAGACTACTTGATAAAAAAAGCTCTTTAATGGCACTTAACAATTTTGGCTTAAGCAAAAAGAAACTTGAAACAGTAAGAGAACTTATAACTGCACCAAATGGAATTATTCTTGTTACAGGGCCTACTGGTAGTGGTAAAACAACTACGCTATATTCAATTTTAAAAGAGATAAATAAACCAGAAATAAATATAATTACTATTGAAGACCCAATTGAGTATCAAATAGATGGTATTGGTCAAATACAGGTAAATCCTAAAATAGAGCTTACATTTGCAAAAGGTTTAAGGTCTATAGTGCGTCAAGACCCTGACATTATATTAATTGGTGAAATAAGAGACCATGAAACTGCTGAAATTGCTGTACAATCGGCTCTTACAGGGCATCTTGTTTTTAGTACTCTTCATACTAACGACGCTCCAAGTGCAATAACAAGACTTGTCGATATTGGAGTAGAACCTTTTTTAATAACTTCTGCTATTAATGCAGTTCTTGCACAAAGACTTATAAGAGTACTTTGTAACGATTGTAAGAAAAAATACACCCCCAGCAAAGAAGCGTTACATAGTATCGGTTTAAATGAAGAGCAGGTAAAAGATAGAGATTTCTATAAAGCTGTAGGATGCTCAAAATGTTTTAATACAGGTTATAAAGGTAGAACTATCATTCTTGAAATAATGGTATTAGACGATGAATTGAAAAATCTTATCGTCAACAATAGCGATTCTGTAAAAATCAAACAACACGCCATAAAATTTGGCGGACTAAAAACTCTACGATATGACGGAGCTTTAAAAGTCTTGCAAGGCATAACAACGATAGAAGAAATACTAAGAGTTACAAACATTTAATATGTGCAAGACCTTTGCACATAATGTTTTTTATAAAGAAAATAGTAGTTTTTAGTAAAAAATTAACTTTTGATAATTTTATAAAAGTTTACAAAAACTTATAAAGACTGACGCTCTCTTTTACTTTTGTTTTGGGTTCGACGTATAAAAATACTACTTCACCACAAAACAAAAGCAAAATAAAGCTATGTGCAAAGGTCTTAAATATTGAAGATGAATCCTTTACACACAATCTTTTTTATAAAAAAAATATCTAAAAAAAACCTTAAGCAAAAAACTCAATATGAAAAAAAAAGCTAACTTTTATGTAGTTATTTTAGTATCTTGTCTCTTCTTTTTTTCCATATCGTATGCCAAGCAAGATGAAAAAAATTTAATGCATAAAGTTTTCGATTTTTATCACTCTCATATCTCTTCTATAGATGGCAACCGATGTCCTATGTATCCATCTTGTTCAAACTACTCTAAAAAAGTTTTTGAAAAACACGGTTTTTTTATGGGGTCTATTATGACTTTTGACAGACTTATACGTTGTGGTGGTTCTGAACTTGAGTTCGCAGAAGAGATAGAAGTAAAAGGCAAGAAAAAGTGTTTTGACCCTGTAGAATATAACGATTTTTGGTGGCAAGACTAAAACAAGACTTTATCCAAAATTCAAAATTCAAAATTTAAAATCCAAAATTCAAAATTTAAAATTCAAAATTCAAAATTTTAAAAAGGATATTTCAGCCTTTTTTTCTATTATACCAGCATTATATAACTTACCAAAAAAAAGTTTTAACGACTCAATGTGCTCTGGAGTAAGAAAGCAGTTTAATACCTTATAATATTTCCTGCAAAGCTCCTTACTAATACCAATTTTGTCACTCGCCTTAGAGATAATAGTTTCAATATCACTAAGACCAATCTCTCTCGATTCATTAAGTATATTAAAAGCTTTAAGAGCTTTATCTTTACTATTTTGGGCAAACTCTTTTCTTACTGCCCAAACTGCAAAAACAAACGGCAATTTTGTTTTACTATACCACATTTCGCCCAAGTCGTAAGTGTAGTTAAACTTTTTGTTATCCCACTCGTCTTTAAGAGCCATATCTCCAATTATTAAAACTGCATCAGCATCTTGTGATAATAGCTCGCTATTTTTTTTTACTTCAAAATGGGGTGATATACTATTTTCAAAACATATAAGTTTTAAAAGAGATTTAGCTGTTTCCGATTCGTTTGTTATGAAAACTTTTTTGTCAGTTAGCTCGCTTAACTCATATTTACTAATTAAAAGTACACTCAAGACTTCGCCAAAAGATGATATGGAAAAGTTTGGTAAAAGAGTTAAATCCTCATACATTTTTGCAAAAGCTACAGAAGAGATAGGACTTATATCAACCTCCTTTTTTTTAATCATACTATTTAAAGTTGCAGGAGGTTTTGCAATAAGCTCAAAATCTTTCAATTCCTGTTTTAAAATTTTATCACTATCTATACCGTAATAAACTGGTGCAGCATTTATATATGTTATTTTTCCAAGTTTGATTTTATTTTTCATCTCTTTATCTTTTCTAAAACCTTTACACATAGCTTAAATTTCGCTTCTGTTTTGTGGTTCACTGGGGTAGTCGAACCCAAAACAAAAGTAAAGAAAAGCGTAAGCCTTTATAAAAAACATTATGTGCAAAGGTCTTATTTTTTTATGATTTTATTTACTTCCCTATCTGATAAAAATCTAAATTTACCGGGTTGCAATCTATCAAGTTTTATACTCTCAATCCTAACTCTTTTTAAAGATACAACTTTAAAATTTAAAGCCTCTGCCATTCTTCTTATTTGTCTGTTTCGTCCTTCTTGCAAAGTAATCATAAAGGAGGAAGCATCAATTCTACTAACTTTCGCAGGTCTGGTTTTTTTTTCATCAAGCACTATCCCTTCTGCCATCTTTTTTAAATCGCTATCTTTAATACTTTTATCGACTACTACTTCATACTCTTTTTGATGATTAAAAGATGGGTGAGAAAGTTTATGGTGCAAAGTCCCGTCATTTGTCAAAATAATTAATCCTGTAGAATCTTTATCGAGCCTACCTACAGGATAGACCCTCTCTTTAATATTTATCAAATCAATAACAGTCTTTTGACCTTTGTGTTTACAGCTTGAGATATAACCTTTTGGTTTATTTAAGGCTATATAAATAGGGGGCGTTTTTTTTATCTTTATCTTCGTGCCATCTACAAAAATTGTATCGCTCTCTACATTAATCTTTGTGCCAAGTTCTTTTACGACATTACCATTAAGAACAACTTTGCCTTGCTTAATATACTCTTCTGCTTGTCTTCTTGAACAAAACCCATAATTCGATAAAAATTTTTGAATACGCATCATTAATAATAATATTATAAATCTTTAATTTTTAAAAACTCTTCAATGATAAAAAAAGAGCCTGTTACACAAATTAGTTTTTCTTTGCTATAAAGTTCAATAGCTTTTTTTTTAGCATCTAAAATATTTGGCAAACAAAAAGCGTTCTTGGTATATTTTATAGTTTCTTTATATAGAGTCTCTGCTTTTAAAAGTCTTGGCTCCTTGCCTTCTGTTAAAATAATAAATTTAAAATTTTTTGCTGCAAATTTTAATATAGATTTGTAAGACTTATCTTTGGAAAGCCCTATTATAAGTATATTATCCCCACCATATTTTTTTTGTAAAAACAAAAAGAGCCTTTTTATGGAAGCAAGGTTGTGAGCCACATCTACTACTATTTTAGGCTCAAAACTTATCAGCTCAAATCTACCTTGTATTTTAGTTGTTTTAACACCTTCTAAAATTGCCTTATCGTTAATATTATAACCATATTTTTTTTTAAGAATCTCTATTGCAGCAAGTACAAGCGAAACATTCTCTTTTTGCCACTCCCCTTTTAAACTTAGCTCTATATTTTTCAGTTCATTATAAATACCTTTGTAGTTATAACAGTTCTTATTTTTTCTTATAAAAAACTCTTTGCATAGAACATATAAGGGAGCTTTTTGCCTATTAGTTATCTCTTTAAACAACTTTAAGACATTTTTTTGTTTTACTGCTGAAACTACAGGAATTTTTGCTTTTATAATTCCTGCTTTCTCTTTTGCGATACTTTCTATCGTTTTGCCCAAATAGCTTTTATGCTCTAAGTTTATATTGGTTATGATTGAAATAAGAGGTTTTATAACATTAGTCGCATCAAGCCTACCGCCAAGTCCTGTTTCAACAACAGCAATATCTATTTTTTTATCCTTAAACTCTAAAAAAGCCATAATAGTTATAATCTCAAACGGAGTAAGTTCATTTTTCCTTATAGTCTTAAATATTTTCGTATAGTGTTTTACTATATTTTCATCAGAAATGTTTTTTTCTAAAACTGCTATTCTTTCGTTAAATTTTAAAATATGAGGAGAAGTATATACACCTACTTTAAGACCTGAATGTTGTAAGATATTTGCTAAAAATGCAGAAGTAGAACCTTTGCCGTTTGTACCAGCAATATGGATAGTAGGAAATTCAAAAGAGAAATTAAGTTTTTTTAATGCATCTTCTACTCTAAAAAGCCCTAATTTTATAATAGGGTCTATACTATATGAAGATAGCTCATTTATTATGCTTTGATAGGTGTAAGTTTTTTTAGAAATCATTTTTTGTGACTAACCTAAAAAAAAAGCCTGCTTAAAAAATAAACAGGCTCTCTTTTTTTTTCTATTCTTTTCTTAAAGGAAGGCTTTCTACCTTTGCACATAATGTTTTTGTGGTTTTTTTGTAAAATATTAACTTTTAGTAATTTTTAAAAACTTGTAAAACATTTATAAAAACTAACGCTCTCTTTTACTTTTGTTTTGGGTTCGACGTATTAATATACTACTTCACCACAAAACAAAAACAAAATAGAGCTATGTGCAAAGGTATCTAGAATCTATATCGTTTTCTTCTTAAAGATTCTCTTGCTTTGCGTCTTTTATAATCGCTTGGCTTTTCATAAGCTTTTTTTAGTTTTAAACGTTTAAAAAGACCATCGTTTTGAATCTTTTTTTTTAAAACACGCATAGCTTTTTCGATATCGTTATCGTTTACTCTAACTGCTATACCTTGCAATATTTTTCACCTCCCTTATTTATATTCTTTAAGTTACAAAATTGTTGTTACAGTTTTGATATTAGCTCTTCTGTAACCTCTTTAACACTATTTTTACCATCAAGTGTTATATATTTTGTATCGCTATCTTTTGAATTTTTAAAATGGTAAGCTGATGCTAATGTACCGTCTTCAGAATTGTAATAGATATTATGTCTTTTGTTAATAGCTTCTTCATCTTGGTCGTCATCTCTTTTGCTAAGTGCTCCTCCGCACACACGACATTTATCACCATCAGGTTTAATAACATCTATAAAAATATTGTTTGGATGATTATTATCGTTTTCACACAATCTTCTTCCCATAATTCTGTTTTTTGCAATCTCTCTATCAAGAAGAATTTCTATAACATAATTTAACTTGATGCCCTCTTTTTTAAGAGCTTCGTCAAGTTTTTCTGCTTGAACTTTATTTCTTGGGAAACCATCAAGTAGCCACCCTTTTTTACAATCGTCTTGTTTAAGCCTATCAAGTATCATAGGGATAGTAATTTCATCTGGCACTAAATCTCCTTTATCGATATACGCTTTAGCTTGCTTACCAAGCTCTGTGCCACCTTTAATATTCTCACGAAAAATTGCCCCAGACTCAATATGTGCAACGTTGTATTTATCTTTTAAAATAGCACCTTGAGTGCCTTTACCACTACCGTTTGGACCAAAAAACAAAATATTCATAATTTATTTACTCCTAAGTTTCAAAAATTAAAAAAAACCTTATTAAAAATATAAAATCATTAAAAACAATTTTTTGTCAATCTCAAATCTAATGCTTTAAAACTATTTATATATGCATTTCCAAAAACTAAGTGAGACTGTTGCTTATTAGCTTTGAAACTTTTACATATAGCTCTATAGGGGGTGAGGTTTTTCGCCTTTCGGCGAACCCCCTTAATCCCCCTTAAAAGGGGGAAATACCTTTCGGCGACCCCCCTTTATCTCGAAATAATTTTAAATTTTTTAAATTTAAAATTTGTGTAGGGAACGGTTTAAAACCGTTCCAAATTTTATTTTGGGGTAGGATACCTATGTGTAAAAGTTTTTTGTATCTTGTACTAAAAAACCTTTTTTAAGAAGTATGTCTCTTATTTCGTCTGCTAAAACCCAGTCTTTTTCTTTTCGTGCAACGTCTCTTTTTTCAATCAAATCTTTTATCTCTTCACCAATTACTTTTTTCTCATCTTCAAAATTAAATAGTTTTAAAACCCTATCTATCTTTTTAAACTCCTTAATTATCTCTTTAGCATCGTCTCTACCAAGAGAGTCTTGTTCAAGAGCCAAATTAATGGTTTTAACTTGTTTAAATAGATTAGCAAAAACTATAGAGACATTGAAATCGTCTTCCATAGCCTTATTAAAGCCATTTTTAATATCGTATAAAATCTGTTTTCTTGTATCTAAATTGGTTTTGTCATTAATAATTATACTTAATTTTTTTATACATCTGTTAATCTTATTAAGAGAATATTCGGCACTTTTAAGAGAATTGATAGAAAAATTTAACGTCTTGCGATAGTGAGTAGAGATTATCCAATATCTTATTACGTTAGTATCAAAGCCTTCTTTTTTTATTTCATCTAAATTAATAAACTCTTTTTCACTAATTTTTTTACCATCTTTAATAACCTTTTCTAAATGCAAAAAATATTTGGCAAGCATACCTTGAAAAGCACTATTTGAGATTGCAACTTCATTTTCGTTACTTGGAAAAATAAAAGATTTTGGTGCAACATAGATATCAAAATTTTCTCCAAGATATTTTGTAGAGGTCGCAACACATTTAATAGGCAAAGTTGGACGAACATTACCCCAAATTGTTTTTACTGATGCACCCTCCTTTAAGTCAGAAAAAGTTGCTCTTTTAAAAAGAGTGAAATCTCTTGGATTGTTCTTCTCATACTCATCAAGGTCGACTGTTTTACCCACCTTGATTTTATTTAAATTAATGCCTGAAAGCTTTCCATAATCTTTGATTTTAGAGATATTGAAATAGAGAGATTTGAGCTTTTCGTAGGCATAACCTTTTTTATAAAGTTTTTCTGCCAAATTAACCATAGCTTCAATCTCTTTTGTTACATAAGGAAAGTTATCTATAGTATCAATCTTAAGCAGTTTTAAATCGTTGAAAAAATCTTTAATATTTTTATCGACAAACTCTTTTGCGGTAGTATCTCTTGATTGTTCAATAGTCTTGTCGTCCAAATCGTTTATAGTTACTAAATGTTTAACATCAAAATTTTTATATTTAAAATATGATGCTATAAAATCGGCAAAAATAAATCTTCTTATATCGTCAAGGTTTATCCTTCTATACGCTGTGTAACAAAAAGAATAAATAGAAACGGTATCGCTCTTTACAGGGTGAAAATCGACTTTTTCTCTATCTATAGAGTTATAAACTTTTATGTCTGTTTTTTTTTCGGAATCAAAAAGAGAGGTGCTTAAGTATCTGTCTCCACTATCTGGAAAAATAGTAACTACAGTCCCTTTTTTTATATTTTTTATATATTCTAAAGTTGCAGCAAAAGCGGCTCCACTACTCATACCAACAAAAATACCCTCTTCTTTTGCAAGCTTTTTTGTCATCTCAAAAGCTTTTTCATCTTCAATATTAATCTTGCTATCAAGCTTTGTTTTATCAAAAATTTCAGGAGAATAAGACTCTTTAAGATTTTTTAGCCCTTGAATTTTATGACCAAGATAAGGCTCTACTCCAATAATTTTAATTTCTGGATTGTGCTCTTTAAGTCTTCTTGAAACTCCCATAAGTGTTCCAGTCGTTCCAATAGCAGCTATAAAGTAATCAAGCCCTACATCTTTTGTTTGCTCAATAATTTCAACTCCAGTTCCATAATAGTGAGCTTGCCAATTAACATCATTGTTATATTGGTCGGGCATAAAGTATTTATCTTTATTTTCAAGCAACAATTTATAGACTTCTTCTATCGCACCATCTGTTCCAAGCTCTTTTGGCGTAAAAAAAATTTTTGCTCCAAGAGCAGTTAAGATTTTTTTTCTCTCTTCACTAACTCCTTCAGACATAACAGCAACAAACTTGTACCCCTTAACAGCAGCTATCATAGCAAGACCAATTCCTGTATTCCCACTTGTAGCCTCAATTATGGTTTTATCTTTTGTAAGCTTGCCACTTTTTTCTGCTGCTTCTATCATATAAAGTGCTGCTCTATCTTTTATAGAAGCCCCCGGATTAAAAAACTCCAATTTCGCAAAAATTCTTACATTTGGATTGGGATTTAATTTTTTAATCTCAACAAGAGGAGTGTTTCCTATGGTATCTAATATTGAATACATTTTTTTTACTTTTTAGAGACTGTGACATAATGCCACAGCCTTCTTAATATAGCTCTATTTTACAATGTTTTTAAGAATGCTTATTATATCGTTTTGCACTTCTTCAATAGTTTTTGAAGCATCAACCACTTTAAACCTTTTATCGTTTTTTTTTGAAAGAGCAAGAAAACCTTCTCTTACTTTTTGATGAAATTTTAAAGTTTCATCTTCAAACCTACTTTCGCTTACACTTCTTTGACCATTTTGAATTTGAGCTTTTGCTCTTAAAAGTCCTATTTTTGGGTCGACATCGAGAAGTATAGTTAAATCTGGCTCGATACCTTCAAGAATAGCGTTATGTATCGTATTAATTAAATTTAAATCAAGACCTCTCACAAAACTTTGATAAACGACTGTAGAATCAAAAAACCTATCACAAATTACAATTTTGTTCGATTTTAAAGCTGGAATAATAACCTCTTTTAAATGCTGACTTCTATCTGCAAGATACAATAACAGCTCTGCCATATGGCTTAAATTCTTACTTTCTGGAGAGAGTAAAATTTTTCTTAGCTTTCTGCCTATATCTGTTCCACCGGGCTCTTTAGTTACTAAAACTTCCTTTTTTTTTTCCAAAAAAAAGTTTTTAATAAATTCAACTTGAACACTTTTGCCAGAACCCTCTCCTCCTTCAAGAGTTATAAACATTTAATCTCCTATTCGATACCTTTGCTCATAATGTTTTTGTATAAAAAAATAGTAGTTTTTAGTAAAACAAAAAACTTTTGATAATTTCACAAAAGCTTCTAAAACCCATATAAAAACAATCTTGTTTGTCTGTTTTAAAAGTAGGGAACAAAAATTTTTGTTCCCTACTAAAAAAACAAATCATCATTGTAGCCACTCCCTTATCTTATAAATTCTAAATAGAAATAATACCCATAAAAAGTATTTTTCATTCCCCTTTTCTAAAGGTTTTTTTCTTATTTCCTCTTTCTAAAGGTTTTTTTCTTATTCCCCCCTTTCTAAAGGGGGGTTAGGGGGGTTAAGAGGGTTATCAAGAGAATTAAACTTTTTCTTCTTTTTCAACCTATTAACAACATCCAATAAATTACAATAAACACCTTCTAAATTATTCATCACTTCATTATTCATATAACGAACTATTGTTAAACCATAATTTTCTAAATCTTTAGTTCGTTTTTCATCATATCCTTTTTGCAGAGAATGTGAATCACCATCTAATTCAATAACTAAACCTAAACTGGCACAATAAAAATCTACAATATAACTTAATAATGGTTTTTGTCTTGTAAATTTTAATCCTTGAAATTGTCTGTTTCTTAAACATTCAAACCACAATTTGTTTTCAACAGGGTTGGCTGACTTTCTATTTTCTCGTGCCCTTTTAAGTAAATTTTTAATATAAGGGACAGCATTATCCGAGTGCTGATAATATAAAGTTTTTTCTTTTTGCATTTGTGATAAACTTTATTGATTTATAATCTTGTTCGCCTATCGGCGAACATTAACCCCCTTAATCCCCCTTAAAAGGGGAAATAAAGGTCTATCCCTTTAAAAGGGGGAGATAAAGATAAGCCTGAAAACTTTGCAAGAGCTATCAGGTTCCTATTATAAGGTCTTTATCGTGAGAATGTGGCACATCAACTTTGTGTATATGCGGATGATTGTGAACATAAACAGCTTTATTTGGCACAATTTTACCATCTTCGAGTGTATAAACTTTATTTGTAACTTTTTTAATAAAGTCAAAATCGTGCGAAATAACAAGATAAGAAATATCTTCTTCAATTAATATATTCTCTACAAGAGATTTTGAATCTTTATCAAGTCCAGTCATAGGTTCATCAAGAAGTAAAACTTTAGATTGCATCGCCAAAATGCCAGCTATAGAAACAAGTCTTTTTTCCCCACCCGATAAGTTAAAGACAAGTTTATCTTCAAAACCTTCAAGCCTAAGTTTTTTTAATATCTTTTTTGAAATGGAGATCGCCTCTTTTTTAGATTTGCCGAGATTAAGAGGCCCAAAAGCGACATCTTCAAGCACAGTAGGACAAAAGAGGGAATCGTTTGAATTTTGAAAAAGCAGACTGATTTTTTTTCTAACTTCCACAAAATCTCTCTCTTTTTTTATCTCTTCACCAAAAATTTTTATAGTACCAGAAGAAGGGTTCAAAAGCCCTACAATCATATGTAAAAGCGTAGTCTTGCCACTTCCATTAGGAGCTATAAGTCCGACTTTTTCTTTTTCATATAAAGAAAAATTGAGTCCGTTTAGAATATTATTTTTATCCTTATATGAAAAAAAAATATTTTCTAATTGTATTATAGAGTTTCTACCCATTGTGAAAATTAAGACCTTTACACATAACGTTTTTTATTAAAAAAATATCAGAAAAAATGAAAATATAGTTATAAAAACCAAAAACAAATAACTCTTTTTATTCAAGTTAAGTTCATAAATATCATAAAATGTTCCGTTAAATCCACGACAAAGCATCGCTTTATATGTCACCTCGCCTTTTTTTAAAGCTCGTATGAAAAGCATACCTGCTACATATGCATAAGTTTTATATGAATGAATGTTAGTTTTACCCTTAAACCCTCTCACTTTAAGCATATTTTTTATTTTTTTATACTCATTCTTGATAAAAAAAATATGAATAAAGCTTAACACTAAGAGAAATATAAAATCGGATGGCACCTTTAAAGTTTTTAAGCTGGCAGCAATTAAAGAGATGCTCATAGAGCCAACAAACGATAAAAAAATAAAAAGTATCGATAAAGATTTAAGAAAAATCTTAAAAGATAAGATAAGACCCTCTTTATAAATAGATACAAAATAGAACTTAAACAAAGTCTCATTGCCGTAAGTAAAAATTATCATCAGACACAAAAATATAAGAAAAGAGGAGACAAATGACATTTTTTTTAAATTTTTTAATATACTAAAGTTTGATGCAAAAAGTACTATTAGAGAGACTGAAAATGCGATAGCTATATTAAAAAAATCGTTAAGAGCTGCAATTATAAAAGATAAAAAAAAAGCAGATAGGATTAAATATGGCGGGTATACTTTAGAGAACAACCTATTTTTTCCTATTGTAAAATAAGAGAAAAAGCCCCCAAAAACCAAAAATATAACCTATACCTCCAACTATATCTTTAAATTTGTTTTGCGATTTCAACTCATCAATCATTAAAATTAAAGGTCTTATTTTTTTATCTAACAGTTTATCCAAATTGTTTATATTGTCACTATTAAGAGTTACACTTTTGGGTACATCTTCATTAGTTGTTTCTTTTTTAGTTTCTGGTTCATTGATATCATCTTCTATATCAAGACGCCACTTTGCCTTGTGCCCTACACCTGCATTTAAAACTATATCAAGAGACTCTTTTTTTTTTAATTTAAAAGAGAACATTCCACTATTATCGGTTTTACCTTCTAATATTTTTTTGCCTTGTAAGTTAAAAACTAAAACTTCACCATTAATAACTTTTTTCCCTCCAGAAAACTTACTTTGTGTAAAAACTTCATCTCCTTCACACCATGCAAATATAGTAACTTTATGGGCATAGGATAGTGAAAAGAAGAAAATAGAAAAAAGAGCTGATAAAAATAGTAATTTAGAAATTTTCATTTTATTAAGTTTTCCCTTAAAATTAAAGCCACACTATAAGTAGCCAACTTTTTTTAAAAACAGTACACAAAAAGCAGTTATAAAACCTTCTATTACCATAACAGGAAAGTGAGAAGCCAAAACCACTAAAGCAAGTTTTAAAAAGTTTTGGTCGGTTAAAAATAGTGTAAGGACAAGCAATAAAGCACTGCAAAAAATTGTGAAGAAACCACAAAGAAATGCAAAAAAGAATACTAACCGTTGCTTATCGTTTTTGATTAACGGAGAGAAGATATAAAAGGCAAGAACAGCAGGAAAAGCTAAAACAAAAGTATTTACACCTATTACTGTTAAACCTCCAAATTGGAAAAAGATAGATTGAAGAAAGAGTGCTATCAAAATTATCGGAAAAGCTGCCCAGCCCATCAAGAGCCCCACTATACCATTTAAAATGAGATGGACACTACTAAAACTAACAGGAATATGAATTAAACTCGCCACAAAAAAAGAAGAGCTTAAAACTGCTGCCTGCACCATCTTTTCTTGCTTAAGTTTTTTTAACCCTATTGCAACTCCAACCACACTTAAAACTGCACCAGCAGAAAGTACAGGCAGAGATAGGACTCCTTCAGATATATGCATATTGTTTCACCATAATAAGACCTTTGCACATAATGCTTTCTATAAAAAAAATAGTGGTTTTGAAAAAATATTAACTTTTGGTAATTTTATGAAAATTTACAAAATCCTTATTAAAGACTTACGCGTTTCTTTACTTTTGTTTTGGGCTCGACGTATAAAAATACTACTTCACCACAAAACAAAAGCAAAATAAAGCTATGTGCAAAGGCCTCAAAACCAAGACCTTTGCACAAAAAAGTTTTCTTTATACAAAGGTCTTAAAAATATTAAATAGTACTTTTCCAGTTTCCGTGTAAATTACAATAAGCTCTTGCTGTTACTTTTGAAGCAGAGATATTGAATATAGCTTCAGGTTTATCATTTGGGTTTAAAAATTTAGTATAAACTTTCTCATCAGCAATTAACTCTATCCACTCAATATAGTGAGTGTCTATCATTGGATGCTCGGCTTCTCCTACTTTAATTTTATATCCATTATCTATTTTTTCAATTACTGGTATATGTTTTTCAACCGATGCTTCAACGACATTGTCTTCAATTAATATCATAGGTTTGTTGCAACAAACCAATTTAGAAGCACCTTTATGCATAACTTCAACAATATTAGTACAAACTTCACATTTATAAAGTTCTAATCTTTTAGTAGCCATCGAAATCCCTCCTTTTAAAGTTTATTTATTTTAAATACACCTTCAAATATATCTTGATAATCAATTTTAATACACCTGTCCATAACAACATCTATACCATTTTCATTTAAAATTTTTGCAGAATCTAAATCGTAAATCCCTTCCTGCATCCAAAAAACTTTTGGTTTTAAACGAATAACTTCATCAATATGCTCTTTTATTTGCTCACTCCTTCTGAATGCATCAACGATATCGACACTAACTTCTATTTCGTCTAAAGAACCATAAGCTTTTTTCCCAAGTATCTCCTCTGCTTTGGGTCTTACAGGTATAACATCATAACCTTTTTCAATTAAAAAGCGTGCAACCATATTAGAGGCTCTATCTGTTTTAGGGCTTAAACCTAAAACAGCTATTGTTTTATAAGATTTTAAAATATTTTTAATATCATCTTTTTCTGTTACTATTTTACCTTTTGCCATATGCCCCTCCTTTTTTAATGAATGTTTAAACATAGCTTAAAACAAGCACTTTATTTAAAATTGATATTCTGTGTCTACCTCTCTGCCTCTCTTTTTACACCCATTTGAATATATTTTGCATTTGTTTTTTAATACTTTAAGGGCTTTATCTTTTTGCAAAGCATCTAATATGTTACTCTGAATAATTTTTTTCAAAGATTTTATTCTATATTTATCAAGCGAGCCAATTTTCGAGAGTTGATCGTCGTGCCCTCCCCTTTTAATTATAAGAGGCGTATCAATTAAATAGATAGGGTTTTTTGCAAGTATCCTTAGCCACAAATCGTAATCTTCACACGCTTTTAAAGTTTCATCAAAATAGCCTACAGTTTCAAAAAGTTCTTTTTTTATCATAACTGCAGAAGGACTTACAAGACACAAATTTAAAGCCACTTCAAAAAAAAATCCGCTCTGTTTTTTATGATATTTTTTTGGATTAATCCTTTTGCCGTTTCTCATCCATATCTCTTCTGTTTGCACTACTAACGCTTCTTTATTTTGCTCAAAAAATTCTATCTGATATTTAAGCTTATCTTTTAACCAAACATCATCAGAATCTAAAAAAGCTATATATTCACCTTGTGCCCTCTTGATACCAAAATTTCTTGCAGCACTCACTCCTTCATTTTGTTTTTTAAAACTTCGTATTCTATCTTTATAGGTGCAAATAAGAGAATCTACATTTTTATCTGTAGAGCCATCATTAATAACGATAAGCTCATAATCTAAAAAACTTTGCGTAAGTACTGAATCTATAGCCTCTTTTAATACAGAGACTCTGTTAAATACAGGGATAATGACTGAAACTTTTGGCAGGTTCATTTAATATTTAAAAATTCAAATTTTATTATTTCCTAATACGAGATTAACTTGACGCTTTAAAATCATATTAGCACTCTTTTGAAATTGCTGAGTTATGTCGGAAACAAAAAAAATATGGCTGTCTGTTTTTAAAAGAGTTTTTTCCACCTCACTATTTTTAATTAAAAACTCTTTTAAAAGAAGAGCTAAACTAACTGCAGAATCTACTACTTCAACATTTTTACCAACTTTTTTTTTTATTATATCTTTTAAAATGGGATAGTGTGTACAGGCAAGAATTAAAGTGTCTATCTGTTTTGTTTTAAGAGGGAAAATATATTTTTTAACAATCATTCTTGTTTCTCTATTCTTAATCCAGCCCTCTTCAACAAGAGGAACAAGCAATGGGCAAGGATTAGAAAAAACCTTCACATCAGATATTGCCTCGTTTATTTTCTCTTCATAAGCTTTGCTGTTTATTGTAGCTCTTGTACCAATAATACCTATTCTTTTTTTTTTAGAAACTAATATAGCTTTTTGAACTGCAGGCGTTATAACTTCAAAAACAGGCACTCCAAACTTTTCTTTTATTATTTCAGAAGCTACACTCGAAGCTGTATTACAAGCTATAACAATTATCTTCGCCCCTTGTTTAATCAGAAACTCTGTATTTCTAATTGAATATTCTATAATTGTATCTTTCCCTTTAGTACCATAAGGGGTTCTTGCTGTATCTCCAAAATATAATATATTATACCCTTGAAGAGTTTTAAAAAGTTCTTTTACTATAGTGAGACCACCTATTCCTGAATCAAAAACACCTATCATTTAAAAATAACCCTTATAATTTTTACCAACTACAAACAGATCTTCATCAAACTTCTTTAAAATCTTAGTTAATTGACTCTTCCCCTTAAATATTTGTGAAAAAATAGTTCTATTATCAGAACCTATTATGATAAGAGAATCTTTAATTAACTCTTCACACTCATCAAGACTATTTTTCAAATGGGCAGTAAAAGTGTCCGATTTTTTAAGGTAATTTTGATAAATTAAAAAATCTTTTTCGTTTTTGTTTAACGTTATTGTATGGACTGGTATGTTGCCATTTTCACTTAAAGTAGTGGCAAATTGAAAAGCTTCTCGACTATTACGCTTCCCTCCATAAAAAACGACTATTTTATTCCAATCATTTTTATTCACGCCCGATATAAACAAAGGGAAAGAGGCAGAACGCATAAGTCTTGTTACAATAGAGCCTAAAAACGAAACCCCTATTGTTTTTGGCACTTTATCTCTTTTAATCGGGCACGACATAAAGTTAAAACTTGGTATTATATCTGGAAGTTGCTTGCTTGTGAAAAATTTTACGATATGTTTTTTATGAAAAATTTTACTTCTTTTTAATTTACTTTTAATAATATCTCTAAACTCTTCTGACACATCAACTTTATGAATATTTATTTGGACTATATCGTTTACGAAATAGATTAAAAATTTGTCCGATAATGGGTAATAAACCAATAAAGAGCTTTGAAACCTTTTACAAAAGAGCAAGACTTTATCAAAAACTATTCTGCCTTCTTTATCGTCTATTACTGTATAAAAAAACCGACTTTCCATAGTTTATCTTTTCAACATTTTTATCTTTTTTAAAAAAATTTTATGTGAATTAAAAAGTTTTTATATCAAAAAAAAGATTTAATGCTAAAGTTTCTTTATAGATAATTCAATTAAAAAGTACTAAAGTGGAACCTTTACACATAATGTTTTTATCTCACGCACAAGAAAAATATAATAAGTTTTTAAAAAGACATTTCATCTTAAGAAATCATACACTCCCTCTACTTGAAAAAATAGGTGTACTTTTTCTTATCATTATAACGATTGGTCTCCCTATAAATAAACTCCCTTTTTATATCTTATTTATATTTGCATTAATCATAATAACACAAAACAAACCAAAAAGTAGTACTAAAAATTGGCTCATAGCAATTGCTCTCGTTTTACTAATAAACATAGCAAGTAACTTTATTTTACCTACACTTAAAATTGAAGAGGGTTTTAACTATTTTGTTTATGATAAAAGAGGCGAAGTATTAGAAAAAAATTTACCTCCGCCAATATTCAGTTTTATGAAAAAAGCACTAAGAGACGAATACCCTAAACAATGGCCGTGCGAAGATAATGACTATTGTTGGGGAGATGCTATAAAATATAAAGGTCCGAAAGAGGTTTTTGCTTTTTCAGGGGATGCTATCTGGCAAAAACCAAAATATTCACGTATAATCGATAATATCTCTTTTAATAACCAACGAGAACTAAGAATAGATGTTGTAAACTCCGAAGAGGTTAACTGGTTAGATTTATGGCCTAAAATAAGCATAATTCCAAGAACATTCATCCCATATTTTGTAATGTATGAATTTCCCACAGAGGCTATTGGTGGAAGACTTTGCTGGAGAGGAGATCTGTTTTGGGAAATAAACAAAAATGTTTTTAAATGTCTTGAGCCCCCTGACCCTACTATCACTCAATGTACGAAACTTACTCCAGAGTTGATTGGAAAACGCATCTTTGGTATCTCTATATCTTCACAAAAAAGCTTATCTATGCAGTTTGCACCTAATAAAAATATACAAATGTGTCTATTAATTAAAAAAGCATTAAAGTTTATAGGTGTTTTTTTAATCTTATTACTATTAATAAATATACCATTTAAAAGAATAGATTTGCTTGCCCCTACTATTTTCTTGATTATAGGAGTATCAATTATTTCCTGTTTTATAATGTTTTTCAATTATCAAAAAGCATTTCCTTTTATGGAATATCTAACAGGAACTGATGGAATAGTACATAATCACTATGCAAGAGAGATAGTAAAAAATCTTGTTAAAGGAGATATTGTAGAAGCTCTTAGAGGCAATGAAAATATTTTCTACTTTATGCCAGGAATGCGTTATTTCATAGCAATTGGGAAAATCTTTTTTGGTGACACAAACTATGGTCTTCTTTTAATGCTTTTTTCTTTTATAGTTATTTTATGGAAATTTATCAGATATTATCTATCTTTTCCTATCTCACTTCTAATATTTACTGCTTTTTTTTATGCCAATCAAACAATAGATTTTTGGCTTAATTTTAAGTTTTATTTTATATACCTTATACTAAACGGTTTCCCTGGGGTAATCAGCTATGCGTTTTTACTGGCTGGTTTGTTTGCCATTATGGCAAAGGTTGATAAATTAAAAAGCTTTTCATGGTATGGCTTTTGGGGAGCGTTATCTTTAGCTTTAGCAATATTTTTAAGACCTAATCTTGCTTTTATGATATTGGTATTTTTATCTTTACTCGCACTTCATCTTATAAAAAATAGACGCTATCTTGATTTAATATATATCTGTATAGGTTTCTCTTTTGTTATATTAATACCTTATCACAATTGGTATTTTGGGAAAAAATTTGTCCCTTTGACATCATCTGCATTCATTAAAATAAATTATATAGTCCCAATATCAACCTATTTACAAGCTTTTAAAGAGTTACTTTCTTTTAACACTTCAAGCCCTGCAATCGCAATGATTTTACAATACTCATCCTTATGGATACGAAATGAACTATATTTTATTATGTTTATGTTGTTTATTTTAGGGACACTCTTTAAAAAAATATTAAAAAATTTACCATTAATACGGTTTTTAGCTCTTGGTTTACTTGTCCAACACATAACACTTAACATCTGGCACAACGGACCTCGTTATTCTAACATAGTTTGGCTACTAACTTTTATAGTAACACTAATAATGTTTTGTGAATTTATAAAAAAAAATGTTTTTATCTCAAGCACAAGAAAAATATAGTAAGTTTATAAAAAGACACTTTATCTTAAGAAACCACACACTCCCTCTGCTTGAAAAAATAGGTGTGGTTTTTCTTATTATTATAACGATTGGTCTACCTATAAATAAACTCCCTTTTTATATCTTATTTATATTTGCATTAATCATAATAACACAAAACAAACCAAAAAGTAGTACTAAAAATTGGCTCATAGCAATTGCTCTCGTCTTATTAATAAACATAGCAAGTAACTTTATTTTACCTACACTTAAAATTGAAGAGGGTTTTAACTATTTCGTTTATAATAAAAGAGGCGAAGTATTAGAAAAAAATTTACCTCCGCCAATATTCCATTTTATGAAAAAAGCACTAAGAGACGAATACCCTAAACAAGGGCCGTGCAAAGATAAGGACTATTGTTGGGGTGATGCTATAAAATATAAAGGTCCAAAAGAGGTTTTTGCTTTTTCAGGGGATGCTATCTGGCAAAAACCAAAATATTCACGTATAGTTGATAATATCTCTTTTAATAACCAACGAGAACTAAGAATAGATGTTTTTAACTCCGAAGAGGTTAACTGGTTAGATTTAAAGCCTAAAAGAAGCATGATTCCAAGAACACAAATCCCTTATTTTGTAATGTATGAATTCCCTACAGAGGCTATTGGTGGAATACTTTGCTGGAAAGGAGATCTGTTTTGGGAGATGGAAAAAGATGTTTTTAAATATTTTGGACACCCTAATCCTAATTTTACTCAATGTACGAAACTTCCTCCAGAAGCAATTGGAAAACGTGTTTTTGGGATTTCTATATCTTCACAAAAAAGATTATCTATGCAGTTTGCACCTAATAAAAATATCAAAAAATATCTATTAATTAAAAAAATAGTAAAGTTCATAGGTGTTTTTTTAATCTTATTACTATTAATAAATATACCATTTAAAAGAATAAATTTGCTTGCTCCTACTATTTTTTTAATTATAGGAGTTTTAATTACCTCCTATTTTATAATGTCTTCGGGCTATCACTATTTAGTAGATTTTTTAGAATACCCAACAGGAAGTGACGCATTAATATATAATAGTTATGCAAGAGAGATAGTAAAAAATCTTCTTAAAGGAGATATTGTAGAGGCTCTTAGAGGCAATGAAGCTGTTTTTTACTTTATGCCAGGAATGCGTTATTTCATAGCAATAGAAAAAATCTTTTTCGGTGACACAAACTATGGTCTTCTTTTAATGCTTTTTTCTTTTATAGTGATTTTATGGAAATTTATCAGATATTATCTCGCTTTACCTATCTCTATTCTAATCTTTACTGTTTTTTTTTGTATCAACAAAACAATCGATTCTTGGCTTAGTTTTAATTTTTATTTTATATACATTGCATTAGGAGGCTTCCCTGGAATAGTTAGTTATGCGTTTTTAATGGCTGGTCTTTTTGCCATTATGACAAAGTTTGATAGGTTAAAAAGCTTTCCATGGTATGGCTTTTGGGGAGCGTTATCTTTAGCTTTAGCAATATTTTTAAGACCTAATCTTGCTTTTATGATATTGGTATTTTTATCTTTACTTGCAATTCATCTTATAAAAAATAGACGCTATCTTGATTTAATATATATCTGTATAGGTTTCTCTTTTGTTATATTAATACCTTATCACAACTGGTATTTTGGGAAAAAATTTGTCCCTTTGACATCAGCTGCATTCATTAAAGCAAATTATATAGTTCCAATATCAACTTACGTAAAAGCTTTTAAAGAGTTACTATCTTTTAACACCTCAAACCCTGCAATTGTAACAATTTTAAACTACTCATCCACATGGATACGAAATGAACTACATTTTATTATATTTATGTTCTTTATTTTAGGTATACTCTTTAAAAAAATATTAAAAAATTTACCATTAATACGGTTTTTAGCTATTGGTTTACTTATTCAACACATAACACTTAATATCTGGCAAAACGACCCTCGTTATTCTAACATCGTTTGGCTACTAACTTTTATAGTAACACTAATAATGTTTTATGAATTTATAAATTATGGGAACGCAAAAAAAAATTAGAATAATTATCTGTTTACTGCTTGTTATTTTGGGATTTTCTCTATCAAAATCTGCCCATTTAGCTCCACACAATAAAGTAAGGGGCTATATTTATGACGACTACTTAGGACCTATCTATTTATGTCTTAAGTATAATAAAGTGCCAGATAAACATAGTTGCTGGGAGTGTTATAATCCGCCTTTATTTCCTATAGCGGGTTACTACTTTACAAAAATAACCGCAAAGTGGTTTTTTAATGGTGATCTCAATAAGGCTATGCACAATATTTTGTCTATGCAACGTTTACTCTACTTATTATTTCTTTTTGCTGGTTATTTATTGTTTAGCTCAATAACTGAAAATTTTTGTAAAAATCGAACCAACCAAGTTTTCTTCATCTTAATATTTGCAATTATGGTTTTTAATCCTCGTCTTTTTATTATGTCTATGGCTTTAAATAATGACCTTTTAGTTAACACCTTAATGCTATTTTCAGCTGTTATATTTATTAATTATTTAAAGAAATATAGTTTAAATAAGATAGATTGGAATTTACTATTTCTTGGTATTATATTAGGGCTTGCCTCACTTACTAAATATACTGGATTCGCATTTGCAGCAATTGTATTGTTTTTAATGGTATGCTTTTCGATTTATAAATATTTAAAAAACAGAAAAGAGAGTAATATTAAATATAAAATAGTAGAGATAGGAATTGTACTATCATTAGTTTTTTTAGTGTCTGGCTGGGACTATATCAACAACATAAAAAAATATGACCGTTTTTTTGTAGGGACGAAAGAATCAAGCGAAGTACCATCAGAACCTTTTTTTGATACATTTAAAAAGAATATAAAAAAGGATATTGAAATATTAAACTATAATCCTTTTGCAATAAAAAGTTTTATCAAACTGTCTCAAAAGAAAGAGTATACAAAACCTTTTTGGGAACAAGATTTCTATAAACATATTCTAATAAGTCTTCCAGCACTGTTTTGGGATGACTTAGGAGGCTATACAAAAAAAGGAGGAAATATTTATCATAGTTATCTATATCAAGATATTCCTTTAATAGTAAGAGTAGCCCCTTTTCTTTTTAGCTTAATAGTTCTTTTCCCTATTGTTATATTTGGAGTGTGGAGGGCTATAAAAAACAAAAATTTCTTAATTATATCGATATTATTACTTAGTTCTATGTTATGCGCACTTTGGTTTTATAATTTTTTTATATCTTCGTTTAATCTTGTAGGCATAAAAGCAAAATATATTATAATATTATTGCCATTTTTCTTAACGATATTTCTTTATGGTTTTAATGAGATAACAAAACTATTAAACAAAAATAGAGCTAAGCTTTTTACTTTGAAAGTTAACTTATTGCTTTCCCTTATGTTAATATTTTGTATCGCTTACGACTTGTTTTTTGCAGATTTATTATGACAAAAATTAGATTATAAATTGATTTAAAAACGAAATATTTTGCTTATCTGCCAAAATATTTTTGGGTTTATTATCTATCAATATTGTAGCAAGAGTACTACTACTTTTCGCTTTTTTAAAATAACTAAAACAAGCATCAACAGAAAACTTTATACCATCTTCTAAGCTCTCTTTGTTTAAGATAGCAAGAGGTCCATTATAATCTTTCAGTTTAATTAATATATGCTTCTTTTCATTAAAAAAAGATTCTATATTCATATTATCTTTTTCGTCTCTGCCAATAATAAGCTTGCTTCTTTCGTTTATTCTAAAATGTCTTCCAAACTTTAAAAGATGCAAATCCTCTTTTGAATAATCTGCACTATACTTAAACAAATCTTTAAGTCTTCTGGAAAAATTTTTATCAGTTAAAAGGCAACCTCCTCCGGGTGCAGGATAATTTGTTACATTAAGTTCTTTTGCTAACTGAATCTGCCTCTTTCTACTTTTCCCATTAATATCATACAACATCTCTCTTTTTACTAAGCCATCTCTTTCCATTTCTGTTATTGGAAGTTTTTTTGCACTTAAAGGGCGTAAAATGTGCCTACCAAACTTTGTATTTTTATTTATATAAAATATGGAAGGTTTTGTTTGCGACATAGGTCTTTGCCCAAGCACTTCACCACTAAAAAGAAAATCGAACCCCATTTCCACCATTTTTTTGCCTGCCATTTCAAACATTAAAGTATGGCAATCTTTACAAGGATTCATATTTTTACCATATCCACCTTTAGGATTTTTAAGCATAGGAAGATATTTTTCAGTAATATCTTCTACTATAATTGGGATATTGTATTTTTTTGAAGAAGCAATCGCTTTATCTGCATTAAAAAAAGGCGTTTCGAAAGATATTGACATAATTTCAATACCTTGTTTCTTTAAAATGAGTGCTGATAGAATACTATCGAGACCGCCTGAATTTAAGCCAAGAGCTTTTATTTTTTTATTTTTATGTGACATTTATTGTTTACTATAAAACTTAAGAAAACGAGACCTTTGCACATAATGTTTTTTATAAAGAAAATAGTAGTTTTTAATAAAACATTAACTTTTGATAATTTTACAAAAAACTTACAAAAACCTATAAAGGCTTACGCGTTTCTTTACTTTTGTTTTGGGTTCGACGTATAAAAATACTACTTTACCCCAGTGAAATAATATTTGATGCTTTACAGCTCAAATATTATTTTTAAATTTGAAAAATTTAAAAATATTTCACAGGGTGAACCCAGCAATGTCCGGTTAGGAAATTGCATGTAAATTAAATTTTTGTTCTTTGAAAATTTTTATATAAAAAAAGTAAAATTTATTATTTTTTTCTTGACATAGTCTATTAAAAAAAATCGGCGACTTGTAATTATTAACAATAATTACAAGGAGTTAGGTCATGTTAAAGTTGTCGTATCCATTTTTGAAGAAATTAAATTCTATATCTTTATCCGTGCTTTTTAAATCTTTTTATGATGAAATTACAAATTTACCAATTCTTAAATCACAAGGAAACAGACCTTTAAAAATGGAATTTGAAGAACAATTTAAAATTTTAGTTTATTTTCATCTGCAAGGATATGATTCAATGCGAGATTTAATCCAAGTTCTTAAAGAAGACGATTTCGCAAAAGCATTTATTGCTCCCAAAGAAGGAATAGAGAAAAGTAGCTTCAGTGAAGCTATTAATTCTCGTGGACTAGAACAAATGGAGCTCATGTATAAAGCTCTATGTAAAAGAGCTAAAAATTTATTACCACAACAAAATAGTAAATTTGGCAACCTTATAGCAATCGATGGGACTCTTATAAATGCTGTTTTATCAATGTTTTGGGCTGATTACAGCAAAAACTTAAAGAAAGCCAAAGCTCACTTTGGCTTTGACTTGAATAGCTCAATTCCTCGTAAAGTTTTTTTAACAAAAGGCAAAGAAGCTGAACGCCCTTTTGCAAATAAAATCATATCTTCTGATGAAACAGGTGTTATGGATCGTGGTTATCAAAGCAACGAATTATTTGATAAACTTCAAGAAGAAAACAAAAAGTTTGTTTGTAGAATCAAGAATAATACCATAAAAACAAGCGTTAGTAAAAATTCTATCGAAGAAAGCGATATTGTTTTTTTTGATGAAGAAGTTTTCCTTGGTAATCCGAACAATAAGAAACAGGCGAAAAAAAGTGTTCGTGTTGTTGGATATAAAGCTTATGGTTCAATTTATCATATAGCAACCAACCGAAGAGATTTGCCGGCAGAAGATATTGCAACAATATACAAACTTCGCTGGGAGATTGAAAAGTTTTTTAGTTGGTGGAAACGCCATCTCAAAGTTTATCATCTGATTGCAAGAAGTGAATATGGACTTATGATGCAAATCTATGCAGGGCTGTGCACATATTTGCTTCTTGCTATATATTGCCATGAAGAACATGGCGAAAAAGTCTCTATCGAAAGAGTTAGAGAACTTAGAAACAAAATAAATAACGAACTTCGAGCTTCTATGCAAGAAGGTTACGAAGCTGACAACGATATAAAAATTTTCAAAGAACAAAAAACGCCCAATTAAGTATGCAAAATCCTAACCGGACATTACTGGGGTGAACCACAAAACAAAAGCAAAATAAAGCTATGTGCAAAGGTCTCGAAAATATATTCTAAATAGCTATAATGCAAAAAAAACAAGACAACATAAAAAAAATTATTCTTATTTTAAAAAAAAGATATCCAAAAATAGAAACAGGACTCAACCATAAAAATGGTTTTGAACTCTTAATCGCTACAATACTATCAGCACAATGTACAGACAGGCAGGTCAATCAAGTAACAAAAACTCTTTTTAAACTTTATCCAACAGCAGAATCACTTTCTAAAGCAAGCATAAAAGATATAGAAAAAAATATATATTCAACCGGTTTTTATAAAAATAAAGCCTCTAATATAAAAAAATGTGCTTACTCTATTTTTAAAGAGTATAACAACCAAATCCCTAATGGCATTAACGACTTAACAAAGCTTGCAGGAGTAGGCAGAAAAACTGCCAATGTAGTTTTAAGTACTTTATACAACATACCTGCTATGGTTGTAGACACACACGTTACAAGAGTTTCCCAAAGATTAAACCTTACAAAAAATCAGGATGCTGAAAAAATAGAAAAAGATTTAATGAATAAAATTCCAATAGAAGAATGGAATGGGTTTTCTTTAAGAATAATATTTTTTGGAAGAGAAATTTGCATCGCAAGAAACCCAAAATGCGAAATTTGTAATTTGAGTAAGTTTTGTACTTTTTTTAAAACAAGAAAAGAGAGTTTAGTAAAAAATGAAAAACATATTTGATTTAGTATTAAATAAAATAAATGAGTTTAACACTCCTTGCTGTATAGGACTTGACCCCGATTTAAACTATATCCCCACCCAAATAAAAAAAAAATCTTTAGAGCAATATGGCAATACCACGCAAGGTGCGGCAAATGCTCTTTTTGAATTTAATAAAAAAATAATTGATGCAACAGAAGATATAGTAGGAATTTACAAACTGCAAATCGCCTTCTATGAACAGTATGGAAGTTACGGAATGCAAGCGTTTATTGACACTACAAAATATTTAAAAAGTAAGAATAAAATTGTAATAGGCGATATAAAAAGAAACGACATAGGTAATACCGCAAAAGCGTATGCAGACGCCTATATTGGTAAAGTAAAACTGTTTGATTCCGAAGAGTCAATCTATAACACAGATATAGTAACTATAAACGGTTATCTTGGAGAAGATAGTATCAAACCTTTTATTGAAACCGCTAATAAATACACTAAAGGTTTATTTATCCTATCCAAAACTTCCAACAAATCTTCAAGTGAGTTTCAAGATACTTACGCATCTTGCAATAACACCTCATTAAAAAATTACTTATTGATGATGGAACTTATCAACAAATGGGGAAAAGGAACTGAAGGCGAGGCAGGATATAAAATAGCAGGTGCTGTTTTTGGACTAACTTTCAGTGAGGAAATAAAAAAAGTAAGAGAAAAATATAAAGAGTGTTTTTTTCTTGTGCCAGGTTATGGAAGTCAAGGCGGTGAAGCTAAAGATACAGCACACTTTTTTAATAAAAATGGTGAAGGTGCTATCATTACTTCTTCACGGCAAATTATTTACGCTTATAAAAACAGTAAAAAATATACAGGAGACAATTTCCAAGACGCCGCAAGAGAAGAGACATTAAAAATGAAAAAATTAATTTGTGAAATCATATAAAAATGTAGAGACAGGTCACGTTCGTGTAGAGACAGGTCGCGACCTGTCTCTGCGGAATAAATTAAAAGATATTATAAAATGCTGGAAAGAAAAAAAAATCGTTTATCCGATTACGATTACAGCAATGATAATTTATATTTTGTAACATCTGTAATAAAAGACCGAATTTGTTATTTTGGTGATATTATTGATGAAAAAATAGAATTGAACAAATATGGAAAAATTGCTGAACAACAATGGGAATGGTTAATAAATAGGTACCCATATATAAAATCGCATGCATTTATCATAATGCCAAACCATATTCATGGAATATTGGAAATTGATCGTGATTTTATTTTTAAAACAGAGACAGGTCTCGACCTGTCTCTACAGGAAATAAAAATAAAATCCCTGTCAGAATTAATGGGTGCATATAAAACGACAACATCAAAAAAAATTCGATTGGCAGGAAACAACGATTTTGCTTGGCAACGTTCGTTTTATGACCATATTATTCGTGATGATACATCGTATCAAAATATTATCCTTTATATTCAAAACAATCCTATAAATTGGAGTAAAGATCCATTAAATAGTATTTTTGAAAATGCTGTGAATGAATTGGAGAGTAATTAAAATAGGTAGTTTTCAAAGATACAAAAAACAATTTCCAAGACGCCGCAAGAGAAGAGACATTAAAAATGAAAAAATTAATTAACGAATTGTAGAGACAGGTCGCGACCTGTCTTCTCTACATTATTTAAGATTGATTCTCTCTAAACCCATCGAGTATTTCTTAAGTGCTTCAGGAATTATGATAGAATTGCTATTATGGTCATAATGATTTTCTGCAATTACGCAAAGCATCCTTTGAATTGCAACTCCTGTTGCATAAACATTCATAACTTTAAGTTTACGTTTGTTTTCTGTACGATAACGAATTCCAATTTTTTCTGACACCCATGTTCCTATTGAAGCAATAGAGTGAGTTTCACGAAAACGTCCTTGACCAGGAAGCCAAGCTTGCACATCGATTTGTTTAACAGCACGTTTATCCATTTCACCCGTAGGCACAATCACTGTCCTGGTAGGTAAATTTAAAGATGCCATAAACTCTTCAATCGCTTTTGTATAAAGCTCTACTTCCTCGACATCTTTTCCTTGCTCTACAATTGAATGAAGCTCAACTTTTACAAATTGTTTTACTCTAAATATACCACGAGTATCTTTCCCATGAGCTCCCGCTTCACGTCTAAAACAAGGCGACCACGCTGTAATTCTTATAGGTATATCATCAAAATTAAAAAGTTCATTATTATAGAAATTTATAATAGAGTGTTCAGACGAAGGGAGCAAAAGAAGTTTATCATCATTTAGACTAAAAATTGTATCTTCAAACGCTTCAAAATAGGTGGTTTTTTTCTCTATACTTTGCCTCATCATAAACGGAGGAATCATAAGTCTGTCAGCAAAACCTTTATTTCTAAAAAATTCAATCGCATATAAATTGAGTGCCATATCTAAAATCACAAGCTCATCAAGTTCAAAATAGAATCTGCTTTCAGCGACATTACCACCTTTTTCCTGATCTATATAACTTCCAACCAATTTATAGTGATGAAAAGGCTCTTTATCTGTTAAGGAGTAGTCACATTCGGGATATAAACTTTTAAAATCTTTTTCATACTTGTTCCAAACTAAAGGTTTTTTGCTATCTTTACTATAAGATATAGTTTTTTCATATTCATCACCTTTACCAATAGGCGTATCGTCAGAGTACCAATTTGGCATCATAATTTCAATTTTTTCTAACTTTTCGGCAATCTCTCTTGCTTCTTCTTGAAGCTTTGCCTCTTTTTTCCCAAGCTCTTTAGATTTTTGTTTAATATCTGTACTGCTCGATTTTTGATAATTTTCAGAAAGTTGTTTCACCTCTCTTCTAATCTCATCATACTTTAAACGATTATTTTTATATTCATCTTGAAGTAGAATGCCTTTTTCAAATTCAGGTATTAAATGCTCTATATTTCTATTTTTAAGGCATACTTTAAACTCATCCTGCAGATCTATTAACTCTTTAATTGTTGGCATACATTTCTCCAGTTTTGATTGACTAAAAAATATTATGATTTAAATAAATTTTTAAGCTTATTTGAAAACTTATCTGAAGAGAGTTTCTCAAACTCTCTTAAAAGCTTTTCTTGTTCCTTAGTAACTTTTTTGGGCATAGTGATTTCTACTTTAAAAATTTGATCGCCCTTTTTTCTTTTATCTATAGAAGTAATACCTTTGTTTTTTAAAAATAAAAAATCTTCATGTTGAGTGCCTTTAGGAATTTCAAGTTCATCTTCGCCATAAATTGTAGAAACCTTAATGGTTTTTCCCAGAATTGCCTGAACAAAAGAAATTTTTATTATTGATAAAACATTAAGACCATCTCTTTTAAAAAACTTATGCTCATTAACGTAAACAACTACATATAAATCGCCTGCACTTCCGCCTCTGATTCCACCTTCACCTTCTCCTGAAACCCTAAGCCTTGAACCATTATCGATACCTGCTGGAATTTTAATAACTATCTCTTTTGTATTTCTTACAAGCCCTCTTCCATTACATTCTACACAAGGAGACTCAATAGTTTTTCCAAGCCCTTTACAATATGGACAAGAGGTTTTTAATGTAAAAAAGCCCTGTTTTTGAATTATTTCACCACTCCCATTACAGTGGGGACAATTTTTATACCCTGTACCATCTTTACAACCAGAGCCATTACAAGCTTTACAAGTCTCTTTTTTTGTAACTTTAACTTTCTTTTTAATGCCAAAAACAGCATCCATAAAATCTATTTTTAAATCGTAACGTAAGTCCGAACCATCAATAGGTCCCATAGGGTCTCGTTGTCTTGAAGAGGAACTAAATCCAAAAAAATCTTCAAATATATCACCAAAAGAAGAGAATATATCGCCAAAATCACCTACTCCAGAAAATCCAGAATTTTCAAGACCAGCGTGTCCATACTGGTCATATATAGCTCTTTTTTTACTATCTCTTAAAACTTCATACGCTTCCGCAGCTTCTTTAAATTTTGCTTCTGCTTCTTTATCTCCAGGATTTTTATCGGGATGATATTTTAAGGCCAATTTTCTATAATTAGATTTTAAAACCTTCTCTGAAGCATCTCTGTCAACACCCAAAATCTCGTAATAATCTCTTTTTGACATTTATTTCTCTTTCATAATAGAGTTTGAAACCTTTGCACATAGCTTAAATTTTGCTTTTGTTTTGTGGTGAAGTAGTATTTTTATACGTCGAACCCAAAACAAAAGTAAAAGAAAGCGTAAGTCTTTATAAGGGTTTTAGAGGTTTTTGTAAAAACTACCAAAAGTTAATGTTTTTTCAAAACCACTATTTTTTTCATAAAAAACATTATGTGCAAAGGTCTCAGTTTATATTTTTTACATAAAACCCATTAAACTAACGCATAATAACAACTTGTCAAGACTATGAACACTTTTAATAAAGAAAATCCAGATATCAAACCAATGTTTGAAAACGTTGCAAAACATTATGATCTCTTAAATAAACTCCTTAGTTTAACTTTTGATAGATATTGGCGAAAAGTTCTTGCAAAAAAGATTGTAAAAAACGGAACAAATAAAATTCTTGATATAGCTTGTGGCACTGGTGATGTTATACTTGCTATCTTAAAAGAAAAAAAAGTTGAAATAGTAGGCTTAGATTTTGCCCCAAATATGTTAAAAGCGGCTGAAAAAAAATTAAAAAATATTAAAAACAGCGAAAGTGTAAAATTAATACAGGGGGACTGCTTAAATTTGCCATTTGAAAAAGAAGAGTTTGATGCAATAAGTATGGCTTTTGGAATAAGAAATATAAACGATAAAGTTAAAGCATTAAAAGAGTGTCATAAGGTTTTAAAACAAGACGGGAAAATCTATATTCTTGAACTTACAAAGCCATCAAACAAAATTATAAACTTTCTATATTTTATCTATTTTAAAAAAATTTTACCTTTTATAGGCGGTATGGTTTCAAAAAGCTTTTCTGCATACACTTATCTTCCAGATTCTGTGCTAAATTTTCCAACTTCCCAAGAATTTCTTTTAATGATGAAAAAAGCAGGATTTATAAATTTAGAAATAAAAACATTAACTTTGGGAATTACCACCATCTATAGCGGTCAAAAAAAGACTTAAAACTAAATCGAGACCTTTGCACATAATGTTTTTTATGAAAAAAAATAGTAGTTTTGAGTAAAATAGAGCTATGTGCAAAGGTTTCTAAATCAATTAAGTTTTTTTAAATTTGAATAGTTCTAATTAAAACTTTAGTCGTTCCATCTTTATAGTAACCCAATCTTCTTGCCGCTCCAGCACTTAAATCGATTATTCTGTCACCAACAAAAGGACCTCTATCGTTTACTCTTACGAGAAGAACCTTATTGTTTTTTAAATTGGTTACCTGAACGATAACAGGAAGAGGCAAGAGCTTATGTGCAGCACTTAAACCTTCAGGATAAAAACTTTCACCATTAGCTGTTATGTTTCCATCTTTCTGATTAGCCGTCTCAAAACCATACCAAGAAGCTATACCAACCTCTTTATAATTTGAAGCCTCTTGAAGATTCATTGGTTCATATCTTTTACCAAAAACTACATAAGGAGCCATTTTATATTTTTTTTTACTATTTTCATTTATACCTACACTATAGTAAGAAGCTCTTTTATATTTGTTCCTATAATAAAGTTTTTCTACAGAATACTTTTTCTGTCCCACTACATAAGGTGTGTGTCTTGTATATATCTTCCTTCGATTAATACTATATATATTATATCTTGAACTATTTAATGAGCTATAATTTGAATCCAGGAAGGCACAAGAACTTAATTCTAATAATACTAAAACTATTAAAAAAAACTTAACGACTCTTATCATAATAAATAATATTCCCTTTATTTTATTACAAAAACGTGACCTTCGCACATAGCTCTATTTTACTCAAAACCACTATTTTTTATAAAAAACATTATGCACAAAGGTTTTACTACAATTCTAATGTTTATCCTTAAACAATATAAAAACAAAAACTACTAATTAGGTGTGTTTTAAGGGTTTATTCATTTATTGTGCCAATTTTTTTAAATTATCAAAAATTAATATTTTACTCAAAACTACTATTTTTTATAAAAAATAGTATGTACAAAGATTTCAATGGCGAGACCTTTGTGCATAGCTCTATTTTGCTTTTGTTTTGTGGTGAAGTAGTATTTTTATACGTCGAACCCAAAACAAAAGCAAAAGAGAGCGTTAGTCTTTATAAGGGTTTTGGATGTTTTGCCAAATTACCAAAAGTTGATGTTTTATGAAAAAATATTATTTTTTCATAAAAAATATTATGCACAAAGGTCTCTTTCTGATTGGACTCTATTAACCAATACACCCAACTTATCAATTTTGAGCTCTAAAATATCTTTATCTTTAAGGTACACAGGCTCTTTTCTGGCATACCCAACACCTTTGGGAGTGCCTGTTAAAATTAGTGTTCCAGGTAAAAGTGTCATACCCTCTGAAAGATAAGATACAATTTCATATACTGAAAATATCATATCTGACGTATTAGCGTTTTGCATAATATCCCCATTCAAATAGCATACTAAATTTAAATTTTGAGGATTTGAAACTTCATCTTTTGTTGCAATGTAAGGACCAAACGGACAAAAAGTATCAAAACTTTTTGAACGAACCCACTGCATTCCACCTGCGTTTTTTTGCCACCTTCTTGCTGAAACATCGTTTGCTATCGTGTAACCAAGAATATAGTTTTTAGCTTCGTCCTTAGTTATATTTTTACACTCTTTCCCGATTACAATAGCAAGTTCAATTTCATAATCAACTTCATCAGGGTTTTGACAATTTTTAGGTATTATTATTGGATCAAAAGGGTTTTGAATTGAAGCAAGACTTTTCATAAAAAGAGCTGGATATTTTGGAATAGGCATCTTAATTTCTTTTGCGTGCTCATAATAGTTTAAACCTATGCACAAAATATTAGATGGAACAAAAGGCGTTAATATTTTTTTTACTATTTTAGTCTCATCAGTAGTTTCAAACTCATCAAAAAGATTCCCCTTTATAACTTTTGCTTCGTTTTCTTTATAATCACAGCCGAGATTAACTCTCCCCTCTTCGTCTATAAATCTTAATATTTTCAATTTTTATCACCCTCTTTTATTTTATTTGCTATCGTCTCTGTTATTCCATCAATTTTACATAGCTCCGAGATAGAAGCTTCTTTTATTTTTTCTACTGAACCAAAATGGTTTAATAACCTTTTTTTTCTATCGATGCCTACACCTTTTATATCACCAAAAAACGAGCTTATAGTCTCTTTATTTCTTTTCTTTGCCTGAAAAGTATTTACAAACCTGTGAGATTCGTTTCTCACTCTTTCAAGAAAAGCAAGAGTATTTGGCTCTATATTAAGTTCATTAGAACGCCCAAGTTTATAGACTTTGTCGAACTTTTCTTTTTTATTTTTGTCTTTCTTTGCCAGCGAGATAACACTAATTTTTTTAAGAAGATTAAGCTCATCTAAAACTATATTTGCAGCAGATAGCTGACTTTTCCCCCCATCAAGAAGTAAAATATCGGGCAGATTCTCTTTTTTTGAATATCTTCTTTCTAAAGCTTCCATCATATACGCATAATCGTCAGCTTTTTTTGTAGTTTTTAAAATGTACTTTCGATAAGATTTTGTCTCTTTCTTACCATTATTAAAAACTACCATACCAGCAACAGGCATTGAACCAGATATATGAGAGTTATCAAAACATTCTATCCTTTCGGGCATTTTTTCAAGTCTCAAAATACGTTTTAAATTTAGATGTATTTTTTCATATTGTAAGTTAGATGACGTAAAAAGTTTCAGCTCTTTTTCAGCATTATTTTGTGCAATTTTTAATATATCTTTTTTTTTACCACGCACAGGGTTTATAATTTTTACTTTTGGCGTTTCTCTTATAAACTCTTCAACTGTTCGAGCACTACTTAGCTTCTCACTTATAACAATCTCTTTAGGAATAAAGGTAGCATTTTGATAATATTGCTTTATAAAAGACTCCATTATTTCGTTTTTGTCTTCTATAATGTTTTCAAACTTAAAAGTTTTATTCCCATTTAAAAACGAGTTTCTTATAAAGAGCATAACAACGATAGCAAAATTCTCTTTTTTTGCCACTGCAATTATATCTTTATCTAAAAAATCGTTATGGAAGATAGCTTGTTTTTCCGCTATTTTTTTTATTGATAAAAGTTTATCCCTTAAGTTTGCGGCATACTCATAATTTTGATTTAAAGAAGCTTTGTTAATCTCTTCTTTTATATTTGAAATAAGCTCATTTTGTTTGCCCTTTAAAAAGAGTGAGACCTCATCTATAATATTTTTATATTTTTTTTCATCTACATCAAAATAGCAAGGAGCAAGGCATCTATTGATTTGATAGTTTATACAAGGTCTCGTCTTTCTTAAAAAATTTTTATTTTTACATTTTCTTAGTTTAAAAACTTTATTTATAAATTTAACAGTTTCTCTTATTGAAGAACCTGAAGCAAACGGACCAAAGTATAAAACACTCTTTTCTTTTGTTACTTTTCTTACAAAATTTAAACGTGGATATTTATCCTTTAAATCTATTTTTAAAGACAAATGTTTTTTGTCATCTTTTAAAACTATGTTATAATGCGGTTTATGTTTTTTTATTAAATTTGCTTCTAATATAAAAGCTTCAAGCTCCGTATTGGTTACAATCGTTTCTATTTTGTCTATTTTAGAGACTAAAAATCTGGTTTTTATATCTTTTGTGCTCGCATTAAAATAGTTTGAAATTCTACTTCTTATATTTTTTGCTTTACCAACATATATGATACTTTCACTCTTATCTTTCATCAAATAGACTCCGCTATCTTGCGGTATATTTGCTATATCTATTTTTTTTTTCATATGTTGCTTGTCTTAATTTGAAAACTTAACTATTTTTTTAATTTGAGACCTTTGCACATAATATTTTTATGCAAATATGCAAAAATCTCACAATAAACATCAATTAAAATAACAAGTTATTTTTTACAAAGGTTTGAAACATAATGCAAAACTTACTTTCTTTTGTGGTTGTTATAGGTTTTTTGATATTTTTTCATGAACTTGGACATTTTCTCTTTGCACGCATTTTTGGAGTTTGGGTCGAAAAATTTTCTATAGGCTTCGGACCTAAAATTGTATCCAAAAAATATAAAGATACAGAATATATTTTGTCTGCAATACCTCTTGGCGGATATGTTAAAATGTTTGGAGAAAATTCAGAAGAACCTATAAAAGAAGAGGAACAAAAGCTCTCTTTTTCACATAAAAATATTTTGCAAAAATTTATAATAGTTGCAGCAGGTCCCATATTTAATCTTTTATTGGGAGCAATAATAATATTTTTTTTATTCTTAACACTCGGCTACTACTCTCTCTCTCCAGAAGTAGGAGAAATAAGAAAAGAGAGCCCCGCTGAAAAAGCAGGATTATTAAAAAACGATATCGTACACTCCATAAACAATCAAAAAATTAGCAACTGGGAAGATATGGTAAATATCTTAAATGAAGGCAATGGAGAAAAAATAGAACTTGCTATTTTAAGAGATAAAAAAATTATAAATTTTGAAATAGTTCCTGAAATAATAAAAACAAAAAACATTTTTGGAGAGCCTAAAAACCGTTTTATAATAGGCATAACAGCAAGTGGCAAAACTTTTCATAATAGCTTGAGTGTTCCTTCTGCATTTATAAAAAGCATAACTTACTCTTATGAAATGACAAAGCTTACATTTTTAAGTGTCGTTAAAATGATTCAAGGCAAATTAGATTTAAACAATGTCGGCGGACCAATAATGATTGCTAAGATAGCTGGAGAAAAAGCACAGCAAGGCTTTGCAGATTTTCTATTTTTCTTATCTATAATCAGTATAAATCTTGGAGTATTAAATTTACTACCAATTCCTGTTCTTGATGGAGGGCATCTTATGTTTTTTACTTTTGAAGCTATTTTAAGAAGACCTGTAAATATAAAAATTCAAAATGCAATGAACAAGATAGGGATTGTGTTTCTTCTTACTTTTATGATGTATGTTATATATAACGATGTCTTGAAACTATTCAAATAAAGGTCTTTGCACATAATGTTTTTTATGAAAAAATAAACGCTCTCTTTTACTTTTGTTTTGGGTTCGACGTATAAAAATACTACTTCACCACAAAACAAAAGCAAAATAGAGCTATGTGCAAAGACCTCAAACGACCTTTGCACAAAAAACCTTTAAAAGCGTATTGCAAAAAAATCGCAAAAAATTGCAAAAAATCACAAAAAAATGAAAAAAATAGTTATATCTTCAAATACATCATGGTTTATATACAATTTTAGACTCCCTCTTATAAAGCATCTTCAAGAAAAAGGTTTTCTTATAGAAATAATTGCACCATTTGATGAATATTTAGAAAAATTAGGAAACGAAGGGTGCAGTTGTCACGAAATCGTTATAGACAATAAAGGCAAAAACTTTTTAAAAGATATAAAAACATTTTTAGAGTATCTTTCTTTATATAAAAAAATAGCCCCTGACTTAACTTTTCATTTTACGATAAAGCCCGTTATATATGGTTCTTTTGCATCAACTTTTTTGAAAATTCCTACAATCAATACCATTACAGGCTTAGGCACTGCATTTTTAAAACAAAACTTGCTCAATAAAATTGTAAAATTTCTCTATTTTATTTCGCAAAAAAAAGTGCAAAAAATTATTTTTCTAAATCGAGACGACTACACTCTTTTTATTCAAAATAAGATAATAAAAGAAGAGAAAAGCCTCCTCATACAAGGCGGAGAAGGAGTAGACGAAACTTTTTTTTCACCTCAAAAAAAAGAGCTAAATAAAACCAAATTCGTCTTTTTACTTATGGCTCGTATGATTTATGATAAAGGGATAGGCGAGTATGTAGAAGCAAGTAAAATTGTTAAAGAAAAATACCCCAATACAAGTTTTCAACTTCTTGGCTTTACAGATGTGCAAAACCCTTCTGCGATAACGATACAAGATATAAAAAAATGGGAAGAAGCAAATTTAGTAGAATATCTTGGAAAAACCGATGATGTTCGTCCATATATTGCAAATTCAGATTGTGTGGTATTACCATCCTACCGTGAAGGCTCTCCAAGAACATTGCTGGAAGCTTTATCGATGGAAAGACCTATAATAGCAACAGATGTAGCAGGTTGTAGAGAGATGGTAAGAAATGGAGAAAATGGATTTTTATGCGAAGTAAAAAATAGTAAAGATTTAGCAGATAAGATGATACAAATGATAGAACTTGGGAAAGAAGAAAGATACGCAATGGGAAAGTATGGAAGAGAGATGGTAAAGAAAGAGTTTAGTATAAAAACCATCAATAAGACTTACATCGAAATGATAGAATCTTTAATTTAAAGATTTTTGCTCATAATGCTTTAAAACCTTTGCACATAATTTTTCGAGACCTTTACACATAATTTTTTGAGACCTTTACACATAATTTTTTTATGAAAAAATCGTATTTTTTTGTAAAACCCTTATATAGAGATTTATGCAAAAATCTTAAAAAAGTTTTGGTACAGAGTTGATAAGATATTTTGTATAGTTTTCTTTAGGTCTATTTATTATATTATAAGCTGTGTCCATTTCTACAATCTTACCATCTTGAATAACTGCAATATTATCAGCTATATGGTTCACTACGCTTAAATCGTGAGAGATAAAAAGATAGGTGATATTATGTTTTTCTTTTATATCACTTAAAAGATTTATTATTTGTGCTTGAATCGATATATCGAGAGAACTTACAGCCTCATCACAAACTATAAACTTAGGTCTTGTAGATATTGCTCTTGCGATACTTATTCTTTGACATTGCCCACCTGAAAACTCATCAGGATAACGATATAGAGCATCAGAAGAGAGCCCCACCTCTTTTAAAAGCCTTATTGCCTCATTTTCTTTCGTGTCTGTTTGTTTTTTATAATAAAAGAGTGTTTCTGTTATAATATCTATAATTTTCATCTTAGGATTTAGAGAAGATAAAGGATCTTGAAAAACCATCTGCATATTTTTCTGATATTTTTTTCTTATCTTTTTGTAGAGTATATTTTCATTGTTAAAAAATATCTGCCCACTATAAACATTCTCAAGACCTACAATAGCTCTTCCTATACTACTTTTCCCAGAACCAGATTCCCCTACCAACCCAAGAGTACTATTTTTTTCTATTTTAAAAGAGACATCGTTTACCGCTTTTAAATATTTTTTTCTTCTTGAAAAAATAGTTTTTTTTATTGGAAAAAATACTTTTATGTTCTTTACTTCAATCATAAGCATTATTTATTTTGAGACCTTTGCACATAATGGAGACCTTTGCACATAGCTTTATTTTGCTTTTGTTTTGTGGTGAAGTAGTATTTTTATACGTCGAACCCAAAACAAAAGTAAAAGAGAGCGTAAGTCTTTATAGGCTTTTGTAAGTTTTTTTGTAAAATTATCAAAAGTTGATAATTTACAAAAAACCACTATTTTTTCATAAAAAATATTATGTGCAAAGGTCTCATAATGTTTTATGTGCAAAGGTCCCAAAATGTACAAAAGTTTCATATTGTATAAATAATGGGTTTTATTTATATCTTCAAAACTTTATTACAAATTTTTTTAAAAACTCGGAGGACAAAATGAACAAAAAAGTTACAGTCATCGGTGCAGGAAATGTTGGAGCAACAGCTGCACAAAGACTAATTGAAAAAAAAATAGCTAATGTTGTGCTTATTGACATAGTTGAGGGAGTGCCACAAGGTAAAGCTCTTGACTTGACACAAGCTGCAGCAGTTGAGAAACACAACTGTTCTATTGTTGGTACCAACGACTACAAAGACACAAAAGATTCTGATATCATCATAATTACAGCAGGGATTCCGAGAAAACCAGGTATGAGCCGTGACGACCTTATCAGCACAAATGCTAAAATCGTGGGAAGCGTTACAAAAGAAGCAATCAAATATTCACCTAACGCTTTTATAATTGTAGTAGCAAACCCTCTTGACGCTATGTGCCATGTAGCTTATGACGCAAGTGGTCTTCCTAAAAACAAAATCATAGGTATGGCAGGAGTTTTAGACTCTGCAAGATTTAGAGCTTTTATCTCTATGGAACTTAATGTTTCAATAGAAAATACAAGTGCTTTCGTTCTTGGAGGACATGGCGATACTATGGTACCTCTTGCAAGATACTCTACCGTTTCAGGTATCCCTATAACAGAACTTATTCCTGAAGATAGACTTAACTCAATAATACAAAGAACAAGAGACGGCGGAGCAGAAATAGTAGGACTTCTTAAAACAGGAAGTGCTTTTTACGCTCCAGCTTCATCAGCTGTTGAAATGGCAGAAGCTATCTTAACCGATTCTAAAAAAATCTTGCCTTGTGCTGCAAATCTATCAGGAGAATATGGCTTAAAAGACTTGTTTATAGGTGTTCCTGTAAAACTTGGAGCAAAAGGAATTGAAGATATTATTGAAATAAAACTTACAGACAAAGAAGACGAAGAACTAAAAAAATCTGCTGCTGCAGTTCAAGGTCTTGTAGATTTTCTTAAAACTCTCAAATAGAAATAAACACGTCCAATAAACTTAAGAGTTTTGCACATAAAAATTGTGTGCAAAACTCTTAACCATTCATTATATTTTACCAATTTGTAAAACCTAATCTAAAACTTTTTGTTAAAAAAAAAGATAAGATAAAATCAATCACTTAAGTTATGAAAAAAAATAAGAGAAAAAAATCAAACGCTTGGCAAGATGAGCATCTCACTAAAAAAGCAAAACAAGACAACTACCCTGCAAGATCGGTATATAAATTACAAGAAATACAGAAAAAATTTAATATCTTAAAGGCTGGGGATAAAGTTCTTGAACTCGGTGCCTCACCCGGCTCTTGGTTTTTGTACACTTCAAAAATCGTAGGAGATAAAGGCAAAATTATCGGACTTGACTTAAAAGAGTTAAATATAAAAAAAATGCCAACAAACGCTTGTTTTTATTTATTAAACATCTTTGATATTCACACCTTGCAATTTGATGATAAAAGTTTTGATATAATATTAAGTGACTTAGCCCCTAAGACAAGCGGTATAAAAGATGTCGACTCTTTTAAATCTTTTGAACTTTGCACCAAAGTTTTAGATATTGCCAACGACCAATTAAAAACAGGTGGCTCTTTTATTTGTAAAATTTTTCAAGGTTCAGAGTTTGAAACTTTTCTTAATATGGTAAAATCTAACTTTTCAGATTGTAAAATCTTTAAACCCCAAAGCTGTCGCACCAAAAGCAAAGAAATTTACATTATAGGACAAAATAAATTATTTTAAATTTTGAATTTTAAATTTTGGATTTTGGAAAGCTTTTTTTAAACTAAAAAAAAAGGCCTAAGAATAAAGAAAATATCCTTAGGCCTTTTTTAATTATGAGATAAAGATAAAGTTAAATCTCGTCTTTTAAATCTCTTACATATTTTTGTATGGTCTCTTCTTTACTTCGTTTTGAAATTAAACTTAAAAAGATAAAGAAAAAGAAACCAACAAAAACCCAGTAGAATTGATGAGGAGTAGCTATTTTATTGGCAGGGTCACTTAAGAAAAACCAATGTGCACTTCCTAATGTGGCTTTTGCATAAAGCCAAGAGCTTGCAGATAGAACAGTCATAACAAGCATATTTGTTCCTGCAGCAAAGCTTGTGGCTCTCTCCCACCATAAGCCAAGAATTAGAGGAGGTCCAACAGAGCATAAAATAACGATAAAAGCAGCACCAGAAAGATCAAGAACAAGAGCAGGAGGATTAAAGGCAAATAAAGAGCAGATTACAATAACTAAAATTGTCATAGCTCTTGTACATTGAACAGGTTTGTTTTCAGGCCATTTGCTTCCAAAAACTTTCCCTAATAAATCTCTTCCAAGAAGAACATTAAGAACCATAGTCCAGCCTGCAGCCGTTGCCATAGCAATTGCAAGACCACCTGCAGCAACAATTGCAAGAAGAGTAGGACTTTTTAAACCTTCGATTGCTGCAATCATTGAGTAATCTGTAACCGATGCACCTGCAACTCCAAGTGTTGTTTTCATATATTTTAGTACTCCAACAGCACTTGTTATACCTTCAAGTTGCATATATGGATGCAAGTTTTCTATTAAAACTCTTGCTGCTGTTCCAATAATGATAAGTCCCATATACATAGCACCACCAATTGCAACAGCCCAAAAAACGCTCCTTCTTGCAGCTCTAATGTCTTGAGAGGTAAAAAATCTTACAACTGTGTAGGGCATTGCTGAAAAACCAAAGTGCCAAACAAAAAAGAAACCAACAACGCCAAGCCAAGATGCAAGAAGAGGATGAGATGGAGTTGCTGAAACATAAGGAGTGTTAAAAAAATTTGCATTATTAGCAAGAACAGCATCGGTAAGCCCATTCAAACCACCGAAATGCCCAATTATAACAGCAGCGGCACTTAAAGATGCAACAGTCATTGCTATGCCTTGAAAAGCGGTAGAAAAGGTTGTTGCCACCATTCCACCATAATAAATATATACAAACACAACGATGGCAGCTATTAAAACAGAAATTGTAAAATTAACTTTTAAGATGCATAATAAAAATAGTGCGGTTCCAACTATGGAAAGAATTACATAACAAAAACCACAAATAATTGTTGGAAGTGCACATATTAGACGCATCCACTTTGTTTCGTATCTGTCTGCATAGTAATCTGTAAACGAAGTCGGAGCATATTTCCTCAAAGGAGCCGCAGTAAGCAATGTAGCAATTGGCATTCCTCCAACAACTCCAACAAGTGCCCACCAAAAAGGGTAGCCAAGAAGAAATATAAAGGCAGGAAGTCCAAGAAAGCTTGCAGGGCTAAAGTATGTTGCAGCCAAAGCTGAACCATTTACAAAAGGACCAACCTTTCTACCTGCAATATAAAATTCGTTAGCGTCGGCAGATGCTTTTCTTGTAAACCAACCAATACCAAAAATGATTAAAAAGTAAGCAACAGCTCCAAAAAGTACAATCGGATTTGTTTCCATTTATACACCTCCTTTATTTTTTAAGTTTGCTTCTCGTCTTTCCTCTACTACAAAAAATAAAAGAGCAACCGATGTCGGAACTATCCAAGCTGCAAATACCATATTATAGATATAACAAGCAGGTATTCCGAAAATGACTTTTAGGGGGAAACCGGGAACTGTCATTTCAAGAATCATAAAAGAAAACCACCATCCATACATAATCGCCATACCGACCCAAAAAACTTTTGGCATATTCTTAAACATAGCTTAACCTCCATAAAAATATTAATAAAACTACCACTTAATAAGTGCTAAAAAATTGCAAAAAAGATATCTCTTTAAATTTTTTATCTATTTTAGTAATTTATAATTAATTTTGTGTTAGTAAAGGTCTCAAAACTTTGTAAAAATATCGCGTTTTGGATAGAGTGATTTTAATCAATATCAATTTTTAAAAAATTAACTTATTTAATAAAAAAAGTTTTTTTAAAAATTCTGGAAGATAGAAAAATAATCCAAAAAATGTTTATAATGATTTTTTAACTCAATTAAAGAGTTTAAAGTGGGAGCCAACGTTGAAACGAAATTAAGAAAAAAAAAGAACTATCAAGCTACTACCAAGCTGTTTAGTTAAAAAATATCTAAAACGCATAAGTTACTTAATTTTTTTTTTCAAGACTTTTTTAATATTATAGTTTAGTTTAATTTTTTTGATTTAAAGTTAAGACCTTTGCACATAATGTTGTTTATCAAGAGAATAGTAGTTTTGAGTAAAATATTAACTTTTGATAATTTTACAAAAAACTTGCAAAAGCTTATAAAGGTTAACGCTCTCTTTTACTTTTGTTTTGGGTTCGACGTATAAAAATACTACTTTACCCCAGTGAAATAATATTTGATGCTTTACAGCTCAAATATTATTTTTAAATTTGAAAAATTTAAAAATATTTCACAGGGTGAACCACAAAACAAAAGCAAAATTTAAGCTATGTGCAAAGGTCTCAAAATTATGCAAAGTTTCATAAATTTTTATTTTTGAGGATTAAAAATGAAAGAACAAAAAGATAGACAAACTCGTATGGCAAAATGGGAAAGGACAAAAAGATTTTGGTATAACTTTTATCTTTTTGTGGGTATTGGTGTAAATTTTTTAATTTATTTTACTAAACCATATGGGTTTGACCCGAGTAACAATGTGCCTCTTGGAGCGACAGTTGGGCTTGGCATTCCTCTTCTTGTTATGGTTGTTGGTGTCTTCATTCATAAAAAGATTACAAAAATATGAGACCTTTACACATAGCTCTATTTTGCTTTTGTTTTGTGGTGAAGTAGTATTTTTATACGTCGAACCCAAAACAAAAGTAAAAGAGAGCGTAAGTCTTTATAAGGGTTTTAGAGGTTTTTGTAAAAACTACCAAAAGTTAATGTTTTACTAAAAACCACTATTTTTTTCATAAAAAACATTATGTGCAAAGGTCTCGAATATGAGTTTTACAAAACATATAATATTAAAAGTTTATCTGATTTTTCTTATCCTATTTTTTTTTACAGCTAAGTTTTCTTATGCCGACTCTTTGTTTATCCATAATTATAAATCAGAAGAGTTTGCCATTGGCTCAAAAGAAGAAAAACTTTCTATATATTATACAGGATATAACAAATACATAGACAAAAGAACCAAGCTTACAAGTTCTTTTATGAAAAAGTGGTTTGGCGAAGAAAAAGCGTTAAGGCAGACAACACACATTTTATTAGATGAAGATGCAATCTCGGAAATAGATTATGAAAAAAACAATATTCTTGTTTTTCCTTTGTCAAAAATAAAAGACCCGCACTTTTATAAAAAATCTCCCTCCAAAATTCCCAAAGAAAGCTTAAAAATCATAGAAAAAAGATATGAAGTTTTAGCACCTCAAATTAAAATTACAACTTCCCCTAAAAAGGTTAAAATCGAAGGCTATTTATGTGATTATATTACAATAAACATAAAACTTGAAACCATCGATAAATTAAAAAAAGCATCAAGTGTAACTTTAATAAAACAAGAATTATGGCTCACAGATAATATTTACGGCATTATAGACTATCAAAATTTTAACGAAAAAATGGGAAAAAGATTAGGGATAAATGCTCTTTATTTTGGTGTTTTGGAAAATCTTATGAGTTATATGCAAAATAATATGAAAGCTGTTGAGAAATATGCAGATAAATTAAATGGCTATCCTGTTAAAAAAAATTTAGAAGTTGTGGCAGTTTACACAAAAAACATAGGTTCTTCCAACCCTAAAATAATCAAACAAAACATTTCCAAAATTTCAAACATTTTAATGAAAGTTACCACAAATCCTGATGAAATAGATAAAGACTGTTTTTTTCCAAGTGATGATTTTAAAAGAGTTGTAGTTAAAGATTGATATAAAACAAACACTTCAAAATTCTGTTTTAGGTTTATTAACAATACCAAACGGAATATGCACGGAAGGCACAACTTCGCTAATAGATTTAAGCTGGCTCGGTTGATCATCAAAAAATATGTGAGGTTTCAAAACGCTAAGCACAGTGCCTTTTTCAACACCACCAAGAAAAAAAGCGTCATTTGCCATAACACCCCAACTTTTTAATGTATTGAGTGCTCTTTCATGAGAAGGAGCATTTCTCGCTGTAACAATTGAAACTCTAATGCGATTTTTATATTCAGGATTTTTCGCCTTATGTTTTTCTTCTATTGCTTGAATTTTAGAAATTCTGACCAAAAATTCTTTAAGAGGTCCTGGGTGATGTGGTTCTGTAACATTTTTAACTTCATACGCTTGAAATTCATTTAATCCAGATGATTGCATAACTGCTTCAGATTCATCACTTGCCAACACTCCATCAAAGTCAAAAGCGATTCTAAGTGAGTTATCCGATTCATCATCAACAATTTTTGAATCTAACACCAAGCCTGCTGGTAAACCCATTTGGATAGCTTTATCAACGTCTGGTTTATTGCCTGACAAAAATAAAGCGATATTCAATGCAGGAATATATTTATGAGGGGAACGACCTTGATTGAAAATCGCACGAGTAATATTTAACCCATAGTGCTCTATAGTTCTCATCACCCTAAGCCCAGTATCTGGATCATTACGAGAAAGTAAAACAACTTCAACTAAAGGATTCGTTTCGGGTTTAAGACTTAAATCGTTTATAGACAAAAGACGACTAACAAACGAAAATGCAATCCCCTTAGCTAAAGGATTATTCAAATTTTCACTCTGAAATTTTCTATACTCCTCTTCCCCCTTTTCCCTAAAAACCGCATCCGATTCACTCAAATCGAATACCGCACTGGAAGCAACACCAATCACTAATCGTTTTTTTAAATCGTATGTCATAGTTTATTTATCACTTTATATTTTTTAAAAAACTATTAATGAATAAAACCTATTTTGTAATTTGATGAGCAAATAAATAGTTTCATTAATTTCTTTTTGAGCAATTGCCATATCGTTTTGAAGAGTCTTCTATTTGTTTAATAAAATCTTTTTCTACCTGTGTTATTCTGTTTTTAATCTTCTCTTTATAAATATCGTATTCGCTATGGGCTTTCTCTAATGCCTTTTGGTGACTAATTGTTCCTAAATGTTGCAATACATCTTTGTTGGTCATTTTCAAGAAAGCATCTAACTGCTTAATCCAATCTGCCATATACATAGGGGTACGTTCTAATGCTTGAATCTCAGCAATTTCTAAAAATGCAGTTACCATTCTATTTAAGATATTTAACTCATCTTCTGAAAGATAATTTTTTGCAATCTCAACTTCCTTCTTGGTAGGTATTTCTCCTTTGAAACTTGTAAGACCAAGATGTTCTTTTGATGCATCGACTCTGTGGAAAATTGTTTCAGCTGCTGTTTCACTATGACTTGCCCAGTGCATTTTATTCTGAATGGTTTTAAATACCATTTCCGATTGTTCTGTTTTGGGGTCGTAGTCGATACTTGTAGCATAGATGTCTAAGACCTTACGCCAAAAGACTTTTTCGCTTGAACGAATATCCCGAATACGAGCCAATAATTCATCGAAATAGTTTCCGCCACCTGCTTCTTTTAGCAGTTCATCGTTCATCGCAAAGCCCTTTATCAAATACTCTTTGATAAGTGCCGTTGCCCATTTTCTAAAATGTACACCACGATGCGACTTTACCCTATAACCAACAGAGATAACCACATCGAGATTATAAAAATTAGTTGGCTTTGTAGAAAAATCGGAATTTCCGTTTTTTCTCATTGAAGACTCTTTTTCAAGTTCTTGCTCTTTGTAGATATTAAGAATATGCTCGTTAATGGTAGAGCGTGATTTCTGAAACAAAGCAGCTATTTGATCAATAGTAAGCCAAACAGTTTCGTTCTGAAAATGCGTTTCTATTTTAACTTTTCCGTCTTCGGTTTGATATATTAGTATCTCGTTATTCATTGTTTGTTATCTATAGTTTCCTGTTTTTACTTGTTCAATTTTCATACGAGTACGAAACCTTTGCACATAATATTTTTTATAAAGAAAATAGTAGTTTTTAGTAAAACATTAACTTTTGATGATTTTACAAAAAAACTTGCAAAAGCTTATAAAAACTTACGCTCTCTTTGTTAAATAAGATTAAAGCTATAAAGCTCAAATCTTATTTTTAAATTTAAAAAATTTAAAATTATTTGTACGAATTTTTGATTTTACTTCGTTAAGCCAATTAATATAATCTTTATTGAGTTTTATGTTAGTCATAACATTATGTTAACCTATTTTGTAATTTGATGAGCAAATTTAATTGCCTTTTCTTTTACGCTTGCATTTAATTTGTCTGGTGTGGAGCACGAACCGATATAAAGTTCACCGACATTTAAAGCTTTGTGGGGTTTTTGTAGACGAGAGAATGCAGTAAAAGCAGCTTCTGCATTATTTTCATATTCACCACCGCCAGTTACTAATAGAGCTTGACGTTGGCCATCAACTAATGAAGCGTGAGTAGGCTTGTGATAATCTACATAAAGACTGTACGTTCTATCGATTAGAGTTTTCAGTTGAGCAGATACTCCCCAAAAATAGAGAGGCGAACTAAAAAGCACCAAATCGGCTTTAACCATTTTTTCTAAAATTTCTAAAATATCGTCTTTTTGAACACATCCTATTGCATCAGGTTTTTCTTTACATTTTGCACAAGCAAGACATCCTTTAAGATTTTTATTATTTAGAAAAATAGATTCGACATCGTGCCCTAAGATTGAAAGCTCTTCTTCCACCCAAGAAAGCACTTTCGCAGTGTTTCCATTTTTTTTAGGACTACCTAACAAAGTAACAATTTTCATTTTAATTCTCCTATATTTTTGAAACCTTTGCACTTAACTTCACAATACTTTTATAATTTTTTTATGAAATTACCAAAAGTTAATTTTTTTTATTTTCTATGATTCTTAAATTTGTGTGGATAAATGATTTTTATAGATTAATAACTATTTTTTGGGATAATGTCTGCGAAAACAAAGCCTTCTTTTTCCACTATTTCACCAACACTTATGGGAATAGAATTTTTAAACATAGGTCCATTGACTACGATTGTATGAAATTCTCCATTTTCTCCGCATGGGTCAACATCTTTTGAAAGCTCATTTAAAATAGCTTGTGACCATTTTTTGCCAGCTACGGCTTTAGGCACTTTTTTTTTATCAACACAACTTATGTATGCTTCCAAATTAGACTCAAGCATTTGTTTTGCTAAGTTATCTGTTGGAATCTTCCAAAGAGGAAACAGAGGCTCAATTTTTGTTTTCTTAAGTTGTCTTTTGCGATAGTTTCTAATATCTTCAAGAAAAAGGTCACCAAAGGCTATACACTCAATTCCTTTCTTTTGGACATCTTCAATGAAAGAGCCAATTATAGATTCATACTCTTCGTTACTGCAAACATCTGGAAGTTTTATTATCTCTATTGGAAGACCTGCGGCATCTGCTTGTCGTTGCAACATCTCTACTCTTGTGCCGTGCATAGCAGCACGATTATACTTTTCATTTATGGTAGTAAAAAGCCCGACTATATCAATGTTTGGATTTTGTTGTAACTGATACAAAGCCCAAGCACTATCTTTACCACTACTCCAACTTAAATATGTTTTTTTCATTTCTTTAATCTCATAATTAAACTCAAGTTAGCTCTAATAATCTTTTAACTAACTTGAGTTTAATTACTTATACTAATATGAGACCTTTATTTTCTTCATAAAAAACATTATGTACAAAGGTCTCTAATATTATTCACCTCTAACTATAGTTGTGTATTTACCATAAAAATAGAAAATATTAGTTGAAGCTTGGTCTACAGAGTTTACTTTACTGATACCACCTTGCTTTTGTGCAGCCTCAACAGAACAATCTCCAAAAGCAAAAAGACATAAAACTGAATAACAAGATGACTTGCCTGTTTTTTGTGCAGATACAGAATTGTCAACAACTCCAATAGAACCTGTGCCAGGGTGTTTTACAGAAGTAAACAATCCTGTAATTGGACTACTTGCACATCCTTGAAGCATAAATGCCAATGCTATGATTGACGCGAAAAATAATTTTTTCATTCTCTTCCTCCTTGTTAGAATGGTTTATTTAAAAAATTTTTAAAGCATTTTTAGGGCAATTATCAACGCAGTTAAAACATTTCATACACTCTTCACTATTTAAAAAACCTGCCTCTTTGTGTTCAAATGGAGCACTCGAAATTGGGCAAACTTTTTGACAAAGTTTGCATTCTGTACACTCTTTGCTAATTTTTAGTAAATAGCTTTTTTTACTTATAACGCCTTGTATAGTTCCCATAGGACAAATTCTGCACCAAAGTCTTGGCATTATAAGAATCCCAATCACTGTTGCAATACTTCCAGAGACAATCCACATAAACCTAAATGCGTTTGCAATTTTTTCAGGGTCGGTGCCAGCATTAATAAGTTTTAAAGTCAAAAGGCTCATCATAATAGCAAAAACAAGCCATCTAAACCATTTCTTTCTAAATATTGATGGTACTTTTTTCTTAAAACTCAAAAAAGAGAGAACTCTTTCATAATAGGCACCCATAGGACAAAGCCAACCACAAAAAAATCTACCTTTAAACGGTGCAATTATAAGAAACAAGCATATCATAGCAACGACTATAAACCCAAGATATGGATAGAAATAGCCTCCAATAAGCACCAACGGAAAAAGCAAAAACATAATTAGCTGAATTTGTTTTCTATATTTTCTCTCTTTAATTTTCATTTCGGTAAAATTTTTCTGTACCTCTCCATAATTTTAGATAAAAAAAATGGTTACTCATTGTTTTCAATAAAAAAAGCTCTTGAAACAGTGCTGTTCTCTCTTAAATGTTTGATTTTCTGATACTCTTCAGAAAAAAAGCAAGATTTGGCTTTATCCATAGATTCGAAAGCAATCATAATAACTCTCTTAGGTGCATCTCCAAAAAAGGAAGTTATGTTATTGCTTCTTATCATATATTCTCCGCCATAAGAATTAACAATTTGCACAACTTGTTTTATATAATCGTTGTACATTTCTTGATTTATAACTTTTTCAATAAGAATTGTTAATATTGTTTTTTTCATCTCTTTCCCCAAGCTTTTTTAACAGATAGGTTTTTATCAAAAAATTGGTTTCGCACTTTTTCATCAACACGATTAAGCGGACAAGCAAAGTTCATACACTTTGAGCACATAAAATTTATTAAAGTCATAAAAAAACCAGCAGTTGTCATTGAATACACTATCAATAAAAAAAATTGCTTGCCAAAAATCAAAAACCCAAGAGGATAGCCCCACACGATAATAAATCCACCAAAAAAGACTATTTTTTCAAGTATATTCATTGGACCCGGTCTATATTTCCATAATTTAGGAGAGCCATAATTTGCCCAACATTTGAGCGATGTTGTGGCTTCTGCATAGTGCGGACAATGAGAACACATAACGCGAATTTCAATAAATCCAAAAAAGGCGACCACAAATATTAACCAAGGAACTAACAACCAACCATTTGTATGATAAATTCCTGCTCCTCCAAGCAAAAAAGGCGGAAATGCAAGAAGAAGAAAATAGACCAAATCTTTTAGGCTAAAATGACAATGAATGTTGTCTTTGACAGAACAGTCTTTACAAGAATCTGAATCGCAAGTTGTTATCGTTTTTTTAGAATCTAAAAACATCATAATTTAAACCCCTTTTTTTATTTTAGGATAACACTTTAGGAATTGGAATGCTTTGTTAGCTTGTTTTTTATTTTTTTTATTAAAAACCATACAACCCATATGATTACTGCTGATAAAGCAAAAATCCATCCACTATCCCAATTAAAACTTTCAGCTATGTAGCAAGATAGAGCAATCCAGACAATAAAGATTAAGCACCCAATACATCCGTCATTGTCGATATCACTTCCAGAACATCTGTTGTATTCCTCTATATTCCCACCACACCCTGGACAGATTTTTGCGTTATAAGCAACTTGGTATTTATTACATATAGGACAAGTTTTTAACAGTGGATTATTCTCATCCCAATTATCAATATTGTCGTTTTGCATAATTTTAAAACTTTTTTTTTACTAACGCAAAAGCGAGTTTAAATTCTGCCTACTTATGAATTATTGTGCCAACAGGTTCTCCTGCAAGAGCTTTTGTAATATTTCCAGGAACCATACCATTAATTACCTGCACTTGCTCAATAACTTCACTGTTTTGAATTATCTCTAAACATGGTCGCTCAATCACAAGGTCATCTTGTTTGCTTTCAATCAACTCTTGCACGCTTATTTTTGGAATAAACTTGGCCTTAGGGTTTTTCTTGGGGTCGTCTGTATACAATCCGTTTTCATCTTTTATAAATAAAATTCTTTTTGAGCCAATTAAGTCGCCTAAAATTACAAGCCCAACATCAGTTCTATGAATTGGAATTCTGCCTGTCTTAGGTTTGATTGCAAAATAGTCGTATGGTGGCATTCCATGCATAACAGGGATAATGCCTTCCGCAAAATATGTTGGCAATTTCACTATATCGCTATGTGACATTTGAATTCCACCCCAAGGCGAAAGCAGGGTCGCTATCATTAACGCATTTTGCTCCGAAACCATACTTCCAAAACGAGCGATAACTCCTGTTGGCATACCCATTTCAAGCCCAATTGTATAAATATGACGGCTTCTGGTTCCGCCTCCAGTTGTTATAACTATTTTATTTTTTTTCCGATTTTCAACAATTTCTCTAAGGATGGAAGGTAACGCTTTTACTCCACGGTCGCATATCGATTGACCGCCAATTTTCATTATAGCAACATCAGGATACAATCTTTCTTGAGAAGCAATTTCCAATTTTTCAAGGAACTCTTTGCTTACCAAGCTTTCTCCCATTAGCCGACTTTCTATATGAAGCCTTTTTCCGTCTTTATCTCTAACTAAAGCCATATCTCACCTCACTATAATTTTTAGTCTTTGTTTTTTGAACCCTTACGAAGAAAAATAAGTTCAGCATTTGTCTCTTCTGCAATATGCTCTAATTCGCATAAACGCAAATGCTTAGCATAAATTTTCAAATTACAATCACTTACACCAACAATACGAAAACGCGGTTTTTTCTCGCCATCTTGAACTTTTCTTCTTTCTCTATAAAAAATTTTTCCAGACATAATAATTCTCCTTTTTTTAAGATTAAGACCTTTACACAAACGCATTTTATTGATTTTAAAAAGAATATTGTGCAAAAGTCTCATTGTTATATCTCTTTGTTTTTAAACAGTTGCAAATAAAAATATTAATCGCAAAACCATTGATGAATGGAATATGGATACAATCTTGTTATCAACACCGTGCCCTGTAGAGACGCAAGATTTTGCGTCTCTAAAACAATATTTTGTTTTTATCATTAAGAGACGCAAAATCTTGCGTCTCTACAGAGGGGGGGGGGGGGCAATCAATATCACAAAATTAATTACATTTTTTTGATTTTTTCTAACCATCGTTTTGAACCATCTAAATAAGGATGACCGTCAGGAAAAATATGTTTTAATATAGTTATAGCTTTGTTGATATATAATAATGCGTTGGTCTTATCTTTGCGGTTATAATAGATGCTTGCTAAATTGTTGTAAGAAGTTGCTAAACTTGGGTGGTTTTTATCTAATATTTGCTCAAATATATCATTAGCTGTTTTAGCATACTCAAGAGCCTTATTAAGTTCACCTAAATTTTGATAAATCGTAGACAGGTTGTTGTAAGAGGCTGCTAAATTAGGATGGTTTTTATCTAATACTTGTTCTTCTATATTAATACCTTTTAACTTCAACTCAAGAGCCTTATTAAGTTCACCTAAAGCTTGATAAATCGTAGACAGGTTGTTGTAGACCAAAGCTAAATCAGGGTGGGTTTTATCTAATATTTGCTCTGATATTTTTAAAGCTTTTTTAGCATACTTAAGAGCCTCATCAAGCTTGCCTAAATCTTGATAAATCATAGACAGGTTGTTGTAGACCAAAGCTAAATCAGGGTGCTTTTTATCTAATATTTGCTCTCGTATTTTTAAAGCTTTTTCGCAAAACTTACGAGCCTTATTTAACTGCCCTAATTCTTGATAAACTTGTGATAAATTGTTTAAAAGAGTTGCAATTTCATTATTTTCTTCTTCTTTAAAAATCTCTAAAATAGCCTCTGCATAAATTATATACGGTTCGGCAAGGATTGGTTTTTTTTCTGATTGGTCAAAGATAGTTTTTCCTATAAAATAATTTATATGCTCTATATCTTCAAACTTAACATCAAGCCTTTTTAATAAAGTCTCTGCGATAACAGGGTGAATATTGATTTTATCTGCCTCTCTTCTTATCCACCCCTTTTGTCCAAGATTGTGCAAAACCTTTTGCAAATTGGTGTTATCTGCCACTTTGATAAACTTTTTTAAAAAAGAGATTTTGATATCAGAATTTCTCGGCAAGACTGTAAGCTGTTTTAAAAGGCTAATTTCGTTATCTTCTAATTTTGATATATCAAAAATTTTTGATAAAATTTGATTTATAGTTGCCTGCTCGTCCTTTGTTGCATATGCAAGGGTTGTTACATCTTCTGCAAAGCCTAAGCCTTCTTCTTTTAAACTATCTAAAATTTCTTTAATAGAAATTCCTTTTGCCTTGGAAGTTTTTGCAACAAGCTCAATAGTTAGTGTGTGGCTTGCTATGAATTTTAAAAGTTTTTTAAAATCTTCTAATTCATCAGATGGAATCTTTGCTCCATAATGCTCTTCAAACAATTCAATAGCATCTTTTTCATCTAATACATCAATATTGATTATATCAAATCTATCTAATCTTAACCTGCTCGTTCCTATTATTTTAAAATTTGGCAAGGTACTTGTAAGCTCTGTTATCTCGTTATCTTCCTTATCTATATCATCTATTACTAAAAGATTTTGCTCTTCTAAACGGCTTAAATAATCTATTATAGCTTGGTATCTTGTATTTATATCTTTAATATTCTCAAAAAGTTCAAAACTTGTGCAAAAAGAGTCTGCAATTGTGTTTGTATATTTTATCCAAGCAAGTTTGTTGAATTTTTTTTGATTTTCAAAAAAGAATTCTTTTGCAAGTTCAGTTTTACCAATACCACCTATGCCTACTGTTAAAAGTATGGGGTTGTTTTGCTTTTGAAGTTTGGTTTTTATTTCTTGCTGTTCTTTTGTTCTGCCAAAAAAAATGACGAATTGTTTAGGAAGAGGCGTAAGGAATTTTTTGTCTAGTATAGACTTGGGTGTAGTTTGTTCTTCTTTAAATTTTTCTTTTTTTTTATGTCTATCCCAAAGATATAAGACAATCAAACCGCCTACAACCGTAATAATTATACCTTCAATCATTCCTTGAACTCCTATTTAATATTTTCAAATTTTATTTTTACTATAGCAAAAAAACAGTCTTTTAAATCGTTAGTTATAATTAATAGATTATCTATTTTTTTGCCTTATAGCTTATGTTTTTGTTTATCTTTTATGGGAGCCTCTATTTTCTTAGCCCCTTTTAGAAAAATAAAACCGATAATTAATGCACCTATTGAAAAGTAGATAAATCTTTGTTCAATCGGGATAGAGCTTTCAATCACATTAAAAACAACAAGAAGTTCAGGAAAAAGTAAAGAGCCTCTTAAAAGAAAAACAACGCCAATTCCTATAACTATTTGTTTTGAATATGGCAATTTAACAAACTTGCCAGCACCCGAAAATGCATATAATCCGAACAAGGCAAGAAGAGCTCCAACGCTTATACTTGCAAGAATTAGAGTATTAGGGCTTTTGACTAAATGTTCTGGTGCACCAAAATACAAACTTAAAGATGGCGAAAATCCGATTGCAATTTGAAACAGGCAAAGAATAAAACAGATTATCCCGCCTAAAATAAGCAATTTATTTGAATTGTTCATATTATCCTCTTTACATTGATTAAAACTCAAATTCTATATGTCCTTTTTAGAAATAAATTGAATGGGCAAAAAAATTAAAATATGGAAAAAAAACACCTGAAACAGTTCCAAAAAATATAGCAAAAAGAAAGATGAAAAGATAACAAAACAACTTTGCTTTTGCCCAATTTGCTTTACTAATAGGCGTGTTGCTCCCAAAAGCCCACACAAGCAATAAAATAATGTTTACAATTGGAATACAAATCAAAAACTGTGTAAGTAACCAATTGCCAAAGCTTACTGGCTTATAGTTATTATCTTCCATTTTTTCATTTGCCTCAATAAAGTCTGTGCCACAATTCATAATTTTATCTCCTGTTTTTTTTAAAAAATCTGATATTAAATAGGTTTATAGATGCCAACAATTAATAAAATGGGCAAAATATAAAAAAAAGCCCAAAAAACTGTCAATTGCTTTGTATTCTATAAGGCAAAATTTAGGTTGAATAAAGCAAGATTATTAATATTTTATGACAGTTTTTTTATAAGAATTATAAATTACAATATTAAAAAAATTTTTATTTTAAGAGATATATCAAAATGAAGGAGATTAAAATCAATGAGTAATAAAGGCAAACACATATTCCCAGTTAAAAGAGCAGGAATGCTTGATAGCAAGATTAGAAGATTTTTACAAAGTCCTAAAAAAATAATTGGAGCATATATTAAAGAAGGGATGAGTGTTCTTGATATGGGATGCGGTCCTGGATTTTTCACTCTTGATATGGCTAAAATGGTTGGGGAATCTGGCAAAGTCATTGCCTCTGACTTGCAAGAAGGAATGCTTGAAATAATAAGAGATAAAATTAAAGGAACAGAGCTTGAAAATAAAATTATATTGCATAAATGTGAAAAAGATAAAATTGCCATATCAGAAAATGTTGATTTTGCTTTGCTTTTTCATATTGTTCATGAAGTCCCAAATGAGAAAATGTTGTTTGAGGAATTAGCTTCAATTTCAAAACCAAATGCGAAAGTTTTTGTAGCTGAGCCCTTCTTCCATATCTCAAAAGCACAATTTGAAGAAACTGTTAACGAAGCTTGCAAGGCAGGATTTAGAGTTATCAAAAGACCAAAAATCTTTTTTAGCAAAGTAGCACTTTTAGAAAAAATTTGAATATAGAAAACATTACCACGTAGAGACGCAAGATTTTGCGTCTCTAAAACAATATTTTGTTTTTATCATTAAGAGTCGCAAAATCTTGCGTCTCTACAGAGGGGGACACTCAATATCACAAAATTAATTATATTTTTTTGATTTTTTATAATCATAAAGAAAATTATGGATATTTTATTATAAATCATAAATTATTATATGAAAAAAATTTTTATTTTAAGAGATGTATCAAGGTGTGTACATATAAGAATAGGAGACCTTTACACATAGCTTAAATTTTGCTTTTGTTTTGTGGTGAAGTAGTATTTTTATACGTCGAACCCAAAACAAAAGTGAAAGAGAGCGTAAGTCTTTATAAGGGTTTTATAAATTTTCATAAAATTATCAAAAATTAATATTTTATAAAACAATCACTATTTTTTTCATAAAAAACATTATGTGCAAAGGTCTCGAATAGGAAGTAATCTTAAATTAACCGTAGTGGCAAAATAGAAAAGTTATGAAAAATTTTATAAAAATTTTTGTTTTATTGTCTGCTTTTTTTCTTATGTCAGCAAGTTGCAATAAAACAGCGACAGGAAAGCTAAGTCTCATTGGCAACGAGCCTTTTACATACTATTTGTTTTATAGTGACAGTGGCGAGGAGCTAAGGTTGGAGGGAGATAGAGAGATTCTATTGCCATTTCAAGGAGCACGAGTCAAGTTGGTTTATATCGAAACCGATGAAAAACTTATACACCCTATAGTCAAAGTGATAGAGATAACAGAAGATAAGTAATATAAAAGAAAGCAAAATGGAACAAGACCAACTGTTTTTTTCGGAAGAAATAAAAGCAAATAAGCAAGAGTTCATTTCCGAAGAAGAGAAAAAAAAACTTTTTTTTGTCAGCGATTTTATCAAAAAAGCTGTAAGCAAAGAACCCACAATTCTAACCAATAACGATATCCACAAAAGTTATAAAAAAGAAGATTTTGTTTCTAATGCAGTGCCAAACAATATTTCAACCATTGATGAGATGATTTCGCATTTAAAAAAAGTGCGTCAAAAAGATATGGTGCGAATTGCTGTTCGTGATATTTTGTTTAAAGCAGATTTGATTGAAACTATGCGGGATTTGAGTTTTTTGGCAGAAGCTATTGTGGATGAGACTTTAAAGTTTTTTTATGAAAAAGAGGCTGAAAAATTTGGAATACCTCTATCTGATGGTGAAAAACAAAATATTGTTGTCTTGGGTTTTGGCAAGATAGGCGGTTTTGAACTCAATTTTTCTTCAGATATAGACTTGATTTTTGCTTATCCAAAATCGGGATACACAAACAGCGAAACAAAAAGCATAACCAACGAAAGATTTTTTATAAATGTAATAAGAAATTTTCTTCAAGTATTTGAGAGCAGAAAAGAAGAAGGCATAATTTTTAGAGTAGATTTAAGACTTAGACCATATGGCGAGAATGGTCCTCTTGTTATGAATTTTAATGCGATAGAAGATTACTATCAAACTCAAGGAAGAGAATGGGAACGATACGCCTTAATAAAAGCAAGACCCATTGCAGGAGATATAAAAAAAGGCGAAGAATTACTTAAAAGCCTTAAACCCTTTATATATAGAAAATATTTGGATTATACGGTTTTTGAATCTTTAAGAGAGATGAAAAAAAAGATTGAAAACCATATCAAAAAGGACATTTTAAAAAACAATATCAAACTGGGAAAAGGCGGTATAAGAGAGATAGAATTTTTTGGACAAATTTTTCAGCTTTTACGAGGCGGATTAATCGAACAGTTGCAAGAAAAAAATATTTTAAAACTATTGGGGCACTTAAAAGAAAAAAAGATAATAAATAGAGAGGAAGAGAAAGAGTTAAGATTAGCATATATCTTTTTGCGATATGTTGAAAACAGACTTCAACAATTTAATGATGAACAAACACACGATATACCAACACAACAAGAGAAAATAGAGAAAATTGCGTTTGCCTTAAATTTTGAAACAACAGACACTTTTCTATCAAATCTAAAAAATCATAGAGAAACTGTTCATAACCATTTCAGGTCACTTTTAAAAATTGAAAACAATAAAGGAGAAGAAGAACAGACCAGCGAAGAAGAAGAGTTGTGGCTTAATCTTAATAATAGTGAAACATTTGACTCGTTTTTTAAAAGCTCAAACCTTGAAGATTTTGAAAAAATATCTAAACTGCTTGTCGATTTTAAAAAAAGTATCAGAAGCCTGCCTTTAATAACTCAATCTCTTTTTGATAAATTAATTCCCGTTTTAATAAAAAAAGCTAAAGATAGTGACAAACCTGATATCTCTATTTTTAGAACTCTTGAATTTATTAATACGATAAAAAGAAAAACAGCATATATTTCACTTCTTATAGAAAACCCTCAAGCCATAGACGTTTTAATAAGTTTGTCGTCAGAAAGTTCATGGGCAATAAATTTTTTATGCAAAAACCCACTTTTATTAGATGAGTTTTTAGATGTAAGGAATGAACTTCCTGAAAAGGAAGAAATTTTAAAAGAACTTGATAAAATAAACTCTTATAAAAAAAACGACATAGAAAAGTATGTGGACGATTTGAGAATATTTAAAAAAATAGGTGTTTTTAGGGTAGCTTTATGTGACATAACAAATAAACTGCCTTTAATGAAAATAAGTGATAATCTAACATACTTGGCAGAAGCTCTCTTAGAAAAAGTTTTAGAAATTTCTTATCTGGAGCTTAAAAAAAAGTATGGCCTGCCAAAGAAAAATGAGTTCATAATTGTCGCCTATGGCAAACTGGGAGGCATTGAGCTTGGTTACAATTCCGATCTCGATATAGTTTTTTTGTACGACACCAACGATAGTCAAACAGATGGCAAAAATTCTATTGAAAACACTCTCTTCTTTTCTCGTCTTGCTCAAAAAATTACACACATTCTTACTATAAAAACTTCTGCCGATATTTTGTACGAAGTAGATTTAAGGCTTAGACCTGGTGGGAACAAAGGCACTGTTGTAAGTAGCATAAGCTCCTTTGAGGAATATCAAAAAAAAAGTGCTTGGACATTTGAACATCAAGCTATTATTAGAGCAAGAGTTGTGGCAGGGAGTCCCCATTTGAAAAAAAAATTTGAACAAATAAGAGATGAAATAATTAGAGGCACAGATAAAACCAATTTAAAAGATGATGTTATAAAAATGTCTCATTCGATAAAAAAAGAGCACTTAAAAAACGCAAAAGATTTTTTTGATTTGAAATATAGTGACGGAGGCATTGTAGATATAGAATTTTTAATACAATATTTAGTTTTAAAAAATGCCGAAAAATATTTAGAATTAACAAAATGGACAGATGTTATAAGAATAGTTGAAACGATTATAAAGTGTGGCTTACTTTCAGAAAATGATGGGGATTTTTTAAAAAACGCTTATATAACTTATAGATCAAAAGCACATAGATTGAGCTTAAAAGATAGACCTCGTATAGTGCCTTTAGATGAGGTTAGGGATATCTCGGAAAAAGTTATCACGATATGGGAAAAGAGCTTTGAATAATCTTTTGCATATAGATAAATTATTCAAAGCTCTTGTATAAATAGGAAGAAGAGCTTTGAATTATTTAAGTTTTTGCATAAGCTATTTAATTAACTTTTTGCATAAGCTATGTACAAAGAATATTAGCGAAATATTGTAGGGGCACGGCGTGCCGTGCCCGTATGGGAAATAAGGTAAAAAAACACATTAAAGAAAGTTATCATTTAATAACTCTATGTAAAAAATTTATGTTAAAAGAGACTTATAAAAAGATTAGAAACAGTTCTATTATTCTTTTATCCGTTATAGTTTTTGGTATTCTTGGATATATGCATATAGAAAAATGGAATTTTGCTGATGCCTTGTATATGACCATAATAACTCTTACAACTGTAGGATTTAGTGAAACTAACCCACTAAGCTTTATAGGCAGGATTCACACAATGTTTTTAATCGTTGTTGGTGTGGGTTTCGGTCTATACTTTATTACAATCATTACAGAGTTTGTAATCTCTATGGAAATACAAAATATTATGGGGAGAAAAAAATTGGATAAGCAGATAACTAAATTAAAAAACCATTATATAGTATGTGGGTATGGTAAAGTAGGAAGTGTGCTTGCTCAAAATATTATGAGCAAAGTAGGAGGGGAAATTGTCGTTATTGAAAAAAACCCAGATTTAATACCTGCAATAGAGAAGGACAATATAAAGTATATCATAGGAGACTCTACCGATGAAGAGACTCTTAAAAAAACTAACATCAAACACGCTAAATATCTTGTTGCAGCACTTTCACAAGATATAGACAATGTATATCTCGTTCTGACTGCAAAGACCTTAAACCCAGACATATTCATTATGGCAAGAGCAAGTTCAATTGAAGCAAAAAAGAAATTAAGGGCGGCTGGTGCAACGAGAGTCGAATCTCCATACGATATCGGTGCACATGGTATGGCTTTAAGAATTTTAAGACCCGTTATACATAAATTTATGAGCCGCACTTTTGATACAAATAATACAAAAGGTCAAAGTGGAAGTATAATGGAAGAGATAATACTTGGTGAAGCTTCAGTTTATGCAGGTAAAAAAATTAAAGATATAGATTTAAGAAAAAAACATAACACTTTAATAGTTGCCATCAAAAAAGATAATAATGAAGAGGCTTTCTCTCCATCTGCAGATTATATTTTAGACCCTGGCGACACTCTTATTGTGCTTGTTCCAATTGGAAATATACAAACAGTTAAAAAGGTTCTTTATCCATAATAGTTATGAGACCTTTGCACATAGCTTTATAAGGATTTTAGAAATTTTTGTAAAATTATCAAAGGTTAATGTTTTACAAAAAAACACTATTTTTTATACAAAACATTATGTGCAAAGGTCTTATGTTATAAGCTTTTTGTAGTTGAGAAACCTTGAGTTTGAATCTCTTTAATAATCGTTTTTAAAATTCTATTAATAAATATACTATTCTTGCTGTTCATAATAATTATTATACGATATTTTTCATTTTCAGTTATTAAAAACCCTGCCCTACTTCGTATCCCTTTAAGTGTACCCGTTTTACAAAAAAAATTTTTTTTAACTTCTGCAAGCAATTGATAGTTATCCTCAAAACCATTTAATATTTTAAGCATATCTAAAGCTGTTATTCTGTTTTTTCTTGAAATTCCTGAACCTTCAACAATAGAAAAATCTTTAATTTGAAGTTTTGCTTCTGCAAAAAGCTCGGCAGCATTTACACTTTTTTTGAGTGTAGCTGGTGCTCCATAAAGCTCTGTCCCAATATTAAGAAAAATTTGATTTGCGATAAAATTGTTCGAATATTTTAAAAGTTGTTTTATCATATGTTTTAAACTGAAAGGGCTTTTGTATAATAATATGAGCTTATCGTCTTCTTTTACTCTACCCAAAAAAACTTTTTTTTTTATTTTAAAGTCTTGCTCATTTAAAAAATATTTAAAAAGTTCTCCTGCATATATCAAATTCTCATTATTTTTTGCAGAAAGCAGTATCCGTCCTCTTTTCATCTTAAGATTTTTAAGCTTAGGTCTTATAAAATCAAGGATTGGCGTCTCTTTCTCTCCGCTTACAATTGTGCCATCTCTGTTTTCATAAGCAACTGTATTAAAATTTACACATAAAGAGCCGTTAACTGCATCATAAGGTTGCAACGAGTTTGAGGCTACGCCATCTATAATCATTGGCTTACTATAAAAGCTATCGTCAATAATAATAGCGTTTATATGAGTTAGTTTTTTCCTAAGTTTTTTCGCTATATCTTTTATTTGTAAAGAGGTGAGAAAAGGGTCTCCATACCCTTTTATTTTTAAGTTTGAGTCGTTATCTAAATAGAACTCCGTTTTGAATCTATAATTTTCTTCTAAATAGGCAAGAGCCATAGTTGAAGTGAAAATTTTAAGTATAGAAGCTGGGATTAATCTCTTTTGGCTATTTTTTTGATATACTATTTTGCCACTTTTCTTTGCAATTAAAACGGTATCTTCCGTTGTTATTAATTTTTCTACTTCTTGAAAATTTAAGCTACCGTAAGCATTTTGGCTAAAAAGTATAAAAAATAGAAATAGAAATTTAAGTTTCATAAAAAAAAAAAAAATTGCCGGCAAAGCTATAATTTAGAAAATTTATAACTGTTTAGTGCTCTATAAAAAGCCCCACAGGAAAGCTCTGCACAATGATGATGATCGTAAGGCAACGTTTCAAGAAAAGCAATTATACCCTCTGGCGTAACTTTCCAAGCTTCTTCAATGCTTTTCCCTTCAGCAAAGGTCGATATGGTGTTCGCACAAGCTCTTGTGTTTAAACATCCAAAAACTTCAAAATAGATATGCTTAATAATACTATCTTCTATAATAAGATAAAATTTTACCGTGTCGCCACAATCTCCTGTTTTTTCTCCAAAACAGTTATATTCTTCATCTTTCTTATCTTTTTCATACGCAAGTGCCATAGCAAGAAAATTGCTTGAATGTTTATTAAAAAAATCTTTATCTTGTTGTTCCATCTTTATATTCTTTTACAGTTTCATATGTTTGAGAGAACTTTGCACAATGCTTGACTTTGTCCTTAAAAAAAATTTTAAGAAGAAAAAACCGTTGTTTGCCTTAAATTCTTAAAAAAAGGCGTTTGTACAAAGCTCTTATGTTTGTTGTTTTACTATATTGAGACCTTTGCACATAATGTTTTTTATGAAAAAAATAGTGGTTTTTTGTAAAATATTAACTTCTGATAATTTTTATGAAAACCTATAAAACCCTTATAAAGACTTACGCTTGTCTTTACTTTTGTTTTGGGTTCGACGTATAAAAATACTACTTCACCACAAAACAAAAACAAAATTTAAGCTATGTGCAAAGGTCTCTTATATTGTTAATACTAAATTAATATTTTGCAACTCTTTCTATATTATTTTAGTCATCTTAGAAAGCTATGTGCAAAAGTCTCAAATATATTATATAAAAAAATTTAAAAGAAGAAATATGCAAGGTGATGAATATTTTATGGATAAATATAAATTAATTAATTTTAAAATTTTAGGCGACGAAAGAGGACAGCTTGTAGTCTTTGAAGAGAATGATATAGTCCCTTTTACTATAAAAAGGGTCTTTTGTATCTATGGAACAAAAAAAAATATAAGTAGAGGCAACCATGCCCATTATAAAACAAAACAGTTCTTAGTTGCCGTTAATGGAAGTTGTAAAGTTACTTTGTCTAATGGGAAAGAGAAAAAAACATTTTTATTGGACAGCCCAAATTTAGGTCTTTTACAAAACACTTTAATTTGGGGTTCAATGCACGATTTTAGCGATGATTGTGTACTTTTGGTTTTAGCAAGTGAGCATTACGATGAGAAAGATTATATAAGAGATTATAATAAATTTTTGGAGATTATTAAATAATGATTCACAAATTTGCAGATGTAAAATCTAACCATATAGGTAAAAATACAAATATATGGCAATTTTGTGTTGTTTTTAAAGATGCTATTATTGGTGAAAATTGTAATATCTGTGCTCAAGTTCTTATTGAAAATGATGTTCTTATTGGTAATAATGTAACCATAAAGAGTGGAGTGCAAATTTGGGATGGTGTTAGACTTGAAGATAATGTTTTTGTCGGACCTAATGTGACTTTTACTAATAACATTGCTCCTCGAAGTAAGCAATATCCTAAAAAAAATTTAGAAACAATTATAAAAAAAAATGCATCAATTGGAGCGAATAGTACAATTGTTGGAGGCATTGAAATAGGAGAATTTGCTATGATTGGAGCAGGAAGTGTTATAGCTCAAAATGTTGGTAGTCATGAACTTTGGTATGGTAATCCTGCAAAATTTAGAGGATATGTTTGTAAATGTGGTAGAAAATGTGATGATACTTTAATTTGCAATAAATGTAATGAAAAGTTAAAATGATACCATTTTTAGATTTAAAAAAAATCAATTCTCAATATCGAGAAGAGTTGTTAGAAGCATATACCAAAGTACTTGATAGTGGTTGGTATATCCATGGCAAAGAATGTGCAAGATTTGAAGAAAAGTTCGCCCAATATTGCGGAACAAAATATTGTGTTGGAGTCGCAAATGGTTTGGATGCTCTTACTTTAATTTTGAGAGCCTATAAAGAACTTGGAGTTATGAAAGATAATGATGAAGTGATCGTTCCTGCCAATACTTATATCGCTTCTATTCTTTCTATTTCAGAAAATAATCTTGTTCCTGTTTTAGTAGAACCAAATATCAAAACTTATCTTATTGATATTGAAAAAATAGAAGATAAAATTACTGCTAAAACAAAAGCTATTTTGCCTGTTCATCTTTATGGTCAAACTTGTAAGATGGATAAAATCAATGATTTGGCAAAACGATATAATTTAAAAGTTATAGAAGATTCCGCTCAATCTCATGGTGCTTATTTTGGCAATAAAAAATGTGGTAATCTTGGAGATGCAAGTGGTTTTAGCTTTTATCCCGGGAAAAATTTGGGGGCTTTGGGAGATGGAGGAGCTGTTACTACGAATGATGAAGAAGTAGCAAAAGTAGTCAGGGCTTTAGGTAATTATGGTAGCCACAAAAAATATGAAAATCTTTATAAAGGCATAAATAGCAGATTAGATGAATTACAAGCCGCCATTTTAAGTGTCAAATTAAAATATCTTGATAACGAGACAGAAAAAAGAAGAGCAATAGCGAGTTATTACATAGAAAATATCATTAACCCAAATATCATTCTCCCAATTCAAAATTTAACATTAAAAATTCAAAATTATAAAAATCATATTTGGCATTTGTTTGTAATTAGAACTAAAAACAGAGACAAATTACAAAAGTATTTAACTAATAAATGCGTTCAAACTCTTATTCATTACCCTATCCCCACGCATAAGCAAAAGGCTTATAAAGAATGGGGTGCGAAGAAGTTTCCTATTAGTGAACAAATACATAATGAAGTATTAAGTTTACCTATTAGTGGGGTACAATCAATTGAAAACACTATGAAAATTACAAGGATAATTAATGACTTTTATTAAAAATAATTTTAAATATTGTTTATATTTGGTATTTTTTAAATTTTGGGAAAGGCATAAAAACTATTCTCTTACATTGCTTTAATGCTTTTACATACAATTATTATTTCCCATATATATATAATTTATACCCCAAATATAAGATTTTAACGCAATTATATGGTTGGTTTATACTATTCTTTGGGGTATTTGGAATTTTCGAATTATTTAATAAAATAAAGGATGTTAAATCGGAAAATTTTAAAATAGTAAAATTTTTAACATATGTTGTTTTGCCACTTGTTTTTTTCTCTTCTTTGGTTATGTTAAGTATTAGTGTAGTAGAGATAAGATTTTCATTGCCTCTTATAACGATATTGCTACCCTTTGCATATTTATCTTTTTGCAATAACCTTAAAAATATAAAATTATGGTCTTTTTTTGGTCTATGGATTTATTGTGCTTATTTAATTTCATCGTTTGTGGATTTACAAAAAAATATTCCATCTATGTAAAAATATGATTACAAATTCTTTAATAATTCCCGTTTATAAAAATGAATTGAATATACCCAGCCTACTGAAAACCATAGGTAAAATTCATAAAGAACTTTCAGACGATTTAGAAGTAGTGTTTGTTGTGGATGGAAGTCCAGATAAGTCTTATGAAATATTAAAAAAAAGTTTAGATAAAGAATTTTTTTTATCTAAAATAGTATTGTTATCAAAAAATTTTGGTTCTTTTTCTGCAATCAAAACTGGGTTGCAAGTTGCAACAGGAAAATATTTTTCAATAATGTCTGCTGATTTACAAGAGCCTTCTGACTTAATAATAAAATTTTTTAATATTTTAAAAAAAGAGGAAGTAGATGTAGTTATTGGAACAAGAAAAGGAAGAGCCGATTCGTTTTCCAATAAATTAGCTTCTAATTTATTTTGGCGATTATATAAAAAATTTATTATTACAGATATGCCAAAAGGAGGCATAGATATATTTGGATGCAATACAATATTCCGTAATAATTTGTTGAAATTCAAAGAATCAAATTCATCTTTAATAGCTCAGATTTTTTGGCTTGGCTTTAGACGAAAGCAAGTTTATTACAAACGATTGGAACGACAAGTTGGCACTTCAGCTTGGACTTTTAAGAAAAAAGTCGCTTATATGATGGATAGTATTTTTTCTTTCACCGATTTACCAATAAAACTCTTATTTATAATAGGTATATTTGGAATACTAATATTTGGTGTTCTGGGTTTTTCTACCTTTATCTTTAAGATGATGGGGCTTATTCATGTTCCTGGTTATACAGCTCTATTTTTGTTAATTGGCTTTTTGGGAGGAATAAATATTTTTGGATTAGCAATTATCGGATATTATGTATGGAGAACTTTTGAAAACACAAAAAATAGACCTCAATCAGTAGTTTTAAGCATAGACGAATTTAATAATTCTTGAGACCTTTGCACATAGCTCTATTTTGTAATGTTTTTGTGGTGCAGTAGTATATTAATACGTCAAACCCAAAAATATTACAAAACAACTTTCCTTTTCCCATCCTGCCTTTTTAAAAAGAAGATTCTAAGGATAGAATACCCATTTTTGTTTTTTAATCTCTTTTATCGTTTTACTTGACAATAACTATATTTTGGCATTATAAATTTTGGTTTTTTTGTGTGAAAAATTTTATATATTAGAGACCTTTGCACATAGCTCTATTTTGGAATATTTTTGTGGTGCAGTAGTATATTAATACGTCAAACCCAAAAATATTACAAAAGAGAGCGTTAGTCTTTATGAGGGTTTTATAGGTTCTTGTAAAATTACTAAAAGTTAATATTTTACAAAAAAACCATTATTTTCCATAAAAAACATTATGTGCAAAGGTCTTATATGAGTCTCTTATAACCTCCATTTTGGTAAAATAATGTATGAATAGTGACGATATTTTAAAAGATTGGCTTGATACCTTTTTATCTATTTTCCCAACTGACAAAAACAATTTTTTAAAAAAGAATAAAGACTCTTTTACAAATCCTATACGAGGGATTGCTTCTGTTTCTTTAAAAAATATTTTAGATGAAATTCTGAATGATTTTGATGAAAAAAAGATTCAAAAAGAGTTAGATGCTGTTTTAAGAATAGTAGCTATACAAGAAATGTCCCCTTCTCTATCTTTATCCTTTATCTTGCCTTTAAAAAAAATAATCAAAAAACACGACAAAAAAAGCGTGTTAAAAGATATGGAAACAAAGATAGAAAAAACACTCTTTATGGCTTTTGATGTTTTTGTATTAATAAGAGAACAAATTTATAAATTAAGAGCTGAACATGTAAGAAATAGAACTTTAAATATACTTGAGAGGAAAAATGTTCTTTGCGAAGTTCCAGAATTTGGTTCTGAAATTATTCCTAAAGAAGTTTTTCAAAGTGATGCTTTTCAAGCTGAATTGCCTAAATAGTTTTAAGTTTTTTAAATATATAAATATGAAATCTTTGTACATAAGGTTTCAGATATTTCAAAACCTGTAATTTTAATTTTTTTGAAAGGTGAAAAAAATATGAACATACATTATCTGTTTGCTCTTTTTGTTGCCCTTTTGTGCATATTTATTCCTTATGCCGGAGTTGAATTTGCACATATGCAAACATTTTTTGGGGTATTTATTCCTTATCTCGCTATCGTTATTTTTACAGTAGGCGTTATAAGCAAAATGCTTTCGTGGGTTAAAAGGCCTGTTCCTTTTCGTATCCCAACTACTTGCGGACAACAAAAGTCGTTACCGTGGATTAAATCTAACTGCATAGATAATCCTTCTTCTTTTTTTGGTGTTATTTTAAGAATGGCATTTGAAATTTTAACCTTTAGATCTCTTTTCAGAAATACGAAAAGTACAATTAAAGAAGGCAATAAATTTTCTTATGAATGGGAAATTTTTCTTTGGGTTGGTGCTCTTGCATTTCATTACGCTTTTTTTGTAACTCTTTTCAGACACTTTAGACTCTTCTTTGAAAATACTCCTGTTTGTATTCAAATTGTGGAATCACTTGATGGTCTTATGCAAATAGGTCTTCCTATAATCTATATGTCCGGTATAGTTCTATTTTTTGCAGCGTGTTACCTGCTTTTCAGAAGAACTTATATCCCTCAAGTACGCTATGGCTCTCTATCGGCAGATTTTTTTCCTTTGTTTCTCATTATTACAATAGCAGGAACGGGAATTTATATGCGTTATTTTGGCAAAGTTGATATTGTAGCAATAAAAGAGCTTACTGCTGGAATTTTCTCTTTTTCTCCAAAAGTACCAGAGAATGTAAGTTCTATTTTTTATATACATCTATTTCTTGTTTGTGTGTTGTTTGCGTATTTTCCTTTTAGTAAGCTTATGCACGCAGGAGGAATATTTTTAAGCCCTACAAGAAATCTTGCAAACAATAGTAGAATCAAAAGACACATCAATCCATGGAACCCTAAAGTAAAAATCCATACTTATGAAGCTTATGAAAATGAATTTAGGGAAAAAATGATAGAAGCTGGGTTGCCAGTAGAAAAGGAGGGGGCGTAAATGTCAGAGGATTTAAAACCAGAAGAAATAATAAAAAGTATAAAACCGGGACCACCATCAACACCTTGGATGGATGTGGTTTCAAAAGTTGAGGCTGGAAACTATTGTTATCCTTCTCAACCCAAAACTCTTGAGTTTTTAGGAATGCCAAATCCAAGAGAGTGGTCTCCAGCAGATGAAGATTGGAAACTTCCTGAAAATTGGCAAGAGATTATCCACAAAGGCTTTAAAGAAAGACTCGATAAATATCGTTCTTTAAAAGTTTTTATGGATATTTGTGTAAGATGCGGTGCTTGTGCCGATAAATGCCATTTTTTCTTAGGTTCAGGTGACCCTAAAAATATGCCATATTTAAGAGCTGAACTTTTAAGGTCTATCTATAGAAACGATTTTACAACGTTTGGAAAAATACTTGGTAAATTTTCTGGTTCAAGAAAACTTACAAAAGATATTATCAAAGAGTGGTTTCTCTATTTTTATCAATGTTCAGAATGTAGAAGATGTTCAGTCTTTTGCCCATATGGAATTGATACTGCTGAAATTACAATGATGGGAAGAGAACTTTTACATCTTCTTGGAATAAGTATTCACTGGATAATGGATCCTGTTGCTAACTGTACAAGAACAGGTAACCATCTTGGTATTCAACCTCAAAACTTTAAAGAAATTATAGAGTTTTTCTGTGATGATATTGAAGAGATTACAGGACTAAGAATAGACCCACCTTTTAACAAAAAAGGTGCAGAAATTCTTTTTGTAACTCCATCTGGTGACGCTTTTGCAGACCCTGGTACATACACTTTTATGGGCTATTTAATGCTTTTTGAACATATTGGACTTGATTACACTTTAAGTACTTATGCTTCAGAAGGTGGTAACTTTGGTCTTTTTACGTCGAGCGAGACTATGAAAAAGCTAAATGCAAAGATGTATGCAGAAGCTAAAAGACTTGGTGTTAAATATATCCTTGGTGGCGAATGCGGACATATGTGGAGAGTTGTAAATCAATATATGGGCACAATGAACGGTCCTGCCGATTTTCTTGAAGTTCCAAAATCTCCTATAACAGGAACCGTTTTTGAAAATGCCAGAGATACAAAAATGGTGCATATCGCAGAGTTTGTTGCAGACTTAATCAAACACAACAAACTTAAACTTGACCCAAGTAGAAACGATAAGAGAATAGTTACTTTCCACGATTCTTGTAACCCTTCAAGAGCTATGGGGCTTCTTGAAGAACCAAGATATGTCATCAAAAATGTTTGTAACAATTTTTACGAAATGCCTGATAGCACTATAAGGGAAAATACCTTTTGTTGTGGTTCTGGTTCAGGACTTAATACAGAAGAGATTATGGAAACAAGATTAAGAGGCGGACTTCCAAGAGCGAATGCCGTTAAATATGTTCATGAAAAATACGATGTAAACACTCTTGCTTGTATTTGTGCAATAGACAGAGCAGCATTGCCTCCGCTTATGGATTATTGGGTCCCTGGAGTTGATGTTACAGGAATGTGCGAACTTCTTGGTAATGCTCTTGTTATGGAAGGCGAAATAAAAAGAGAACTCGATTTACGTATGGAACCCTTAAAGGACGAAGAGGAGGAAAACACAGATGAGTGATAAAGTAAAAGTTATTGCAGGTTTATTGATAGTATTTATTATTCTTTCTACTCCTTTTTGGTTTAAAGGAAAAAAAGTAGATCATACACCTGTCATAGCTCCTGAAGCAAAAAAAGCAGGAGAGTGTGTTTTGTCTAAGGAATATATGAAAAGAGAACATATGCAAATTCTTGATGTATGGCGTGACACTGTTGTTCGTGAAGGCAAAAGAGTTTTTACAAATGATAAAGGCAAAAGTTATGAGATGAGTTTATCAAATAGTTGCTTGAAATGTCATACAAACAAAAAAGAGTTTTGTGATAAATGCCATAATTATGCTTCTGTTAGACCATATTGTTGGGATTGCCATATAGAAGAGCCAAATGAAAAGGAGAGCAAATAATGAAAAAAAATAGAAGAGATTTTTTAAAAATAGCTTGTAGCTCTGCCCTTACTCTTTCTGCTTCTCCTGTTTTGAGCCTTGCATCAGACAAAAAGCATAAAGAAGGACAAAAAGAGTCTTACTCTCTTTCAAAAGGAGAAAAGGCTATTGAAGGTAAAAGGTTCGGACTTGTTATCGATACAAGAAAAATCACAAAAGAAATTAGTGAGAAAATCGTAAACGCTTGTCATAAAACACATAATGTTCCAAATCACGAAAACCATAAACACGAAATAAAGTGGGTATGGGAAGAAGATTATGAACACGCTTTTACAGATTTAGAAAATGATATGCTTAGTGAAAAACTTAAGGATACTCCTTTTCTTGTCTTATGTAACCACTGTGAAGAACCTGCTTGTGTACGTGCTTGTCCTACAAAAGCGACTTTTAAAAGAGAAGACGGAATCGTTTTAATGGATTTTCATAGATGTATAGGTTGCAGATTTTGTATGGCAGCTTGTCCTTATGGTTCAAGAAGTTTTAATTATAAAGACCCAAGAGTTGCAATTGAAGAAACTAACAAAAAGTTTCCTACAAGAATGAAAGGAGTCGTAGAAAAGTGTAACTTATGTGCAGAAAGACTCGCTGTAGGAGAAGAACCACTTTGTACTAAAGTAAGTGAAGGAGCGATTGTTTTTGGTGATTTAAATGATGAAGGCTCTCAAATCAGACAGTTGTTAAAAGAAAATTTTAGTATACGAAGAAAGGTTCATCTTGGGACTTATCCATCTGTTTACTATATCGTTTAAAAAGGAGTAATTAACAATGCTTGAAAAAGCTACAAAAGGAAATAAAAAATATTGGTTATGGATGACTTTCTTAGTTGTCATTATTGGTATTGCAGGGTTTGTTTATTTAGAACAATTTAAAGAAGGCTTGCAAATCACAGGTTTAAGTCGTGATGTATCTTGGGGATTTTATATAGCACAACTTACTTTTCTTGTTGGTGTAGCCGCAGGAGGAGTTATGGTTGTTCTTCCTTACTATCTTCACGATTATAAAAAGTTTGGCAGAATAACAATATTAGGGGAATTTCTTGCTGTTCCTGCAATTATAATGTGTCTTCTTTTTGTTTTTGTAGACCTTGGACAACCTACAAGAATTTTAAATGTATGGTTATATCCAACTCCCGGCTCTGTTCTTTTTTGGGACACAATAGTTTTAAACGGCTATATGCTTTTAAATATTATAATTGGTTGGAAACTTCTTGAAGCAGAAAGAAATAACGTTAAAGCCCCTAAATGGACAAAAGTTTTAATTTATATTTCAATTCCATTTGCTATAAGCATTCATACAGTTACAGCTTTTCTTTATTGCGGTCTTCCTGGTAGAGGTTTTTGGCTTACAGCAATTTTAGCTCCTCGTTTTCTTGCTTCAGCATTTGCAGCTGGTCCATCTCTTTTAATTATACTTTGTCTAATAGTAAGAAAAGTTTCAAAATTTGATCCCGGCAGAGAAGCTATACAAACACTTAGTAAAATTGTAACATACGCTTTAATAGCGAATGTTTTCTTTTTCCTTTGTGAAATTTTTGTTGTGTTCTATTCAAAAATTCCTTCGCATATGTCACATATTAAATATCTGTTTGTAGGCTCACATGGAGCACACGCTCTTGTACCATATATGAGAGTTTCTATTGTTCTTATGACTCTTTCTATTATCTTTCTACTTTTCCCAAAGATAAGAAGAAATGAGATGCTACTTGCTGTTTTATGTATTATGGTTTTTGTAGGAACTTGGATAGATAAAGGTCTCGGAATGATTTCTGGTGGATTTGTACCTTCTCCTCTTCATCACTACACAGAGTATATGCCGACTTCAAAAGAGCTTATGATTTCTGCTGGTGTTTATGCTGTAGGATTTCTAATTTTGACAATACTTTATAAAGTGGCAGTCGGTATAAAAGAAGAAGTAAAAGCTTAAAACAATTTTATTTAAATAGTCCTATTTTGTTCGTTTTTTGTGGTTAAATATTGACCCAAAAAACGAACAAAATAAATTATTCAAAACCTATCTTACGTCAAACCCAAAAAAATTACAAAAGAGAGTTTTAGTCTTTATAGGGTCTTATAAGTTTTTTGTGAAATAGTGAAAAGTTCATATTTTATTAGAAAACTAATCAGTATGTGCAAAGGTCTATTTCAATGAGACCTTTGCGCATAGCTCTATTTTGGAATATTTTTGTGGTGCAGTAGTATAATTAATACGTCAAACCCAAAAATATTACAAAAGAGAGCGTTAGTCTTTATAGGATCTTATAAGTTTTTTGTGAAATAGTTAAAAGTTTATATTTTATTAGAAAACTAATCAGTATGTGCGAAGGTCTATTCTCTCTAATAAATAACTTTATGCTCTATAGGCGGAGCACTCATCTTATCTGGTTTGGGTACAATATATTGCCCTGTGACTGAAAGCCAATTGGGTTCCATTTTTAATACTCTCATTTTCCCATCTGCTGGTGGCATAGAATGAATAGTTTTGGAATATTTAGTTCTAAAGATACAAATCAAAGATTTTGAACATTTTTCTACAACATAATTTTGTTCAAAATAATTTAAATCGATATTATTTTTTTCTACTATTGTTTTTACTATTTTTTGACTAACTTTCATTAATACATGTTTTGAAACACCCTCTTCATTTATTTTAAGAAAAGTTCTATCTTCACTACTTGCAGTATATATAGTAGAAATGAATGGAAGTTTTTTTAAATATTCAGCAGCAACAACAGCAGCAGTTCTTCTTCCTCCTGTCATAGCTGGTAAACAATAATATTCAAAAAACTTTTTTTGTATATTTTCAGCATATTTTTCGCCTCTTTCATAAATATCAGAAGAGATATACCTTAATCTTTTAGCAAGATTTTCTGCTGCTTCTGTAACTGGCCAGTCTACTTTTACATGGAAATGAGAAAGAGAATATTTATCCTCTTTTTGTTTTTTACGCTGTATCAAAAGAGCGTAATCCACATCTAACAGTTTATCAAAAAAATCAAAAAAACTTATGTTATCGATATCTCTTTTATTTATATGAAAATCTTTTTTGATATCTATATTTGATACAAGAGAGATGTTGGCTTTAGTGATTTTATTTATATCAAGAAAACGAATATATTTTTTATGTATGCTCTCAAGGTAGTCTTCAAGAAAAATTACAAGAAAAGTTTTGTGTAATTTATGCTCTATATTTGGCTTTATCGTTCTCGGTTTAAGCTCTCTTTTTTCAACGAAAGGGTATTTTATTTTTGCATTTTTGAAATTATAATAAGAATCAATTAAAGATTTTTCTATTAAAAAAGATTCAATATAGTTTGATAGTAATTTATAATAAGTACGTCTGAATTTTTGGTTTCTACTTAATAAATCTATATTTTTTAAATCGGTCATCTTTTTTTACAAACCTTCGATTTTTTTATCATAATTAATGAAAAATTTTTCCTACAGTCTCCCCATAAGATATGCAAGAATAAATATTTTTTAGATGATTTTGCATATATTCCTTATGTTTGAGACCTTTGCATATAGCGTTATTTTTAAGTTTTTTGTCAAATTATCAAAAGTTAATATTTTACAAAAAAAACTACTGTATATGCAAAAATCTCATTACGTTATCAAAGTAGCAAGAACAGCTTTATGCATATGAAGTTTATTCTCTGCCTGTTGCCATACAACAGAGTTTTTACCCTCCAGCACATCTTCTGTTATCTCTTCACCTCTATGAGCAGGAAGACAATGCATTACTATAACACTTTCTTTTGAATAGTTTAAAAGCTTTTGATTTAATTGATACGGAAAAAAGATTTTCTTTCTTTTTTCTTGTTCATCTTCCTGCCCCATACTTGCCCAAACATCAGTATAAACTACATCAGCATCTTCCATTGCTTCAATTGGGTCATCGGTTAAAGTAATATTTTTACCTAAATTGTCCATTTGTGGTTCATACCCTTTAGGACAAGCAAGATAGAGATTAAACCCTAATGCCTTTGCTGCATTTATCCAAGAATTTGCAACGTTATTGCCATCTCCAAGCCACGCTATTTTAATATTTTTATACTCTTTTTTATACTCAATTATTGTCATAATATCACTTAAAATCTGACAAGGATGATACATATCACTTAAAGCATTTATGACTGGTATTGTAGAGTGTTTAGCAAAATCTTCTACTATGTTTTGAGAAAAAGTTCTTATTATAATCCCTTTAAGATATCTTGATAAAACTCTTGCCGTATCTTGTATAGGTTCATTCCTGCTAAGTTGCATATCTTTAGGATTTAAAAAAATAGGAGAACCACCAAGTTCAACAATTGCCGTTTCAAAGGAGACTCTTGTTCTTGTAGAAGCTTTTTCAAAAATAAGCCCGATAGCTTTGTTTTTTAAAGGCTCAAAAATTTTATCTCTCTCTTTTTTCAGCTTTATAGCTGTCTCAAAAAGATTTTCAAACTCTTCCTTTTTTAAATCTGATAATTTTAATATTTTTTTTTTATTCATCTCTCTTTTCTACTAATTTACTAAAAAATTTCATCAAGACATTTAATAAGTTTATTTATGTCGTCTTTTGTAACTATTAAAGGTGGCAATAATCTAATTATTGACTCTTTTGGTGCATTAAGTAAAAAACCTTTTGCTAAAGCTTTTTCTACAAATGGTTTTGCAGGTTTTTTAAGCTCAATTGCTGCCATCAAACCTATGCCTCTTACCTCTTTAATTATTTTATGTTTTTCAGAAAGATATGTAAGACCCTCTTTCAAATATTCTCCCTGAATTTTAGCATTTTCTATTAAGTTTTCCTTCTCAATCGTCTCTAAAACTTTAAGAGCAACAGAAGTTACAAAAGGAGAACCTGCAAAAGTTGAACCATGTGCGCCGGGAGTAAAACTTTTCATTATTTTGTCTTTTGCGAGAATAGCTCCTATAGGCAAACCACCCCCAAGACCTTTTGCTATTGTCATTATATCGGGTTCTATTCCAAAATGTTCATATGCAAACATCTTTCCTGTTCTACCAATTCCTGTCTGAATTTCATCAAAAATTAAAAAAATGCCTGTCTCATCGCACAATTTTCTGATTGTTTTAAGATACTCTTTATCTGGAACAATCACACCACCCTCGCCTTGAACAGGCTCAATTATAACCGCAGCGGTTCTTTTATCTATATTTTTACAAAAAGATTCTATTGTATTAAATTGTGCAAAATCGAAACAATCCAAAAGAGGCTTAAAACCTTCTTGCAGTTTTTCTTGCCCTGTAGCTGAAAGAGCACCAAAAGTTCTACCATGAAAAGAGTTTTTAAAAGCAATAATCCTATTTTGTTTTGTTATGCCTTTATCATAAAAAAATTTTCTTATAAGCTTTATAGCCCCTTCAATTGCTTCTGCTCCCGAATTTGTAAAAAAAACTTTATCGGCAAAACTTCTTTTTACTAAATGCTCTGCAAGAAGAGCTTGTGGCTCGTTATAAAAAAGATTTGATATATGAACTATTTTTTCACTCTGCTCTTTAATTGCCTTAATCATTTCAGGATGAGAGTGCCCAAGTGAACAAACAGCGACACCAGAGATAAAGTCATAATAGTCTCTTCCCTCTGTATCAAAAACTTTTATACCTTTTCCTTCTTTTATAACTATATTTAATCTTGAATATGTATTTGCGATATATTTGTTGCTTTTTTCTATCATAATAAACGAGACCTTTGCACATAATATTTTTTATGAAAAAAATAGTGGTTTTGAAAAAATAATGGCTTTGAAAAAATATTAACTTTTGGTAATTTCTACAAAACCCTATAGAACCATTACCCTGACTACACTTCTAAAACAGAGCCGACATTTGCAAAGAAAAACCTTTCTTTAAATTCTAAATAGAGTCTGGCAGCATTCACAATTCCTGTACAATGGGAGACTCCAATTTTTTCTATTTCATATTCATCAATTTTCTTTACGGTTTCAGAAAACTGTTTTTCACTTGCAAAACCTAAATGTGTGCCACCTAAAACCGCATAAATTTTCTCACCTTTAAAATTTTTTCGAACATACTCTAAAATATTTATCATACCAGAATGAGCACAACCAAAAACAATCACCAAACCTTTTTTTGTTCTAAGAACTAAAGAAAAATCATCTTTAATAGGGTCAGGTTGAATTATGCTACCATCTTCTTTTTTAACAAACATTAGGGGGTCTAACTTTTCAAAATCATTTAATCTTTCTATTTCCCCTGTCACATAAACATTTTTTGCTATTTGACGCATATCGCAACTTAGCTCAAATTCGCCACCCATAGCTTCAAAATACTCTTTTTGTTTAAAAATTCCTATAAATTTATCCGAACCCTCTTTTTGCCAAAATCTTTTATTAAATATATCAGGATGAGCATAAATTTTTGTTTTTCCGTTTATCATCAAAGCCTTATCAAGCCCACCTGTATGGTCATAATGTCCATGGCTAAGAATAATAGCAGAAAGCTTAGATAAATCTTTTTTAAGACAAAGAGCATTTTGCACAAGCCCAAGACCTTGACCTGTATCAAATAGGAAATTCTCTTCATCTGTTTCTATGTAGGCGGAAAAACCATGTTCCCCAATAACATTAAAAGGAACCCCAACAGAATTTTCGCAAAGAATTGTTATCTTCATAACTCCTCCATATTATTAATTTAGTTAAAAGAACTTAAGATTGAGACCTTTGCACAAACACATTTTATTAAAAATTTAAAATTATTTCACTGGGTGAACCTCAAAACAAACAAAAAAAACATTGTGCAAAGCTCTCTTGAATATTAAAAATGGTTTAAAAAACTTGACAAATTGTTACTATTTGAATAACCAAAACACTTCTTTTAAAGCCTTTTTTAAAAAGGTTTTAAAGCTTTTTTTCTATATAAATTAGAACTTTATGTTTTTTCACTCTTAGGGGCTATTTAAAAAGCTCTAATTTACGAAACTAATATACTTTGTAAATTTAAGATATTTTCAAGTTTCGTAAAATGATTATCTAAACATATAATTTTTTTAAACAAAAGGAGAAAAATATGTCAAAATTAGTTGCACCTCATGGTGGTAAAGGTCTTGTATGCTCACTTCTTGAAGGCGCTGCACTTGATGCTGAAAAGCAAAAAGCAGAAGGATTAAAAAAGATTCAAATTTCTGCAAGAGCTAAAGGTGACCTTATTATGATGGGTATCGGTGGTTTTAGCCCTCTTAATGGTTTTATGACAAAAGCTGACTGGAAAGGCGTTTGTGAAAAATTTCTTATGGCTGATGGAACTTTTTGGCCAGTTCCTGTTACTCTTGACACAGATGATGAAAATGTAAAAGTAGGTGATGATATTGCTCTTGAAAGAGACGGCGAAATTTTTGCCACAATGAATATCACTGAAAAATATGAAATGACAGAAGCTGATAAAAAATGGGAATGCGAAACAGTTTATAAAGGAAACGGCGAAGAATCACAAGGCGATAGCTTTTGGAAAATAGCTCCTGAAGATCATCCTGGAGTTAAAATGGTTCTTGCTCAAAAAAAATATAACTTAGCAGGTCCTGTTAAAGTTCTTTCTGAAGGTAATTATCCAACAAAATATAAAGGCGTATATTTAAAACCTGCAGAAACAAGAAAAATGTTTGATGACAGAGGCTGGGCAAATGTTGCAGCTCTTCAATTAAGAAATCCTATGCACAGATCTCACGAATTCTTAGCAAAAATTGCAATAGAAGTTTGTGACGGTGTTTTAATCCACTCTCTAATTGGTAACTTAAAACCAGGAGATATTCCTGCAGAAGTTAGAGTTAAAGCAATTGATGCTCTTGTTGAACACTATTTTGTAAAAGACAACGTTATTCAAGCAGGTTATCCTCTTGATATGAGATATGCAGGCCCAAGAGAAGGTCTACTTCACGCTGTTTTCCGTCAAAACTATGGTGTAAACAGAATGATTATCGGTAGAGACCACGCTGGTGTTGGTGACTTCTATGGTCTATTTGAAGCTCAAGAAATTTTTGATAGAATTCCTACTCCAGATGATGCTGGTAAAGCTCTTCTATGCGAACCTTTAAAAATTGACTGGACATTCTATTGCTACAAATGTGATGGTATGGCATCTCTTAGAACTTGCCCACATGGTAAAGAAGACAGAGTTATCCTATCTGGAACAAAACTTAGAAAAGCTCTTTCTGAAGGTGCTGAAATTCCAGATCACTTTGGTAGAGAAGAAGTTCTTGTTATTTTAAGAGAATATTATGAAGGTTTAACAGAAAAAGTTGAAGTTAAAATGCAAGGCGCTGCATCTGGCGACAAAATGTAACTTATCATCTTAAAATATTGTAATTAATAAAAAAGGGATAGATTTTTTCTATCCCTTTTTTTTTAGGAGTTTTAAAAATGCGTTGGTTTCTATTGTCAATAGCTATTTTTTCTGAATTAATGGCTTCTACTTGTATGAAGCTTTCAAATGGGTTTGCTAATATCTATGCATCGATATTAACATTTGTGTTTTGGGGTATCTCTTTCACTATTTTTATATTTGCCTTAAAACATTTTGATTTGAGTTTTATATATGCAATTTGGGCTGGAATAGGAATTATATTGGTCTCAATTGTTGGTATGACATATTTTAAAGAGCCTGTAAGCACTTTAAAAATTGCCTCTATCTTAATAATCGCTGTTGGAGTTGTTTTATTAAATCTTAGCGATAAAATTTTAAACCAATAGTTTAAAATAAAAAAATTGATATAAAAAAGGAATTTTATGAAAAAAATTCTATTCTGGGGACGTTTTGATGAAAATTATTCTAGATATAGAATAGTGGCAAAACTTTTAGAAAACTTAAATTTTAAAATATATAAATATAAGCCTAAAATTAGTAAGATAGGTTTTATCACAGCTCATTTCAATAAAATCACAAAACCAAATGCAATCTGGATTCCTTGTTTTAGACATAAAGATATATTATCAGCTACCCATTTTGCAAAAAAATGGAATGTCCCTCTCATTATTGATCCATTAATTTCAGCATATGGGAAAAAAGTTTTTGAACGAAAAAAGTTTAAAGAAAATTCATATAAAGCTAAAAAACTATTGAGATGGGAACGAAAAATATTTTCAAAAGCCAACATAGTTATAGCTGATACAGATAAACACTTAGAATTTTTTGAAAAAACTTTACTTGTTAGTAGAGAAAAACTCTTTACTCTTTTTGTAGGAGCAGAAGAAAATTTATTCTATCCTATGGAGAATAAAAAAAAGTATAGAGTGTTTGAAATACTTTTTTATGGAAGTTTTTTAAAACTTCACGGACTTGAAACTATTACTCAAGCTATAAAAATGTCTCAAAATATAAAAAATATCAAATGGACACTATTGGGTGATGGAAAATTAAAGAAGCAAATTGCAAAAGAAACAGAACACTTACCAAACGTTAACCTTGAAGATTGGATAAGTTATGAAAAACTGCCTCACAGAATAGCTAAGGCAGATATTTTGCTCGGTGTTTTTGGTGATTCTTTTCAAGCTAAACTTGTAATACCCAATAAAGTTTTTCAAGCAATGGCAATGGCAAAACCAATTATAACTATAAAAGTGCCATCATATCCTCAAAAAGTTTTAGACTCAAATGTGATAGGCTGGACAAATCCTGCCTCTCCCAAAGAGATTGTCGAAATAATAAGCGATTGGACTAAAGACGAAGAAAAGTTAAAAGAAAGAGGCAAAAAAACAAAAAAAATTTTTTCTGAATTTTTCTCTTATGAAAATCTTACAAAACAACTTCAAACTATTTTAAAAAAAGTTAATCTATAAAAACTTTAGATTTAAACGGAAAACCTTTGTTTTTATCTCTTTCTAAAATCATATATCCAGTGTCTCCAAAAGCTTCTCCACCACCTATATATATTATCCCTTTTTGAATATTTTCATTATTTAACTTATAACCGAGTGTATTTAATATTAAATTCCCAATTTCATAGTGAGATGGATAGTATAAATCGTTAGCTTTTTTTAATAAAACATCATCTTTTTTTGAAGAGTAAAAAATAAAAGGAATTTTAATTGAGCCACTATTAAGTTTACCGTGCCCCCAATAGTTATTTTCATCACCGAACCCTTCTGCGTGATCTGATGTTAAAAACATATATAAATCACCCTTAGTTATTTTTTGATAATATTTTATAAACTCACTCCATAAAAAATCGTTATAAAGTACTCCATTATCGTAAGAATTTTTCAGCCTTTGGTGATACGAAAGGCTTTTATCATCAAAAGGATAAACAAAAAATTCTTTTCTATGCCCATACCTTTTTTCATATTCTGCATGAATGTTGTTTTGATGAAGTACAATCAAGTTTTTGTCTGAAAGGTTTAATTTTTTCATCATAATTAAAAGAGCATCGTCACTATTTTTATCAACAAGTTCTCTGATATTATCATAAGGAATAAATTTATCTATATATTTGACTCCTATAGATGTAAGAGTGTTGTTTGGCTGAACTGAAACATAGAAAGTTTTAAAACCTGCCTCTTTTGCAAATCTAAAAATATTTGCCTCGTTCTTTTCTATAACTTGTCTATTCAAAGGATTGTATTGAACATTAAAAAAAGCAGGGAGTGATGCTCTTGTTGCTGTACCAGAAGAGAAGGCTTTTTTTAAAACAAATCTTTTATCCTTAACAACTTCTTTCAAACGAGGACAAGTTTCTCTTTTAGCACCAAAAAGAGACATCCTCGTATATGTGAAACTCTCTCCCATAACTATAACAATAGTTGTAGGCTCTTTTATTTCTCTTATTTTTTCTACTTTATAAGGCTTAAACTTTTTATCGTTTTTACACATAATTTTTTTTGGAAGAAAATATGTTGCATAAGCTGAATATGAGTTTAACGAGTTTGCAAGAGTGGGAAGCCTTTTATAAGGGAAAACTCTTAAAATTCCCTTTACAAAAGGTATTCTTACAGCAGGGAATATTAAAATTAAAACAACCAAAATAGAGATAAATTTTATTTTAAACTGTTTATCCCAGCTTTTTCTTATAATCCAAAAAGTTATAAAATAGGGAACAATAACAACAAAAGGGACATACCAAAAAGTAAAAACGGAAGAGGATGCAACAGAAAAAACATCTTTTATTTCTAAAAACATCATACCAATAGCAAAAGGGTCTATGTATGTGTCATAATAAGCAAAGTGTGAAAACTGCGTAAACTCTATGATACCGAAAAAAATAAAAACAAAATTTAAAAGAAACTTGCTCTTTGAAGAGACAAGCAAAAAACCAAAAAACCAAAAAATTAAAAGGTACTCTAATTGACTAAATTTTATGTCATAAGCTTTATGGAAAAAGCTGAAAAGATAATCTGGCAAAAGAAAAGAGACAGAGATTAAAAGAGCAAGCAATAAATTAAGGGATATTTTTTTCATTTTTTTAATAGGTAAGTTTTATCAAAAACTTCAAAATTACAGGTTTATAAGTAGCTTATAAAAATAGTATCAAAATAGAAACCTATTAAAATAGGACTTAAACTTATTCTCAAACTCTAAAAACTACTAACTATCTAAAAAAATATACTAATATTACGCAAAATTATTGCAACAAAAAGTTTGTTAGAAATTATGCGTCATCTAACACCATCAAGCTCAATTAATTTTTGGTTATAATGTTCTTCTTTGCTTTCAAGAAGTAAAATTTCTTTTTCAAGTTCTTCTATAAGTGTTTCAGATTTTTTTTTATGAAGGTGAAGAGTTTTGGAGATTTTTTGTATCTTTTCTGAGTTTTGATTTGTAACCTCCGCTATAAGATTTTGATTTAATGTCTCTATCTCGTTTTCAACCGCTTCTATCTTGCTTTCAATTTGCTTAATCTTATTTTGAATAGGTCTTAGCTCTTTCGATTTTTGATTTATCAAAAAAGCTTTTTCCTTTTTAATCTCTTTTTGAGTTGTTTGCTTTTGAGCCGTTTTCTTCGGTTCTTCTTCCCATCCTACTTTTTTTAAAAAATCGTTATAAGTTAAATTTAAAACTTCGATTTCTCCGTCATTTTTAAAAAATACAATCTTTTTGGCAAGCTTATGCAAGAAAAGCTCATTATGCGTAACCATAACGACTGCACCTTGAAACTCTTTCAAAGCATTTAAAAGAGCTTCAGAAGATTCTAAATCTAAATGGTTGGTAGGCTCATCAAGAAATAAAAGATTAGATGGTTTAAGAAGAATTTTCCCTAACGCTACTCTATTTTTTTCTCCACCTGATAAAACTTTAACCTTCTTTAAAGCTTCATCTTGCTCAAAAAGCATATTGGCAGCGACATCTCTTGGCAGTTGTTTACTTGTTGAAGGAGAAACAAGAGAGAGCTCTTCTATAATCGTGTTTAAAGGATTTAAGCTATCTAAATTGCTTTGTTCATAGTAGCTTTTTTCAACTTGTGGATTTAGAGTTATTTTACCTTTGTCCATACTTAAATTTTCAGAAAGTAATTTTAAAAGCGTTGTTTTACCCTTTCCATTCTTACCTATAATGAAAATTCTATCACTATTTTCGATACTTAGATTGAAATTTTTTATTAAAGGCTCTTTTTGTTTATCGTAAGAAAAAGTTATATCTTTTGCATTTAACATCTGTTTTGCACTAAAATTTTTGTAGTTAAATGAGAAAGTCAAATCTTTGATTTTTTCAAGTTTCTTTTTAGGCTCAAGTTTAGCAAGTGCTTTCATTCTAGATTGTGTTAGCCCTGCAAGCCGAGCTTTTGCTCTAAACTTATTTATAAAAAGCTCTGTTTTCTTTATTTTTTTCTCTTCGTTTACACGTTGCTTTTCAAAGGTCTCTTCATCTCTTTTTACTCTTTCATAAAAATTTTTTGTAGAGCCTTTTATTTTAATTACTTTTTGTCTATAGATGCCTGCTATATGAGACACCACCTTATCCATAAAAAATCTATTGTGTGTAATTAGAACAAGCTCTTTAGTCCAAGTTGCAAGAAAGTTTTCAAGCCACTTTATAGAAACGATATCAAGATAGTTGTTAGGTTCGTCTAAAAGAAGCAAATCACAATCTTTAACAAGCGTTTTAGCAAGATTGATACGAACTTGAAAACCTCCCGAAAATATTTTAGCAGGTTTTTCCATATCTTCATCTGTAAACCCAAGTCCAGAAAGGATTTTTTCAGCTTTCCAAATATCCGCTTCTTCCTCCTTAGGTAGCTCTTTTATAACCTCATCTAAAACATTTTTTTCCTTAAATATAAGCTCTTGTTTTACATAACCAATTGAGTACTCTTTGGGAATTTGCAGAATGCCTTCTGAAATGTTTTCAATCCCTGCCATAATATTAAGCAACGTTGTTTTGCCATATCCGTTTCTGCCTACAAGTCCTATCTTTTCCTTATGATTGATTTGAAAATTAAGATCATCAAAGAGTATTTGCTTGCCGAAGTTTTTATTTAGATTTTGAATGTTTATCATTTATTAGATTATAAAAAAATTCATAGAGTATAAGAGATTTAAGAAGTGCTATTTAGACTAAAGCTCCCTTAATAAAGATGTAGATTACATATAAAAGGTAGCCTGAAAATAGTATAACCGCACTCGATTTGCCTATCTTTTTAGGAATAAGCAAAATAATCAGTGTTAAAAATGTAACCCCCAAAAGTATATTTTTTAGCTCATTTATATTAGACATAGAGTACATAATATGTATATCTCCAAAAAAAACTCCATACACAAAAACAGGCAAGCCTAATCCTAAGGCAATATCAAAAATATTAGACCCAATTGCATTTGATATTGCATCGTCAAACTTGTCACTCTTTGCATCTTTAAAAGATAGAATAGTTTCTGGAATTGATGTCGCAATAGCCGCTATAACAACCGCTATAAAAAATGTATTTATTCTTAAAAAATTTGATATATGTTCAACAGCTGCAACAAGAAGATAACAAGCAAGAGCCATCTCAATAGTAGCTATAGTAAGAGATAAAAAAGCCACCTTTTTTGTAAGTGTATCGCTTTTTGAAAATGCATTATGAAAATCAAACCTGATAAAGTTTTTCAAAAATGAATAGTTATTCTTTTCAAAATAGTGATGTTCATCAGGTCTATTTTTTATGTTAATAGCCGTTTTTTGTTTTTTATATTGTCTGAAAAGAAAAAGGACATAAATGGTGTACATAAAAAGAAGCAATATCCCATCGTAAAATGTAAAAACTCTATGACTTAAAAGATGGTAAAGTACAAGCTGTACGATTAGGAAAAAAGCACTATCACGCAAAATTACTTTTTTATTAACTTCAAAATTTTTTTCACTCTTTAAGTATAAAAAAATTGAGATAGCAGTAATAAACATTAAATTATAGATAGAAGAACCTAATGTTGTTGCGATACCTGCTGCAAAGCCCTCTTCATTCTTGTAAAAAAAAAGAAAAATGGTTGTTGTTAAAAGCTCGGGCATTGAACTGCCTGCTGCGTTTATAGTAGCTCCTTTTATACCTTCTGTAACGTTCTTGCCCAAAAAATTAGCACTTTCACTAAAAGGTTTAGTAGCTTTAACAAGCCAAAAAGAAGAAAATATTAAAAAAACAATTGATAATAACATAAGTAAAATAAACTAAATTTAAAAAAGATTAGATTTTATAAGACCAAGCTTTGCACATCTAAAAATTAAACCTGTAAAAAGACATCCAAAACCATACTTTAAGCTTCTTATAAAATTTATTGAAGAGGCTTCTTTGAAATATTTTGTAGGACAGCTTACTTCAGCTATCTCATATTTATGCCACGCTATTTGAGCAAGCATTTGGTTATCAAAAATAAAATCATTGGAATTTTTAGATATATCAATTTGCTCTAAAACTTCTCTTGAAAAAGCTCTATAACCTGTATGGTACTCTGAAAGTTTTATTCCAATAAATATGTTTTCTACAAAAGTTAAAAATCTATTTGAAAAATATTTCCACCACGGCATACCATTTTGCATAGCTTTGCCTCCTAAGATTCTTGAACCTAAGACGCAATCGTACAAATTATTTCCTATCATTGAAACCATAGCAGGAATTAGTTTTGGAGTATATTGATAATCTGGATGAACCATAATAACTATATCTGCACCATTTTCTAAAGCCAATTTGTAACAAGTTTTTTGATTTGCCCCATACCCCATATTTTTTGAGTGTTTATGCAAAAGCACCTGATCAAGTTTTTTTGCAATGGACGTCGTTTTATCAGAACTTGCATCATCTACAACAATAACTAAATCAACAATAGCTTGTTCTATAATTTCGTTATAAGTTTTTAATAGCGTTTTTTCTGCATTGTATGCAGGCATTACTGCTATTACTTTTTTCCCTTTATACATAAAAGACCTTTGCACATATTTTTGAGACCTTTGCACATATTTTTTACAAAAAAACTTATAAAATCCCTATAAAAACTAACGCTCTCTTTTGCTTTTGTTTTGGGTTTGACGTATAAAAATACTACTGCACCACAAAACAAAAGCAAAATAGAGCTATGTGCAAAGGTCTTTGTAATTTAATAAATATCTTCAAAAAATCACCCTCTTTTGTCCGTTTTTTGGGCTTGACGTATTAGATATACTACTGCACCACAAAAAACGAACAAAATAGGACGATTCTTCAAAGCTCTTATTTTTAAATTAGCTTTGAGTAATTAATGTTTAATATTAGGTATAAATATTTAATGTTCTTTAATTTTAAATTTGTGTAAGAAAAATACAAAAAAACTATTTTTGTTTATGTAAAATAGCTTCTATTCTCTCGATATCGCCGGGCACATCAACACCCGGAGAGTCTGTATCGCTTACAGTAATTTTTATTCTATAGCCATTTTCAAGAGCTCTTAGCATTTCAAGTTTTTCGATATTTTCAAGCCTTGCAACTTTTAACTTTGTAAATTTTTGCAAAAAATCCATTCTAAAAGCATAAGTCCCAAGATGTTTATAAATATCGACTTTAGTATCGTTATCTCTACAAAAAGGGATGAGCGAACGAGAAAAATAGAGAGCAAAATTATCGTTATCAAAAACGACTTTAACATCTTTGCTATTCGTTTTCTCTTCTTCCTTAACGATTTTAAAAGCTATTGTTGACATCTTGAGACTTTTATCATCGATAAGAGGCTGAACTACCTCTTCTAAAGATTTTGGTTCAATAAGCGGTTGATCGCCTTGAACATTTAAAACTATATCATTAACTTTAAGATTTAACTTTCTTGCCGCCTCTGCCACTCTATCTGTTCCAGAAGGCAAATCTCCTGTCATAATAGCTTTGCCACCTGCCTCCTCTATAGCCGAAAAAATTCTTTCATCATCTGTTGCAACAAAGACATCGTCAATATTCGTAGCCTCTTTTACCCTCTCATAAACCATATTGATCATATATTTATTATCTATTTTTTTTAACGGCTTGCCTGGTAGACGTGTAGAGGAATATCTTGCAGGGATTATGGCAACTATTTTCTCTTTCTCACTTGAGAGCTTTGAATAATCATTTTTTTTCATTTTAAGTAATTTTTAGTGTTAATGTTGTTAATTTTATTTTATCTAAAACAGCTATAAATAAAGGCGTCCTCTTTTGTCCGTTTTTTGGGTTCGACGTATTAATTATACTACTACACCACAAAAAACGAACAAAATAGGACGATTCTTCAAAGCTCTTATTTTTTAATTGGCTTTGAATAATCATTTTTTTTCATTTTAAGTAATTTTTAGTGTTAATGTTGTTAATTTTATTTTATCTAAACAGCTACAAATAAAGGCGTCCTCTTTTGTCCGTTTTTTGGGTTCGACGTATTAATTATACTACTACACCACAAAAAACGAACAAAATAGGACGATTCTTCAAAGCTCTTATTTTTTAATTGGCTTTGAATAATTATTTTTTTTCATTTTAAGTAATTTTTAGTGTTAATGTTGTTAATTTTATTTTATCTAAAAGAGCTGTAAATAATGTTATTAATTTTATTTTTAGTTATGTAAAACTTTTACGCAATCTTCTCTCTTTTTATTTTTGCTCCAAGCTTTGCGAGTTTTTTTTCTATTCTTTCGTAACCTCTATCTAAATGATAAATTCTATTTACCTTAGTTACACCTTCTGCACAAAGTCCTGCAACAACAAGAGAGGCACTCGCTCTTAAATCTGACGCCATAACCTCAGCACCAGAAAGTTTTTTAGTGCCTTTTATAAAAACGGACTTTTCGTTATTAATTATAATATTTGCTCCCATTCTTTGAAGCTCACTTACGTGCATAAATCGTTTTTCAAATATAGTTTCAGAAACCAAGCTTTCACCTTTTGCTATACAAAGAAGCACCATAAACTGTGCCTGCATATCTGTTGGAAAACCTGGATAAGGAAGAGTTTTAATATTGATACCCTTAATATCTTTTACCCCTTGAACCCTTATATATTTTTTTTCTATATCTACCTTTGTTCCTGTAAGTCTAAGTTTATCAATAATCCCTGTCATATGTTCTGGGATACAATTTAATATTTTAACATCTCCTTCAGTAACAGCACTTGCAATCATAAATGTGCCTGCTTCAATTCTATCTGGAATTATACTAACTTTTACACAATTTAACTTTTTTTTACCTTCTATTGTTATGGTAGAAGTTCCAGCCCCTTGAATTTTTGCTCCCATTTTTTTTAAAACATCAGCAAGAGCTATAATTTCTGGCTCTCTTGCTGCATTTTTCAAAACAGTAACTCCTTTTGCCGCAGCCGCTGCCATCATTAAATTTTCTGTACCTGTAACAGTTGGCATATCGAGATAAATTTCAGCACCCTTAAGCCCTTTTGTTTTTGCTACGATATATCCATGCTTTAAATCTATCTTGGCACCAAGTTCTTGTAAACCTTTAAGGTGAAGATTGACGGGTCTTGAGCCAATAGCACACCCTCCGGGAAGAGAAATTTTTGCTTTATTAAATCTTGCAATAAGCGGACATAACGCCAAAATAGACGCTCTCATTTTTCTAACTAAATCGTATGGTGCTTCAAACTTTGAAACATTAGAGCAATCTATAGTAACTGTATCGCCGTTTGTCTGAACAGTTGCACCAAGCTCTTTTAAAAGCTCTTTAGTCGTTTCAATATCTTTGAGATTTGGAACGTTGGTAAAAGTGCATTCACCATCTACAAGTAAACTTGAAAGGAGTATAGGAAGAGCGGCATTTTTAGAACCACTAACCTTAATTTCGCCTTTTAACTTAACTCCGCCTTCTATTGAAATTCTATCCATTATTTTTTTTTGAGACCTTTGTATATAATATTTTTTATAAAAAAAAGAGGCTTTGCACAAACGCATTTTTTAAGAATTTAAAACAAACAACGTTTTCCCTTCTTAATACTTTTTTAAGGATAAATGCCTTAAAAAGCTTGTTATACATAGCTTGCCTTCTTTTGCCTTTTTTTTAGTTCAACGTATAAACATACTATTTCACAAGGTGAACCAAAAAAAAGAACAAAGTCAGGCATTGTGCGAAGCTCTCGAAAAAACAAATGAGTAATAAAAACTTTGCTCACAACTTTTAATTATGCCTATGTAATTTTACTAAAAAAATAAAACAAATAGTTTAGGAACCTTTGTACATAGCTTTAGTTTACAAAAAACCACTATTTTCCCATAAAAAATATTATGTGCAAAAGTCTCAGTTTAGAATATGCATAAAAAAGAGTATAACGATTTTAATAGTTATTTAAGAAAAAAATTTAATACAAGAGTTCAAAAAATAACAGTAGATGCTGGTCTCTCTTGCCCCAATAGAGATGGGCTTATATCTTATGGTGGATGTATCTTTTGTAATAGTGAAGGTTCTGGAACAAACGCTTTTCAAAAAGGCAAATCTATAACTGAGCAAATTTTACTTGGCAAAAAAGCTATGGTAAAAAGGTATAAAGCTAAAAAGTTTATCGTCTACTTTCAATCATTTTCAAACACTTACGCCCCTTTTGAAAAATTAAAAAAACTATATTCAGAAGCTCTTGCTGTAGAAGATGTTATAGGGATTTCAATAGGTACAAGACCCGATTGTATAACAGAAAAAACTTTAGACTTACTTGAAAGTTATGCAGAAACTCACCTTGTATGGTTAGAGTATGGTCTACAATCTATTCATAATAAAACGCTCGATTTTATAAATAGAGGACACACATTTGAAACTTTTAAAAAAACAGTTGAAAAAACAAAAAAACGGAAAAATCTAAATGTATGTGTGCACGTTATATTAGGTCTTCCTGATGAAACAGAAAAAGATATGCTTGAAACAGCAAAAGTTTTATCGCGTATGAATATAGATGGAATAAAGATTCATATGCTTTACGCCGTTAAAAATACAAAACTTGCAGACTTATATTTGAAGAAAAAATATACACCTATAACACAAAAGCAATATGCTAAACTTACTGCAAATTTCTTAAAAATACTCCCTTCTGATATTATAGTTCAAAGAATTGCTGTTGACCCTCATCCAAAAGATTTTCTATCACCTCTTTGGGCATACAGAAAATCTGAGACCCTTGCTATGATTTCAAATGAGTTAAAGGAAAAGAGATAAAGTATCTATGAGTTTTGATTAATCTTGGTGCTTTTGTCGTTCTAAATCTTGAAGTGCTCTAAAATAATTAGATTTCATATCTGGGTTATGAGGCTCTATTTCATAAGCTCTTTTAAAATATTTAAGTGCCTCTTCGAAATTACCCATATTTGCATATGCTCCTCCAATATTACTGCAAAATAAAGCATTTGAAGGTTCTAATTTAAAAGCCTCTTTAAAATGGGGAATCGCCTTTTCAAAATTTTTGCTTCGAAAAAAAATATTTGCATAATTATTGTGTGTATCTGCATCGTTATAATTTATTTTTAAAGCTCTAAGAAAATATTTTTCGGCCATTTTAAATTCGCCTAATCTTATATAGAATAGCCCTACATTATTTAAAGCGAACAAATCGTTAGGTGTTTTTTCTAAAACTATTAAACTATGATTAATCGATTTTTTAAGTTGCCCTTTATCAAAATAAAAAACTGCCAAATTGTTATGAGCTGTTAAATTAATCTTACCTTCTTTTTCCGTAACTTTTATTGTATGATTAAAAAGCGTCATAGGATTTTTCCAATATTTTACCTGAAAAAAAGATAAAGTAGTTAGAATTAAAATTATAGATATAGAAAAAACAAGGTAAAAAGATTTTCTTCTTTTAAATAAATCGTAAAAGAAAAAAGCGAGTAAGATAAAAATCCCACACAAAGGCAGATATGTATATCTATCTGCAATAGGTTGAGAACCTATCTGTACAATCCCAATTACAGGAACAAGAGTTCCAAGATACCAAAGCCAACCAAAAATAAGATACGGTTTTTTTTTTCTTAATTTAAAAAAAATGTAAGTGATAAAAATAATAGAGAACAAACATAAAAAGAAAAGCAAGGGCGATAGAGATGAATCATAAATATATGGGATAGCAAGATTCTTTGGATAAAATGTTTTATAGAGATACTTAAAATAAGAGAGAGAAGCATTAGTTAAACGATTTAAAAAAGGGTACTCTTCAAAAGTCTTGACAGCTTCTCCCTTCGATTGAGCAAAAAATATTATTATAGAAGAAAAAAAAGAAACGACAAAAAGAGGTACTTTTTCTAATATTAATTTAACTACTTTTCTCTCTTTAAAACGCTTTAGAAAAAAATCGAAAAGTAAAAGCAGAAAAGGGAGTGTTACAAACATCGCCTTTGACATAAGCGACAAAACAAAGGCTAACACAAAAGAAAAATAGAGAGATTTTTGCTTATGCTTTATATATTCGAGATAGATATAGATAGAAGAAAATCCAAAAAAAGTACTTAACACATCTTTTCTTTCCGCTATCCAAGCAACAGATTCAATATGCAGAGGATGAAGAGCAAAAAGAAAGCACGCAAAAGAAGAGATTAAAAAATTGTTTTTACTAATTCTAAGAACAATGAAGTAAAAAATTATAGAATTTAGAGTATGGATAATTAAATTTGTAAAGTGATGCCCTCCTGCATTTAAACCATAAAACGATACATCTATAATATGACTTATCCAAGTTAGAGGATGCCAATTAGAAAGCTCAATACTAAAAAAAGCCCACTTTATACTTTTTAAATTTAAACCGTTTTGAATATTACTATTGTATAAAATGTATTGGGAATCGTCATAAACAAAACCATACTTTAAAACCTGAAAGTAAACTAAAAAGATAGAAAGGATTAAGAAAAAAAGAATTAAAAAGTTTGTTTGGATAGCGCTATCATAAAAACTATTTCTTACTTTAAAGCTTTTTTTGTAAGTTGTCATATTTTTGTTTTTTTTCAAAAAATTTAATTACCATAATTTTGAGATAACTAAACTAAGAACAAATAAAATATCTATAAATATTGATTAGTCTTAAGCTTCTTATCTCTTTAAATCTTTAAGCACTTTAAAATAATTAGATTTTATATCTGGGTTATGAGGCTCTATTTCATAAGCTTTTTTAAAATATTTAAGTGCCTCTTCAAAATTATTCATATTTGCATATGCTACTCCAATATAATTACAAGATAAGGCACTTGGAGGTTCTAATTTAAAAGCCTCTTTAAAATGAAAAATTGCCGCTTCAAAATTCTTACTTTGAAAAAAAAGATGTGCAAAATTATTGTGTACATATGCATCGTTATATTTTATTTTTAAAGCTCTAAGAAAATATTTTTGAGCCTCCTTAAATTTACCTAATTCTGCATACGCTATTCCTACATTATTTAAAGAAAACAAATCGTTAGGTGTTTTTTCTAAAACTATTAAACTATGATTAATTGATTTTTTAAATTGACCTTTAATAAAATAGATAACTGCCAAATTATTATGAGCTGTTGAATTAATCTGACCTGCTTTTTCCGTAACTTTTATTGTATGATTAAAAAGCGTTATCGGATTTTTCCAATATTTTACCTGAAAAAAAGATAAAGTAGTTAGAATTAAAATTATGGGTATAGAAAAAAAGAGGTAAAAAGATTTTCTTCTTTTAAATAAATCATAAAAGGAAAAAGCCAGTAAGATAAAAATCCCACACAAAGGCAGATATGTATATCTATCTGCAATAGGTTGAGAACCTATCTGCACAATCCCAATTACAGGAACAAGAGTCCCAAGATACCAAAGCCAACCAAAAATAAGATACGGTTTTTTTTTTCTTAATTTAAAAAAAATGTAAGTGATAAAAATAATAGAGAGCAAACATAAAAAGAAAAGCAAGGGCGATAGAGACGGATCATAAATATATTGGACAGCAAGATTCTTTGGATAAAATGTTTTATAGAGATACTTAAAATAAGAGATAAAAGCATTATTTAAACGAATTAAAAAAGGGTAACCTTCAAAATTCGCGACAGCCCCTCCCTTCGATTGAACAAAAAATATTATTATAGAAGCAAAAAAAGAAAGAATAAAAAGAGGCACTTTTTCTAATATTAATTTAACTACTTTTACTTCTTTAAAACGATTTAGAAAAAAATCGAAAAGTAAAAGCAGAAACGGCAGTGTTACAAACATAGCCTTTGACATAAGCGACAAAACAAAGACGAAAATAAAAGAAAAATAGAGAGATTTTTGCTTATGCTTTATATATTCAAGATAGATATAGATAGAAGAAAATCCAAAAAAAGTACTTAACACATCTTTTCTTTCCGCTATCCAAGCAACAGATTCAATATGCAGAGGATGAAGTGCAAAAAGAAAGCACGCAAAAGAAGAGATTAAAAAATTATTTTTACTAATTCTAAGAACAATAAAGTAAAAAATTATAGAATTTAGAGTATGGATAATCAAATTTGTAAAATGATGACCACCTGCATTTAAACCATAGCAAGAAACATCTATAATATGACTTATCCAAGTTATAGGATGCCAATTAGCAAGTTCAATACTAAAAAAAGCCCACTTTATACTTTTTAAATTTAAACCGTTTTGAATATTACTATTGTGTAAAATATAGTGAAAATCGTCATAAATGAAACCATACTTTAAAACCTGAAAGTAAACTAAAAAGATAGAAAGGATTAAGAGAAAAAGAATCAAAAAGTTTGTTTGGTAAACACTATTATAAAAAATTTCTTTAAAGTTTTTTTTGTGAGTTGTCATATTTTTGTTTTTTTCAAAAAATTTAATCGCCATAATTTTGAAACGGCTTTAAAAAATACAAATTGAGTTTAAACCTCTTATCTCTTTAAATCTTGAAGTGCTCTAAAATAATTAGATTTTATATTTGGGTTGTAAGGCTCTATTTCATAAGCTCTTTTAAAATATTTCAATGCTTCTCGCAAGTCACCTGTGTTTGCATACACTGACCCAATATCATTACAAAATAAGGCGTTTGAAGGTTCTAATTTAAAAGCCTCTTTAGAATGAAAAATTGCCGCTTCAAAATTCTTACTTTGAAAAAGAAGATTTGCAAAACCATTGTGTGTATTTGCATCATTATACTTTACTTTTAAAGCTCTAAGAAAATATTTTTGAGCCTCCTTAAATTTGCCTAATTTTGTATACGATGCACCTACATTATTTAAAGCAAACAAATCGTTAGGTTTTTTTTCTAAAACTATTAAACTATGATTAATTGATTTTTTAATTTCCCCTCTATCAAGATAGGCGTATGCCAAACTAAGCTGTGCTGTTGAATTAATCTTACCTCCTTTTTCCGTAACTTTAATTGTATGATTAAAAAGCGTTATAGGATTTTCCCAATATTTTACCTGAAAAAAAGATAAAACAGATAGAATCAAAATTATCGATATGGAAAAAACGAGATAAAGAGACTTCCTCTTTTTAAACAAATCGTAAAAAAGAAAAGCAAGTAGGATAAAAATCCCACACAAAGGCAAATATGTATATCTATCTGCAAGAGGCTGAGAACCTATCTGCACAAGTCCAATTACAGGAACAAGAGTTCCAAGATACCAAAGCCAACCAAAAATTAGATAAGGTTTTTTATTTTTTAATTTTAAAAATATGCAAGTTACGACAACAAGAAACAAAAAACATAAAAAGAAAAGATATGGCGACAGAGATGAATCATAAATATATTGAACAGCAATATTTTTTGGATAAAACGTTTTATAGAGATATTTAAAATAAGATTGGCAAGCGTTACTTAAACGAACTAAAAAAGGATAAGCTTCAAAAGTCTTAACAGCTCCTCCCTTTGATTGAGCAATAAATACTATTATAGAAGAAAGAAACGAAATGATAAAAAGAGGTACTTTTTCTAATATCAATTTGGAAACTTGATTTTCTTTAAAACGACTTAGAAAAAAATCGAAAAGTAAAAGCAGAAAAGGAAGTGTTACGAACATAGCCTTTGACATAAGAGACAAAACAAAAGCTAACACAAAAGAAAAATAGAGAGATTTTTGCTTATGCTCTATATATTCAAGATAGATGTAGATAGAAGAAAATCCAAAAAAAGTACTTAACACATCTTTTCTTTCCGATACCCAAGCAACAGATTCAATATGCAAGGGGTGAAGCGCAAAGAGAAAAGCGACAAAAGAAGATATTAGAAAATTGTTTTTACTAATTCTAAAAACGATAAAGTAAAAAATTATAGAATTTAAGGTGTGTATAATTAAATTTGTAAAGTGATGCCCACCTGCATTCAAACCATAAAACGATACATCTATAATATGACTTATCCAAGTTAGAGGATGCCAATTGGATTTCTCTATACTAAAAAAAGCCCATTTTATACTTTTTAAATTTAAACCGTTTTGAATATTACTATTGTGTAAAATATAGTGAAAATCGTCATAAATGAAACCATACTTTAAAACCTGAAAGTAAACTAAAAAGATAGAAAGGATTAAGAGAAAAAGAATCAAAAAGTTTGTTTGGTAAACACTATTATAAAAAATTTCTTTGAAGCTTTTTTTGTAAGTTGTCATATTTTTGTTTTTTTCAAAAAATTTAATCGCCATAATTTTGAAACGGCTTTAAAAAATACAAATTGAGTTTAAAACCTCTTATCTCTTCAAATATTGAAGCACTCTAAAATAATTCGATTTCATTTTTGGGTTATAAGACTCTATTTCATAGGCTTTTTTAAAATATTTAAGTGCTTCTTGCAAGTCACCTATGTTTGTATACACTACTCCAATATTACTACAAAATGAAGCGTTTGAAGGGTCTAATTTAAAAGCCTCTTTAAAATGAAAAATTGCCGCTTCAAAATTCTTATTTTGAAAAAGAAGATGTGCATAATTATTGTGTGTCTTTGCATCGTTATCTTTTATTTTTAAAGCTCTAAGAAAATATTTTTCAGCCGTTTTAAGTTTGCCTATTTTTGCATATGATGCACCTGCAATATTTAAAGCAGACAAATCGTCAGGTTTTTTTTCTAAAACTATTAAAATCTGAACAATCGATTTTTCAAGTTGTCCTTTATAAAAATAAAAAATTGCCAAATTACTACGGGCTACTGAGTTCATATTACCTTCTTTTTCCGTAACTTTTATTGTGTGATTAAAAAGCGTTATCGGATTCTTCCAATGTTTTACCTGAAAAAAAGATAAAACAGATAGAATCAAAATTATGGATATGGAAAAAACGAGGTAAAGAGACTTCCTCTTTTTAAACAAATCGTAAAAGAAAAAAGCAAGTAAGATAAAAATCCCACACAAAGGCACATAAGTATATCTATCTGCAATAGGTTGAGAGCCTATCTGCACAATTCCAATTACAGGAACAAGAGTCCCAAGATACCAAAGCCAACCAAAAATTAGATAAGGTTTTTTTTTTCTTAATTTAAAAAAAATGTAAGTGATTAAAATAATAGAGAGCAAACATAAAAAGAAAAGCAAGGGCGATAGAGACGGATCATAAATATATTGGACAGCAAGATTCTTTGGATAAAATGTTTTATAGAGATACTTAAAATAAGAGAGAGAAGCATTAGTTAAACGAATTAAAAAAGGAAGACCTTCAAAATTCGCAACAGCTTCTCCCTCCGATTGAGCGATAAATATTATTATAGAAGAAAAAAAAGAAAGAATAAAAAGAGGCACTTTTTCTAATATTAATTTAACTACTTTTACTTCTTTAAAGCGATTTAGAAGAAAATCGAAAAGTAAAAGTAAAAACGGCAGTGTTACAAACATAGCCTTTGACATAAGCGACAAAACAAAGGCTAACACAAAAGAAAAATAGAGATATTTTTGCTTATGCTTTATATATTCAAGATAGATATAGATAGAAGAAAATCCAAAAAAAGTACTTAACACATCTTTTCTTTCCGATATCCAAGCAACAGATTCAATATGCAGGGGATGAAGTGCAAAAAGAAAGCACGCAAAAGAAGAGATTAAAAAATTGTTTTTACTAATTCTAAGAACAATAAAGTAAAAAATTATAGAATTTAGAGTATGGATAATCAAATTTGTAAAGTGATGCCCTCCTGCATTCAAACCATAAAACGATACATCTATAATATGACTTATCCAAGTTAGAGGATGCCAATTAGAAAGCTCAATACTAAAAAAAGCCCACTTTATACTTTTAAAATTTAAACCGTTTTGAATTTTACTATTTTTTACAACGTATTCAAAATCGTCATAAACAAAACCGTACTTTAAAACCTGAAAGTAAACTAAAAAAATAGAAAGGATTAAGAGAAAAAGAATTAAAAAATTTGTTTGGTAAACACTATTATAAAAAATTTCTTTGAAGCTTTTTTTGTAAGTTGTCATATTTTTGTTTTTTTCAAAAAATTTAATCGCCATAATTTTGAAACGGCTTTAAAAAATACAAATTGAGTTTAAAACCTCTTATCTCTTCAAATATTGAAGCACTCTAAAATAATTCGATTTTAGATTTGGGTCGTTGGGCTCAATTGCATAAGCTCTCTTAAAGTATTCAAGCGCTTTTGCAAAGTCACCTGTATTTGCATACACTGCCCCAAGATTGCTATAAAACGAAGCGTCTGAAGGTTCTAATCTGATAGCCTCTTTAAAATGAAAAATTGCCGCTTCAAAATTTCCACTTTGAAAAAGAAGGTTCGCAAAACTATTGTGTGTATTTGCATCATTATACTTTACTTTTAAAGCTCTAAGAAAATATTTTTGAGCCTCCTTGAATTTACCTAATTTTGTATACAATACACCTGTATCATTCAATGCTTCTAAATGATTTGGGTTGTGTTCTAAAATTATTGAACTGTGAGCAATCGATTCTTTGAAATTGCCTTGAGCAAAATAGACAACTGCTAAATTATTATGGGCTTTTAAATTAATCTTATCCCCTTTTTCCGTAACTGCTATCGTATGATTAAAAAGCGTTATAGGATTTTCCCAATATTTTACCTGAAAAAAAGATATAAAAGACAAAATAAAAATGATTGATACAGAAAAAAGTATATAAAAAATTTTACGTCTTTTAAACAAATCGCAAAAAAGAAAGGCAAGTAATATAAAAATCCCGCACAAAGGCACATAAGTATATCTATCTGCAAGAGGCTGAGAACCTATCTGCACAATCCCAATTACAGGAACAAGAGTTCCAAGATACCAAAGCCAACCAAAAATTAGATAAGGTTTTTTATTTTTTAATTTTAAAAATATGCAAGTTACGACAACAAGAAACAAAAAACATAAAAAGAAAAGATATGGCGACAGAGATGAATCATAAATATATTGAACAGCAATATTTTTTGGATAAAACGTTTTATAGAGATATTTAAAATAAGATTGGCAAGCGTTACTTAAACGAACTAAAAAAGGATAAGCTTCAAAAGTCTTAACAGCTCCTCCCTTTGATTGAGCAATAAATACTATTATAGAAGAAAGAAACGAAATGATAAAAAGAGGTACTTTTTCTAATATCAATTTGGAAACTTGATTTTCTTTAAAACGACTTAGAAAAAAATCGAACAGCAAAAGCAGAAAAGGGAGTGTTACAAACATTGCCTTCGACATAAGCGACAAAACAAAGACAAAAATAAGAGCAAAATAGAGATATTTTTTGGATACTTTTATATATTCAAGATAGATATAGATAGACAAAAATCCAAAAAAAGTACTTAACACATCTTTTCTTTCCGATACCCAAGCAACAGATTCAATATGCAAGGGGTGAAGCGCAAAAAGAAAAGCGGCAAAAGAAGATATTAGAAAATTGTTTTTACTAATTCTAAAAACGATAAAGTAAAAAATTATAGAATTTAAGGTGTGTATAATTAAATTTGTAAAGTGATGCCCACCTGCATTCAAACCATAAAACGATACATCTATAATATGACTTATCCAAGTTAGAGGATGCCAATTGGATTTCTCTATACTAAAAAAAGCCCATTTTATACTTTCTAAATTTAAGCCTCGTTGAATATTAGTGTTTTTTATAATGTAATAAACATCATCGTAAACAAAGTCATATTTAAAAACTTCAAAATAGACTGCAAAAATAGAAAGGGTTAAGATAAAAAGAATTAAAAAGTTTGTTTTAAAAACACTACCTAAAAAAATGTCTTTTAGGTTTAAGCTTTTTTTATAAGTTGTCATATTTTTGTTTTTTAAAAAGTAAAATTTAATATTTTACAAAAAAACCACTATTTTTTCATAAAAAAACATTATTTATGTGCAAAGCTCTCATTTTTTTATCTCTTTAAATACTCAAGCACTCTAAAATAATTAGATTTTATATTAGGGTTATGAGGCTCTATTTCATAGGCTCGTTTAAAATATTTGAGTGCCTCCTCATAATTTCCCATATTCGCATATACTCCTCCGATGTTACTACAAAATGAAGCGTTTGAAGGGTCTAATTTAAAAGCCTCTTTAAAATGGAAAATTGCCGCTTCAAAATTCTTACTTTGGAAAAGAAGATTTGCAAAACTATTGTGTGTATTTGCATCGTTATATTTTATTTTTAATGACCTAATAAAATATTTTTGAGCCTCCTTAAATTTGCCTATTTGTGTATACGCTATCCCTACATTATTTAAAGAAAACAAATCGTTAGGTGCTTTTTCCAAAACTATTAAACTATGATTAATCGATTCTTTAAATTGACCTTTATCAAAATAGATAACTGCCAAATTATTATGGGCTGTTGAATTAATCTTACCTGCTTTCTCTGTAACTTTTATTGTATGATTAAAAAGCGTTATCGGATTTTTCCAATATTGTACCTGAAAAAAAGATAAAATAGTTAGAATTAAAATTATGGGTATAGAAAAAAAGAGGTAAAAAGATTTTCTTCTTTTAAACAAATCGTAAAAGAAAAAAGCGAGTAAGATAAAAATCCCACACAAAGGCAGATATGTATATCTATCTGCAATAGGTTGAGAACCTATCTGTACAATCCCAATTACAGGAACAAGAGTCCCAAGATACCAAAGCCAACCAAAAATAAGATACGGTTTTTTTTTTCTTAATTTAAAAAAAATGTAAGTGATTAAAATAATAGAAAGCAAACATAAAAAGAAAAGCAAGGGCGATAGAGATGAATCATAAACATATGGAACAGCAAGATTCTTTGGATAAAGTGTTTTATAGAGATACTTAAAATAAGAGATAAAAGCATTATCTAAACGATTTAAAAAAGGGTACTCTTCAAAAGTCCTAACAGCTCCTCCCTTCGATTGAGTAAAAAATATTATTATAGAAGAAAAAAAAGAAAGAAGAAAAAGAGGTACTTTTTCCAATATTAATTTAACTACTTTTCTCTCTTTAAAACGATTTAGAAAGAAATCGAAAAGTAAAAGCAGAAACGGCAGTGTTACAAACATCGCCTTTGACATAAGCGACAAAACAAAGGCTAACACAAAAGAAAAATAGAGAGATTTTTGCTTATGCTTTATATATTCAAGATAGATATAGATAGAAGAAAATCCAAAAAAAGTACTTAACACATCTTTTCTTTCCGATATCCAAGCAACAGATTCAATATGCAGGGGATGAAGTGCAAAAAGAAAGCACGCAAAAGAAGAGATTAAAAAATTGTTTTTACTAATTCTAAAAACAATAAAGTAAAAAATTATAGAATTTAGAGTATGGATAATCAAATTTGTAAAGTGATGCCCACCTGCATTTAAACCATAGCAAGAAACGTCTATAATATGACTTATCCAAGTTAGAGGATGCCAATTAAATAGCTCAATACTAAAAAAAGCCCACTTTATACTTTTTAAATTTAAACCTCTTTGAATATTACCGTTTTTTACAATATATTCAAAATCGTCATAAACAAAACCGTACTTTAAAACCTGAAAGTAAACTAAAAAGATAGAAAGGATTAAGAAAAAAAGAATTAAAAAGTTTGTTTGAAAAACACTATTATAAAAAATTTCTTTAAAGTTTTTTTTGTGAGTTGTCATATTTTTATTTTTTAAAAAGTAAAATTTAATATTTTACAAAAAAACCACTATTTTTTTCATAAAAAACATTATGTGCAAAGGTCTCGTCTTTTAATAAAAAAACGCTCTATATACTACAAAATAAAAAACAAAGTAAAGATACAAAATAGATTGGGATTTTTATATATAGTTAGAATAAACTAAAAAAAGGTTAGTAAAAAAATAAGCTCCACTAAATTTTCACTTTTTATCCTAAAAATTAAAATAAAAAGTGAAAATTTAAGGATTAGATTAGAGATTAAATTTATGAAAAAATCGTATATGAACACCATTGAATAAGAATTTTTCTTATTATTCTATAAATTTTATTAGTTAAATTGACTTTCTATTTTTTATACTTTCTAAAACACTTATGCAGTCAGGCTAAGAGACTCTCCCTCTAATGCACCAACCATTTCTTCAACATATTGCATAACTATGTTTTTAATATTCATAAAACCATCGGCTTCATCTATTGAACCGTCACCATTTAAATCTTCCGCATCGTCAGATTCAGCATACTCTTTTGAAGCAGCTAATAACATATCTAAAAGAGATTGCATATTATCTTCAGAGTCTGTGTCGTCTGTAGAGCCAACAAGATTCATTGCTGTATCTTCTTCACTCATCAATATTTCTGCTAAAGAAGCAAGTGGTGGTGGCGGTGGTGGCGGAGCCGTCTCTTTAACAAGGCTTGCAAATTCTTTTTCACTGATAGCACCATCACTATCTGTATCTACTTTTGATAGAGTCTCTTCCTTGTTTATTGAAAGACCAGTTGCTTCTGATACTTCATCCAATAAAGACGAAAACTCATCTGAACTTAAAGAGCCATTTTTATCTGTATCAAATTTTTGAAAATTCTCACTTATCTTGTTTTGAATTTTATTTTGCATATTGTTCATATTGGATGCATACGAACTATAATTATAGCTACTACTGATACTACTTACCATAAATATCACCTCCTTATCTTGTATTTTTTTGTAAAACAGAAAGTCAATTTAACTAATAAAATTACATTTTTTCTCTTTTTAGATTAAAAAAGGTTTAAGCAGCTTAAAAAAAACTTGCCTTTACATCCTTATAAAAGCCATCGGTATTAAATAAAAAAACTTTAAACTGTTTAAATAAGTCACTGAAATCATACACTAATTTAAAAAATGCAAATTAAGATTTGGAGCAAAAAAACAAGTGTTGCAAATCCAATTAATGCAAAACATATAGTGCAACGGAAGTGCCATTAGCCTACACAACACCGCATATAACTAAAGATAAAGCGACTTAGGGAACGATTAGATATGTTAAAATTATATACTTGATTGGTAAATTATAGGGTAAAAGAGGAAAAAAGTTCTCTCTATTTGAAAACAAGATAGGCATTTTTTTCCTATTTTTTGAAATTTTTTTCTAATTTCAAGATATGTTACTTGCGATTTGTTTTAAAGATTATATCTGGTCAGACAATATAAAGTCTGTAATTGTCATTTTGATTTTTTTCGTGAAATTTTTTTCTTTTCTAAAAGCGACTTCAAGCTTCATCAAATCGTGATAAATTTTTGTCCTATCTAAAAAAATCTCATTCGTATGTATAGCTGTTTTAGAAAAAAACAAGCACCCCTGCCCTTTTTTTGTTTCATTTGAAACAAAATTAGTAAACTTATAAGGTATACCATGCAATCTACATATAAGCGGTCTTGCTTCATACAAAATGCATTTTTCATCAACAAAGACAGGGCAAGAATAACTCTCTTTTTGGTTTTTTTGGATATTTTGTTTCGCCTTTAAAACTACGCTTTGATACTCTTTACTCTTAAGTCTCTTTAATTTTTCGATAAAATAGTACGCTTCTATGTAGGTGTGATGAAAGAAAAAAGTCTTGCAACAATTGTCTTTGCAAGACTCACATTTAAACTTATGTTTATCTGCAGCTTCCTTATACTCTTTGTCCATCTCATCATAAAGCTTTTTTAATTTTGTAAAAAACTGCTCCATTATTTTTCTCTATTTTTCTCACTTATTTCGTTATAAACATCTCTTAATGGTATATCGTACTTTTGAGCTATTTTTTTGCACACTTCATACTCTGGAATAATTTCAATTTTATCATTAGGTCTTTTCACTATTTTTGCTTGTATTAATCCAAATTTTGTCTCTATATCCTTTGTTTCTCTTTCTAGTATTCTTCTTTTTACCTCGTAATATCTTATACCTATAGAGCTCGTTTCAGAAAAAATTATTTTTGATAAAGTATCTTTTTGATTTTCATAGCATAAAACTTCTATTTTAAAAGCGGGTCTGTTTTTTTTCATAAATATTGGAATAAAAGAGACATCTATCGCACCACTTTCAAAAAGCTTTTCCATAAGAAAACTTAAAATTTCAGGGCTCATATCATCAATATTGGTTTCAATTACTACAATCTTTTCCTTACTGAAAATCGAACTCTCTTTACCGACTACAATCCTCAATATGTTTGGACTATTCTTAAAATCTTTTTGACCAGCACCATAACCTATCTTCTCTATCTTCATATTAGGAAACTTCCCAAAACTTGTAGCGATGGTTTTAATGATTGCAGCCCCTGTAGGAGTAACTGTTTCATCTTTGATATCAGAGTTGTATAGTGGCAAATCTTTTAAAATTTCGAGTGTTGCAGGGGCAGGAAGAGGCAATCTGCCATGATGACACGAAAAAGAACCAGAATTAAATGGTAAGCAAGAAGAGTAAATTTTTTTTATATTCAAATAATCGATACAAAGAGCCACCCCTACAATATCAACTATAGTGTCAACTGAACCAATTTCATGAAAATGCATATCGTCTTTTTTCATATTATGAATATGAGATTCTGCATCCGCTATTTGTTCAAATATATCAAAACTTAACTCTTTTATTTTTTTACTTAAACTACTTGATTCTATTATATTTTTTATCTTTTTATAATCTAATCTTTCATTTTCTTCACTATTAATAATAAAAGTAGTCGCTGATATTCCATTTTTTAAAACTTTTTTTGAACTTAAGCTAACTTTAATTAATTGGTTTAAATTTTTTTCTATATATTTCAAAGGAACACCAAGCTCTATAAAAGCAGATAGTGTCATATCGCCACTTATGCCTGAGAAACAATCAAAATACGCTATCATCTTAACCTCACTTCCTTGAGACCTTTGCACATAATGTTTTTTAAGAAAAAATAATGGTTTTTTTATAAAATATTAACTTTTGGTAATTTTATAAAAATTTGTAAAACCTTTATAAAGACTTACGCTCTCTTTTACTTTTGTTTTGGGTTCGACGTATAAAAATACTACTTCACCACAAAACAAAAGCAAAATAGAGCTATGTGCAAAGATCTCTTCCTTATATCTGTGCAAAGGTCTTATAAATAAATTCTTACTTTCCTACTTGACAATCTCCAATCGCTTACTATTTTTTAGAATTGTGATTAAACAACAACTGAAACTGAAACCATTTTGGTTTTAGAGATCTTTGCATATAATGTTTTACTAAAAATTACTATTTTCTTCATAAAAAACATTATGTGCAAAGGTCTCGTTTTAGAGTACTTAAAAATAATAGAATGGGAAAATTAATTGTTTAAAAATGCCAATATACGAATATAAATGTACATCTTGTAACGACAAATTTGAAGTTATGCAAAAAATTTCTGATAAGCCCTTAACCGTTTGTAATAAGTGCAAAGGCGAACTTGTTAAACTTATTTCAAATTCATCTTTTTCATTAAAAGGGGATGGATGGTATAAAGATGCTTATTCAGGAAAATCAAATAAAAAACCAGCTTCTAAAAAAACATAAACCAACAAAAAATATAATTTAATAAAGGAGAAAAAAGTTATGAAAATCAGACCACTACAAGACAGAATTATAGTAAAACGTCTTGAGGAAGCACAACAAACCAAAGGCGGTATTTTTATTCCTGATACTGCAAAAGAAAAACCAGCACAAGGTAAAGCGATTGCCGTTGGTAAAGGCAAAGTAGATAATAATGGTAAACTTGTTCCAATGGAAGTTAAAGTTAATGACACTGTTTTATTTAGTAAATATGGCGGAAGCGAAATTAAAATTGACGGCGATGAGTATTTAATTATGGGACAAGATGACATTTTAGGTATTGTAGAATAAAAATAAACAAAAATATAAAAATAGGAGAAATTTTAAAATGGCAAAAGATATAATTTATGACATAGAGGCACGAAGCAAGATGCTCAAAGGCGTTACAAAACTTGCCGATGCTGTTGTGGTAACTTTAGGCCCAAAAGGTAGAAACGTCGTTATAGACAAGTCTTGGGGCAGTCCTACTGTTACTAAAGATGGTGTTACTGTTGCAAAAGAGATTGAGCTAAAAGATAAGTTTGAAAATATGGGTGCTCAAATGGTTAAAGAAGTTGCAAGCAAAACAAGTGATACTGCTGGTGACGGGACAACAACAGCAACAGTTCTTGCAAGAGCAATTTACGAAGAAGGTCAAAAACTTGTAGTTGCAGGACACAATCCTATGTCTATAAAAAATGGGATAGAAAAAGCTGTAGAAGCTATCGTAGGAGAACTTAAAAAAATCAGCAAACCTACAAAAGACCCAAAAGAGATAGCTCAAGTTGGTACAATCTCTGCCAATAACGACTCAACAATAGGTAATATTATAGCAGAAGCTATGAACAAAGTAGGAAAAGAAGGCGTTATTACAGTAGAAGAAGCAAAATCTATGGAAACAACTTTAGATGTTGTTGAAGGAATGCAGTTTGATAGAGGCTATCTATCTCCTTACTTCATTACAGATTCTGAAAAAATGACTGTCAATTTTGAAAGTCCTTTTATTTTATTAAGTGAAAAGAAAATAAGCTCTATGAAAGACCTTCTTCCTATTCTTGAACAAGTTGCAAAAAGCTCAAGACCTCTTGTTCTAATAGCAGAAGATGTAGATGGAGAAGCTCTTGCAACTCTTGTTTTAAACAAACTAAGAGGTACACTTCAAATAGCTGCTGTTAAAGCACCAGGATTTGGCGACAGAAGAAAAGCAATGCTTGAAGATATTGCTATTCTTACAGGTGCTCAAGTTGTTTCAGAAGATCTTGGTACAAAATTAGAAAACGTTACATTAGATGATCTTGGAAGTGCAAAATCGTTAATTATAGATAAAGACAATACAACAATAATTGATGGTAACGGAAACAGAAAAACTCTTGAAGATAGAGTAAAAATGATTAAAGCACAAATTGAAGAAACAACTTCTGACTACGATAGAGAAAAACTTCAAGAAAGACTTGCTAAACTTGTTGGCGGTGTAGCTGTAATTAATGTAGGTGCTGCAACTGAAACAGAAATGAAAGAAAAAAAAGCAAGAGTAGAAGACGCTTTGAATGCAACACGTGCTGCAGTTCAAGAAGGTATAGTGCCAGGTGGCGGTGTAGCTCTTATTCGTTCTTCTCAAGTACTTAAATCTTTAAAACTTAATAGTGAACAACAACTCGGTGTAGATGTTATAAAAAGAGCAATAGAAGAACCACTAAGAAGAATATCAGAAAATGCAGGCGTTGAAGGCTCTGTAGTAATTGATAAAGTCAAAAATAAAAAAGGCAACGAAGGTTATAATGCTGCAACAAACAAATATGAAGATCTTGTAAAAGCAGGTGTTATTGACCCTACAAAAGTTGTTCGTTTCGCTCTCCAAAATGCAAGTAGTGTAGCTGCTATGATGCTTACAACTCAAGCAATGATAACAGACGCACCCGAAGATAAAGAAAACGGTCCAATGATGCCTCCAGGTGGAATGGGCGGAATGGGTGGCGGAATGCCAGGTATGATGTAAAAAATTTTTTACATTAAATTGATTTTCAAAAACAAAAAAAAGGCAGGGAGTTTCTACTTTCTGCCTTTTTTGTTTTTTAAGTAGGGAACAAAAATTTTTGTTCCCTACTGTTATAAATCATTAATTTTAAAAAACATAATAGGGAACGGTTTTAAACCGTTCCCTACACAAATTTTAAATTTGAAAAATTTAAAATTATTTCGAGGTAAAGGGGGCTATCCGAAAGGCATTTCCCCCTTTCAAAGGGGATTAAGGGGGGTTAGCCAAAAAGCATTTCCCCCTTTCAAGGGGGATTAAGGGGGTTAGCCAAAAAGCATTTCCCCCTTTCAAATGGGGATTAAGGGGGTTAGCCGAAAGGCATTTCCCCCTTTCAAGGGGGATTAAGGAGGTTAGCCAAAAAGCTAGAAGCCTCTAATAAGCCCTTTGCCTTAAAAGATGATCTGCAAGTACAATATTAACCATAGATTCACACACTACATTTATTCTTGGAATAGCCGAGATATCGTGCCTACCTGTTATTTTTATCAATTGCTCTTGTTTGTTCATATCTATGCTTTTTTGAGGAATAGATATTGATGGTATAGGTTTTACTGCAACTCTAATTATAATATCATCACCGTTTGAAATACCAGCGAGTATTCCTCCTGAATTGTTGCTTAAAAAACCTTTGCTATTAATCTCATCATTATTTTCAGAGCCTAAAAGTCTTGAAGATTCAAAACCTCTCCCTATCTCAACCCCCTTTATCGCTCCGATACTCATAAGAGCTTTTGCAAGATCTGCATCAAGCTTATCAAAAACAGGCTCGCCCAGTCCAGCAGGAACGCCCTTTGCAACTATCTCAACCACACCACCAATAGAGTCCCCTGCTTTGCTGATAGTTTTGATTCTCTCTTTCATCTTTTCATAAGCTTTAATATCGGGACAAAGAAGTTCGTTTTGGTTAAAATTTTTTATATTATCTTTTTTTGCTTTAATTCCACCAAGTTCTATAGTGTATGCAAAAGTTTCAACTTTTTCCTTTTTTAAAACTTCAAAAGCGACTGCTCCTGCCACTACCCTACCTATTGTCTCTCTTGCAGAAGCCCTACCACCTCCGCGGTAATCTCTTATGCCATATTTTTTAAAATAGGTTATATCTCCATGACCTGGTCTAAAAACAGAAGCTAATTTATCATAATCTGACGATTTCGCATCTTGATTTTCTACATAAACGGCAATAGGCGTTCCAGTTGTTTTACCATCAAAAACTCCTGATAATATTTTGGCTATATCTTTTTCGTCTCTTTTAGTAGAAGAGGCTATTTTTTTATCAGGACGTCTTCTATTTAAAAAACTTTGAATTTTCTTTTCGTTTAATTTTATACCCGATGGACAGCCATCAATTACAACACCAATCCCACTTCCGTGAGACTCACCGAAGGTTGTAACTTTAAATAGTTTTCCAATACTGTTTCCAGACATTTATCTATTCTTTAAATTAATTGTTATGAGAGCTATGTGCAAAGCTCTCGGTTATTTTTTTAACATTGAAGAGAGCTTTGAACAATGCCTGACTTTGTTCTTTTTTTGGGTGAAGTAGTATATTTATACATCAAACCCAAAAAAAGGGCAAAAGAAGGCAAGCTATGCATAATAAGCTTTTTATGGCTTTTATCCTTAAAAAAATCTTAAGAATAAAAAACATTGTTTGTTTTAAATTCTTAAAAAAATATGTTTGTGCAAAGCTCTCATTGAAGGTAAATTAAGTACCTTAAACACTATCTCACTTACACTCAAATCATCAGTAGAAAAGCTAATATCTGACAGACTTTTATAGATAGGCTCTCTTTTTTTTAAAGTCTCTTTAATTTCTAAATCTAAAGCTAATGCTTGCTTTAACGGCGGTCTGTTTTGGTTTGAGCTATCATCTTTTTCTATTCTACTCTTTATCGTCTCAAATTTCGCTTTAAGTAAAATAATAAACCCATTTTTTTTCATAATATCTACATTCTCTTTAAGCAAAACAACTCCACCACCCGTTGCAACTACACTATTTTTCAAACTGCATACTTCTTTTAATACCATGCCTTCCTCTTTTCTAAAATAGTCCCAGCCTTTCTCATCTACAATATTTTTTATACTCTTGCCATTTTTTTCAACTATTAGCGTATCGGTATCAACAAAATTCCACTTAATTGCCTCAGCAAGTTTTTTTCCTACACTCGTTTTACCTGTCGCTCTATAACCTATCAAAAATAGTAACTTAGGCGTTTTTTTACTTTGAACCATATTTATCAAAAAAACCGTTAATTTTAAAATAAACTCAATTTTTGTCTAATCACTTTTAGCAAAGATAAAAATAGACAAAATAAAAAAAGCAACAAGAGGTGTGAAGGTTGCTACAACAGGGTCTATAACCTCACCTCTACTTAAGGCTAAAAAAAAACTGTTTAAAACCCAATAGATAAAAGTAATTATCAACCCAAAAATTACAACCATTATTACTTTACCTTTTAAACTTATTTTAATGGCAAGAGAGATACCGATAACAGATAAAATTAAAGGGATAAAAATAAAGGCAATCTTGCTAAATAAATCGATTGTAAATGGCGTAATGTTATAGCCAATACTTTTATTTTTCTTTATAGCTTTTATAAGTTCTAAAAAGCCCATCTCGTCAAGCGAGGCAATATTATTTTTTAAATTGCTTGGTGTAAGCTTAATTTCTATCTCTTTTTCTTTATCAAATGTTGCAAACTCTATCTCGCCTTTTTTATTGAATTTTTGTTCTATTAAATCGTAAAAAATCCATTTATCTTTTTCTTTATAAACACCTTTTGAAACAAACATTTTGCTTTTTAGTTTAAAGGTATCGTCTAAAACGTTTATTTTTGCCGACACAAAGCTTTTTCTAACTGGGTTATAATATTTAATGTATGCAATAATATTTTTTTCTTTTACCCATATGTCGTTTGTTTCTATTTTTTTTAACTCTCTATTATACATCTTTGTGTCTTTAATGTAGTTAGTTTTTTTTTTTATAGAAGGGACAAAAAACTCAAGAAATAAAAACAAAAATATTATCATAAAAAACATTATCATCATAAGAGGTTTAATAATAGTAAACTTACTTACCCCCGAACTTTTTAGAGCTGTAATTTCGTTATTACTATTCATTAAGCCAAAACAGATTATTGTAGTTAAAAGGACAAAAAGAGGGAAAAGCTCTTTTATGGTAGGTACACTATACATAAAGGCAAAGTTTATAGATTCAACAAAACCCATATTGCACTCTGCAAACTTACCACTCCAATCAAAATAACTTAGTGTTATAATGATAAAACTTATAAACAGAGTTATAGAAAAAAAATAGCTTAAGTAAGTTTTTATAATATATTTATCTAAAATTTTCATTTTTTTATAGTTTATAAGTTTTTAAAAGTTTTCATTTTTGATGCTCTCTTTTTTACTCAAATTAGCTATAAGAACAAGTTTTTGTTTGAAAAAACTTTATTGTTAAAATAGCTTTAAAACTTGTCTAAATTAAAAATTTTAAACTGAAAGAAAAAATCGAAATGAAAATTTTAAAAGTTTTTTTAATTGTTATATTTTTACTTACAATAATAGCCAATGCTTCTTTTTCTGAAGAAAATCTTGTCCCTTTTTTAAAATCTAAAATTGATACTGTAATAGACATTTATAACAACAGCAAAAGCGATGAGAAAAAAATTAGGTTTGAAAAAGAGATTAAGCAAATCTTTGATTTCAACACCATATCAAGACTTTCAGTTGCAAGAAAATGGAGAAAATTTAGCAAGGAAGATAAAGAAAAGTTTACTCAATATTTCTCAAAACTTCTTATAAATACATATTACGATAAGCTGAAAAATGATACCGACAAAATTGAGGTTACAATCGAATATCTTAAACAAGAAAAAATTAAAGAAAAAATAAGAGTTGTAAAAACGAGAATACCTGTTGCGGATAAAAAAGGAGTTTTTACTCCAATCGATTATAGGTTGCTTAAAAATAAAGAAGGCGACTGGAAAATTTACGATATTCATGTAGAAGGCATAAGCTTAATCAAAAACTATAGAGAACAATTTGCAGAAATACTTATGAAAAACCCTCCCGAGTATTTAATAAATAAAGTAAAAAATATGGTTGAAAAAAAATAGATGTCTAAGTTTTCCTGTTTTCTATTACTCTTTTTAACACTTTCTCTCTATTTAAACTCCGCTTTTGCAGAAGAAAACATCGATGATGACGACCTCTTTTCTGAGTTAGAAGCAGAATATGAAACGCCAGACAATAAAAAAGGAAAAGAAGAGATTTCAGTTAACGACCCCTTTCAAAGTTTTAATAGAGCGATGTTTGTCTTTAACGATAAAATTTATATTTATGTCTTAGACCCTGTAAGTAAAGGCTATGAAAAAATTACGCCCAAAGTTGTAAGAAAAGGACTTGGAAACTTTTTTACAAACCTTTTTAAGCCAATTAGTGTTTTAAATAATTTACTACAATTTCAATTTAAAGATGCAGGTAAGCAAACGGCATCTTTTGTAATAAATACGACAGTGGGTTTGCTCGGTATTTTTGATGTCTCTTCCAAATTTCCATCACTTCAAAAAAAAGAGAAAGAAGATTTCGGTCAAACTTTAGGAAGATATGGCATAGGTGATGGTTTTTATATAGTATTACCATTTTTAGGACCAACAACGTTGAGAGATTCTATGGGAATGACTTTTGATTCTTATCTTACTTATCAAGAGTATTTAAAAGATTTAGATAATGATGTTATTACAACTATAAAAATTGTTCACCCTATAAATAGTATGGGTCCTCAAATAAATCAGTATAAAGAATTAAAAAAAATTGCTGTTGACCCTTACACTGCTATTAGAAACGGTTATATTCAAAAACGAAAAAAAGATATTAAAGAATAAAAATGTCTTATCTAATAGAATTTGACATTGAAAACTCGCCTTTAAACGGCTCAAATTTAATAGAAGCTAATGCAGGTTGTGGTAAAACTTACGCTATTGCTGCTATATTTTTACGCCTTTTAATAGAAAAAGAGCTTCTTGTAGAAAACATTGTAGTTGTAAGTTTTACTGAAGCTGCAAGCGAAGAATTAAAACTTCGTATTTACAAAAATCTTAAAGAGGCTAAAAGCTTCCTTGAAGGCAACTTAGAAGAATCTGAGTGTTCCTTATCTAACTATCTAAAAAAATTTAAAGCAGATAACGACAAAAAAAAAGAGGTTTTAGGCAAAATAGACCTTGCCACAAACTCTTTCTATCAAGCCAATGTATCAACAATTCATAGCTTTTGTGCAAAAATTATTTCTGACTATCCTTTTGAAACAAATGTCTCTTTCGATTTTGAGTTTTGTGAAAATGAATACGAATTCTTGCTTGAAATAGCAGAAGATTTCTGGCGAATTTATATATACAATATAGAGAGTCTTACATTTCTTAATTATATTAGAAAACAAAAACCACAACTCTCGCCTCAATATTTTTTAACCCTTATAAAAAATATTACAAACTTCCCAAACGTAAAAATTATTCCTGATGTAGAAAAAAAAGAGACCTGCGATATTGAACAAAAAATTTTAATTCTATTTGAAGAGCTTTTAACTATTTGGGAAAAAGATAAAGAAACTATTAGCAAAATACTACTTACAAATGAAGGTCTTAATAGAAACAGTTACAGAATACCTTCTATAGAAAAATGGATAAAAGAGATAACAATTGGCTTTGAATTGGGGCTAAACGAATTTCTTGAGATTGACATAATAGAAAAATTTTCTTCTGAAAACTTAAAAGGAAAATTAAAAAAAAACAGTACGCCCTATGAGTTTAAAGAGCCATTTTTTGTAAAATGTGAAGAGTTTTTAAAAATAAAAAAATCTCTGTTTGAGCTATACGACAACACCATTTTATACTTAAAAAAAGAGTTTATAAAATATATAAAACAAGAGAGTGTTGTAAGAAAAGAGAAAAAAAACCTTATTTTTTACGACGATTTTCTATCCAAAACTAAAGTAGCTTTAGAAAAAGGTGATTCAGGTAGTTTAAGTAAAATATTAAACAACAGATATAAAGCTGCTCTTATAGATGAATTTCAAGATACGAACTTAACACAGTACGAAATTTTCAAAAATATATTCAAAGACAATATCCTTTTTTTCATAGGAGACCCAAAACAATCTATATATGGGTTTAGAGGAGCTGATATCTTTGCTTATCTTAAAGCTTCAAAAACGAGTCAAAATAAATATTTTTTAATTAAAAATTATCGCTCCGAGTTAGGCTTAATAAATGCTGTTAATGATATTTTCTCTTATCCAAAAAACCCTTTTATTTATGATGAAATAAAGTTTTCTAAAAGCCCTGCTGATAAGAAAAAAGAAACTTTCCCATCTTTATCATTTTTTCTTTTAGATAAAAAAAAAAAAGAGAGCCTGCTTCACAATAGAATCGTTTTAGAAATTTTGAGACTGTTTAATGAGGAAAACAAAAAACCTAATGATATAGCTGTAATTTGTGAAACAAATGAAACTGCAATTAAAATTAAACAAGCATTAATCTTATCGAATATCCCCTCAATAGTATATTTTGATAAAAATCTATTTGAAACAGAAGAGGCTCTTGAACTTGAGAGAATCCTTTACGCTATTTTAAATAAAAACAATTTAACATTAATTAAGTCTGCACTTATAACAAATTTAATGGGCAAAGATACAGACTATATAAAAACACTTAACGAAAATGAGCAAAAACTTAGCAAAACTTTAGAAAACTTTAACTATTACAATCAGCTTTGGCACGAACAAAGCTTTAGCTCTATGTTTAAAGAGTTTTTAAAAAATGAGAATATAATAAATAATCTCATCTCGCTTGAAGACAGTAAGAGAAAAATTACAAACATTTTTCACATAAGAGATCTATTAATCGAAAAAGAGTATTTTAAAAATTTAAAGTTTCAAAACTTGTTCAAATGGTTTTCAAAAGAGATAAGCAGCAAAGGAAAAAGTTTGAAAGAGTATGAACTTGAACTTGAAAGCGACAAAGATGCAGTAAAAGTTCTTACCATACATAGAAGTAAAGGCTTGGAGTTTAATATAGTTTTTTCTCTATTTTTAAGAAGTGACACTTCCAAGAAAAAACCTAATAATCTCTTTTTTCATAATGAAAAGGAATATACAGAAACATTCTTAGATATTGGTTCTAAAGATTTTGAAGAAAATAGAAAAAAAGAGGACAAGGAATCACTCGCTGAAAAAATAAGAGTTTTTTATGTAGCCCTTACAAGAGCAAAAGAGCTTGGGTACGTCTTTCTTATAAATGATAACACCAATATTTTAAATTTTATACTATTTAGAAACAACGTAGAAAATTCAGATTTTTATGAAAAACTAACTCAAATAACTCAAAATAATAATCTTATAGATGTAAAAAAAATTGATGAAGAGATACCAATAACGATAAAAAATGAAAGAGACTCTGACAATCAAACAGTATTAAAAAAGAAAGAGTTTAAACAGAAAAATTATAATAATCCTATAATTCAATCTTTTTCCTCCATTACAGAAAACGAAACACAAGAAGAGTATAGTAGCGACTCTCTATTTTATAAACCAAAAGAGACAAAAAATATGCTCTCTCTTCCAAGAGGTAAAAAAACAGGAAACCTAATTCATTCAATTTTAGATAACTTGAATTTTCAAAACCTACATTCTGAAAAAGATATAATAGCATCGAAGCTTAAAGAATTTAATTTTGACCCTTTAGAGTGGACAGATATTATATATGAAAATCTTGATACCTTGTTTAAAATAGAGCTAAAAAAAGACGATTTAACCTTCTGTCTCAATGAAATATCACCATCAAAAAAAATAAATGAGCTTGAATTTTACTACTCATCTGACGAACAAAAATTTATGCATGGTTTTATAGATCTCGTTTTTGAATATAAAAAAAAACTATTTGTTATAGATTGGAAAACAAATTTTTTAGGAAATGACTTTTCTGACTATAATGAAAAAGCTTTAGAAGAAAATATCTTAAAACACTCTTATAACCTTCAAGCAGAAATATATCTATCTGCTATAAAAAAATATCTGCAATTTAAAACGGGTAAAGAAGATGTAAAAAGCTATATCGGAGGCGTTTTTTATATTTTTTTGCGAGGTATAAAAAAAGATACTAATTACGGAATATTTAATTTTGATAAATTGTTATCTTTATAAAAAAACAAGATCTTTGCACATAAATGTTTTTTTAATTGATTTTGCAAAACTTTAATCAATTGTTGTCTTTGTAAAAAACTTGAGATCTTTGCACATAGCTTAAATTTTGCGTTTGTTTTGTGGTGCAGTAGTATTTTTATACGTCAAACCCAAAACATACGCAAAAGAGAGCGTTAGTCTTTATAAATTTTTTGTGACATTATCAAAAGTTAAGATTTTGATAGAAACTACTATTTCTCATAAACACTATGTGCAAAGATCTAAACTTACAAAACTTTATTCAGAGAGTATTCAATAATACCTTGTGCACCATTGTTTAAAAGTTCTGGGATTAAATCTCTTACTTGATTTGAAGCTACAACAGTTTCAACAGAGAACCAATCCGTATTATAAAGGCTTGCAACAGTAGGTGCATTGAGACTTGGAAGTAAATTAATAATTGTTTCTATATTATCTTGTGAGACATTCATCTTCAAACCAACAAGTTTATCCGCCTTGAGAGCACCTTTTAAAAGAAGATCTATTTGTTTAATTTTCTCGCGTTTTAGAGGATCTTCCCACGATTTTTTATTTGCGATAAGCTGTGTATTGGTTCGCATAAGTTCAGCTATAATTTTTAAATTATTAGCTCTTATGGTGCTTTCTGTTTCAGTTATTTCAACAATTGCATCTGCAAGATTAGAAGATATTTTTGCTTCAGTTGCACCCCACGAAAACTTTACATTAACATTGATATTCTTTTCTTTAAAATATCTTTCTGTAAATTTTACTAACTCTGTAGAGACAGTTTTGCCTTCTAAATCTTCTATCGTTTTGATATCAGAATCTTTTGCAACTGCGATAACCCATCTTGCCTGACGTGTAGTTAGTTTAGAATATATAAGGTCAGATACGACATAAACATCAGAATTGTTTTCTGCTATCCAATCTTTTCCTGTAAGCCCTACATCTAAAATTCCTCTTTCAACATTAATTGACATTTCCTGTGCTCTTAAAAGTGAACACTCTATTGCATCGTCATTAATATCAGGAAAGTAACTACGTCCATTTACATTTATTTTCCAGCCAGATTTTTTAAAAAGAGCAATGGTCGCATCTTGCAAACTGCCCTTAGGTATTCCAAGTTTTAGTTTTTCTTTCATTTTTTCTCCATACCATACACTTTTTGAGGGTCAAAAATCGGTTTTTCAGTTGTTATAAATTCGCCTTGTTCAAGTTTTCTAAAAAAGCAAGAACGATAACCAAGATGGCAGGCAGCCCCGCCTTTTTGCTCTACTTTAATTAAAATGGTATCAAAGTCACAATCTATCCTTATCTCTTTTACAATTTGAGTGTTTCCAGAGGTTTCGCCTTTTACCCAAAGAGTATTTCTTGAACGACTAAAATAGGTCGCTTTTTTTGTCTCAACAGTTTTTTCAAAAGCTGTTTCATTCATAAAAGCGAGCATTAAAACTTCATTAGTTTTAAAATCTTGAGCTATAACAGGCAAAAGCCCATTTTCATTTTTTTTAAAATTTGGTTTCATATCAGAATTTTCTTTAAAATTTCGTCTCCCATCTCAGATGTTGAGACCACTTTTGAATTTTCACTTGCAATATCTTTCGTGTGTATTCCACTATCAAGCACCTTTGAAACAGCCTTTTCTATATCGCAAGCTGCTTTTTCTTCATCAAAAGAGTACCTTAACATCATAGCAAGGGAAAGTATTTGAGCTATTGGATTTGCAAGATTTTTACCTGCAATATCTGGAGCACTCCCTCCAGCTGGTTCATAAAGTCCAAACTTTTTCTCATTAATACTTGCAGAAGGCAAAAGCCCCATTGAACCCGTTATCATTGCACACTCATCAGAAATTATATCCCCAAACATATTTCCGCATAAAAGCACATCAAATTGATGCGGGTCTTTAACCAGTTGCATAGTACAATTATCAATATAGATATGAGAAAGTTCAACATCTTGATACTCTTTAGCGATATCTTTTACGACCTCTCGCCAAAAAACCATAGAGGTAAGAACGTTTGCCTTATCAACAGAGCACACCTTTTTTTTTCTTTTTCTTGCTACCTCAAAAGCACTTCTTGCAATTCTCTCTATTTCATATCTCTTATAAACTAAGGTATCAAAAGCCTTCTCCTCTTGTCCTTTACCTTCTCTTCCTTTAGGCTCTCCAAAATATATACCACCTGTAAGTTCTCTTATGCACAAAATATCAAAGCCTTCCTTTACGATATCTTTTCTTAAAGGACTTGATGCTACCATAGATTTAAAAATTTTTGCAGGACGAAGATTACAAAAAAGGTCAAACTCTTTTCTTAAAGGAAGTAGAGCTGCTCTTTCGGGTTGTTTTTCTGGTGGCAAACTTTCCCATTTTTCTCCACCTACAGAGCCAAAAAGAATAGCATCACTTTTTTTGCATAAATCAAGAGTTGAAGCTGGCAGGGCTTCGCCAAAATTATCTATAGCAATTCCTCCAACATCAGCTTCTTCATATTCAAGCTTAATACTATATTTAGATTTGATAGCTTCTAAAACCTTAACAGCTTCTTTTACAACCTCAGGACCTATTCCATCACCTGCTAAAATGGCTATTTTCTTCATATATTATATATTCCTTATTTTTTTATATAAAATTTTAAACTGAAACGATAAGTTTTCTAATAAGAATAAAAAATTATCAAATTAAAAATTGGTTCAAAACAGATTGATAAAGTTTTTTGTTATATCTGCAATTTAGAACTACTTAGAATGCTCTTAGGCGACCTTACTTATATTATTGACAATAAGCTCCAATTTTACTTTGTCTATATAGAGACTGTGACATAAAAGTGCGATTATGTCACAGTTTCTCTATATTCAAAGGAGACCTTTGCACATAATGTTTTTTATGATAAAATAGTGGTTATTTTTATAAAATATTAACTTTTGATAATTTTACAAAAATCTATAAAACCCTTATAAAGACTTACGCTCTCTTTTACTTTTGTTTTGGGTTCGACGTATAAAAATACTACTTTACCCCAGTGAAATAATATTTGATGCTTTACAGCTCAAATATTATTTTTAAATTTGAAAAATTTAAAAATATTTCACAGGGTGAACCACAAAACAAAAGCAAAATTTGAGCTTTTGTGCAAAGGTCTCTCAAAGGTAAAGTACTCAAAAATTTTTTAGGTGAAAAATATGAAAGATTTTTTTAAAAAAACGAATAAGAGGCTCGGCGAGATAGATTTTCAATCTTATACAAAAAAACAACTTCAAAAACTCCATAAGGTAAGACAAGAATTTATAGAAGAGTTTGACAGAAGAATAGCAGAGCTTCACAAAAGAACAAACTTCATTAAAGAAGTTTTTCAAAATAGAGCTTTACTTAAAAAAGAAAAAATATCTGTTTTAAGAAATTTTTTTACTACAAGCTTTTTAACAAACTTAAGGCATCTTGCTTCAGTTCCTTTTATCTATATGATGATTATCCCCGGCATTGTTTTGCATATTTTTTTAGAGCTATATCATCAAGTTTGCTTTAGGCTCTATAAAATTCCTCTTGTCAAAACTAGTGAGTATTTCGTTTTTGATAGATATTCTTTGCCCTATTTAAATCTTCTTGAAAAAATTAATTGTATCTATTGCTCATATTTTAATTGCCTTATTGCATATGTCAGAGAAATAGCAGGGAGAACTGAAAAATATTGGTGTCCCATAAAACATGCCCAAAGAGTTGCCGACCCTCATTCTCAATATGGTGATTTTGTTGAATATTCAGATGCTAAAGGTTTAAGAGAAAATTGGGGCGATTTAAGAGAATTTAAAAATAAGAAAAATCTGAAACAAATAATAAATTAAACTGCGAGACCTTTGCACATAATGTTTTTTCGTGAGATTTTTTTTTACCATTTCCCCCTTTTAAGGGGGATTAAGGGGGTTCGCCGAAAGGCGAAAAAACCCCTAATTCAAAAAAATTAAAACTTTTACAATTTCTTTTATTCAACTTGATTTAAAGTAAAAAACAAATAAAAATATTTTTTAAAAACTTGTGGTATTTGTGCTTATTTATAGATTTTTTATTATTAAAAACATAGACCTTTGCACATAATGTTTTTATGAAAAAAATAGTAGTTTTGAGCAAAATATTAATTTTTAATAATTTTATAAAAAACTTCTAAATTACTATAAAGACTAACGCTCTCTTTTGCTTTTATTTTGGGTTCGACGTATAAAAATACTACTTCACCACAAAATAAAAACAAAATAAAGCTATGTGCAAAGGTCTCAAAACCATTTTAAAGGACAGGAAATTAACTTATGGAAAGAACACTTTCATTAATTAAACCAGACGGAGTAAAAAAAGGCGTTATTGGAGAAGTTATTAAAAGATTTGAAAAAAATAACATAGAAATTGTAGGTATCAAAATGGTACACCTTACAAAAGAAAAAGCAGAACAATTTTATGCAGTACATAAAGAGAGACCATTTTTTAACAGCCTTGTAGAGTTTATGACTTCAGGCAAAATTGTGGCTATGGTTCTTCAAGGTGAAGATGTTATCAACAAAAACAGAAAAATTATGGGAGCAACAAACTTTAAAGAAGCAGAGGAAGGAACTATAAGAAAAGATTTTGCAAGCAACATTGAACAAAATGTTGTGCACGGCTCTGACCATCCCGATACTGCCGCTGTTGAAATACCATTTTTTTTCAATAGTTTTGAAATAAATTAGAACTTTTTGGTGCCGGAGGGGAGATTTGAACTCCCACGAGAAATTATCTCACATGCCCCTCAAGCATGCGTGTCTACCTATTCCACCACTCCGGCACTACTGACAAAGTAAAAAAAAATTACTTCGTTTTCTTATCATCTACTTTTTGCTCTACTTGACTTTTTTTAGCAGAATCTAAAATCATAGACTTACTTGGCGAAACGCTATGTAAGTATGCAAGTGTCAAAGAAGTTACAAGAAAAACAACTGCTATAACCCCTGTTACCTTACCTAAAAAACTTGTAGCTCCAGAAGTTCCAAATAGAGTTTGACTCGAACCAGCACCAAAAGCTACACCCATATCAGCACCTTTACCTGTTTGCAGTAAAACAATGAGTATCAATACTACACAAGCTACGACGTGTACTGTTGTTATTAGTATATCCATAAAAAATTTTTTCCTTTAAGAGTTTTGTACATTAAAGTTTGCAAAACCTTTTGTTAAAAAAACGCATTCCCTTAAATTAATTTAAAGTAATTCTTCATTAAAATAAGACGATGAGACCTTTGCACATAATATTTGTGTGCTATCTTTGCAAAAAATTAGTAATTTATAATTTTAAAAAAAGTTTCTGCCTTGAGACTCGCACCGCCTACAAGAACGCCATCAACATCTTCTATTTGCATAAGCTCTTTTATATTGTCGGGGGTAACACTTCCACCATATAAAATTCTTGTCTTATCTGCAAAAGAAGTCCCTTTATATTGAGTTAAAATTTTACGTAAAAACTTATGTACTTCATCAACTTGGAGTGCCGTTGCAGTGTCTCCTGTGCCTATAGCCCAGACAGGTTCATAAGCTACTATAAAATCAACGTTTTTTGTAAAATCTACCTCATCTATTCCTTTTTTAAGCTGTTTGTCAAGAACCTCAAAGGTATTCCCTAAATCTCTCTCTTCCTTTTTTTCACCTATACATAAAATAGGATTAAGATTATAGTTTAAAGAAGCCTTAACTTTTTTATTTATCATCTCATCCGACTCGTTAAAGATGTGTCTTCTTTCAGAGTGGCCAATAATAACGTAACTACAGCCGACAGATAAAAGCATATCAAAAGAGACCTCTCCTGTATAAGCACCATCTTTTTCAAAAAAAACATTTTGAGCAGAAAGCTTTATATCACTTGTTTTTATCACTTCATATACAGAAAGAAGAGAGACATAAGCTGGTGCTATTATAACATCTCTTTCTTGTTTTAACTCCTTAGTAAGTAAAGCGAGCTCTTTTGCAGATTGAATAGCTTCACTATTTGTTTTATTCATCTTCCAATTAGCTGCTATAAATGGCTTCCTTTTCATAATTTCACTCTCTTTCTTAAAATTTCTTCAAATTTTGATATAGCATCAAACAGATCATCATTTATAATTACATACTTATATAGATGTTTATTTTGCATCTCTTTTTTAGCTTCATTTAACCTCTTTTTTATATCATCAATTTTATCACTTTGCCTTTTCAAAAGTCTCTCTTCCAAAGCTTCTATTGAAGGCGGTAAAATGAAGATACTGGTTGTATTGTTATATTTATCAAATATCTGTTTTGCACCTTGCACATCTATATCTAAAATAACAATTTTATTATCAAAAAGTTTCTTGTCTAAGAACTTGGCAGATGTGCCGTAATAGTTATCATAAACTTTTGCCCATTCTGCCCATTTGTTTTCACTCAACCCTTTTTCAAAATCGCACTTATTTATAAAAAAATAGTCTTTCCCGTGTATCTCATTACGCCTTTTTTCTCTTGTTGTATACGAAACAGAAAAAAAGATATTGGGATATTTTTTTAATATAGCCTTGCAAATAGTCGTTTTTCCTGCACCTGACGGAGCAGAAACAACTATTAAATTTGGATAAGAGTTAGAAGAAGACATAATTTTACTTAATTAATCTTGTTGCATAATAGTTTCATATCTACTTGACATAGTCTCTACCTGAACAGCAGATAAAACAATATGCTTGCTATCTAAAATTAGTAGCGATCTCGTTTTTCTTCCCTGTGTAGCATCAATCAACCTTGCAGCCTTTTTTGCTTCGTCTTTCAATCTTTTTGCAGGGGAAGAGTTATAAGATATAATTGAAACAATTCTTGTAGCTACGACAATGTTCCCAAAACCTACTTGTAATAATTTTTGTTTCATATCTGAGACCTTTGCACATAATGTTTTTTATGAAAAAAATAATGGTTTTTTGTAAAATATTAACTTTTAGTAATTTTTACAAAAACCTATAAAACCATTATAAAGACTTACGCTCTCTTTTGCTTTTGTTTTGGGTTCGACGTATAAAAATACTACTTCACCACAAAACAAAAACAAAATAGAGCTATGTGCAAAGGTCTCAGCTACAAACCTTTGCACATAATGTTTTTTATGAAAAAATAATGGTTTTTTGTAAAATATTAACTTTTAGTAATTTTTACAAAAACCTATAAAACCATTATAAAGACTTACGCATTTCTTTGCTTTTGTTTTGGGTTCGACGTATAAAAATACTACTTCACCACAAAACAAAAACAAAATAGAGCTATGTGCAAAGGTCTCAGCTACAAACCTTTGCACATAATGTTTTTTATGAAAAAAATAATGTTTTTTTATGAAAAATAAAATACGAATTTGTGCAAAAGTCTTTAAATATAAAGATAGTAAAAAACAATACCTTTTTTTCTAACAGTGAACTCAAAAAAAAAGATAAAACTAATATTATATTTAACATTTTTTATTTGAAAAAAAACAATAAGAATGTAAATTTAATTATTCTCTCGCATACATAAAAATAAAAGTTTTATGTATTTTTCTCAAACCACTAAAAGTCAGGTTATCAATTTGAAAGAAATAAGTAAGGGATATTTTGGTAAAAGATTATTTGATATTACTTTATCAATAATCAGTCTAATAACTTTATCCCCACTGTTTTTTTTAACTGCGTTCCTTGTTTACTGGAAACTACGACGTCCTATATTCTTCAAACAAAAAAGAGGCGGACTTAATGGCAAGCCTTTTTACATCTATAAATTCCGCTCAATGATTAACGAGTACGATAAAGATGGCAAACTTCTTGATGACAAAAGTAGGCTTACAACTTTTGGAAAACTTTTAAGAAATACAAGCCTCGATGAAATTCCCACCTTTTATCATGTCCTAAAAGGAGAGATGAGCATTGTAGGACCAAGACCCCTAATATATGAATATGTTGAAAAATATTCAGATGAACAAAAAAAAAGACTTATAGTCAAACCTGGAATTACAGGCTGGGCTCAAGTAAATGGTAGAAACTTAATAAGCTGGGAAGAGAAGTTTAAGTTAGATATATTTTATGTAGAGAATCAAAGCTTCTTTTTGGACTTAAAAATAGTTTTTTTAACTTTCTTTAAAGTTATAAAGAGAGAAGGTGCTACTCCACCAAATTCTGTTACAATGGAAAAATGGGAAGGGGAGAAAACTTAAGAGTTACCCGATAAATTCTTTTAGGTTACATATTTTAAGAAATTTAAAATTTTTATAAGATATTTTTTTATTTTAACTTTAACTAAGGAGATGTATGTTATGAAATTTATACAATCTGACGTTAGGAAAATTACTTCTCTCTCTCCAGAAGAAGTAAAAAAAAGAGATGAAAGACCTTTTGAATTTTGGGGACCTACTCCCTCTGACGCAAGAAAAGCGGCTGTTAACAAAAAAAAAGGACTTCATGATAAAAGTACCACTTTAAAAGATGCTGTTAAAAAGCACTTAAAAGATGGTATAAACCTTGGAATTGGTGGTTTCGTAAATACTCGTGTTCCCGTAGCCTTGACTCATGAAATTATCAGGCAAGGTGCAAAAGACTTGACCCTCTCTTTCCAATCTATCTCAATGTGTGCTGAATTACTTGTTGGAGCTATGATAGCTTTCCCTGATCACATTTCAGTTAAAAGAGCTGAAATTGCTTGGTGGGGTTATGAAATTATAGGTATCGCACCTCTTTTCCGTCATCTTACAAGCAGAGGCGAAATAGAAGTAGACGACTACACAAATTTTGGTATGTCTATAAGATTCAAAGCTGGAGCTATGGGGCTTCCTTTTATTCCTATAAAAGACCATGGCGGTTCTGATATGGAAATTGTAAACAGAGGTAAACTTGTAGAGTGCCCATTTTCAGGTGATAGTGTTTATCTTCTTCCTGCTTGTAACCCAGATCTTGCTATAATCCACGTAAATGCATGTGATGTTCATGGCAATTCAAGAATTTTTGGAGCACTTTGTACTTGTCCAGAAATTGCTCAAGCAGCATGCCATACAATCATAACTACTGAAAAAATTATAGATACAGACTCCATAAGACAACATCCTAACTTAACTGAAATCCCCTTCCCTGTTGTTGATGCAGTTGTAGAACAACCATTTGGCTCTTATCCTGGTGCATGCTATGGAAATTATTGGTTCGATATGCCAGAATTTTTGGAATTCAGAAAAGCAGGCGATGAGTTCAGAAAAACAGGCAATAAAGATAAACTAAAAGAATATTTTGATAAATATGTATTTGGTTGTGAAACCTTTGATGACTTTCTTGCAACAAGACCTTATAAAAAATTAAAAGAACTTAGAATCCAAGATCAAGGTCAATCTACAATTTTAATTTAACTGTTTTTTAAAAAATAAAGGAGGGGAATATGTCAGAATATAGCCCAATAGAAATAATTGCATATACAGGCTCAAGGGTGTTACAAGATGAATCTATAGTTTTTGTTGGCACAGGGTTGCCAATTATAGCAGCAATGCACGCTCAACTTACCCATGCACCTAACATAAATATGATATTTGAAGCAGGTTCACTTGCTGCAATATTAGAACAAGGTATGCCACTTTCCGTAGGTGATACAAGAGCATTTAGAAAAGCAGCTTTTGCAAAAGGTCTTTGCGGAGCTTTTGAACTTACACAAAGAGGGTATGCTGACTTTGCCTTTATAGGTGGTGCTCAAATTGATATGTATGGAAATATCAATTCCCACTTTGAAGGTGGAGATTACACTCAACCTCAAACAAGATTTCCAGGAAGTGGTGGAGCTGGAGCAATGGCTGCAAGTTGTGAAAAAACAATAGCAATTATGGCTCTTGAAAAAAGAAGATTTGCAGAAAAGATTTCGTTTGTAACAAGTATAGGTTACGGTGATGGTTCACCAGACTATAGAAAAAAAGCGGGTGTTTACGGTTCAGGTCCTTATAGAGTTATAACAAATCAAGCTCTTTTTGGTTTTTGCGAAAAAACTAGAAGAATGATGCTTTTAGAAGTTTTACCGGGCAAGAAACCAGAAGATATTCAAGAACTTGTTGGATTTGAACTTCTTATCTCTCCAGATTTAAAAGAGATGGCAATGCCATCAGAAGAAGATAAGAAAATACTATATGAAAAGTGTGACCCTGATGGATATTTTCTTAAAAGAGCAGTTCAAAAATAACAGCTTAAAACCCATCCATTAAATACTAAGAGCTTTGAATAAAAATCTATTATTCAAAGCTCTTTAGTTTTTTTAAGTCCTATTAATTAAAAATCCTCACTATAATAAAGATTCTTAGTTTTCTTTGCCTTATACATAAACTTATCAGCTATATTAATCAGAGCCTCATAGTTTTCACTATGAATAGGATATACACTAATTCCTATACTAGCCGAAATATAATCTATTTTCTTACTACCCGCTTCCAATATATAAGGTTCTCTTAACCTTTTTAATATTTTATCTGCGATTATTTTTGGATTAATATCCATACCATAAAACATTACAACAAACTCATCACCACCAAGTCTTGCCAAAAAATCTGTTTCTCTAATAGTCTCTTGAATTCTAATTGCCACTTCTTTTAATAATTTATCACCAAAGCTATGACCATAAGAATCATTGACCTTCTTAAAATTATCGAGATCTATATACAAAATAGCTAACTTTGCTTTGTATCTTTTTGCATATTTTAGACTGTTTCTAAGTTTAGTAATAAAAGCTTTTCTATTTGGTATATCTGTTAAAAAATCGTGTGTTGCTATATATTCTAAATTAGCACCTTTTTCTTTAATTCTTTCTAACTCTTTTTCTAATCTCTCTTTTGAAGCCAATACCCATTTAACTTCACTATTTATAATACTAAGAAAATATTTAGATGCTATATAACTTAGAACTATTGAAGCAAAAAGAATTACACTGATAGGATTCTCAAGCTTATAATTTGGATTTTTGGAAAGCATCACGAAAAGGAAATGGCAAAATAAAAACGCCAACAATAAAAAAATAATAAAAACAAATATTTTTCTAAACTCTTTCTTTACAAACATCCTTTTTGTACCTTCTAACACCTCTTTTTGAGGCAATTTCTTCACTTATTTTATCCATCCAACCACATTTTATCTCTTCGTTTTCTTCCTTATTAAATTTTTTCGCAAAAGGCTTAATATCAATTATGGGAGTTTCATTAAGAAAGTCTATATTCTCTACTTCAATAATATTTTTTTTTACACTTAAAAGTTTTAAAGTACTCATACCGATATGGTTAGGTCTTGAAGGTGCACAAGTTGAAAAAACGCCTCTTTTTTCAGTGCCCAAAAATGGAACCACCGAAAGTTTAGTCTTCTTTTTTTTATGAAAATAAGCAAGGACAGTAATATATGAAAAACCGTCTAAATCTTTTAAACCTTCCTCATACTCTTTAAAAATTTCTATCCTTCCTTTAATACCTTTTGCATATACAGGTTGGATTGGCGTTTCCTCTTGTTTGATATGCGGTGTATAGGCTATACCTATTGGTTTTATATCTATTATCAATTTATTCTCCGTTTTGAGACCTTTGCACATAATGTTTTTTATGAAAAAATAAGAGCTATGTGCAAAGGTCTCCGTTTTATTATTTATTATCGAAACCTTTGTACATAATATTAATATATAGAACTATGTGCAAAAATCTCAATTTAATGAAAACTAAAGGGCAAATATAGTATTTTTTTGCCTCATTGCAATACTAATCTCATCTTTAAATTGGATTAAAATAGTTGTCTCAATATTTGCCTGCTATTTTATAAAATAACGACATTTTACTAAAGAATTTAACTTTACTAAACGAAATATCTATGAAAATAAAAAGAGACCTTTACTCATCGTTCTATACTACTATTTTTTTATAAAAAACGTTATGTGCAAAGGTCCCAAAACAATATTTTAAATTTCAGGAGAGATATAAATGATTTATAATGTAGATTATGAAACTATGCCAAGAGAAGCGTTAAAAGAGGTTCAACTTAGACGGCTTAATAATACTCTTAAAAGAGTGAACGATAACGTTCCTTTCTATAAAAATCTATTTAAAAAAATAAAAATATCACCCGGAAAATTAAAATCTTTAGAAGAGATAGAAAAAATTCCTTTTACGACTAAAGAAGATTTAAGGAATAACTACCCATATAAAATGTTTGCAACACCAATGAAAGAAGTTGTTAGAATACACTCCTCTTCTGGCACAACAGGAAAACCAACAGTCGTAGGTTATACTGCAAACGATATAGATATGTGGTCAAGGCTTATGGCAAGAAGTTTATGTGCAGGAGGAGCAACACCATCTGATATAATTCATAATGCTTATGGCTATGGTCTTTTTACAGGTGGACTTGGGGTACATTATGGTGCAGAAAAGTTAGGTGCATCTGTCATACCCGTATCTGGTGGAAACACAAAAAGGCAAATTAATATCATAAAAGATTTTTCTCCAACTATGATTACTGCCACACCCTCTTACACTTTACATTTAATAGATGTAGCTAAAGATATGAAAGTAGATTTGCGTAAAACAAAACTAAAATATGGTATCTTTGGTGCTGAACCTTGGTCTGAAAATATGAGAAAAGAGATTGAAGAAAGAGCAGGCTTATCCGCTGTAGATATTTATGGATTAAGTGAAGTTATGGGACCTGGGGTTGCGATAGAATGTTTTGAAGCAAAAAAAGGATTGCACATTTTTGAAGACCATTTTCTTGCTGAAATTATAGACCCTGCAACAGGGAAAACACTACCATATGGAGAAGTAGGAGAGCTTGTCTTTACATCCCTTACAAAAGAAGCCTTCCCTATTATAAGATATAGAACAAGAGATATAACATCGCTCAATCCTGAACCTTGTAAGTGCGGAAGAACACACATAAAAATGAATAAAGTGTCTGGTAGAACAGATGATATGTTAATAATAAGAGGCGTAAATGTTTTCCCTTCACAAATTGAACATATATTAATGCAAATAAAAAATATAGAGCCTCACTATCAATTAATTGTAGATAGGCAAAACAACCTTGATATCCTTGAAATTCAAGTAGAAATTAATGAAAAACTTATAACCCAAAACGATTCAATTAAAAATCTTCAAAATTTAGAAAAAGAAATAAAGCTAAATATGAAAGACCTTCTTGGTATATCGGCAAAAATAAAACTTGTTGAACCCAAAACGATTCAAAGGAGTGAAGGCAAAGCAGTAAGAATTATTGACAATAGAAAAATATAGTATTTTTAAAAAATTAATAGAGAAAAAAAGCTTAATTGTTTTTTAAAAGTCTTAAAATTAAGTCTCAAAATTAAAAGGAGGCATAAAAAAATGTATATAAAACAGATATCAATTTTTATAGAAAATAAAGAAGGTAGACTTGCTGAAGTAACTAATGCTCTTGCAAAAGCTAACATAGATATAAGAGCACTATCTATAGCAGACACTTCCGATTTCGGTATTTTAAGAATAATAGTAGACGATTATAAAAAAGCAGAAGAAGTTTTAAAAAAAGAGAATTTTACAGTTGGAAAAACTAACGTAATTGCCGTTCAAGTTGAAGATAAATCGGGTGGTTTAAATAAAATTCTTCAATCTATAAAAGATGACGACATAAATGTAGAGTATATGTATGCAACATTTATAAAAGATAAAACGTCAGCTATTATGATTTTTAGATTTGATAATTTAAAAGAAGCAAAAGAAAAGCTTATAAAAAATAAGTTTAAAATTCTTTCCGCAGTATAAAAAAGAGCTTGTTAGATATGATACGAAAAGCGAAAATCAAAGATATACAAAGTATTTATAAGCTTTTAATGGATTTTTCAAAAAAAGAGCTTTTGCTCCCAAGACCTCTTAATGAACTATATGACCACTTAAGAGATTTTGTAGTCTTTAAAGATGAAAAAGAAGAAAATATAGCAGGCTGTGGTGCCCTGCAATTTTGTTGGGAAGATATCGCAGAAATTCGTTCTATAGCAGTAAGTCAGCAGTTCCAAAATAAAAAAATCGCTTCAAACATTATCGATTTTTTAATAGCTGAAGCAAAGGGTTTTGGTATAAACAATTTATTTACTTTAACTTATATTCCCGATTTCTTTAAAAAGTTTGGTTTTAAAATAATAGACAGAAGCAAGCTTCCTTTAAAAATTTGGTCAGATTGCATACACTGTATAAAGTTTCCTGATTGTGATGAAACCGCTATGCTTTTAAAACTTTAGTTTGTAAAAATTTTTTAAAATGTTTTTTATATAAGTATCAATTAGGCTTAAAATTGGGGCTGTAGCTCAGTTGGGAGAGCATATGGCTGGCAGCCATAGGGTCAGGGGTTCAAGTCCCCTCAGCTCCACCAATTTAAAAAGTCACCTCTATTATTAAAGAGACCTTTGCACATAGCTCTATTTTGCTTTTGTTTTGTGGTGAAGTAGTATTTTTATACGTCGAACCCAAAACAAAAGTGAAAGAGAGCGTAAGTCTTTATAGTGGTTTTAGAGGTTTTTGTAAAAATCATCAAAAGTTATTTTTTTTTTCAAAACCACTATTTTTTTCATAAAAAACATTATGTGCAAAGGTCTTATTAAAATTTTTATGAAAAAAAGAATAGTTCTTATAGTAAAAAATGATAAAAGAGCTAAAGAAAAAGCTATTGAGCTATCTGATTGGTTCTTAAAAAAAAAGGTATTGGTTTTAAAAGAGAAAGAAGCAAGTAAAACCGATAAAGATTTTTTATGTGTATTTGTTTTAGGTGGTGACGGAACTTTTTTAAGAGCTGCAAAATGGATAGGTAAAAGAGAAATACCTATAATAGGCACAAAATTTGGCGGAGTAGGTTTTTTAACTAATGTTCAAGAAGAGAAGATGTTTGAAGTGTGCCAAAAGATTTTAAAAAACGATTTTACAATTGAAAAAAGAACCAAGCTCACTATTGCATTATTAAGAAATAAAAAAAAAGTTATAAAAGAAGATGTTCTTAATGATGTAGTAATAACAAACGAACGTCTTTCACGTCTTGTAAGTCTCAAAACATATGTAAATAATGATTATGTTACAACGTATAGAGGCGATGGAATTATTGTATCAAGCCCTACTGGTTCTACAGCATACTCTCTTGCAGCAGGCGGTCCTATCATTTACCCCACACTTTCAACAATGACTATTACTCCTATTTGTCCATTTACTCTTAGTAACAGACCAATTATTTTTTCTGATACATCTACGGTAAAAATAGAGGTTGAAGAAAAAAATCCCAATTTAGCAATCAGCTTTGATGGACAAAAAGAGATAAGAGTTTTTCCAAAAGATAAAATCATTATAGAAAAGAGTAGAAGTTCAGTTTTTATGATAAAATTAAAAGAGTATAACTATTTTGAGCTTTTAAAGAAAAAATTGAAATGGAGTGGCGGTAAATTAACAGATGATGAAAATTAGAGGATAAAGTTATTAATACTCAAAAAAACAGTTTTAGACTAAAAGTTAAAATAGTTCCAAAATCTTCAAAAAATCAAATAGTAGGTTTTTCTGACGGTTTATTAAAAGTTAAAATAACAAAACCACCAGAAAACAATCTCGCTAACCTTGAGCTCATCAAGTTCATTGCAAAACATCTAAAAATTTCTAAATCTTCTATTGAAATCGTACAAGGCAAGAAAAGTAAGCAAAAAACACTTTTAATAGCAGGCGATGAAGAAAATTTTTTGAGTTTTTTAAATTCCCAAAAAAAATAAAAAAGATTCAATCGCTATCATACAATACGTTATCGTTTTTTATATATTCCTACGGTTTTAATTTCAAATCGGTTTAATTAGATACTACTGTAGAGACGCAAGATTTTGCGTCTCTACAAGATTGTGCTTCTCTATTTTAAAAAAATATTTTCCTAAAATTTATTTTTTTAAAATAGTCTTAAATTGTTCATTAAAATTAGCATTATCATCTTTATTGAAGAATGGTAAACCGATAAGCCTATAATTATGATTTTCTGCTTTTATTACTTTATCAAGTCCATATTTTTCCGTTATTTGTTCCAAAAAATCTTCTTTCCACTTCTCATATTCCAAAAGATTATTCCCTTTTGGCTCAATAAAAATTTGATAATAAAGTTGAGTATTTAATTCCACAGATTTTACAGGATATTGATATTTATCTTTTGTTTTTAGAAAAAGTATAAAATCAGGTTGAAAGCCTCTTCCTTTTTCAAAATCATAAATTTTGTAAACTTCTTCGTTTCTTAAAAGATAAATTTCTTCGTATTTTTCTTCTAAATTACCAATTGTATCTTTAATAAACTTAATCAGTTCTTTCTCTTCACTTGTTCCTACAAAGCCGTTTAATATATACCACATATTTTCTTTTGCCACATTATCATCAAGATTATTTTCGTTTATAGCTTTAGTTTTTGGCTCTTCAAAAAATTTTTTAAAATCTCCAGTAATAAACTCACTCCCTATTTTTGGATTAATCGCACTTTTTAATTCTATAAAAATCTTATCTATAAATTTCATTGCAAAATCTAATTTCTCTTTATTTTCAATATTATCATAGCTTACATTTTTTGGGGCAATAATTCTTATATAAAAACCCCCAAGAAACTTATTCTTTTGCAAATCTTCAATAGTTTTGATTTCAAGTTCTTCTTTTAAATTTTCAAATTGGAAAAGGGAGTTTTCTTGTTTAGCTTTGATATTTATAGCCTTTTGTATAATATGTTTTTCAATATCCTTGAAGTTTTTACGAATTGTTTGATTTTTCTTTCCCTGTAAATTTAATCTTTGCAAATCATTTTGAGTATCAAAATTAACCTCTTGTTCGGTCAATTCTAAACCTTTTATTTTATACTCAAAATCAAAATCTTTCTTAATGTTATCTAAATTTTTCTTTTTTCTGTTTGGATTATCAATTTGCTTGTTATACCAAACTTTTGTTTCTTTATAAAAATCGCTTTCTTGAAACTCTTCTTTAAGTTTAAAAGTTTTGATAACTTTATCGTCTCTAATATAGCCCTCTTTTTTTAACTCTTCTTTAAGATGGCTTATGTATCTTGATTCCTCGTCATATGTATAATAATACAACTCTTCCAAAACTCTTAATTCATTTTTCAAGTCGTCATCAAATTTTCTTTTATTCTTAATCTTGTCATTGAAAGTGAAAGGAAAATATCTAACACCTCTACCAATGAGCTGTTTTTCTTTCGTTGTTGCTTCTGGAGTTTTCTTGGTGCTTCCTCCAGTATTTTGTCCTTGATATAATCTTACAATATCAAAAAGGTTTAAAACATCCCATCCTTCTGTAAGTCTATCAACAGTAAAAATTGCTCTGATATGATTATTCTTATCTTCTAAACTGTTAAGTAGTTTTTCAGTTTCTTCATCGGTTTTTTCTTTTTTGGTTTTGTTTATTTTTGAGTTGGTAATAATCGTGTTTTTTTCTTGATAACTTTGTTTTACCCAATTAGCAATTTCCACAAAGCGAATATCTTCTTTTTTAATAAATTCTAAAAGTGTTTCCGTTCTTGATTTACCCATTTCAAAAAGTGTGGCTTTTTTGCTTTCAAAAATTTTATCTGATATGTTTCCCAAAAAGTCAAAATCACTGCTTGAAATATTTTCTATCCAATTCAAAAACTCTTCATAATCTGCTTTTGATTCGTCAATGGTTTTACTTCTAAAAAGAATGACTGGTTTAAAGTTTGCAATATTATTTTTGAGTGCGATTTTATGTCTATACCACCCGAAAAGTAATGCTTGTAAAACTCTTTCTTTCTTATCCAAAGTGGAAGAGATAAGATTAATTTCTTTAGTATATCCTGCTTGTAAAAATTCTTTTAATCCAAATTTATAGATGATTTTATCTTCGTATTTTTTGGCAACTTCTCGATTTTCAGGTATAGTAGCTGTAAATTCCAAAAGCACATTTTTATTATTTTTAATATAATCTCTTTTTTGATAATCATATTTTTTAAGAATATAATTAATAATTGTATGCTCCCACCCTTTTTTTTCTTTTTCTCCAACGCTTCCTTTTAAATCTTCTTCAAACAAAGATTCTTGAATAACAATGTTTTTTGTATTTGCATTAAGATGATGAGCTTCATCGGCAAGCATAACAATATTAAGTTTTTGTATATCTTCTAAAGTAGTGCAATTTTCTTTTTCTTTATGAATATCTTCATAGAGCTTTTGAACAGAAGTAAACTTGATTTCTATTCCTTGTGGATTGTCGCTAAAAGTATCTACTTTTTTGAGATTGATAGTTTTATCATCAATGACAATTTTTTCTTTGAAAAGGTATTTTGTGTGAGTGTTATCTATAAAATTATTTTCGGTTTTATCTACAATATTGTTTTGATTGGTAAAGAAAAGAAAATGTCTGTATCCTTGATTGTAATAATACAAAATAGTACTTGCCATCAAAAGAGTTTTCCCTGTTCCTGTTGCCATATTGAACATCAGATGAGTAGGTTCGTTTGGATTTTCTCTTTCTTCGATTGCTTGAAAGGTAAGAAAATTTTCAAAAGCATTCTTTTGCCAATAAAAAAATTCATACTTCAAATTGTTTGAAATATATGCTGGTGTTTCAGGTTTTGAAATACCATAATCAAAAGCCTTTGACTTTACATCAATTACTTTTAAGTCTTCATATTTGATAGATTGTGACATAATTTTTTCTCACTATTATAAAATTCAAAAGTTAGATTTTGCTCTTCTTTGCTAATTCCAAACTTATTATCTACCATAGTTTATTCCTTAGATTTTGTGAAAGTATCATCATTTTTGAGAATTTTTTTCTCTTCGCTTTTGAGTTTTCTTTCTATCTTTTTAACATCTTCTTCTGGTGGCAAATTTTCAGGAGTAATTCCACGCGAAATAAGAGTATTTCTAATTGATTGATTATTGGTGACATGCTCTTTTGAAATTTGATTTTCCGTTTTCATCTGCTTGTCTTTGGCATTGAAAATAGTAATTTCTGTCGCAAAATCTTTTGCTTTGAGTAAAATTGTTGGTATAAAATCAGCAAGTGGTTTGTTTTTTATTCTCCATTTATTTTTCATTTGCTGAGTCGTTTTATTGAAAAGGGCTTGGTCACCTTTACTTCTGATAAGAGCAAAATTTTTATCGCTTCTCGTTTGTTCAAATATAACTTTTGAAAGCTCTTTTTCAGTTTTAGCAAGTTTATGTCTTGCTTGTACTCTTTCGTATTCCAAGAATTTTTGTTCTATAATTTCTGCTTTTCTTGTCTGGACGGCAAAATATGTTTGAGCAAAAGCGATTTCTTGTTTTCTCGAATCTCCATTTTGGGCGATGAGATAGCAAGCATAACGAGTAAGCATTAAATCATCTACTTCTTTTTGTGCATTTTTAGGCATTTCTATCGTTTTGCTGACGTCGGCAAAATGATCAGAAATTTTTTGTCCAGAAAGTTCGCAAGAGATTTTTGCTTTACTAATTGCATTAAAAAAGCTTCTCCATGTATCATAACCCAAAAGGTGCTGTAAATCTCTTGCAAGCCAAAATTCTATTCCTTCATCTGTTTTGTGTGATGAACCTTCAAAATTTGTTGTGAGTTTATTAATTACTTGCTTTTCCATTTTTATTTCTCACTATTATAAAATTCAAAAGTTAGCTCTTGATCATTCTTACTTATTCCAAACTTCTTATCTGCCATTTCAGTTTTGTTGACATAAATTTGATTATTATCCAGCATAGCGATAAAAATTTTCTTTTGTTCGTCTAAAGTTAAATTCTTGAATTTTCCTTCTTTTATAACTTTGTCTTGAAACTCTTTGATTTTGAGATTGTAATTTAAGAAATATTTTTCGGACATTTCAGCAAAAAAGCTTTCTAATTCTGCTAAACTTTTTAAGACTTGGATTTTTTCTTTGGCAGTTTCATTCCATTTAGCAAGTTCAAAGTAGATAAAATCTCCGCCACCTTGCCACTGGATAGATTTTGAGATTCCGCCTTGTTCGCCTGCAATTACTTTTTTAAGCCTTGCTTCTGGTAGGTCATGAATATAATCCATTTGTTCAGTTAAAATATATTGACGATTCATTTTGTGGGCGACTGCTCCTGTTGTCCCACTTCCTCCAAAAAAATCTAAAACTATATCGTTTTCTTTTGTTCCTAATTCAATAATTCTTTTTAGCAATCCCTCTGACTTTGGAGTTATAAATTTATCTTTTTCAAATAATTTTTCTATTTCCTTATTAGCTTCTTGATTAGAAGAAACATCGTCCCACCAAGTATTAGCAAGAGCTCCTTTTTTTATTTTTTCACTTAAAAACAATTTATATCTCGGCTTACCATTGCCATTATTTGGGAAAACTAATCTATTTTCTATTTCTAGTTTTTTATAAGTTTCTTCTTTAAATCTCCATTCGTCTTTTATAATTTTACCTGTTGGAGTTTTAATTTCATAAATAGCACCGCCTTTATTTGTACATGGCATAGTTACATATTTTCCTCTATGGTCGTTATCATTATTTTTATAATCATCAATATTTATATTAGCAGAAATTTTATAAAACCTGGCATTTTTAGTTTTAGAAAAAGAAATAATTATATCATGAATAGGTGATATATTTTTTGATAAATTAGCCTGTGATTCTCTTCTTTTATATACTATATTAGCTACAAAATTCTCCCTACCGAAAACCTCATCCATCAAAACTTTTAAATAAGCTTGTTCGTTATCATCACATTGCACAAAAATCACTCCATCATCTCTCAAAAGTTCTTTGGCAATTTCCAATCTATTTTTCATAAAAGTTAGCCAAGTAGAGTGATTGAAATTGTCGTTGTATTTAAAACCGTCGTTTCCAGTATTATAAGGCGGATCAATATAAATCAATTTTACTTTCCCTGTAAATTGCTTTTTTAGGGAGTGGAGAGCTAATAAATTATTTCCTTTAATAATCAAATTTTCTTTTATTGTTCCGTCTTTATCTCTTTTTATCTCTTGGACTTTTTGCTCTCCGTCTTTTGTAAATCTTTTCCAATTTGTGAGTGCTTTTGCATCAAAAAGTCTATCAATTTCATCATAAGCTAAAACTTGATTAAAAAATATCTCTTTTCTTTTGGCAGTTTTTTGATTGTAGGTGCCAGCTTTTAACCCTTGTTTCTCTTGTGCTTTTGTTACAGTTTCATCAAATTCAAAATAAGTATCCATACCCTCTTCGGTGCTTTGTCCGCCTTCCAGCACACAATCTTTATATGGAAAATCTAAAACAACATCATTTGTATCTTTTAAGAATTTTTTACCGTCACTTAAACCAATTCTATTTTTATAATCAGTATAGGAATTATCAATTTTGTTTTCTTCCATAAAAAAGCGAAACTCGTTTGTTTTGAAAACAAAAACATCTTTGATTTTTACAAAAAACTTTTCTCGCAAATCTTTTTCATCAAGCAATAACTCAATTACTTTTTCATCGATTTTTTCCACTAAATCTAAAAGGAGAGTTTGATTAAGCTCTGTTTTATCTTCGTTCCAAAGTCTGTCATCTTCTTTTAATACTTTGTCTACCAATTGTTTTAAATTTGTTTGTGCCATAGTTTTTGTTTTCCATTTGCTTTTTTATTGTTTGTTTATCGTAGGGGCGTATTGCAATACACCCATAAAATATTCATATTTTTATACAATTTTTTTTGTGTATTTTGATTCCATAAAGATTTTTAATATTTGTCATAGTTATTTTTCAAACTGTAAAAGGAGTAAAACAATTCCAACCATTTTTTCTTTCTCTTTTGGATGGGATTCTGCAATAAGAATTGTCAAAGTTGCTAAAGTTTCTGGAGTTATTTTATTTTGAAAATGGAATCCCGCTTTTTGTAAAAACCAAATAAAAGCAAATGCCCCGCTTCTTTTATTCCCATCATTAAAGGGATGATCTTTAATAATAAAGTATAATAAATGAGCTGATTTTTCTTCTATCGTTTCATAAGCATCTTTTCCAAAAACTGTTTGAAAAACATTTCCCACAATTCCTGCTAAATTTCCTTTTTGTTTTTCTTGTCCAAAAATATCGGTGGCTTCTTTTTTGGCGATGAGTTCTTGTTTTAGTTTTTGTAAATCTCGTTCTAATTCTTCTGCCGTTATTTCTACACTTTTTTTAGTTCCTTTTTTGGGGAATTTATCTTTGTCATAACTATCAAGTGAAAACCAAGTATAAGAAAAAGATTTAATAAGCTCCAAAATATCTTTTGTTTGTAAATTTTGATTATTTTGAGCAAGGAATTTTATATCTTCTACTGTTTGCAAAAATGCTTGATGATTTTTTTCTATTCTATTTGGGTTAATAGTAAAACCTTGAATGATGTGTTTTTTTAGTGTTTTGGTTGCCCATTTGCGAAACTCAATAGCTCTTGCTGAATTTGTTCTATAGCCAACTGCTAAAATAATATCTAAATTATAAAATTCTATTTCATGAGTTTGAGTTTTCCCTTTTATAGCACCATGTTCAGTGGTATGTGCAAATTTTGCATATGCCACTTTTTTGTCTATTTCTTTATCGGAAAAAATATTTTTAATATGTCTTGAGACAACTGATCTATCAATTCCAAATATTTCAGCAATCTGTTTTTTATTTGCCCATATTGTTTCTGTATCAATATCTTCACGAAGCTCCAATGCTCCATCTTTTGTTTGGTAAATTGCTAATTTTTTAGTATTCTTGTTTCCCATAATTTTTTTTGCGTTGGGTATGGTGTGTCAAGTCTTAAAATAGTTGACACATTTCAATCTGCATTTCTTTTGCCGGTAATTTTCTCAAAACATTTTATATATTTTTTTTGTGTGTTTTTAATTATTTCATCAGGAAGTTTGGGAGCTGGCGGTTTTTTGTTCCAGTTCATCTCTTCAAGATAGTTTCTTATATATTGCTTATCGTAACTTTCAGGTTCGTTTTGAGTTCCAAAAATTTCACTGTCCCAAAAACGTGAAGAGTCAGGCGTTAAAACTTCATCTATTAAAACGATTTCCCCATCAATTATTCCAAATTCAAATTTAGTATCTGCGATTATAATACCTTTATTGATAGCAAAAGAAGAGCCCTCTTCATAAAGCTTTAAACTTATATCTTTAATCTTTTCAGCATTTTCTTTACCAATAATTTTAACCGCTTCATCAAAACCTATATTTATATCGTTTTCAAAAATATCGGCTTTTGTTGATGGAGTAAAAATAGGGGCAGGCAATTTTTGAAATTCCTTTAAATCGGAAGGCAACTTAATATTACATATCGTTCCATCTTTTTTATAAGATTTCCATCCACTACCAGAGATATAACCTCTTACAATACACTCTATAGGTAAAGCTTCTGCTTTTTTTACAAGCATACTTCTTTCCTTTAACTCTTTTGCATATTGCTTGCATTTATCTGGATATTTTAAGACATCATCTGTGATAATATGGTTTTTTACAATATGGCTTAATTTATTAAACCAAAACATAGATATTTGGTTTAAGATTTTGCCTTTATCTGGAATAGGATTTGGCATAATAACATCAAATGCTGACAATCTGTCGGTAGAGACAATAAGAAGAGAATCTCCAAAATCGTAGATGTCTCTAACCTTACCTCTTTTGACCTTGCCTAAATTTTCAAAATTTGTTTCAAAAATCATTTTAAATACTCTTTCTTTAAATTGTTATAGTAGGGCTTTTATTTTAGTTTTGTGAGACTTTTGCACAAAAGCTTAAATGTTGATTTTGTACAAAAGTCTCACTATTAAGAAAAACAATAAAAATCAAATTTATATAAAAAAATGGAAAGTAATAAAAAAAGAGTAAATTGCAGAAAATGTAAATATTTTTATGTGACTTGGGATAAAAAATTTCCTTATGGTTGTAAATATATGGGGTTTAAAACAAGTAATATGCCATCTGTAGCTGTTAAAAAACAATCGGGGGAAGAGTGCCTTGCATTTTTATCAAACGAGACTAAAAACGATAACGATAAAAAAAAAGTATATATATAAAGATTGAGACCTTTGCACATAAGTCTTTATAATGGTTTTAGAGGTTTTTCGCCTTTCGGCGAACCCCCTTAATCCCCCTTAAAAGGGGGAAATGGTAAAAAAAAAATCGCACGAAAAAACACTGTGTGCAAAAACCTCAAGGATAGACAAAAAACAGTATGTTTTCGACAACAGTAAAAATAGCAAATATTATTTTAAAAAACCCAGTGTGTACTGCATCTGGAACATTCGGCTATGGCGAAGAGTTTAAAGAATTTCTTGATATTGAAAAACTTGGAGCTGTTTTTACAAAAGGCATATCGCTAAAACCTTCTAAAGGCAACCCTGAACCAAGAGTTGTTGAAACACCTTGCGGTATTTTAAATGCAATAGGTCTTGAAAATATAGGTATAAAAGATTTTTTAAACCTTAAACTCCCCTTTATTCAAAAACTTAACACCCCCTTTTTTGTTAATATTTATGGAGAAACTATAGAAGATTACGAAAAATTAACTGAAATCATAAATGAAAATGAGACCATAGCAGGCATAGAACTAAATGTCTCTTGTCCTAATGTAAAAAAAGGAGGCGTAATTTTTGGCTCTGATGAAAAACTTCTTTTTGATGTTGTAAAAAGAGTAAGACAAAAAACTGATAAATGTCTTATAGTTAAACTTACGCCCAACATAACGGATATAACAAAACTTGCAATCGCATCAGAAAAAGCAGGGGCAGATGCTGTATCTTTAATCAACACTATAACTGGTATGGCAATCGATATAAAAAAAAAAAGTGCTGTGCTTGGTAACATTACAGGAGGATTATCAGGACCTGCTATTAAACCAATTGCTCTAAGAATGGTCTGGCAGGTTTCAAAAGCTATTAAAATTCCAATTTTTGGTATAGGCGGAATTTTAACTGCAGAAGATGCAATTGAGTTTATTATGGCAGGTGCTTCTGCTATTCAAGTGGGTACAGGAAATTTAATTAACCCCAAAACATCTTTAAAAATTATAAAAGGCATTCAAAAATATCTTAAAAAAAATAACATTAAAGATATTAAAGAAATAACAAGCATAATTTAGGAGAAAAAAATGAAAAAAACAGTTAACACTTTTAAAAAAATGAAACAAGAAGGGGAAAAAATCACTGTTTTAACTGCATATGAATACGCTTTTGCTAAAATTATTGATGAAGAAAATATTGATATGACACTTGTTGGAGACTCTCTTGGTATGGTGGTTCAAGGTGAAAAAAACACACTTGGAGTTACTCTTGAAGATATTATTTATCATACAAAAATTGTAAGCAAAATTTCTAAACAATCTTTTATAGTAGCTGATATGCCCTTTATGTCATATCAAGTAAGTATAGAAGAAGCTGTTTTTAATGCAGGAAGACTTATAAAAGAAGGCGGGGCTGAAGCTGTTAAGTTAGAAGGCGGAATAGAATTTAAAGACGAGATTAAAGCGATTGTAAGAGCAGGTATACCAGTTCAAGCTCATATAGGTCTTATGCCTCAATCTGTTCATAAAGTTGGTGGCTATAAAGTTCAAAAAGATGAAAAAAAGATATTAGAAGATGCTATTGCAGTTGAAGAAGCAGGAGCTTTTTCTGTTGTTCTTGAGGGAATACCTGCGGATATTGCAAAGAAAGTAACAAACAAACTTTCAATCCCTACAATAGGAATAGGAGCAGGAGTATCTTGTGATGGACAAGTTCTTGTTATAAACGATATGATTGGTTTAAATGAAGATTATCTGCCCAAGTTTGTTAAAAAATATGCCCAAATAGGCGACGAGACACGAAAAGCTGTAAAAAGTTATATAAAAGAGGTTAAAGGTTCTAAATTTCCTCAAAAAAAGCACTGTTATTAAAAAATAATACAAAAAAAGTTATAAAAGAAAAACTTTAGTGCTTTTTAATGACCCAAATACGCTTTTTGTACTTCAGGATTGTTTAGAAGATTTTGTGCACTATCTTCAATTGTTAGATTGCCTGTTTCTAAAACATAGCCTCTATGTGCTAAGTTAAGCGAAGCTTTTGCATTTTGTTCAACCAATATTATTGGTACTCCGCTGTCATTGATATCCTTAATAGTTTTAAAAATATCTTTGATAATAATAGGAGCAAGTCCCAAGCTGGGTTCATCCAATATTAAAAGTTTAGGCTTTGCCATAAGCCCTCTTGCAATTGCAAGCATTTGTTGCTCACCACCTGAAAGAGTACCTCCAAGTTGCATTCTTCTCTCTTTAAGTATCGGAAAAAGTTCAAAAACAAAATCTCTTGTTCTTTCTATCTCTTTTTTATCTTTTATTATAAAAGCACCAATATTTAGATTAGATCTAACTGTAAGAATAGGAAAAATTCTTCTCCCTTCAGGGACATGAATTACTCCTCTTTCTACAACTTTATGAGGCTCAAGTTTTGTAATATCTTCACCATTAAAAAAAATACTACCGTTATTGGAAACTTTTACAATGCTGCTTATACATTTTAAAGTTGTTGTTTTGCCTGCACCATTTGCACCAAGAATTGTTACTATCTCACCTTTATCAACATTAAAGCTTAAATTATGTAAAACTTCTATCTCTCCATATTTTGCTGAAACATTTTTTACTTCAAACAGCATATTTATTCTTCTCCTAAATAAGCTTTTATTACTCTTTCGTTATTTTGAATCTCTTTCGGCTTGCCCTCAGCTATTTTAGCACCATACTCTACAACTATTATCTTTTCACAAACACGCATCACAAGACTCATATCGTGCTCTATTAAAAATACAGTTATATTTCTTTTTTGTATCTCTCTTATAATTTGCACAAGCTCTGATGTTTCTTGATTATTCATTCCTGCTGCTGGTTCATCAAGGATAACTAACTCTGGCTCTGTTGCAAGTGCTCTTGCTATTTCAAGTAGCCTTTGTTTGCCATAAGGAAGATTTTTTGCAAGCTCATTAGCACTCTCTTTTAAACCTACAAAGTCAAGTTCTTGTAGGGCTTTTTTAAAGTTTAATCTCTCTTCTTCTCTTTGTTTTTTACTATGAAAAAGTGATGAAAAAACTCCTGATTTCATCTGAATATGTCTTCCTGCAAGAACGTTTTCTATAACAGACATATTTTGGAATAATCTAATTGTCTGAAAAGTTCTTGCTATACCAAGAGAAACAATTTTATGAGTAGGAAGACCCATTATATCAATGCCCTTAAATCTTATTTCACTGCCAGGATCACTTTTATAATTTCCAGTAATGAGGTTAAATGTAGTTGTCTTCCCTGCTCCATTAGGTCCTATTAAACCTACTATCGAGCCTCCTTCTATATCAAAAGAAACATTGTTTACGGCTATCAAACCACCAAATGTTTTACTTGTATTCTTTAAACTTAATAAATTCATACACTCACGCTATAATATAAAATTTTATTTATTCAAAATTTTCATACTTATAAATTTTTCTTTTTACTGGTAAAATACCTTCAGGTCTAAAAATCATCATAATTATCATAGCTGCACCGAAGACAAGCATCCTGGCTGTTGCAAGCTCTCTAAAAATTTCAGGGAGTCCAACAATTAAAAAAGCACCTAAAATAACACCTTTAATATTTCCAGAACCACCAATTAAAACTATAGTAAATAAGATAACAGATTCCCAAAAATTAAAAGATTCAGGACAAATTATCAGCATATTAGAAGAATATATAACACCGAGCATTCCTGCCCAAACCGCACCTATAACAAAAGCTAAAAGTTTATATTTTGCTATATCTATTCCGCTACCTTCTGCTGCAACTTCATCTTCTTTAATATAAAACAAGGCTCTTCCAAATCTTGAATTTTCAAGCTGGTAAAAAAGATAAACGGTTATGGCAGCGAATGCAAAAATCAGATAGTAAAAATGGGTTCTTGTTTTTATCACAAAACCAAAAAGATTGGGTCTATCTATACCAAAAATACCGTTTGCTCCGTTTGTAAGACCAAAAATGTTATTTACGAGTGTAATTCTTACAATTTCAACAATTCCTATTGTTACAATAAGAAGATAATCACCCCTTAAATGTATAATAGGTTTAGCAATAATTGCAGCAAGAAGCCCTGCAAATAATCCTCCAAGAGGAACAAGAGCAAAGATAGGTACATTAAATTTTGTATTTAAAATAGCAGCAGTATAAGCACCAATAGCATAAAAGGCTGCATGTCCCATATGGAAAAGTCCGCAATAACCTAATATTATATTTAAACTTAAACCTAAAATCGCATAGAAACCAATATTCACCATAACATCTGTCCAATAATTATTAAGGAAAATGGGTAAAATTAATAAAACTATGCAAAATAAAATATCTTTCTTCTTCATATTTTTCATATCTTTTCTGCTACCCTTTCCCCTAATATACCAGTTGGTTTAACAATTAGAATTAGTATTAGAATAAAAAAAGCAATAGCATCTTTCCATGCAAGTGAAAGGTATGCTGCACCAAGAGCCTCTACAACGCCTAATAAAATACCGCCGACCATAGCTCCTGGAATATTTCCTATCCCACCAAGAATTGCTGCGATAAAAGCTTTTAAACCATATGACCAACCTATCATAAAAGAGACCTGACCATAACAAAGACCGACCATTAAACCTGCAATACCACCAAGAGCAGGACCTATAAGAAACACTATCGTAATAATTGTGTTAACATTAATACCCATAAGCTTTGAAGCTTCGTGGTCTATTGCAACAGCTCTTATAGCCACACCCATTTTGGTCTTTTGAACAAAAAGGTATAAAACTATCATTAAAACTATTGATACTACAAAAATAATAACTCGTGCTACAGAGAGATTTAACCCAAAAATTACTATTGTTTTTGTTGTGATTTCGAGAACATTAGCAGGATACGCTCTAATACGTGCTCCATAAATAAGCATAAGAGCATTTTGTAAGAATATAGAAGCACCAAGTGCTGAAACAACGGCAGAAAGCCTATCAGAATTTCTAAGAGGCTTGTAAGCAATTTTTTCGAGCATTATGCCAATAATACCAACAAGAATAAATATCATTACTGCTAAAACAATAATACCAGTTACAAAACCAAGTTTGCCTATTAATCCAAAACAAGTAAGCAAAGTAAGCCCAAGATATGCTCCAATCCCGAACAAATCTCCATGTGCAAAGTTAATAAGCTTTAAAATACCATAAACCATTGTATAGCCTAATGCTATCAAAGCATAAATACTACCTATAGCAAGACCGTTAGCGAGCTGTGTAAAAAATAATTCCATTTTTTTATCTTTTTTTTATAAATTTGATTTTTAAAATTCGATTTTTTTAAAACAAAGGGAAGAGAAAAGTACTCTCCCCTTTTGTTTTATATTTTTTATTGTAGGATAAATTGTCCATCTTTGTTTACTTCATAAATTCTGTAAACATCGCCAATTCTATCGCCTTTTTCATCAAAAGATATTTTTCCTGTAAGACCAGAAAGATTTTTAAGATCGTTGTGTAAATAATCTGCAAGAGTATCTGGTTTTACAGATTTTGTTGCTTCGATAGCTTTTACTATAACTTTAAAAGCATCACCTGCTAAAACTGACCAGATAGAACTTGGGATTGATTTATATTTTTCCTTGTAGTCTTTTAAAAATTTCTTTGCTTTTTTATCTTGAAGGTCACTTGGAAGAAGAGGACTTACACATCTAAAACCTTCAGCTGCTTTTTTACCTGCTACTTTTATAAGGTCATTATTATTAGTAGCGTCTCCACCAAGCATCGGAATATTTAGACCTATCTCTTTTTTTTGTTTAAGAAGAAGACCTGCTTCACCATAATAACCAGTAAATAATATCATATCTGGGTTTTTTGATGCTATTTTGTTTAAAACAACCATATAGTCGTTTTCTTTAGGAGTTAACGCATCGTTAAAAACAACATTTAAATGAGCTTCTTTAAGGTGTTTAACTGTTTCATCAGCAAGACCTTTTGCATAACTTGAATTGTCGTGTAATACAGCTATATTTTTTAATCCGCTATTTTTAACAGTTCTAAAAGCAACTAAACCTTGGCTGTCATCTCTTGGAGATGTTCTAAAAAAATATTTAAGACCTTTTTCAGTAAGTCTTACAGAAGTAGATCCTGTTGCAATTTGAATTATTTTTGCTTCATCATAAATATTTTGTGTAACTTCTGTATTAGCAGAACCATAAGTTCCTATAACAGCTACAACTCCTTGAGTAGAAAGTTTTTGTGCTGCCATAGCAGAAGTTTTAGGTTCACTACCGTCATCTCCAACAACAATTTCAACCTTGTCACCATTAATTCCTCCTTGAGCATTCAATTCATCTGCAAGAAGTGTAACAATATTTTTCATATCTTGTCCTTCACTTGCATAAGCACCAGTAAGAGGACACATAAGTCCGATTTTAATAGTTTTAGCAAGCAATGGGCTTACAGAAAAGAAAAACATAGAAAGCAAAGCTATCAAGAACATTAAGTGCTTTTTCATAAAACATCTCCTTCTTTAGTTTTAAACGCTATATATAACGCTCTAAAACCTGTAAAAAAATTAAAAAGAATAATATTAATTAGCAAATTATTGAGACCTTTGCACATAGCTTAAATTTTGCTTTTGTTTTGTGGTGAAGTAGTATTTTTATACGTCGAACCCAAAACAAAAGTAAAAGAAAGCGTAACTCTTTTATAAGGGTTTTATAAATTTTTGTAAAATTATCAAAAGTTAATATTTTATAAAACAATCACTATCTTTTTCATAAAAAACATTATGTACAAAGGTCTCGTCATTTTATAGTTTAAAAAACTAATTAGTACTTAAGAAAGGCGAGAATGCAGGGTAATGAAAAAAAAAATAAAAGTCAATTGTAGTAAATAAAAAAAGGCAGGCAAAAAAACAAAAACTATAAAGACCTTTGCACATAATATGTTTTATGAAAAAATAGAGCTATGTACAAAGGTCTTACTATAATAAACTATTTTTGTGTTTCTTTAACGATTTTATATAAATTATCCACTCTTTTTTGGAGCAAGAGTTGTTGATTTATTACGTTTAGATATTCACTCCCTTTTTTATCTTTGTTGTCTTCAAATTGGTTCAATCTATTTTGTAAATCTGAAAGTGTATCATTTGCTTTTTTTATATTGAAATCGTTAATCTCTTTTTCTTCTTCGCTCTTTTTCTTAAAATTGTCTAACTCTTCTTTTAGAGAGTCAAAAGAACTTTTAAAAAGATTAATATTGTTTTGAAAAGCGAGATAAGTTTTTTCTAACTCTTTTTTATCAGATTTACTTGTCATAACTCTTTCTAACTCTGATATCTTCATATCGATAACAGAATAGTTCTTTTCTAAATTGTTTAATTTACTAATTATAGTTTTTTCATTATTTACTTTACTATTGCTTAGTTTTAAAAAACTATTTTTGAAGGAATCAAAATTTTTTTCATTTTCATCAACTTCTTCTTTTAGTTTTCTATACATAACCCCAATATAGTCTGTCTCTTTCTTAAAAGCTTTTTCCATTTGTTGCATACCCTCAGATCCTGAAGAAAGCCCACTAAAGATAGATTTTTCAAGTTTAACATAGACAAACACTATAAGAAGACAAATTATAATAGGGAAAATAATAGATATAAGAGTGATTTTAAAACTCAATTTCTCTATTTTGATAGCATTGATATCCGACAATCTATCTTGTTTTGAAACAGTTTTCTCAGGTTTCCCCAACTCAAAACTTCTTGCTCTTTTATTGTCAATATCCATTACTTACTCCTATTTATTGTTCATTTAACGATTAAACTCTAAAATACTTTATTCCCATTCTATTGTGCTTGGAGGCTTTGAGCTTATATCATAAACAACTCTATTTATACCTTTTATTTCATTTATAATACGATTTGAAACTTTTGCTAAAAATTCGTGTGGCAATTTTGCCCAATCTGCAGTCATAGCATCTAAACTATTTACAATTCTTATAGCTGCTATGTTTTCATAAGTTCTTTTGTCCCCCATAACACCTACGCTTTTAATTGGTAAAAGTACTACAAAAGCTTGCCATAAATCTTTATAATATCCAGCATTTTTTATCTCTTCCATAAGAAGAGCATCTGCTTTTCTTAAAATATCAAGTTTCTTTTTTGTAATTGCACCAATTATACGAATAGATAGACCAGGACCTGGAAAAGGTTGTCTCCAAACGATATCATCACTAAGATTAAGCTCTTTCCCGAGCAACCTCACTTCATCTTTAAAAAGAAATTTCAAAGGTTCAAGAAGTTTTAATTTCATTTTTTTAGGAAGCCCACCAACATTATGATGAGACTTAATTACAGAAGAAGGACCTCCAAAAGCAGACTTAGACTCTATAATATCGGGATATAACGTGCCTTGTGCTAAAAAAGAAGCACCTTTTATTTTTTTTGCTTCTTCATTAAAAATTTTTATAAAGAGTCTACCGATAATTTTACGTTTTTTTTCAGGGTCAGTTACGCCCTTTAAAGCTTTAAGAAAAACACTTCCTGCATTAATAAAACGAATGTTAAGGTCAAAATTCTCTTTAAAAGTTTTTTTTAGATTCTTAGCTTCATTTAAACGCAAAAGTCCATTATCTATAAAAATAGAGGTAAGGTCTTTGCCTATTGCGTTATGAATTAAAGTAGCAGCCACAGAAGAGTCTACCCCTCCGCTAAGCCCCAATATAACTTTTTGACCTTGAACCACATTTTTTATCTCTTTTATACTATCTTTAATAAAAGAGCTCATAGTCCAGTCTTGAGAACACCTACAAATTTCAAAGAGGAAATTGCCAAGCATTTTTAAGCCTTCCTCTGTATGAGCTACTTCAGGATGAAACTGCAAGCCGTATAAGTTCTCTTTTTTATTTTCAATTGCAGCGATTTTAGTGTTTTTGGTATTGCCAACAATTTCGAAACTTTTAGGAATAGATATTAATGAGTCGCCATGGCTCATCCAACAAACAGTTTTTTTTGTAACGTCTTTAAATAGTCTGTTTTGTTTATTTATAATCAGCTCTGCAAAACCATATTCTCTCTTGCCTGCCTCCTCAATTTTCCCTCCTAAAAGAGAGACCATAAGTTGCATACCATAACAAATTCCAAGAATAGGAATGTTTAGAGAGAATATCTTTTTATCTATTTGAGGACTGTTTTTTTCATATATACTGGCAGGACCACCCGATAATATTATGCCATCAATATCTTTTTTTGATTTTATAAAATCTACATCTACTTCATAATATGGCACAATCTGACAATAAACATTAAGCTCTCTTATTTTTCTCGCTATAAGCTGATTAAATTGTGAACCAAAATCTACTATTAATATCATAAATAAAATAAACCTTTTTTTGTTAGAGACCTTTGCACATAAGTAGGGAACGGTTTAAAACCGTTCCCTACACACGAAAAAACATTATGTGCAGAGGTCTTTTTATTTTATACGTCAAACCCAAAACAAAAGTGAAAGAGAGCTATGTGCGAAAGTCTTGTTAGTGTTTAAAACTTCTTTGTCCTGTATAGACCATAGTGGCACCAAATTCGTTACAAGCTTCTATAGCTTGATAATCATTAATAGAACCACCTGTTTGGATTATAGCAGAAACACCTTCTTTTAAACCCACATCAACGCCATCTCTAAAAGGGAAAAAAGCATCACTTACCATTGTCGCATTTTTCAATCCACCATTTTGCTCTTTAACACTATTTTCAATCTCGTCTCTCTTATCTTCATCTTGGAGTAATCTATAAGGCGTATTAAATTTTTTATGAGAATATTTGTCTCTCATCTTTTCATAAGCTTTATAAACAGCTATTTCCGCTACCCCTACTCTATCTTGTTCGCCCGTACCTATCCCCAAAGTCACTCCATCTTTTACATAAATAACAGAATTGGAAGTAATTCCAGCTTCAATTTTCCAGCCAAAAAGCATATCTTCATACTCTTTTAAAGTTGGCTCCCTATCAATTTTATACTCTTTGTCTTTATAGGTACACTTTGCAATATGAAGCTTGTCACTCGTTAAAGCTTTTAAATCAAAAGAGGTTTGTATTATGATAGAACCGTCCATAAGAGCCTTAAAATCTAAAACCTTTTTGCCTGCAAATTTTTTTAAGTTTTCTATATTTTTTATTTTTAAAATTCTTAAGTTTTTTCTTTTTTCAAGAATTTCAACAGTGCCTTCTTCAAAATCTGGTGCAGCAACAACTTCTGCATATTGCATAGAGATAGCTTTTGCTGTCTCTTTATCGACAGGTCTATTGAAAACTATACAACCTCCAAAAGCTGCTGTGATATCTGCTTCGTAAGCCTTTTCATACGCTTTAAATATTGTATCAGACTCGGCTACTCCGCAAGGGTTGTTGTGTTTTACAATTACAGCGGTTGGTTTGTCCATTAAGTATCTAAGGATATTAAGTGCATTATCTACATCGGTAAAGTTTGTTTTACTTGGATGTTTTCCAAATTTTAAAAGTGTAGCATCTGAAAGCAGATAGTTTTTAGCCCCAAGTATTTCTACATCGCCTATAACTAAATTGCCGTTTATTAATTTATAAAACGCTGCTTTTTGACAAGGATTGTCACCATACCTTAATCCACGACTTTCACCATCTACTGTCCAGTTTACTTTTTCGTATAGAAAAGTCTGTTTCTTGTCTTGTTCATCATAGAATGAAATTTCCATTTTTTTAGGATAAATATCACTTGAAACTTTTTTATATATCTCTTTTAATTCCATTTTAATTTGTTCCTGAAACTTTCGCACATATATTAAAACCTCTGTACATATTTATTTATAAAAAATTATATATGTGCAAAGGTTTTGAAAATCTTGTTTCTTTACTTGACTGTTTGACTATGTTTATAAGATAAACTACTGTTAAAGTTATTATAAAATTTTTTCAAATAAAAACTAAAGGTTAAAAAATATGGACAAATTTACTTTAAATCAGGAGAAAAAAACTTCTGCTTTCCCAATGGCAAAAGAGGGTCTTCCATTTGTTTTCATTGCAGCATTTGTAACAACTATATTAGCAGTTATTGGATTAAAATTCCTCGCCTTTATAGGACTTCTTATCACTCTTTTTATCTGTTTCTTTTTTAGAGACCCAGATAGGCTTATACCAAATAAAAAAAACACTATTGTTTCACCTGCAGATGGCAAAGTAGTTTTTGTTGATGTAGTTGAAGACAACCCATATTTAAAAGGCACCTATATTAAAATAAGCATTTTTATGTCTGTTTTTAATGTACATGTAAACAGAGTCCCTTTTGATGGTGTGATAAAAAAAATTCAATACTTCCCCGGCAAATTTTTTAATGCAAGTCTCGATAAAGCTTCTAAAGACAACGAAAGAAACGCTATGACAATAGAAGTAAAAAAAGGTGTAAAATATTGTGTTGTACAAATAGCAGGACTTATAGCAAGACGAATTATATGTAAGGTCCAAGAAGGTGATAAGTTAACAAAAGGAGAAAGATTCGGTCTTATCTGCTTTGGTTCAAGACTCGATGTCTATCTTCCACAAGAAGTCAAAACTTATGTAAAAGTAGGCGACAAAGTAGATGCAGGCAACTCTATACTTGCAAGCTTTGAATAAAAAAATTTAAATGCTTTCAAATTTTATCTTTCCAGCTAAAATTGTTTCAGGCAACAAGGCACTTGAGAATATAGCTTCAGAACTTGAAATGGTTGGAGCACAAAATCCAATTATTATCATAAACAAAAAAGATAAAAAAATTGTAAAATATCTTCAAGACTCGCCCCTTAACTTAAGCCTCTTTTTTACTCAAGAAAACGATAGTTTTAGTACTGTTGAGGAAGCACGAGACATTTTCAAAAATTTCAACCGAGATTCAATAATTGGGGTAGGATGCTCTAACACCATTCATTTTGCAAAAATGCTAAATCTTTCTTTAGCTTATTTAGATTATAGAAATTTTAATAAAGATATAAACTTGCATAGGAAAATGAAACCTTTTGTTTTTATTCCGACAGGAAGTTTAAAAGAAGAAGAGCCGAGCAGTTTTTTGTCTTTTCAAAACGTATCTTTTGATTCTAACTACTTTATCCCTAACATTATTGTAATAGACAAAAGAGCTATTTTCTCTTCTAACTACTCCATATCTTCAAGTTTAATAGCCCTTGCAATAGCTATTGAGTTTATTATTTTTAATAGCAACCCTTTTGGTAATATTTATGCACATACAGCACTTTCAATTATAAATTTAAATTTGAAAAAAAAGAGTCTATTTAACTTAATCAATGGAGAAGTAATTTCTAACGTCATTGCTTCAAATTTAAAGTTTTCTACAATGAAAAGTTTAGGGAATATTTTAGAAAAAAAATGCGATTTGCCTGCAGGAATATGTATTGGAATCGTGTTGCCTTATTTAATTGAAAACTATTTTGAAGAAAACAACTCTAACTTTTCTAATCTTGACACAACAGCTCCAATAAACTTACTTGCTATAACTCTCTCATCTTCTCACTCTAATGATGAAATTAACCTTAAAAAAGATGATATTTTAAAAACTTTCAAAAGTAATATAAAAAAAGTCGTTCAAAAAAAAGATATAACAAAAGTTAAAGATACCATCAAAAAATTGAGGTCTCAAATAGTAAAAGAGGTAGTGGAGGCAAGTATGGGACAATTTGAAAAAATAGACAAAGTGTTAGAACTAATAGTCAAGGAATAAAAAAAAGTGCAAATCCCAAACTATTTTGAATTTTCCGCAAGTACAAAAATAATATCGGGCAAAAATAGTTTATCCGAAATAAATAAGGTTTTAAAAAGTTTTAACGTTTCATCTCCAATGCTTTTAACCGACAGTGGCGTAGATAAGGTAGGCCTTTTTGATACTGTTTTAAATAAAATAGACAAAGATATTAAAATAAAAGTAGTTGAAAAAAACATTCCACCAGATTCCGACATTAAAATCGCAGGCGAGATTTCAAAAAAGTATTTAGAAAAAAAATGTGACTCCATAATAGCAATAGGCGGAGGCTCTGTTATTGATACTGCCAAAGGAGTAAATATAGCCGCTTCTAATAGCTCTTTTAATATTGGTAAATTTTATGGCGCAGGAAAGTTAACAAAAAAACTCAACCCATTAATAGTTATTCCTACAACAGCAGGGACTGGTTCTGAAATAACACAAGCAGCAGTAATTGTAGACAATGAAAATAAAAGAAAACTTCTTTTCACCTCTCATCTAATAGTTCCAGATGTTGCGATTTTAGACCCGACAATGACAAAAACGATGCCCAATTTTGTTACAGCGGCCACAGCTATGGATGCTCTAACTCACTCTATTGAAGCTTATATCTCCCTTGCTAAAAATCCTTTAAGTGATGCAAGTGCTTTTTACTCTATAAATCTTATTGTGAGCAATCTTTTAAAAACAATAGAAGACCCTTCTAATGAAACATACAGACAAAATCTTGCAGTTGCCGCAACACTTGCTGGAATGAGTTTTTCAAACTCTATGTGTGGTATAATTCACGCTATAGGTCACTCTGTAGGCTCAATATGTAAAGTGCCACACGGCGTTTGTATGGCTATTGGACTTCCATTTGGACTTGAATACAATTTAAAAAAACGGGAAAAGCTTATAGGCGAGCTCTTGCTTCCTCTTGGGGGCATAAAAGTTTACAATGAGACACCACCTAAGAAACGTGCAAAAAAAAGCATTGCTTTAATACGAGATTTAAACGAAAAACTTCATACAAAAACAGCAAATAGGCATCCAACCTGTTTTAAACAAGTTGAAAATGTAAAAGAGGAAGATTTGCCTAAAATTGCAGAAACAGCACTTGGCGATGGCACAATCATTTACAATCCTGAAGAGATAAGTTATGACGATTTTATGTCTGTTCTAAGAGCCGCTTTTGAAGGCAAATCGTTATTAATATAAAAATAAGAGACCTTTGCACATAGCTTAAATTTTGCTTTTGTTTTGTGGTTCACCCTGTGAAATATTTTTAAATTTTTCAAATTTAAAAATAATATTTGAGCTGTAAAGCATCAAATATTATTTCACTGGGGTAAAGTAGTATTTTTATACGTCGAACCCGAAACAAAAGCAGAAGAGAGCGTTAGTCTTCATAAGGGTTTTAGCTGCTTTTGTAAAATTGCCAAAAGTTGATAATTTACAAAAAACCACTATTTTTTTCATAAAAAACATTATGTGCAAAGGTCTCAAATAAGATTATGTTTAAAGTTTTAACTATAGCACTATTTACACAAACAATGATAGTCCTTACGGGGCTTTCTATAATGCAAATAGCTCTTCCCAAAAAGCGTTTAAATAATATTTTATACGCTATTCCATATGGATGGGGGGTAGGAAGCGTTGTTTTATATCTGTTTGGCTATTTTTTTGTCTATTTTGAGATTTTTTGCAAAACTTGGAATTATATAGCTCTTTTTTTTATGCTCTGTACTGTTTGTTACGCAGCCTTTCTGTATAAAAAAGGAGAAATTGTAAAAACCCAAAATAGAGCAAATTATAAGCTCTTCTATTACGATTATATCTTAATATTCTTAATCTTAATTAAAATTGTTTTAGTCACTTACATCTGCTTTACAAACCCAGTTATGGATTCGGATGCTCTACATCCACAAGGTACTATCCCTATAGCTAAATGGATTGGAACAGGAAGACCCATAACTAATTTATGGGAAAATGGCATTAACTCAATGATTACACCGCTCAGTGTTTCTATTTTGCCAGCATGGACAAGAATGTTTCTTGATAGGTGGTATATCTCTTTTGCAACTATACCATGGCTTTTTTCCTACTTTTCTATAATTATCATCTCTTTTTTTACTGTATACAAAATATTAAAAAAAATTACTCCTGCTATAATTTGTGCTTATATCATTTCATCTCTTCCAATACTAATATCTCATACGATAAGACCTGGTTATCAAGACAGTTCAGTTGCTTTTTTCTTTATGATGGCGATATCAATTTTTACCATTTTTCATTTTGAAGATAAAAAGTTTAATATTTTTTATATTAATTTAATTATTTTCTCACTTGTAGGACTTTTTTTAACAAAAATAGGCGGGAAGTTTTGGACTATCTTTTTGATATTTTTTTGGCTCAACCATTATTTAGTGCAATATAAAAACAAATCTTTAAGCAAACTCATTTTAATAGAAGCCATCTCGTTTTTCGCTTTTATAACTATTTTTGGTTTTCTTGGTAACTACCTTTTTAAACTTACCAATATCGAGCTTTTCTCTCTTACTTTTCAATCAGAAAATTGCTCTACTAAAATTCATAATTTTTTTTTCTTATTATCTAATTTTGGTACTTTTAATATTTTTTTATGGTTTGTAGCTTTTATAAGTTTATATACGCTTTTTACAGCACGAAACATTAAGCTAAATGCTCTTGTTTTATACTCTTTCGCTTTTATTTTTAGTGTATTTTATGTTGTCTCTTTTACACAATATAGTGCATACTCTTTAGATGCTTCGGTCACTTTTAGGTTCCTTTTGCATATTACAGGAATATTTTTACCTCTCTATATATCTTTTTTAAAAACTTATGATGAATATTAAACTAAAAAAATACTTATTCTCACTCTTATTTATTATATTTTTTCTTATACTATTTTTTCTTTCAAATGCACTTGAAGAAAAAAAGGTTTTTGATTTTACAAATATTGAACAAACAAAAAAAGAGTTAATTCTACAAGGACAAGATAAAAAAGCCTTTTTCACTGAAAATGGTCTCAATATACAAAGTAAGAACTATTTTTTAGCACTTTTATCTCTCAAAGAGAGCGGACTAACATGGGAAGAGAAACCGTATGTAAAGATAGAATTTGAGCCTCTCTCAAAAAAAAGACTCATAAACTTAAATTGGTATTATAACAATTATGAAGATTTAAATAACTATCATCAAATAATAGAAAAAATACCTGCTAATAAAAAAACATTTATTCTTAATACTCAAAAAAATATTTTTTTTACACGACGTTTTCCATGGAAAAAGACATATCATAATAGAACAAAAATAATTAGGTTTGGACTCATATTAAAAGGGGATATAACTTTAAAAAAAATTACTCTTTCAAAAAACCTCTCCCTTTATGACACCTTTTCAGAATTCTTTAAAGATTTCATAACAATAAACGAAAGTCGCTGGACACACACTATAAATTTTTTTTTCGGAACACCCATTTTAAGCAAGTTTATATCTAATTTTTTTGGTATTACTTTTTTAATTTGTGTTGTTTTAACACTTCTTTTTATTGAAGCTAAAAAAAGAAAACGTTTTTTAATTTTATCATTTTTAATTTGCTTTTTTATGGTCGATATAAAAATGGTTCAAATGCTCTATACACTTGCAAAAAAAAGCCATACCATTTCAGCATTCCATCACAAAGAGTATGATGAATACACTTCCAGATTTAGTGAAAAATTTGCAAAATTAAACTATGTTTTAAGATTAAAAGTACCAAACGGAGAAAAAGTGCTTTTCCCACAGCCTAAATACTGGATTGTCGATGGTGAGAGTAATTGGATTAGAGCTTTATATAGTGAAATTTATCGGACTGAAATGAGATTAGACCGTATAGATAGTAAATTTTATTATGATGACTATTTTGAACATCCCGATTATATTTTTTTATTTCGGCCCCTAACTAACAATATTATAAAAAAAGAAGATATCGCAGGAGAGTCTTACTATCTTTATAAACACAAAAATCATACTTATATTGTAAAAGATTTATACAAAATTTCTGATGACGTAAGAATTTTTAAAGTTTTAAAAAAAATTTAATTAAAACTATAGAGGCTGGGACATAATGCCCTATTTTGTCCGATTTTTGTGGCTTGCCCTGTGAAATAAGATTTGAACAGTAATTCAAATCTTAATTTTAAATTTGAAAAATTTAAAATTATTTCATGGGGTAAAGTAGTATTTATTATACGTCAAACCCAAAAATCGGGCAAAAGAGGGTAAGTCAATAAATAAAGACTTTTTCGAAAAAAGACGTTTATATATTTCAATATTTTAAACTAAAATTTTTATTTTATTAAAACATAAAATACGTTTATGTCACAGTCTCTCTAAGTTAAAGAAATAGAGACCTTTGCACATAGCTCTATTTTGCTTTTGTTTTGTGGTTCACCCTGTGAAATATTTTTAAATTTTTCAAATTTAAAAATAATATTTGAGCTGTAAAGCATCAAATATTATTTCACTGGGGTAAAGTAGTATTTTTATACGTCGAACCCAAAACAAAAGTGAAAGAGAGCGTTAGTCTTTATAAGGGTTTTAGAGGTTTTTGTAAAAACTACCAAAAGTTAATGTTTTACAAAAAACCACTATTTTTTTCATAAAAAACATTATGTGCAAAGGTCTCGAAATAGTTAACAGATGAAAAATAAAACTATCCTCTCTATAGATTGCGGTACACAAAGCTTAAGAGCAATTATTTTTTCTGCCAGTGGAGATATCGTTGCTAAAAAACAACTATTTTATTCACCATATAACAGCAAGCAACCTGGATTTGCAGAACAGAATCCAAACATTTATTTAGAAAGTTTATATAGAGCTTTAAAACAGTTAAAAGAGACAGAAAAAGAGTCGTTTGATAAAATAGAAGGTGTTGGCGTAACAACTCTAAGAAATAGTATGGTCAATGTCGATGAAGACGGAAAACCATTACGAGATATTATTGTTTGGCTTGACCAACGAAAAGCGGGGCTTATATACAAACCAAATAAATTTTTAAATCTTATCTTTAAGCTTGCAGGGGCTGACACTCTAATTAACAAAACTCAAACTGATGGCAAGTGTAACTGGATTATGCAAAATGAACCTCATATTTGGGAAGAAACTTACAAATATCTCCAAATATCAGGTTTTTTAAACTACCATTTAACGGGCAATTTTATAGACTCATCTGCATCTCAAATTGGCTATATCCCTTTTAACTACAAAAAAACGAGATGGGCAAAAAGATATGAACTCCCTTATAAGCTTTTTCCTGTAGCAACAAGCAAACTTCCAGATATTGTAAAGCCCGGAGATTTAATAGGTCAAATTACAAAAAAAGCCTCTTTAAAAACAGGTTTAAAGGAAGGGTTGCCTGTTATTGCTTGCGGTTCTGACAAAGGCTGCGAAACAATCGGTATGGGCGTTTTAAATCAAAAGATGGCAAGCTTAAGCTTTGGCACCACCGCCACTGTCCAAACAACTTCAAAAAAATATTTTGAAGCAATAAAATTTATGCCTCCTTATCCAGCTTCTATTCCTGGAAGATACAATCCAGAAGTCGAAATTTTTAGAGGTTTTTGGATGATAACTTGGTTTAAAAATGAATTTGCACATAAAGAAAGAATGAGAGCAAAAAAAGAAGGCATTTCAACAGAAGAAATTTTAAACTCTCTTTTAAAAGATGTACCAGCAGGATCAATGGGACTTATGGTATATCCTTACTGGAACCCTTGCTTAAAAAGACCTTTGGCTAAAGGTTCAATAATTGGTTTTGGTGATGTTCATACAAAAGCTTATATTTACAGAGCTGTTATTGAAGGGTTGTCTTATGGTCTTCTTGACGGTTTGGAAACAATTGAAAAAAAAGGGAAAGTAAGGGCTGAAAGACTTGCAGTTTCTGGAGGTGCCTCTCAAAGTGATGAAATTTGTCAAATAGCTGCTGATATTTTTAATAAACCGATAGTTAAAGGAAAAACTTTTGAAACTTCCGCTCTTGGTGCTGCTTTAATAACTGCTAAAGGAGTAGGCATTCACTCTTCGTTTAAAGATGCAACTCACAATATGGTAACGTATAAAAAAACTTTCCATCCAAATTTAAAAAATGTAGATATCTATCACGAACTTTATAAAAATGTTTATAAGAAGATTTATCCTGCTTTAAAACATATTTATGAAGATATAAAGAATATAATTAAATATCCCAATTGAGACTTTTGCACATACTGTTTTTTACAAAAAAATATCAAAAACCATTATAAAGGCTTACGATTAAGAAGAAAAAACCTTGAACAAATTAGCTTACAAAACTTCTACTTTTTTAGTCCGACTCTTATCCGATTTACTAAAATCGAGAGTATATACTTATGGAGAAGAGAATATTCCAAAAGAAGGCTCAATAATTTTTGTTGCCAATCACTTTACACGTTTTGAAACTCTCCTTTTGCCCTCCTTTCTAAGTGCAATCACAAAAAAAAACATTTGGGCACTTGCAGATGCAAATCTTTTTCAAGGCTCACTTAAATCTATTTTAAATTCATTAGGAGCTGTTTCGAACAAAAACCCAGATAAAAATCTTTTGATGACTCAAAAACTTCTTACAGGGGACGACCATTGGACAATTTTTCCAGAAGGTTTAATGGTTAAAAATAAAAAAATTTTAGAAAAAGAAGGCAGTTTTATAATTGTAGGAGATGAAGGAGTAACAAGCCCACACACTGGAGCTGCTGTTTTTGCTTTAAGATGTGAGTTTTATCGTCATCGTCTTAAAAGAATGCTTGAAAAAAATGAGAAAGAAGCAGAAAGGCTCAAAACCTATTTTAAAATAGAAGATGAGAAAAAAGTTATAAATAGTGAAACATTTATTTTACCTCTAAACTTAAGTTATTATCCAATTAATATAAAAAAAAATTTTTTAAACACGCTTGCCGAAAAGATAGAGAAAGAACCTTCCAGTCGTATGCAAGAAGAGATAGCATCCGAAATATCTCTTCTCTTTTCAAAAGTTGATATCAACATAAACTTTGGAAAACCTATAAGCATAAAAAAACAGTTCGATAACCCATTTTTAGAAAGTGACCTTTCGTCAAGAAGAGCTATCGATTTTGATAAATTTATAACTTCAAGAGACGTTTTTCGTTCTTATGCAGCAGAGATAACAAGAGACTATATGTCTCAAATATACTCTCTTGTTACAATTAATCACAGCCATATATTTGCTTTAATTTTAAAATATTTAACTAAAAGTGTAATAAGCGAGGAAGAGTTCAAACTTTTATCTTTTCTTGCTATATCTAAAATTTTACCTGAACTAAAAAAATATTTTATTCATCCGCATCTTAAACGCAATCCTATCGAACTTCTATTTGGTGAAAACACAGAGTATAATGACTTTATTGAAATTGCTTTAAGCTCTAAGGTTATAAAAGTTAAAGATGGTAACATAAAAATCAATAAAGAGAGAATTTTTGATGACACTTTTAATAGCCCTAAAAATTTTCATTCAATACGAATAAACAATAATATTGCAGTCATATTGAATGAAATAGAAATTTTACAAGATGCAAAACCTCTCTTAAAAAATCTTATAAAAAACAGTGAAAACGACTTAAAAAATAGAATCAAGGAGTTTTTATATGAAAAAGCTTTAAGCGATTTTACAAAAGATTATAGCACCTATTATATTAAAGAAGAGAGTAAAGAAAAAAATATAGGCACACCATATTTAATAGAAAAAAAGAGTAATAATGGTATCGGTATCTTACTCATACACGGTTATATGGCTTCCCCTTTTGAAGTTAAAGGTCTTGCAGAATATTTAGGCGAAAAAGGGTTTATAGTGTTTGGGGTTCGTCTTAAAGGACACGGAACAACCCCTGAAGACCTTTCTATCAGAACTTATGAAGATTGGCTTTTAAGTGTTAAAGAGGGGTACGTTTTTTTAAGTCAATTTTGCAGTAAAATTTTTGTAGGCGGTTTCTCTCTTGGAGGAGTAATCGCCCTATATTTTCAAACAATTGCAAACAATTTGGCTGGTGCTTTTGCTGTATCTCCTCCTATAAAGTTAAAAGATTTTGCCTCAAATTTTGTACCAGCTATTAATATGTGGAATAGATTAATAAAAAAAGTTTCTTTAAATAAACTTGCCAAAGAGTTTGTTACTAACAACCCTGAGCATAAACATATAAATTATGTAAGGAATCCTTTATCAACATTAGACGAACTTGAAAAAATGGTTAATAAGCTTGAAGACAATATTAAAAAAATTCAACTTCCAAACCTTATTATTCAATCGCACAAAGATCCTGTTGTTGACTATAAAGGAACACTGAAAATGTTTGAAAATATTGATACAAACTTTAAAGAACTTTTTCTTGTTGATGCCCAAAAGCATGGTATTCTAATAGGCGAAGATGCAATAAGAATATATAAAGTTATACACGAGTTTCTTAAAAAGAGCTTTGCACAAACGCATTTTATCAATTAATAAAGTACGCTTGTGCAAAGCTCTCATAGTTTAACAAATTATCCTTTAAAAAAAGTAAAAATTAAAATGATAAAAAAAATATCGTACATATTAATACTCCTTTTAGCGTTTTCCACTCTTGGAGCAAAAGAGAACAAAAAAGCGTTGATTCTACCTTTTAAAATTTTTTCAGAAGAAAAAAGCTTAACGCTTCAAGAAGGCATAAACTCAATCTTACTAAAAAGGTTTGAAGGTTTTGAAAATTTTTCGGTTTCTCAAATAGATGTAAAAGATACTAAATTAGATAAAAACCAGATAATTAAAATAGGTTTAAAAGAAAGTGCTGATTTTGTTATATCGGGAAGTGCTCTATTTTTTGGAGGCGGGTTCACATTAGATATAAATGTTTTTAATACAAAAGAGGTTAACAAAAGCTTTAATTTTCATAAAAATAGCGAGGACAAAAAAGAGTTATTACCTTTTTTAGATGAAATAACAGAAGATATAAAAAAAAAATTAGTTAAAGTAGATATTCCCCAAAATCTTAAAAAAGAAGAGTTTACTTTTACAAGAAGCAAAAAGTTTAAGCTTAATGTAAAAATGAAAAGGGTTTGTGCAGGTGATATTGATGGCGATAAAAAAATTGAGCTTATAGCCTCTTGCGGTAAAGATATCTATATTTTTAAGTATACAAATAATGAATTTAAAAGAGTATATCGCATAAAAGGCAAGCTCTATTATGATATTATAGGGTTAGATGCAAAAGATATTAACCAAAACGGCAAAGCAGAAATTTTTGTTAATCTTAAAGCTGTACATAACAACTTAATGGATTCTTTTGTTTTAGAATTACAAGGCAAAGATTTTATTAAAATTTCAGAAAAACAAAATTTTAATTATAAAATTGTTGGAAACAAATTGTATGGACAAAAAGGCTCTTATAACTCTTTTTTTGAGAATGGAATTTATAATTTAAACATAAAGGACAAAAACTATTATTTAGATAAAAAAGAAGAGTGCCCAGAAGGCATATCAATTTACGGTTTTATGAAAGGTTTAGGAAAAACCTTTATAACTAAAAACGAACAAGTAGCTTTCATAAATAAATACGATGAAATTGAATTTATAAGTGATGAAAAAAAAGGAGCTACAAACATCTACATAGAAAAAAAAGATTTGCAATATGGCGACTTTGAGGAAAGATTTTACCTTCCTCATAAACTATATATAAAAGATATAAACGGCGATAACATAAAAGAGCTTATCATTCTAAACAATCCTTATGAAAACAAACTCTTTGGCAAAGGCAGAACTTTTACACACGGCTTTGTTGAAGTTTTTGACATAAGTAAAGATAGTGCAACTTTAAAACAAAAAAGTAAAAAAATAGAAGGTTTGATAAGCGATTATGTCGTTTCTGATATAGACAGTGACGGCATTAATGAAATCGTTTTGAGTGTAACAAATAAGAAAAAAAGTTATTTTCTAACTTTAAAAACTCTTCATTAACAAATTCAAAAAGGAAATAGATATAAAAAAATGTTAGAACTCGCAAAAGAAGTTTTTGATATAGAAGCTGCTGGCATTCTTGGTTTAAAAGAAAAATTAGACAAGAATTTTACAGAGACTATTAATCTTATATGCAAAACAAAAGGGAGAATTATTGTAAGCGGTGTAGGGAAATCGGGTCTTATCGGGAAAAAAATGGTGGCGACTTTTAATAGTACAGGAACAAGTGCTATCTTTCTTCATCCTGTGGAAGCTATGCACGGCGACTTGGGTATGGTTTTCCCTGACGATATTTTTCTTGCTCTTTCAAACAGCGGAGAGACAAAAGAGTTAAATGTACTAATTTCTACAATAAAAAATTTTAAGTGTAAAATTATAGCATTAACTGGAAACACAAAATCGACACTTGCAAGGTTTAGTGATATTGTCATAGATGTCGGAGTGGAAAAAGAGGCCTGCCCTATTGGTCTTGCACCAACAACTAGCACGACTGCTCTTCTTGCAATGGGCGACGCCATAGCTTCTGTCTTAATTCATAAAAAAAATTTCAAATCTAAAGATTTTAAACGAGTTCACCCAGGGGGAAACCTTGGACGTCATCTTTCTCTTAGTATTAAAGATATTATGCTAAAAGGAGAAAATATACCCGTTGTAGAGAAAGGTAAAAGTGTACTTGAAGCTTCAAAAGTTATAAATAAATTTAGGCTTGGGATTGTATTTGTTATTGATAAAAACAAAAAACTACTTGGTGTTATTGCTGATGGCGATATTCGAAAATTTGTTGCGGAAGAAAAAGACTTTATTAATTCCAAAGTAGACAATTTTATGACCAAAAACCCAATTACCATTGATTCAAATGCTCAAGGCTATGAAGCTTTAAATATAATTGCCAAAAAAGAGATAACAGTTTTGCCTGTTATAACTTCAAAAGGTATTATTGAAGGTATTTTGCATTTGCATAATATACTCGGCAAAGGCAACTTCGAATTTGAGAGTTTTGAATAATTTTGTGATTGCGTGATTTATATTAAAAAACATTATGTATAAAGATCTCATTTTTTTATTTGTTTCTTATCTATTAGGCTCAATCCCTTTTGGGATAGTTGTCACAAAAATTTTTACCGACATAGAAATTACAAAAGAAGGCAGTCATAACATAGGTGCAAGCAACGTAAAAAGAGTTGCTGGAACTAAGCTTGGGCTTCTAACTCTTTTTTTTGATATGTTAAAAGGTTTTGTGCCAACACTTATAGCCTCTTATATAAATAGTGATATTTACTTCATACTCTTAACAGGGTTCTTCGCTTTTATAGGGCATCTCTATTCTCTGTTTTTAAAATTCAAAGGTGGCAAAGGCGTTGCGACTGCCGCAGGTGTTTATCTTGCTATTGCTCCTCTGCCCTTTTTATTTTCTCTTGCAGTTTACATATTAACAATGGCAATTGTTAAAATTGCTTCGGTATCTTCTCTTCTTGCAACTCTCTCTATCCCACTGTTTCTGTATCTATTTAAAATGCCTTATGAGTATCTTGTTTTTTCAATAGTTGTTACCATTTTGATTTTCTACGCCCATAAAGATAATTTTAAGAGGCTTATTAAAGGCAAAGAACCTACTATTATCTAAAAAAAATTGGATATGTCTTGTATACCAGGTATTTAAAGTTTAACGAAAAACCTTGACAAACTTCGTTTTATAAATGAGTTTTCCTTTCTTTTATTTGCATCAAAGCAGATAAAATCAAATTTTTTTTCAACCCTTTACAAGGGGGCGAAAAGGCTTCGACAGGGATTTGGAAACTTAGACTGCATATCGAGTTTTTGTACCTCGTAAAACTACAAAACAAAAATATAAACGCAGAAGATCATTCTTATGCTTTAGCCGCTTAGGCTAACGTCTGCTTTATGGTTTTTTCTGTAGGCTTGAAGCAGGCGAATACTATACAGAATAGACTTTATTTTTTTCTTTAAGATAAAGTTGAAAATTAAAAAGAATAAGCTTTTAAAAACTTAGCTTTTGAAGGTTTTAAAAGACGAAAATCAAAACATAAGCTAAATATGTAGAGGTCTTTGGCTGAAAGGTTTCTGGACGCGGGTTCAACTCCCGCCGCCTCCACCATTTTTTTAACAAATTCTATTGCCAAAATACACTACGATTTTTTTCAAACAAATCATAAAAATTTATCATTTTTTTTTATGATTGTGTCTTGCTACCCCTTAATTAAAGAAAAACAATATATTAAGTAAGGTATGAATAATTTTCAACATAACCGTCGTTCAATTAGGTTAAAAAATTACGATTATTCTCAAAAAGGTGCATATTTTAAACCATTTGCACACATAATCGTGAATGCTTATTTGGTGAAATTGTAAATGAGGAAATGGTGCTAAATGATGTGGGAAAAATTGTGAATGATTTTTGGATAAAAACAAAATGCCATTTTGCAGATATCACATTTAATACATTTGTTATTATGCCAAACCATTATCACGCAATCATAACCGTAGGGGCGGGGTCACCCCGCCCTTGTGTTGAAAATTATATTGGGCAAAACGATATCGGGCGGGGAAACCCCGCCCCTACGTTAGGTAATATTGTTGGTTTCTTCAAATATCAAACGACCAAACAAATAAATCAATTACGACAAACACCTGGTCAAAAATTGTGGCAACGCAATTATTATGAACATATCATACGCAATGAAGACGATTATAACAAAATTTACGAATATATTAATAACAATATATTAGAATGGGAATTGGATTCATTGCATCCAAACAATTACAAGAACGTGGCACATTAAATGATATGGGGAAATCGTGAATGATTTTTGGATAAAAACAAAATGCCATTTTACAAATATCATATTTAATACATTTGTTATTATGCCAAACCATTATCACGCAATCATAACCGTAGGGGCGGGGTCACCCCGCCCCTACGTTAGGCAATATTGTTGGTTTCTTTCAATATCAAACGACCAAACAAATAAATCAATTACGACAAACACCTGGTCAAAAATTGTGGCAACGCAATTATTATGAACATATCATACGCAATGAAGACGATTATAACAAAATTTACGAATATATTAATAACAATATATTAGAATGGGAATTGGATTCATTGCATCCAAACAATTACAAGAACGTGGCACATTAAATGATATGGGAAAATCGTGAATGATTTTTGGATAAAAACAAAATACCATTTTGCAAATATCATATTTAATACATTTGTTATTATGCCAAACCATTATCACGCAATCATAACCGTAGGGGCGGGGTCGCCCCGCCCTTGCACTGAAAATTATATTTTCCCGTAGAGACAGGTCGCGACCTGTCTTCTGCATCATTTCTATTGAAATTTTGAGAATTTTTTTAATTTTTATCACACAACCCCGCTCCTACGGTGAGAAAATTTGACAACAAATAAAAAAACACTATAGTAAAAAAATTATTACTCAAAACTCTAAATAAATTTAAATTAATTAAAAAAATGAAAAATATTTTTATAACTATACTTTTTGTTATTATAACCTTTCAAGTGGGCTTAGCAGATACTTTTGAAGAGCAAAATAGAGATGGTTTAATAGAAATTCAAAAAGGTACAGAAGAACATAGCAAGGGTTGTTACAAAAGAGCTTTAAAATATTTTTATAACGCTTATCAAATTTTTTCACTTCTTGATGAAACAGAAACCTTATCTGTCACTTTAAATAATATTGGTAACTCTTATATGGCTATAGATGAATACACTAAAGCACACATCTTTTTTGATGCGGCTATTAACAACTACGAAAAGATGGATGATGACAAATCGGCTTCAGAGGTTTTAAAAAACAAAGCAATCGCTGAAATAAACCTTAAAAATTACGACAGTGCAATAAACTTGCTTCAACTCGCAAAAGCTAAAAACAAAGAGAATATCTTGATAGATAACTACATAGCTAAAGCTTATATTGAAAAAAACGACTATAAAAAAGCCGAAGAGATTCTTTCATCAATCTATAAAAAAAATGAAGAGAGTGCAGTTATAAACTCTAATATGGGTAATCTTTATATCGGTAAAAAAGAGTATGAAAAAGCTCTTTCTTTTTACGAAAAAGCATTAAAAAAAGATAAAGAAGAGAATATTTACATCGGCACAGCACAAGACTTGTACAATATAGCAAAAACACATTTAGCTTTAAAAAACACATCTCAATCGATAAACTTTTTTTTAAGAAGTGCAAAAGTTTACGCTATTTTAAATAATAAAACAAAAGTTGAAGAGATTATAAATGAAATTAAAAAGATAGAAAGTAACAACCTGAATACAGAAATTGATTATTTTTTTATAAAACTGTGGACAGATGAAAATTCTATTTTTAATTTTTGTAATTAAAAAAGATAAGATTCATAAATGTCACAAAACAGTTTAAAACTTCTATACAAAATAGGTCAAATATCCAATGAAGAACCTATTAATAAAACTTCCCTAAATCAAATCTTACGCACTATTTCTGAAAACCTTAATATAAAAACTCTATTTATAAATACTTTTATTGAAAATTTTACACAGGAAATAAGCTATAGTGCTAATAAAAAAAAATATAGCGTTGGTACAAACCTGATGCAAAAAGTTTTTGAAGAGGGCGAAGCTATATTAATAGACAACATAGCAAAAAAAAAAGTTTTTCCATCGTGCAATGAGGAAGATAAAATAATTTTCTTTTGTATTCCTCTTGTAAGTTCAAAAAAAAAAATCGGTACGCTAAGTGGCTATAAAGATTTTGATATAAACTCCGATTTTAAACAATTATCAGAAACTCTATTCATAGTAGCTTCAATAATATCAAGGTTCGTTTTGAGTTTTAAAAATTTTGAAGCAAGACAAAAAAAACTCTTTAAAGAGAACAAGACTCTTAAAGATGCACTAAAAACAAAATTCAATTTCAGCAACATAGTCGGAAAAAGCAACAAAATGCGTGAAGTCTTTCAGATGATATCGCAAGTTGCAGGAAGCAGTGCTACAGTTCTTATAAGAGGAGAAAGCGGTACAGGTAAAGAGCTTGTGGCAAGCTCCATACACTATAACTCTTTAAGAACAAAAAATCCATTTGTCAGAATTAACTGTGCTTCTCTGCCTGAAAGCTTGATAGAAAGTGAGTTTTTCGGACACGAAAAAGGTGCGTTTACAAGTGCTATAAGTCAAAAAAAAGGTAAATTTGAGCTGGCAAACAAAGGAACAATCTTCCTTGATGAAATAGGCTCTATAAATCTTAATATCCAAGCAAAACTTTTACGCGTCCTTCAAGAAAAAGAGATTGTACGAGTTGGAGGAAATAAAACAATAAAAGTTGATGTAAGAATTATTGCAGCTACCAATAAAAATTTAGAAGAGGCAATAAAACAAGGAAGTTTTAGGGAAGATTTGTACTATAGATTGAACGTATTCCCCATATACCTGCCTAAACTTTCAGAAAGAAAGACAGACATCTTACTTCTTGCAGACTACTTTTTAGGTAAATATGGAAAAGAGAATAAAAAGAATATAAATAGATTTTCATCATCTGCTATAGACGCTTTTATGTTATACCATTGGCCCGGAAATGTAAGAGAACTTGAAAACTGTATAGAGCGTGCAACAATTGTTTGTGACGGAAATGTTATACACAGCTATCACCTTCCTCCTACCATACGAATTGAAAAAGTTGATAACAAAGAGGGCAAAAGTAAAAAAACATTTTCCAAAGCTGTTCTGTTTTTAGAAAAAGAGATGATTATAGATGCCCTTCATAACACTAAGGGAAAAATCAATCTCGCTGCTGATATGCTTGGGTTAACAAAAAGGAAGATGGCATATAGGTTAAAACGACACGGTATTAACTACAAAGATTTCAGACTAAAGTAGAGACCTTTGCACATAATGTTTTTTGATAAAAAAAAATAGTGGTTTTGGATAAAATATTAACTTTTGATAATTTCACAAAAAAATTGTGAATTCATAAAAAAAACAAACGCTCTCTTTTGTAATATTTTTAGGTTTGACGTATAAAAATACTACTGCACCATAAAAATATTACAAAATAGAGCTATGTACAAAGGTCTCACAAGAATACAACTTTTGTACATAATGTTTTTTGATAAAAAAAAATAGTGGTTTTGGATAAAATATTAACTTTTGATAATTTCACAAAAAAAATTGTGAACTCATAAAAAAAAACTATGTGCAGAAATCTTATAAAGTAAGAAAAGATTTATTTAACGCCTTCAAAAAAATTCATAGATGATTACAACCGACTTCATATCAAGTATAAAAAATAAAAAAAACATATCGTGCTCTGGATTTTCTGGTAGCTCCGAAGCGTATCTTATATCAAAAATTTTTCACCAATATAAACAAAACATAGTAGTTGTTTTTGATAATATAAAAGAAGCTCAAAGCTTTATTGAAGATATCACATTCTTTTTAGAATCTGGCGACAACATTTTATACTTTCCTCAATATAACACTATAAATTCTGAAACTATTTCTTACCATAATGTAACAGCATCACTTAGAATTAAAGTACTTTACAATCTATTAAACAGTGCAAAAAAATATATTATTGTAACAACCAAAGAGGCTATCCTTAAAAAAATTATAAACAAAAAGGCTCTTGTCTCATATGCCGAACTGATTATGGTAGATGAAGAACTAAATAGTACTAATATTCATCAAAAACTTATAATGGGTGGCTATGAAAAAGCCTCTCTTGTAGAAGAAGAAGGAGACTTTTGTGTTCGAGGAGGAATAATAGATATTTTTTCCCCTCTATACGAAAGCCCCATCAGAATAGAACTCTTTGGAGATTTAGTAGAGAGTATTCGTTTTTTTTCTCCAATAGACCAAAGAAGTGTAAAAGATATTTCTGAGGCTATCATTCTTCCTGCAAGAGAATGTATAATCAACAGTGATAACCTACCTTACACTTTGGATAAAGTAAAAGAAGTAGCTTTAAAAACAGATGTGCCAAAAAGTAAAGTAAAAGAGATTGTAGAAAAATTAAAAGAAGGAATGATACCACCTGAAATAAGTAATCTTCCACCTATAATGTATGAAGAATTGAACGTCTTTTTCGACTATTTAAACAGTGACACCTTACTTTTTTTCTCCGACTCTTTTAAAATCCAAAGCGATTTAGATAAAATAGAAGAGATAACAGAAAAAAATTTTTTAACTGCAAAACAAGAAAAAAGAGTCTCACTCCCTTTTGAAGAGCTTTACATAAACAAAACTAAGCTCGATACACATCTCAATAAATTCCAAAAAATAGTCTTTTCGATATTTAAGCAAAATGAAGAAGAGTATGATATAAACTTCAATTTTAATATAAAAGACAATGCCAACTTAAGTTATAAAGTCAAAAATATACACACAAACGACAATTTCTTAGAGCCTCTTCATAGCACTATTTTAAAAAATACAAAAAAAGGTATTAAAACTTTTATAGTGCTCTCTTCTAAAAAACAGCTAAAAGCTCTTTCCGACTTGCTAATACCGTATGGTATTGAGTTTTCATTTGTAGAAAAAATTAGTGACGCATCGTTAAGCAAAAAAAAGAACTTCTTAATCATAGGACAAGTGAATGAAGGTTTTATTTTTGAAGAAGAAAAGATTGCTATCATAAGTGAAAACGAAATTTTCGGCACTAAAAAAAAGATAAGAAAAGAGAAAAAGAGCATTAAGTCTGAAGTTATTGATATAGACACTATTGAAGAAAACGACTTTGTAGTCCACAATGAGCATGGAATAGGTCTCTATAAAGGTATAAAAAAACTTAATGTAGACGATATTATAAACGATTTCATATTAATTTTGTATAAAGATGATGATAAACTTTATATCCCTATAGACAACTTTTCCGTTATTCAAAAATATATCGGTGTAAGCGGTATAAACCCTATTTTGAACAAGATAGGTTCAGTCAAATGGAATGAGGTTAAAAAAAAAGCAAAAAAAGATGCAGAAAAGATAGCAAACGACCTATTAAAAACATACGCCGAAAGAAACTTAGAAAAAGGATTTTCTTTCAGCAAAACAGATACTCTCTTTGAAAATTTTGAAGCAGAGTTTGAATATGAAGAGACTCCAGATCAACTAAAAGCGATTAAAGACGTAATAGAAGATATGGAAAGCGAAAAGTGTATGGATAGGATGATTTGCGGAGATGTCGGTTTTGGAAAAACTGAAATCGCTTTAAGAGCCTGCTTTAAAGCTATATACGATAATAGACAAGTGGCTATTGTCGCCCCTACTACGATTTTAACAGAGCAACATTTTAGAACTTTTAAAAAACGTTTTAAAAAGTATCCTATCACCATTGAGTGCTTAAATCGTTTTAAAAACAAACCTACACAAAAAAAAATTGTAGAAAAAATCGCAGAAGGACAAGTTGATATCGCCATAGGTACACACAGGCTACTTCAAAAAGATATAAAGTTTAAAAGATTGGGACTTTTAATAATAGATGAAGAGCAAAAGTTTGGTGTTAAAGACAAAGAGAGATTAAAAAGTAAAAAAAGAACAATAGACGTTCTTACTCTTACGGCAACACCTATACCAAGAACTCTGCATCTTTCTATGATGGGGTTAAAAAATATAAGTTTAATATCAACCCCTCCAGCCGAACGTCAGCCTGTAATATCTTATTTTTCAGAATTTAGCGAGAACACTATTGTCTCTGCTTCAAATAAAGAAAAAAAAAGAGGCGGACAAATTTTTTTCGTCCATAATGAAATTAAAACAATAATAAGTATATTTGAAAGACTTAAAAAACTTCTTCCAGATATAAAAATTGGTTTAGCACACGGTCAAATGAATGAAGCAGAACTTGAAAACAGTGTCTTTGATTTTATAAACAAAAAATTAGATATGCTCGTAACCACAACCATTATAGAGTCTGGGATAGATATCGGCTCTGCTAATACTCTCTTTATAAACAACGCCGACAAACTTGGACTTTCTCAAATACATCAGCTTAAAGGTCGTATTGGTCGTTCATTTGAACAAGCATTCGCTTATTTTTTTATAAGAGAAAAAGATAAATTAACTCAAAATGCTAAAAAACGTATAAAAGTTTTAATGGAATATACTGGACTTGGTTCGGGTTTTAAAGTCGCAATGAGAGATATGCAAATAAGAGGCGGCGGCTCAGTTCTTGGAGTTTCTCAATCGGGTAAAATAGGGTCTGTTGGTTACAATATGTTTATAAAACTTGTAGAAGATGTAATGAGTGAAATTAAAGGTGAGAAAAAAACAGAACCTCTTGAACCTAAAATCGACTTTTTTTTATCTTCATATATTCCCGAAACTTATATTGAAAACACAGAAGAGCGTTTATTCTTTTATAAAAAACTTTCTGGCGTAAACTCTTTAAGTGAAATCAAAGAAGTACAAGAAGAGATGCAAGATAGATACGGCAAAATACCTGAAGAGAGTAAAAACATAATGCTCAAAATAATGCTTAGAGTTCTCTCTAAAAAAGCGGGCATCAAAAAACTTGAACTCACTTGGGATAGCCTTAAATTGCAATTTTCCGAAATCCACCAAAAAAGACCAGAAGAGATTGTAAATATATTAGAGAGCGACAAACAAAATATATATTCACTATCACCTCCTAACAATTTCACAGCAAATTTTAGAAAAATAAAAGGTAAAAACCGTATCCTCTTAAAAACAAAAGAAATCCTAACCGAAATATCTAATCTTGTGAACTAAACCTTATTATACTTTTTCGTAGGGGCGTATAGCCATACGCCCATTGTGGAATATAATTGGTTTTTTTCGTAGAGACAGGTCGCACCTACGATTTTTTTATTCGTATAAACTTTCAAAAATTTGCCAAAATTTTGGGAAAGATTTTTTAACACAATCTTCGTCTTCTATAAATATGCCCTTTTGAACTAAACCGATAGGTGCAAAACTCATAGCGATTCTATGATCGTCATAAGTTTTTATCTTACTTCCTCTTTTAAGCGTACCGCCCTTGATAGTTATAGAAGAATCTGAAAACTTAACATCTGCTCCAAGTTTTAAAAGCTCATTTGAGACAGATTCAATACGGTTGGACTCTTTTATTGAAAGATGCGATATATTAAAGATTTCAGTTGTGCCTTCTGCAAAAAGAGCCGCAACAGCAAGAGATGGCACCATATCTGGCATATCTGCCATATCTACTTTTATAGCTTTTAATTTTTTACCTAAAACCGAGATGCCATCCTCTTCATAACTAACCTTTGCCCCCATCTTTTCAAGAAGAGTCAAAAATTTTATATCACCCTGCAAACTATCTTTTTTTAAACCTTTTACTTTTATCTTACTTTTTGTAATCGCCGCTATTAAAAAAAAATAACTACTATTTGAAGCATCTGGTTTAATTTCGTAAGAACCACTCTTATAAGTTTGTCTACCTTCTATACTAAAATAGTTATAGCCATCTCTTTCATACTTAATTCCAAATTTATCCATAACATTTAGTGTCATATCAACATACGGTTTTGATACCATATCATTTAGAGGCGTAATAAAGAGACCATTTTTAGTAAACGGAGCTATAAGAAGCAAAGAAGAGAGATATTGGCTACTTGATGAACAATCTATAGAAACATCTTTTTTTTGAATTTTCTTTGCAAAAATTTCTATAGGTGGACAATCGTTACCATTAATTGAGACAGCTTTTATATCAAGTGCATTTAATGCCCTAATAAGCTCGTGTACAGGACGCTGTTGCATACGCTTTGTACCATTAAAAAGATACCTGCCTTCTCCAAGTGTACCAAGAGAGCATAAAAGACGCATAGAAGTACCAGAATTACCAAGAAAAATTTCGTCCTTAAAAGGCAAGAAATTACCGCCTCTACCATTAACTATAAATTTACTCCCCTTTTTTTGAATCTTGATACCAAGTTTCATTAAGGCAGAAGCAGTATAGTTAGTATCATCACTACAAAGTGCATTATTTAAATATGATGTGCCATCTGCAAGAGCTGATGCAATAAGCATTCTGTGTGTATAACTTTTTGAACCAGATATAAAAACTGTATTCTCTTTTTTAATTTTTTTACTCTTTATCTCTATCATCTATTTTAATCCTGAAAGTGCGACTTTTTTCATTATCTCAATTGGTGCTTTTCTTTCTGTCCAAATTTCAAATTGCCTTACTGCTTGATAGATAAACATTGAAAGCCCATCAATAATCAGACAATCTCTCTTTTTTGCTTCTTTTAAAAAGAGAGTTTCTAAGGGGTTATATATAATATCCATAACAATTTTTTTGTGTGCTATCTCGTCAATAGGCATAACATCTATCTTGGGAAACATTCCAACAGATGTCGTGTTTATTAAAATATCGTAATCTATTTTAGATATTTGAGAAAGATGCTCCCAAGCGATATTAAACTTTTTAGCTATTATCTTTGCTTTTTCGGCAGTTCTATTTACGACAGTTACGTTTTTCGTTTCTGATAAAACTGCACAAATAACTGCATAAGACGCCCCGCCTGCACCTATCACACAAACTTTTTTTTCTTTTAACTCAGTTTTTTTGAGTAGAGCATCTTTTACTCCCAAAAAATCGGTATTATAACCTATAAGCTTATTGTCCTTATTTAAAATAGTATTCACACTACCGATTCTTTTAGCTTCAAAATCTATCTCATCTAAATAGCTCATAACTTCAATTTTATGCGGTACAGTTACGCTTGCCCCTTTTATACCAAGAGATTTAATACCATAAATGGCATCTTTTAAATTCTCTTTTTTTACATCAAAAGCTATATATTTGTTATTCAAAGAAAGAGCATCAAATGCAGCATTATGAATTGCAGGGCTTAAACTGTGTAAGACTGGTGAGCCTATAATACAATATAATTGGGTTGTTGTACCTATTTCGTGTGTAATCATTTCTCTAAAAGCTTAGAATTATTAAAAATAAACAATTTGAGACCTTTGCACATAATATTTTTTATGAAAAAAATAGTGGTTTTGAAAAAATATTAACTTTTGGTAATTTTTACAAAAACCTCTAAAACCCCTATAAAGACTTACGCTCTCTTTCACTTTTGTTTTGGGTTCGACGTATAAAAATACTACTTCACCACAAAACAAAAGCAAAAATAGAGCTATGTGCAAAGGTCTCAATTTCTAATAAAATAAAAGATTGAAAAAAGACATAGTTTAATTTATTTTTCTTATTTTTTATAAAGATTGAGTTACTTAAAATACCATAATGACAAAATATACATTTTTAATATTAATCCATATAATTACCGCCATACTCTCTGCTATATGGATATATATCGATACAAAAAAACAGAATCGCCCTAAAATATTTATATTTATTTGTCTCGTATTCCCACCAATACCATTATACTACTTTATAAAATATAATAAAGATTACGCATTTCTAATATTTATTTGGTTCTCATTTTTAATACCAATAATATTTATAAGTTTCTTCTCCGCTGATATGGTTTTAAAAATGACGACAACAAAGAAACCAGAAATAGTTAAAAAAACTACTATTGATGAGATAGAGAATATGATTATTGCTCTTAACAATGACCTTATGCACAAAGATCGTATCTTTCAAAAAAGTACTTCACGATTTGAAAAACCCACAAAAAGCATTTCAAAAGATAGTAGATTAAGAGATTCACACACAAGAGCTATAGTTTTAAAAGAGTCTATGGAAAATTATATAAGGTCTAAAAACAATTTAATTATTTTTATTAAAAAAAATAAAGAACTCCTTATTAAAAACAAATTTTATACTTATATCTCTCTTCTGGAATGTTATGACAATGATGCGGAAAGGCAATATCTCAAATATTTTAATAGATATATAGAGTCTCTTTTTGAATGGACTTCATTTTGTTCTAAATATTTTAACGAGATAAGAGAAAAGCAAGCTAAATATGTACAAAAATATGAAACTTTATTCTTAAAATATAGAACTAACTTAGAAATAAAAAATAATTATCTCGCTATTAACATTACATATGTTAAAGAAAAGTTAAAATCGAACCCAGAGCTTATAAAACTTATACAACCTAAAGACATATCGGTGTTTCAATAATGACAACTATTAATTTTTTTACATTTTTCGGCAAATATCCAGTTTCCGTAATAAAAAAGTTTGGTGAATTTGGCATATTTGTATATAAAAGTTTTTTTCATATTTTTTCCCCACCCTTTCAATTTAAAAAAATTATTAACGAAATACAGTTTATTGGCACAAAATCTATCTTTGTAATATGTTTAACAGGCTCTTTTACAGGTATGGTACTCGCTCTTCAAGGATACTACACACTCGTTAGTTTTGGTTCGGTAGGAATGCTTGGTTCAGCAGTCGCCCTTACAATAATAAGAGAACTCGGTCCAGCTCTCACTGCTATTATGATTGTTGCAAGAGCTGGTTCAGCTATAACAGCTGAAATAGGTATTATGAGAAATTCAGAACAAATTGATGCTCTTGATACAATGGATATTAATCCTATTCGTTTTCTTGTTAGTCCCAAAATGGCTGCAAGCTTAATAAGTTTTCCTATTCTTACTGCTATTTTTGATTGTATAGGTATTTTAGGAGGTCTTTTAGTAGGTAGTGGTCTTTTAGATTTAAATGCTGGTATATATTTTTATCGCTTAGAAAAAAGTGTAGTTATGGCAGATGTAACCTTAGGTTTTGTAAAATCTATAGTTTTTGCAATAATTGTTACATCTATCTGCTCTTATCATGGATATTATACGCATCTTCAAAAAAACGGTTTTGGAGCAAAAGGCGTAAGTTTATCAACAACAAGAGCTGTAGTACAATCTGCTGTTTTAATTTTGATTGCGGATTATGTTATAACTTCAATTATGCTCTAAAGATAGCTTTTGGAAACCTTACTCTCTCTTTTACCTGATTTTTGGGTTTGACGTATTACTCATACTACTACACCACAAAAATCAGGCAAAATAGAGTGCTTTCAAAACTATCTTGTTATTTAGAAATAAGATAAAAATAAATTTAGAAATTAAAACTTAAAAAACTTTAGATTGATAGAATATTATTAGTCGTTTCAATAAGGAGAAAAGAATGGCTAAAAAAAAAAATGCAATTAGCCCAACACGAGAAGAAAATTATCCCGAATGGTATCAAGAAGTTATAAAAGAAGGCGACCTCGCTGAAAATTCTCCTGTCAGAGGCTGTATGGTCATAAAACCATGGGGTTATGCTCTATGGGAAAACATTGTAAAAAAACTTGATGCCCGTTTTAAAGAAGTAGGCGTCGAAAATGCCTATTTTCCAATTTTTATACCTCTTGAGCTTATGCAAAAAGAGGCAGAGCATATTGAAGGATTTGCAAAAGAGTGTGCTGTTGTAACACATCATAGACTTACAAAAAAAGATGGCAAACTTGTGCCAGATGGAAAGCTAGCTGAACCTTTAATTGTTCGCCCCACTTCTGAAACTATTATTGGAGAATCTTTTGCTAAATGGGTTTCAAGCTATAGAGATTTGCCTATTCTTTTAAACCAATGGTGCAACATTGTTCGTTGGGAAATGCGTACTCGCCTTTTTTTAAGAACAAGTGAGTTTTTATGGCAAGAAGGTCATACAGTTCATCAAACAAGAGATGAAGCTTTCTCTTTTACAGAAACAATTTTAAATATTTATGCAGACGTAGTGGAAGAAGAGCTTGCTATTCCAGTTATAAGAGGCAAAAAATCGCCAATGGAAAGATTTCCAGGGGCCGTAGAAACTATGTGTATAGAAGCTATGATGCAAGATGGCAAAGCTCTTCAAGCTGGAACTTCACATTTTTTAGGACAAAACTTTGCCAAGGGTTCAAATATAAAATTTCAATCTCAAGAAGGGAAAGAAGAGTTCGCCTGGACAACTTCATGGGGAGCATCAACTCGTTTAATCGGCGGTTTAATAATGACACATAGCGATGATGATGGTCTTATTATTCCACCTAAAATAGCCCCCAAACAAGTCGTTCTTTTGCCTATAATAAAAGATGAAGCAAACGAGCAAAAAATTTTAGATCACGTCTATTCTATAAAAAAAGAGATAGAGAGTAAGGAATTTAATAACAACAAAATTTCTGTCGAAATAGATAATAAAGAGCAAGGCGGGATAAGAGTTTGGCGATGGATAAAAAAAGGGATTCCTATTCGTATAGAAATTGGAATAAAAGAACTTGAAAACGACACACTTTTTGTTGGAAGACGCGATAATGGAGAAAAAAAATCGGTAAAGAGAGACGAGTTTGTTAACAATATTTCAAATATACTTGATGAGATGCAAAAAAATATCTTTTCAAATGCTTTAAAATATAGGAATGACAATATTTTTGAAATTGATGAAAATGAGGAATTTTACGAGTTTTTTAAATCTGAAGATAAAAAAGGTTTTACATTAAGTCCTTGGTGTGGCTCAATTGAATGTGAAAAAAAGATACAAGAAGATTTGAGCGTAACAATACGATGTGTACCTTTTAACGACAAAACGGATAGAGGCAAGTGTATTTGTTGTGGCAAAGAGAGTACAACAAAGGTCTTTTTTGCAAAATCTTATTAAATTATTTGTGAAACTATCAAAATTTAATATTTTAAGAAAAACTACTATGTTTATAAAAAACAGAGAGTTTTGCACATAGCTCTATTTTGAAATATTTTTGTGGTGAAGTAGTATAATTAATACGTCGAACCCAAAAATATTACAAAAGAGAGCGTCAGTCTTGAGATTTGTAAAATTATAAAAAAACAATTATGTGCAAAGCTCTAATTATAAATAAGGAGATATAAAATACTATGTTTGGTTTAGGAATGCCAGAACTTATAATTATTCTTGTAATAATAATAATAATTTTTGGAGCAGGAAAACTGCCAGAACTTGGTTCAGGAATAGGCAAGGGAATTAAGAATTTTAAAAAAGCTGCTACCGATAAAGATAAGGAATTAGAAGACAAAACAGAAGACAAAGATTAAACAAAACCTTTGTACGTACATAATGTTTTTTCGTGAGATTTTTTTTACCATTTCCCCCTTTTAAGGTGGATTCACCCAGTGAAATAAGATTTGTGTAGGGAACGGTTTTAAACCGTTCCCTACTTAATTTTAAATTTTGAATTTTGAAAAGACATATTGACGAGACATTATCTTCTAAGACGCAAAATCTTATAGAGACGCAAAATCTTGCGTCTCTACAGTACGGTACGGTTTTAGAAAAATGTTTTCATAGAATTTGTTTCGTTACCCCCCTAAAAAAACTATATACAGCATATCTATTGTTTTTTTTATAAATCTGACAAACCAAAAATTGCGAAAAATTTAATAAAAACGATGTAGGGAACAAAGATTTTTGTTCCCTACTTTCATCACTGTTTATTGTTTCCCTTATTTCTTTGTAACGGTATATCTTTTAAACCTATAAAAAATAGAGATAATTTAGAGATTCTCCTTCGTATTCCATAAGTTTAAAAGGAATACGTGTTTTATGAAAACTTTGTGTGCCTTATGTCAACAGATGTTTGTTTTTTGTTTTATTCTTACAAGAGCTATGTGCAAAGGTCTCACAATTAAGTAAAAAAACCTTTTAAGTTTCTTACCTAAAAATTTAAAAAAACCCCATAAGTCTTGGTAAGAAAAGAGCTATTTTAGGATTATAAGTTAAAAATAGAAGGACAAGAATCTGTATAAGAAGAAATGGGAAAACAGATTTGGAAACGTATACTATATCTTTTTCTACTATGGCACCTGTAATAAATAGGCTCACTCCCATCGGAGGTGTACAATAACCAATCGCAAGGTTTATTGTCATAATTAAACCAAAGTGCATAGGGTCGATATTAAAAACAGTAAGCATAGGAAGAAAAACAGGACCTAAAATTAAAGTAGCAGAAATAATATCCATAAACATACCTATAAAAAGCAGTAAAATATTTACAGATAGAAGAAAGACAAAAGGAGAGTGAATAGTTGATAAAATAATATCAGCAATTCTGCCGGGGACATTTTCAAAAATCAAATATCTACCAAAACAAGTCGCACCTGCAACAATTAAAAGAAGTACCGCTGACATTTCAGCAGAATCTACCATAACCTTTTTAACATCTCTAATCTTCATAGATTTATGAATAAAAAGCTCAATAAAAAGAGCATAAACACAAGCGACAACTGCAGCTTCATTCGCTGTAAACATTCCAGAAAAAATTCCACCAAAAATAATTATAGGAAGCATAAAAGCAAAAAAACCATCTTTAAAACTTTTTAAGAGATTTATCTTTTTTGCTCCTTTCATCTCTTTACCTTTGTAAAGAAAAAAAGAGTAGATACAAACAAGCAGTGTAATTAAAACACCCGGCAAGAAACCTGTTAAGAAAAGTCCTTCAAGAGATACGTTACTTATCATACTATAAAGTATCATACTTATACTTGGTGGGATTATAACACCTAAGTTTGGAGAGCTTGCCATTAATCCTACAGCATATTTTTTATCGTAACCATTTTTAATAAGTGCAGGAATCATAAAACCGCCAATAGCAATAACAGTTGCAACAGTAGAGCCAGAGATTGCTCCAAAAAGTCCGCAGGCAATAACTCCTGTCATACCAAGACCTCCTGGAAGCCAACTTACAAGAGCATCGGCAAAGTTAGTAAGTTTTTGAACTGTAGAGCCTCTATTCATAATATTGCCACATAAAACAAAAAATAGGACAACAACAAGAGCAAAATTATCAAGACTTCTAAAAAGCGTTTGTGCTAAAAATTGAACAGAAATACCTGTAAAAAATAGAAAGCCAACTAATGCAGCAAAAAACAGAGCCATAAAAACAGGAATATATGCCGCCATACAAAACAAAAGAACTGCTAAGATAATTAAGTCTGTTATATTCAATTTTGCTCTCTCCAAAAAATTATATGAATTGTTCTCATAAAAATTAAAAAACCCATCAAAGGCACAAAGAAGTAAAGGAAAGAAAGAGGGATTTGCATAATGATTGTTTTTTGATGAGTTGTAACCATTTGCATTACCATTTTAAAACCATAAAACATCATTAATACTGCAAATACAAGAGTTGCTATATTGCTAAATATTTCTAACGGCTTTCTAATTTTTGGGAAAAATTGAACAAGAGCATCTATCTTAATCATAGATTTGTTTTTTATTGCTACCCCTGCCCCAATAAGCGTTGTATAAATTATTACAAGTCTTACCAGCTCTTCTGACCAAGCAAGAGAATAGTTAATTGTATATCTTAAAATAACATTTAAAAAGAGTGCAAAAAGCGAAACAAAAACTGTAATAAACAGTGTCCATTCTTCAAAAAATGTTAAAACTTTATCTATTTTTTTTAGTGTAGTGTTAAACATAATTTTTCTATTTACTTAAGAATTAATAAAATAAGGATATCTTCGCACATAGATACATTACAGTTGGTTTAATAAAAAACATTATATGCAAAGGTCTCAAAAATATCTATTCTAAATAATCCACAACCTCTTGCAAATAATCTTTAAACTCATACTTATCTTTATTATATTTCTTATTTATCTCTTCTCTATAAATTTCATAGATTGGCATACCTTTTCCTTTTAGCCACTCTCTATCTTGTTTAGAAAGTTTAAAAAAAGTAACACCCTCTTCTTCTTTTGCTTTTTTTATTTCTATATTTTGTTGCTTTTGGGTTTCCTTCCTCATTTTTAAACAAACTTCGTTTACTACTTCTTTAAATGTCTTTTGTAACTCTTTAGGCAAAGAATTAAACCAAGCTTCATTAAAAACCCAAATAAAAAGCCCCTGAGCATAATTAACGTAAGTATAATATTTCGCTACTTCAAATTTTTTAGATACAGAGCAAGTTATAGGTGCATGATCAAGCCCTGTAATAACACCTTGTTTTAATGCAATTTGAACATCTGGCCAAGGCATAGGAACAGCATTTAACTTCCAATTTTTATATAGTGCTTGATTGATTGATGACCTTGCTGTTCTGAATTTGATTTTTTTTGCATCTTCAATTGTTCTTATAGGTTCTGTAGATGCCCAACCATAACTTCCATACCCTGTTATATCAAAACCCAATATCCCTTGATGCTTCATAGAGTCCATAAAGTGTTCAAAAAGTTTCCCACTTGAAATAAATTTATTAAGTTTTTCAAAGTTGCCTATTAAAAAAGGAAGATTTATTAAGCCAAAACGAGGTCCTAAGTTTGCTGCTGCAACAGAACTTACTGCCATCCCTTGAATAGCACCCATTTGTAGCATATTTAAAACTTCAACTTCACCGCCTAAAACAGATAGAGGTTTATAATCGAAGTAAATTTGCCCATTTGTTCTTTTCCAAAGCTCATCACGGATTAAAAAACCAGCATAACTTCCTTTTATAACTGGATGAGCCACATTAGAAACTATTATATGATACTTAGCCTTGCTTGAATCAAAGTCTGGTTTCCATTTATCAAGAGCACTACTTGCAAATAGATTTGAAGCACAAAAGCTTACCAATATAAAAACTAAACAAAAAAAACTTTTCTTTATCATATCCCTTAAAATCCTTTTTTATTTTAAATAGTCTCTTACCTCTTTTAAATAGTTAGAAAATTTATACTTATCTTGAGGATACTTTTTATTAATCTCTTTTTCGTACTCTTTATAAATTTTTTCACCTTGAGTTTTTAAAATCTTCATATCTTTTTTTGAAAGCGTAAAAAACTTGATGCCTCTATTTTTTGCTTTTTGTATTTCTTGTTTTTCCTGTTTTTCAGCTTCCTTACGCATTTTTGCACAAACATCTTTAACTACTTCTCTAAATGTTTTTTGCAAATCTTTGGGTAAAGATTCAAACCAAGCTTTATTAAAAATCCATATGAAAAGCCCTTGAGCATAATTAATCTCTGTATAATATTTTGCCACTTCAAATTTTTTTGTGATATTACAAACAGAAGTTGTATGGTCAAGCCCTGTAATAACACCTTGTTTTAATGCGACTTGAACGTCTGGCCAAGGCATAACTACAGGATTAAACTCCCAGCCATTATAAAGTATTTGGTTAACTTTCGCTTCTGCAATACGAAACTTGATTTTTTTTGCATCTTGAATTGTTTTAACAGGCGTAGTCGTTGCCCAGCCATAACCACCATAGTTTGTAATATCAAGCCCTATAACTCCTTGATGTTCCATTGATGACAAAAAGTGTTCAAAAAGTTTTCCACTTTTTATAAACTTATCTAACTTTTTGTTGGTATTAATTAAAAATGGCAAATTGATTAAACCAAAGCGTGGTCCTAAATTTGTTGAAGCAACCGAACTTACACCCATACCTTGAACAGCACCCATATGTAGCATATTCATAACTTCTACCTCTCCGCCAAGTATAGAAAGAGGCTTGAAGTCAAAATATATTTGACCATTTGTTCTTTTCCAAAGCTCATCACGAATTAAAAAACCAGCATAAACACCTTTTAAAACAGGATGACTTACATTTGAAACTATTGCATGATATTTAGCTTTGCTTGGATTAAACTTTGGTTTCCATTGCTCAAGAGTAGGAGCAGCTAACACGTTAAGATAAAACAACAAGGTATAGACAAGTGACAATATCGATATTTTGTTCATAAAGAATAAAACCTTCTAAGACCCTTGCACATAATGTTTTTTACAAAAAAAACCACTAATTTCCCATAAAAAACATTATGTGCAAAGGTCTCAAGAATAAGAATACAAAAAAGGCATAAGTTTCTTCGTTTTAAAAAAAACTTATGCCTTTTTTTAAAAATAAAAATTTAAATTATCTATTTTTTAGGATGACAATTAGAACAGGTTTGAGGAGCAGCTTTTGTTTTATTTTTTCTATTATATTTTTTGTGACAATCTATACAGTTATCATGTATTGCATTAGCATGAAATTCTCTTTTTTGTTTTTTGTCTAAACCTTGAGCTTTTTTACCTGTAATATAACCTGGTTTTTTATGGCATTCTATACAACCTTGAACATTATCGCCATCTTTTAGCCCTGTTAAAGCTTTGCCACTTGCATCGTGATGACACTCTCCACAACCTATTTTGTAATCTGTTGTGTGTTTTTTATGTGAAAAACTTACAATACCTTTTTTATGCTTTTTATAAGTTTTATTGTCCATTGTGATAACATCAGCAGCTTTTGTGCCTGCATAGACCATAAACACAAATGACAAAAGTGAAACAAAAGAGACAAAAATAATTTTTACCTTTTTCATAAAAAGAACCTCCTTTTTAAGAGCTTTCAAAGCCCTATACCAATTTATTTTTTAAAATATATTTTAACTTTATTACAAAGTAACTATTAAAACTTTAACTATCCTCTTCTTCTTCTTTTTCTTTATCTTTTTTCTTACCAAAAACTTTAGCACCAAGAATACTAATTTCATACAAAAGCATAAGAGGAAGTGCCATCATAATTTGAGTTATCACATCTGGTGGTGTTAAAATAGCAGCACCTATAAAAAAAATCAAAATCGCATACTTGCGATGTTTTTTCAAAAACTCAACTGAAACAATCCCAAGTCTTGCCATAAATGTAATTACTAAAGGAAGCTCGAAAATAACACCAAATGCTATTAAAAGTTTTGAAGAAAAAGCGAAATACTCTTTCATAGAGGGCATAGCTTTTAAAGTTTCTGAACCAAATGCTAAGAAAAATTTAAAACCAAAAGGGAAAACTATAAAATAACCAAATAAAGCTCCACCTACAAAAAAAACAGCCGAAAAAATCGCTATAAAAAACAGATAAGTCTTCTCTTTTTTATAAAGTCCAGGTGCAACAAACCCCCAAAACTCAAATAAAACATAGGGACTTGATAACATTAATGCAAAAAGAAAAGCAACTTTTAAATAACTAAAAAAAGCTTCTGGCAAGTTTGTATAAATCAGAGAACCGCCCTTATCCATAACTTTAATAAGGGGGTTTAATAAGATAGAAAAAAGCTCTTCTTTAAAAAAATAGGTAACACAAAAACATAAAGTAACAGCAATAAAAGACCTAATAAGCCTTGTTCTTAATTCTGTAAGATGTTCTGAAAGTGGTATTTTTTCTTCTAACTCTGACATTCTTGTTCTTTCTTTGTTGGTTCTACTACAGTGGCACTTTTTTCTTTAGGCTCTTTTGTATCATCACTTTTATCTTCTTTTTTATCTTCTTTTTTATCTTCATCACTTTTATAAGAAACACTCTTTATCTCATCTATACTCTCTTTAATACCTTTTGTTTCTTCATCTATATCAATAGTTTTTTTAAACTCTTTACCAGCTTTTTTAAATTCATTAACAGCTTTACCTAAAGACCTTGCGAGATCAGGAAGTTTTTTAGGACCAATAAAAATTAGGGCTACAGCAAGAATTAATATGATTTCTGGCATTCCCATACCAAACATAGTTGTTTTCTCCTTTTAAAAAAGCTAATTGAGACCTTTGCACATAGCTTAAATTTTGCTCAAAACTGCTATTTTTTTATAATAAACATTATGTGTAAAGGTCTCATAACTCTATTTTGCTCAAAATAAAATTACGATTTTTTATAATAAACATTATGTACAAAGGTCTTTCTAAGTGTTTTTTATAGGTATTACAATAATTTTTAATTGGCTAATCTTTTATTTTTATATAATTAAGACATTTGCACATAGCTTAAATTTTGCTCAAAACTGCTATTTTTTCATAACAAAAATTATGCACAAAGGTCTCATAATTATGAAATATGGCGATTTAATATCTGTAGTCATTCCAATCTATAATGCCGAAAAGTATATCAAAAAAAGTGTTATGTCGGTATTAAATCAAAGCTATCAATTTTTTGAATTAATTATTGTAGATGATAATTCAAAAGATACGAGCCTTTTAATAGTAGACCAACTTGCAAAACAAGATAAGAGAATAAAAATATTAAAAAGAAAAATCAACTTTGGCTCACCTGCCCTCCCAAGAAACGATGGTATAAAAAAAGCAAAGAGCGAATTTATAGCTTTTTTAGACTCAAGCGACATATGGCATAAAGATAAACTGCAAAAAAGCGTTAAGATTCTCTCTAATCATAATGAAATTGATATACTATATCATAACGAAAACCATATAAACCTAAATGGCATAAAAAAAATACATAAATTCCCACAAATAAACAACGAAAGCCCTTACGAGTTTCTTCTCTATGGAAACCAAATCTCAACCTCTTCTGCAATCGTAAGAGTGTCTAAACTTTTTAGTACAGGGGCTTTTTCTCTTAACAAAGATTTTATAAGCTCTGAAAGTTACGACTTATGGTTAAGATTGGCTATAAGCGGAGCTTTTTTTTATAGACTTAAAGAGGTACTTACAGAAAAACAGTATAGAAAAAATTCATTAAGTGCTGATAGAAAAAAACATAGTAACGCACTTTTTAATGTTTATAAAAAACATATTAAATATATTTACGACGCAAAAGTAATAAACTTTAAAGAGTATCTAAACTACATTCATATCTTTTTTTTATTGAAAGATTTTTATCTTATAAAAAAAGAGTTTCATTCAAAAAAAATGGACAAAGCTTTTCTAAAACTTTTAAAAGCAATACAAAAAAATTTTACACTTGATATTTATAAAATAAAATTTTGCATAAGCTTTATTTTAAAAAGAAGAAAAGTACTGAATGAAGCAAAAGAGATTGAACTCTTTTGATTTAAGATAAGATAAGGATAAAACCTTTGCACACAATGTTTTTTATAAAAAATATTATGTACAAAGGAGACCTTTGCACATAGCTCTATTTTGCTTTTGTTTTGTGGTGAAGTAGTATTTTTATACGTCGAACCCAAAACAAAAGCAAAAGAGAGCGTTAGTCTTCATAAGGGTTTTAGCTGTTTTTATAAAATTGCCAAAAGCTGATAATTTACAAAAAACCACTATTTTTTCATAAAAAATATTATGTGCAAAGGTCTCACAAAGGTCTCAAAAATAAAGAGACTATTATTTTGTTTAATGTTAATTTAAAAAAATTATTCTTTTTCTAAAGCAGCCTTATAGCTTAAACGAAGCTTACCATCTCGTGTAAGTTCAAGCAGTTTTACTTTTATTTTATCTCCCTCTGTTACTACATCAGATACACTGCTAATACGTTTATCGGAAAATTCGGATATATGAACAAGTCCTTCCATATTTTCTCCTATTTTCACAAAAGCACCAAAATCTGTAATGTTTTTTACTGTGCCATCATAAATTTTTCCAACTTCTGGTTCTTGAGTTATACCCTCTACCCTTTTTATCGCTGCTTTTAACTCTTCATCAGTTTCAGATAAAATCTTAACAAGACCTTTATCATCTATTTCAAGCTTTGTGTTTGTTGTAGATTGTATATCTTTGATTACTTTGCCACCAGGACCTATCAAAGCACCTATTTTATCGGGATTAATTTGGATAGTATATATTTTAGGTGCATATTCAGAAAGATTGCTTTTGGGTACATCAATGACTTTACTCATTTCGGATAAAATATGTATTCTCCCAGCTTTAGCTTGCTGAAGAGCTTTTTCCATAATATCTTTTGAAAGCTTTTCGATTTTTATATCCATCTGTATAGCAGTTATTCCATCTTCTGTTCCTGCTACTTTAAAGTCCATATCTCCAAAATGGTCTTCATCACCAAGAATATCTGAAAGAATTGCAACACTGTTTTCATCTTTAACAAGTCCCATAGCAATACCTGCAACTGGTTTTTTGATAGGAACACCACCATCCATAAGAGCAAGAGAAGATGCACAAACTGTTGCCATTGATGACGAACCATTTGACTCTAATACTTCTGAAACTAATCTTATTGTATAATCAAATTTTTCCAAAGGGGGCAAAAGTGGTAAAACAGCTTTTCTCGCTAAATTTCCATGCCCTGTATCTCTTCTACTTGGACCCATAACTCTTCTACACTCACCCACAGAATAAGGAGGGAAATTATAATGTAACATAAAATTGTTTGTGTGATTGCCAAGTAAATTTTCGACTCTTTGCTCATCATCACCTGTACCAAGTGTTAAGACACCAAGAACTTGAGTCTCTCCTCTTGTAAAGATTGCACTTCCATGAGTACGTGGCAAAACTCCAATATCACAAGATATTTGTCTTATCTCATCAAATTTTCTACCATCTATTCTTACTCCATCTTGAAGAACGATAGACCTTGAAACCTCTTTTTTTACTTTAGAAAAAAGCTCTTTAGCCTCGTCTCTATTTTCTTCTTTAATATTTTCTAAAATAGTATCTTGAAGTTTTTTTATCCCGTTTTGCCTTTCTATCTTACTCTTAATAAAAAGAGCTTCTTTAAGTTGAGGAGTATAACTTTCTATCTCTTTTTTTATCTCTTGATTTTCTTCTTTAACTTTTATTTCTCGTTTTTCTTTGCCAATTCCTTCGATAAGCTCTTCTTGCAGTTCAATTAAAAGTTTTATCTTTTCTTCTGCAAAATAGATAGCATCAATTACATCTTCTTCTTTTGCTATATTACTGCTACCTTCAACCATAACTACACCTTTTTTAGAAGCTGCAACAATTATGTTTATATCCGCTTTTTCTATCTCTTCAATAGAAGGTGAAGCTACAAACTCTCCATCTATTCTTGCAACATTTAAAGCAGCTATTGGACCATTGAAAGGAATATCAGATATAGAAAGTGCGGCGGAAGCACCAGTAATAGCAAGAATATCAGGCTCATATCTTTTATCCATTGAAAGTACAGTTGCAATAATTTGAGTTTCAAAATTATAACCTTCAGGGAAAAGAGGTCTTATAGGTCTATCTATCATACGAGCTGTAAGGATTTCTTTATCGGAAGGTCTCCCCACTTCTCTTCTAAAGTAGTTACCAGGAATTTTACCAGATGCATAAAATTTTTCCTGATATTCTACCGAAAGAGGCAAAAAATTCATATCTTCTTTTGGCTCTTTTGACGCAGTTGCCGTAACTAAAACAACAGTCCCCCCGCAACTCACAACAACAGAACCAGAAGCCTGTTTTGCTATACTGCCAGAAGCTATATTATATATTATACCATTTACATCTTTTTGAACAGAACGCATATATTTCTCCAGTCGATTTTTTTTTAAAAGACCTTTGCACATAAAACAAAATTTAAGCTATGCGCAAAGGTCTCTTTTTTATTTATCTTTTTTTAAATTTAACTCTTTTAGAACTTCCATATATTTTTTAGAATCTTTGTTTTTAAGATAGTTTAATAATTTTTTTCTTCTTGCCACAAGCATAAGAAGTCCTCGTTTTGAATGATAATCTTTTTTATGCTCTTTAAAATGTTCTGTTAAATACAAGATTCTATCAGTCAAAAGTGCAACTTGCACTTCGGTTGAGCCTGTATCTTTTTCATGCATTTGAAACTTTTTTACTATCTCTTGTTTTGTCGCTGTTTTTGTAGTCATTTTCTTCTCCTGACTTCATGGGATAATACTATTTTTTTTACTTAAGATCCAATATCCCATTCAGAATCTTAAGTTTTTAACTTATTTGTACAAATTTTTGTAAAATTACCAAAAGTTAATGTTTTACTAAAAACCAAAGTTTTTTAATAAAAAACATTATGTGCAAAAACCTTATTTTTAAGACCTTTGCACATAGCTTTATTTTGCTTTTGTTTTGTGGTGAAGTAGTATTTTTATACGTCGAACCCAAAACAAAAGTAAAAGAGAGCGTCAGTCTTTATAAAAATTTTATAACTTTGGGCAAAATTATCAAAAGTTAATATTTTTTCAGAACCACCATTTTTTCATAAAAAACATTATGTGCAAAGGTCTTTAAATAAAAACACTATCATAACTTATTACATCATCTTCTTTTTTAATAATAGCAACAAGCTCGTTTTTATTATTCAAAAGCTTATAAAAAGTATCATTTTTAAGCATACACAAAAAAATGCTTTCTGATAATTTTTGACCAAATTTTATTTTTTCTACAACATCACTCTCTATCGTTATAGAATTTATATCAAGAACTTTACCCATAGGAATAAGGCTCTTATTTTCTTCATTTAAGTCACTCAAACTTTGAGCATCCTTAACATCAAATTTACCGCTTGTAACTCTTCTTAAGCTCGTAAGATGTGCTCCTGTTTTAAGTTTTTCACCAATATCATAAGCAAGACTTCTTATATATGTGCCACTTGAAGATAGAACTTTAAACTCTACAAAAGGAAAATTATAATCTATTAATTTTATCTCCTTTATTTCAATCTCTCTTGCTTCTTTTTTTAAAAAAATATCTTTTCGTGCCAATTTATATAGTGGCACTCCATTATGCTTTAAGGCAGAAAAACTGGGCGGGACCTGTTTTGATTTGCCTTTAAAAGATAAAAGTACTTTTTCTATTTTTCCCTTATCTATGTGGCTTATTTTACTTTTTTTAGTAACTTTGCCATCTCTATCAAAAGTATCTGTGCTAACACCAAGATGCATTTTAGCAAGATAACTTTTATCTGACTTTAAGAAAAACTTAGAAAGCCTTGTTGCCTTATTTATCATACATATCAACAAGCCACTTGCAAAAGGGTCTAAAGTTCCTCCATGCCCTATTTTTTTTACTTTTATCTTTTTTTTAACTTCATTTATTATCTTAGCTGAAGTTACATTTTCAGGTTTGTCTAAAAGAATTATACCACTATCTAAAGACTCCAAAATTTTTGCCATTAATTATCTTTTTGAAATATTTCATTAAGATGTGCCGCATTATCAAACAATTTATCATAATAAAATCTCAAGTTTGGAACGAAACGAAGTTTTAACTCTTTTGCCATTTTTGTTCTCAAAAAACCTAAAGCACTTTCAAAACCTTGTTCCGCTTTTTTCACCTTTTTATTAATTTCTCTTTGGTCACCATATAAACAAAAATAGATATAAGCATCTTTTAAATCTTTACTCATTTTAACATCTGTAATTGTAACATCACTAAGTCTTTTATCATTAATTTTTTTGCTTAAGATATCAGATAAAAAAAATCTTATTTTATTTGAAACTCTTTCTGCTCTTGTAAAAGGCTTGTTAATCATTTGCGTAAATATCAAAAATTAGTATTTTATTTAAAATTGCTTTTTTTCTCATAAAAAAACTATGTGTAAAAATTTATAAGACCTTTGCACATAGCTTAAATTTTGCTTTTAAAGTAGTATTTTTATACGTCGAACCCAAAACAAAGGTAAAAGAGAGCGTAAGTTTTTGTAAAAAAACTATGTGTAAAGGTCTCTAAGTTGGTTTAATTTCTTTGACAAAAAAACACTCTATTATATCCCCAACTTTAATATCGTTAAAGTTTTCAAGACCGATACCGCACTCATAATTGTTTGCTACCTCTTTTACATCGTCTTTAAAACGTCTTAATGACTCTATTTTTCCTTCATGTTTCACTACACTATCTCTTAGAACTCTCGCAGAATATCCTCTTATAATTTTTCCTGACGTAATAAATGAACCTGCTATTGTACCCTTTTTAGGAATTACAAAAGTATTTCTGACTTCCGCTTTACCAGAGATTTCCTCTTCAAAAGTAGAATCAGCAATTCCAAGCATAGCTTTTCTAATATCGTCTTCAATATCGTAGACGACATTATAGAAACGCATATCCACATTTTCTTCTTTTGCTAAATCTTTTATTTTTGAAGCTGGTCTAATATTAAAACCTATAACAATCGCATCAGAAATCATAGCCAAAGAGATATCAGACTCTGCTATTGAACCTGCTGCAATATGGACTATATTAACTTTTACATCTTGGACACTAATTTTTGAAATAGTTTGTTTTATCGCTTCTATACTGCCTTGAACATCCACTTTAACAATAATATTGAGCTCTTTCGCTTTCTTTTCGCCCATTCTCTCAAAAAGAGTCTCTAAGCTTGCTCTATTACTTTTTGCAAGCTCTTCGTGTCTCTGTTTTTGCAATCTATGTTCACTTATCTGTTTTGCATCTTTACTATCAAGAAGAGCGACCAATTCGTCCCCTGCTTCTGGCACGCCATCGAGTCCTAAAATTTCAACTGGAACAGATGGACCTGCTTTACTTATAGGTTTGCCTAAATCGTCAAACATAGCTTTTATTTTACCTGTATAAGCCCCACAAATAACATTGTCCCCTTTTTTCAAAGTTCCATTTTTAACTAAAATAGTGGCAATCGCTCCTCTTCCAACATCGAGTCTAGACTCTATAACGTAACCTGTAGCAAAACCTTTAGGATTGGCTTTAAGCTCTAACATTTCGGTTTGGAGTAAAATACTTTCAAGTAAATTATCAATACCCTCTTTTGTAACAGCAGAAACATTTACAGATAGAACTTCTCCACCCCAATCTTCTGTTAAAACACCTTTTTCGGATAGCTCTCTTTTAACTCTATCAAGGTTCGCACCTTCTTTATCTATTTTATTTATAGCGATAATAATTGGCACATTAGCTGCTTTTGAATGGTTAATCGCTTCTATTGTTTGCGGTCTTACCCCATCATCTGCTGCAACAACTAAAATTACTATGTCTGTTATTTTTGCTCCTCTTGAACGCATAGAAGAAAAAGCTTCATGGCCTGGAGTATCAATAAAACAAATTCTGCCTCTATGTGTGCGAACAGAATAAGCTCCAATATGTTGGGTTATGCCACCTGCTTCACCTTCTGTGACCTTAGTTTTTCTTATAACATCTAATAAAGAAGTTTTCCCATGGTCAACATGTCCCATAATCGTAACAACAGGTGCTCTATCTTTAAGGTCTTTTTCATCGACCTCTTTTTCATTATTGAGTTTTAAAATCTCTTTTTCTTCAAAAATATTTTTTTCAATCTCATAAGAAAATTCCGCTGCTACGATGGATGCCGTATCAAAATCTATCGTTTGATTAGCTGTCACCATAACATTCATAGTCATCAGTTTTTTTATAACTTCTCCTGCTTTAATGCCCATTTTCCTTGCAAGTTCAGCAAGAACTATAGTCCCTCCCATTTTGATACGTCTTTTAATAGCTTTAGGAGTTGTTATCTGTGTTTTCTGTGCAACACTCTTTTTTATTCTATCTTTTTTTCTTCGCCTCTTGAGATATGAAGAGTCATCAGAATAAAGCTCATTTTTATCTATTACTTCTCTTTTTTTATAAGACCTTTTTTTTGTCTTTTTTCTACCCTTTTCATCGTCTTCAGATTCAGCTGAAGCAGTTTGCTTGTACCCTTTTTCTTGTAGGTCGGCAGCGGGTGGAGTGGAGATTGGCTTTTCTTGCTTAACGTCTGGAAGCTTGATTATTTTAGCCCGACTTATTTTTTTAGGTTTTTTATCAAGCTTTTTTTTGTCTATCTTTTTTTCTTCACGTTTTTGTTCTTCCGATTTTTGTTCTTCTACCTTTTTAACTTGTTCAGTCTCTTTTGGTATATCTTCTTTCTTTTCTTGAGATTTTACTTCTTCTGGTTCTTCTTTCTTTTCAGGTTCACTCTTTTCTGGTTCTTCTTCTTTTCTTTCAGGTTCAACTTCTACTTCTTCTGGTTCTACTTTTTCTTCTTTTTTAGCACTCTCTTCCTTTTTTGCTTTATCCTCTTTTTGTGGAGACTCTTCGGTTACAACTTTTCTTCTTCTTATAACTCTATCGGTAATTCTCGTCTCTTTTTTCTCTTCATCTGTTTTGTTTAACACATAAGATTTTATAGTCGCTACCTCATCCTCTTCCAGTGCACTCATATGGTTTTTGACAGAGATACCCGCTTCTTCTATTTTATCAAGAAGGTCTTTATTGTTTGTGTTTAAAGTTTTGGCAAGTTCATATACTCTAATTTTTGCCATCTTATTCTCCTTTTACTCTTCTGTACTTTTTTTCTTAATAATAGATGCTTTTTCTATTAATTGTTTAACCATATCTTTTGTTAGCGTTTCATCAATCTGCAAAAGCTCTTCTGGGTCAGCAACACTTACTTCATCAACAGAAATATAACCATTTTCGTCAAGCAAATCGGCGAGCGTTTTATTATTGTCTGTAAGTTCTAATAAAGAATCGTAATTTTCCTTAAACGTTTTTTCGTAAAGTTCTTCATTTTGGACATCTATTCGCCAATCTACAAGCTTTGAAGCTAAACGAACATTTTGACCGCCTTTACCAATAGCAATAGACAAGAATTCGTTTGGTACGATTACTTCCATAAACTTGTTACTTTCGTCAATTATAACTTTGGAAACTTCGGCAGGCGCAAGAGCATTACATACAAATTTGGCAGGGTCTGGAATCCAAGTTACAATATCTATCTTTTCTCCTCGAAGCTCTCTTACAACATTTTGTACACGACTTCCTTTTACTCCAACACAAGAACCTACAGGATCAACATCTGGGTCGGAAGAGGTAACAGATATTTTTGCACGACTTCCAGCTTCTCTTGCAGCACCAATAATTTTGACAATACCTTCACTAACTTCTGGCACTTCCAATGAAAAAAGATTAATTAAAAAAGCGGGATGCGTTCTTGATAAAATAATTTGAGGTCCTCTTGTATCTTCAAGTACATCTAAAATATACGCTTTTATTCTGTCGCCTCTTTTAAAATTGTCTTTAGGGATTTGCTCTTTATAAGGCAAAATTGCTTCTGTAGAGCCTAAATTTATGATAATATTATTCTTTTCAATTTGTTGAACTATACCGTTTACATTCTCACCTTTTCTACTGATAAAGCTTTTATAAACTGCACTCTTTTCAGCATTTTTCATTTTTTGAATTATAACTTGTTTTGCTGACTGTGCTGCTATTCTGCCAAAATCTTCTATATCTATTTTAAACCCAAGGCTATCTCCTATTTGGCAGTTTTTATCTAATTTTCTACCCTCTTTGAGTGTAAACTCTAAATCTTCGTTTTCCACTTTCGTTACAACTGTTTTAAATTGAAAAACTTCTATATTACCGCTCTCTTTGTCATAATAGACTTCTATATCAACATCTTGTCCTAAAGTCTTTTTTGCTGCAGAACGGGTGGCTTCTTCAATTGTAGAAATCAAAGAATTTATTTCTATACCTTTATCTTTACTTATCTGCTCAATTACGCTCTTTATATTTCCTACGAACATTTTGGCTTCTCCAATTTTTGAAACCTTTGCATATAATAATGTGCATAAGGTCTCTTAGACACAAAAAAACGGGCATCAAGCCCGTTTTAAAAAAAGAAACTAAATTTTTAAAAACATTGTCTAATCAAAAAGAAGCTAATAAGTCAAATTTTAATTTGATTTAAAACTTCTTAAATCTTGACTTTAATAAAAAATATAATATTTGTTGGTTTTTTTAAGTTGCCGAAGTGGTGGAATTGGTAGACACGCTTGACTTAGGATCAAGTGCCTTGTGCGTGGGGGTTCAAGTCCCTCCTTCGGTACCAACTTTTTTCAAACTATAAAGTTTATACAGTCCAAAACTCCTTTCAATTATGTTTTTTTCTAAACGTTTCCCTTAAACTTTTTTTATATCATTATATAAATTTAAAGGATTTGATTATTTATTATGCAAAGTATGACAGCCTATTCAAAAATTATAGAAAACAATATAGAAGTTGAGATTGCAACTTATAACAGTAGAGGGCTTGATTGCCATTTTTTTATGCCAAAAGAGTATACTTTTCTAAAAGATAAGATACAGAAAATTATATCTAAAAAATTGAACAGAGGAAGAGTAGATATAAGGATTTTCATAAAAAGAGAATTAAGCGATAATTTTGCTATTAACTTAGACACCAATAAACTAAAAATTTACAAAAAAGCTCTAAGCGATATAGACAAAGTTTTAAACACTAAAACAAAGCTTACCGCATCTTTCATTTTTAAACACTCAAAAATAATAGACGAAGAACTCTCTTTTAATGTTGATGAAGAGTTTGAGGAAATTCAAAAAATCATAGAAAAAGCACTTACAAAACTTTGTGCTATGAGAAAAAAAGAGGGTACTTTTCTATCTAAAGATATTTCTAAAAGATTAAAAATCATCGAAAACTATTTAAAAAAAATAGAAGAAAGAGCCCCAAAATTAATTGAAATTTATAAAGAAAAACTCATAAAAAAATTGGATAAACATTTAGATAAAAAATTTGAAATCGACCAAAATAGACTACATCAAGAAATTTTATTATTTACAGATAAAATCGATATCACAGAAGAGATAGTAAGAGCCAAAAGTCATTTAAAGCAATTTAAAACTATAATAAAAAAAACCGAGCCTATCGGCACCAAGCTTAACTTTTTAATACAAGAATTTTTAAGAGAGTTTAACACTATAGCTTCAAAAGTTTCTGACGACAAAACATCTCATATTGTAGTCGATCTCAAAACAGAGCTGGAAAAAATAAGAGAACAAGTCCAAAATATAGAATAAAAGGGCGAAACGATGTAGGGGCGGGGTTACCTCCGCCCCTCACGTTGAAAATAATATTTTTCCGTAGAGACAGGCCAAAACCTGTTTCTACTTTTTGTCACCAAAATGAACGATATTATTAATGAATTTAACGAGGTATTAGCTACATAATGGAAAATTTAGAGAACAAGGACTACATACAAACGTTGATTTCCCTAAAAGAAAGAATCTTGCGAGCACAGTACAACAGTTACAGTGCTGTAAACTCAGAAATGATTTTAGCATATTTGGATATCGGCAAAACAATATCAGAAAAAACAAAAACAGGTTGGGGAACTTCTGTCATCAAACAGTTATCTATTGACCTGCAAGCGGAGTTTAACGGCGTAAAAGGATTTTCTGAAAGGAACCTGCACAGAATGAAACTTGTGTATGAAGAAATGCAGGAGAGTGCAATTTCGCCACAAGCTGTGGCGAAATTACACTGGGGGCACACCTCTTTAATTTTCAGCAAAATAAAAAATAAAGCCGAACGTGAATTTTATTTAGAAAAAACTAAAACCGAAGCTTGGAGCAGAAGCATTTTAGAAGAAAAAATAAAAATTGATTTGTACGCTAATTATCGGAATTTTCAGCATAATTTTAACAACGCACTAACAACACAAGAAGTAACAAATTACACCATGCAGTTTAAAGACGAATACGATTTGTCGTTCCTTAATCTGCCCGACCATCACACCGAAAAACAACTTGAAAACGCCTTGGTTACCAACATTACCAAAATGCTGGGGCAGTTTGGTGCCGACTTTGCTTTTATGGGGCAACAGTTTCGCTTAGAGTTGGATGATAAAGAATACTTCATTGACATTCTTTTTTATCACCGTAAGTTAAAATCTATGATAGCTATTGAGCTGAAAGTAAACGAATTTAAACCAGAATATAGCCAACAACTCAACTGGTACTTGCACTTGCTCGACAAAACCGTAAAATATCCCGAAGATAACCCAAGCATAGGCATTCTGCTTTGCAAAACAAAAAGCCACCTTACTGTAGAATACGCCCTCGAATTATCCAACAAACCTATGGGCGTGGCTACTTACAGCTACTCGCAATTGCCCAAAGAAATTGCCCTCAGCTTGCCAAACGAACAACAGCTATCCAATATTTTTAATTTTGAAACAGACTTATGAGCGACAATATGAGAGAAGATTGGATAGAATTTACCTTTGCAGATTTGCTGGATTACGATCAACCAACAAAATATAAGGGAACATCTTACCGTAGAGACGCAAGATTTTGCGTCTCCACAAGATTTTACGTCTCTACGGCATTTAATCAAACCAATATGAAATTACAATCGGACTATTTGTCACCTGTAAAATATCCAATCGCTCCCGTGTGATTTATTTTTTTCGTAGGGGCGTATAGCCATACGCCCAATGGGGAATATGATTTATTTTTTTCGTAGAGACAGGTCGCGACCTGTCTCTACATTGTTTATATTAAATTTTTTGCAAAATTTTTAACGTTTATTACACAATCATAACCGTAGGGGCGGGGTTACCCCGCCCTCACGTTGAAAATAATATTTTTCCGTAGAGACAGGCCAAAACCTGTCTCCACACCTATTTTTTAAAAAAAAGGAGTGGGTTTTTGGGTTTGCTTTTGAATCTTACTTCAAAATAGAGCGTGCTCTCTTCGCCATATTCGGCATTTCCGATGGTTGCTATGACTTCGCCTTTTTTGACTATCTCTTTTGCTTTTTTAAACATTGTTTCGAGATAGCCATATATAATGTAAAACTCTTGGGGATGTTTTACTACTATTACTTGACCGTAACCTTTAAGATGGTTTGCAAAAACTACTCTTCCATCTGTTGCCGATACAATCGGGCTACCAGTACTTGCTTTAATTACAATTCCACTTTGAAAAGTTTTTATATTATCTTTTCTCTTATAACCGAACTTAGATATTATTTTGCCTTTAACAGGTTTTAACATAGAAATTTTCTTAAACCCTGCTTGTGAAGTTTTTTCCTTTTTTATTATAGATAGTATTTTTTTGTTAAGCTCTTTTTTCCTCTCTTCAAGCCTTGTAATGTTCGCTATAATTAGTTTTTTTTCTTTTTTTATTTTACCTAATATAGTTGCAACTCTTTTTTTGTTTTTTAGAATGGCTTTTCGTTGGGTATCGTATTCATTAATAAGTTTTACGTTGATATTTTTTTGATTTTTTAAGTCTGCCTTAAGTTTTGCAAGCTTTTCTCTATCTTTTATATGCTTTTCTATAAACACCATATCTTTTTTGATAATCTCGTTGATGTTTTTTTGTTTTCTTAAAAAATCGAAAAGAGACGTGGGAGAAAAAAGGAAAATATTTTTATTTAAAATTTTTAATTTATATAGCGCTCTAAGTTTTCCGTTTACATACTTTGTTTCTCTATCTACTTTTTTAGTAAGCAAGCCTATTTTATTATTTATAATCCCTATCTCAATCTCTATATCTTTTATTTTTTTACTACTCTTGCTTGCAGCTCTTCTCTCTTTGTTTAATTTCTGCTTTGTATCTTCAAGAGAATCTAAAAGTTCTTTTTCTTCTTTTGTGAGTGCCCTAAACCCTTCCTTTTTCTGTTTTATCTCTTTTGTTATCTTCTCCATTTTTAGAGCATTAGAGTCTTTTGCAAAAGCAAGAGAAGTGAAAAAAAATAGCGATAGAACTATTAAGGCTATCTTTTTAGAAAGTATTTTAATGAGAAATAACATCCTAAAAAACCTATAAGAGAAGAAAAAAAAAGTATGATAGGGAATACATAAAGAGGCAAAAGATTTAACCTGCTATAAATAGTTATTATACCGTTTTTTATAAGCCAAAATTTTAGAGTATAAAAGAAAACGAGTGTAAATATAGAGCCAAGTAAACCACCTACAAAACCTTGAATGGTTGCCTGTTTATAAAATGTTCTACCTATAAACAGAGTACTTGCACCAATCAAATTCATTACCTCAATCTCTTTCTTTCGTAAAAAGAAAGATAAATGAAAAGTATTAATAACAATAAAAATACAGCTTATGATAAAAAAAAGAGCGACAACAATGCTTATGATTTTAATCAATTTGAATATTTTAAAAAAATATTCTATCCAAGCTTTGCCATATTCTACATCTTCGATTAACTCCAAAGACAATATTTTATCAGCTATGAGTTTTATTTTTTTATCGCCCGGATTAGAAAATAAAAAAATTTCAAAAGCGTTAGGTAAAAAATTTGTATCTAACGTTTCAAAAAAAGAGCTTTTATCTTTAAACTCTTCCTTAATAACCTCTAAAGCTTTTTCTTTAGATAAAAGATTGGCTTTGCTTACTCCTTCTGTTTTTTCAATCTTGTCTTGTAAACTTAAAATATCTTTTTTTGAAGCACTGTCGTCAACGTAAGCTATAATTCTTAAGCCATCTCTCCAATCTTTGAGTAGATAGTTCACATTATAAAGAAAAATTAACATAAATGTTATAATAATAACAGTTAATGCGATATTAAGAGTCGTTGTGAAACTTAAGGGCTTTGTATAAAATAATGGACTAAATCTGTTTTTTATGTTGAACATCGTAAATTATATATTAAACCTAATGTTAAAAAAAATAACACAAACTAAATAAAAAAATTTTTTAGAATACAAGTACAATCAGGAATATAAAAATATGAAAATCTATTTTTTTAGAAATCCAGACACAATAAAAATAAAAGAGAGTGTCGTAATTTTTTTCCCTATTTTACCAAACACTTTTTTTTGCGGTATTAGTGGAATAATCTATTTTAGAAAAAAAGAGAAATTAAGTGAAATTGATTTAGATAAGCAAGAAAACTTAAAAAAAAATATTAAAGCTTTTAAAAGTGATAGCTTCTTTTTATCGGCGTTTTTAAACAAGAAATATGCTAAAAAAATAAAAACTACTGTACAAGAAATAAAAAATTCAATCGAAAAACTAACATCATTAGATAGCAAGACTATTCAAAAAAAAGAGACGAGCAAAGATATTGTAGGGTGCCTTGAGGGAGAAGTAATACAAAATATAAGCAAAGTGAAAGAGCTGGGATGTAATTTGAAATCAGACCACTCAAAAATTATACTCTTTAAGAAAATCAATACCGTCTTAAACTCTATCGATAGGCTTGAGGTAAGAGGTAGAGACTCTGCTGGGATTTCCATTCTTATAAAATTCAAAACTCAAGAGTATGAAAAAATAGAAAAACTTTTAAATAATAACTTAAAAATTAGGCTCTACCAAAGAACAGACGATACTCTTTTTTTAAATAACTCTATTCTTTTAAAAAAAGTAAAAGATAGCACATTCATATCTTTCACTTATAAAATAGCAAAAGAGATAGGGAAATTAGGAGATAATATAGCTTTTTTAAGGAACGAAATAAAAAACGATACTATCTTCCAATCAATAACAACTCTTAATTTTGAAACCGCCAATATAATTTCTCATACAAGATGGGCATCGGTAGGGGAAATTTCAGAACCAAACTGCCACCCTGTAAATAGCGTAACTAAAAACAGTTTCAATGATGATATCATACAAATATGTCTTAATGGCGATATCGATAATTTTAATGAGTTAAAAGAAGAGTACGAAAACTCTTTTGATGAAGTAGAAAAAGAGATTACAACCGACGCCAAAATCGTTTCTCTTCAAATTAAAAACTATATCAATCAAGGACACTCCATAAAAAAAGCTTTTATAATGGCAGTTAACGATTTTGAAGGCTCACACGCCATTATAATGCAAACATCTCTTTGCCCAGATAAACTTTTTTTAGCTCAAAAAGGTAGCGGACAAACTATATTCGTTGGTATATCAAAAGATAGTTATATAGTGGCTTCTGAAATTTATGGTATTGTTGAAGAGACCTCTTCATACGTAAAAATTAACGAAACAAGTGAAAATAATGGAGAGGTTTTTATACTGGATGCTAATTCTAAAAAAGGGAATGTTGAAGGTATTGAAGCTTACTCTTATGAAGGGAAACAAAGAAAGCTTACAAAAAAAGATATTAAAGAGACCGAAATAAACTCAAGAGATATAGATAGACAATCTTATCCTCACTATTTTTTAAAAGAGATAAATGAAGCACCCGATTCCATAGAAAAAACGATTTCAGGAAGATATAAAGTAGTAAATAAAAAATATTATGAACCTTCTCTTGATGAAACTATTATTCCCAAAAAAATTAAAAAAGAGTTCATATCTGGTAAAATAAATAAAATTATATGCATAGGTCAAGGAACTGCCGCAATTGCATCTAAAGCTATGGCGAATATAGCGAGCTATTATTTCCAAAACACAAAAATTCAGATAAAATCGGGAACAGCTACAGAACTTTCCAGCCTTATTTCAACTACGATTAAAACAGATTTAAAAGATACTCTTATAGTAGCTGTGACACAATCTGGTACTACTACCGATACAAATAGGACAATAGATATGGCAAAAGAAAAGGGTGCTAAATCTATTGCTATTGTTAACAAAAGAGATTCCGACATAACTTTTAAAACTGATGGGGTTTTATATACAAGTACTGGAAGAGATATAGAAATGTCGGTTGCTTCCACAAAAGCTTTTTACTCTCAAATTGTAGCAGGAACGATGCTTTTCCTTGAGCTTGCTCTTATAAAAAAGGTGCAAAGTCAAACATTTATAAATCAAGAGTTGAAAGAACTTTTAAAATTGCCTGAAAAAATGAAAAAAGTTTTTAAACTTAAAGATGGTATTAAAAATATAGCTCAAAAAACTGTAGCAAAAAACAATTATTGGGCAGTAGTAGGAAGTAACTACAATAAAGCTTCTGCTGATGAGATAAGAATAAAACTTAGCGAACTTTGCTATCGAACTATATCGTCAGATATTATTGAAGATAAAAAACATATAGACCTTTCTGCCGAACCACTTATTATCGTTTGTGCTACAGGCTTAGAAAAAAACATCATCAGCGACGTTGTAAAAGAGATAAAAATTTTTAAAGCACACAAAGCTACCCCTGTGATATTTACAGATGCAAAAGATAAGCTTTTCAAACCTTTTGAAAAAAGCACTTTTTATCTTCCTGAAACTAAAAGACATTTTTCACCTATATTATCGACTCTTGCAGGTCATCTGTTTGGCTATTATGCCGCACTTACAATAAATGAAAATTCTGAAGTTTTGGCAAAGTGTAAGGGAAAAATAGTACGCATAATTGAGAACAATAGAAAAAAAGGTTTAGATAATTATGAGTTGCTTTTTGAAAAAAAGTTTCAAGAAGAGATAGCTACCACTTATGAAGTTTTTACGAAAAGAAGAAGAGAAAAGCTTTTCCCCAACATAATGAGTTTTAACGACGGTATAAACTTAGCACTCATTTTAAAGTATCTTTCTGGAAGACTTCCTATATCCGATTTTAAGTTAGATTTTGATGCAGAAGGCACACCAGAAGCTCTTTTTTTAAGACTTAATAAATATCTAAATAAAATAATTGAAAGTTTATCAAGACCTATTGATGCCATAAAACATCAGGCAAAAACCGTTACAGTTGGCACAAGTAGAGAAGTTTCAAAAGTTTCTGGTATTATATTCGATATCATTGAAAAAGAAAAAATAAACACGTTCCAAATAACAAATAGAAACATAATTGTTTTGAAAAACCTGCAAAGTGTAGTGGAAAAGATAAACGGTTTTATGTTTTACAACATAAAAGGTTTGAACAATCTTGGGAAACAGACAAAAAACACAAAAATATCTGTAATAAAAAAAGCAGGTAATTTGAAGGAGTTAACTTCAAGAGTAGAAAAAGATAATAAACTAAAAGGCACAAAGAGTATTATAGTAAGAGAAGGAAACGTTTTTGTCGGTAGCGGAATGAAATATAACAATAGAATCCTTATCGTTCCTGTTCTCTCTCATAAAAAAGACAAAGTAAATGTTATAGAAAAGATACTTTTATTTAATATAAGTTTTAAAGATAAAGCACCACTATTTGAAAAGATTAAAGCCTTAGGTGGCAAATATCAAAGAATGAAAGATATTGTACAAGAAAAAAATATTGTATGGAAAGACTCCTTTTTAGATAAACTTAGCATTGACGATATGTTTAGTAAACCTGCCGAAAAAAGTGCCGAGCTTATAGAAAAGCTTGTAAAATAATTTTCGCTTATCGCTTTTTCGCTAATGAATAAAAAAGGTTACATAAAAAAAAGAAAAAAAGAGCATATTTGTCATTGTTGCGGTGTCAAAACGATGTTTACTTGGAAATGCAGATGCGGGTTTTCTATATGCCAAAATTGTATGAATGAAAACTTATGGGGAGTCTCTTGTAATGGAGTAACGTGGCAGTGCCCCGATTGTGGTGAGCAAAATAATTTGCAATAAATTAGGTATTTAAAAAGTTACAATAGATTAGTAGATTCAATTGAAAAATTTAAAAAAAATATCCAAAAAAAAAGAAGAAATTTTAAGTGTTTCTCCCTTACAAGCTTTAGACATCATTTTAAACGATGAAGCGAGCATATCTTTAATACGTTCTTTTTCGGACGAAGAGTTTTTTCTTCTTATGAATGAAATTGGAATGGAAGATTTTTTGCCAATCGTTAAAAACGCTTCAAACTCTCAATGGCAATATATCCTTGATGCTACTGTATGGGATAAAGATAGAGTCAATATTAAAAAGCTTGATAACTCTTTTTTTTATCTTTTCAAAAGTTATCAAGAACGATTTTGCAACTATTTAATAAATGATCAACTGAATCTTGCCGAACTCTATATCTTTAAAACAATAAATTTAAGAATTAGAGAAGAGGACGACGACCCCTCCGATTTTTTAAGAGATGGAGCAATAACGTTTGATGATACTTTTTACATAAGCACAAAAGAAAAAGATGGTAAAGGTGTTGAAATACTCTCCTTCCTTGCAAAATACGATTATGAAAAATATCAAAGATTACTTCTTGAATCTGCCTCTATAATAGCACCAGAAATAGAAGAAGAGGATTACAGATTAAGAAGTATAAGACTTATTGAAAAAGGTTTAATGCCCTTTGATGAAGCGATTTCTATCTTTCAAATTATAAGTTATGAAGAGCTTAAAAAAAGTAAAAAGTATAAACAAACATATAGCGAGTCTAAAAAACCATTTTACAAAACAGATAACAATATTATCTTAAATGTATTTGACAAGGTTGAAGATGACAATTTAAGAACAGAGTTTGCTTTTTTGACCAATCAGCTAATTTCTGTATTGGGAAAGAAAATAAAGAAAAGAGCCGATATTGAAAAAGCTTCTAAAAAAGTCGCTCTAACTATTAAAATAGGCTGTGAAATTATAGCAGAAAAAGAAAAAAGCAGACTTGATGAAAACTTTATTTTGCATCTTTTTAAAAGCTATCCTTTGCTCTATCTTTTTCGTTTTGGAAATTCTAAAATTTTAAAACTTAGAAACAGAGCGAACAAATGGCTTAAAGAGAGCTGGTTCAGAAAAGAAAAATTAAAACTCTATTTTTGGGATGAAAACAAGATGGGCTTTTTGGGTGGAATACTTTTAAACCCTCCTATGTTTTTTACTTTTAAAAAAAAAGAGATGTATAGAGATTTTTCTTCGCTTGAAGATATAATCGAAGCGGGAAAAGAGTTAAAAGAGGCAATAGAGATTGATACTATTTTTTCTATTTTAAAACCAAAAATAGAAGAAAAAGTGTTTTTAACTTATAAAACTTTAATTTTAACTCTTTGGGCAAAAAGGGAACTTGGCATAAACTCTTTTTTTATACCTTCCTTTGAGTTTAAAAAGTTTTTTAAAGAGCTTTTTACAAAAAACGGTAAGATAAAAAAAGAGGCAAAATTAAGCTTTTTCAATTTTATAGAGAGCGAAACATCTATAAAGACAGACGTTTTTGAAACTCTTATTACAAAAGAGTTAGAAGAGGAGTATAAAAACGTTTCAAAAAAAGATATTGATAATAGATTCGTCAAATACTTCTTAATTAAACCAACTTAGAGATATCCGCACACAGCCCTCTTTCACTTTGGTTTTGGGTTTGACGTATTAAATATACTACTACACCGCAAAACCAAAGCAAAATAGAACTATGTGCAAATATCTTTATTTTTTGATAATTTCACAAAAAACATACAAAAAAATAAATATTAAACTACATTTCAAAATAAGGGAAAAACAGATATGTTTGTATTAAAAAACTTTATTAACGCTTCTGCTATAGTTTTAAATTTGGGTTTTGAAATCTATAAATGGCTAATCATTATAAGGGCTGTTATCTCTTGGGTTAATGCAGACCCTTACAATTCATTTGTCAATTTTTTAAACAGAGCAACAGAGCCTTTTTTATATCAAATAAGAAAAAAATTGCCCATTAATTTTGGGGGCTTAGATGTATCACCTATAATTGCCTTTTTTATAATTGTTTTTCTTCAAGAATTTCTTATAAAAAGCCTTTTAAATTTTGCTGCAACCTTATAGGTGTTTTTACTTTACTAAAAAAAGTCTTTTTAAAAATAAATAAAATAGGAGCCTTTCGACAAAGGTTTCAAATCAAATCGGGATAAAAAATAATGATAGGAATTTCAAAACTATATTGTGGAAGTGTAGAAGCATCTGATGCTTTAAGATATGGAAGAGAAGCAAAAAAACTTCCTTCTCACCTGCTCCAATTTTCTTCAGATAAAAAACCTGTAGTCGTTTGGAATATTACAAGATCTTGTAATTTAAAGTGTGTTCACTGTTATGCCCATGCAAAAGATGCAAAATTCGAAAATGAGCTTTCAACAAAAGAAGGCTTTAAACTCATAGACGATTTAGCAGAATTTGGCTCTCCCGTTATGCTTTTTTCTGGAGGCGAACCGCTTGTAAGAAAAGATTTACCCGAGCTTGCTGAATATGCCGTTAAAAAAGGTATGAGAGCTGTTATCTCTACAAACGGTACACTCATCACAAAAGATATGGCTAAAAGGCTTAAAGATGTGGGCTTATCTTATGTTGGAATAAGCCTTGATGGTATGGAAAAAATTAACGACAAATTTCGTGGCTACAAAGGAGCATTTAAAGCGGCACTAAAAGGTATTGAAAACTCTAAAAACGCAGGAATTAAAGTTGGGCTTCGTTTTACTATAAACAAATTCAATGTAGCAGAAATTCCAGCTATATTTGATTTGCTTGAAGATATGGAAATTCCAAGAATCTGTTTTTATCATCTTGTATATGCAGGTAGAGGTTCAGATTTAATAAAAGACGATTTAAACCATAAAGAGACGAGAGAAGCTGTTGACCTTATTTGCGAAAGAACAAAAGCACTTTTTGAAAAAAATAAAGAAAAAGAGGTTTTAACAGTAGATAACCACGCTGACGGTCCATACATATATTTAAAACTTTTAAAAGAAGACCCAGAAAGAGCAAAAGATGTTTTAAAACTTTTAAAAATGAATGAAGGCAACAATTCTGGAAGAGGCATCGGTTGTGTAAGCTGGGATGGCGAAGTTTATGCAGATCAATTCTGGAGACATAAAAGTTTTGGCAATATAAGAAACACCCCCTTTTCAAAAATTTGGTCAGAACCTCAAGATGAACTTCTCCTAAAATTAAAAGATAAAAAACAGTATGTAAAAGGAAGATGCAAAACTTGCAAATGGCTCGATATTTGTGCCGGCAATTTTAGAGTAAGGGCAGAAGCATATCATAACGACGTCTGGGCAGAAGACCCCGCCTGTTATCTAACAGATGAAGAGATAAGATAGGTGATATAAGGGAACAATACACTTAATTACTTTTTCAAAACCACACCGTTCCCATATGATTTGTTTTTTTCGTAGGGGCGTATAGCCATACACCCTTACCATTTCCATATAATTTTTTTCATTGTTTATTTCACAATAAGGGCACGGCACGCCGTGCCCCTACATCGTTTCTATTAAATTTCTCGCAAATTTTTTTAACGTTTATCACACAATAATAACTGTAGGGGCGGGGTCATCCAGCCCCTACAGTTGAAAATTATATTTTTCCGTAGAGACAGGTCGCGACCTGTCTCTACACGGTTATCTGTCATTTGTATTGGAAATAATATTGGGCGGGTACACCAAATGCTATTTAAAAAAATTATGAATGATTTTTTTATAACAAAACAAATTCTATCAAAACATTTTCTCAAAAGTCTTTCGGTTCGTTCGTGTTTATAAAAACAAGATAAAATTAGAAATCTTTGTCAATAATTAAGTAAAGTGTCCCCAAAATATCATTTTAATTTTTTCAAAATATCAACAGCATCAATTTCAAACTTATTAAACCCAAACCATTTTTTACCGAGATCTTTTAATGATGCTCCGAAATGAAAAATATCTTTATTGTCAATTACTAAAAATCTGTCGTGAGAGTTTTTGAATATTTTAATTTCAATTGGAGTATATTGTGAATTGTATTTTTCTAAATCAAGTTTGAGTTTATTTGAAATATTTTTTGTAAAAATTGTTACTTTAATTTTCTTTACTTTAGAAAAAAGTAAAAGAGTGTTTTCATCAACATAATTGTCAATTAAAACAATTTCTTTCTTTGCTGTTTTAATTAAATCGTTGGCAAACTTATAAGCATCAAATATCTGCCCATCAAAAAATATCCCTTGTTTTGGTTTTATTGCTTTGTCTTCTAATGCTTTGAAAATTTTATCTATTTTTCTATCAGTTTTAATTTGCTTTTGTTCTACATTATCAAGCCTTTGAAAAATCCCAGCGTTTTGTGAAATGAATTTTTTCATTGAGATGAAAGTTTTTATTATCTGTATGTTTATCTTTATTGCTCTTTCACTTTTAAGAACACTTGAAAGCATAGCAACCCCTTGTTCTGTAAAAACATACGGAAGTTTCCTAACACCTCCCCAACTTGATATTCCAAAATGGAATATCAAATTTTCAAACTCTTCTTTTGTCAGTTGAAACATAAATTCTTTTGGAAATCTTTCTATATTTCTTTTTACTGCTTTGTTAAGGTTCCCAGTCATTACCCCATAAAGTTCAGCCAAATCTCTATCAAGCATAACTTGAACACCCCTAATGGTAAAAATTTTGTCTTTGATATTTCGATTTTTAGAAACTGAAGCTTTCATATAAAAACCACCTATCTTTTATATTTTTGTTTTCAAAACTTCCATCTTAACATCGACTGCAAGGCTTCCTGAAGATTCTGGTAAAACGATAACGGGGTTTATATCGAGATTGATGATGCTTGGGTTTTGCATAACCATATCTGAAACTTTTAATAGTAGAGAGATTAAAGAATCTAAATCGAAAGGTGGCATTCCTCTAAAACCCTTGAGTAAGTTATAAACTAAAGTCTCTTTTATCATATCTTCGGCTGTTTGCTTATTGATTGGCAAAAGTCTTATAGCTTTATCTTTGAAAAGTTCGACATATACGCCTCCCATACCAAAAGTGATGACATACCCGAACTCTCTATCTTTTTTTACACCTATAAAACATTCACACCCCTTTGGTGACATCTTTTGCACAAGTAAAGTTTTTGACTCTATTTGCAAGAGAGCACGATTCATCTCTTCATCACTTTTTATATTGAGTATTACACCCTTTTTTTCTGTTTTATGAAGAGTTTTAGAATCGCCAATTTTAAGGGCGACAGGATAGTTAAGTTTGTTTGCAAGCTTTATAATGTTATCTTTATTGCTTTCAATATAGTAGTCAGGATACGAAATATTATATTTTTTAAGCAAATTAGCTATTTCATCAAAGTTTAAAAAATCGGTTTTAGAAGAGTTAGTCGTTTTTTCATTAGAAGTTATAAGAAAATCTAAATTTTTGCTGCTTTTCTTTATTTGTCTTAAATCATAAAGCTCTTTTAAAACAGAAAACGCCATATTGATATCTGTAAAAATTGGAAAATTCGTTGAGGTTCTAAGCTCAAAATAGTGATTTTTACTGGAAATGACATAGACAATAATCGGCTTATTATATTTAAAAGAGATTTTACGAGCATGATGCAAAAAAGTTTTTATCTCTGGAATTTTAATTTCATTTAGATAGACATGACCAAAGACGAGAATATCCACCTCTTCTTCTTGAACAGCTTTTTCCATAATTTGAGCATAAATTTCATCTTCAATAACATCGCCTAAATCCATAGGGTTAGTAAGATTAATCACACCTGCTCTTACTTTTTGATTTACAAAACTAAAAAGTTCATCAGAAAATTTAGATAGTTCAAAACCATACAAACCTACTGCATCTGCAAAAGTAACTGCTTGCCCTCCTGACCTACAAATAACGCCAACTCTTTTTCCTTTAGCTTGAGGAAGCAGAGAAAGCTTAAAAAAATCGATCATATCAGACATAGTTTGTGCTCTATAAATTCCAGCCTGTCTTAAAGCGGTCGATGCTATATCGTCATCACCTGCAATAGCTGTTGTATGAAAAGAAGCAACTTGATGAGAAGCTGTCATTCTATTAGATTTTAAGCAACAAATAGGTTTTGAAGACTCTTTTGCAATATTTAAAAATCTTCTACTATCTGCAAAGCTCTCAAGATAAAAACCTATAGATTCTGTATTTTCATCATTTATAAGAAAGGAGAGATAATCGCACTCATTCAAGTTTAGTTTGTTGCCAATACTAAAAAAGTTGCTCATCCCAAGTGAATTGAAATCGAACAAACGCATCATATCAATAATTATACCGCCACTTTGTGCAATAAAAGAGACTTTCCCTTTTTTTATAATATCTTTATCAACTGGGAAAAAAGGTTCTACAAGACCATTATTACTATTGATAAGCCCTATGCAGTTTGGGCCTGCAAATCTTATGTTATACTCTTTAGCAATTCCAATAAGCTCTTTCTCTAACTCTTCTCCTTCCTCTTTAAATTCAGAAAAACCACCAGTTTGAATAACAGCAAACTTAACACCTTTTTTAGCACAATTTTTAAAAGCAGACGGCACCATTTTGGCTGGCACTAAAATTATAGCAAGATCTGGAGTCTCTTCAATATCGTCTATTGAAGTATGAATTTTATAACCTTCTATACTTCCTTCGTGTTGACCTAAAAGATATATTTTCCCCGTAAATTTAAAATTAACCAAATTTATAAAAATAAATTTAGCCAAATTTTTATCCGATGCAGAAACGCCATAAATTAAGACACTATTTGGATAAAACAATTTTTTTATAGTACTCATATTCTTTTGTCCTTTTTTGTTTTTTTTGATAATAATAACAAGACCTTTGCACATAATGTTTTTTGAGATTCTTCGCCTTTCGGCGAACCCCCTTAATCCCCCTTAAAAGGGGGAAGTACCTTTCGGCGAACCCCCTTTACCCCGAAATAATTTTAAATTTTTTAAATTTAAAATTAAGTAGGGAACGGTTTAAAACCGTTCCCTACACAAATTTTATTTCACTGGGTAAATCCCCCTTAAAAGGGGAAATGGTATTCAAAATTTTCTTTAAATTTAATTTACGGTTTATACAAAATATTATGCAAAACTCTTTAAAATATTAATTTACGGTTATACGCAAATAATTTTTGTTTGCAAAAATAATAAAAAAAATAATATCTTACACGTTTTTTATGTTAAAAACTTCAATTCTTTTAAAAATTTCAACTAAACTATGAAAAAATACGACATATGCACATTTGGTTCTATTACCTTTGACCACTTTATTCAACCAGAAGAACTTCAACATATTAAAAATGAACACAGTGAAAGTTTTGTAGTAGAAATCGGTCAAAAAATAAAATTTAAAACAGTAACAAAAATGGTAGGCGGTGGCTCTGCTAATTCAAGTGTTGGTTTTGCAAAAATGGGTTTAAAAACTGCCTGCTTTGGATGTATCGGAGATGATGAAAACGGTCACCTTATAGCTCATAGACTTGTTAAAAAAAAAGTGTGTATAGATTTTATACAAGTTAAAAAAAAAGCCCTATCATCTTCTTCCATAATATTTATGCTACAAAATGGCAGGCGAACCGTTTTTAACGAAACTACAGTAGCACCAAGCTATAACGGTTTAGACATTAACGACCTTAACACTCAAGCTATCTATTTAGGGCATATCTCAAAAAGTGAAACAAATCTTTTCGGCAAAATAATAAAATGGAAAACAGATGATAAAATATTGGGCTGGAATCCTGGGAAAACACAATTCCAAGAAGGTTTTGACTCTTTTAAAAATTTTTTTCCAATAATCGATATCTTAATTCTAAATTATGAAGAGGCTTCACTTTTTACAGGCATTCAAAGTGAAAAGATATGGTTAGAAAATTCTGGTGCCTTAACTTTATGGAAAAATAGCAACATAGTAAAAATATACGATTGTCGTAAAATTGCTAAAAAATTTATTGATGCGGGTATAAAAAACTTAATCATAACCGATGGGAAAAATGGTGCTCAAGCTTTCAGTAACGAAGGAGAACACATTTTTGCACCTTTAATAGATGATGATATAAAACCTCTAAGTACTTTAGGGGCTGGTGATAGTTTTTCTGTAGGTGCAGTTTCTGCAAAAATAAAAAACAAGAGTCTTTCTGAAATGATGCTATGGGGCAGCTTAAATTCAGCATCTGTAATAAAAATTTTTGGAGCTCAAGAGGGCTTGTTATCTGAAAAAGAAATTTTAAAACAAACAAAGAATATTATCCTTAAAAGTAAAGGTGCTTAAAGACACCTAATTTTATATTTATTATACTATAAGGAGACAAATATTATGAATTCTTTAGTTTTAGCTTTATTAGTAGTTATAGGCTTTTTAATCGCCTATAATACCTATGGTAAATTTTTGGGGAACAAGATATTTAAGCTTGTTGCCGATAATGCCTGCCCATCGCATACTCTTCAAGATAACAAAGATTTTGTACCTACAAACAAACATGTTCTTTTTGGGCATCATTTCACATCCATAGCTGGCTTAGGTCCTATTGTGGGGCCTGCTATTGCGGTAATTTGGGGCTGGGTACCTGCTGTGTTGTGGGTAATTTTTGGTTCCATATTCATAGGTGCTGTGCACGATTTTGGTGCATTAATAGTTTCTCTTCGTCATCAAGGCCGTTCCATAGGGGATATCTCTGGCGATTTAATAAACAAAAGGGTGCGTTTACTCTTTCTTCTTGTTATCTTTTTCTTACTTTTAATTATTATTGCTGTCTTTGCACTTATTATTGCCATTCTTTTTAATATGTATCCTCAAGCAGTTATACCTGTTTGGTTTGAAGTTCCTATAGCTATTTGGCTTGGTCATATGATTTATAAAAAAGGTGCAAGCCATACAACACTTGGAATTATTGCTGTTGTTATAATGTACGTAACTGTTTTCATAGGTGCTAATTTCCCAATTGATTTAAAAGCTTTTGGCTTAACAGGCTCTCAAGCACTTATAACTTGGATGATAATTCTTTATATTTATGCTTTTATAGCTTCAAGACTTCCTGTCCAAACTCTTCTTCAACCAAGAGACTATATAAACTCACATCAACTTTTTGTGGCATTCATTCTTTTATTTTTAGGGCTTTTTGTAGCTCATCCTCAAATTGTTGCACCTGCATACAACGCATCACCTGCAGGAGCACCGGCTATTTTCCCTATGATTTTTGTTATTATTGCCTGCGGTGCTATTTCAGGCTTTCACTCCATAGTTAGCTCAGGAACTTCATCCAAACAGTGTGACACAGAAAAAGATGCAAAATTCATAGGCTATGGTTCTATGTTGACAGAAGCAATTCTTTCACTTCTTGTTATAATTGCCTGTACGGCAGGTATTGGTATGGGACTTACAACAAAAACCGGAGAGGTTTTTATGGGTGCTGCTGCTTTTTCACATCAATATTCTTCATGGGCAGCTGCAAGTGGGCTTGGAGCAAAACTTTCTGCATTTATAAACGGTTCGGCTAATATGGTAGAAAGTTATGGACTCCCTCACAATATTACTATAACAATTATGGGAGTTTTTATTGTCTCTTTTGCAGCAACAACACTTGATACCGCAACAAGACTCCAAAGATATATAGTTGGTGAACTTGGTAACAGCCTCAATATGCCTAAACTGAATAATCCTACTACAGCAACTTCAATAGCTGTAATTACTGCTTTTATACTATCTTTTTATAATGGTTCAGGTAAAGGTGCTCTAACCTTATGGCCTCTTTTTGGAACAGCAAATCAATTACTTGGAGGACTGGCTCTTCTTGTTATAACTGTTTATCTTGTAAAACAAAAAAAACCGGCGTTTGTTACTGCTATACCAATGGTTTTTATGATTTTCATAACAACTTGGGCAATGCTAATTGGAATAAGAAATTTTTATTTAAAACAAAATATGTTGCTTCTTACTATCAGTATTATAATTTTCATATTAGAAGTATGGATGGTCTTAGAGACAATAGTTTTTTTTAAAAAAGCAAAAAAAGAGTAAAACTCATTATTTTTAAAAAAAGGGAAGCTATTTTTATATACTTCCCTTTTTTTTATTATTAGAGCGAAAGATATCGCACACACTTATTTTTAGTAAAAAATGAAAACAAAAATCAAAAAACTGATAGAAAAAGGCGTGAGAATAGACGCTCCAGAAAGCATAGAGATTGGCAAAGAAGTCGATATTGAAAATATTTCTGAAAAAAATGTTAGAATATATGCAGGTTCAAAAATTTTTGGTGAAAAGACACTAATATCAGAAAATGTCACTATTGGATATGAAGCTCCGCAAACAATTGTAAATAGCCAAATCGGCTTAAACGTATCTCTATCTGGTGGTTTTTGTAAAGATTCTGTTTTTTTAAATAACGTAAAAGTTGGCTCTGGGTCGCATATAAGAGAAGGCTCTATACTTGAAGAAGAGGTTAAAATTGCCCATACAGTAGGCTTGAAACAGACTATACTCTTCCCTTTTGTAACTCTTGGAAGTCTTATCAATTTTTGCGATTGCTTTATGGCAGGGGGTAAAGATAGCAAAAACCATAGTGAAGTGGGAAGCTCTTATATTCATTTCAATTTTACGCCTTATCAAGATAAAGCAACAGCCTCCCTTATAGGAAATGTCTATGAAGGTGTTATGTTAGACAAAAACCCTATTTTCCTTGGAGGACAAGGCGGTCTTGTTGGTCCAGCTCTTATACCTTTTGGGACAACTATCGCTGCAGGAACAATTCAAAGAAAAGATGAAATAGAAGAAAATATGTTACTTTTTGGTGAAAAATTTTCAGAAAAAAAAATAAAAAACGTATCTTACACTCCGAATATAGAGTCAGTAACTAAAAAAAACCTCTTATACCTTTCAAATCTTTTTGCTCTTAAAAACTGGTATATTTTTGTAAGAAGCAACTTTTTTACATCTTCTTTTAAGAAAAAACTTTTTACAGATGGACTCCTTGAAAAACTAACAATAAATATTAATGAGCGTATTAAACAACTTGAAAACCTTTATAGAAAAAGTGATAAAAATTTTTTAAATGTCTCAAAAGAGATAGAAAAAAAAGAAAATTTTGAGGGGAATGTAGATTTAAGAGATAGCTTTTTAAAAACTATTAACACAAAAAAAAGTTATATTAACTGGATTAAAAGTTTAAGCGAAGAAGATAAAAAAAAAGGAGTTTTGTGGCTTAAAAGTATTGTACAAAACTAAACAAAAAAAAATGTACAAAAATTTAAAATGAATAAAAGCTTCTTAGGTAGATACGCCGTCATAAACTTAAGTGATAAAACTTATGAAAAGTTTACACTTAAGGAAGAGTTTTATAAAAAATATCTTGGCGGCTATGGGCTTGGCGCAGCTATCTTAATGGAGCTTCAAAAACCAGGAACTCATCCTCTTTCCCCCGATGCTCATCTCGGTTTTGTAACAGGGCTTCTTACTGGAACAAAATCTTTTTTTTCAGGAAGATTAATGATAGTCGGCAAATCTCCATTAACAGAAGGTTTTGGGGAATCTAATGCCGGTGGTTTTTTCGCTTCAGAGCTTAAAAAAGCAGGGTTTGACGCTGTTTTTTTTAAAGGGAAATCGGAAAAACCTGTCTGGATAAATATCACAAATGACGATATAACTTTCCAAGATGCCTCTTGCTTATGGGGAAAAGACGTTACAGAGACAGAAAATTTAATACAAAAAGAGTTAAACAAAAAAAAATGTGCCGTAGCTTCAATTGGAGAAGCTGGTGAAAAACTTTCTCTTATTTCAGGTATCGTAACAGATAAAGCGAGGATAGCAGCAAGGTCTGGGCTTGGAGCAGTTATGGGAAGTAAAAATCTTAAAGCTGTTTCTGTCCAAGGAAATTTAAAACTTAAGCTAAGTAGCAATAAGCAAAAAACTGTCGATGACATCTCTAAAAAATTTATCTCATCTTTTAAAAGAACAAATCCTATAGATAAGATAACAATCGCTATACTCCCCTTTGTCAGCAAGATAATTGCATTAACTGGAATCAGTGTTCCTTCTACCCAAAGTTTAGTAAGAGCGATATATAAAAAATATGGTACAAGCGGTCTTACTACATATTCAGCTTTGACAGGCGATATGCCTATAAAAAATTGGCGGGGTATAGGTTATAAAGAGTATAAAAAGCATAGAGATGCATCCGACAAGAATGTAATAAAATATCAAAAAAAGAGATATCATTGTCAATCGTGCCCACTTGGATGTGGTGGAATAATTGAGATACAAAAAGGCAAATTTAAGGGCAAAAAAGGACATAAACCAGAATATGAAACTATAGGTGCTTTTGGAGGTCTTCTTTTAAACGAAGATTACGATTCAATTATAGAATTGAACGAGATATGCAATAGAGCAGGAATAGATACAATTTCTATGGGCGGAGTTTTAGCTTTTGCTATTGAGTGTTATAAAAATGGGATTTTAAGTGATAAAGAGTTAAACAATCTAAAATTAGATTGGGGCAAAAGTGATGAAATAATAGAACTTGCAAATATGATTATCAAAAGAGAAGGAATCGGTGATATATTAGCGGATGGTGTAAAAAAAGCATCTGAAAAAATTGGACAGGGAAGTAAAAAATATGCTGTACATTCTGGCGGACAAGAACTTCCTATGCACGACTCTCGTTATGATGAGGGCTTAGCTCTTGCTTATGAGTGCGACCCTTCACCCGGAAGACACACCTATTCATCTTTTCTTTATTCCAATCTTTTTAAAATTAAAAAACAGTTTAAACTTTTAAGAAAAAGAACAAAAAGGACAAAAGGGTTAGAAAAAAAAACGATAAAATATCTTGCAGGCAATTTTTATATGCAACTTATAAATGGTGCTGGAGTATGTTTTTTTGCACCCATTACAAGCAATTACCCCCTTTTTAAATATATTAATGCGGTGTGTGGATGGAATTTAACTAATGACGAATATTTTAAAATTGGGGAAAGAATTTTAAATTTAAAAAAAGTTTTTAATGAGAGAGAAAAAGTTTTTCACAAAATAAACGAAAGAAGTTATGGCTATCATCCATTAACAAAAAACTTTACTGACATTAACAAATTAAAATTACTATTTTTTAAACACGCAGGCTGGAGCATACGAACAGGTTATCCAACTTTTGCAAAACTTAAAGAACTTAATATAGAAAATTTTAAAATAGATGAAGAAAAGGATACTAAAATGAGTCATAGGTTCCAAAGTGTAAAAAGAAAGAAAAAAACTTTTAAATCTATATATTTAAAAATTATGCTATTTATTATGGCAAGAGCTATACCAACAGCTGCAAAATTTGATAAAAACGTGCAAAGAGAGTTTAAGAAACTTCCAGACAATTACGCTTTTTCGCTTGAAGTTATGCCCGACTATTTAAATTTAAGAATGATAATCGGCAAAGATGAACAAGGGGAAGTTAGGTTTTATAAAGTAAAAGAGAATATACCTTTAAGAATGAAAATAAGAAATATAGAGGCAGCTTTTTTGCTTTTTACATTTTTTGAATCAACAAGCTTATCTGCAAGTAGAAATAGAATTGTAGTAGATGGCGACATAGACTGTGCCTGCTCTGTCATACGTATTTTTGATATTGTAGAATCTTATATACTTCCTAAATTCATTGCTAAGCTCGCTGTCAAAAGATACCCCTTCAACTCTTTTTTCAAAAAAGTTTTAGGAGCAATAAAAATATATCTCTTATTATTGTTCGTTAAAGGCAAAAAAGAGAAAATTTGAAAACATCAAAAAAATACACAACGCTTTCAGAAGAGCTTTATCAATATATGCTATCTATCTCTCTAAAAGAAGAAGAAGCATTAAAAGCGATACGCAAAGTGAACAGTGAAATCCCGTTTGGGGGAATGCAAATATCGAAAGACCAAGGACAATTTTTAAAAACTATAGTTAAATTGATAAATGCTGAAAACATTTTAGATATCGGCACCTTTACTGGTTATAGTGCCCTTTGTTTCGCTATTGCAAGCAGTGTGAATGCAAAAATCATCTCTTGTGAGCTTTACGAAAGATGGGGAAAGATCGCATTTGATAACTGGAAAAAGTTCGACTACGAAAAAAAAATTGAGCTTAAAATAGCTCCTGCAAAAGAGACTCTCCAAAACCTTATTTCGCAAGATAAAGAATTTGACTTAATATTCATCGATGCGGACAAAATAAATTACGAAACTTATTATGAATTGTCGTTAAAATTATTGAGGCAAAATGGTGTTATTTTAATAGACAATGTCTTTTTCTATAGCGAAGTTTTAAAAGAGACAGACACTCCTGCTGCTATTGCTATTAAAAAATTCAATAAAAAACTTTTTGAAGACAAAAGAGTTTTTATATCAACACTGCCAATCGGTGATGGTTTAACAATAGCAGTAAAACACTAAACAAAAAAATCACTATTTTTTTCATAAAAAACATTATGTACAAAGGTCTTACTTATGAAAAACTTTTTTATAGTTAATTTAGGATGCCCTAAAAATATTGTAGATGGAGAATATTTAACTGCTTCTTTAATAGATGCAGGATATATAAAACAAGAAAAACCACAAAAAGCAGATATAATAATAGTAAACTCTTGTGCCTTTATTGAAAGTGCAATTAATGAGAGCTTAGAGGCTGTTTTTGAAGCTTTTGAATATGTTAAACAGGGCATATGTAAAAAACTAATCCTTGTAGGATGTCTTCCAGAAAGATTCCAAAATGAGCTTAAAGAGAGTTTAAAAGAGGTCGATACTTTTGTAGGAACCGCTTTTTTTAATCAATTTCCTGAAATAGTTAAATCAAAAAAAAAAATCTGGCTTAAAGACCCTAACCTCTCTTTAATTCATACATATGAAAAAAAAAGAGAGATTAGCACAAACTTTTTTGCTTATCTTAAAATTTCAGAAGGATGCAACTATAATTGTACTTATTGCATAATACCGAAACTTAAAGGCAAACAAAGAAGTAGAGAAATAAACGACATTAAGAAAGAGGCAGAAAATTTAATAAAACAAGGTTTTAGGGAGATTATCCTCGTTGCACAAGATACAACCAACTACGGTAAAGATTTAAATAGTAATACAAACCTAACAAACTTATTAAAAGAGCTGGCATCACTTAACAAAAAAGTATGGATAAAATTTTTATACGGACATCCCGACAATTTTGACACCTCTTTAATAGAAGTTATTAAACAAAATCAAAATATAGCCCCCTACTTTGATATCCCTTTGCAACATATAAGCGATTCCATATTAAAAAAAATGGGTAGAAAGCCTAAAAAAAAAGAGATAACTATGCTACTTGATAAAATACGCAAAGATATTCCAAATGGTGTAATTAGAACAACTTTTATAACAGGGTTTCCCGGCGAGACAGAAAAAGATTTTGAAAGTTTAAAACAATTCATAATAGAACAAAAATTCAATCTGCTTGGTACTTTTACATACTCAGATTTTGAAGATATACCCTCAAGTAATCTTAAAAATAAAGTTCCTCTAAAAAAAGCTAAAAAAAGAGCTGATGAAATTATGATGCTCCAAAAAGAGATATCAAAAGAGAAAAACAGACAATATTTAAATCAAACTCTTAATATTCTTATAGAAAAAAAAGAAAAAGGGATATATAGAGGCAGAACAATCTTTCAAGCTCCTGAAATTGACGGCATCTGTTTTGTACACTCCCAAAAAGAACTTAAATTAGGCAATTTTTATAAAGTTAAAATAACTAAAACTTTGGAATACGATCTAATAGGAAAAATTTAGGACCTTTACACATAACGCTCTCTTTTACTTTTGTTTTGGGGTTGACGTATAAGAACGATATAGTAGGAAAAATTTTATAAATTCCAAAAATTTTAAATAATAACTATCTTACTCAATAGTAATTGAAGTAGTTTTTAAGCAAAAATATTGCAAAAAAAATGATAAAACAAAAAATTTTAAAAAGCGTTAAAAACGATTTAGAGAGAATAGAAAAATCATTAGAAAAGAATCTTGACCCCTATTTAGAACTTTGCAGAGAAATAGCACGCCATATTATCTTTGCTGGCGGGAAAAGGATTCGCCCTTTACTTTTTGTCCTATCTGCAAGAATTTGCGACAGGGATGACGAAGATGTTATAGATATCTCTACTCTATTTGAGTTTTTACATAGTGCATCACTTTTGCACGATGACCTTGTAGATGAGTCAGAAAAAAGAAGAAATAAAAAGTCTGCTCATCTATTATATGGCAATGCAATTGCTACTCTTGTCGGTGATTTTCTTTTTGCAAAATCTATGTCGCTTGCCTGTAAAACAAAAAAAATTTCGATAATAGAAATACTGTCCAAAATAACAGCAAATATGTCTCAAGGCGAAATTCATCAATTTATAAATAAAAAAAATTATGAACTCTCTTTTGAAGAATATTTAATAATTATTTCTAAAAAAACTGCTTACTTACTTGAAGGTGCTTGCAAGGCAGGAGCAATTTTTTCAAATACTTCAAAAGAAAAAATTAAAGCGTTAGCAAGCTATGGTTTTAATATTGGTGTAGCTTTCCAAATGGCAGACGATATACTTGATTATATTTCCGATAAAAAAGAGATAGGAAAAGATATAGGCGTAGATATAAAAGAGGGTAAAGTCACCCTCCCACTAATTTATGCTATTCAAAATGCGAATAAAAAAGAGAAACAATATATAGAAGAACTCTTAAAAAAAAGCGACATTATAGAAAATGATATTAAAGATTTAAACAAGATAATAGAAAATTATAATGGATTTGAACTAACAAAACAAAAAACAAAAGAGTATATTAAAAAGGCTAAAAGTAGCCTTGATATATTTGAAAAATCAAAAACAAAAGAGACACTATTAACAATAGCAGACTATGTTTTATCAAGAAAAAATTAGATGCAAAGATTTTGCTTTTAAAATTTTTTACACCCTTTTCTTTCTACTCTATCTGTTTATAACTTTTGCCTTTAGTCAAGAAAGCAACCCCTTTAATGTAAGGGAAGTAATGCCCAATAAAAACAATCAAAAAAAGGCTTTTTTAAAAAAGAATAGCAAAAACATAGAATTAAATACCGTTTTTATTCCTGTAAATTATGCTATCGCAAAAGAGATAGCAGAGCACCTTGAAAATATAATCTCCAATATTGAAGGTGCGAACCTTTCTGTAGATGTTAGAAGCAATACTATAATCGTAACTGACACTCCTGACGTTATCAAAAAAGCAAAAAACATTATCCAAACTCTTGATAAAGTAACAAAGCAAGTTCTTATCGAAGCTAAAATAGTTGAAGCTAATAGCGATTTTTCAAGAGAGTTAGGGATAAAATGGAATTTATCTTCTGCCAATGCGACTGGTTCTGATGGAGTTATAAATTACGAAACAGGTGTTAATCTTCCAACTCAAAGCACAAGCAGTATCGGAGTTACTTTTAATAAAATCAGCTCTGATAAAAACAAACTAACACTCGATGCAAAGCTTCTTGCTATGGAAACAGATGGAAAAGGAAAGATAGTCGCTTCTCCCAAAATCCTTACAAAAAACAACAAAGAAGCGATAATTAAACAAGGTGTTGAGTATCCTTATCTTAAAGAGATAGACCAAGACGGTGTCTCAAAATATGCCCTTAAATCGCTTTTCCTCACTTTAAAAGTTACACCTCACATAACACAAGATAGAAAAATAATTTTAAAAATTCATATACAAAAAGGCGACCTCGGCAACACAATATCTGGCAGACAATCTTTTCTAAATAAAGAAGCAAAAACAGAACTTCTTGTCCGAAATAACGAAACAATAATAATCGGCGGAATTTTTAAAACGGTAGACAGAGACGAAGTATCCGTAGTCCCTTGCCTCTACAAAATCCCTTTCTTAGGCTTTCTTTTTAAGTCAAAAAAGAAAGTTAAAAGCAAAGAAGAGTTAATTGTATTTATCACACCTAAAATAATCGATATTGAATAGAAATTTTTACCGTAGGGGCACGGCGTGCCGTGCCCTTATTGTAAAATAAACAATGAAAAAAAATTATATGGAAATGGTGTGGGCGTATGGCTATACGCCCCTACGAAAAAAAACAAACCATACGGAAACGATTGGATATTTTACGGGTGGCAAATAGCCCGATTATAATTTTATATCGGTTTAATTAAATACCTTAGAGATGCAAAATCTTTTAGAGACGCAAAATCTTGCGTCTCTACAGTACGGTGTGGGTTTAAAAAAATGTCTTTATAGAATTTGTTTCGTTATACAAAAATCATTCACAATTTTTTCAAACATTATTTGGTGCACCCTTCCCAATATCGTTTTGCCCAATATTGTTTATGGTGTTGTTTTTTATGTAGGGCGGGGTTTCCCCGCCCAATATTATTTCCAACACAAAAGGCGGGGTAACCGTGTAGAGACAGGTCGCGACCTTACCTCTACGGAAAAATATAATTTTCAACACAATGGCGGGTTTGGCCTCGCCCCTACGGTTATGATTGTGTGATAAATGTTAAAAAAATCGCGAAAATTTGATAGAAACGATGTAGGGGCACGGCGTGCCGTGCCCGTATTGTAAAATAAACAATGAAAAAAAATTATATGGAAATAGTAAGGGCGTATGGCTATACGCCCCTACGAAAAAACAAATCATACGAGACAAAATAAATTTCAGTAATAAATTTTTTCAAAGTTCTCTTATCGCCTTGATCCAAAAAAAATTAAAGAACCTGAATAAAATACCGATAGATAACCATAACATAAATTATAATTTAAGTGGATTCAAAGGATAAAAGTTATGGATATAACAAGCTATACGATAGATAACATATTAAAAAATATGTCGAAACTTAATAACGAATTTAAGAAATCGAATGAAAGAATTGCAACTGGTAAGGCAATAAACGGTTCAGAAGATGATCCATCTAATATGATAATATCGTCAAATCTTATATCTCAAGCACTCTCATTAGAGACATTTGCAGATAATTCAAATAGTCTTCAAAGCGTTTTACAAATTGCAGATTCCGCAATGAGCGACATCATAGAAATACTCGAAGAGATTAAATCGAATGTACTTGAAGCTTCACAAGAAACATTAAGTGGTACAAATAAAAAAATTTTACAAAGTAGTATAAATAGTTCAATAGAAGCGTTAGACACTATCGCAAGAACAACATCTTTTAATGATATACATCTTTTAATGGGTAATCTTAGTAATATGAAGTTTCAAGTAAGCGAAACGGATGTAAGATACCTATCTATAGAATCTATGTTCGCAAAAAATATGGGCTATACTTCTTATTCAAGTGTTACTTTTGATAATGTAAGCGATGGAACAGTTAATATGTTTTTAGATGGTGAAAAAATATCTGCCGATTTAAAATATGATAACTCAAGTAACTCCGCTGTAGGTCTTGAAGCTATAGTAACGGCTATAAATGACAAAGACAACGGCATAACAGCTTATATAAAAGAGAAAGCAACAATTAGCAATATAGCTATCAAAGTAGGCACTCTTGAACAAAGTAGCAGTAACTATATAAAAATCAATGGAGTAAGTATAGGAAATGTTACTACAACAGCAACGAGTAAAGAAGATTTGCTTACTAAAATAAATTCTCTATCCGATTACCATAAAGTAAAAGCCTCATTAGACAGTAGCGGAAACCTTACCTTAAAAGCGACAGATAATAATGGAATATCTCTTGATGTTGGAGGAACAGGAACAAATATTATTGCAAGTGATGCAAAAAAATTCGGCTCTATTATGCTTATAAAAAAAGGGTGTAGCACAATAGATTTTACAAAGTATAATGCAAGTAACACAACCACCACATCAAGCGAAAATATTACAGTTGCAAGCTCTGGTTCGACCAGACTAAGTACTATTGACGTAACAGATTATGACAATTCTCAAGTCGCAATTTCTGTTGTAGAAAGAGCCTTGACAGATATGGTAAGAAGAAGATCAGACATCGGTAATATGAGTCAATCGTTAGATAGCTTTGAAGCAAACATAAACAATACGAGAATTAACGTTTTATCAGCAGCATCTGCTATTCAAGATATAGATTTTGCCGAAGAGATACAAAACAACAACCAGCTTCAATTTCTCTTACAAACGTGCAGTTATGCTATGCGACAAGCTATAATTATTTCTGAGATGCATTTGAAACTTTTAGAAAGTATTTAAGATTTTTTGCATATAGCACTATTTTACTCAAAACTACTATTTTTTTTCATAAAAACCACTATATGCTTTGGTCTTTTCTATTTAAGACTTTTTGCTTACAATTTGTGCATAAGCGTTATGATTATGTATAGACTCATAACTTTCAACGTTTATTTCAAACCACTTTATGTTACTATTTTGTTTAAAACTAACGGCAATTTCTCTTGATATATCTTCTACAAACTTAGGATTTTGAAAAGCCTTTTCAGTAACATACTTTTCATCAACTCGTTTTAAGATTGGGTATAACTCACACGATGCCGACTTTTCTATAATTTTAACAATATCTTCTATCCACATAAATTTATTAAATCTTATCGAAACATCAGCTTTTGCTCTCTGATTGTGGGCACTATTATTATCACTAATCTCTTTGGAACAAGGACAAACAGAATTGATAGGGACCTTAACTCTTAATATTAAGTCTAAATTGTTTTCGTCATTAAGCTTTCCTATTACAGAACATTCATAGTCCATAAATCCAGCAAGCTTACTAACAGGTGCTTGTTTTTTTATAAAATAGGGAAAGGTTATTTCGATATAAGAAGATACAGCATTTAAATCTTTTTTGATATCATTAAGAATAACTTTAAAAGAGTTGAAAGAAAGACCATCACAAAAAACATTTAATCTCTCAATAAATCTGCTCATATGAGTACCTTTATCTGTATGAGGCAGATTAACATACATATTTATTTTGGCGGTAGTATTTTGATAGTTCCCTTTTTTTTCTAAGACTTTAATAGGATAAAGCAAATCTTTTATGCCAACTTTATCTATATCAACTCTTCTATCATCCTTTTGATTTTGAACATCTTTCATTATTTTATTATGAGACTTTTCATAAAAAACACTATTTGCAAAAGTCTCCTATTCAGCTTCTGTTATCTTAACTTCCCCTGCTGCAATCTCTCTTAACGCTACAACAGCATCACTATTTTTATTGGGATTTTGAATTAACATAGGAGCTTTTTCTTTTAATTGAAGAACTCTTTTTACTGCAGCTTGAACTAACTTAAAACGATTCTCTTCTTTTTTTAAACAATCTTCGATTGTAACTCTTGCCATTATATTTTACTCCTATATTTATTATTTCATTATTGAGATCTTTGCACATAATGTTTTTTATATAGAGCTATGTGCAAAGGTCTCATTATTATTAATTGACAACTAATTTGCCAAATTGTGTCTAAACTAATTTATATGATATCAACTAATTCATATATTTTTTCACCACCTGGTGCAAAAAATTTTATTTCACTTCCAGGCTCTTTACCGATTATAGCTTTTCCAATAGGAGAGGCGATAGATATTTTTTTGTTTTTTAAATCTACCTCTTCTTCACCTACAAGTTGATATTGCACTTGTTTACCTGTTTCTAAATTTTCAAGCAAAACCAATGAACCAAACACCGCTTTATCTTTTGGCAGGCTTTCTGTTTTTATTATATCAGCATTTGCAAGCTTAAATTCAAGCTCAGCAATTCTACCAGCAATAAAACTTTGTCTTTCCTTAGCAGCATGGAACTCTGCATTTTCAGACAAATCTCCATGAGCTCGTGCTTCTTCTATCGCTTTTATATTTTTAGGCCTTTCTTCTTTCTTAAGAAAAATCAACTCTTCTTTTAGCTTAAAAAAGCCCTCTTCTGTTATTGGAATATCACCCATTATCTAATCCTAAAAAATTGAAAAACTTTAATTAATATTTAAAACAGCACGACTTTTCAAGTAAATTATAACAATAATATTATAAAACTATCAACAGGCTTCTTGACAAAAGGATAAACAAAAAATATGTATTTTTGTTTATTCTTAAGATACCTTTGCACAAAGGTATTTTTTAAAAATTTTAAAATAAACGAGACCTTTACACATAGCTTAATACGTCGAACCCAAAACAAAAGAAAAAGAGAGCGTTAGTTTTCATAAGAGTTTTAGCTGTTTTTGTAAAATTGCTAAAAGTTTTTTGTTTTACAAAAAACCACTATTTTTTCATAAAAAAACATTATGTGCAAAGGTCTCATAAACAAAGTTTTTATCTTTAAGAATTTCCTTAAGAAAAAATGCTATAGAAAGCTTGTTATTCATAGCTTGCTTTCTTTTGTCCATATTTATTTTATAATTTATTATAAAGGATATTTAAATGATTAGTTTAATTAGAGAATATGCTAATGCATGGGTCGTTAAGATTTTACTCGCTATGATTGTATTGGTGTTTATATTTTTTGGAATTAACTCCATAGGTTCTAATAAAGATGAAAAAATAGCAACAGTGTGCGGAGAACCTATAACTAAAAATAATTTTTTAAGAGTATACAATAGCTCACTTGAGAATTATAGACAAAGTGCAGGACAACCACTAACGGAAGCACAAATAGAAGAAATGCAAATACAGACAAGAATTCTTCAAGCTCTTATAAATAATAAATTACTTATAGCAAAAGCAAAAGAGTTAGGGATTACAGTTTCGAATAAAGAACTTGAAGCTATGATACATAGCATAAGAGCTTTTCATGAAGATGGTATATTTAACCCAAATGTTTACAAAAGAGTTTTAATAGCAAACAATCTAATTGCTGCCAAATTTGAAAACGAACAAAAAGAAAAACTACTGACAGAAAAAATCAAGCTTTTAATAACAGACAATGTAAAAGTTACTGAAGCCGAACTTGAAGAGTGGGGGAAATGGCAAAATACAGAAGTAAACGTTGATTACATTAAGTTCCCTATCGCATCTTATAAAGCAAACGCTTCAAAAGAAGAAGTTAAGGATTTTTTTGAAGTAAAAAAAGAAGCTTATAAAACTCCACCTATGGTTAAAATTAAATATTTATACTTCTCTATCGATGGTATTAAAAAAAATATTAATATAAAAAACGATGCATTAAAAAAATATTATGAAAACAATCAAGAAGAATTTTATAGCCCTAAAAGTGTAGAAGCAAGCCATATCCTTTTTAAAGTAGCTCAAGATGCCGATGAAAAAACAGTAAACAAAGTAAAAGAAAGAGCTATGAAAATATATGAAAAGGCCATTGAAAAAAACGCAGACTTTGCAGAACTTGCTAAAAAATATTCACAAGGACCAACAAAAGATCAAGGCGGTTTTCTCGGTGAATTTACAAAAGAATCTATGGTTGAACCATTTGCAACAACTGCTTTTTCACTAAAAGAAAAAGAAATTTCTAAACCTATAAGAACCTTTTATGGTTGGCATATTATCAAATTAAATAAAATACATAAGGCTAAAACAACAAGCTTTCAAGATGCTAAATTACAAATAAAAAAACAACTGGTTGCAGAAAAGAAAAGAGAACTTGCGTTTAACAAAGCTGATAAAGTTTTTAACTCCGCTCTCGATAGTGATAATTTAACTGAAGTAGCAAAAGAGTTAAAACTTAAACTTTACGTTTCTAAGCCTCTTAAGATAGAAGGCAATAAAAACGTAAAAATTCCTGCGGACTTAATAAAAACTGCTTTCAAAATGAACGAAGGTGATATCAGTGATATCAAAGAGTTCAAAGATGGTTTTTATATAATACAGGTAGCAAAAAAAATACCTGCTGAAATACCAAAATTAGATGAAATATTTCAAACAGTTGAAAAAGATTTAGTTAAACAAAAACAACAAGAAAAAGCTCAAGAAAGTGCAGAAAATTTTTTAAACAATTTACTTGAAAGCGACAAATCTATTGAAAGTTTTGCAAAGGGAAAAAACAAAAAAATATACACCAGTGGTTTTTTTAAACGATTTGAAGCTATTCCAAAAATTGATGCTAATCTCCCTGAAGCAACAAAATCTATTTTTCTTTTATCCAAAAAAGATAAAATTACTAAAAAGATTTTTAAAATTAACGACTCTTACTATATTTTTTCTTTAAAAGATAGAAAAGTACCAGAAACAAGTGATGATGATAAAATAAAATTAAAACAATATATCATCTCTTACAAAACCCAAAGTATTTATAATATATGGTTAAATATTATAAGAATGCTTAAGAATAAAGATATAGAAGTCGAAAGGAATTTCATTTAAATTTTGGAAAAGGAAGAAAGTAAGCTCTTATTAAGAATAGCTAAAGAAGCTATTCTTACAAAACTTGGTGAAAATGTAAAAAACAGTATTCAAGAAAAAGATATACCAAGTAGCTTAAAAGAAAAAAGAGGTTCTTTTGTTTCGCTTCATAAAGATAAAAATTTAAGGGGATGTATAGGAGTTATTGAACCTATATATCCTCTTTTTAAATCTGTATATAATAATGCTATAAGTGCTGCCTTTTCAGACCCTCGTTTCCCTGCAATTAAACTATCAGATTTAGACAATCTTGAAATTGAAATTAGTGTTTTAACTGTTCCAAAAAAAATAGAATACAAAAACAAAGAAGAGTTACTTAAAAAAATAAAACCGGGTATTCACGGTGTTATTCTGAGTAAAAACGATTATAGTGCCACTTTTTTACCTCAGGTATGGGAACAATTAAGCGACAAAAAACTTTTTTTATCTCATTTGTGTCAAAAAGCATACCTTAATCCTAATGAATGGGAAAAAGGAGATTTGCTAATAGAGGTTTATTTGGTGAAGCATTTTTCAAACTTTTTTTTAAATATATAAATGAGACCTTTGCAAAGGTTTCAAAATAGTAAAAATATGGACATAATTTTAAAAGGCGGAATTTTAATACCAATCATTCTTCTCTTATCTGTTGTCTCGTTTTCAATTATAATAGAAAGAGTTCTATTTTTCAAAAAACTAAAAAAACAGATTAAAATTGACTACGCCTTAAAACTCATCAACCTTACAAAAAAAGAGGAAAAAGAAGCTCTTACTTTACTTAATAACGATACAAACAACCCTATTAATAGAATTATTTTAAAAAACACACCTATAAACTTGAGCGATAAAAATAACAGGCTTGTTTTTGAAAACTCTATTAACTTTGAAGAACGTTTCTTTTCAAAATACCTACAATCCCTTGCTACAATTGGTAATATAAGTCCTATTTTAGGTCTGCTTGGTACAGTTATAGGAATGATAAAAGCGTTTATGGTAATTCAAGAAATGGGGGGTAAAGTTAACGCTGCCGTACTTGCAGGAGGCATTTGGGAAGCTATGCTTACAACTGCTTTTGGACTTGCTGTAGCTCTTCCTTCAATATTAGCTCATAGTTATTTCAGTGCTAAAGTAAATGAATATACTTCTATACTTGAAGACATAGGCACTTTGCTTTTTAAAGACGCAGAAACAGATAAATTAGATTGATTTTTCTTTGGAGTATTGAGTAGTTAGTCGCTTATAAAAAAAGAGGGGATTAATTTTAAAAATTAATCCCCTCTTTTATAATTTTATACTAATTACTAAAATTTAATAAATTAGTTTGAACTTATTATTTTTAATCTATTAATAGCTCTTAAAAGAGACGCCTCGGCTCTTATCAAATCTATATCTGGATTTGTTTTGTATTCAGCAATTCTTTTTTTTGCTCTATCAAAAGATGATTTAGCCCTATCCTTGTCTATCTCTTCTTTTTTTTCTGCAGACTCGGCAAGAATAGTAACTTTATCGGGCAAAACTTCTACAAAACCACCATTGATAAAAAAACTTGCTTCCACCTCATCTTCTTTTTTATATCTAAACTCTCCAACTCTTAAAGCACTCAAAAGAGGGGTATGACCGATAAGAACACCTAAGTCTCCTTCACTACCTGGAACAGAAACAATCTTAGCACTATCTTTTGCTAAAATTTTCTGTGGTGTAACAAGCTCTACTTGCATCATAATTATACCTTACCCTTGTTTTTTCATATTTTCTGCATTTTCTACAGCTTCTTCTATTGAGCCAACCATATAAAATGCTTGTTCAGGAAGATCATCATATTTTCCTTCACAAATTTCTTTGAAGGATCTTACAGTATCTTCAAGCTTAACATATTTACCTTTCATACCTGTAAAAGTTTCGGCAACATGAAAAGGTTGAGACAAGAATCTTTGAATTTTTCTTGCTCTTGCAACTGTAATTTTATCTTCATCACTAAGTTCATCAACACCAAGAATAGCAATAATATCTTGAAGTTCTTTTTGTTTTTGAAGAATATTTTGAACTTGTCTTGCAACATTATAGTGTTCTTCACCTATATAAGCTGCATCAAGAATTCTTGAAGTTGAGTCAAGAGGGTCAACAGCAGGATAAATACCAAGTTCTGATATTTGACGTGATAAAACAACTGTTCCATCAAGATGAGCAAAAGTTGTTGCAGGAGCAGGGTCTGTCAAGTCGTCTGCAGGAACATAAACACATTGTACAGCTGTAATAGAACCTTTATCAGTTGATGTGATTCTTTCTTGCAATCCACCCATATCAACAGCAAGTGTAGGCTGATAACCAACAGCTGAAGGCATTCTACCAAGAAGAGCAGAAACTTCTGCACCTGCTTGTGTAAAACGGAAAATATTATCTACAAATAGAAGTACGTCTTGCCCTTCTACATCACGGAAATACTCTGCAACAGTCAAAGCTGAAAGAGCAATTCTTGCTCTTGCTCCAGGAGGCTCTGTCATTTGTCCATAAATAAGAGCTGCTTTAGGAAGAACACCAGAATCTTTCATTTCATGATAAAGGTCATTTCCTTCACGAGTTCTTTCTCCAACACCAGCAAAAACAGAAATACCACCATGTTGCATAGCGATGTTGTTAACCATTTCCATCATAATAACTGTTTTACCAACACCAGCACCACCAAACATTCCCATTTTACCGCCTCTTGGAAAAGGAACAAGTAAATCTATAACCTTAACACCTGTTTCAAGAACCTTTACCGTTGTATCTTGTTCTGTAAAAGTTGGTGCAGGTCTATGAATAGGAAGCTCTTTTTCACGACTAATATCACCAAGACCATCAACAGTCTTCCCTACAACATTTAAAATTCTACCGAGAGAAGCTTCACCTACAGGCATCATAATAGGTTTGCCCGTATCTTTAACTTCCATTCCACGAACAAGACCATCAGTAACATCCATAGCAATTGTTCTTACTACATTATCTCCAAGATGCTGTGCTACTTCAACAACAAGGTTGTCTGGAGTATCATCAATAGCAGGGTTTGTAATTAAAAGAGCAGTAAGAATCTCGGGTAATTTTCCCTGCTCAAACTCAACATCTACAACAGGTCCTGAAACCTGAATTATTTTGCCTATATTTTCTCCCATCTAAAAAACCTCCTCTTATTATTACAATAAGAATATTTATTTTCTTTTAATAAAAAAATGCTTATTTGAAGCTATCAAGTACGTTTAAAAAAACGTTTTATTAATTTACTTTATCCTTTTAAAGCGTTTGCACCACCTATTATATCCATTAAGTCAAGTGTAATAGCTGCCTGTCTTGCTTTATTGAAAACGGTTTGAAGCTCGTCAATAATATCGGTACAAGCTTTTGTAGCATTTTCCATAGCCGTCATTCTCGCAGCATGCTCACTTGTTGATGTAGATAAAAGAGCATCATAAATTTGTATATAAACACTTTTAGGAAGCATTGATGACATTAAGCTTTTAATATCAGGCTCATAAATATGTTCAGCTAAAAACTTTTTATTATCATCTTCTTTTACATCAGCTTTTTCAATAGGAGGGATTGGTAAAAGTTGTTTTACCTTAGGTTCTTGTTTCGACATACTTACAAAATCAGAATAAACAACATAAACCTTATCGTATTCACCCGATAAAAATTTATTTATTACCTCTTCACCACACTGTGAAGCAAAGCTAAAATCAAATTTTGCTCCCATTATGTTAAGATACTCTTTGATAATGTTTTTATCTTCTTTTCTACACAAATCGCGTCCACGTTTACCAAAATTAGTAAAAGAAAGAGTCACATTCTCGTCTGATAGGCTTTGTATAAAATTATCTAATTTTTTAAATATATTAACGTTAAAACCTCCACATAAACCTTTATCGGACGAACAAAGAATTATGTGTATAGAATCTGCTTTATCTTTCTTTTGAAGAAGAGGGCTAACATTGTCGCCAGCTTTTTCCGATAGAGAGCCTAAAACTTCTGCATATTTATTTGCATAAGGTTTAAATGCTTCCATATTCATCTGAGCACCACGAAGTCTTGAAGTTGCAACCATTTTCATTGCACTTGTAATTTGCTTCGTTTTTTTAACACCCGATATTTTTGTTTTTATTTCTTTTAAGGTTGCCATATTTTTATAAAGTCCAATTAACTTGCTTTAAATTCACCATCAAAAGCTTGTAAAGCTGTTTTGATTTTTTCTTCCACATCACTTTCCAAATCTCTTGATTCAGCAATTTTTGTAAAAATTTCAGGATAATTATTTTCTATAAAATCGTACATTTTTTCTTCGTAATCTTTAAGCTCACTTAATGCATATTTGTTTAAATAACCTTTTATCCCTGCATAAATAATAGTTACCTGTTTTTCAAGTGGAAGAGGCTTATATTGAGGTTGCTTTAAAATTTCAACAAGTCTTGCCCCAATTGTAAGCTGTGATTGAGAAGCTTTATCTAAGTCACTACCAAATGATGCAAAAGCTTCAAGCTCTCTATATTGAGCAAGAGTAAGTCTTAAATTTCCTGCAACTTTTTTCATAGCTTTTTCTTGTGCAGAACCTCCAACTCTCGATACTGAAAGCCCAACATCAATAGCTGGTCTGTTTCCTGCAAAAAACATATTTTTTTCAAGATATATTTGACCATCAGTAATTGAAATAACGTTTGTAGGAATAAAAGCAGAAACGTCACCTTCTTGTGTTTCAATTATAGGAAGAGCCGTTAAAGAACCTGCTCCAAGAGCATCACTAAGTTTAGCTGATCTTTCAAGAAGTCTTGAGTGGTTATAAAAAATGTCACCAGGGAAAGCTTCTCTTCCTGGAGGTCTTCTTAAAAGTAAGGAAACTTGACGATAAGCAACAGCTTGTTTTGAAAGGTCATCATAAATAATAAGAGAATGTTTACCATTATCTCTATAATATTCTCCCATAGCACAACCAGCATAAGGTGCCAAATATTGAAGAGCAGCTGAATCACTTGCACAAGCTGCAACAACTGTTGTATATTCCATTGCACCATGTTCTTCAAGCGTTGCAACAACTTGAGCTACTGTAGATTTTTTTTGCCCGCAAGCAACATAAATACAGTATACATCCTTACCTTTTTGGTTTATAATTGAATCAACCGCAATAGCTGTTTTACCAATTTGACGGTCACCGATGATAAGCTCTCTTTGTCCTTTTCCAACAGGAACCATACCATCTACAGCTTTAAGACCTGTATAAAGAGGTTCATGAACACTTTTTCTTGCTATAACACCAGGAGCCACTTCTTCAATTCTTCTGGTCTCTTTAGCTTCAATAGGACCTTTGCCATCAATAGGGTCACCAACAGTTGTAACTACTCTGCCAAGAACTGCATCACCAACTGGAACTTCTGCGATTCTACCTGTTCTTTTTACAATATCGCCCTCTTTAATTTTTGAGTCATCGCCCATAATTGCTATACCGACATTGTCCTCTTCAAGGTTTAATGCTAAACCTAAAATAGAACCAGGGAACTCTATAAGTTCCATTGTCATAGCTTTTTCTAAACCATAAACTCTGGCAATACCATCACCGACAGACAAAACTACACCTGTTTCACTAAGCTCAACTTTTTTGTCATAATCTTTAATTTGTTCTTTAATAATTTGACTTATTTCTTCTGCTCTAATTTCCATTATACACTCTCACCTTTTTTTAGATTTTCTTTTATTTTAAGTAATTGTGTTTTAATACTCCCGTCTAAAACAAGGTCTCCTATTTTAGCAACAAGACCTCCTATAATACTTGAGTCTTCTTTAACATCTAAAATAACACTTTTGTTTAATTTTTTTTCAAAAGCTTCTTGAATCTTTCCTACTTCATCAGAAGTAAGTTTAGTAGCAGATGTTACATCCGCTCTAACAAAGCCTTCATATTCATCAAGAAGTTTTTGATAAAAAAAGTTAATTTCAATTGTAAAAGGGATTCTTCTCTTTTCGAAAAGTAAAATAATAAAAGTTTGCATAATTTTAGAAAACCCCGTTTTACTTAAAACAGCTTCCAAAATCCCTTTTCTAACGCTTACCTCATAAAGAGGATTTGATATTGTAAAAGTAAAGTTTTTTTCTTTTTCAAGCAAAGTTGCAAAAGAAGCTAACTCTTTGCCATAAGTTTTAGCATTATTATCTTCTTTCCCTATAAGAAGAAGAGCTTTTGCATATTTTCTTGCAATAGCAGTATTTTTTTTCATTATGCCACCTTATCCAAGTACTCATTGAGAAGTTTATTTTGATCAGATAGTGAAATGGAGTTTTTAATTATATCTTCAGCTTTTACAATCGCTTCATCAACAATCTCTTGTTTTATTTTGTCTTTAGCAAGCTTAAACTCATTTTCAATATTCTTTTTTGCCTGTGCTTCAATCTTCTCTACAGACATTTCTGCCTCTTTAATTATTTTATCGTATAATAACTGACCTTGTTCTTTATAATTTTCTATGATTGATTCTCTTTTTTTCTCAAAATCAGCAAATTCTTCTTTGTAGGTCAAAAGTTCTTCTTCAGCTTTAGCTTTTTTTTTCTCTAACTCTTCTAACTCTTCTTTAATAGTTTTTATCCTTTGGTTTAAGGCTTTAGAGACTGGTTTTCTTAATAAGAAAAAAAGGACGGTGGCGAGGAGGGCGAAGTTTGTGACTCTATAAGTGTCTTCATTTGTCCAACCTTTGTGATGTGCATCACCACTATTGCCATGAGCACTTTCTCCAGAAGAAGCAAAGGACAAACCAAAAAACAGTAAAGAAACAATCATAATTATAAAAAAGCAGAATGTTCTAACTTTATACATAAACATACTAAACAGACCTCCCTAAAAGTTTTGAACTAATCTCTCCGGCAAACGAATCAAGCTCTTTTTTTAATAAATCTTTAGTACTTAATGCTTCTTTTTTAATCTTTTCTTTAATCTCAGCCATATCTTTTTGAGCTTTTTTATTTATTTTGCTGAGAATCTCTTTTTCATCATCAAGGGCTTTTGCAACTATTTCTTCTTTTTCTTTTATACCCAATGATTTAGCTGCTCTCATATCATTAGATATTTTTTCTTTCATATTCGATGCATCAGAGTCAAAAGAAGATATAATATTGCCTAAATTTTCTCTTTTTTCTCTTCTTTCAATAAGAATGCTTCGTATTGGTTTATAAATCACTAAATTTAAAATATAAACCAAAGCAAGAAAATTAACAATTTGGAACAAGAGGGAAATGTCTACATTTATCATACTTAACCCCTTAATAAAATTGGTCTATTAACAATAATTAGACCTTTGCACATAATGTTTTTTATGAAGAAAATAGTAGTTTTGAGTAAAACATTAACTTTTGGTAATTTTATAAAAAACTTGCAAAAAAGCCTATAAAGACTAACGCTCTCTTTTACTTTTGTTTTGGGTTCGACGTATAAAAATACTACTTCACCACAAAACAAAAGCAAAATAAAGCTATGTGCAAAGGTCTCAATAACAATAAAATTTAATCTAAATCTATCAAAAAAATAAAAGCTGACTAACTATCGTTTGAAAAAATATTTGTCAAAGATTTTAATAGTGTTTTTTTATTTTTTTTGTCTAAAACTCTATTATCTTGTTCTGGCAATGCGATATTAATTTTTCTGGATACTTCCCTTCGAGCTGTTTTATCCATAACGCATTCACCTATAAAAATTACACCTTCACCCATTTTAATAATTGGCGACTTTATATTACCTTCTATTATGGCAGGTTTAAAAGCTTCAATTTTCTCTGTAGCCTCTATATCGCCTTTAAAAGAACCTCTTATGATAACTTTTGAAGTTTTTATATTAGAACTGATTTTAGCTTTTTCATTTATTACAATTGTCCCTTTATCACTTTTAATTTCTCCTTCAAAAGTTCCATTAATGCTAATTGAAGTGTCAAATTCTATACTACCTTTTATCTTTGTATTTTCACCAACAAATGTGTCGAATAAATTATTAGATGTGTTTTCTAATGGTTTCATAATAACTATTTTTTTCTCCTATCTACATTCAAAGCTATCAAAAACTTAAAGTGTAGAAAAATAAAGTCGCCTTATTGTATCTCTTTATATGCACATAATCGTGACCTTTGCACATAATCAAGACCTTAACACATAATTAAGACCTTTTGCAAAGGTCTATTAGCCTGCTTTATCAAATCGTCTCATACTTATACTCAACAATATACCAACAGCTAACATATTGGTAATAACCGAAGAACCACCATAACTTAAAAAAGGGAGTGCCATACCGACAATTGGCATAAGCCCTATTACCATACATACATTGATAAAAAATTGCCAAAACAGCATTGATACCAAACCAAAAGCGAGTATTGCCCCGAAATCGTCCTGACAATTATAAGATATATCGAGCCCTGCACCAAAAAATGTAATAAAACATAAAAGGACAAAAGATGTCCCTAAAAATCCTGTCTCTTCTGCTATAACTGACCATATAAAATCGGTATGTTGCTCTGGCAAGAAAGATAAAGCTTTTTGCGTTCCATTTAAAAAACCTTTGCCTGTAAGCATACCAGAACCTATAGCAATCTTAGACTGAATAATTTGGTACGAAGAACCCAAAGGGTCTCTATTCGGGAAAAGAAATGTTAGAACTCTTGCTTTTTGATAATCTTCAAGAAAAAAGTACCACAAAAAAGGAAGCAAACAACAACACCAAAAGAGTAAAAGCAAAAAGGTCTTTTTTTTAATTTTAACAAAGAAAGTCATAGAAGCTGCGATTATGATAAATAAAAGAGCTGTACCAAGATCTGGTTGTTCTAAAACAAGTACCACAGGCACAAAAACAAGAACCATTGGCTTTATTAATTCTGCAAAACTAAGTCCTTTTTCACTCAAACTTTCACTGTATATGTTGGCAAGCAATATAATAATACCAATTTTAGCAAATTCAGATGGTTGAAAATTAACAATTCCAAGATTAATCCATCTTTTAGAACCACCTGCAAATTTCCCGAAAAAAAGAACAGCTATTAAGGACAAGATGACTATAATGTAAAAAAGATACGCTTTATTTTTAAGACCTTCATAACCAAAAATCATACAAGTAGGAATGATAATAAGAAAACTTATCAAATACCATGTAATCTGTTTTAAAAAAAAACCATAAAAAATAGTTTCCTTACTTAAGTTGCTAGCACTATAAACAAAAACAGCTCCAATAATTGATATAGTAAGAACAGATAGGAAAAGAACATAACTAAAATGCCTACCAAACCTTTTATTATGAATAAAAACTTTTACTATATTTTGAAACAAACCTGCCATATTTTTTTCTTGATTTAATAACCTTCCCAGCCAGAAAAATCATAACTTTTAAAAGCATCACATTTTGAGCAAATCAGTATCTTTTCTCTTTCTCCTTCGTTTAAAAGTTTTTTAATATTTTTTAGTTTTTTACTATTCCATATTTCAGAGACTGTATTCGTTTTAACATCTCCGATTATTGTTCTTGAATGGGCATCCCAACAACAAAGAATCGCTTCTCCATTTGTCATAAAAAACATCTCTTCTCTTATCTTTGGGCAAGGTGCTTTAAAAGGTTTATCTTGTCCTGTCCATGGCCAATCGTAAGAAGCAGTAATAATAGCCCTATCCGCCCTTGAAGACCAGAAATTAACAAAATCTTTATGCTCTTTTCTATTAAAATCCATATCTATCATTCTTACTTCAATCAAACAGCTTGAGTTAAGCTCGTTTCTCATACTTATAAACTCTTTTACATTATTCACTATGGTTTCAAAGTTTCCGTTTCTTCCACTCTTGTCATAAGTATCCTTAGTAAAACCATCTATACTAAAACGTACAACATCAATGCCTGCTTTTAAAAGAGCTTTTATATTTGTTGCTTTTGCAAAGTTACCATTAGAGTTAAACTCAACTTTTGCACCCTTATCCTGCTTGATATAACTTATTATGTCGGGCATTCTTTTGTCCATAAAAGGCTCATTAATTAAAAAAGGACGATAGATAACGTTTTTGCCCCTACTTTCATCTATTATCTTTTTCCAAACCCAATCTTCCATATTAACAGGCGACCTTTTCATATCTTTATGAGGACAAAAATTACACCTTCCATTACACATTAAACTTGTTTCAATTTGTATATATTTAGGAAATGAAATCATATTTATTATCTTTTTATTTTTAGGTTTATATTAAATTACTTTAGTTTTTACTTAATTATTGTTTAAATTATGAGACCTTTGCACATAATATTTTTTATGTGCAAAAGTCTCAAATGAGATTATATTTTTCTTCTATTACTTTTACTATTTTGTCTCCTGCTCCAACAGATAAACTTATATATTGTTTAGCAATTTCACCTGCCTCTTGAGCACGCTTATCTCCATTAATATAGCTTTCTACTAAACAGGCTATATCCTCGCTATTATTCACAACAAAAGCACCTCTTTTTTTTACAAGTTCTTGTGCTTCAAAAGAGTTTTGAAAGTTTGGTCCAAAAAATACTAAATTCCCAAAAATTGCAGGCTCCATAACATTATGTATTCCATCAAAGCCAAAACTCCCGCCAACATATGTAATATTTGCAAGAGAGTATAATTTTGCAAGAACACCGATTTTGTCTAAAAGTAGTACATTTGGGCTAAGTTCGTTTTTAAGTAAAGTAAACCTTTCTGATTCTATCTCTTTTTTACTTAACTCTTTTTGTATATCATCAATATATTTAATTTCATGTGGTGCAATAATTACTTTTAAATTTTTATGCTTTATTAAAAGTTCTTTTAAGGCAGGAAGCAAGTGTTTTGTATCTTCTTCCCATACACTTCCAAGTATAAAAACGATATCGGATGCATTATAACTTAAACCAAGCTCTTCCTTTTTGACACTTTTAGCTTTTTCATAAACCCTATCAAACCTTGTGTCTCCAACTACTGTAATTTTATTTTCAAAAGGGAAAAGGGTTTTAAATCTTTTACTATCTTCAATAGATATAGGAAATATATGTGTAAATTTTTCATATACACCCCTATTTAAAAACTTCATTAAACCTTTATCTCTTTTTGTTGTAGAAGACAAAGTGGCAGAAATTAAAAAAATAGGAATATCCATTTTTTCAGCAACATAAATATGATTAGGCCATATATCAAATTTTGAAATGACCCAAAATTTCGGCTTTATTATGTTAAGAAATTTCTTTGCAGAAAAATAACAATCGATAGGTAAATAAGTCTTTATATCAATATTTGGATAGTTATTTTTTTTTACATAGTTGTAACCTGAAGGAGAGAAAAAAGAGACAACAACTGTAAAGTTAGTTTTTTTTTTGATTAAATCAATTATTGGAACAGCTTGTTCTAATTCTCCGACCGATGTAGCATGAAATAAAATTTTTTCACTATTTTCAAAATTTTTAAGTTCTAACTCAAGTTTTTTAAACAGTTTTTTTCTTCCTACTCTCCCCTCCTTAATTTTTGAAGAGAAGAGACTGCCAATAGAAAAAAAAAAATACAAAATTGGAATTGCAATTAAATTATAAAGTAATAAGTACAACATATAATTATTTTTAAAAAAATTTGAATAAACTTAAATTTACATTTTTGTCACAACACAAAACCAACCAAGCTAAATAAAAAAATAACAAATCTCAAATGAAAAGTTTTGAATTTTACGACGATGAGTTTAAAAAAAGAGAAAAACATAAAGCACGTATTTTAAGAAATAGTGCCTGGTGGACAAGAAAAAAAAGCACCGGTGTCTGCTATTATTGTGAAAAAAAATTCGGCCCAAAAGAACTTACAATGGACCATATAGTACCAATTTCAAGAGGCGGTTTAAGTACTAAAAATAATGTCGTTCCAGCATGTAAAGAGTGCAACACTCAAAAGAAAAAACTTCTTCCTATTGAGTGGGAAGAGTATTTAGAAAGACTTAGAGGACTTTAAATAATTATAATCTAAAAAGAGGAAAAATATGTACAACGCAAAAGATTTAAAAAAAGGACTAAAAATAGAAATAGATGGAACACCTTATGTGGTTTTAACATTTGAGTTTTCAAAACCGGGCAAAGGTAAATCTTATTATAAATGTAAATTAAAAAATATGCTCACAGGGGCACAATTTGATAAAACATTTAGGGCTACGGACAAGTTTGAAAAACCAGAATTAAAAGAAGAAATAATGGAGTACTTATATTCTGATAACGAAGGTTACCACTTTATGAATCAAAGTACTTATGAACAAGAAACTATTTCTAATGATAACATTGGTGAACAAAAAAATTTTTTAAAAGAAAATATTATGTGCAATGTTCTATTTTATAAAAATGCTCCTATTTCAATCGATATGCCAAACTTTGTAGAATTAAAAGTTGTAGAAACAGACCCTTGGGTACAAGGAGATACTGCAACAAAAGATACAAAACCAGCAACCCTTGAAACAGGACTTACCGTCCAAGTACCTCCGTTTATAGAAGAAAATGAAATAGTTAAAATAGATACAAGAACAGGAAATTATTCTGAAAGAGTCAAAGGAGATTGATAAAAATTTTTTATAGAAAAAAATGAATAATCAGCAAATAAAGGGCAATATATTATCAATTTTGCTTCTTATAATAGTAACTTTAGTTGTTTATTGGCAAACACAAAAGTTTGAGTTTTTAGGATACGACGATACATATTACGTTTCACAAAACAGCTATATACAAAATGGTTTAAACTTAAAAGTAGTTAAGTGGGCATTTTTAGAAAGCTACTCTTCAAATTGGCATCCTATAACATGGCTTTCGCACCTCTTAGATATTGAACTTTATGGTTTAAGAGCAGGCGAGCACCATTTCACAAATGTTTTAATCCATATTTTAAATTCAATTCTTTTATTTTTAATAGTTTTTAAAATAAGAAAAAAAACCATAGAAAGTCTTTTTGTAGCAACACTTTTTGCACTCCATCCTATTCATATAAGCTCTGTTGCATGGATATCGGAAAGAAAAGACATACTATTTACTTTTTTCGGTTTTTTATCAATTTATCACTACATAGATTACACACGCAAAGAGGATAAAAAGAGTTATATTTTAACTCTCCTTTTTTTTACTCTATCTCTTATGTCAAAGACAATGCTTGTAACACTGCCATTTCTTTTTTTGCTTTTTGATTTTTCAATTTTACCTCGTATAAAAAAAGGGTATAAGATTTTTTATGAAAAACTGCCTTTCATTATTATTTCCATTCTTGTCTCCATCATAATAATTATAGCACAAAAACAAGGAGGCTCTCTTAGAACGATAAGTGACACACCTATAGATATTAGATTGTCTAATGCATTTATTATATACATAAAATATATAGGGAAATTGTTTTATCCTAAGAACCTTTCTATTATGTATGTCCACCCTAAGAAAGTAGAACTTTATCGAGCTATCCTCTCCTTTATTGTTCTTAATGCAATATCTCTATGCGTGCTTATTCGCAGAAAAAAAGGAATTTTTTTTTTAGGATGGTTTTGGTTTATTTTAACACTAATACCAGTTATTGGCATCGTTCAAATAGGCGATACACAAATGGCAGACAGATATTTATATTTTCCTGCTATAGGAATTTATCTAATAGTCGCTTATCTATTATCAAATCTCTTTAAAAGTTTTACTATTACAATAATCATCTCTATCATCGTTCCACTCTCTATACTTTCTTATAAACAACTATCTCACTGGAAAAACTACACAACTTTATTAGAGCATACAATTAGAGTCACACCCAAAAACATAACAGCAAGATACTTGTTATACTTACACTTTATCTCTATTGGAAAATATGACAAAGCCGAAAAAGAGATTAAAAATATTATAACACTATATGACGACAACGGTATTGAACATTATAAAAACTTAAGTTTGGTTTATATGAAGCAAAATAGAGCAAGAGAAGCGGTCTCTGTAGAAGAAAAGATGATGCGTAAATTTAGCAGTAATAATGCGGAAACAGAAAATAAACTTTTAAACTTATACGCAACAAGCGGTGATATAAAAAGAGCAAAAAATTTCTTTTTAAACTTCTATTCAAACGACAAAGACAAGGCACTCAATAGACTCTGTAAACTATCTGAAATATTAGCCCTCAAAAAAAAAAATGAAGAAGCTATATTGTTATGTAAAAATATTATCTTAATAGATAAAAATTTTCAAAACGCATACTATCAAATAGCATATTTATACCAATTAAATAAAAGGTACGATTTGGCTGAAAAACAGTTAGTGAAGATTTTAAATAAATGGGGCGGAAACTTAAATTTATACTTAAACCTAATTGAAACTTATTTAAAATTAAACAAACCTCTTAAAGCTTTAAACTACCTTGATTTAGCAAAAAAAATAGAGCCAAAAAATAAAAAAGTTTTATACTATTCAAATCTCATTTCAAAAAAACACTAATAAGCCTTCAATCTTTAAATAATCTTATAGCCCATGCCTGACAACCAATTACAACTGGAATAGTTATTAATGTAATTATAAGCATAATTTTTAAAGTCATAAAAGAGGCCGATGAATTTACAAGTGTGATTGAGTAGTTTTCGTTTAGAGTAGAAGGAAGCATTTTTGGGAAAAGCCCTGTCAATTTTGAAAAAACTGCAAAAAAGATAAATAGTGACGAATAGATAAAAGCTTTAATATTTTGAGCCTTTAAAAGAGCAAGTTTTATTAAAATAAGAAAAATAAAAGCAAAAGTAGGTAGCAAAAAAAGTATGGGGTTATTAAAATAGTTATCAAATAACTTCGTCTTAACATAAGCAAAAAGCAAAAATAAAATAAGAGACAAGGCCAACACGAACCAAAAGCTATTAGCTCTGTTTATAGCTTTTTCTTTAATAACATCTTCTCCTCTTAAACCAATCCACAATAGACTATGTAAAACAAAAAAAGATAAAAAGAAAACTCCTCCTAAAATAGAATAGATATTTAAAAATGAAAAAAAATTACCTTCAAAGATTCCAAGCTCATTTATAGCAACACCATTAAAAATATTACCAAAAAAAACACCAAATAAGAGTGCAAGTAAAGTTGAGCTTAGAAATAAAAGTTTTCCCCAAAAACTTTGTGCTCTATCACTCAAAAACTTATATTTAAAATCGAGTGATACTCCTCTTATAATGATTGCAAAAAGTACGATAGTAAGAGGTGTATAAAAAGTAGTGAACATAACTGTATAAAGCTTTGGGAAAGCAGCAAATGTAACACCACCTGCAAGCAATAACCAAACTTCATTTGCATTCCATAAAGGTTCTATGGTTTTTATAACCATATCTTTTTCTTTTTTATCTTTAAAAATAGTACCAGAAACAATCCCTACACCAAAATCACAACCGTTAGTTATAAAAAAAACTACCCATAGCAAACCCCAAAGACAAAACCATACTATCTGTAAACTTTCCATTGGTATCCTCTCCATTTAAACTTTCTTGAGACCTTTGCACATAATGTTTTTTCGTGAATTTTTTTTTACCATTTCCCCCTTTTAAGGGGGATTAAGGGGGTTCGCCGAAAGGCGAAAAACCTCTACAACCCTTATAAGGTCTCTTTCTTATTAATATTACTCTGGTAATTTTGTAGCGTTCTTATAAATCAAATAAAACCCAGTCAGCCCTATAAAAGCATAAATTAAAACAAAAAAGATAAGGCTCGTTAGGACTTGCGATAAAGCGATATAAGAGACGGCATTTTGTGTTTTTAATAAGTTAAACACAACCCAAGGTTGTCTTCCAACCTCTGTAACGACCCAACCAAGCTGGATTGCAATATAGGGAAGAGGCAGAGAACATAAAAGAATCTTAAGGAATACTTTTCTATTTTGTATAGTTTTTCTCTTAAGATATGCAAAACCGAAAACAGCAATAAAATAAGTTCCAAGCATAACCATAATTCTAAAAGCTGTATAAACTAAAAAAACAGGCGGTCTTTCCTCTTTTGAAAACTCTTTTAAACCTTTCACAGTGCTATTAGGATTGTTAAAAGCCATCATACTTAAAAGTCCTTTTAACCTGCCAAACTCCATTATACTTTTTTCGTTTTTTTCATCAGGCAAACTAAAAAGATAGACAGAAGCATTTTCCTCCGTATGCCAATGGTTTTCCATAGCTGCAAATTTAGAGGGTTGAACTTTAGCGACATTGACTCCATTAAAATGTCCACTTAGTAAAAGCAAGAATACAGAAAATAGACCAAACAAGCTTGCTATATTAAAAGATTTTTTTAAAATTTTATCGCTCCGCCCTTTTAAAAAATGGTACGCACATATTGAAAGAACAAAAAAAGCAGCAAGAAGATAAGAAGCGGGCAAGGTGTGAGTAATCTCTAATATTGCATATTTTTGTGTTATAATTTGAGACAAATCGACAAGTTCAGCCCTCCCATTTCTCAACTCATAGCCTACAGGATGTTGCATCCAAGCATTAGCAATTAAAATCCATACAGCTGAAAAGTTACTTGCAAAAGCGATAAGCCAAGCGACTATCATATGAGCTTTTTTTGATATTTTATTCCAACCAAAAGTCCAGATGCCTATCATAGAAGATTCAAGAAAAAAAGCGGCTAAAATCTCAATAGCAAGAACTGACGCAAAAATATCTCCAACATAAGAAGAGAACTCACCCCAATTAGTACCAAACTGAAATTCGAGGGTAATACCCGTAACAACTCCAAGTGCAAAATTTATCAAAAATAGTTTTCCCCAAAACTTTGTCATTTTAAGATAAGTTTCATCACCTGTCTTAACGTACATACTCTCCATTATTGCAATAAGTATAGAAAGCCCAAGAGTAAGAGGTACAAATAAGAAATGAAACATAACTGCGAATGCAAATTGAATTTTTGAAAGTGTTACAATGTTTAAAATCATTTTATCCAAGACCTTTGCACATAAGATTTTTTATACAAAAAAATGCCTTTTTAAGCATTTCTAAGATAAATTCGCAAATTTAAAAAAAACGCTTAAATAGACCTTCAAAAGCTTGACCGTGTCTTGCTTCATCTTTACACATTTCATGTACAGTGTCGTGTATAGCATCAAGCCCTAACTCTTTTGCTCTTGTTGCTATTTTCTTTTTTGAATCACAAGCCATACATTCAGCTTCCATTCTATCTTTAAGATTCTCTTTAGTAGAAGGTTTTACAACTTCACCAAGAAGTTCAGCAAATTTTGCAGCATGCTCTGCTTCTTCAAATGCAATTCTTTTATAAGCTTCTGCTACTTCAGGAAAACCTTCTCTATCTGCTTGCCTGCTCATCGCAATGTACATTCCTACTTCTGTACACTCTCCTTGAAAATGTTGCTTAAGACCATTTAAAATTTCTGGGTCTACATCTTTTGCAACCCCTATTCTATGTTCATCTGCCCATACCAAACCTTTAGTATCTTTTTTTTGAAATTTTTCTTTAGCAGCATTACATTGTGGACAATTTTCTGGTGGAGTATCTCCCTTATGAGTATAACCACATATTGTACAAATAAATTCAGACATTTTTTTATCTCCTTATTTCTTATCTTGTTTTTTAAATTTTTCTTTATCTGCCCCGCATTTAGGACATTCTTTTGGACGGCATCTGCCGTTATGTTCATAACCACAAACTTCACAAATAAAATTAGCCATTATTATTCTCCTCCTCATTATTATAATTTTTATTTAAATAATTATTAATAATGATTACTATTAACTATTAAGAACAAATATAGTCAACCCTTTTTTTTAATTTTGTTAAAAAGTAGTATATAGCTACTTATAGTGGAAAAATTGAATATTAGAAAATGAGTTAGATAAGATTTTTCTTATATAAATAATAATAGACTTGAATTTTATCTTTAAAAAAATAAAATTTTTCTATTTAGATATGAAGCAAATGAAAAAGTAAAAAACCAATTTAAAACTCTTTAATTAAAAAAATATATGGAAAAAGTTAACTCTCCAAATCTATCATTACATACAGAAAAAACAACCACTCCTATGATAAAGCAGTATCTTGCTATAAAAGATACACAACCAGATGCTATCCTGTTTTATAGAATGGGTGATTTTTATGAAATGTTTTTCGATGATGCTATACTTGCTGCAAAAGAGCTCGAAATAACACTTACAAGTAGAGACAAAAAAGCAAAAAACCCTGTTCCTATGTGTGGTGTTCCTGTTAAGGCTTGCAATGCCTATCTTACAAAACTTATAAGCAAAGGTTATAGAGTTGCAATTTGTGAACAAGTTGAAGACCCCAAAGAGACTAAAAATATTGTAAAAAGAGAAATAGTCAGAATCATAACTCCCGGTATGGTTTTGGACGAAACTTTACTTGACGAAAAGACAAATAACTACACAGCATCAATTATAATAGAAAAAGAGATGTGCGGTCTTGCATATGTAGATATTTCAACAGGTAGTTTTAAAATTACAGAGGGTAAAATAGAAGATATTTTAAATGAATATAAAAAGATTGCACCCAATGAAACAATTCTGCCCGAATTTCTAAGCAAAGAAGCAGTTTTTGAAAAAATCAAAAATATAGCAAATCAAAGGCTTATCAATATAAAACCAAACAATAGCTTTAATTTTAAAGAGGCAAGAGAGAACCTCATTTCACATTTTAACACAAGAAGCCTTGAAGGTTTTGGGTGTGAGAATCTAAAATTTGCTATATCTGCAGCTGGTGGTTTGCTTACTTATATTTACGAAACACAATTTAGAAAAATTAAACATATTAATAATATAGAAACATATTTTTTAAAAGATTACTTGTTTATAGACGATACAAGCTTTCAAAATTTAGAAATTACAAAAAATCTTATAACAAAAAAAAAAGAGGGCTCACTATTAGAAGCGATTGATAAAACTGTTACCGCAATGGGTGGAAGAGAACTTGTAAATTGGCTTCGTTATCCTCTTTTAAATCAAGAAAAAATAGAAGCAAGGTTAGACGCCATATCTGAAGCTAAAGATAAAAGTTATTTATGCGAAAGAATAAAATCTATTTTAAAGGAGAGTTATGACATTGAAAGATTGGTTAGTAAAATTTCGATGCATAGAGCAAGCCCAAGAGATTTTATCGCACTAAAACAATCTTTTAGTTATATACCTCGTTTTTTTACTATCCTAAGTGAATTTAAAAAACCTTTCTTCTCTTTAAAAGAGGAAGCAAAAATAGTTGAAACAGTTAATAATTTAACTACGCTAATAGATAATGCTTTTATAGAAGAGCCTCCTCATTCTATTAATGAAGGAGGATTTATAAAAAAAGGTTTTAATGAAGAGTTAGATGAATTTATTTCAATCAGTCAAGATGGTAAAAAATTTATTGCCGGCATCATACAGAAAGAGAAAGAGAGAACCAATTTAAGTACACTTAAGATAGGATACAATAAAGTTTTTGGTTACTATATAGAAGTTTCAAAATCTCAAGCAGATAGAGTCCCAGACCATTATATAAGAAAACAAACGCTTGTAAATGCAGAAAGATTTATAACTGACGAAATAAAAGACTGGGAAACAAAAATCTTAAATGCAGACGATATAAGAATAAAACTTGAGTGCGATTTTTTCTTTAAGATAAGAGATGAAGTGACAAAATATAGTGATGCAATAATGAAACTTGCAAAATTCATTGGCAAAATAGATTTAATCTTAAATTTAGCTTATGTTGCTAACGAGTACAACTATTGCCGTCCTACGATAAATGAGCAAGGCGTAATAAAAATAAAAGAAGCAAGACATCCTGTAATAGAGCAAAACTTATCTGCATCTTCATACGTTCCAAACGATATAGAGATGGATAACGATAAAAATCAAATATTAATTATTACAGGCCCTAATATGGCAGGGAAATCCACCGTTTTAAGACAAACTGCAATAATAGTTTTAATGGCACAAATCGGTTCATTTGTTCCCTCTACTTCTGCAAACATTTCTATAACAGATAAAATTTTTACGAGAATAGGAGCCTTAGATAATCTTTCGCAAGGTCAAAGTACATTTATGATAGAGATGGAAGAGACCGCAAACATCTTAAATAACGCTACTCCAAAAAGTCTTGTAATTATGGACGAGATAGGCAGGGGCACAAGTACATTTGACGGTTTTAGTATAGCGTGGGCAATTGCAGAATATCTTCACAATTTAAAAGATGTAGGTGTAAAAACTCTTTTTGCAACTCACTACCACGAGATGACAATGCTAACTGAAACAAAAAGTAGAATTAAAAATTATAATATAGCAGTAAAAGAGATTGATGAAAAAATAGTTTTTTTAAGAAAACTTGTTGAAGGTGGAACAAATAAGAGTTATGGGATTCAGGTTGGAGCTCTTGCAGGTATTCCTGCAGAAGTTATTAAAAAAGCAAAAACGATATTAAAAGATATTGAAAAAAGAAATATAACTATTTTTTCTGAAAATTTCACAAAAAACAGCGTAGAAGAAGAGTTCGATTTTAAAAATGCATATAAATCTATTCAGTCAAAAATAAGTGAAATTAATATAAACAATATGACACCTATTGAAGCTATGAAATATCTATCTGATTTGAAAAGAGACCTTTGCACATAATATGAAAAAAATAGTAGTTTTAAGCAAAATATTAAATTGTAATAATTTTAAAAAAACTTCTAAATTCCTATAAGAACTAACGCTCTCTTTTGCTTTTATTTTGGGTTCGACGTATAAAAATACTACTTCACCACAAAATAAAAACAAAATAGAGCTATGTGCAAAGGTCTCAAAGAATACGACCTTTGCACATAATATGAAAAAAATAGTAGTTTTAAGCAAATATGAAATATAAATACATTTTTTTAATCACATCTATTTTTTGTCTATTTTTGACAAAAACTACATTTGCTTTAAATCAAGAGGATAGTTTTTTTAAGGCACAAAATTGCTACTATGCACTTGATCAAAATGACAAAAAGATAAGAGAAAAGTGGTTCAATTGTATTAAAAAATTTGAAGAAGCATACAACCAAGATACAAGAGGCAATTATGCTTCTGCTTCTCTATTCTATGTATCAAAACTTTATAAAGAGTTATACGATTACTCTTATTTAAAAGATGATAAAGAACAAGCATCTCTAAATTTTACCAAACTTGTACAACAATATCCCAAAAGCTCATATTCAAAAAAAGTTGAAAAAGAGTACAAAGAGTTAATTCTCAAAAAAACACCACCCAAAACAATACATAAACAAGTTGATAAACGTGATAAAGATATACAAAAAAACAGCTACTTTACTGGAATAAACTGTTATGAAATGCTTCTTAAGAAGAAACACAAACAAGAAGAGGATTACCTTTTTTGTATAGAAAAGTTTAAAAATGCATATTCAGACTATACAGAAGGAGGATATGCTTCTGCGTCTCTTTATCAAATAATCGCTCTCTACCAAAGATTAAACAATAAATTCCCAAGAAACATATATGAAAACGAAACTTATGAGCACTATACAAAACTTATAAAAAATTTCCCCAAAAGTAGTTATACAAAGGAGATAAAGAAGAAAGCTGAAATAAAAAAACCAACTATATATGAACAGAACTCCATAAAAAAAATGCGTTCTTTCGCAGGTCCAAAATATACAAGGATTGTATTAGATATAGACAATAAAGTAGATTTTAATTATAAAAGCTTTGTTGAAAACAATAACACCTTCATATCTATAAATATAGACAAAGTTAAACTATCATCAAAAGTTGATACATACCCTAAAATAACAAGCACCGTTCTAAGCACAGCTAAGTTCAAACAAGAAAAAGACTCTGTATCTCTTGTGCTCAATATAAAAAATTTTGAAGAGTATAAAATATTCTCATTAAACTCCCCTTTTAGAATAGTAATAGATATATGGGAAAAAAAGGATGAGAATAAAAAAGAAGAAGCAACGATATTAGAAAATATTAAAAATGTAGCTAAAAATGGCGACAAACACGACCTTTTAAAACAATTCGCTCTCGGTGTTAAAAAAATAGTTATAGATGCAGGTCATGGCGGTATAGACGTAGGTGCACTTGGAATAGTCAAAGGAACATATGAAAAAACAATAACACTTCAAATTGCAAAAAAAGTTCAACACTTAATAGAACAAGAACTAAAGTGTGAAGTTATAATGACAAGAGATAGCGACAAAACACTAAGCCTTGAAGAGAGAACAGCCATTGCAAATAAAGAGGGGGCTGACCTATTTATCTCAATTCATACAAATTCAAACTTAAATCAACATCCTTATGGTATAGAAACTTATTTTTTGAGTCTTGCTACAGATAAAAATTCTATCTCTGTTGCTGCAAGAGAAAACTCCGTTTCAGAAAAAAGTATCGGAGACCTTGAAATGATATTAAGTAGCCTTATGAAAAATAGTAAAATCAATGAATCAAGAATACTCGCCGAGTATGTACAAAAAAATCTTTATAACGAAATGAATCCTAAATATTCAAAAATTAACAATAAAGGTGTCAAACAAGCACCTTTTTATGTACTTTTAGGTGCCAGAATGCCTTCCATATTAATCGAAACTTCTTTCATCAGCAACGAAAGAGAGTGTAAAAGACTAAAGAGAGCAGACTACCAAAACGACCTCGCAGAAGGAATAGTAAAAGGTATAAAAGAGTACATAAATAAACTATAGTCTTTAAATCCCCCCCACCCTAAAAAATCTTAAAATTTATGCAACAATCGATAGAAAAATATTATACAGTAGAAAAAAAAGATATAAGCTATTTAAAATTTATAATAGAATCGTATGAAGGCATCGCCTTTATAACAACACTTGATAAAGAAAAGTCTATAATAAAAGTAACGATACCAAAAGATTTAGAAGACGAAGCGGATAAGCTCTTAAACGCTCTACAAAAAGAGATAATTTTAAAACCGACTAAACTTTAAAAAATTTTTCAACCCATTTTAAATTTTTTTTAACTCCTTTGCCTTTCCTTCTAACAACCTGTTTTAAAATAGGTTGACACATTTTTATATAAATTTAGAACAAAACGTTTATAAAGTCGGCAAATAGTTAGGATAAAAAAGGGGGGGCAATTGCCTATCAAATTTATTGTTTCACTACCCAAGAGGGACTCAGAAACTATGTAAAACAAATTAACAATTTTATGTTTTTTATGAGAAAAATAGTGATTTTTAGTAAAACATCAATTTTTGCTACTTTTTCAAAAGCTTTTCCCATTCATAATTAACAATATTTCTTTTCTTTTTACTAAACTCTATCGCTATTAAGAAAATCTCTTTTTTTTCTGCCAAATATTTCTCATAATATTTTTTTTCTTTTATCTGCTCTAAACCGCCTTGTTCATCCACTTTAAATTCAAAGATAAAAATCGCCTCGTCTGTTTTAAGTGTAAGGTCAATTTTTCCCACATTTGTTACATCTTCGGGAATAAGTGTAAAACCAAGAGAAGAAAAATAAGAATAAATCAAGCTGGCATAATAGCCTTCATATGTGTGAATGTCGTTTTTTGTAAAGTTAGTATAAGAAATTCCTGCAAAGAGAGAAAAAAGACTCTTATTCAATCCTTCCATATCTTTGTTTAAAATAGCATCATAAAGAGCATCTTGGTGCTTATATTTCTTGGTAGGCTCTTTTGTAAAAAAATCTATTAAAATATCACTGAAAGCGAGATGGACTTCAAGGTTTGGATAATCTAAAACATACTTAATTCTATTTCTTTTCTCTCGGGATAGAAAAAAACAATTCCCATTTTCAATTAAATCAAAAGCTATTTTTGTTTTATCAACATAAATATAGTTACCTTCAATTATTTTTTCAAAAGTTTGTATGCCTATGGGAAGTTTTTTTCTCATTTAGGCTCGCTTTCTTTGTACTGTTTCAAAAGCTTTTCCCAGCTATAATTTACTATATTTCTTTTTTCCTTACTAAACTCTATTGCTATTAGGAAAATCTCTTTTTTTTCTGCCAAATATTTTTCATAATATCTTTTTTCTTTTATCTGTTCTAAGCCTCCTTGTTCATCAACTTTAAATTCAAAGATAAAGATTGCTTCGTCTGTTTTAAGTGTAAGGTCTATTCTTCCTAAATTTGTTACATCTTCTGGAACAAGCGTAAATCCAAGAGAGGACAAGTAAGAATAAATCAGGCTGGCATAATAGCCTTCATATGTGTGAATGTCGTTTTTAGTAAAGTTAGTATAAGAAATTCCTGCAAAGAGAGAAAAAAAGCTCTCGTTTAAACCTTCCATATCTTTGTCTAAAATAGCATCATAAAGAGCATCTTTATGTCTATATTTCTTGGAAGGCTCTTTTGTAAAAAAATCTATTAATGAATTACTAAAAGCAAGACGCACTTCAAGGTTAGGATAGCTTAATGTATATTTTATAACATTCCCTTGTTCCCTTGTTTTTTTAATTGTTAAATAGCCTGTTTGAAAAAAAAGAGCTTCTATTTGGATATCGTTAACGTCAAACCTGCTAAGTATATCTTCCTCTATTTCTAAATTTTCAAGTTCTGGAACAAAATATCTTTTTTGGTTAATCATATATATCAAAAAGGTTGGAGTACCTGTCTCAAACCAATAACTTTTATATTTTTTGTTTCTTAAAAAAAGTAAAATATCAAAAGGGTTATAAACAGATTCACCAAGCCAAGAGTAACCATCATACCATTTTTTTAGTTTTTCTAAATCAACACCATCTAACCAATCTTTAAATGAAGTTTCTACATCTTTTTGTGTGTAACCACAAATACAAGCAAACTGTGATGCCATTGTTATATCTTCAAGATTATTTAAACCCGAAAAGATTGAAACTTTTGAAAATTTAGAAACGCCTGTTAAAAAGACAAATTTTAAAAATGGGTCGGCACCTTTTAAAACTGTATAAAAACCTCTTAAAATTTCTCTCATCTCTGTAGCAAGCTTGCTTTTTGTAATGTTATCTAAAATAGGCTTGTCATACTCATCAATTAGAACAACAGCTTTTTCGTATTTTTGGCTTAACTTTTCAAGAAGCTCTCTAAATTTTTCATAATAAACTTTACGCGAAAGAGATATTTTATAAAAATTTGCAACGTCATCTATTTGATTTGAAATAAAACTTATTAAATCGTCTTCTGTTTTGGCTTTTTGATTCCCAAAATCTATATGGAAAATAGGATATTTTTTAGACCAGTCCCATTTGTCGTAAATATATAAGTTTTTAAAAAACTCTTTTTTGCCTTCAAAGATAGCTTTTAGTGTGGAAAGAAAGAGGCTTTTGCCAAAACGGCGTGGGCGGGATAGAAAAAAACAATTTCCATTTTCAATTAAATCAAAAGCTATTTTTGTTTTATCAACATAAATATAGTTGCCTTCAATTATTTTTTCAAAAGTTTGTATGCCTATGGGAAGTTTTTTTCTCATTTTATTTTTGGTAACATTCAGAAAATTTTGTAAGTACTAAAAAAATATGATTTTTTTATATACGGCTTTGTTCTATTCAGGTCAAGTTTGTTGTTGGGAAAACTATATTATAACTTCTTAAAAAATAACATATCAAAATAGTTTCTTATCTCTTTAATTTATACAATGAGACCTTTGCACATAATGTTTTTTCGTGAATTTTTTTTACTATTTCCCCCTTTTAAGGGGGATTAAGGGGGTTCGCCGAAAGGCGAAAACCCTCTAAAACCCTTATAAAGACTTACGCTCTCTTTCACTTTTGTTTTGGGTTCGACGTATAAAAATACTACTTCACCACAAAACAAAAGCAAAATTTAAGCTATGTGCAAAGGTCTCACAATATGTAACCTTTGCAAAAGGTCTAAAACTTATATTTTATAAAGTTTCATATCGTTTTTAATGTTTTTAAATTTTTCTGGGGACGAGATGGCAACTTTAGAGCTCTTGATATCCTCACCAAAATAGTTTTCTGCACTTTTGACGATTTTATCTTTATTTAAACCCAAAAGTCTTGCCTTAAACTCTTTTCTATCGCTGTCTTTCAAGTTCGTTATTTTTCTCAAAAAAGTTTTTTGGGCAAGTCCTACCTTTGTGTCTGGCTTGTACATTCCAGAACAAACTTGTAATATCGCCTCTTTGATATCTTGGTTTGTAAAGTTATTTCTATTTTTTATGAAATCCCCTGCCTTGCTATAAACATCAAAAGTCTCTTTGATATTAGGGTCTCTGTATGAACCAAACGAGAACAAGCCTTCTTCTAAATCGTAATTGGCAAAGGCACCGTATGCTCCTCCTTTTTCTCTAATCTCCTTATGAAGAAACATAGATTGAACTAACTTTGCTATGATTAAAAGAGAGGGAGCATCTTTATGTGTTATATCTATTGTTTTAAAAACTTCTGATGTAAATGCAACATTGGTTGGCATTGTCCAGCCTTCATTAAAAACTTCGCTCTCAAACTCTTTTTCAGGATACGTAAAATAAGATTTTGTATCTTTGCTAAACCCCTTTTCTATATTAAAAATATTTTTATCTGCACCTTTAAGTAACTCTTCATCGCCTATCGCAGCATAAAAACTATTATTTTGCCTAAAAACAAACTTATAAATTTTTCGTAAAATTTCTCTTAGCTCTTCAAGACTTTTTTGATTCAAATTGTCCGTTAGTTTTTTTATTGTGTGAAGTTGAGATATGCCATTCCATTTCTCTCTTAATTTTGAAAGATTGGTAAATTTTCTACTTGCAAGCATTTTTGCATAAATATGTCCGCTTTGCAAAATACTCATTTCAAGGTTTGCTTTATACTCCATAAGTATAGTTTTGAGTCTTGCCAAATCGTTAAAATTTGTCTCAAAGATAATCTCTTCTAAAATTTCAAACATTTTAGGTTTATTTTCTTTAAGAGCTTTTGCACCCGACTCTAAAAAAAAGATAAGGTCTCGTTTTGTATTATGTTTCATACACGCCGAAAAAGAAAAACCAATTCCACCTGTATATAAATTCATAAGTTTTGAAATTTCTGAATAGTCTCTATTTTTTGTACCTATACGACTTAAAACCGTACTAAAAATAGGAACAAAAGGTATCAACTCTTTTTCTACTTTTTTAAGTCCACTTTTAAACACAAAATAGAAAATATCTGAACTTTGGACATTATAATAAAAAACGTTTTTATTAATTTTTTGCGTTTTTAAACTTTTAACATTTTTATTGATATCACTGATTTTTAAGGTGGGCAGGATATTTGTATCTTCTTCTTGTGCTTGAAGTTTTATAAGCTCTTTACTGTTTTTTTTTATCTCTTTAATCTCTTTTGAAGAGAGTTTTTCTCTTATCTTGCTAAGTTCCTTTGTAACTTTTTCATCCTCTTTTTGAGACATTTTAGAATCAGGCTTTAAAAGAAACTCAACATAGTGTTCATTATTTAAAAAATATTTTTTTATTAAATTTGGAATAGCATTCTTTTTAAAAATCGCCTTTTTTACATTATCTAAACTATCATCTATATTTAAAGCTTTTTCAACATTACCGTCATGAAACCAGATAGATGAAATATTAAGAATAAGTTTTATACCGTAAGGATAAGGTCTATTTGTTATCTCTTTTCTACTAAACTCAATCTGATGCAGAGCAGCTTTTAAAAGGTCGTCACTTAAACCGTTTTTAACTATTTCATTAAACACATCAAATATTATCTTTTTTACCTTTTTGCTGTCTGCTTTTTTTATATCTTTTAAACCACAACAAAACATAGCTTCTCTCATATCGGCTTCAAGTCCATTCATATCTGAAAGAGAAGAACCAAGCTCCGACTCAATAAGAGCTTTTCTTAAAGGGGAAGCTGAAGTTTCGACAAGAATATAACTTAAAATAGTAAGAAGAATTGTCTCTTCTATATTTTGTACATCACCCAAAAGCCACGCTATACAAAATTGATATTTATTTTCCTTTTTTTCGCTATCGCTAAAAGGATAGGGATACTCACAAACTTTATGAGTTTCCCACCTTCTATTTTTTTCAACATCTGTATCTATCTTTATCTTATTAAAACCTTTAAGAACATTGTTTCTTAAAAATTTTAAATGCTCTTTTAAAGGCATATCTCCGTATGTAAAAGTAAAAGAGTTAGAGGGATGATAGTACTCTTTATGAAAATCTTTTAACATTTTATGTGTAAGTTTTGGAATTTCTAAGGGCTCACCACCAGAATTGTTTTGGTAAGTAGTATCTGGAAGTAGCTCCTTTAAAACATTTCTATAAAGGATTTGCTCGGGCAAAGACATAGCCCCCTTCATTTCATTATATACAACTCCTTGATAAGTGAGCTTATCCCCTACCATTTCAAATCTCCAGCCCTCTTGCATAAAACTTAAACTATCAAGTTTTGGGAAAAACACTGCGTTTGTATAGACGTCCATTAAGTTATAAAAATCTTTTTTGTTCTCGGTCGCAAAAGGATACATCGTCCAATCAGAAGAGGTAAGAGCGTTCATAAAAGTAGATAAACTTCTTTTAAGCATAGAAAAAAAAGGGTCTCTTACAGGAAACTTTTTTGAACCGCATAAAATGGTATGCTCTAAAATGTGTGCTACACCAGTTGAATCTTTTGGAATAGTTTTGAATGCAATAGCGAAAGTGTTTTCCTTATCGTCTCTGCTAATATGAATATGCTTTGCACCTGTTTTAATATCTATAAGTTCATAAAAATAAGCATCCATAATTTTTATATAAGATAGTTGCTTTAACTTAAACCCAAAAAGATTTTTTTTTATATCTCTATTTCGTATATCATTCATTTTGTATTTATATACCTTTGCACATATTTTTTATCAGAATAGTAGTTTCCCCAAGTTACTGAAGCTGTGACATAACCTAAAAAAAAACAGGCAGAAAGACTTACACTAAAAGCCTTTCTGCCTGTTTTTTAAATTATCTTTTGAAAAAAAATTATCCTATAACACAAAGAACATCATCTTTAGCTACAGAATCGCCTTCTTGAAAACCTATCGCTTTAACTTCTCCATCACAAGGAGCTGCTATTGCATTTTCCATTTTCATAGCTTCCAAGATAAGAACTGTATCGCCTGCAGAAACTTTATCACCAACATTTCTTTCATATCGAATTATCATACCGGGCATTGGTGCAACAACAGGTGAACCGTCTGCTGTTGGAGCAGGTGCAGCCTTTTTAGCAGGAGCTGGAGCTGCTGGTTTAGCAGCTGGTGCAGGAGCCGCAGCTGGTTTAGCAACTGATGCAACAGGAGCAGCAGAAACAACTCTTGGAGCTCCGTCAGGTTCATCAACTTCAACTTCAAAACTTTCTCCATCAATAAATACATTAAATTTTCTCAAATTATCGCTTTTTGCTGCATCACTCTTAACAACTACTTTTCCTACCTTAGCTTTTTCAATTAAGTCCATAACTTTTTTACCATCTTCAAGAGTCTTAGGAAGAACTTCTTTAGGTGGCTGAACTTCGCCATACTTCCATTGTAAGAATTTTTTACCAGTTGTAGGGAATATTGCATAAAGGATTTCATCATCTATATCTTTAGCAAGACCTTTAATCGCTTCTTGAGCTTTTTTAAGTTCTGGTTCAATAACTTCAGCAGGTCTTACAGTAATAGGTTTTTCGCCTTTTGCATATCCTTTTAAAGCTTTCTTTTGAACTTCTTTATCGATTGGAACAGCTGTTTTTCCATAAAGTCCATAACATAAATCTTTAACTTGTGCTGTAATCATTTTATAGCGTTCTTTGTCGTCGTCAAAAAGAACATTATTTACAGTTTGAATACCAACGATTTGACTTGTAGGTGTTACAAGAGGAATTTGTCCAAGCTCTTTTCTAACTTTTGGAAGCTCTTTGAAAACTTCGTTAATCTTATCAAGAGCATTCATTTCTCTTAATTGATTAACTAAGTTTGAAAGCATACCACCAGGTGTTTGATGAAGAAGAACATTAATGTCAATATCGGCAAGTTTTGAATCATCAAGAAGATGACGATATTTAGGCATAACTTCTGCTTCAAGTATTTCATTTATAGCTGCAAGAGCTTTGATATCAAAACCTGTGTCTCTATCTGTTCCGATAAGAGTCATTACAAGAGGCTCAATTGCAGGATGAGAAGTTTTAAAAGCATAAGGAGCCATACAAGTGTCAACTATATCAACACCAGCTTCAATCGCTTTTAAATGAGACATTGATGCCATACCAGATGTAAAATGGCTATGAAGATGAATAGGAACCTTAACAGCTTTTTTAAGTGCTTTAACAAGCTCATATGCATCATAAGGTGCTATTAAACCTGCCATATCTTTAATACAGATTGTATCAGCTCCCATTTTTTCAAGAGCTTTTGCCTTATCAACAAAATATTTCAGATTGTAAACATCACCACCCATTCTTGGCTCTGTCATTGTGTAGCAAATACAACCTTGAAAATGTTTACCCGCTTTTTTAATAGCAGGAACAACAGTTTCAAAATTTCTATAATCGTTAAGAGCATCAAAAGTTCTGAATATATCCATTCCATTTTCTGCTGCTCTTTCAACAAAAGCAGTTGCGAGATCGTCTGCATAGTTTCTATAACCAACAAGATTTTGAGCTCTTAAAAGCATAGAAAAAGGTGTTTTTTTAATATATTTTTTAAGAGTTCTAATTCTTTCCCAAGGGTCTTCATTTAAAAATCTGTGAGTTGTATCAAAAGTAGCTCCACCCCAAGTTTCAAGTGCCCAAAAGCCTATATCATCCATTTTTTCTGCAACAGGTAACATATCTTCTGTTCTACCTCTTGTTGCAAAAAGAGATTGATGTCCATCTCTAAAAGTTAAGTCCATAACTTTAACAGGATTTTTTGCCTTTGGTCTATCTGGTGAATAGTTCATTTCTGTTAAAGTTAATTTATTGTGTTCGCTCATTTTAAATATCTCCTAAATTATTTTAGTTTGGTATGAAAAGCTTTCATCTGCATTAAGTCAGATAATTGCATCATCGCTTGCCTTCCTGCAATTGCCCAAGGTTTATTAACTTGTGGTTCTGGACGAAGTGGTCGCATAAGCATAGCGTCCTGTTCCTCTTGAGTTTTTATATACATCGATACTGCAGCTACAGCAATTGCCATTTTGTTTTTATCCATAAGATAATTACTCCTTTTTGAACTTTTATAAAGGAACATTACCGTGCTTTCTTGCCGGTCTTATTTCTCTTTTTGAACACATAACCTCAAGAGCATCAATAAGTCTTGGTCTTGTTTGAGAAGGCTCAATAACAGCATCGATATAACCTCTTTCTGCTGCCCTGTATGGGTTTGCAAACTCTTCGTCATACTCTGCTATTTTTTCCGCTCTCTTTGCATTTTGGTCTTCTGCTGCTTCAATCTCTTTTCTATAAATTATGTTAGCCGCACCTTGAGAACCCATAACTGCAATTTCTGCTGAAGGCCAAGCAAATGCCATATCTGCACCAAGATCTTTTGAACACATAGCAAGATAAGAACCGCCATAGTCCTTTCTTATTATAAGGAGCATTTTAGGAACTGTAGCTTCGGAATAAACCCAAAGAAGCTTAGCACCATGTCTTATAATGCCTCCCCATTCTTGTGATGTACCAGGTAAATAACCAGGAACATCTGCAATAGTAAGTAGTGGGATATTAAAAGAGTCACAAAATCTTATAAACCGAGACGCTTTATCTGATGCATCAATATCAAGACAACCTGCCAGTGCTTTAGGTTGATTTGCAATGATACCTACGCTTCTACCATTTAATCTTATAAAACCTATTATAATATTTTGTGCATAATATATATGAGGTTCAAAAAATTCTCCTCCATCAGCAATAGAGGCAATAATCTCTTTCATATCATAAGGCTGGTTAGGATTTTCTGGGATAATTAAATTTAAGTTCGGGTCTGTTCTGTCTGGATTGTCGCCCATATCTACGATAGGAGGCTCTTCCATATTATTGGAAGGAAGATAAGAAAGCATTGTTTTCATTTGATTAATGCACTCTTCATCATTTTCTGCAGCAAAATGAGCACAACCACTTTTACTGTTGTGTGACATAGCCCCGCCAAGAGCTTCTTGCGAAACTTCTTCACCTGTAACAGCTTTAATAACTTGAGGGCCTGTAATAAACATAAAGCTTGTATCTTTCACCATAAATATAAAGTCTGTCATTGCTGGTGAATAAACTGCTCCTCCTGCACAAGGACCCATAATTGCAGAAAGTTGCGGAATTACTCCTGAAGCGAGAGAGTTTTTATAAAAAATCTGGCCATAACCAGCAAGAGCATCAACAGCTTCTTGAATTCTTGCCCCTCCTGAATCGTTCATACCAATTAAAGGTACTCCAGCTTTTAAAGCCATATCCATTACTTTACAAATTTTCTTTGCATGCATTTCTCCAAGTGTTCCTGCTCTTGCAGTAAAATCCTGTGCGAAAGCGAAAACGGGTCTTTTATTAACAAGCCCGTGTCCTGTAACGACTCCATCAGCAGAAATATCAACTTTTTCCATTCCAAAACGAGTACATCTATGTTTTACAAACATATCAATCTCACGGAATGAACCTGCATCAAAGAGCAAATTAAGTCTTTCTCTTGCAGTCAAAACACCTTTACCATGTCTTTTATCAATGGCTTTTTGACCTCCCATTAAAAGAGTCTTAGCTTCGAGCTCTTTTAATTTTTTAATTTTTTCTTCAATTTTGCTCATTTAAAAATCCTTTCTTATTAAAAAGTTGCCATCATATATAAAAAAGCCACTTCCAGACTTGAAAACGATAGATAAATTGGATATTTAAACATTATTGTAGTTTTTTTTCAAAAGCCTAATTAAAATGTTTACAAAAAGATAAAGTATAAAAGGCTGAAAACAACTAAAATAACGCTATTAGTATCAAATTGCCTGCCTACAAGGAAACAATTTTTCAGGGTATTTCATTAAGTTTTATATTACAACAAAAACATTATGAGTAAAAGGTCTCTGTTCTTTATAAAAAATAGTGGTTTTTTAACAGCGTCTTAAAAAAATCATAAACTCTTGGTTCCCTTTAGTACCAAGTATAGGGGATTTCATTAAACAATCTGACTTAAGCTTCAGTTCCATAAAAAAATCTAATAAGTCATCTATTGTTTCCTTAACTGCTTTTTCATCCTTAACTATACCGCCTTTGCCCACTTTCTCTTTTCCAACTTCAAATTGAGGTTTTATTAAAGCAAAAATTTTTGCATCATTTTTTAAAAATTCTAAAACTTTAGGCATTACATTTTTAAGCGATATAAAAGAGACATCCATAACGGCTAAATCGAGTTTTTCGTTAATTTTTTCAAAAGGCATATATCTTATATTGGTTCTTTCGATATTAATAACTCTATCATCATTTCTAAGTTTCCATGCGATTTGCCCATATCCTACATCAACAGCGTACACTTTTTTAGCACCATTTTGAAGCAAGAAATCTGTAAACCCGCCTGTTGATGCACCAATATCTATACAACTTAAATCTTTAACATCAAAACCACTTTTTTTTACTATCGCTTCTAATTTTAAAGCCCCCCTACCAACATACTTTAAGCCACTACCTTTAAGTCTGATATTTGCATTGATATCAACACTATGTCCTGCTTTATCTACTCTTTTATCTTCAACAACGACTTTACCTGCCAAAATTAAAGCTTGGGCTTTTTGCCTTGTAGGAACAAGATTTTGTAAGACCAAAACCTTATCGAGTCTCTCTTTTTGTATTTTTTTTTTTTGAGACTTCATAAATTTTTATAACATTAAAAAAACTCGATTTTACTAATTAAACTACTTTGTCCAGCCACCAATAAGATGCAAATGCAAATGAAAAATCTCCTGTCCACCGCCTTTTTCTACATTAAAAAAGAGTTTGTAGCCAGAAAGATTAACGCCCTCTTTTTTCGCCATCTCTTTTGCTATGAAAAAAAGTCTCGCTATTATATCTTTTTCGTCCTCTTTTATATCGTTAATACTTCTTATATGTTTTTTAGGGACAATAAGTAGATGAGTTGGAGCTTGAGGGTTAATATCACGAAAAACTACAGCCGTATCGTCTTCGTACAAGAAATTACTTTCAATCTCTTTATTTATAATTTTACAAAATAAACAATTTTCGGACATATCTTTAATCTCCTTTTTAAACGGGCACGGCACGCCGTGCCCCTACAATTTTTATTTCATTCCCAAACTACTACCCAAAAAAACTTACTCCCAAATTCCTGCCCGACCAAAAACTCGCTCCCAAGCTCTTGAGACTGTGACATAATCGCACAAGCTCGCTCCCAAGCTCCCGCTTGGGAGCGTATGCTGTATCCATTCCCAAGCAGGAGCTTGGGAACGAAACTGTTTTTTTATCAAAAAACGTTATAAGCAAAAATTCTACTTAAAAAAAGTATCTAAAACCTTACTGCTTCTTTTAAAAGCTTTGGTACAAAAATCAAAATTTAAAAACTTTTTTATACTATCTAAGAAGATGGAACTTTTTTTTTTATCTTGGTTTAAAAGTACGTTTTGCACTTCCATAAAAGATTCGAGAAAAATCTCACTATTCTCTTTAATGTATTTATTTTCAGTTATGATTGAATAGTATAAAGATAAGTCTTGAGCAAAGAGCCTGCCTACTAAATCGTTGTTCAATCTATAAATCGGCGTTGAAAAAGATGATGTGATATTAGGATGACAATTTTTTTTTTGAACAACTCTTCCCATTGTGATTGAAATTAGATGAGTTAAACCTTGAACAAATGCCATATGTTTGTCGTGCTCTTGGGGAGTCATTTTATTTATATGAAGTCCACCAGCTTCAAAAATAGTAGTAAACTTTTCTTCCCAGCCGTTTTTATCTCTTCCCTCACAAAAAACAATATTTTGACCTTTTAAGTTTTCTGTAAACGGCCCAAACATAGGATGCATACCTATTACGTCGGACTTGGAATAGGTTAACATAGTTGCTACAACATCTTCTTTTAAAGATGTGAAATCACTTAAAAGCTTATTTTCTGATAAAAGCGGAGCAACCTCTTTAATAACATCAAAAGTTTTATCAATCGGTACACTTAAAAAAACGACATCACATAGAGTAGCTATATCTTTATTAGTTAACTTAGTATCAATATCTGAGATAAGTGTATCAAAACCTTTATCCTCAAAAAACTTCTTAAAAAAACTGCCCATTGCACCTTTGCCACCAACAATGCCAATTTTTATGTCATTTCCAAAAGTTTTGTTCATAGTCTTTTTAGGTTTCAAAAATAAATATTGTCTTTCTAAACCAAAGTGAAAGAGAGCGTTATATCAAAGTTTGGTCATATGTTTCATTGCCTTATCTGTAACCCTTCTCCCCATCTGCGTTCTTGCGACAAACCCCTCTTTTAAAAGGTACGGCTCTACTAAATCTATCAATACATCAGATTCTTCTAACAAAGTTGAAGATATAGCTTCAATTCCGACAGGACCGCCATCATAATAGTCTATAATTGTTTTTAAATATTTTCTGTCCAGATTGCTAAGTCCCTTTTCGTCAATCTCTTCAAGTGTCATTGTCTTTTCAACCACATCTTTTGTTATTTTGCCTTTAGATTTTACTTGAGCATAATCACGAACTCTTTTTAAAAGCCTATTAGCTATTCTTGGTGTGCCTCTTGAACATTTAGCGATAAGACCTGCTTCTTTATCAGATATTTCCATATTTAAGATTTTTGCTGATCTTTGAATAATTGTGATAAGCTCTTCTATTTGATAAAAATCGAGACTTCTGAATATTCCAAATCTATCACGCAAAGGAGCAGAAAGCAGTCCTACTCTTGTTGTTGCTCCAATTAGTGTAAATTTTTTCAAACGATATCTATGGCTTTTTGCAAAGCTCCCTTTATCAAAAACAAAATCTACAGAAAAATCTTCCATAGCTGTATATAAAAACTCTTCTACAGTTTTAGGAAGACGATGAATCTCATCAATAAAAAAAACGTCCCCATTGTTAAGATGAGTAAGCATTCCTATTAAATCTCCACCCTTTTCAAGTGCAGGACCTGAGCTTATAGTAATTTTTGTATTCATCTCTTTTGCTACTATATGAGCGAGTGTCGTTTTGCCTAACCCTGGAGGGCCATGCAAAAGAATATGGTCAAGTGGTTCATCCCTAAGTTTTGAAGCTTTGATTGCAATTTTAAGAGTTTTTACGACGATGTCTTGACCTACATAATCTTTAAAATTATCTGGTCTTAACGATACGATATTTTTATCAATAGAGATTTTTTCTTTTGATAGTATACTGCTTGTTTTAGAATTGAATTTTAAAATATTATCGGTCATTTTTTTTCAAATCTTGCTTCAACAGATTTAAAATGCGCTTCAAGTCCTTCTATCGTTGTCAGATTTTTAATATCTGAAAAATCTTTTTTTAAAGCAGTCTTGGAATATGAAATTATAGAAGTTTTTTTCATAAAGGTGTCTACAGAAAGAGCAGACGAAAAGCGTGCTGTACGGTTTGTAGGAAGAATATGGTTTGTTCCTGCAATATAATCCCCAACAGGTTCTGGCGAATATTGACCCATAAAAACAGCACCTGCATTTTTTATCATAAAAAGTTTTTCAAAAGGGTTTTCTATTTGAAGTTCAAGATGTTCGGGTGCAATAAAGTTTGAAACTTCAAAAACTTTTTTAATATCTTTTACTACGATTATCGCCCCATAGTTTTTAATAGATTTTTGAGCTGTCTCTTTTTTAGAAAGCTTTGGGATTCTCGTTTTTAACTCATCAAGAACTAAAGAAGCTAATTTTTTAGAAGTTGTGATAAGAATAGAAGAAGCAAGAACGTCGTGTTCTGCCTGCGACAACATATCTGCTGCTATAAATTTTGGATCTGCTTTTTCATCTGCTATAATTAAAATTTCACTGGGACCTGCAAGCATATCAATTCCAACATCTCCAAAAACTATCTTTTTTGCGATTGTAACAAAAATATTTCCCGGTCCTGCTATAACGTCTACTTTAGGCACTGTCTCTGTACCATAAGCAAAAGCAGATACCGCCCATGCACTTCCTATTTTATATACTGCATCAAAACCTACAACTTTTGCGGTCATAAGCAGATATGGATTTATAGAGCCTTTTTTTTGAGGTGGCGTCGTCATAAAAACATTTTTTACTCCTGCAATCTTTGCAGGAACACCACCCATCAAAACTGTTGAAACAAGAGGGGTTAAGCCCCCTTTCGCTCCAGGAACATATATAGCAGCTTTTTCTACAGGGTTTGCAAGTTTACCAAGAAGTACGCCATCTTCGTTTTGCATAAACCAAGATTTTAGCATATCTTTTTTGTGAAACTTTTCTATATTAGAATAGACTTTTTCAATAGTTTTTATAAAAGATTTTTCTACTTTTTTCTTAGCTTCATTAAACTCGGCATCTTCTACTTTTAATTTTTTTATATTTGGAGAGTCGAACTTTTTTGAATATTTAAGAAGAGCTTTATCACCATTTGCTTTTATATCTTCTACTATTTTTAAAACAGATTCATACTCGCCTCCGCTCAAAAAAGCTCTCCTCTCTATAATCTCTTTTATTTTTTTATCCGCCTGTTTTGAAGGGTAGTTTAATATTTTCATTATGTGTAAAAATCTTATTTATATTTTTTTTATTAAACCAGCAGCACCCATACCACCACCGATACACATTGAAACAACTCCTATCTCTTTTTTTGTTTCTTCAAGATTTGTAATCAAAGTGGCTGTAAGTTTAGCTCCTGTACAACCAAGTGGATGCCCAAGTGCGATAGCTCCGCCATGAATATTAATCTTATCCATATCTATACCAAGTTTTCTTTGGCAATAGAGAGCTTGAGATGCGAAAGCTTCATTTAACTCAAATAAGCCTATATCTTTAATGTCTAATTTATTTCTTTTTAAAAGTGCAGGGATAGCAACAGAAGGTCCAACACCCATTTCATCTGCTGCACATCCTACAGCAACATAATCTACAAATTCTGCAATAGGCTTAAGCCCCAACTCTTTTACTTTTGTCTCACTTGCTAAGATAGCAACACCAGCACCATCTGTCATTTGAGATGAGTTTCCAGCAGTAACGCTTCCGCTTGCTGAAAAGACTGGTCTTAGTTTAGAAAGCCCTTCAAATGTTGTGTCTTCTCTAACTCCATCGTCATCTTCTACTATAAAAGTCTCTTTTTTATAAGTTCCGTTTTCTTGTAAGGTATATTTATTTGCAGGTGTTGGAATTATCTCTTTAAATAGCTTGTTTTTTGTAGCGTTTGCAGCTTTTTGATGAGAAAGGACAGAAAATTCATCTTGGTCTTTTCTTGAAATATCGTATCTTTTAGCAACGTTTTCTGCTGTAATCCCCATTGAAACATAAATTTCAGGATTTTTATCAGAAGCTTCAGGGTTAGGTCTTATAACATTACCACCCATAGGAACGTTAGTCATAGACTCTACACCACCACCAATACCGATAGACAAACCGCCTGCTTTTATTTTAAAAGCAGTAATTGCAATAGATTCTAAACCAGAAGAACAAAATCTATTAATTGTAAAACCGGGAACACTATCAGGAAAACCTGCAAGCTGAACAGCAACTCTTCCTAAATTAAGCCCCTGTTCACTCTCTGGGAAAGCACAACCTATCGTAACATCGTCTACGATTTTTTTATCAATCTTGTCTTGCCTTTTCATAACTTCTTTTAACAAAAAAGAAATGAGTTCATCAGATCTTGTATCTTTAAAACCGCCTTTACCTCTTTTTGTCCCAGGTGTTCTAATTGCGTCCACAATATATACTTTTTCCATTTTTTTCTCCTTCATTAAAAAATCTTTTAAAAAACTTTCGGTTTTATTTCTTTAGTAACCTTTGCACATCTTTTCATAAAAAACATTATTATTTATATGTGAAGGTTTTTTTATTTTGAGACCTTTATACATAGCTTTATTTTGCGTTTGTTTTGCGGTTCACCCAGTGAAATAATTTTAAATTTTTTAAATTTAAAATTAAGATTTGAGCTTTATAGCTTTAATCTTATTTCACAGGGTAAAGTAGTATTATTATACGTCAAACCCAAAACAAACGTGAAAGGGAGCTATGCGTGAAGGTCTTATTTTATATATTTTGTTGCTATCGGATAATTAAAGTTACCCAAAGAAGCAACGCTTAAACTTAAACCAATAGGTGATTGTTTCCTCTTATATTCGCTTTGTCTTAACCTTCTAATAATCTCGCAAACTGTTGTTTTATCAAAACCTTTTTTTGTTATATCGTCAATCCCCATTCCTTTTTCTATGTATAAATATAGAATTTCATCAAGAATAGGATAGTCTGGAATATCGTCTTTATCTTTTTGGTCTGGTTTTAATTCTGCCGAAGGTGCTTTCTCTATTATTCTTTTTGGAATTATCTCTTTTTCTAAATTTATAAAATTTGAAAGAGCGTAAACTTCCCTTTTATATAAATCTGATATAACAGAGAGAGAACCACAACTATCTCCATAAAGTGTGCAGTAACCGACAGCAGCTTCAGATTTATTACCAGTATTTAAAACGAGTGCGTTTTCTCTATTCGCCATAGACATCAATATATTGCCTCTAATTCTTGCCTGAATGTTTTGGCGTGCAATACAATATTTATCTGCATTTTTAAATATATTTGTTTTTTCAAAACTTTTTACGACATCGTCAATATAGATAACTTCTCTTTTAATATTTAAATTCTTGGCAAGCTTTTCGGTATCTTCAAAGTTATCTTGTGAAGTGTACTCTGAAGGCATAAAAATAGACGATACATTTTCACTTCCAACTGCTTCAACTGCAATTGCAGCAGTTAAAGCGGAATCTATACCACCACTTAAAGCTATGATATATTTTTCAAACCCCGTTTTTTTAAGATAATCGCATACACCAAGAGTAAGTGCTTTAAAATTCGATTCTACTTCATTTTGGGAGATAGGCTTAATATCTTGTACGTCGCTCTTGTTAAAATCGTAACACAAAAAATCTTCTTCGAAATCTTTGCAATTAGCAAGCACCTTTCCATCTTTGCCAAAAACAGCAGAAGCACCTTCAAAAATATCGGAATCGTTTCCACCTACTTGATTTGATAAAATAAGAGAGACACTATTTTGTTTTGCAAAGTTTGATAAAACTTCCCAAAATTTATATTCTAAATCTTTTTGATACTTATACGATGCTAAATTGATGACTATATCACTTTCCGGCTCTTCAAATAAGATATTGTCACCCATCGAAACACTAAAGTTTAAGCCTTTTAAGTTAAAACTATTTTCGCCATCCTTAATTTCAAAAAGAGTTTTACCATTTTCAAAAAGGTATGCACCGCTTAAAATAGTTTCATCTTTAATAACCATACTGCCTATAAGCAATGCTATATCTTTAACTTCCGTTTTAAGTTTATCTAAATATTTTGCGTTTTCTTTGGCAAAACTGTCTAACCAGAAAAAATCAAAAGGATTAAAACCACTGATAGAAAATTGAGGAAATATAACTAAATCACAACTATTGCTTTTGGCTTTTTGGGAAAATTTTAGAATTTTATCAAAATTACCTTCAAAATCGCCCACTCTTGTATTTATTTGTGCAATTGCTATTTTCATTTTTTTATTTTAAAAATTGAGAATTTTAATTTACCCAAAAGAATTTTTTGGGTTTGAAATCCCTATGGTAACACTAAAGACCTTTGCACATAGCTTTTTTTATAAAAAGGTTCAAGACAACTTAAACATTTTTTTTTGTCTTCCCCCCCCCTCCAAGGGTGGTATTTTTTTTGTCTTCCCCCCTTTCAAGGGGGGGTTCGCCGAAGGCGAAAAACTTGTAGAACCTCTAAAAAGTGATATGCAAAGAACCCAAAAGTATTAAATTATATGTGTGTATAGGTCAAATATTATTATGAAAAACAAAAAAGTTGAGCTTCTTGCCCCCGCAGGCAATTTAGAAAAACTTGAAACAGCTATCCATTTTGGAGCAGATGCCGTATATCTTGCAAGTAAAAATTTTAGTTTAAGAAATTTTTCAGACAATTTTAGCGATGAAGAACTACAAGAGGCTATAAACTTTGCACACAAAAAAAATGTAAAAGTGTATCTTGCTTGTAATATCTATTCCAAAAATAGCGAGCAAAAAGAGCTTACAAAATATATTGAAAAGATAGGCAAAATAGAGCCAGACGCTATAATCGTTGCAGATTTTGGCATTTTAAAAAAAGTAAAAGAGATTATCCCTCATATTGATATTCACTTAAGCACACAAGCTAACACAACGAATTACAACACCTGTCTATTTATGGAAGAGCTTGGAGTAAAAAGAGTAAACCTCGCACGAGAGCTATCGTTAGAAGAGATAAAAGAGATAAGAAAAAATACAAATATAGAGATAGAGTGTTTCGTTCATGGTGCAATGTGTATCTCATATTCTGGCAGATGCCTTTTAAGTGCGTTTATGGTCGAAAGAAGTGCAAACAGTGGATTTTGTGCGCACTCTTGTAGATGGAAATACTCTCTTTGTGAAGAGCTAAGACCCAATGAATATATGCCAGTTGCAGAAGATAAAAGAGGCACTTACATTTTAAACTCAAAAGATTTGTGTATGATAGAGCACATAAAAGAGTTGATAGAAGCAGGGATAGACTCTTTTAAAATTGAAGGCAGAATGAAAAGCATTAACTATGTCGGCTCTGTAATAAAAATTTATAGAGAAGCTTTAGACACCTACTATAAAGACCCCAAAAACTTTAAAACTTTAGAGTCGTGGAAAGAAGAGCTAAGCTATGTAAGCAATCGAAAATATACAACAGCTTTCTATTTTAACGAGCCGGACAAAGAAGTTATGCAAAACTACACAAATACAAAAAATGAGAACGTCCAATCTTTTGCCGGCAAGGTTGAAGAAAAAATAGACGAAACAAAAGTCTTAATTGCAAGCCGAAATAAAATAGAAAAAAATATGAATATAGTAGTTTTAGAAAAAGGCAAAAAATTGCAATACGATAGTGTCATAGATATTCAAAATGAAAAAAACGAGAGCGTCGGAAACACCAAACCAAACGAAAAATTTATCCTCACTCTAAACAAATCTTACCCCAAAGGCTCTTTGATACGGTCGGAATAAACTTGCGTTTTCTTGCGTAGGATAGTTTAATCATCACGTAAAAAATCTTTTTCAGTTTTTGTTTACTGTTTTAGGTGGGGTGTTACCAAAATATTATGAAACACCGTGTTATGTATTCTTTAATCTCTCAATTTCAGCTTTTATTTCGTCAATAATTTCATTGTTTTTAATGACTTTCTTATCATTAGTCCTAATTGAGAAAATTACAAATACTTTTCCTCCATATTTTTCTTGAAAATTTTGAAAACTTGCTCTCATTCTTTCTGTTATCTTGTAGCTACCAACATTAGCATTTGCTGTAATTGGCTTTATTTGGATTCCAAAAGCTTTATCTCCGACTTTACCAAGATAATCAATATCACCTGCATGATCTAATTCAGGAGAACTCTCTTCAAATTCAATTTCAGGAAATATTTTTGCGAGACCATCATTAATAACAGATTTTTCAAGTAAAAAACCGTCATAAGTGCGGACTATAGTAACTTCATAGATATAATCTTTGCAGTCTTGTAACGTTAATCCTTCAAATACTGCTGTCCATTCTGGGATTACAACCTCGGTTATTTTTGCATACAATCTCTCTCCAAGTTCGTCTAATGTATCTTTGGTTATTTTAATTCTATCTTTTTTCTTGGTACAAGCCTTTTCAAAATAAAAGTTTTCCCATTCTTCAAATGCTTTGGGTTGACACTCTCTTATCAACGCCATAACTGCATCAACTTTATTAGGTCTGGTAAGTTGATATGTATTACTTGCATAATTTAACACTTTTTCCTTTTTACCGAAAGATTTTGCATATTTTTTAATTTCTTTCTTCGCCATTATATAGTTCCCCTGTTTAAATACTTAATAAATTTTTCTTTATTCTTATAATCAAATGTGAGATCAACGTCTGCAAAACCATTTTTTATAAGGTGAGCGTTAAGAAATGTTTTATTTTTCAAATATAAATAAACCATTAAATGATTATTCTCATCGTGTTTTATTTCGTCATATTTCAGAAAAACTTTCTGCCCTTTTGTTTTAAGTTGCAAAAATTTTACGGCCTTCCCGTTTATTGCCTTTTTTTCTTTAACACCAATAAGCCTGACAAGTAAATTATTGTTTAATTTAATGATTTCGGGGCTAATGACTTCTTTCACTGAATAATATTCTTTTCTCTGTACTGAACTATTTTGGTCGATTTTCGAGCCAAATTGTAATTTTTTCGGGTCTATTTTTTTATCAAATTTATGAAAGTCTTTAAAAATATATGGTAGCTTTCTTATCTCATTGTCAAAGTTGGTACTGATATTCTCATGTTTTATAAAGTTATATTCAGAATTAAAAATATCCCTCTGACTTATATCCAATTTTTGTTTTATGTAAGGTATGAAATCAGGGTTAATTTCATATCCAATAGAATTTCTATTCAAATTTCTTGCAGCAAGAGAAGTTGTCCCACTACCGAGAAACGGATCGAGAACAGTATCACCAACAAAGGAAAACATTTTAATAAGCCTTTTGGGAAGTTCTTCCGGAAACATTGCAATATGTCCATCCTGTTTTGTCCCTCCGAAATTCCAATGACCGGCAAAATATTTTTTCCACTCCTCTTTGGTCATTTTTGATTGTTCTTTTAAAGCTTTATCTGGTTTTATTGGAGTCCCGAGTTTTTTAAACAAGAGGATAAACTCATAATCAATTGACAATATGCCATTTCTCGGTGTCGGGTAGCTACCCATCAATGAAGCTCCACCAGTAGTGTTTGAAGTCGTCTTTTTCTGCCAAATCACCGCACCCATATAATCAAATCCGATAGCTTCGCAAAATTTAATAACTTCTGTTCTGATTGGAATTACTTTATATCTTCCGTAATATACAGATCTTGCAAACTGATCGCCAATATTGACACATAGGCGACATCCATTATTGAGTACTCGATAACTTTCTTTCCAAACAAGATTCAAGTTGTTAATATATTCTTCATAACTGTCATTATATCCAATCTGATATTTTGTTCCATAATCTTTAAGTTGCCAATATGGTGGTGAAGTAATAACCAAATGAACAGATTCGTTATCAAGTTCGGTCATTTTTCGACTGTCACCATTGATTATTTTATGGATAGTTCTAAAACTCATTTTAATATCCTTTATATTAGTTTCTTGTGAGTTCTGAGGGAGTTTTTCTGTGCGTAGTTCTGTGGTTTATAAGCATTAAGTTTAGAAAGGCATTCCATTATTTAAATAAAAGAATCCTTTCCAAAGGTCTTTCGGTTCGTTCGTGTTTCTAAAAACAAAATAAAGTTAGAGATTTTTATCAATAATTAAATAAGATGTCCCCATAACTTCAAAGGTCTCATCCCCGTAATTTTCATTCAAATTTATTATCAAAGTAACACTCACTCCATACTGGGTATGTTTTGCCACTTATAAAATCAATAGCATCAAAAAATATTCTAACAATTCCACTTGATACTTTTTCAGCATTGACAAGTTTAATTTGAAATAGAGTCAGATCAGTTTCAAAACAATTTGATAAGCTCTCCTCAAGTTGATGTTTATTTTTATTGTTAAAACTATAATTATTTTTTTCAAGTACACGAACAATCCCATCTCGTAATATTTTTGCGTATTTTGAATTTGTATATCCTTCAATAATATCTAATGCTTTATTTGTTGCTAAAAGAAATTCTTTATCAATTAGCATTGTTTCTGTTTCCATTTCTCTATCAATAATGTCTCGATGATTTTTAAAATATCTTTCTATGGCACAATTCTCAAAACTCCCGATCCCAAGCAATCCTGAATCAATAGAACCTTTTTCATATTTACCTCTACTTGATAACATATGTGCCCTGTACCACTTTCCAAGAGAACTAGAAGGACTAAGCAATGGATACCTTCTTGAGTGAACTGGATAAGTAATTTGTATTGTTGCATATATTTTAGACAGGTCGTGATGTTGATTAAATTGTTGCATTGCACTGTATAAAATAAAATCGAAGGTATCAAAACGGTAACCATCATCATTATAAACTGCAGGGACCTTGATTATTTCATCCATATCTTCCCTTGCCCCGATTCTAATTCTTAAAAATATATCTTTTAACTCTGGATCTTCTCTGATTCGCGTTAAAATTTCAAGAATTGACCAATAATTAAGAGGTGTATAGCGATATGATTCATTTTGCACATAATACAATAAACTTAATATAGTTCCATTGGAAATTGCCGCAGGTTCTAACTTAGGAATAATACTGATATTATATTTTTTTTCGATTTTCGACAAATATCTAATAGTATTAACACAATCGTTGATATATTCTGTAGCTGTTAAAAACGCCGGTTTTACAAGCAAATAAGCAACTATTCTGCAACGACCCCTTAATCTCGTAGGCAAATCTGAAATTTTTGACAATGCCTCTTCAAATTCATACTTGCTAAAACCTTTATTTATACAAGCCTTTCTAATAAAATCGTCAGATGTCTCAAAGCCAATTCCGATTTCAAGAGTCTGGTGATTGCTTAACATTTCTAATAAATTTGGAACTTCTTTTGCCTCCGTCCAAATATGTTCGGGGGTTGACTCTACTAATATCCTTGACACATAAGGCATTTTTGAAAAATAACGAAATAGTTCAACTTTTATTTCGTCATTTATTTCTGCATCTGACAAAAATGAACCGTCACTTAATAATTCAATTACATCAAAATTTTGCTTGTTCGCCCATGCAATCATGAGTGCATATTTAACTTGATTAATAATTTCTTCACGAGTTGCTTTCTTAAAATTTGTTCCTGCGTAAAATCCGCAATTAAAACAACCTATTTTAAGAGGATCTAACGATCTATAAGAACAAGGAGTATTCTTAAATCCTAAACAAAGCCTATACCCTTCTAATGTTTTTTCCGATTGAGTGGTGCTAATTCTTACCCATGCTGGCTTATTTCTATCACAGGAATTTCCTTGATTGTTACTACGGATTTTTTTTATATGTTGTCTACGATGCTCTTTTAGCTTTGGTATTAACTCTATTACAGTTTTTGCAATTTTGCGTTTTCTTATATCAGGCAAATTAGAATCAAGAGCCAAATAATCTTCAAATGATGGTACTGTATTTTTAAATTTATTCCATACCTTTGAAACAGACAAAGAGTCTTTATACCCAATTTTAATTAAAGCTAATGCTAAGTCATCAGGATCATTTTCAAATACTCGATAATTAATGTCTGTTAATAATTTATGCTTTTTAACAAAGTTTTCTCCTTCTTTATCTAATAACAATGATAAAAGAACTTTTTTATCTTGATTCCCAAATTTTTTAGCATTAATGGCTATCTCCAATTCTTGATTACACCATTGACTAGAGATCCAATCTTTCGAAATACAAAACATAATATATTCATTGCTAATGATAGCTTTTTCAATTTCTTCACCAACATTATCTCCCCAACGAATATTATTTGTATCAACCCAAACATTTAGTCCATTTTTTTGAAGGCTTTTTGAAATTTTAGATATAATTTTTTGGTCCCTTCTAGAGTAAGAAATAAAAACATTTCTATTCATAATAAATATTCCCTTTATATTATGTAGTACTTGAGATAGTTTGATAACATTTGGACAGATGGTTTTACATAGAACCATAGGCAGACAAATAAATTCTATCTCTATCCATTTGTTCGATTATTGTTAACATTTTGAGAGTTTATCTATTGTTTTAAGTGACATTTTTAAGAGATCCAAAATTAATCCTGATGTTTTTGAATCTGCTTTTGACTCAATAGCTGTATATAATGATGCATAACTGTTTTTTATCACATTTTTTTTTGCAAAGATACTAATAAATCCCACCAATCATATAAAAGCATTGAAATATAAAGTAAAAGAATAGCTATAAATGGCATGCTTTCATAAAAATATTTTACAGATTGGAGCTGTTTGAATGCTTCATTTATAGTTAAGATTAAGATCTCCATCATTAGACCAATAGCAATAAGTAAGATAGCTGTTACAAAATGTGAAAAAATTCGAAAGTTAGTATTCTCTAAATCAATACTATTGTATGAAAATCTTAAATTACCAGCAATAGTACCCGACAAAAGGAACCCAACCACTTTTATTACTGGATCGATTAAAATATTATCTAAATTGCTAATTGATGCTACACATGCAGGCCACAATAAAAAAAGAATAATTATTATCAAAATATTTTTGACAATATTTTCAAAGATACTTTTTTTTAAAGTCATCAAGCTTCCTTATAATCGAGTTCTAAGGACACCTTACTTAATCTTTCCTTTTAGTCTCTGGTTTTTGTGGTTTATAAGCATTAAGTTTAGAAAGGCATTCCATTATTTAAATAAAAGCATCCTTTCCAAAGGTCTTTCGGTTCGTTCGTGTTTCTAAAAACAAAATAAAGTTAGAGATCTTTGTCAATAATTAAGTAAAGATGTCCCCAAAATATAAAAACTTTAACGTCATGGAAAGAAGAGCTAAGCTATGTAAGCAATAGAAACTACACAACAGCTTTCTATTTTAACGAGCCAGACAAAGAAGTTATGCAAAACTACACAAATACAAAAAATGAGAACGTCCAATCTTTTGCAGGCAAGGTTGAAGAAAAAATAGACGAAACAAAAGTCTTAATTGCAAGCCGAAATAAAATAGAAAAAAATATGAATATAGTAGTTTTAGAAAAAGGCAAAAAGTTGCAATACGATAGTGTCATAAACATTCAAAACGAAAAAAACGAGAGCGTCGGAAACACCAAACCAAACGAAAAATTTATCCTCACCCTAAACAAATCTTACCCCAAAGGCTCTTTGATACGGTCGAAATAAACTTGCGTAGAACCTTAAATAACTTTTTATTTACATTGAGAGGAAGATAAGTTTTATTTCATTTTTAGAAAAAACAAGCACTTCTTAAAAGTTAGAAAAAACTAATAACGATAAAACCAAAGTTTAAAATTTATGAAAAGTAAGATGAAAAATTTAGTTACAAATTGTGTTTTTATTGTTGTGTATGCCTTATTTTTATTGCTTACTTTTAATGTAACGATTGCTCAAGAAAAACAAAAAGATGCAAAACTTAATAAAACAAATGCCAAGCTTGAGAAAACAACTCAAAAACCTCTTTCTAATCTTCCTGTTAAAAAAAATATAATAGAGCTTAAGACAATAAAAAGTAAGATAAAAATTTTAATTAAAGACCCTTGGCTTATTAACATTACCCAAGGTGTGCTTGTTGTTCTTATCGTAGGTTTTATTTTCTTACCTATCCGTTATTTTAGAAATCGTAAAAAGAAAAAAAGAGAGAAAAAAAGAGATGAGAAACTTGATCAAATAGATGAAAAAGGTAACTTATCAAATGAGAAACTTGACCATATTATAAATACGCTTGTAATAGTAAAAATGTCCCCAGAAGAATCTTCAGATGCTTTTAACAAAGATGTAGCAAATTATATTGAAAAAGAGAAAAAATCTTTAAAAGAAGAAAAAGATAAAGCAGATAGTTTTTATGATAATAAACAGTATGAAAAAGCTCTTATCCATTACCAGAATATAATCAATAAAGTTAAATCTTATCCTATCTATTTTTCTTTAGGCAATACATTTGCTTCTATAAATAAATATGAAGAAGCATTAAAATTTTATGATGAGGCTATAAAGATAAAACCTGATGATACAGCTACTTTGAATAACAAAGGGGTTATTCTTTCTTTTTTAAAAAAGCATCAGGAGGCTTTAGGTGTTTTTAATAAGATTATAGAATTACAACCTAATAATACAGATGCTTGGAATAACAAGGGAAATGTTTTTGACCAATTAGGACAAAAACATAAGGCTTTAGAAGCTTATAATCAAGCTATAAAATTTGAATATAATCATGCAAATGCTTGGAAAAACAAAGGAAAGGTTCTCACTAAATTAGGAAAAAAACATGAGGCTTTAGAGACTTATAATCAAGCTATAAAATTCAGACCTGATGATGCAGAAGCTTGGAGAAATAAGGGGTTTGTTTATTTTGAATTAGGGGAAAAAGGTGCAGCTTTAGATGCTTTTGATAAGGCTATAAAAATAAAACCCGATTTTGCAGAAGCTTGGAACGATAAGGGGATCTTTCTTTCTTTTTCAGGAGAAAAAGATGCCGCTTTAAAAGCTTTTGATGAGGCTATAAATTTAAAACCTGATTGTGCAGGGTTTTGGAGTAATAAAGGGGATCTCCTTGCTAAATTAGGGAAAAAAGATGAAGCTTTAAAAGCTTGTAATCAAGCCATAAAATTAGAGCCTAATCCGGAAGGAGCTTGGCTCGGCAAGTGGACTGTCCTTTATGAATTAGGCAAAAAAGAAGAAGCTAAACAATATTTTGATAAGGCAAAAGAGCTTGGTTTAAAGAAAACTTAATAATTAGCTTATCGCAGTATGTACACTCCCAATCTAAGAGAGGCTGGGAGCAAAATCAATTATATAGTAACGATGTAGGGGCGTATTGCAATACGCCCGTATTATTGTGCCCCTACATCGTTTTTATTAAATTTTTCGTGAATTTTTTAATTTTTATCACACAATCATAACCGTAGGGGCGGGGTTTCCCCGCCCTTGTGTCTAAAATTGTATTTCCCCGTAGAGACGCAAGATTTTGCGTCTCTATAAAATTTTGCATCTATACGGCATTTAATTACAAACCAATATGAAATTATAATCAGAGAGTGCGTGTAGCCCAAAGGTAAAACAATTTATATTAAAACGGTAAGAAAATTATATTGAAATGGTTAACAAGGTAGGGGCACGGCACGCCGTGCCCTTTAAATATTCTATCATTTCCGTATAATTTGTTTTTTCCGTAGAGACAGGTCGCGACCTGTCTCTACACGGTTGCCTGCCATTATGTTGAAAATTAATTCTTACGAAAAAAATTAGAAGTTTTCATCTGAGATCGGATTAGCTGACCTTTACAAAAGGTCTCAATTGAGAACCGTCATTGAAAAACTAAGGGTTAAATTTAATTTCACTTTGGTATCCAAAAACCAACCCTATTACAATACTCTTCATAAGCTTTGCCATAACGAATTTTAAGGTCGTTTTCTTCAGCAATGCAGAAGTAGTACCATATCGGAACATATGCAAAAGACAATATGACAAGAAAAGGAGAATGAACTAAAAAAGCGATTACCCACCAAAGAGGAAACTCGCCAAGTGCTTGCGGATGACGAATCTTTTCATATATACCGCCATACATTTTATGTTCACGCTTTGGCGTCATAGTCTCTTCACCAGCATCTTTTACGCCTTTAGTCATAAGAAACAAAGAAGGAACTGCAAGAAAAAGAGCAATCAAGGCAGAGACCCACCAAGACCATGGAAAGACAACTGGAAAGTTTATGGGAAGTGGAAAGAAAAAGTATAAAATATAGTTTATGAAAACAATTCCCATACCATAAGAGGCAACCAAACGATATGTCGTACATTTTTTATAGGCTGATGCTCCTATTTTACGCTCTAATGTGGCAGGCTTAACACTTTTTACATAAAAAACAGTAAATATAATAGATGCGACAATTAAAATGGCAATATTAATCCAAGGTATCATAATGCATACTCCTGAGACCTTTGCACATAATGTTTTTTATAAAGAAAATAGTAGTTTTTAGTAAAACATTAACTTTTGATGATTTTACAAAAAAACTTGCAAAAGCTTATAAAGACTTACGCTCTCTTTTACTTTTGTTTTGGGTTCGACGTATAAAAATACTACTTCACCACAAAACAAAAGCAAAATAAAGCTATGTGCAAAGGTCTCACTATTTTGATTTTTATTTGAAAGCTATGTGTAAAGCTCTCGAAATTATATTGTAACGATGCAGGAGCGTATTGCTATACGCCCTTTTGAAAAATAATTACCCATCATTTTTTGGTAACCATCAACTGGAAGTTTTTGCCAGCAACTTTTTTGCGTTTTGTTTTCTTTTTATTAAATTGTAGCCAACAGTATAGCAATAGATACTTGTTGGAACAAACTCAAAGTCTATATTTTCAAATCTAATGTTGCCTGTCTTGGTCTTTGTTGTAATCGTAGCCTCGAAAAGATTGTTAGAATGACAAAATTTAATTAAACTTTTAAGGTCACCCGGTTTTTTAAAATAGCGGTTAGTCCATTTGACCTCAATTGCCCACGATATTGATTGTTCTTTATTAATACTAACAATATCTACTTCTCCATTTTTCCACCTTGCATAGTGTAATAGTTGATCCGAATGAAACCATTGAGAATAAATGGCTGTCTCCGACAGATGACCGATTGCATCATCTTGTTCATTGATTGGTGAAAACAATGCACTCCTAATTGATGGATTTGTTAGATACACTTTGAAGTAATTTGCTCGTTTGAAACGTCTTGCAGTTATATCTACTCTATGAACTGTACGAATTAAAAAAGCTGCTTCAAGATACTCTATATATCTTTTAATAGTGTTCTTAGCTACACCAGATCCTTTAGAAAGCTCCTCTAAAGATACTTCATTTGATGTGTTGAATGCTAAAGTTGTAAAGAGATAGTTTAATTCTTGTATATCTTGGACACCATATAGGCTTGGTAAATCTCTTAGTAAAACTTTGTCTATTATATCACTTTTAATAAATCGACTTGGATCTGATTGAATAATCTCTGAAAAAATTACTTCTGGATACCCACCATAGTTAAGATAGTGAACAAAATTTGAATTTAATTCATCAATATTTTTTGATTTAAAAAAACTGCCCTTTGAATCGGGTGGAGATATCAATTCTGATTTTCCAAGCAGTTCTAAATATTCATAGAAGGTAAGTGGAGGAAGTAAAAAATCTGTAAACCTACCTGCTCCAGACTCGCTACTTTTTAGTCTTAAAGCAGCTGCAGCCGACCCTGAAACCGTGCATTTGATGTTTGGGAAACGGTCTACAATTGCTTTTAATTGAACCTCCCAACTTTTTAAATACTGTATCTCATCAAAAAAAATGTAACATTCATCTTCATTTGTATTTATTCCAGTCGCTTCAGAATATATTTCGATAAGAGCATCTAATGAAAGACCATTGTATAGAGGATGGTCTACTGAAAAGTATGCAATGCTTTTGGGGGTATTGCGTTTGATAAGCTTTGAAATTGTATGATGAATAAGTACAGTTTTCCCAACTCTCCTTGGTCCTAATAGTACCGTTGCTCTTCTTATCTCTTTCGATTCAATTAAAGGATAAAATAGTTCTAAATATGCCCTCGGGCTATAATTTCTATAAATCTTGGGAATTTTTTCATCAATCCACCAAGGATTTTCGATATGTAGCCGTTTTAAAACTTGTTCTTTAGATACTTGTCTCATTTTACCTCACACATTAAGATTATACAATTAATCTTAATATATAAGATTTTAATCTAAAGTCAATAGACTAATCTTAAAAGACAAATAGAAACGTTGCATGTAGAGACGTTGCATGTGGAGACGTTGCATGCAACGTCTCTACGGTACGGTTTTAGAAAAATGTTTTCATAGAATTGTAATGGTGAACGATGTAGGGGAACGGCGTGCCGTGCCCAATAAAAAAACAAATCATATGGGAATGATAAAATATTTAAAGGGCACGGGTTAGACAGTCATTAAACAACACAAATTTTTTTGCTGTTTTAGGTAAGGGTAGCAAAACCCTATTTTAATATCTTTTTTAATATTTCATCGATTTTTGAATTAATATTTTCAATTTTTTTGGAATGAGGAATTTTTAATTTTGTTAGTATTTTTTCAAATTTCATATATCCATTTTTTGATCTTAATTCTACCCAATTTACATTTAACATCTCAGCTTGTTTTTTATTTAAATCAGAAAGTTTATCAGCTACAAATATATTACTTTCTCGTGCAAAAATTGCATCGGCACTTTCAGGATTTCCTTTTCCCATTAATTTAACTTCACATCTATAATAATTTTCATCTTTAATTATAAAAAAATCCACCTCTCTCATACTTTCAGGAACTCTGCTTTGATCAAAATGAATAAATGGGACATCAAATAAATGACAAAGCATAGCCATTAAAAACTTTTCAACTCTTTTACCAGCTGTACTCCATAATCCACCTCTTAATGCGGCTCTTTTAACCGCAAGTGTATTTATTACTATCAAACTCTCATTCATATTCAGATCTACACTCACACCTTTTAATTTAATTGTAAGTGTTAAATCAATATCAGGCTGGCTATCTACTAAACTACTTATAGATTCATATAAAACATCATAATGCTCATTTGATGCATCAATAACTATTTCTTTAGATGCAGAATTGTACATGTTTGTAATTGTTTTTTTATTCAACCCCGAATTAATTGCAATATCTGTTGGATTTAAACTTGGGTCTAAAAAAGTTTTTTTGTACCAATCAATTGTTAAATTTTTGTTTGATAATTTAGCTTCAATAACTTGTTTAAAAAAATCTATCGCAAATTGTAAAAATTCTGCATTAATTAGAGCTACAACTTCTATTCTATAATCTTGACCTTTGATAAGTCTTTTTATGATATTTTTAATTACTTGATCTGTTAAAGTCATATATGCCTTTTGTTAAAGAAATAAAACTATCTAAACCAATAAATTTGGTTGTATTTTTATTATTAAATAAATCATTATTTTTATTTAAATCTTGTTTCATTCTTTGAATATATTTTGCTTCTTTCTCTGTTAAGAAAAAATTTCTATTGAGTTTTATCGCAGATTTACCAAGAGTACCGCTTCCTGCGAAGGGGTCAAAAACTATATCTTCAACAAAAGAATAATATTTTATTACTCTATCGCATAATTCTTTTGGAAATACAGCACTATGTATTTTATCAAAAGTTGGGTCTATATGCCAAACATTAGTGGTTTCATATTTTTCTTCCACTTTGCTTCTTGTTACTTTATCCCAACTATATTGTTTTATATTCCAATCAATTAATTTATCCGTTTTTTTTCTATAAACCATTAAACTTTCTGTAATTGCATTTGGTTTGTATCCAAGTGGCTTTCTATGTTGTGAAAAACCAGCATTTCTATTTTTAACACTCGCCTCTGGTTTTACCCAAACAATATCATCAATAAATTCCCAACCCATTTTAACCAACAAGGGATGTATATCGTATGGTATAGGATACCTTCTACTTGAATGAGATCTGCTTATTCTTGGAATAATTATTGGAGAGGTATTTAGTATAAAAAATCTTCCTTCCTTTGTTGTCCTATGAACTTCTTTAAATACTCTTTCTAAAAAGTTTAAATATTCTTGATAGCTTTGATAGATGGAATAATCCCTAGCATTGTAATACGGAGGTGAAGTAAATGTTAAATGAATAGATTCATTAGGTACATATTTAATTATTTCCTCAACATCTCCATAAACAACGGTATTTTTCATATATAAAGGAAATTCAGCATGTTTTTGAATAGATTTGGATTTGTAACTACTACCATTAATTTCTTTATGTACAACTTCTTGGATAATTTCATTAGGATGATTTAATAATGGTCTTAATATAGGTTTAATTTTTTCTTTATTTGATAATGCTAAAAGGCCTCTTATTGCCTGCATAACAACTTTCGGGTCTTTGTCATTTAAAAAATCAGACAATATATCAATATTTTTTTTGTCTCTCATTCGACCAATTGCTGAGACCGCTTCTCTTCTAACTTCTGTGCTTTTATCAGTATTTACACACTTAACAAAAAAATCAGTTAAAGAAGTGCTCCCTAATTTGGCTAAATTTTTAATAGATAAAGAACGAATCTTCTCATTTGGCTTGTAGTATAATTTAATTAAAGATTCTTTAAGATAATCATTTTCTAGTCTACCTAGTTTTTCAAGAACAAAAGTTATAGTTCCCTCATTCTGATTTTCAATAAAAGAAAAAAAATCATCAGAGTTGTTTTTCAACTTGTTTATTACAGAGATATCAAATTTTTTATTTATAATAGATCTATTCATATTAGCTATTTAATAAGTTAATAAATTTTATGGACTATTAGTCTTTGAATCCCTATTCCTTGTGGTTCAATCCTTCGGTATAGAAGACGCTTCATCATTTCTATAAAAAATTTCTTGCCCAAAGACCTACCAATTCGTTCTTGTTTTCTCAATAAATTTATCAGGCTCGTTCATAATTTTTTTAAACCAAATAAAAATCAATTCTTTTTAAAAAAATTAAAAGTTTTCATCTGAGATATGATGATGCCTGCAAACATTAAAAGACAGCCGAATGTTTCACGAAAAGATAAAATTTCATTTAGAACTAAAAAACCGCAGATAACGCTAAAAACAGTTTCAAGGCTTAAAATGATGGCGGCGCTTGCAGGCTTTGCATCTTTTTGTGCGACAACTTGAAGGGTGTAGGCAATGCCAACAGACATTATGCCTGTGTATAGTATCGGATACATTGCCGAAACGACCTTATCCAAACTTATATCTTCAAAGATTAAAGCGACAATGAAACTTAGAAAAGCACAAAATAGAAATTGAAAGGAAGCAAATCTAATTGGGTTTGTCTTAGGGGAAAAATAGTTAACGACTAAGATATGCATTGCCCAAAAAAAAGCTCCAATGAAGACAAGAAAATCGCCAAAGGCGAAAGTGAAATTTGATTTTATACATAAAAAATAGAGCCCAACAGCAGAAAAGACAACTCCGACCCAAACATTTAGATGTGTTTTTTCTTTAACAAAAATTCCGAGTATAGGAACAAGAACAACATATAAACCTGTTATAAATGCAGCCTTGCCTGTTGTGGTGTATGTAATTGCAATTTGTTGAAGGGCTGCTCCTAAAAAAATAAGAAATCCGCCCGATATTCCAGCCAAAACAAGTGTTTTAAAATCGGCATAAGGACGAGCTAAGATGCTATCTTCAGAAATATTGATTTTTTTTATAATAAAAAGGATAGGCAGGAGAAAAATTCCACCACAAGCAAATCTTAAAGAGTTAAAGAAAAAAGCTCCCATATGTTCAGCACCAAGTTTTTGCCCTGTAAAAGCTGTTCCCCAGATTAACGCAGTTATAAAAAGCAAGATATTCGCTTTGAGATTTTTATTCATATTTTAAGAACAACATACAAGAACTTACAAAATTTGGCTCAAAAAAAGCTTCGTTCTATCATTTTTAGGATTGTTAAAAAATTCGTTTGGAGTTGACTCTTCGATGATTTTGCCTTCATCAATAAAAATTATTCTATCTGCAACTTCTTTGGCAAAACCCATTTCGTGTGTCACAACAACCATTGTCATACCTTCTTTGGCAAGATTTTTCATAACATCTAAAACCTCGCCAATCATCTCAGGATCAAGTGCTGATGTTGGCTCATCAAAAAGCATAGCTTTAGGATTCATAGCAAGTGCCCTTGCTATTGCCACTCTTTGTTTTTGCCCTCCTGATAAATTGTCTGGAAATATATGCGACTTATCTTTTATGCCAACTTTTTCAAGAAGCTTTTCGGAAATTTCAAGTGCCTCTTGTTTTTCTCTATTTCTAACCACCTTTTGAGCAAGCATAATATTTTCTAAAACTGTCATATGCGGAAAGAGGTTAAAAGATTGAAAAACCATACCGAGTTCTGCTCGCACTTGGTTAATGTCTGTTTTAGGATGAAGAATATCAACTCCGTCAATAAATATGTGCCCTTCTTCAGCTTTTTCAAGTCTATTTAAACATCTTAAAAAAGTACTTTTACCAGAACCAGAAGGACCTATCACAACAACAACTTCACCTTTTTTTATATGATTTGACACATTGTTTAAGGCAAGTATTTCATGAGGTATGAAAAATTTTTTGTATATATTTTTCACATTTATCATTTTACCAAAAACCTCCTTTCAAGATACTGAACAAGAACAGAAAGACCCATTGTCAAAAGCAGATATAAAATAGCACATAAAAACCACAGTTCAAAAGGCTGGAGGCTTGTTGCAACGACTTCTCTTGTTGCCTTTGTAAGTTCCCTTATTGCAATTATTCCAAGCAGTGATGAATCTTTTATAAGACTTATAAATTGACCTGCAAGAGGAGGTAATATTCTTATTATTGCTTGAGGCAAAACAACATATCTCATAGTGGCAGCTTTTGTCATTCCAAGAGAACGAGCAGCTTCCGTTTGACCTTTATTTATAGATTGAATTCCTGCTCTTACCATTTCTGTAACATAGGCTCCCGTAAAGCTTGATAAAGCAGCTGCACCAAAAAACATAGGCGGAAGAAGGCTGACATTTATAGAATTCAAAAAGCTATTTACGAGAGTTCCAATAACAAAATACCATATGAAAATTTGAACAAGTAAAGGAGAGCCTCTGACCAACTCTACATATGTAATGGCAAGCCATCTTATTGTGATGTTGTCTGAAATTCTTGCAAGTCCGCCAATAAGCCCCATCAATATCCCAAAGAAAATAGAGATAATACTGACTTTAAGAGTTATCCATAAACCTTCAAGAATTATCCCAACTTGCTTTTTTTTATAAGTCGAGAGGGTGTCGCCCATATAGACATAGTCCCCCTCGTTTATCCTTATATCATCTTTATTTAGCTCATACTTTTCTTGTTCTGTTTCATTTGCAATCGTTACAAAAGTCTTGTTGTTTTCATCAGTTATTTTACTGGCAACTCCCTCAACTTCTGCCTTTACTTCTATGGTGTTAGTATAGACAAAATATTGAGGGACTTTTTCCCAATGCCAAACATAATCGACTCTTGTTGCTGAATAATATACGAAAGTTGAAAAGCAAATTATAATTAAAAAGAATAGAGCTATTCCAAAAACATTGTTTTTTTTCAGATTATTCATAATGATAAAACTATTTTAGGTTTTTATACCAATCGGTACTTTTTATCCATTTATTATAAATTCTTTCGTATCTTCCATCATTTTTAATTTGCTTTAAAAAGTTATTTAGAAAGTTCAAAAAATCGGGGTCACCTTGATTAATAGCCCAAGCAAGAGGCTCGTATGTGAAAGGTTCATCTAAGAAGATTAATTTACCTGCCCCTTGTTCTGCCATAAAAACTGCATTAAAAGGAAGGTCATAAACAAAAGCATCTGCCTTGCCATTTACAACTTCCAAAACGCCTTCATTCTCTTTTTCAAAAGATTTATAAGTACACTTTGGAATCATTCTTTTAACAGCTTCTTCACCTGTTGTACCAAGTTTTGATGTCACAACATATTTAGGGTCATTTAAATCTTTATAAGATTTGATTTTTCCTTCATGCTTTTTGTTTATAAGGATAGTTTGACCAACAACAATAACAGGATCTACAAATGTAATTTTCAAGTTTCGCTCTTGTGTAACTGTCATTCCACTCATAATGATATCGAATTTTTTAGTGATAAGAGATGGGATAATTCCGTCCCAATCTGTGTTTACAGGAACAAACTTAACGCCCATTGCCTTTGCAAGTTCTTTTGCAATGTCTATATCAAAACCCACATAATTGCCTTTTTTGTCTGTCATTTCAAAAGGCATATAGCCCGATTCAAAACCTACTCTTATCTCCTTTTTTTTAAGTATAGACTGAATTGTAGATTGCTTTGCAAGTTCAACATCTGCTGCAAATAGAGTTTGAAAACCAAACATCATAGCAAATGAAACAGCTAAGAATAATGAAATTCTCTTTTTCATCTTTCCCCCTTAAAATTTGTATTAATTTATTATAAATATTTATATCTTGATTAAGAACTCAATAGCTTTGCGTATCTGCTTTTTAAAATTAATAAAATGCGTTTGTGCAAAGCTTTCAAAAGGATTTACCTTCTTTTAGTAGTTCTTTTATCAACATCTGTGTATTACATTTAGGACACTTTGGAATGTCTTCCCCAGGAGTATAAATTATAAGCGTATGGCCACATTTAGGGCACATAAGTTCAATTGCTTCTTTTTGCTCTTTCATTTTCTTTCGCCTTTTTTTAAAAAAATAAAGATGCGAGCTTTGCACAAACGCATTTTTTTAAAAATCTAAAAAAAACAATATTTTTTCTTCTTAAGATTTTTTTAAGGGCAAATGACCTGAAAAGCTTGTTATACATAGCTTACCTTCTTTTGCCCTTTTTTTTGGTTCGACGTATAAAAATACTACTTCACCAAAAAAAAGAACAAAGTCAGGCATTGTGCAAAACTCTCAAAGATTTGTAATAGATGTTATTTTTATTTACTCGTCAAGGCTTTCTGTTTTAAGCACTAAAGATAAATATTCTTTGAGAAAAAAAGCACTCACTACCTTGATAGAAAACCCGCTTTATTTTTTTTGTTTTTTTAAATACTCTCTCCACAATAAGCCTTTTTCTTTATCATTACATTCGTATACTTCATAATTTGGTTTAAATAGTTTTGGATTTATCTTTTTTACTTTTTTTGCTAATCTGGGGTTTAAGTTTTTTACACGCCAAAGAGAAAACACTCTTGATAACTGCTTTGCTGTTAGGTTCTTTGCGTTTTTTAAAGATGCCCCATAAAATAGTGCATTTTCAAGATTAGCTTTTCCAAGGTCTGCATTTTTAAGATTAGCTCCTCTAAGGTTTGCATCTTCAAGATTAGCTTTTGAAAGTTCTGCTTTTTCAAGATGCACTCCTTTCAAATCAAATCCATCAAGCTCTCCTACCTTTTTCCCTTTTATTAACTTGGTTCTTTGTGCCCAATCTTCAACAAGTTGTTTTAGTTGTTCAATGCCATCATCATACTTTATATCAACAAGATAAAAGTGTTTAAAGAACCAAGTAGCTATTTTACTGCTTTTCTTTTCTTCTATTAATTTTTGATATTCGTCACTTGTTACAACAAACTTAAAAGATTTTATAATAGATACAGGTTGAAAAATATTGGGCTTATAAGGACAAAGCATATTTTGAACATCGTCAATTCTTGAAAAAGCGACTTTCATATCTTTTGGAATTTGTGCATAAATTGCATTCATCCTATTTTCAATTTTATCTGCTCTATTTTCATATCTATTTGAAGCAATACCAAAAAGAGCCACATAAATACCAACTAACCATAAAAAAAAAGTTGCCGGACGGCGATAAGTTGAGAGTTTTTCATCTTTATTGAAAGGCGGTTTTATTTTAGTCCAAATATAACGGACACCACTAAAATCCCAAACAATCCAAATTACAGCTTTCCATATCAACAAAAATACCTTTTTCATTTTTTTACCTCTTATCTCTATGTTTTTGTCGCTTTCTGCTTTGTCTTATCTTGCCATTTTTTAACCATCAAATCAACACACCCTTTTTTAGTTTATTTGTTCAATTCAGCCTTTTTATCAATATAATCTTCCAAAAAATCCCAATCTTGTAGAGGTTGGGATATAATAATTTCCCCAAATAAACCCAAAAAACCCAAAAAGCTCGCTCCCAAGCTCCTGCTTGGGAGCGTATATCTTCTGATAATGTGCGTTTTTTGTTTTGTATGCATTCCCAAGCGGGAGCTTGGGAACGAAGTTGGGAGGGTGGCAAGAACTTGGGAACGAAATAAATTTTGTTATCCTGCCAAACAGATCACTTCCTGATTTTGATATTTCGTTATTGCTAATCTTTTGATTGTTCTGATTTTTTAATTATTTCGTATAAATGAGATAAAAACCAAATAGTAATTCCTGTTTTTACCTTTAAACTACGAATCTGATTTTCGGTAATTCCAATATCGGGCTTATGAATATTACATAAAACAGAATAGCATTCACAAATAAACTCAATAGCATTTCTTGTAAAGTCTATCCTATAGAAATCTATTTTTGATGTAAAATATTCTATTTTTTTAGAACGTTTAATCCTAACAAATTCAATATCTTCATTGCCAGCATGATAATTTTTAAACTCTCTCTTAAAAAGGTCAGAATCTTTTAATTCTGATTTAGGGGATAATTTCTGGTCAATCAAGTACTCCAATATTGTTCTTAGTGAAGTTAAACAATGACGAAGCCTGTCTGGATTTGAAGTATCGTTGATAACATAATTAGCTCCATACCAGAGATTGTGTAAATCCATATTTTCTAAAATAGGCACTAAATATTCGTTTAACAGGGTTTCTTGTTTTTCAATATCGTCTTCGGGTAAATCTGAAGTGAGAGTCTTTTTTAATTCCTCTATTGAGGAAATATTTAATATCTCAAAATCTGTCAGAAGACTAAACTGAGTTTCAGGGTTTTCCTGAAAGAGTTTAATTTTTTCTGCCACTTTGCGCATACTATCGAAAAGTGTTTGTAAATTACTGTAATCTGGAAGATTGAATTGTGGAAGGTTTAGAACAGGTAGTTTTGCTATAATTTTCGATTGTTGTTCTAAAATATTCAGCATTGATGCTGGAATTTGAAATTTCTGATAAGCATGTGATTTAAACTTGTTTTGCATCGTAATTATTTGTTTTACACTATTTGTAATATAATCTTTCATTCTTTTATGAATCTACGAGTTTTCAATCATTTTTTTAATCAAAATTTTGCAATTTATAACTTTCATTTGTTTATCTGTTCCGTATTGTTATGTTTTGGGATTTATTTCTTTGATTTTCCCATAGTTAAAAGTCCATCCTCTTCCTTTTACTAACCAAATAACAAATTCTATTGCATGTGTAAAAACTCTTTTTGTCTCTTTTTGTAATGTTTGGTATTGCATTTATTTTGTACCAATACTCTCCCAAACAACTACACTAATTTCAATTATTTTTATTATATCTTTCTTTTTATCGATTATTTGCTTACGGTTTGGGCTAAAGAGTTTTTTATTTTTTGTTAACTTGGTTTTTTTGAATTTGTGATATTTAAAATTCTTGATATTTTGGGATATTAGCGGATATTAGCCGTTTAAGTTTTTATTGATAAAAATATTCCAAAAGAGAGCGTAAGTCTTTATAAGGTTTTTTTAAGGTTTTTCACCTGACGGCGAACCCCCCCCTTAAAGAGAGGAAAAATGGTAAAAAAAATACGAAAAAACATTATGTGCAAAGGTCTCGTTTTTTTTAAAAAGTCGTTAACCCTAAATTTCCCACATTTTATTATCAGCAACTTAATTAGAAACTAATTTTTCTAAACGCTCTGCAACCCACACTTTAATGACAGATTGTCTTGGAATCCCCAGTCTTTTTGCTTCTTTGTCTAAAGATTGTACCATCCACAAAGGAAAATCCACATTCACTCTTTTTTGTATATGCTCAGGTCTCCTTGTTTTCGAAATATCAAGATGCTCTATTATATTTTGCCCTTCATCAAATTTTTTATCTAAATCTTCCGCTTTCATAAATTTTCACCTCCTCAGGACGAGATCTTCGTACTGAAATAATTCGAATTACATTATCCCTATATGTAATAATTCCTGACCAAAATTTCTCAAAAATCTTTCCAACAATTAGAAACCTTGCTTCATCAATAGTTTTGGCAGGAATTTCTATTAAATTAGAATCGTCCCACAACCTTTGTGCCTCAATAAAATCAATACCATGTTTTTTTTTGTTTATTTCACTTTTTTTATTATCGTATTCAAATTCCATAGGTGCAAAAATATACCATATTTATACATTTTGTCAATTGAAATGGTATAAACAAATACTAAGGAGGAGACCTGTCCTGAAATAAGTTGGAACATTTTTCTATGAATTTAGAGAGGCTGGGACACAATGCTCTATTTTGTTATATTTTTGAATGAAGTGTATATTAATACTCGAAATTCAAAAATATAGCAAAAGAGGGTAAGCCAGTAAAAACAATGTTCTATAAGTCAATATGTTTTTTTAAATTCAAAATCTAAAATTAAGATTATTGCTTTTTGAAACAAATTTGCGTTTGTGTCACAGTCTATAGAGGAAAGTTGATAAAATAGGAAGTATGCATTCCCAAATATGATACCCTATTTTATCTAATTTTTGTCACACAATAGTATTTTTATTACATTAAACCAAAAGGATAACACAAAATTCAGTGGCGAGCGATAGCCCGTCCACTGCAATGACTGGTTAAACGGCGTTTAGTTCACTTCTCTTTATCGGTTCAGAAATTGTCAGAAAGTAAATCATCACACATAAAGTTACAGCCGCTGTTGTTATGAATGCTGTTGTCGCACCACACTGAAACCAAATCAGTCCTGTAAGCGAACTTGCCAGCATAGTGCAAATGCTTTGAAGTCCTGAATATGTCCCGATTGCTGTTGCGGTATCTTTTTTGTCGGTGATGATTGAAATCCATGCTTTTGAAATTCCTTCTGTTGCTGAGGCGTAGATGCCATACAAAAAAAACAGTCCGAAGAAAAGATAGCGATTTGTATTCACAGACATCCCGAAATACACTGTTGCAAACAGAGCAAGCCCGATAACAAAGATTGTTTTTATTCCGACCTTGTCGGCTATGATGCCGATAGGAAAAGCAGACAGGGCGTAAATAAGATTGTAAAAAATATACACCCCGATTATCATTGTATCATCAAACCCTGATTCTTTTGCTTTCAGTAAAAGAAAAATATCTGAACTGTTGAACAATGTGAAAACAAGAAGTCCGGTAACAACCTTTTTATAATCTTTCGGGCTGACGCTCCAATAGTTCAGGAACGAAAAAAAGGGTGGTAATGGTTTCTGCTTCGGTTCATCAGCTTTTTTATCCTTCAAATAAAATGATGCAGAAATCGCAAACAATCCGGGAATAAAAGCTATAAAAAAGAGTGTTCTGTAATCTTGCGGATAAAAATTCAGGTAAGCCAATGCCAAAGACGGTCCAAGAACCGCTCCCAAAGTGTCCATAGAACGATGAAAGCCGAACACCTTGCCTTTTGTTTCCTGCGTTGCTTCGTCAGAAAGCAAAGCGTCTCTCGCCCCTGTCCTGACACCTTTTCCGAAACGGTCAATCGTCCGTGCCAAAAATATCCAAAGCGGACAAATGAAGACTGCCATCATAGGTTTGGATACCGCACTGAAAGCATAACCGATTTGCACAAACGGAACTCTTCTGCCAGATAAGTCTGAAAGTTTTCCGAAATATCCTTTGCTCATCCCTGCTGTAGCTTCGGCTACACCTTCAAGTATTCCGATTAACACAATTGAAAAGCCGATTGTCTTTAAGTAAATCGGCATAATCGGATACAGCATTTCACTTGCCGTATCCGTCAGCAGACTGACCAGTGATAAAACCCAAACTGTCCGTGTGATATATTTCAAGTTTATGAGACCTTTGCACATAGCTTAAATTTTGCTTTTGTTTTGTGGTGAAGTAGTATTTTTATACGTCGAACCCAAAACAAAAGTAAAAGAAAGCGTTAGTCTTTATAAGGGTTTTATAAATTTTTGTAAAATTATCAAAAGTTAATATTTTATAAAAGTAAACACTATTTTATCATAAAAAACATTATGTGCAAAGGTCTCGTTTATGTCTTTGTCTCTCAGTTATATGTGTTGTTGAATCGGTACCTATATGCTCATTGCCGTTTAACGCCCGGACTTACTGGAGGATGAACTAAGTGAGCGAATCCATTGAAGCCCATTGTTATGCATCACCTTCATTTGCCCCTTTTTTCTCTTGAACCATACCTGGCATTGTGAATGTATACATTAAGAATAATTTTACAAAGAAAAAAAGTTCATCAGCAAATTCTGGGGACACAGGTTCTTCTTCATGTGCCGCTTCATTACCATCATCACGAATAATATGTGCCCAGTCTTTTAGGTCGTCGGTAATTTTACCTAAGTCGTAAAGCTGTTCAATTCTCTTATATAGCTTTCCGCTACCACTAGGATTTAAAGTTTTTACAGCTATTTCTAGTACTTTTCTGGACATCATTGATGATGCATCAAGGTTTCCAGCATTTAGACTATTTGCAGCTTGAATAAAAAATCATTGAATATTTTATATATACAAAAAATTAAAAAATTATACCTCTTTGTCAGAGGCGATATTACTTATTTTATCTAAAATGCCATTTACGAATGAGCCTGAATTGTTCGTTCCGAACTTTTTTGCGATATTGACAGCTTCATTAATGCTTACATTGGGCGGGATGTCGTCTTTGTATAAAATTTCAAAAGTGGCTATTCTGATGATATTTTTATCGACATAAGGCATTCTTTTCATCGACCAGTTTTTTGAAACTTTTTTTATTAAATCATCTATTTCGCTTTGGTTTTCTATATAGCCCTTTATAATTTCTTGAAAAAAAGAACTGTCCGATTCTTTATGCCCAAGATATTCCCAAAAAAAAAGGGCTTGCTCTAAAGAGAACTCTTCTTGCATATCCATAGAGCACAAAGACTGCATAGCGAGTTCACGAATTTGACTGCGTTTCATTATATGTTTTTTAGATATTTTTTAATAAGTTTGCCATTTCAATTGCAGAAGTTGCAGCATCAAAGCCTTTGTTGCCTGCTTTTGTACCTGCTCTTTCTATCGCTTGCTCTATCGTATCTGTTGTTAAAACTCCAAATATGATAGGAATATTAGCTTCAAGACTTACATTTGCAATGCCTTTTGAAACTTCACTGCTCACATAATCGAAATGAGGCGTAGCACCTCTTATTACTGCACCAAGACATATTATTACGTCGTATTTTTTGCTTACTGCTGCTTTTTTGGCAATAAATGGAATTTCAAACGCACCTGGAACTTTTATAATATCTATATCGTCTTTACTACCGCCATTTCGGACTATAGAATCTACAGCACCTTCTACTAATTTGTTGGTTATAAAATCATTGAAACGTCCTGCTATAATTGCAAACTTTAAGCCTTTGGCACTTAAATTTCCTTCTATTATATTTGCCATATTAAATAGTCTCCATCTAAAAATTAATATTTTCTTTGTTAAACTACATCCCCAAGCAATGAATTAGACATAGCCTTTGTGATTTTAATATCTACAATTTTGCCTACAACATCATCATTTAGATATTCAAAATTTACCACTTTATTAGTATCTGTTCTTCCTGTAAATTGATTTTTTCTTTTACTTAAACCTTCACACAAAACTTTTTCAGTTTTACCTATATATAAATTATTTTTTTTCTTTGTAATCTCTTTTTGAATCGATAAAAGCTCATTAATTCTCGCTTTTTTCTCTTCTTTTTCAATTTTATTTTTAAAAGAAGAAGCTTTTGTATCTTTTCTATCGGAATAGATAAAAGCAAAAATATTATCGTACTCTACTTCTTTTATAAGGCTTACTGTTTTTTGGAAATCTTTTTCTGTCTCACCGGGAAAGCCAACAATTAAATCGGTTGTTATAGATATTCTATCATCAATTTTTTTTATCTTCTCTATTTTTTCTAAATAGTCGTTTATTAAATAAGCTCTATTCATTTTTTTTAATACGTTATCGGAACCCGACTGAACAGGTAGATGAATATGTTTGCAAAGTTTTTTAATATTTTTAAAAGCTTCGATAAGTCCATCTGACATATCTTTAGGATGAGACGTTGCAAAACGTATTCTCTCTAAATCTTCTATCGGCTCAATTTTATACAAAAGCTCATCAAAAAGACAAAAGCCCTCTTTTTTGCCGTAGCTGTTAACATTCTGTCCCAATAGAGTTATCTCTTTTGCACCTCTTTCAACAAGAGTTTTTATCTCTCCCAATACACTATTATAGTGCTTACTTTTTTCTCTTCCCCTCACATAAGGCACAATGCAATATGAACAAAAATTGTCGCACCCCTGCATAATTGTTACAAAAGCTGTTGGGCTCGTCTCTTTGATTTTTATATTTTTTATCTCTGGGATTTTAGAAAGGTTTTCTATATCGACTATTTTCCCGCCATCTTTTTCTATTTTTTTAATATAGTCTAAAAGTTTATATATAACATCGACACCTAAAACTATATTTAAAACATTAAACCTTTTGAAAAGACTCTCGCCTTCTTGTTGTGCAAGACAACCTGTTAGACAAACTATTAACTTAGGGTTTCTTTTTTTTAGCTCTATTATCCTTCCAAGAAAACTATAAACTTTTTCTTCAGCTTTTTTTCTTACAGTACAAGTGTTGGCAATAATGATATCGGCTTTATCGATATCTTCTGTCGTTTCATACCCATAAAAAAAGAGCATATTGGTAAATTGGTTGCTGTCGTAAACGTTCATTTGGCAACCTATTGTGTATATAAAAAATTTCTTTCCCATAAAGCGAGCTTTGAATAATTAGTTGTATACGCTCCCAAGCAAGAGCTTGGGAGCAAGCTTATATTATGTCCCAGTCTCAAGAGCTTGGGAACGAGCTTGTTGTGTCACACCATCAGGAACTTGGGAGTAGGGAACAAAAATCTTTGTTCCCTACACTTCTTCTACCAATCTCGTGCTTAAAAGCGAGTTTTAAATATTTTTTATCCACCAAGCTTTAACGCTTCATCAAAAGCTTTTTTAAAGTGAGGAATAGAGTTGAGAATGGTTTTATCGTCTACACAATAAGCAATTCTAAAGTAACCAGAAGTTCCAAACCCGCTACCTGGAACAGTCAAAACTTTCTCTTGTTGTAAAATTTGAACAAATTTAACATCGTCTTCTATTGGTGCTTTGGGGAATAGATAAAAAGCTCCTTCAGGGACATTAAACTCATAGCCAATTTCAGATAGTCCTTCACAAAACATATCTCTTTTTTTCTTATATTCATTAACATCAACTATCTGATTTTGCACTTTTGCAACAACCCTTTGCATTAGTGCAGGAGCATTAACAAAACCCAAAATTCTGTTACAAAAAACGAGTGCTGCAACAAACTTTTCAGCATCTAACAACTCTGGATGAACCGCAATATATCCTATTCTTTCGCCCGGAATAGACATCGTCTTAGAATATGAAGTTACGACAATACTATTTTTATACGCTTCAAAAATATTAGGGACGATAACATCATCATAAACTATTTTGTTATAAGGCTCATCGGAAATAAGATAGATAGTTTGATTTAGCTCTTTTTGTTTTTTTAAAAGCATAGAAGCAAGCTCGTCCAAATCGTTCTTGCTATAAACTTTGCCTGTTGGATTATTAGGAGAGTTTATTAAAATAGCTTTCGTTTTTTCTGTTATGTTTTTTTCTATTTCAGCTATATCAAGCGAAAAATCTTTTTTTAAGGAAGCAACTTTTAAAACGCCATTATTGTTATCTACATAAAATCTATACTCTACAAAAAAAGGAGCAACAGTAATAACTTCATCATCAGGGTTTAAAATAGATTTAAAAACAACATTTAAAGCACCACCCGCACCGCAAGTCATAACAACATTGCTTGCTGGAATTTTTAAGTTATTCTCTTTGGTAAGAAATGATGCAACAGCTTCTCTTGTCTCTAAATAACCTGCATTTGGCATATAACCATGCTCTTCTGTCTCTTGGACAGTCTCAATAAGAGCTTTTTTAAAACTTGAAGGAGGCAAAACGTTTGGATTGCCAAGACTAAAATCAAAAACATTTTCCGCACCATACTCTTTTTTAAGCTTGATACCATCCTCAAACATCTTCCTTATCCAAGAAGATTGTGACATAAAATTTTCAATCTTTTTTGCAATTGTCATAATTTAATACTCTTTCTTTGAATTAAATTTGATAAAAAAGTTATTTTTTTGGGAAAACAACAAGCAAATTCTTTTGCAATTGTCATAAGTTTAATACTCTTTCTTTGAATTAAATTTGGTAAAAAAGTTTTTTTTGGAAACACAACAAGCAAATTCTTTTGCAATTGTCATAAGTTAATACTCTTTCTTTAAATTAAATTTGGTAAAAAAGTTTTTTTTGTAATCAATACAAGTTTAATAATTCCTATTTAATCAAGTTAGGTAAAAAAGTTATTATTTTTGGGAAAATAATAAGCAAAATAATACAAACAATATATGCAGGAATAAAATAAAGAACTCCTTTAAAAACTCCTTTTAAATCGATTCCTTCTGCAGTTCCAGCTACAACATAAGTGGTCGCCCCAACAGGCGGAGTAACAGCACCTAAAGTTGTAATTAAAGTGATAATAACTCCAAACCATAATGGGTCATAACCTAACTTCATTGCAACAGGAAAAAATATTGGAATAGTTATTAAAAGAAGAGCAAGAGCATCCATTAAAGCTCCTCCAATTATATATATAAAAAAAACAATACTTAATATCAAAATAGGCGGAAGAGATAAATTAATTGCCCAATCTGCAATATTAAAAGGTATTCTTGTTATAGCAAGAAACCTACTAAACATAACGGCGCCTGCTATAATCATAAAAACCATACAAGAGACTTCTATTGTGTCATAAAGAGCTTTTTTGAAATTTTCTAAGCTCAAACTTCTTCTGAAAAGACTTATTAAAAGTGCAAAAAGAGAACCGACTGCTCCTGCTTCTGTTGGTGTAAAAAGACCAGAATACAACCCCCCCATAACAAGAAAAAAAAGGAGCCCTGCTTCAAAAAAGCCTGTAATAGATTTAAGCTTATATTTAGAACCACTCTTTTTGGGAGTAGGAAACCAATGAGGTTTAATAAGAGAGATTATAAAAATCGATACGATAAAGAGCAAACTAAGTAAAACTCCAACCATAACACCGCCATAAAAGAGTTTACTTATAGATTGCCCCGTATAAAGCCCTATTAAAATAAGCACCACACTTGGAGGAATAACAACTCCAAGCGTTGAACCGCACGCTATTGCACCCACTGAAAGAGATTTGTTATATTTATATTTTTTCATTTCAGGGAAAGCCACAGCAGTCATAGTAGCAGCGGTTGCTGTATTTGAACCACATATGGCAGAAAAACCCATACAAGCAAAAATAGATGCCATAAGAAGCCCGCCTTTGATATGTCCTATAAGCTCATAAGTAGCGTCAAATAGTCTTTTATTTAATCCTGAATAAAAACAGATTTGCCCCATTAAAACAAAAAGAGGCACCATCGTAAGTCCATACGAAGAAAAATTATTCCAGAGTTCTGTCCCAACCATAGAGAGTGCTGCTTCAAAAGAGATGAGATAAGCAAACCCTAAAAACCCAACGATAGCCATGCTAAAACCTACAGGAATATTAAAAAAAAGAAGCAAAACTAAAAGCAAAAGGATTCCAATTAAACCAACAGTAGTAAAGCTCATACGTCAGCTCCCAATTTTAAAATATCGATAAAAATAGTGACAGATATAAAAAGAGTTCCAAGAGAGAGTGCATAAATGAATGGATAATATACAATCATTAAAGTTTCAGAAACCTCGTTCGCTCTTAAAATCAATGTTCCCCATTTAAAAACTTGGATTGTCACAATAATAAAAAAAAGAAGTGATAAAAAAGAGCCTATAAAATTTAAAACTTTTTGAATTCTTTTAGGGAAAAGATTTACCAAAACATCAACAGATATGTGCTGTTTTTGTTTTTGTGTTCTTGCAAGTGCAAGACCACAAATAACTGCACCAAAAAAACCCATAAGCTCAAAAGTCCCTTTAACAGGAATCCCCATATTTCTAAACAGTACATTAACACAAGCAAGTAACATCATACATATAAGAAAAAAAGAGGCCAAAAAAATAAGTATTTTGTTACAAAAAAGCTCTACTTTTTCTATATTTTTAATGATATTTTTCATACTTTGATTTAAATAATTTAACATCTTTTAAAATCGCTTTAGCAGGAATATTATTAGAGCTTACTCTGTCTATATAATCCTTAGAAAGAGTGGATAAAAACTTTTCAATTTTTTTTGTGTCCTCTTTTGAAAATTTTATAACTTCAACACTATATTTGTCTTTAGACCACTTAACAGCTTCTGTTACATGGCTATCGACATAGTCTCCTACCCATTTTGTATGCTCATAGCTCATATCTTCAATCACTTTTTGTATATCTTTAGGAAGTCTGTTCCAAGCATCCATATTCATAACAACAGCAAAACTTACAACTTGAAGATTTGCCATAGTTATATACCTGCAATATTCTGCATAATTAAAATCTTTCATAACCTCTAATGATGAAGACATACCTTTGATAACTTTTTTGTGAAGAGCATCTGGAACATCAGATTGAGGCATACCGATAGGACTTGCACCAAGCAGTTCTAAAACTTTCACTCCCGTTCCAGCAGCACGAATTTCCAGCCCTTTCATATCGCTTAGACTCCTAATGGGCTTCACCGACATAAGATTTGCAGGCGGACAAGTAAACATAGTTAAAATTTTTACTTTTTTTAAAGATTTAGGATTGTATTTTTTATACAAGTCTAAAAGTGAAAGACTTGCTGAAGTTGCATTTTCCCAGCCTAATGGCAAATCGATTGCTTCAAGAATTGGAAAACGTCCAGGATGGTATGAAAGAGCAAAACATCCAATATGTGACTGCCCTGCTATAACACCATCTAACATATTCTTAGCACCAAGAAGAGTTCCGCCCGGGAAAGTTTGAATATTAAGCAAACCGTTGCTCTTTTTTTCCACTTCCTCTTTCCATCTTTCCATTTGTACACAAGGAAAAGTAGAAGCGGGAGGAAAATTTGCATAATTAAGCGTTATTTTTTTTGCAGAAACAGAAGAAGGTGCAATTATGGAAACAACTAAAAAAAGTGTAAATATAACAGCAAGAAATAGACTTAAGTTTTTTTTCATAATAAAAAAATCCTTCCTAAAATTTTGTTTTATTAAAAAAGAATATCTTTTTTTAATATATGCAGAAACTCTTTTGTGTGTTTTGCTTTATGATTCCTGTTTTCGTCAGTATCTGCTTTAAATCTTTGATAATCTTGTGAGACAAAACTATATTTACCAAACTTTTGCATAATAGTTTTTATCTCTTCTATAGTCATTAAACCTTCGTTATTATAACTTAAAAATATGTATTTAAACTTAGCTTCTTTTATTAAATGTTCAAATGTTTGTTTAACTTGATTTTTTTGACAAAAAAAAGAACGATTATAATCTCTTAATCCAGTTTTCCCTTTTGGAGTAAAATTGTCATATTTTGAGATTGTGTTTAATAAATGGTAATTCGCTCCATACTGTCTAGCATTATATGGAGGATCAAGATAAAGAATATCTCCATATATCTTTTTTATTAGTACATTGCTATCTTCATTAAAAACCTTATGATTGTTTTTATTAACTTCAAAAATAGCAGGTTTTAAAACCATATCTTTCTTAGCACTTTTTTTTAAATGTTTTAAAAAAGCTCCATAAACACTTGCTGTATTTGCAACTTTATCCGCACTTTCAAGCAAGCTTGAAAGTAAGAAAAAAAAAGTATTTTCATCTATTTTATTGGTTTGTTGCCAATTTTTTATTTTTTGTCTTATTGCATCTATTTTTTTGCCATTATCATCTGAAAAATATTGCCTTAAACACTCTCCCCCCATGCAGTAGTTTTTATAAATAAAACCTTCAACAGGTTTAGTATTGTTTAAAATATCAATATATTCATCAATCTTTTTAATCGGCTTATGATTACCAATATAGTTTCTATTTAAGACATAACTATAATATTCTATATCATTGCTAATAACCTTGCTTACCTTTTTTTTAAAAGCTCTGCCGACAACCCCAGTACCTGCAAAAATATCACAAAAGATTTTAGATGATATATCTTCTTTTACAGTTTCTTTAATAGCCTTTTTTATAAAAGGAATAAGCTTATATTTTGAACCTATATAATTCATTTTTTACTATTATATAGTAAAACTATATATGCTTGAGTTTTATAGCTTTTACTTCCGAAATCTTTATGATTATATTTAAATGTTATATCATATGGATTTTGTAAATCTAATGTTTGTATATTATTTTTTATTTCACAAGGAGTTATATCTTCATCAAGATACACGACATAAAGTCTTGGAGACGCTCCAAATCTTCCTTCATCTTGATATTTGTATAAATATTCTATAACTTTTTTAGGGTTTTCTATCGCAACACTCTTCCAATTTTGACCAAAATCTTTTTTAAACTCATTAGTTGGACTTTTAGCAACTTTTTGATCATAACTTATGCCGTTAATAAAAAAATCTATCCCCTTATTATGTAAGAGAGTAGGCAAAATATTGCTACTTTTATCAAAAATAAGAGTTTCTAAGAAATCGTTTCTTGCAGTATTCAATTCTTTAATTCTTCTATATTTTACAGCAGCAATTTTAACCTCATCATCTTTTTCTATCCTGCCAATTTTTTCTGAACTATTTATTCGTTGTACAAAATTATCAAATTGCCCTTGAGAAAATGGCCACTTTATTTCACCAAAATTAAATTTTTTCCACTCTTCTATAAGAATGTTAATAGACATTTCCCCAGATTTACCATTGCAATATTTTTTAGTTTTTCGAAAAATTTCCCTTATAGCCTTTAATGACGTTTCATAATCCCAATTCTCTACAACAAGATTATATATCTCCTTTGCTTGATAGCTTTGCTTTCTATTAACTTCTATTCCCATTAAACTTAAATAATTAATCGCATTCTCTTTATTGCCTAATATTTTTTTCGCAACATCATAATCAATAGATATTTTTATATCTCTTAAGTCTTTCATTAAAACTCCTTTTTAAAAACAAAAATATATTCGTGTTTAAAAATATAATAGTCACTACTTAAAGCTCGATACCTCCAAATTCCACCTGTTTTAATTTTCCCTCTATTACCTTCAATATTTTTAACAATAATACCTTTGAGTTTAGTTTTAAAATTTCTTTTAATAGCATCCATTGCATAAAAAGATAGAGGGACGACTTCACTATTTTTATAAATATCACCAAGAATAAGAGCAAAATATCTATTTTTTTTTAAATACTTTAAAGTGTTATCAACAACTTTTATGAATTTTTTAATAAATGTTTTTAAATCTTTAATATTTGATAAGTCTCTATTTTCAGAGGTAAATTGAATTATATTTAAATATGGTGGGTGCATTATAATAAATTCAACACTATCTATATTTAATTGTTTGAAAGCTTGTTTTATAAAATTATCTACCTCGTTTGAATTGGTTACATCACACACATCTATAAAACTCGAAAAATTATTTTCTCTTTTACTTTTTACATAAGAAATAATCTCTCTATTTATATCACTGCCGATAATATTCCTGTTTAATAATTCTGCTTCGAAGAGTGTTGTTCCACTTCCAAGAAAAACATCAAAAACAGTTTCTTTTTCCTTTGTATATCTTCTTATTAATTGATTTGGGATTTGAGGAATGAAATTACCATGATAGATATTTTGATGCTTACCACTATTTTTTCTTTTATCAATAAGCCATAAAGAATTTACATCGATATCAATATTTTTCCAATCTTTTAAGTTTAAATCGTTAAACTTCATTTTTTAATATGACTCAATTTTTTTTAAATTCCTAAGCCTTTATGAAAAGCTAAAAGATTCAAATCACTTTTTTTACCTTTAGAAAATTTTAAGATAACTTTTTCCATTGTATCGGCATCACAAAACAGCACACTATTTTTTATAGCATACCCTAAAAGAACAAGATTTGTAGAGACCAAAGAACCTATCTCTTCTGCAAGCCCTTCTGCATTAATATTTAAAGTGTCTTTTATATCGGTATCGCTATTTACAACGATTTTACCTTTTTTTTTAATGAAGTTATTATGAAAATTAATGTTATTCTTTTTTAAAAAAAATCCCATATCGGCTTCCCCATACATTATAAGAGGACTTTTAAAATCTCCTACTTTAATATGAGAAATGACTGTCCCACCACGTACAGCCATGCCGTGTGTCTCTGAAGTTAAAACGTTTAAGTTCATAGTTATAGCAGCTTCAGCAATAAGTTTTGTTAAAAAAACGATGCCTTGACCGCCTCTGCCACTTATTATTATTTGTTGTTTCATAAGAATTTTAGAGTTTTGAATAATTAGTTTTTTAATTTTTAATTTTAAATATTTTTGCCTATTTTGTTAAAATTGCACCTGTAGGGCAGACATCCAGACAAACACCACAACCGATACAAAGAGTATTATCTATGAAAACTTTGTTATCTGTTTCATCAAAAACGAGTGCTGGACACTCAAACCCTTTAATACAAATTTTGCATCCTATACACTCTTCACTAACAAACACATTGAGTTTTTCTTGCTTTGCCCTCTCATCTTTATACATCATACAAGGGTGTTTAGAAATGATTACAGCTACACCGCCTTTAGCACTCCTACAAAATTTATCCGCCTCTTTTAAAATTGTCTTAAACTCTTTGATTTTATATGGATCGCATTTTTTTAAAAACTTTACGCCACTCGCTTTAACAAGATCTTCAATGAAAACTTGTTTTCCTTTATTGCCGTCTGCCTGGTAACCAACTTGCGGAGTAGGCTGACCACCTGTCATAGCTGTTGTGGAGTTATCTAAAATAACAACAATAATTCTTGCACCTGTAAAAACTGCATTAACTAAAGCAGGCACTCCTGAATGAAAAAAAGTGGAATCGCCAATCGTTACAACTATTGTAGGAAAATCTGAATCTTTATTCTCTGCAAAAGAGTGATAAAATCCTGCTCCAAAACTAATGCAAGCCCCCATACAATGACAAGTATCAACAGCACCAAAATTAACGCCCAAAGTGTAACAACCGATATCACTTGGGAAAATGCCTTTAGGGAAAGTTTTTTTAATGGCATAAAATGAAGCTCTGTGTGGGCAACCTGCACAAAGAGTAGGTCTAACACCTTTTATATCTTCATATTTTTTTAGCTTTTTATTTAAAGATAGAAATTTTACTAATATTTTCTCTATTTTTTCGGGTGTAAGTTCTCCACAATCTGAAACATCTTTTGACACTTTGCCTTTAATTTCAGAATTTAAAAGCTGCATTTCAATTACAGGATAGGTCTCTTCTACAACTAAAATTTTCTTATATTTTTTTGAAATATCATTTATAAACTTACTATTTAAAGGGTATGGGACATTAACTTTATAAAGGTCTACTTTTTGCAAAACCCCCATACTTTCAAGCATTTCATAGACATACATATAAACTACGCCAGATGAAACTATACAATATTCCGACAGTTTAGATTTAGGCTTTTTGTCATTATTACAAATGGGATAAAAATCTTTTTTTATCTCTTCTATTTTATCATTCAAACCTTTGTGCAAAGATGTAAGAGCACCCGGAGTTGCAACCCATCTTGCTGGTTCTTTTTTGAAAAGAGTTTTTCTTTTTAAAACTTTAATGGAATTTAATTTAACATTTTGTCTTGCATGACAAACCCTTGTTGTTGGACGTAAAACGACAGGAATCTCAAGCTTTTCAGAAAGTAAAAAAGCTTCTTTTACCATCTCTTTTGCTTCTGCTGGACTTGATGGGTCAAACACAGGAATTTTAGCAAACTGTGCAAAAAAACGAGTGTCTTGTTCTGTTTGAGAACTATGAGGACCTGGGTCATCTGCAACAATAATTAAAAAACCTCCTTTAACACCAAGATATGCAGACCTCATAAACGGGTCAGAAGCTACATTTAAACCAACTTGTTTCATAGCTACAGCAGCTCTTTTGCCTGTATAACTATGAGCAAGAGCAGTTTCGTAAGCAATCTTTTCATTTACAGACCACTCAGTGTGTATAGAAGTTTTGCTTTGTTTAGAAAATTTTACAACTGACTTTAAAATTTCAGACGCTGGAGTTCCAGGATAAGAAGAAAAAAGGGTGCAACCTGCCTCAATTACTCCTCTTCCTATCGCTTCATTACCCATTAATATTTGTTCATTTGCCATTTTCTTTAATCTCTTAAATGAGTACTTTGCACATAATGTTTTTTATGGAAAAAATAGTAGTTTTGAGCAAAATTTAAGCTATGTGCAAAGGTCTCTTAAATCAAAAACCCTTTGGACTTTTTTTGTTGTTCTTGGAAGAGTGTTGTAATCTAAAATTTCAACTTTACTACTTACAAAAAGGCTCTTCTTAATACTACTTTCTATTTTATTTATAATTTCTAAATCTAAGTTTTTATCGGCTTCAAGCTCTCTTTCAACTTTGATTGTCATATAATCTTTGCCATCATTTCTTCTCTCAACATAAATTTGATACTCAGAACCAACATGCTTATATTTAGCAAGAGTTTCATCTATATGACCCGGATAGACATTAACTCCTCTAACTATAAACATATCATCAGAACGACCCAAAATTCTATCGTGTTGAGGGAAAGGAAGTCCACAAGGACATTTCTCTTTTATAAGTTGAGTAATATCTCGTGAGCGATATCTTATTAAGGGTGCCCCCTCTTTTCTAAGCGTAGTATAAACAAGTTCGCCCATTTCACCTTCTTCTACCGGCTTAAGAGTTTCAGGATTAATTAACTCAACAATGTAATGGTCAGCCCAATAATGAATACCTCGATGGGACTTACATTCTATTCCCATTCCAGGTCCATAAAGTTCTGTTAAACCTACTATATCAAAAGTATCTTCTGCTCCCAAAAGATATTTGATTTTATCCCTCATAACATCGTTAGATCTTTCTGCTCCAAATATAACTTTTTTAACATTAATTTGATTTTTAAGATTTCGCCTCTCAACCTCTTCTGCCAAAAGAAGCCCCATAGATGCTGTTGCACAAATTACAGTCGGTTTAAAATCTATTAAAAACTGCATTTGAAGTTCTAAATTGCCTGGACCTGCTGGAATTGCAAGAGCTCCGAACTCTTCACAACCGAGTTGGAAACCTACACCTGCTGTCCATAAACCATAACCAACACAAATCTGGACTCTATCTTGTTTTGAAAGTCCTACAAGCTCATAACACCTTGCAAACATATTTGCCCAATCTTTTAAATCTTTTTTAGTATAGACAAGAATCTTTTTTCTGCCTGTAGTTCCAGAAGATGCATGAATTCTTACAATTTTTTCAAAAGGAACAGAGAGCAAAGGGAATGGGTAGTTTTCTTTTAAATCGTTACTTGTAGTAAAAGGAAGGTTTTTTAAATCATCAATAGTTTTAATATCTTCGGGTTTAATGCCAAGTTTATCAAAGCTATTTTTGTAAAATTCTGAACCTTGGTAAGCGTGCGAAACTGTCCACTTCAAGCCAGCAAGCTGAACATCCCTTAGATGCTCCTCATCTTTAAAATTTGGTATGAATAGATTTTCCACAAAATTTATAAACCTCAATGACAAAATTCAGCAACAGCTAAGCTTTTTGCTTGAACTGGTGACTATACGATTATTAATAAGTTGAGACCTTTGCACATAATGTTTTTTATAAAGAAAATAGTAGTTTTTAGTAAAACATTAACTTTTGATGATTTTACAAAAAAACTTACAAAATAGAGCTATGTGCAAAGGTCTCAAGTTGTTATTAAAAATTCTCGCAACCGTATAAACAAGAAATTAAGTTTGAAAACCAAAGAAATAAACGAAAAAAGCTAATTAAAATAATTGTTGAAGTCAATAAAGAAAATATAACTAATTGGCATATCTAACTACATTAAACTCCATATTGTTTGTCTAAAATCTTCTGGCAGTTTTGCTTTAAAAGATAAATACTCTTTTGTTTTTGGATGAATAAACGACATTTTAAAGGAATGAAGCATTTGTCTTTTTGCACGATCTTTTTTATGCCCATAAAGCTTATCACCTACTACTGGATGGTGAATCGCTTTTAAATGTACTCGTATCTGATGTGTTCTTCCTGTTTTTAAATTTAACTCAACTAAACTTATATCTTGCTTGCTAAAATATTTTCTTAACTTAAAATCTGTTCTTGCACTCCTCAGTTTATTACTGTTTGGAGATATTTTTTTTCTGTTTTTTATATCTCTGCCTATTTCTATTCTTATTGTTCCCTCATCATCAAGCCTGCCATAAGCTAAAGCCAAATATCTTTTTTCTACACTTCTTGCTTTAAAATCTTTTGTTAAAGTATCGAAAGAGTCGTTATCCTTTGCTATAATCATTATACCTGTGGTGTCTTTGTCCAATCTATGAACAATACCGCATCTTTCTATACCACCAGCATTTTTAATATTAGGATATTTATCAATAAGTGCATTTAGAAGGGTTCCGCTAAGATTACCAGGAGCAGGATGTACAACCATATTAAAAGGCTTATTAATTAATAATATATTGTCATCTTCGTATATTATATCTAATTTGATTTTCTCTGGTTTAAAACTTAACTGCTCTTTAAGAGTAGTAAAAGAGCAAGAGATAGAATCGCCTTTTTTTAGAATATAGTTCGGCTTTTTAGATTCGCCGTTAACCAGAATAGAGCCCAATTTAATGTTTTTTTGTATAAAATTTCTGCTAAGACCTTTTTCTTGTACTAAAAAAAGGTCGAGCCTTATGTTCTCTATCTCTTCATTAACTATAAAAGAAAAATTTTCTAAGGTGGGGTTAGGTATCAAGTTGTCTTTTTACTTTTTTTTTATATGCGAATATAGTTCTTCTTCTACATTTTTTTCGCTCATATCTTTAGAGATACTTATCTCTTTTACAAGCAAATCTTTTGCAGTATCAAAAAGTTTTCTTTCACCAAAAGAAAGCTCTTTCTCTGCTTTTAGCAAAGATAAATTTCTAAAAACTTCTGCTATATCATAAAGAGAGCCTGTTTTTATTTTATCTGCATACTCTTTATGTCTTCTGTTCCAAGTTTGTTCAATGCTTATAGTTTTGGACTCTTTTAAAGTTTTGTAAAGATTGCTTATCTCCTCTTTCGGTATAACATCTCGAAGTCCAACTTTTTTAGCATTAGCGATAGGAACCATAATTGTCATAGAGTTACTAATAATCTTTATAACATAAAATCTTAACTCTTCACCATTAATCTCTTGAGTTTCTATCGATTCTATAGTGCCGACACCATGAGCAGGATATACTGCATAGTCGCCAATTGAAAACTTTACATTTTTTTTCTCTTTAGCTTTAGTTTTCTCTTTAGTTTTATCTTTACTTTTTTCTTTTATCTCTTTTTTTTTAGGCATTTTTTCACTTCATATTTTTTTCATGTTTATCTGCTTTTTCTCATAATCAAAACGGCACTCTTAACACAAAAATAATTAATAAACAAAATTTTTTAATTTTTATTTTAAGATTATTACTCAAGGCTTTTGCACATAGCTCTATTTAGATATATCGTTAAAAGCTTTATAAATCATTGCAACAAGCTCTTCTATATTCTCTTCGTCAATACAAGAAAAAGCAATTCTTATATCGTGATCGTTTATAGCAATGATGCCTACTTTATACTTTTTTAATAAAATTAATCTCAACTCTTCAGCAATATTCTCTTTAAGCTTTAACGCTACAAAGTAACCAGCATTGCAAGGGTAAACTTCCCAAGCTTTTGAAAATTCTTCTCTTTTTAAAACTTTTAAAATTTTTCTATATCTTTTTTCTATAATAGATACTTTAGCTTCTCTCTCTGAGCTATAGTTCTCATCTTTTAAAACATTTAAAGCTAACGTTTGGCTCAAAGTGCTAACATTTGAAATAGATGCTCTTATATCGCCTGCTGTTTTTTGCTCTAAAGCGTTATAAAGTTCTTTATGGTTTTTACTTTTTACTCCATAAGTTATAAAACCAATTCTTAAACCCCACGCAAAAGCTTCTTTCGTTATTCCATCAACTTTAACTGCTACTATTCTATCGTGCACATCTGTCAGCTTCCCAAATAGAGATTCGTTTTTACCTGCACCAAAATTTAAACCAAAATAGGCATCGTCTGAAAATGTAACAATCGTTAAACCCTTTTCGGCAAAATCGAAAAGAATCTTTACTATTTCATCTTGTTCTTTCTCTTTTAGATTATAACCTGTAGGATTGTTAGGAAAATTTAATGGTATGATAATTTTACTTTTATTTTCTGCTATTTTGCCAATAGCTTCCTTAAAAGCTTTTAAGTTAAACTCACCATCTGAAAACATATCAAAATGACTTACACACCCTTCTGCTTTTAGTCCCATTATTAAATTGTAGTTTCCCCACATTTGATTAGGCAATAGAATATCGTCTTCTTTATCGATAAACATATCCGAAAAGATACTTATACCATTTGTAATGCCATTCGTAACGATAGGTAAACTAATGTTTTTTGAAGTCAAAGAAGGTGTTTTTTTATATATCTCGTCCTGCCAAGCTTGTCTTAAATCTGGCATACCATAAGAAGAAGTGTAGTTTACAATTTTTTCTGGGTCTATATCATTAAAATTTTTTATCATAGATGGCAGAAACAAGGTTTTCCCTCGTTCAGTCGCCATACCTATCGTGGCATTAAAAAATGTGTCGGCTTGTTCTTTAGCTTCTGCACTCTGTTTTAAAATACTTTTTGGGAAAAATATATTTTTACCAAAAAAAGACAAAGCTTCAAATACATAAGGGTTAGCTTCTATTATTATGTCATTTAATTTTTTTGCTAATGGGTTCATCTCTTCTAATATCTATCTCTAAATTGTTAAAAAAATATTGGAATTTTAAGTAAAAGAAACGTTTAAGATATGTTCTTTATACCAAGTTCAATAAGTTTTGAAGCATCTACTTTTGAAGGTGCTTTTGTCAAAAGACAGCTCGCTTTTTGTGTCTTAGGGAAAGCTATAACATCTCTAATAGATTTTTGATTTAAAATAATCATTAAAAGCCTATCAAGTCCAAAAGCTAAACCACCATGTGGAGGTGCTCCATAATCGAGTGCAGAAAGTAAAAATCCGAACTCTTTTTCATACTCTTCTTTAGTCATTCCTAAAACTGAAAAAACTTTTCTTTGTATATCACTTCTATGAATACGAATACTACCTCCACCAATTTCAGAACCATTTAAAATAAGGTCATAAGCTTTTGATGTAATATTTAAAGGGTTTTTTTCCAAATCGTCTACATTGTGAGGCATCGTAAAAGGATGGTGCAAGGCGGAAAGCTTCTTTTCTGCATCATCATACTCAAACATAGGGAAATCGGTAACCCATACAAAATTAAACTCTTTTTCGTCAATTAAATTAAGTTTTTTTGCAAGTTCATTTCTTAAGTTGCCCAAAGCTTCATTAGTAACTTTTATAGTGTCTGCAACAAAAAAGAGTAAATTGCCCGGCTTAATATTTAACTTCTCTTTAAGTTTTTCTTTCTCTTCATCACTAAAAAATTTAGAAATCGGAGATTGCCACTCTTCTTCTTTAACTCTTATCCAAGCAAGTCCTTTAGCTCCATAAATAGATACAAATTTTGTTAAATCGTCTATATCCTTTCTTGAAAAGTCCGTACCATTTTCAACATTGATAGCTTTAACTATTCCTCCTTTTTTAATGGCACTTGTAAAAACTTTAAAGTCTGAATCTTTTACAATTTCCGTAATGTCTTTTAGCTCTAAAGAAAATCTCATATCTGGTTTATCAAGCCCGAACCTGTCAATAGCTTCCTCATATTTTAAACTTTTAAATGGTAAACTTAGCTCTTTGTTTAAACTCACCTTAAAAATTTTTTTTATAAGTCCTTCAGATAGTTCCATAACATCTTTTTCATTTACAAAACTCATTTCAATATCGACTTGAGTAAATTCGGGTTGCCTATCTGCTCTTAAATCTTCGTCTCTAAAACACTTTACTACCTGATAATATTTTTCAAAACCACTTATCATCAAAAGTTGTTTAAAAAGCTGGGGAGATTGAGGTAGGGCATAGAAACAACCATGATTAATTCTACTTGGAACAAGATAGTCTCTTGCTCCTTCTGGAGTACTTTGTGTTAAAAAAGGAGTTTCGATATCGATAAAACCTAACGAATTAAGGTGCTCTCTTATCGAAAAAGTGATATTACTTCTTTTAATAATGTTAGTTTGAAGCTTTTTTCTTTTTAAATCTATAAAACGATATTCAAGGCGAATATTTTCTGCTACATCTTCACTATCGTCAATTTGAAAAGGAGGCGTTTTAGCTGTATTAAATATTTTTAACTCATTTACAGCCACTTCTATTTCGCCTGTTTTAATCTTTTTATTCATCATATTGTCAGGTCTAAGTTCTACTATTCCCTTTACGCACAAAACAAATTCGCTTCTTAAATCGTGTGCTTGCTTATGCACCTCACTATTTTTTTCAGGATTAAAAACTACCTGTGTAATGCCTTCTCTATCTCTTAAATCTATAAATATAACTCCCCCATGGTCCCTTCTTTTATCTACAAAACCCATAAGTATAACTTCCACACCAACATCTTGCCCGCAAAGCTCATTACAATGGTGTGTTCTTTTTGAATCTTCAAGTGAATACAAAATCTATCTCCTTTATTTACATATTTTAATGATTAATCTTTCTATAATCGTCTGATGTTTTTGCATAGAACTTTTTAAAAGAAAATCTATATTACTTATATTTTCTAAAAAAAAACTTAACTCATCATATGCAAAATTTCCTGCTTTTTGGAATAAAATATAAACAGCATAAGCATTTTTCCCTTTCGCAATAAAAAGAGAAGGGTTTTTTTGCTCTTTAAGGTTAAAATTTTCTTCATCATATTGAACCATTTTGTCTAATAGAGAAGACTTAAAATCATTAAAGCTCAAGCTACTTTCGTTTATGTTAGCATTTTTTAAAAAAGTTTTCATAATGAAAAGCTTTTTTATTTGATTAAATATTAAAGCAAGAATTTGCAAAGAAAAGAAACCTTTTTCAATTAAAGAGTTAGTAAAAAAAAGGGCTTTAAAGAGGTCTCTTTCTGCAATGGCATTACTAAGTTCATACGCTGGGTCATCTTTTGTCCTGCTTACAAGCTTTTTTACATCATCCCTTTCTATAATTTTACTATCTTTTGCATAGTTTAAAAGCTTTTCTATCTCGCCTGTAAATTTTTCAATATCAAAGCCTACAAGGCGATAAAGCAAATCAAAAGCACTTTGACTTATCCTAACTTGGTTCTTTTTAAGAATTTCATCTGCTTGATTTTTTAAAACACCAATTTTTTCTTTATCGTTATAAGAAGACTCTTTTGGTGTAGAGCAATTTACAACAACCCCTTGATTGTTAATTGCCTTAAACAGTCCTGTCCTTTTATCAACATAATCAGCAGTTATTATAAGTATAGATCTAGTTGAAAAACCTTTTTCTATTACACTTTGCAGAACTTGAATATCTTTTTTCTTCTGTACGATTTTAATATCATTATCTACGACATAGTTAAAAATAGTGTTTACTTCTTTTTCGTAATCTTCAAATATTTTAACTTTAGTAGTAGAAAAACTCTCCTTAGATATATTTAATATACCCATAAGAGAAGCAAAGTTTTTTGCTCCTTTAGCCTCATCTTTAGAAAAAGCCTCTATAGATTGAGTTAAAAGTTTCGCTGCATCATCTTGTGTATAAAAAATCTTAGAGTCTTTAATGTGAATTATTTTTTTGCCATCTAAGAAAGGAATAGTGTTAAGACGCTCTACAACTTGATAAATTTGTTCGTAAGAATTAACAATCTCATAGTTAAGAGAGTTATCGGCATTAGGTAAAATATCTTCGATTAGCTTTCGACATACTTTTTTATAAATATAACTTTCACCATAAAAAAGATATAATCTAATATCGTCCCTAAAGATTTTATCTTTATAATTAACCTCTGGCATTATATTTTATAAATTATTCTCTTGTCTGTTACTATTATATCTATTTTTTGTTTACCCGACTTTGTGGGAAGAATTTTTACTAACTGCTCTTCAAAAGCTATAGAAACTTTTCGAGTCGTTAGAGGAAGCTTGGAAATTAAACTGCTGTAAACACCGTCATAGTATCCAGCTCTATTCCCTTTCATATCAAAAACAAAACCTGGTATAATTGCCAAATCTATATCGTCTATTTTAATCTCTTTAAAACTATTGTTAGAAAAAACTTGTGGTCTTGTTCCAATAGCAAGCCTATCTTTATTTGCTACATCATCTATTCTTACTATCTTGTTTACATCAGCTTTTTCTATATCAAAAACAGGAAGGGCGAACTTTTTACCCAATTCAATACATTTTTTTATAATCATCGCGGTATCACATTCGAACCTACTATCCTTTTTTAAATATAGTAATGTGATTTTAGCTTCCAAAAAATTAGCAAACTCAAAAAGGTTGTTTTGCAAATTTCTATATTTTTCAAGCTTTTCATTTTCAGATAAACTGTCTAATTTATTTCCAACTTTTAATAAAATTTCTTCCAGTTTATTCGATTTGTCCTGCATTTTTGCTCCATTTATAAAATAATAGTTTTATTTTGATAATGTTATTTTAATTTTATCGAAGTCCGATATTTCTATATTAAAATTATCGTTTAATCTATTTTGAATTATTTGTGTAACAAGATTTTTCGCTTCTGCCTTATAATCAATTATAATTGTGGCTTTATCGCTTCCGAGTTCTTTTGTTTCAATATTCTTAATGCCATCTAAACTTGTAAACTTCTTTCTGATTTTTATAAATTCAGCCATACCGTCAACTTCTTCATTCCACTCTATAACAACTTCAATTTTTGTAGGTATATTTGTGCTTCTTTTATTTAAAGACTCTTCAAGCTTTTTAAGTATCGTATTTCCACCTATGGACGAAATCTCTTCTGTAGCTTTTTTTATACTACTCTCTTCTGTCTCGCCATTTACAACACTCTCTTTTTCTACTTCCCCTATTTTTTTACCACTTTTTACATCAAAAATTTCTGAGTTTATAACGCCTTTATAAAATACGAGGTCGTTATTAAACACTTTTTTTATTTTAAAAACTTTAACATCACCTAATACAACTAAGTCTACATTAAGCTCCTTTGCTATTTTTAGTGCAGAATGTATGTTAATCTCTTTTTTTATAGGGAATAGACTTGTAACTACCTCTTTCTTTTCGTTTTTTACTTCTTGAGTCTCTTCTTTTTCAAGAAGCTCCATAAAAAGGTCTTCTCCGCTTTTTTTGTCTACAGCTTCTCTCCTCTTCTCTATTTTATTTCTTCTTTCAATAATTTTAGTATTAAAAACTTTAAAACCGTTTTTGCTTAAAATAGTAAAAATATTATTTGAACTTATAGTATTTGTAATGTCCCCCTCTTCTTGCCACCATCTATAAGGCACACTATTTGAACCAATTTCTTCTGTGATAAAAAATAGAATTTTAAAATTTTTTTCTTTTTTGAAACTTACTTTATCGTATTCAAGATACTCTTTGATTTTATCGACAAATAGATTTGCTCTTATAAAAACTTTGTAATTTTTTTCGTATTTACTTTCCGCAAGTATCTTATAGTTTTTAATAAAAGATTCTGAATGGAGAAAAACTATACGGTTTATTGATTGGAAATTGCCTATAAAAACTTCTGGTACTATAAGTTTTTGCAAGCTTTTTTCTACTGCAACATACAAAGCGTTTTCTATAGCCTCTTTTTTTGCATAAGAGTATTTCCCATTATAAACACTGCCTGTACCAATAGCATCTATAGTAACCACATTGTTTTCTGTCGCATACACACTGACTGTTTGTACTATTAAAAAGAAAATCAAAAATAACGTTTTTTTTATATTCATCACAATTTTTAACTATATTTTAGAGACCTCTGCACAAAAGCTCAAATTCTGCTAAAGTCTTTTATTATAAATTACTTATTTCTCTTGCTCTTTTAAATGCCATATTAACAGCATCTGTAACTATTTCTTGAAACTTTTTTTCTTTCAAAACTTTCAAGGCTGCTTCAGTTGTGCCACCTTTAGATGTAACGTTGTCTCTTAAAGTTTCTGCCTCAATTTGAGTCTCTTCAAGAAGTTTTAAAGAGCCTTTTATAGTCTCTTTTACTAAGAGATGAGCTTTCTCTTTTTCAAAGCCAAGCTCTTGTGCTGACTTCATTAACGATTCAAAAAAATAAAAAAAGTAAGCTGGTCCAGAACCAGAAACAGCAGTTACCGCATCTAAAGAGTCTTCCTCGTCAAGAATAATAAATTTACCAAAAGTTGAAATAATTTCTTTAACTATTTTTAAATTTTCTAAAGGTAAGTCTTTATCTGCATAAAAAGCGGACACTCCAGCTGAAACAAGTGCTGGAGTGTTCGGCATTATACGAACAAAAAAGAGATTTTTAAGCATAAAAAGTTTTTTTATCTTTGATAGCTTCATTCCTGCCACTATAGACAAAATGGTCTTTTTTGAGCTTATATCGTAATCACTATTTTTGTTTACAAATATTTCATTTACAGCCTGCTCCATAAATTGAGGCTTAACAGCTAAAAAAACAAAATCGCCTTTTTCAAAAGCTTCAAAATTATTTTTTTGAATATTAACATTCGTTTTGCTTTTGATATAATTAAGGCGATCTTGATTAATATCACTAATATAAATATTTTCAGGCGGTATCAATTTAGATTTTATTATGCTTAAAATAATAGCTTCTGCCATATTTCCAGCACCAATAAACGATATCTTCCTATTCATTACCAACCAAACTTTAAATATTTGTCCATAGAGTCGGCAGCTTGCCTACCTGCACCCATTGCAGAAATTACAGTCGCTGCACCAGTTACAATATCTCCTCCTGCCCAAACTCCTCGTTTAGTTGTCTTACCTGTCTCTTCATCAGCAACAATATAACCCCATTTATTAGTTTCCATATCTGAAGTAGATGTCGTAAGTAATGGATTAGCTCCAGAACCAACAGCCACAATAACCAAATCGCAATCCATATGAAAATCTGAACCTTTAATTACAACAGGTCTTCTTCTACCAGATTCATCAGGTTCACCAAGTTCCATTTTAACACACTCCATACCTGTTAATCTGCCTTTTTCGTCACCAATAAATTTTGTAGGGTTAGTCAAAAGAAAAAGCTCAATACCCTCTTCTTCTGCATGATGAATTTCAGCCTTTCTTGCAGGCATCTCTTCTCTTGAACGTCTATAAACTATCTTTACATTTTCAGCACCAAGACGCATAGCAGTTCTTGCAGAGTCCATAGCAACATTTCCTGCACCAAGAACTACAACATTTTTACCTTTTGGAATTGGAGTATCAACCTTTGGAAAAAGATACGCTTTCATAAGATTGGTACGAGTTAAATATTCATTTGCAGATAAAATACCTATAAGGTTTTCACCAGGTAAATTCATAAATTTTGGAAGACCTGCACCTACACCTACATATATTGCGTCAAAACCTTGTTCAAAAAGTTCATCAAGAGAAACAATTTGACCTACAACGCTATTACATTCAACTTTCACCCCAAGTTTTTCAAGCATAGCAACTTCCGCAGAAACAATCTCTTTTGGAAGTCTAAACTCTGGAATACCGTAAACAAGCACTCCACCAGGTTTGTGAAACGCCTCTTTTATAGTTACATCATACCCTTTTGCAATTAAATCCCCTGCGACAGTAAGCCCTGAAGGACCAGAACCAACTACTGCAACTTTTTTCTTAGTTTCTGAATTACTCTTGCAACTTGCAGAACTATTAGAAATATTGTGTTCTCTTGCATAATCTGCAACAAATCTCTCTAAATTACCAATTGCTACAGGCTCTTCTTTTTTGCCGAGTATACACTCCCCTTCACATTGGCTTTCTTGAGGACAAACTCTACCACAAACAGCAGGCAGACTATTTTTTTCCCAAATTTTATTAATTGCACCTTCAATGTCGCCTTGTTTTACTAAGTTAATAAAAGCAGGGATATTAACACTAACTGGACAACCTTTCATACAGTTAGGACTTTTACACTGAATACATCTCGAAGCTTCTAATTGAGCTGTCTCTAAATCGTAACCGAATGGTACTTCTTGAAAATTTTTTTTACGAACATTAGGGTCTTGTTCTTTCATTTGTTGTCTTGCTACTTTTTCTTTTTTAACTTTATCAACCATAATATTAAATTCTCCTAAATAAAGAAACGGTAAAGCGATTCATAGTTTATACACTTTACGATTCTTTTAAGATGTTTGTTTCAAAAACTTAAAAAAACCTTATCATAACTTACAATTATTAGAGCACATTTTTTCTTCTTCTCTATAAGCTTGAAGCCTAAGCATTAACTCGTCATAATCTACCTTGTGTCCATCAAACTCAGGACCATCAACACAACCAAACATAGTTTTTCCTCCGACAGTTACTCTACATCCACCACACATACCTGTACCATCAACCATTATAGGATTTAAACTAACAATAGTTTTTACTTTGTACTCTTCTGTGATTTTAGAAACGAATTTCATCATAGGAACAGGTCCTATCGCCACAACAAGACTTATATCTTTCTCTTCAAGAATATTTTTTAAAATTTCTGTAACAAAACCTTTATGCCCATAAGAACCATCATCTGTACAAATATGCAGTTTATTAGAAGCTTGTTTCATCTTCTCTTCTAATATAAGAAGTTCTTTATTCCTTGCCCCTATAATACAATCGACATTATTCCCTGCCTCTTTTAATGCTCTTGTAATTGGGTGAAGAACGGCAACGCCAGTACCACCACCAACACAAATCACATTACCAACTTTTTCTATTTTTGTTGGTTTACCAAGTGGCCCTATTATGTCTTGATAGCAATCGCCTTCATTAAGGCTTGCAAAGAGCATAGTACTCTTACCTACAACCATATATATGATTGTAATTGTACCTTTGTTTACATCTACATCAGCCATTGTAAGAGGAATTCTTTCACCTTCTTCATTCGCTTTAACTATAACAAATTGACCCGGTTTCGCTTTTTTAGCAATTAAAGGTGCTTCTATTTCATTAAGAATTACTGTCCCATTTGCCATTTTGTCTTTTTTTATAATTTTGAACATTGCACTTTGGACTCCTTTTTTTTATTAAAGAAAATAATTGACCTTACAAAAAAAAAATAGTTAATTTATCGTTTTTTATATATTTTATATATATTAATAAAAGCAAAAAGTTTTTAAACAATTTTAAATAATCATATTTTAGAGACCTTTGCATATAATGTTTTTATGAAAAATAGTGGTTTTTTGTAAAACCCATTATGTACAAAGGTTTCACAAACTTTAAAACGAAACAAAGGTATAATTAAAATGACACTTACCAAAAACGATGTCATAAGTAATATAACTTCTACGGGAATCCCTAAAAATATTGCCGAAGAGAGTACTGAATACATTATAAAAACTATAAAAAAAACACTACTCGATCAAGAAGATATACTTATAACAGGTTTTGGTAAATTTATGGTAAGAGAAAAAAACGAAAGAAAAGGCAGAAATCCTTCCACAGGTGACACCTTAATTTTGAAAAAAAGGCGCGTAATAAGCTTCAAATGTTCTAAAAAATTAAAAAATCAAATCAACGAATAGATAAATCTTAAAAAAACAATAATTAGAATTTATAATAGTTTTGTTACTTTTATTTGCTATGCAAATAGGAATAGTGGACTCTTGTTGTAGTAAGCTTGGCAAAAAACAATTATTGTATAAAAAATCTAAAACACAATTTGATAATTTATAGAGAGGATATTAAAAATTATGAAAAAGACAAGTTCGCAAGCAGCTAACAGCTTAAAAGAAAAAGCGGTAACTGTTTTTAATGCAAATAACAGACAAAAAACAAGTGGCTTTGCAAAAACAACAATAGCTTCACTTTTTTTTCTTTTGCTAAGTTTTGGCACTTGCTTTGCCAGCCATGGAGGCGCGCAAGATTACACAAGCACTTCTTTAGGGATTACTGTTCTAATTATCTTCATTGTAGCTTATGCCTTAATTGTTTCAGAAGAATTTATACATTTTAGAAAATTTAAGCCTGCTATTTTCGGCGGTATACTCAGTTGGATAGTTGTTTCAATTGTTGTCCAAAACTATGAAGGAGGCAATTATGATGCAATGAATGAACTGTTTAATCATAATATGGTTGAATATGCAGAGCTTATGCTTTTTTTAATGGTAGCAATGACATATATAAATACTATGGTTGAAAGAAATGTTTTTGAAAGCCTAAGGTCATGGCTTGTTATGAAAAGATTTACTTACCGAAACCTTTTTTGGATTACAGGTATAATGGCTTTTTTTATATCTCCAATTGCAGACAACCTTACAACTGCTCTTTTAATGGGAACAGTTATTATAACAGTTGCCAAAGATGATATAAAATTTATAAACCTTTGTTTTATTAACATTGTTGTTGCTGCAAATGCAGGGGGCGCATTTTCTCCCTTTGGCGATATAACAACTCTTATGGTTTGGCAGGCAGAAAAAGCTCATTTCTTTGATTTCTTTAGACTGTTTATACCTGCTGTTGTTACTTATATGATACCAGCTATAGTTATGAGTTTTGCTGTTTCTAAAGAGGTTCCTTCTGATGCTTCTAACGAAATAGTCCCTATGAAAAAAGGAGCTAAAACTGTTTGTTTTCTGTTTCTTATAACAATCACAAGCACAGTAATATTAAAACAATTTTTCCATCTTCCTCCTTTTATGGGTATGATGCTTGGTTTGGGTTATCTTTTTCTTTATGCTTTCTATCTTAAAAAAATATTTTCAGGCGAAGAAAATTCAAAACCTTTTGATGTATTCCAAAGCATTGCACATGTGGAATGGGACACCCTTTTATTCTTTTTTGGTATAATGTTCTGTGTTGGAGCGTTAAACTATATTGGTTATCTGAAACTTGTTTCTATGTTTTCATACGAAAAATTTGGAGCAACCATTTCAAATACAGGCGTAGGATTTTTGTCTGCAATCGTAGATAACATTCCTGTTATGTTTGCAGTACTTAATATGAATATCGATATGAATTTATCTCAATGGCTTCTTGTTACGCTAACAGCAGGAGTAGGCGGTTCTCTTCTTTCAGTTGGCTCTGCTGCAGGTGTTGCTCTTATGGGATATTCTAAAGGAAGATATACTTTTTTCTCTCATTTAAAATGGGCACCTTTCATTCTATTAGGCTATTTTGCAAGTATTTGGGTACATCTTTTAATAAATCATTAGATTAATATATGTAGAGACGTTGCATGCAACGTCTCTACATATTTTTTTCAGATATATATTCTCATCATAATCCTTTCAAATTTGATTTGTTTTTCTATAGCGTACCATAATTTCTAAACAGGTTATGGACACTACAAAAAGACAAATATTGATAAAAGAGAGAGCTTTGTTCAAAAAACCCCTCTTTTATTATTTAACAATCAAACTTTGCTTTTAAAAATCAATATTTTGTCGAGTTAACAGTTGGTAATTTAGAAAATCGTAGGCAACGAGATTTTACTGCTATTGTATTAGAAATTAGACCTTTACACATAGCTTTTCATAACTATCTCAAGTTGCCTTGACTATTTGGTAATTTAATTGGGGAGGATAAAAAATTATGAGAAAAACAAATTCGGCTAATGAGCAAAAGAAAAGTGGTGTTATAAAAACAACAATAGCTTCACTTTTTTTTCTTTTACTAAGTTTTGGCACTTGCTTTGCCAGCCATGGAGGCGCACAAGATTACACAAGCACTTCTTTAGGGATTACTGCTTTAATTATCTTCATTGTAGCCTATGCAATAATTGTTATAGAAGAATTTATACATTTTAGAAAATTTAAGCCTGCTATTTTCGGCGGTATACTCAGTTGGATAGTTGTTTCAATTGTTGTCCATCAATATGAAGGAGGCAACTATGATGCGATGAATGAACTGCTTAATCATAATATGGTTGAATATGCAGAGCTTATGCTTTTTCTAATGGTCGCAATGACATATATAAATACTATGATTGAAAGGAATGTTTTTGAAAGCCTAAGGTCATGGCTTGTTATGAAAAGATTTACTTACCGAAACCTTTTTTGGATTACAGGCATAATGTCTTTTTTTATATCTCCAATTGCAGACAATCTTACAACTGCTCTTTTAATGGGAACAGTCATTATGACAGTTGCCAAAGATGACATTAAATTTATAAACTTGGGTTTCATTAATATTGTTGTTGCTGCAAATGCAGGAGGAGCATTTAGCCCCTTTGGAGACATAACAACTCTTATGGTTTGGCAGGCAGAAAAAGCTCATTTTTTTGATTTCTTTAGACTGTTTATTCCTTCTGTCGTCACATATATTATACCAGCTATAATTATGAGTTTTGCTGTTTCTAAAAAAGTCCCTTCTGATGGCTCTAACGAAATAGTCCCTATGAAAAAAGGAGCTATAACTGTTTGTGTTCTTTTTCTTATAACAATTACAAGCACAGTAGTATTAAAACAATTTTTTCATCTTCCTCCTTTTATGGGTATGATGCTTGGTTTGGGGTATCTTTTTCTTTATGCTTTCTATCTTAAGAAAATATTTTCAGGCGAAAAAAATTCAGAGCCGTTTGATGTTTTCAAAAGCATCGGGAATGTAGAATGGGATACACTTTTATTCTTTTTCGGTATAATTTTCTGTGTTGGAGCGTTAAACTATATTGGTTATCTAAAACTTGTTTCTATGTTGTCATACGAAAAATTTGGAGCAACTATTTCAAATGTTGGTGTAGGATTTTTGTCTGCAATCGTAGATAACATTCCTGTTATGTTTGCAGTACTTAATATGAATATCGATATGAATTTATCTCAATGGCTTCTTGTTACGCTAACAGCAGGAGTAGGCGGTTCCCTTCTTTCAGTTGGCTCTGCTGCAGGCGTTGCTCTTATGGGCACTTCTAAAGGAAAATATACTTTCTTCTCTCACTTAAAATGGGCACCTTTTATTCTAATAGGCTATTTCGCAAGTGTTTGGGTACATCTTTTAATAAATCATTAAATCAATAATATGTAAAAACGTTGCATGTAGAGACGTTGCATGCAACGTCTCTACGGGTACAACGAAAACAACGGGGAAAACAGAAAGAACATTGGTAGGGAAAAACGAATTTATGTCTAAAATATCACCGAAATCTGGCTCGGTCGGACGAATAATTGGTTCATATAAATCTGCCATTACAAAATATGCACACAGGAAAGATAAGTAGGGTGTTCCTATAACTCTTTAGTTACAATTTTTTTCTTTGCATTTTTTTTGAAAATATTTATCATTTATCATTATGAAGCTGATTAAAAACAATAAACAAAAAGACAATTTAGCAAAGCTATTTTACGATTTATCAAAAATAGTTTTTGCTATCTTAATAGTAACACCTGCTACAAAATTTAATGATGTTTCATTCCAAGTTATGGCAATTGGTGCCTCATCTATGTTACTATTTTTTATAGCAGGTTTTATATTAGACTATAAGGAGCTTGAAAATGGATAAACTCACCATAGTATTTTCAGGTAGTTTAATTCTTGGAATAATAAGTTTAATTTTAATTTTACTTGATAAAAACTTAAAATTCCCAAAATCTAAGAAAAAAACTTAATTCATAGAAATACTCTGAGGATACCTTTCTTAATTATTGACAAAGATTTCTAACTTTATCTTGTTTTTAGAAACATGAATGAATCGAAAGACCTTTAGGAAAAAATTCTTTTATTGAAATAATGAAATGTCTTTACTAAATTAAATGCTTATAAACCACAAAAAATCTGACCTAAAAGGAAAGAGTAAATAAGGTGTCCATAGAACTCTGGAAAAAGAACTTAAACTTTAAAAAAACACCTTAAAAAAGTTGTAGTACAAAAATGCACAAAACCAAAATGAAACATACAATTATTTTAATTAGTTAACTTTTTTAAGTGTCAAAGTCAGGAGTAGTTAGAAATTGCATTCAATTCTCCACGAATATTGAGTTCCATTTCTTTGCATAATTGATCATATGTGATTTCTTTGGTCTCCATTTTAGCTAAAAACCAAGCCAATTTTGTGATTTGTGCTTCCATGGTCATATCAAATGCAGGTATACCTAAACCATTTTCCAAGATATATTTTCCTGGTTCATTAACTTGCATATTGGTATTTGCATTTGGAGTCTGTGTAGTGATTACGATAGGTATTTTTTCTTCTTTAAGAAATTTCAAATTGTCTATTAAAGATGTAGAGGGATCTCCACTCCCAAAAGTTCTAAGAATAAAACCTTTTATTTTAAGGATATTAACAAGTTTTTTAAATATATTTGGATTCATGCCAGGTAATTCAGTTAAAGAGAGAATGTCACATAAAAACCGATTATCTACTCTTAACCTATTTTTTATTCTTGCTAAAGGGTAAATGCTATCTTTTTGATTCCAATATTCATTATGTGCTATTAAGTTAGGCTGGTTAATCTCTATTATTCTACAAATACGACCGAGACTGCCTGTGTTAAAAGTTTGAAAAGCATCATTGTCAAATTCGTTCGATTTTGTTACCCTTGTTCCTGAAATTATACTACTTCCAAAAACAGCTATGACGCCATAGATTGGAATGCTTTTCCAACATGCTATTCTAATTGCATTCTCTAAATTTATTTTTGCATCTGAACCGGGGACACCAATTGGCACTTGAGAACCTGTTAAAACAATTGGTTTGGCATTGTTTGTAAATGCAAAAGATAGGGCAGCACAAGTATAACCTAAAGTGTTAGTGCCATGAGTAATAACAAAAGAATCATAATCATCATATTGCTTATAGATAATGTTAGCTAAGTCAATCCAATTATTAGGGGTCATGTCTGAGCTGCCAATACAAGAATATTCTTGAAGTTCTATTATTAAGTTTATACCTTCGTTGTTTTCTATATAGACTAAAGTATCTTTTATGAATTTTGATAAGTGTCCAGCTTTATCTATTGCGTATTTTAGATCTTGTTTGTTTGCCACAACTTCACCAGCAATAGCACCCCCTGTAGAAATTAACAAAATTTTATGTTCTTCCATTATTTTCTCCAAAATAAATTAGGTTATTGAATTTATATAACTTTATACACAACATAGAATATGCTTAGAGATAATTATTTTTCACCTTTTTGATTGCATGATCTAGAATGTTTTAATCTCAGTTTCTTTCCAAATATAGTGTTGCATAATATTTCTGTCTACTTGTACCATTTTCTAAATAATATTTAATTCTTTTATATCCAATAGTTGTAGATATTAATCCGAGACAATAATCAATTAGTTTTGCGGTTGCGATATCTTTTCGCTTTTCTAGCTCACTCATTAAAAAATCAACAGCTACACGATCTCCATTTGTTGCAATATCAACATACAAATTATATAGTTCAGATTTTCCCATTTCTTCAGCTAGTGCAATTTCAGAAACAGAAGTAATTGTGGTTAAATGTATATATGGAAACAGTTCATCTTTCTCGATAACTCGTTTTATATCTATATGTTCAATGACCTTTTTTAATCGGATATCTATATTAATAATTTCCTTTATAGATTCAGGCAAGTTACCTATGTTGGAAACAATATCATTAAATATTCCTGGATCATTTGTAATAACATGATAAAATTTGGGGTTCCTATATTCAATATACAAAAGCACAGACAACAATATTGGGTCGTAATTTTTTATCTTCAAATTTTTTGCTAGATTATGATTTAAACTGAGCATATTAATAAACCTTTTCACATGTCTTGGATTATCGCCTAATCCATTTGCTAACATATTACAACAATCATGCAATCCCTCAGGCAATATTGAATTTATATATTCTTCAATATTCTCAGGTGCAATAGCAGGTATATTAAAAGGCAATTGAACTATTTTGTCTAAATACTTGACATGATTTATTGAAACATCTTTATAATGAAATCGTATGCTTTCCTCCAATGTCGTTTTATCAACAGCTAAAAAATATATACATCCTTCAATATTTAAATATAATTTTAACGCTTCTAAAACCTTGAGAATACTTTCTGGCAAACATCTATCTAAATCATCTATAAAAAAAACTATTCGTTTTTTTATTCCATCTCTAGTTTGTGCATGTTTTATCAACTCTCTAAAATGATTTTGCATATTTACACGTGCATCTCTAACTGTGAATTGTTCTTTTGCGTATCGCTTACCAAATTCATCAATGTCTTTCACTGTCAAATTAGTTGTTGCCTTTAATAATGCAGAACCAAAAGCAGCTGAAATTACAGTTAATAATTTTTTCCCTTTTGTGCCTAAAGACAATTGGTCAACAAGTGTATGCATTAACGCCAATGCTGGAGAATCATCAAATTGATGCATCCATGGATCAAAATTAACAATAAGTAATTGGTCTTTATTTAACTTGTCTGCTATCTGCTTCATTAAAGATGTTTTTCCAATACCCCATGTACCATATAAGCCAACAACAGTTGGGGTGTCACAGTTTTCTACCAATTCTGCGAAAGCATCTGCATAATGTTCTCTATACAATGAATCATTAGAGGTCGGTTCATCATTGAAAATCTTGCAGCCATAACGAGGTGTCGAATTATTCATATTATTTATCTCCTTAATAGCTAGTATAAATGAAAAATCTCAAATCATATCTCTTTATAAAATATAACATCTTTCATATGCCCATTACTCTCTCAGAATCAAGAAGAAGTTTAAGATATAACATAGAGTGGTCAAGTAAAATAAGCATATTCTGTGGACATCTTACTTAATTATTAACAATGATCTCTAACTTTGTCTTGTTTTTAGAAACATGGAAATAAAAGGCAAGATGAATATAGCATCAACCTAATTTTAGGATGGGTCATCGCCATGAGGCAATCAAACAACAGTTGAAAAGTAGAGACGCAAAATCTTGCGTCTCTACAGCTTTGAAAAAATTTATTCTGGATCGTTGGCATAAAAATTTGCTTGAAATGATTACTACTTTCTAAAAAGTTCAGAATGTGAACCTGTTCTTTCAAGAAATAAATCTTTTTGAGTTATTCGATAGATTAGAAGCCAGTCAGGTTCAATGTGACAATCTCGGTGATTTTTCCAATTTCCAGATAATGAATGATCATAATAAATTGGGTCTAATGGTTTTCTCTCAGATAGTTTTTCAATGACGCATCTCAATTTTGAAAGATCTTTGTTTTGTCTCTTTATTCTTTTGTAATCTTTCTTGAATTGCGTAGTATAATGTATACTCAACTATCAAGCTCCTCAAACAAACCATCAACAGAATCAACTTTATGAAGATTTTTTCCGTTTTCAGAGTCTGTTAGAGTTTTAGCTGTAACTTCATTAGGAATTTTTATTTCAAAAGGAATCCCTTTGTGGAGGGTTATTTGTGAAAGATATATCGAAATAGCCTCTGACATTGAAATGTTTAATTTTTTTAATATAATCTGTGCGTTGTGTTTTACCGTAGGTTCAACACGAGTTTGAATTGTTGCTGTTTTTCCCATAATATACTCCTAAAGATATTTTTTTGAGACCTTTGTGCATAGCTCTTTTTTTGTATTGACAACGACCTCACATCAAAACTACAACAAAATCTGAAAAAATCAAGGTTATTTTATTATCGGCAGGGACAGGGTGCACCAAATGTATTTGAAAAATTGTTAGTGATTTTTGTACAACGAAACAAATTCTATGAAAACATTTTTTCAAAACCACACCGTAGAGACGTTGCATGTAGAGACGTTGCATGCAACGTCTCTACGGGGACAACGGGAATAACGTTGACAAATATTTAGGATAAACTAAAAGGTTGGAAAGACAAGAAACCAACCCATAAAAGAAAAATATAAACAATTGTGCTTAGCCCGCCAATTTGGAAGAATAAACACAATAGAGTTTATACAATTGTTGTGCGACATACATTTTTTATCTTTTTATAAGGAGGTTTCCCGCTACACTTAAAGAATAAGGAATCAAAACAAATTTTTTCTTTATTATATGAGAGGGAAAGGGGGAATATGGTGTTTTCTCCGCTATAGCTCCGAAGACGATTTATTTATAAGGGGAATTTAACTACAATGAAAATACTTTACTTGGAAATAAAATAACTATGGCAAACTCTAAAGAAGCAAAGGCAAGGTTAAAAATAAACAAACTACTTGAAGAAGCAGGTTGGAGATTTTTTGATGATGAAAAAGGACAAGCAAATATTCAACTTGAACCAAATGTAAAACTCACAACACAAAAAGATATTGATGCCTTTGGAGAAGACTTTGAAACGACTAAAAACGGATTTATTGATTTTTTACTTTTGGATGACAAAGGCTTTCCTTTTGTCGTTTTGGAAGCCAAAAAAGAAGATAAAAACCCACTGGATGGAAAAGAACAAGCGAGAAGATATGCTCAAAATATCAATGCTCGTTTTGTAATTCTTTCCAATGGGAACTTGCACTATTTTTGGGACTTAGAAAGAGGTAATCCCGATATTGTTACCGAATATCCAACTCAAGAATCTTTGCTTCACAGATTAGATTTTAAGCCGAACAATAAAAAACTTGCCGATGAAGAAGTAAATGACGACTACATTGCACTTACGCGAAATCCGAATTTCAAAGATGATCCGCAATATCTTCAGAAAGAAACCAGAAAAAATTTTTTATGGGAACAAGGTTTAAGAATACTGAGACACTATCAACTCAAATCTATTCATGCTTTGCAAAAATCCGCAGAAGCTGGAAATGATCGTTTTCTTTTTGAAATGGCAACAGGAACAGGAAAAACACTCACTTCCGCAGCGGTTATCAAACTTTTTTTGAGAACTGGAAATGCCAAAAGGATTTTGTTTTTAGTAGATCGCTTGGAATTGGAAGATCAAGCCTACAAAAACTTTAGAAATTATCTTGGTAATGATTTTCAAACAGTTATTTACAAACAAAATCGTGATGACTGGAAAAAAGCGGAAATTGTAGTTTCAACAGTCCAAAGTCTTTCTTCACAAGATAAATACAAAAAACTATTTTCACCGACTGATTTTGACTTACTGATTGCTGATGAATCTCATCGTGCTATTGGTGGAAATTCAAGAGCGGTTTTTGAATATTTTATCGGATACAAACTCGGACTTACAGCTACGCCAAAAAACTATCTCAAAAATGTAGATCCTCACAAACTCTCAAGCAAAGACCCTCGGGGCTGGGAAAGAAGACAAATGCTTGATACTTATACCACTTTTGGATGTAAAGATGGCGAACCAACTTTTAGATATAGCTTGCTTGATGGAGTAAAAGAAGGATTTTTGATAAACCCTACTGTTGTAGACGCAAGGACTGATATTACTGCCGATCTTCTTTCCGAAAAAGGTTATGCGGTGATGGTAGAAAAAGAAGAAGGTGGCGAGGAGGAAGAAACATTTTTTCAAAGAGATTTTGAAAAGAAATTTTATTCCGAAAAAACAAATACCGTTTTTTGTCAGACATTTTTAGAAAATGCTTTTAAAGACCCCATTAGCGGAGAAATTGGCAAGAGTATTATTTTTTGTGTCAGTCAAAAACATGCAAACAAAATTACTCAAATGCTCAACAAAATGGCAAGCCAACTGTGGCCTGATAAATACAATTCTGATTTTGCAGTGCAAATAACCTCAAATGTTTCTGATTCTCAACAATTCACAATCAATTTTGCAAATAATAACTTAAACGGACACACAAAATTTCTTGATAATTACAAATCAAGCAAAACTCGTATTTGTGTAACGGTGGGAATGATGACGACTGGTTATGATTGCCAAGATGTGCTTAATCTTGCATTGATGAGACCTGTCTTTTCCCCAACTGATTTTATTCAGATCAAAGGAAGAGGAACAAGAAAATATGCTTTTGAATATAGTGATGAATACGGAGACAAACACAAACATGAAAAAGTCAGTTTCAAGTTTTTTGATTTCTTTGCCAACTGCGAATATTTTGAAGAAAAATTTAATTATGATGAAATTCTAAAACTCCCACAACTTCAAAAAGGAACTGGTGGAGAAGATGGAACGCCTATTGATATTGATGAAATAGAAGTTTTTGATCCAGATAAGATCAAAGAAATGAGAGAGCAAGTAGTCGGACTGGAAGGAATGAAGGTTGATCGCAAACTTTTTGAAAAAGCACAACAAGAATTACAAGAGGACGAAGATATAAAATCAGCGGTAGAAAATGAACAGTGGGAAAAGGCGGTCAAAATTGTTCGTGATAAATACGAAGACAAACCACAACTTTTCTTGAATCTGGAAAAAATCCGTAAAAGTGAAAATCTTGATCGTCGTATTTCTTGGCGTGAAGTCTTGGAAAGGATTTTTGGTTTTATTGATAAATTTAAAGATAAAAATGAACTGCTTGAAGAAGAATGCGAAAAGTTTATATCTATTTACAAGCCTGATAATAAATATGTCCTTTATATCAAAAATTTTATGAAAGCTTATGTTGCTGACGAGTATTTTAGAAATGAAATCAACAACAAAAGATTCCCAAGAACATATGCCGGATTTACAATGCAAGAATATAAGGCTCTCAATGGCTGGAGAGAGACCGTTCCTGAATATGTGAAAGATTATGTGCCAATCAATCAATTTATGAGGTAACCAAAACTACTATGCTTGATAATGCTACAAAAAGAAAAATCGACTCCGCAAGAAATATTCTTGTCGGGAAAGTGCCAGATCCAAAAGCACAAGTAGAGCAGATTACAACTGCTCTTGTGTATAAATTTATGGATGATATGGATACGGAAAATGAAGAAGCAGGTCTGTCTGCTCAATTTTTCATAGATGATTATGCCAAATATTCATGGAGAAAAATCATGGATAATAGGCTCTCAGGACAAGAAAGAATGGATCTGTATGTCGAAGCGGTGGCGAATATCCCCAAAAGCAAAAATATTCCGCAATTGTTCCGTGATATTTTCAAAGGTGCTTTTTTACCTTTTCGTGATCCAAGAACTTTGAGCTTGTTTCTCAAAGAAATAAATGAGTTTAATTATGACAATAGCGAAAACTTAGGAAATGCTTTTGAATATTTGCTTTCTATTCTCGGAAGCCAAGGCGATGCAGGACAATTTAGAACTCCAAGGCATATTATCGATTTTATCGTGGAAGTAGTGAATCCCAAGAAAAACGAAACTGTCCTTGACCCTGCTTGCGGAACAGCTGGATTTTTGATTTCTGCCTACAAGCATATTCTCAAAACCAACTCATCAAATTTCAAACCTGAAGAAGAAAAAGTGGAAGATAAAATAGCACAAGGAGAAACGGCAACAGAAACAATCATCGCTGACAAAATCAATTATTCGGGTGATTTATTAAGCCCAGATGACAAAACAAAACTTACACACAATATTGCAGGATATGATATTTCGCCCGATATGGTGAAACTGGCTCTTGTAAACCTCTATCTTCACGGATTTTCTGATCCAAAAATTTTTGAATACGACACTTTGAGTAGTGATAAAAGATGGGATGAAACTTTTGATGTAATTCTTGCCAATCCTCCGTTTATGACACCGAAAGGCGGAATTGTTCCACATAAAAAATTCTCTATCCAAGCCAATCGTGCGGAAGTGCTGTTTGTCGATTATATCGCTGAACATTTGAGTATCAAAGGAAGAGCAGGAATTATCGTTCCTGAAGGGATTATTTTTCAGTCTGCCAATGCGTACAAAAATCTCCGCAAAAACCTGATAGAAAATTGGGGACTGTATGCGGTTGTGAGTTTGCCAAGTGGTGTGTTTCAGCCATACAGCGGAGTCAAAACTTCTATTCTTCTTATGGATAGAGAGTTTGCAAAAAAGACTGATGAAATCCTTTTCTTGAAAGTAGAACATGACGGCTTTGATCTGGGAGCACAGAGAAGAAAAATAGAAAAAAATGATTTACCTGAATGTTTGCAAATTTTGGAGAGTTGGAAGAAAAATGTAGGGGCAAAAAATTTTTTGCAAGAATGGAACAAAAATTTTTGTTCCGTACCAAAACAAAAAATCGCTGAAAATGGAGATTACAACCTTACAGGCGAACGCTATAAAATTGATTTACCAGAATCATTGAAAGCGAATTTCGAAACTATCACAAAAGCCTTGGAGCCACATCAGAAAATATTTAAAGATATTGTAGAACGCCATCAAAAACAAGCAGAACAAATTCAAAAAAGTATTCAACCAGTTATTGATCAATTTCAAAAACAACAGGAATCTATCAATGAAGCATTTGCATCATTGCAAGAGCCTATAAAACAAATGCAAAAAGCCTTTGAAGGCTATGATTTTTCTAAGCTGCAAGAATTAGCAGAATTAGCAAAAGAAGAATTATCAAAAAATCAATGGCCAATGGTGGAGCTAGGAGAGATTTTAGATTATGAACAACCAACAAATTATATTGTAGAAACAGAAAATTATAATGATAAATATAAAACTCCTGTTTTGACTGCTGGTAAATCTTTTTTACTTGGTTATACAAATGAAGAAAATGATATTTTTCCTACTGAAAATTTGCCTGTAATTATTTTTGATGATTTTACCACTGCAACAAAATTTGTAAATTTTCCATTCAAAGTGAAATCTTCTGCAATGAAGATTCTTAAAGCAAAAGAAAATGCAAGTATTAGTTATGTTTTTTATATGATGCAAAAACTAAACTTTGATGCATCTCAACATAAAAGATATTGGATTTCACAATACTCAAAAATAAAAATCCCCCTCCCACCCCTCGAAGTCCAAGAGCAAATCGTGGCGAAGATTGAGCAATATCAAAAAGTCATCGACGGAGCCAAGCAAGTCGTCGAAAACTGGAAGCCAAGTTTCCGCATCAATCCGAGTTGGGAAATGGTGGAGTTGGGAGAGGTGTGTGAATTTACTCAGGGAATACAAATTCCTCAAAGCGAACAAATTAGAGAATACAAAGAAGGCTATAAAAGATATATTTATATTTCAGACTTACTTCATGATGAAAAACTAATTTTTGTTAAAGATAAATATTCAAACAAAGAAGTGAGTGAAGATGATTTAATAATGGTAAATACTGGGAATACATCGGGTAAAGTTTTTTGGGGTAAAACTGGAGTACTTAGTAATAATGTTTTTAAAATTTCCTATAAAGCAAATTTAGACTCAAAATATTTATATTTCAACTTATCCTCAGACTTTTTCTATAAAAAATTAAGTACATATTTTAAACAAGGAGCACAGCCTCATCTTGGGCATAAAATAATAGCTGAACAAAAAATCCCCCTCCCACCACTTGAAATCCAAAAACAAATCGTGGCAGAGATAGAAGCCGAGCAGAAAGTTGTCATTGCAAATAAGGGGTTGATTGAAAAAATGGAGAAGAAAATTGAAGCGAAGATTGGCGAGGTTTGGGGTGAGGAGATTTAGTTTGTAATTGGATGAAAATATGGATGAAATATACACATTATCGCGATATTTTCCTTTGAGCTCGTCTGATCCTACTTTAGAAAAATACCTTGATCATCATCTTGGAGCTTGCCTCAAGTGTAGTGAAAACGAACTGTATTCAAGTGCGTACTCTCATTTGCATATTTTATATATGATCTTTGTGTATGTTCAGCTTTTGAGGATTGCCAAAGAAAAATCACAGGAATTTGATCTCTGTTGGGTGGGATTTCCGAGTCAAGAAAAAGATTTTTTAAAAGAGCCCAGCAGTCCATTTTCATTTTCAAAAATTAAAGAAAAAACAGTATTTCGTTTTTTTAGACTCGTGGGATTTGATGACGGCTCTATTAGTGATATTTCTTCGCTTGTAAACAAAAGAAATAATCATCTCCATGCCAACGGTCAGCTGTTTTTTGAAAGCCAAGAAGACTTTGAAAAAGAAGTCGGTGGATATATTAAAAAAATACAAACAATCATCACAAAGCAATTAGATTTTCTAAGAAATATGTACCAATCGCTTGTTGCAAGTTACGAAGAAGGTTTTGAAATAACACAAGACGAAATAGATACAAATTTCGCGAATCAATATTATTTTTCTGAATACGAATTAAAACTTTTGGCACAAGGAAAATCTGATATTGTGTCTAAATTTATTACTGAAAAGCTGTAAACATGAAACTAAAAGCCATAAAAAAGATCAGCATAACGAAAGCGGCAAGTTTTAAAGACTATGCTCAAGATTTTGATTTTAAAAAAATCAATGTTTTTTTTGGCTATAACGGTTGCGGAAAAACAACTCTTTCAAGAACTCTTTGTTGTTTAGAGAAAAAAGAAATTATTGATGAATTAAAAACGGAAGATATAGAAACACCTTTATTTTCAATAAACACAGAAGACAAAACTTTTAATCAAAATGATTTGAATAATGATCTCAAAATCAAAGTATTTAATCAGGACTATGTAAGCAAGAATATAAATTATGATAATTTAACAGGTATTCTGATTGCTGGAGAAGAAAGCCAAGATAAGCAAAATAAGATTGTTGAATTAACAAAGAAAAAAGAAAACTTAAAAGGACAGTCGGAAGCACAAGGAAAAAACAAAGAAAAGTTACAAAGCGAAATAGGCGGTTTGAATTTAAAAATTGAAAATCAAAAAAGTCAGGTAGCTAAATTTATAAAAGATAAATTGAAAGGTTTTGATAATTCTTATGACAAAAGAAAGCTCGACGATTTCAAGAAAAATCCAAAATTCAAAACATACGAAACACAGTCTATTGAATTAGAAAAAGAAATCCAAAATTACAATTCAACAAACAAGCAAAATATCGACATTTTAAATTCATTAAAGCAAATCACGGAAGACGACATTGAAAATATAAACACTATTTTACAATCATCTGTTTTGGATAGTGTAAAAATTGCAGAAATTACAGCAGAATTTGAGAAATGGACTAATGATGGTTTAGAATTACACAAAGATAAAAATCAATGTGTTTTTTGTGGATCATCTTTGACAGAAGAAAGAAGAAAAGCATTAAATTCCCATTTTTCTGATCAATATAAAAATCTGATTAAGAAAATAGACAATCAAATTGATATCCTAAAGAATTTAGAGTTATCAAAAGTAGAAAGATATTTTGATTGGTATGAAGAATTTAGGGCAAAAGGTGAAAAACACAAAAAAGCGTTAAATGACAAAATAACAAACTACAACAAATATCTTACCGAAATCATCGCAACTTTAGAGAAGAAAAAGAAAAATGCTTTTAATACAGATTTTAAAGTGATTTACAAAGATTTTGTTTTAGATATTTCAGAACTGAATGATCTAATAAAGAAGCATAGAGAGAAATATCAAAATTTTGAAAATGCAAAAGCTGAATCTACTAATAAGGTTATTACTTACAAGATTTTAGAAATGAAAAAATCTACTGACTTTGTAGATAAGCAAAATTTCATAAAGACAAAAAAAGAAAAAATAGAAAACCTTGAGGAAATAATTAAGACTCTAAATGATGAGATCTCTTTAACAGAAATTGAGATAAGTACACTTTCAAAAGAAATTCACGAGTTGCACATTGGGGCAGATAAGTTTAATCAATACCTTGATGAGCTTCTTCCTTCACTTGGTTTAAAAGTTGAGCCAAACGGCGATAATTTTACTCTCAAGAGAAACAATCATCATGTAAAGCATTTGAGTGAAGGCGAAAGAAATGTATTGAGCTTTGTTTATTTTGTCTTGAGCTTTAGTGATGGGAAAGACAAGAAAAATGAACTCAAAGATGATTTAAAGGATTGGATTGTTTTTATTGATGATCCAATATCAAGTTTAGATGATTCAAATTTACATTTGGTAGCAGGATTTATTAAAAATCATTTTAGACATACAAAACAGCTTTTTTTAACAACACACAATTTCAGTTTTTGGAGATGTTTTAGAAATAGCAGACAATATTCTGGATATTCTCATTTTTTGATTGAAAAAAAGAAAGGCAGCTCAATAATTTTAGAGTTAAACAAAGAACATGTTTTAGTTAAGCATCAATCCGACTATACTTTTATCTATTCAAAACTAAAACAATTTATTGAAAATCCTGAAGCTCTAGAAAATGTAACAGTTTTAAATCATTTGAGAAAATTTTTAGAGTATTTTTCTTCCTTTATGTATCCAAACAATGCTGGTATAGATATAATTTTAGAAACTCTTTTAGATGATGACTACAAATTATCACCTGATATTGAATCGTTTATTCTTTATCGTTTAAGTAATGAAGGAAGCCACATGCAAACAAGAACAGATTTTATTTCAAAAAATCCTGCTGATATAAGCGAAAATATACAAAAAGTTTTGAAAGTAATGGAAGAAAAGTATCCTGAACACATTAAATCATTAGAAAATAAAGAAGAAGAAACAACATGAAAGAACAAACAAAAGGCAAAAATTCATTCCCCTTAAACCCCTTTCTTTTTACCTTTTGTTTTAATAAGGTGTCTTGGGTTACGGGCATTTACCCCTTTAATTATCCTCTGCCCTTCGCCCAAAACGGAAAAAATTTGTTTTGAAATTTAATAATATGCTACGCGGGAAACTTAATATGAAAAAAGATAAAAAATGTACGCTGCGTCCTCCGCTATCGCTACGGACTTGCCCCGTTGCACTCTCGCTCCCGATGGTCGCTCGGGTAGGGCAACAGCGTATATCTGGTTCGCTCCTGCCGTTGTTCTCCCATATTTTGCTCCACTGCGTTCCGGAGAACATCGTATATACTAAACTTTGTAGCTCATCGTCAAAACAGATACAGCTCAAATATTTATAATTTTGAGCTACAAAGAGTATTTTTATGAGCTTAAAAATAAAAAATGAATTATAATAGAGAACAAAAAAATAATTAATTTTGAATATTTTAGATATTCTAAGAACGCCTTACTTAATTCTCTACACAAATCTCTAACTTTATCTTGTTTTTAGAAACACGAAAAAACCTAAAGACCTTTAGGAATGGGATATTGATTTTGCATAATGATAAAAATGATGGTTGTGGCATCGACATCAATAATATTGATATAACATATGTAGAGACGTTGCATGCAACGTCTCTACAGCTTTGAAAAAATTTAAACTTCAAAAACAGTTCCTGTTTTTATATCTTGGAGTTTATCTCCCATAACACTTTTTAAAATTTTAAAAGCTTTGGGGCTAGTGCAGTGTCCTGTATAAGTTATATCGATAGGATAAAGTTCTTTTCCAATATCTTTAATTTTGTTTATTGCTCCTAAATTTAATGGAAAGGGAGAGACAAGATGAAACCCACCAACGACAGATTTAATAGGAATGTCTTTAAACCTTGAAACAACTGTGTCTATTATGTTTAAAACTCCATTATGAGCACAACCTGTGAAAACAACTATTTTGCCCTTTTCCTTAATCGCCATAGCTATCTCATGGTTAAAATTATCAAGTCTAAATTTATTATCTTTTTTTAAGTATAAAAATTTATTTCCGTCTGGCTTTGGGTAACGATTATTTATATGAGGGAAAATGAAAACATTAGGCAAAATCTCACTAACCTTATCTATAAACACTAAGCGATTAAAATTGTTCTTTATAGTAAGTTTGTCTAAACCGATATACCTTTTAAACTTAAAAACTTTTGCATAACAATCGCCATCAGGAATATTTGATAGATACACTTTCGCTTTTGAGTTTATTTCAAAAAAACGTTTGAGTCCGCCTCCATGGTCATAATGGTGATGAGACAAAACGAGAGCATCAACCGACTTGAGATTAATAGATAATTTTTCAGCGTTATCGGCAAATTTACCTGAAGAACCTGTATCAAACAGAATAGAGACCTTTGCACATAATGTTTTTTATGAAGAAAATAGTAGTTTTTAGTAAAATCTTAACTTTTGATAATTTTACAAAAAACTTGCAAAATCCTATAAAGACTGACGCTCTCTTTTACTTTTGTTTTGGGTTCGACGTATAAAAATACTACTTCACCACAAAACAAAAGCAAAATAGAGCTATGTACAAAGGTCTCAGAATAGAGTGTCCATTAATTTCGATATGAAGAGATAAACCCCATTCATAAAACAAAGAAGCGTTTGTGTCACTTCCTCTATTTTCTATTAAGGTAGTAATTTTCACAATTTTTTAAGTCTCGTTGGGTTTAAAGACCTTTGTATATAATATTTTTTGATTTTTTTTAATAAATTAAATCTTTTGAATATTCAGGATTTTCTATTCTCTCTTTAATTTTTACACCAAAAAATTCTTCAATTGGTAAGAAGAACTCTGGGTTATTAGAAAAGGTTTCTCTAAGAGCAGAAAGTACAACATCAAATCCTTTTTTTGTCATCTTGCCAAGAGGTCTTCTGCATACACCAGAAGGCATACCAAGTAAATTCATAATAGTCTTTATCGCAAGTGGGTTCCTCGCTTTAACTTTTACTTTACCAAACTTAGTATCTTCTTCAGTTATAACTGTGACGATATCATTAAGTGGTTTAAGAGCTTCGTTTAGCTTTTCCATTTTTGCAAAATCTTTTTCATTCCCTGCTTTTACCATCTCTGTAACAAACTTAGGAACTATATTAGAAACAACAGAAAACGTTCCAGATGCAAGAATATCTTTATTATGAATTAAGTCACAAGTTAAAGGGTCATCGCCTGAAAGAATTGTAAATTGTTTGCCACAAAATTCTCTTATTTTTTTCATATTATTTAAATTGCCACTCGCTTCTTTTACCGCACAAACATTTTCATACTTTTCATAAATAATAGCGATATCTTCTGGCAGTAGCATCGTTCCTGTTCTTCCGGGAATAGTGTATGGAATGATTGTGAGTTCAGGATATTTTTGAGCTATTGGCTCTATGTACTCTTTTCTTATTTCAAGAGAGCTTGGACCATTATAATAAGGGTCTACAAGTAAAATAGTATCGGCACCGAATTTCTTTGCAAATTCAACAGCACTAAAAGCTTCTTTTGTGTTATTGCTACCTGCTCCAGAAATAAAAGAGACTTTTTTGTTTGTCTCTTTGCCTATTACTTCTGTTATTTCATTGTGCTCTTGCCAAGTCAAAACAGGGCTTTCGCCAGTAGTACCTGTTGCAAGTATGCCATCAATTCCATTTTCAATCTGAAAAGCGACAAGCTTTTTTAAACCTTCTATATCAACACTATTATCTTTTAAAAACGGAGTTATTAAAGCAGTATAAGTTCCTTGCATTTTTTTACCTTCTTATTTTTTAAATATTTAAAAGTTAAGTTTTTAGCCAAATAAATGTTTATAATTAATAAAAGCTTTTTAAAAAAGTAAATTAAAAATTTTTTTATTCTTAAATCGCCGTCTTGAAGTGATTTTTAAAACAAAACTATTTTTTTTGTGCCTTCCCAAAATACAATTATTCCTTGTGAAAAAACTCTAATTCTATAACAATTCTTATTATAGTTAGTATAAAATTAATTATTAACCTTATTAAAAAAACTTAATGAAAAATAGAGATACAAAAACAATGTCATTTTATGAAAAATTAAAAAAAGGATTAAAAAAAACAAGAGACAATTTTTCTTCTGTTTTTTCACTAAAAAAAACAGATAAGGATGTTTTAGAAAAGCTTGAAGAGATATTAATCACTTCCGATATCGGAGTTGCCACTTCCATTGCGATAGTTGAAAAGATAGAAAAAAAAATCAAAAACTTAGACACAAAAGAGACGAAAGAGATTATAAAACAAGAGATACTATCAATTATAGAAAATAAAAAAATTACTATAGAAAATCAAAAGCCCTATATAATTATGGTAGTAGGTGTGAATGGAGTTGGTAAAACTACAATGATAGGGAAACTTGCCAAAACCTTCACCGATAAAAATAAAAAAGTTTTAATGGTAGCGGGAGACACATTTAGAGCTGCGGCAACTGAACAACTTACCGTATGGGCAAATAGAGTGGGCTCAAAAATTATAAAACAAAAACACGGTACTGACCCCTCTGCTGTTGTTTTTGATGGGATAAACAGTGCTATTGCAAACGATTTCGATGTGGTTTTAATTGATACAGCAGGTAGACTACATAACAAATCGAACTTAATGAATGAGCTTAAAAAAATAAAAAGAACTATTCAAAAAAAGATAGAGTCAGCTCCACACGAAACTCTCTTAATTTTAGACGCTACGACTGGACAAAACGCTTTAAACCAAGCAGAAATTTTCAATAAAGAGATTGGGGTTACAAATATTGCCATAACAAAACTTGATGGGACAGCAAAGGGCGGAATTGTTGTTAATATAAGCAAAAACTTAAAAATCCCAATAAGCTACATTAGTATTGGTGAGAGAATAGAAGATTTGCAAAATTTTAACCCAGAAGATTTTGTTAATGCACTTTTTGACTAAAAATTAAGTAATGATGAAGCAAGCTATTTTAATATTTCTTATCGTTCTATTTCAAATTTCATACGCTAACGACGACATAAACCCAATAGCAAGTCCTTATGCAGAAGCCTGCGGCATAATCACAACATTTGCAGGAGACTATCCTAAAAGCTTAAACTACTATTTAAATAATAGCGTAACTGCTTCTGAGATTTTTAGTTTTATGTACGAAACGCTGTTATCAATATCTCCTATATCTCTTAAATATGAGCCCAACATAGCAAAAAGATGGAAAATAAAGGATAATAGTTTTATTTTTTATTTAGACAAAAACGCCAAATGGAGTAATGGAGAGCCTATTACTGCTTACGATGTAGAATGGACATACAACACAATTTTAGATTCTAAAAACTTAACTGGTCCGCATAAAGTAGGTTTATCGAGATTTTTCAAACCCAAAATAGTAGATAAATATACAATAGAGTTTATAAGCAAAAAAAAACATTGGCAAAATCTTCTTACCATAAGTTCTTTTCAGATTTTGCCTAAAAAAGTATTTGAAAAAAAAGATTTCAATAAAATCAATTTTAATTTTCCCGTTGTTTCAGGACCATATAAATTAGAAAAAATTAAAGAGGGAATATTTTTAACTTTAAAAAAAAGATACGATTGGTGGCAGATAAACAAAAAAAAAAATACGCACATATATAACTTTGATACAATTAAGTATAAATTTTTTACAGATAGAAATAACGCTTTTGAAGCGTTTAAAAAAGGGGAAATAGATATATATCCTGTTTATACTGCACACATTTGGGGAAAGAAAACTAACTCTGAAAAGTTTTTTAAGAACCACATTATAAAACAAAAAATTTTCAATTATAATCCAATCGGTTTTCAGGGCTTTGCTATGAATATGAGAAAGTTTCCATTTGATGATATAAATGTCAGAAAAGCTATGAACTATCTTATAGACAGAAAAAAAATGAACTTGAACTTAATGCATAACCAATATTTCCTGCACAAATCTTACTTTGAAGATATCTATACAAAAAAAGAGCCTTGCACTAACTCGCCTTTTGAATTTAACAAAAAAGCCGCAATTCTGCTTCTAAAAAAAGCGGGGTTTAAGCACAATAAAACAACAGGCTTACTTGAAAAAGAAGGCAAAAAATTTTCATTTAAGTTTTTATCGCGTTCAGCCTCTTCCGATAAGTTTTTAAATATTTATGCAGAAGATTTAAAAGATATCGGTATTGAAATGATTATAGAAAAAAAAGATTGGGCAAGCTGGCTTAAAGATATGGATGAGTTTAATTATCAAATGACTTGGGCAGCGTGGTCATCTTCTGTTTTTAAAGACCCTGAAAGTATGTGGTCATCAAAACAAAGCGACACTTTAGGTGGCACAAACATAACGGGTTTTAAAAATAAAAAAGTAGACGCTTTAATAGAAAAACAAAAAACTATTTTTGATATAAACAAAAGAAACAAAATTTTAAGAGAGATAGATAGTATAATTTATAAAAATTGCCCTTATGTATTGCTATGGAATATAAACTACATACGCCTTTTGTATTGGAACAAATTTGGCACGCCCGAAACAGTACTTTCAAAATATGGCGATCAATCAAGTGCACTTGTGTACTGGTGGCTTGACAAAAACTCTCTCGACGATTTAAAAGATGCTATCAATCAAAAAAAAGAGTTGATGGGATATAAAGAAGAAGTACATTTTCAATAAATCAAACCTTTGCACATAATGTTTTTTATGAAAAAATAAAGCTATGTGTAAAGGTCTCATTTCTAAGTATCATCGAATTAGTTAACCTTTACAAAAGCGCTCTTTAATTTCTTCAATCGTCGACTTGTTCTGGAATTGCATTGTTATTTTTTTTGAGGTTAACGCTTACCATCAGCTGCGCCGCTTTTTGCGTCGGCTGAATTAGCCTTGTTATGAATTTTAACTCATTGTAAAGTATAATCTTACGCTAATGATTGTAACAGGTTATCAAGAGTTTCTTTTGTATTATTAGCAGGAATCTTAAATCTATCAGCATATCGGATTACTGTCCCACCAAATAAATCCCATTCGCTTTGCCTACCTTTTGTTTCAACATCTCTTTGAAACGATGTTTTTGTTTCAAATGGGAAATGGTTGGCTTTTGAAAAGGATGTTTCTATAATATCTGGTGGAAGTGCTATTTTGAGTGCATTTGCTACTAATGCAATTTCGTGCATAATATTTTTGACAATTATGCCGAGCCTCTCATCTTTGGCTACTTCACCGATTGTTTTATTATAGGTCGCCGTTACCAAAGCAAATGATGCAATAAAAATATATTTTGTCCATATTTCAATATTAATATCCTTGAAATATTCAATCAGTATGTCGGCCTTTTTAAAAAGATTTATAAGTTTATCTGGATAAAACTCAGGGTACATTGGATCTTTGCCAATTGCTATTTGGCAACTTCCGCCTTTTTGAAAAATAACACCGGGCATTTCTATATGAGTTCCTAAATATACACAGGAGGGTAAAATATATCCTGTCTTTATATGTTGTCGCATTCGTTCATAAATATCCGCACCGTTTAAAAGCGGCAAAATAATGGTGTTTTCATCTGAAATTTTACTTACTTTTTTAGCAACATTTTCTAAATCGTAGCCCTTAACCGATACTACAACTATATCGAAAACAGGTAAATCATTAACAGTATCGCTACAAAAATAGGGGCTAATCAAAATTTCTTCTCTGCCACCTTCTTTTTTCAGTAGTAAACCATTTTCCTCAATAGCATCTTTATGCTTGCCCCTTGCAATAAAGTATGTATTGCCTTCGCCAGTTTCGTTGAGATATTTAGTCAGTAATGTTCCATAATAACCACCCACTCCTCCAACGCCAAAAAAGCAAATATTCATTCATTTCTCCTTTATTCTAAACATCTACGATTTTTTACTTCCATTTATAACGTCGCAAATAACCGGAGCATGAAGGAGTGCAGCTACTGAATGCGTCCGAGTTAATTTGCCTTGTTATGTGTGCTTGAATCACAAATCAACTACCCAAGACGCTTTGAAGTTCACTTTCACAACGGCTAACAAACTTATTATACTGGCCTTTAGTTAGAAACAATCTATGAATTCCGGCTTGTTTTTGTTGACCCTTATCCAAATTTTGCTTTTGGTCGAAGCCAACTTTAATGATACCCAATGAATCGAGGTCAATCTCTATAAAATAGCGAGTATCTTCATTTTCAATTCTGCTCATCAATATTTGCCTCCGTGTATGTTTGGTTTTATGCGAGCATTACTGTTTTAAACACATAACGCTAAAATCAGCGGTGCCCCTTTTTGCGCTCCGCTGCAAAAGCTTTGTTATCTTTTTTCTGTCACATATATTTGAAAAGGAACCGCTTTCCCTTCCATTTGAAAATTCTCTGCCACAAACTCTATTTTTTTTAACAAAGAAAACCCATTGTCTTTCATCAGGTCAAAAAGGTAATTACTGCTATGCTGATAATTTACCAAGCCATTTTTGCCTCTCGGCTTTTCGATAAATTTTGATTCCTGTTGATTGGTATTCTCTTCGATAATAAATACCCATATCCCCGCTTTTTTTAATATCCTTGAAATCTCAGAAAACAAAGCATCTAATTTTGGAATAAAATATAGAACAGCGTTGGCACTTACGTGGTCAAAATAATTCGTTTGATATGGCAATGGTGTATTGTTAAGGTCAAATTGCTGTAAGTCTGCTGCTATATTTTTTTGTTTACACGCTTCAAGCATTTCCTCTGAATAATCAAGACCATAAATTTCTAAACCTACTTTGTGAAATGCTGTTGCGCTTAGTCCTGTTCCAATACCTATATCTAAAATTTTATCATTTGCTTTCAGGAATTCATAAATCATTCCAAATAGAATTTCAGCCCCATACCATTTCTGCTTTTTTACTGCGTCATCATATTTTTCCACAAATTCTTTCTTGAAAAACAAATTTTTTTCTGAATTCATTCTTTATACCTCCAGCGCTGTTTTTTGAAGATGACGCTAAAATCAGCGGCGCGGCTTTTTGCGTCCGGTGGATTTTTTTGTTATGTGTCTTAGTCAATTTTTACTGTTTCATTATCGCTTATTCGAACTACTTTTGTGTCTGTGAATATATTTTTGTATTCATCTCCTTCAAAAGTATGAATTGGAACAAGATTCTTTGGATTCAAGACCTCAACCATTCTTTTCAAAGCATCTCGATCTGCATGTCCACTTGTGTGAATCACTTTTTGGGCCATCCCTTTCCCTATAAGAAAATCAATGAATTCTTTAGTTGTTTTTTCTTTTTTATACCCATCCCACATCGAATAGATAAATGTGCCGTCTTTTAATTCTTTTATATATTCCAGATCTTTCAACATGCTTGGACGTACAATCATTACCGTCTTATCAAACTGCTTCCTGATTTGTTCTTTCGTGATTTTATAGTCCTTGAAACGGTATAATAATTTTTCATTCCCTTTTTTGCTAACCATTTGGGAAAGTCGATATGGGAAAAATACTTTGATTTCAGGGAAGCTATTTGATGGATAGGGGATTGTTGCAAATTCTGATAATTCTTTAAGAATGCAGGCAATATAAAAATCAATAGCAAAAGTTTTTCCCGTTTTTTTGCAAGCTCTATAAATTGAAACAATCCGGTCAATGTTTTGACCTGATGTGTAAATTAGATTTATCCCCTTACTTGTTTTAAAAGTATCTACAAATTCCTCTTCTATTTCATTTTCAGTTGGAAAATTTTTATTAGCCCTACCAATGGTTGTTCCTTCAAGAAGCAGATAATCAATATTTTTTTCAGCATTGTAACTGAACCAATCAAATGCTCTGATTTTTCTACCATGTATTCTGAAATCACCGCTATAAAAAAGTGACTTTCCATCAGCTTTGATTAGAAACGCATAAGCATCAAATGCAGAGTGATCCATTAAATAGGGTGTAATTTCAATATCACCAATAAAAAATGATTTTCCTGATTTAAAATGTTGCGGATTTGGAATCGTCCAATCCTGATTTGTAAATATACTGGTAATCTCAATCAGTTTTTGAGTAGCTCTGCCAAGATAGATTTGGCAATTTGCGTTCACATAATTTATGAGTCCAAAATGGTCTTGATGCGCATGAGATAAAACTAAAGCGGTGGTTCCTGACACATTATAAAGTCCATCGATATCGGGAAGAATTCCCTTTACGATTAATTCGTCTATTGATGAACCCTTAACAACTTTTGAGTCAAACTGCGTTTGGTCTGGATTCACCAAAGGCATACCAAAATCAACAATTATTCGTGTTGATTCTGTCCAAACTTCTACACATGAACCTCCTATCTCCTTTGTGCCTCTATGAATTTTGAATTTCACGACAATACCTTGCATTCCAAAGGTTTCCAGTCACCACTTCCTTAATATTCCCGATTGAGTACTCCTTTATATCTGCATATTCTTTTTTTTTGAGAATCAATCCTTTCAGCCTTCCGTTTCTCTGGTCCTTATCAAAACCAAAAATTAATAAAGTAACATTGTCGTCAACTTCTACTGGTTCAGGTAATGCCATACCAAAAATTCTGTTAATAATTTTTATATAATCAATATATTTCGATAGAATCTCTTTCTTTCTTTTTCGTAGTTGAGATTCATATCTTTGTATTTGGCTTATCACTTTTGGAGTTGTTCGTGACCAAATTTCTTTATTTGAGAAATGCTTTGCTTCAACAAACTGAAGGGTTTTGGATTCTTTATTGAACAATAAAATATCAATTCTATCTTGAGTGTTTTCTTTGTTTAACGATTCAAATGAAATTTCAACATCCAAAACAACAACATTGCTGTCAGATAGGTATGAGTGTTTGTGATATATCTCCGACACTCCCAAAGCTTCAATTCCAGAATAGTTAGAGCAGTTTTCTTTTATTCGCATGTAATTCGATTCAAAATCAGAAGCCAATTTGTAATCTGACAGTTCAGCTTCCGTTAGATAATCCTTTCCATTTGAAGAAATTACAGAAGCATATTTCAGGTGAGTTTTAAATTCACTTCCGTCATAGGTAAAAAGCCTGCCACCTTTGTGATAGAGGTCAATGCGATTATTTCGAATTGCGAGAAAAACTTTTTGATTTCTGCAGTCCGGTTCAATTTTTTCATTCCAAAGGCTGTTTTTGCTTGATATCAAGTTTTCAATTATTTTGTCTTCAATTATTTTTTTCATGTTAATACTCCTTATATTTGACACATAACACCTGTTTAACCTGAGTTTTACATAGCGTAGCGGCGAAAAACGTCAGGTTGAAACTTTTGTTATGCATTTTATGGGTCAATAACCCAGTTAATGATTTCATCTTTATATGTGGACAACGATTGCTGGTTTAGAATTGGATCCCCATTGAATTTTGAAATAAGAATAGATATAAACATGTCTCCATCTGCAATATCACCCACAAGCTTTTTAAGAGTTTTGATCAAATCTTCATGTTTTAGTCTGATATCAAGACACCCTTCCAATCCTTTTGTTACTGAGTGTGCAATTTCATTTCTAGACTTTCTTGCTTTATGCAAGATTTTAGAGATTTCATTGGGCAGTTTAAAAGAGTTGATATTATTGTTTAAAGTCGTAAATTTTGAAATCAGATTTTTTACAAATTTGCCCCACTCTTCTTCTGATAATGCGGAGATGATCAGATTTTGTTTAAGTGAATACGCCTTTGCCAAAGTGTCACACATAGAGTCAAATCTAGTAGCAATAATCAGGGCTCTCCCAAGCATTGCATGTATTTGCTCAGAGTATTCTGTCCTTTCGAAATCATCTATAAAAATACCCATATTCATATTTATCCAATATTCATGTTTTCCCTGCTTAACGCCTCACATCACCGGCAGTAAAAGCATAGCGAGGAACGAGCGGCGCTTTTTGCTGTCCGAGTGCATGTGATTGTTATGCATCATCATATGAATAGTAATCATCGTATATGTCTTTTAACAACTTACCTTGATATTTCCATTTGGGTGATGGTTGGATGTTATAGTCAAGACCGAGTACTTCACGCGTTGCCGCAGTAAGCGACATGGTGTTGTCTTGATAAACCACCTTTTTAGAGCCTTGAACAACGACTGTTATATTGTTGTCTTCTGTAAAGGTTAATACGCTTCCATCTGGAATTCCCAGTTCATTGAAATCCATGCTTGGCTTCTTTTTAAGTTTGTTACCGCTATCTTTTTCGGCCTGTGTTACACTTTCATTCAATTCGTTTTGAACTTCTGCCGTTGCATCATTCGGCCCAAGCAATTTTAGAATGGAGATTACTTGCTCAGGTTCTATTTTGAAAAACTCACGGCTTGGGTTAATTCTATAAGGGCCGAATGCAACGTGAAGAGAGGATTCAACTTTGGTGCAAGCATCTACTTGGACTGCATAAATACACTCAAAAGGAACGGGGACCCCAGTTGAGTAAAGCTGCCTCATTCGGCTTGAAATAACCGCTTGTGTGGTTTTCCCGATTTTCACAAGACCCGGCATTGATGGATTGGTTAGTGCGTATACTATTTGATTTTCAGACATGTGCATTCCCTCTTAATGTATAACATATTATTAGACATCTAAGTCATTGAATATTTTAGATATACTAAAAATTAAATATACAAATGGTCCTTATAAAATAAGCATAAACCGGTCAATTGTTTTTATAACAATTTTAGGAAACTTATTTCTGTTTAAATAAAAAGATATTACAACTTGTATGTTGTATATTAAAATGCAAAAATTGTATAAAAAAATCTAAAAAACAAGGAATTATAAAAAAATGAAAAGAATTTTAACCATTATAATTTTACTTACACTGCCTGTCTTCTTGTATGCGGAAAGTGAATTTGAAAAATGGCAAAAGGAACAAAAGAGTGAATATCAAGAAGAAAAAAAAGAGTATTCATCATATATAAAAAAACAAGATAAAGAGTTTTCAAACTACTTAAAAAAAGAGTGGCAAGATTTTAAGGCACACAAAGAGATTATAAAAGATTCTACACCAAAACCTAAAAAACCACCTACACTTCCAGAAGAAGAAAAAGATATAGATAGAAAAATAAAAGAAGAAAAAACACCTGAAAAAACATTACCCGAGAAACCTGAAAAACCCGAAAAACCTAAAAAAGAACCTGATGATATCTCTTTGGCTCATAAAAAAGAAGATACAGTAAAAAAAGAGCCCTCCTTTGTATGCAAAATGGATAGCGTAAAGTTAAACTTTTATGGCAACGATATAGCTTTATGTTTAGATGAAAATATAAAAAAAGTTTCTATCGATAAAATAAGCAACAAAGAGATTGCTTCATTTTGGGAAAAGATGAGCAGTACAAATTATGAAAACACATTAAAACAAATAGGCATAGAAAAAGAGAGGCTATCTTTAAACGATTGGGGCTATCATATGCTTTTGTATAAGCTTGGAATGAAACTTTTTGAAAACGATACAAACGTAGCAAAACTTTTTATGTGGTTCTATTCATCAAAATCGGACTTTTTAACAAAAGCCTCTTATAGTGATGATAAAGTCATAATATTGTTTGCTTACGATTATGAACTTTATGGAGTTAAATATCTAAAATTTAACGAACAAAAATTTTACGCCTTAAATTTTTCAGACGAAAAAAATCAATTTTCATCGCTCAAAACGTATGAGAATAACTATTCAAAAAAAAACAAGACTATTAAACTCTCTCTTACAAAATATCCTGACTTTATAAACAAAGCGTTAAAAAAAAGAAAAATAACTTTTCAATATGACGGTAAAACTTACAACACAGAATTTGCCTGTAATAAAGAGGTAGTTGATTATTTTAAACTCTATCCTCAAACCGAATTTGAGATATATTTTAATGCTAAAATGAGAAAAGCTCTTGAAGCAAATCTACTTGAACCTATAAAGAGTTTAATAAAAGATAAGAGCCAAAAAGATGCAGTTAAAATACTTCTTAGACTTACTCAAAAGGCTTTTGAGTATAAAACTGATGACGACCAATTTGGATATGAAAAATACTTGCTACCAGAAGAAGTGATTTTTTACCCATTTTCAGATTGTGAAGATAGAAGTTTCTTTTTTGCTTTTCTTGTAAAAGAGCTTCTTAATATGAAAGTTATAGGACTGCACTATCCAGGACATATTGCAACAGCTGTACTATTTAAAGAAAAGATTGAAGGCGATTCTGTAAATTACGAAAATAAAAAATATATAGTTTGCGACCCAACTTATATTAACGCCGATATCGGAATGGCTATGCCTAAGTTTAAAGAAGTTAAGCCAAAAATTATAAGAGTAAATTAAGAGACTGTTACAGAACACCCTCTTTCACTTTGGTTTTGGGCTGGCCCAGTAAAATAAGATTTGTGTAGGGAACGGTTTTAAACCGTTCCCTACTTATTTTTAAATTTGAAAAATTTAAAAATATCTCACGGGGTAAATCTTCATAGATACTTAAAATAAGCAGAGCAAGTCCCCTCACTCGAAACCATACAAGGACCGACAGGATTTTCTGGGTTACAAATTTTTTTAAAAAGCTTACAATCTTTTGGCGTCTTGTAACCTGTTAAAATTTCACCGCATATACATAATTTTGGAGGTTTTATATTCTTAACTTCTACATCAAACTTTTTTGATGCATCAAATTTAATATATTTTTTTTTTAATCTAAGACCGCTTTTTGGTATTAAACCTATACCTCGCCAAATTGAGTCGCAAGGTTCAAAAATAGATTCTACCAATGCTTTAGCTTTTAAATTCCCGCTCTTTGTAACTGCTCTTTCATAACCATTCTCTACACGAGCTTCCCCTTTATTATATTGTCTTAGAAGCATTAAAATAGCTGATAAAATATCAACAGGTTCAAACCCTCCTACAACAGCAGGGATTTTATATTTATTTACAAAATCTTGATAACAATCTGTTCCACTAACTAAGAGAACATGCCCTGGTAATAAAAAACCATTTATTTTTATATTTTCGTTTGTGACAAGAGTGTTTAAAGCAGGGATAACAAGCTTATGAGAGATGAATACAAAAAAATTGTCTATCCCCATCTTATCTGCCATATCAACAGAGGCAGCTATTGTAGGCGTAGTAGTTTCAAACCCTATTCCAAAAAAAACGACTCTTTTATCACGATTGTTTTTAGCAATTTCAACGGCATCAAAAACTGAATAAACGATTCTAACATCAGCACCCTCTCTTTTCTCATCGTTCAAACAAGAGGTAGAGCCTGGAATTTTCATAAGGTCACCAAAAACTGCCACTATAACATCTTTTTCTTTTGCAATCTTTATAAAAGCGTCTATTTCTCCTTGTGGGGTAACACAGACAGGGCAACCTGGTCCTGATATAAGATTGATTTTTGCAGGAAGGACAGAACGAATACCATGTCTAAAGATAGACATAGTATGAGTACCGCACACTTCCATAATATTTATATTCTCTTTAGTTTCCTCTTTGATTTTTTGAATAATTTGCATAGAAAGAGCAGAATCTCTATATTCGTCAATATATTTCATAATCTTAATTTACCTGTTGTTAATAATAGTAATTTACTAAAATAAAAAAATATGAAAGCTTTTCGCTAAACTTAAATAAAAGTTGAGACCTTTGCACATAATGTTTTTTATTAAAAAATAGTGGTTTTGAAAAAATATTAACTTTTAGTAAATTTTACAAAAACCTCAAAAAAAACCATTATAAAGCTATATGTAAAGGTATCAAATGAAAGTTTTTTTAATAAACTCAAATAAAAGCTATGTAAAGCTCTTAAGTATTATAAAGTGCGATGTCTTATAAAAAAACAAAAATAGTAACAATTTTAATAGTATCTATTTTACTTTACAGTCTATCTTTTTCAAAAGAAAAAACTGAAGCAGTCAAAATAAACGCTATTAAACTAAAACTTAATAAAAACAAACAAGAGTATATAGCTGAAGGAAATGTTGTTGTAAGAAAAAAAAATGATGTTTTGGAAGCCGATACCGTTTTTTTTAATCAAAACACAATGAAAAGCAGTGCTGAAGGCAACGTTATCTACACAAGTAAAGGCAATACAATATATGCATCTAAAGCTAATATGGATTTTAAGACAGAACAAGGAAACCTTTATAATACTCATATAAATCTCGATGAAGGAAATTATCGAATAAAAGGGAAGGAAGTAGAAAAAACAGGTGAATTTAGTTATGAAATAGAGAAAGGAAGATTTACAACCTGCGATGGAGAAAACCCTGATTGGAGCATAACAGGTAAAAAGATGGATTTAACACTTGGTGAATTTTTAGTCTCAAAACATACCGTTTTTTGGGTAAAAAGTGTCCCTGTTATATATCTTCCCTATCTTGTAGCTCCTATAAAACTTGATAGAGAATCTGGTTTGCTTATTCCTACAGTGAGTATATCAGATCGTAAAGGTTTTGTTTATGAGCAAGCTTATTTTTGGGCAATAGATGAAGCTAATGATGCAACAATCAACTTGCAACATATGGAGAAAAGAGGTGAAAAAATAGGTTTAGAATATCGTTATGCACTTTCATCAACATCTAAAGGAGTACTTGCTTATGACTTTCTTGACGATAAAAAAAAAGGTGACGAAACTAAAGAGAATGAAGATTTTAGTTATGAAGTAACTCCTAATAGAAACAATTATAACAGATATTGGTTTAAATCTTCAATCACACAAGATGCACCTTTTGATTCAACATTAAAAATTGATTTAGATGTAGTAAGTGATGCTGACTACTTAAGAGAGTTTAAAGACAGTGACACTGGATTTAATAAAAGCAAAGAGTATTATGAAGAAAATTTTTCAAGAACAATAACCGATTATAGTGAAAATAAAAGAGTTAATAAGGCGAGTCTAAGTAAAAATTGGCAAAAGTATAATATTAACTTTAGTTCAATATGGTATGACGACGTATCGATAAAAATGACAGACGAAGAAGATTATTCTCTTCAAAGACCTTTTTTCGTTGAATTTAATGGAATAAAACAGAACCTTTTTAAAACAAAACTATTTTATGAAATAGATAGTGAAGTAGTCAATTTTTATAGAAAAGATAAAAACGAAACTTATCTAAACGGAAATAGAGCAGATATAGTTACAACACTTTATTTACCACTAAATTATAAATCATATTTTAATTTTGAGCCATCTTTGGCTCTAAGAAGAACAGAATGGAAAAACTTAAGCTATCAAGACCCAGATATTAAGACCGAAAGGAATCTTCACGATTTAAAGTTAGATTTAAACAGTGAAGTGTTTAGAATTTTTGAAATAAAAGGGGATAATCAAACAAATAAAGTTAAACATACTATAAAACCACAAATAGTATACGAATATATTCCAGAAGATAAAAACAAATATCCATACTTTGATGAAACAGATTCTATAGCGAAAACAAAGACAATAACCTTTTCAATAACACAAAATCTTATAACAAAAAACTCAAACAAAAAGACATATAATGAAGTTTTATGGGCAAAGCTTAGTCAAAGCTACGACTTAAACAAAGAAAAAGATGAAAGACCATATTCCGATATTTTCTTAGAGACTGAGTTAAAACCCAATCAATATATGTCGTTTGGATATGATAAAAAATGGTCACCATATACAAAAGAGACAACAGAAGAGACCTTCACAACTTCAGCTTCTGATAAAAGAGGCGATACTCTTGTTTTAGAAAACCGTTATATTAAAGCGGATAAAACGAGTTCGCTTTATCTTAATACTTTAATAAAGACCGTTCCAAATATTGATATTTTTTATGAATATGAAATAGACAAATATAACGATAAAGAAATTACAAGATCGTATGGATTTATTTATAGACAAAAATGTTGGTCTATTCTTATTAGAAGAGCACAAGAGCTTGAAGATAAAAAAATTGAGTTTTTAATAAACTTTTATGGTTTAGGAGAAGTTAATGCATCAAGTAGATATTACTATCGAAATATGCAATAGAGAGACCTTTTTTTTCATAAAAAACATTATGTGCAAAGGTCTCAATAGATAATAGGAGAGGTTAATGCAGGAAGTAGCTACGAATAAAAATGCAGTAAAAATAAATTTTTTAAGTTTACTTATTATTTTTGTAACATTTGTTGTTCATTTTGTTTTTTTAGAAAATGGTTATGATTATGCAAATCAACCCAAAGGTGCAGTAATACAAATATCAGCCCTTTTATTTCTCATATTTTTTTTAATACAAAAAATTTGGCAAAAAGATTATCGTATAAAAACAAACAATCTGCTTCTATATTTTACTATATTTATAGTATGGATGCTTATCACTTACTTTTATGCTGTTAATAAATATCACGTTCTTTACGATTTTGGGGGATGGTTCGCCTCGTTAATTTTTATTTTTTTAATAATCAACGTTTTTAGTAAAAAAAAGGAAGCGTCATACCTTTTATACACTATCTACATTGCAAGTTTTCTATGCTCTCTCTTTGGAATATTGCAGTTCTATTTTAATATACAATTAATATATCAAGCTATGCCTCCAGCTTCTTTTTTTGCAAATAAGAATATGGCGTCTCATATAACAATTATATCAATCCCTATCGGCATTGTATCTGTTTTTAAATATCAAGATATAAAGAAAAAAATTTTTTTTGCACTAACGTCTGCTTTAATGTTTGTTTTTTTAGTTTATGCAAACTCCAGAGCAGCATGGCTATCTTTTGCAGTTGAACTAACTATAATCTTTATTGTTTTAATAAAAAAAAAACTTTTGCGTATAGACAAGAAACAACTCTTACCTATTCTTATGTTTCTCTTAATAATTCTTTTTATGATTAGTTTAAGCGATAATTATAAAAAAAAGAACTTAATAAACTTTAACTATATAGACAAAGTAAAGAGTATTACAGAAATTAAAAACAATTCCCAAATACAACAAAGATTAATCTTATGGGGAAACACACTCAAAATGATAAAAGATAATTTTTTGTTTGGAGTGGGCAAAGGAAATTTTGCAATACGTTTTACACCATATAACACTTCTCTCTACTCTACAAGAACAATAGTACACGATGTAGAACTAATACAAGTTCAAGCGACTCATAACGATTTTCTACAAATGTTTTCTGAAATCGGCTTTATCGGTATTAGTCTCTCTTTTTTACTTATTATAAGTTTCTTAAAAGCAATTATTAGTCTAATTGGGAGCAAAGATTTAAAAGTTAGCTATACATTTATTGGCATACTATCTGGTACGATAGGTATTTTGACAAACTCCATATTTAGCTTCCCTTTTCAACTATTCACCCCCATTTTCCTCTTTTCTCTTTATATAGCTATAACCTCAATATATTATAACAAAAACAAAGAACATCATATACACAAATCTTCTCTAATCGCTTTAACTATAATATTGGTACCTCTCTTCCTTTGGGCTGTAAAATTTCATATAGGTAACACCAAATTTCAAACTAAACTCTTAGAGGCACAACAAGATTTATTCAAAAATAATATAATCGGGGGTTTAGAACACGCAAAAGAGACAACAGAAGCGAATCCATACGATATACAAGGTTGTTTTGTTGAAGGTGTAATTTATTTAAGGCTTGGGAATTTTCAAAAAGCTCATTCTATTTTTTCTAAAGTGCTTGAAGTGCATCCATATAGCACAATAACACTATTGCAACTAAGCTTATTATATATGAAAATGCGTGACTATAAAAAAGCCAAAGAAGTTCTTGATACTCTCTTACTATATAAACCTACATCTGTAAAAGTACGCCATCTATCTTTTCAAAATTACCTAAAATTAAGTAAGCCAAACGAGGCTATAAGAGAATTGAGGATTGCAAACAGGCTCGACCCTAATAATTTGATAGTGTTGAAGAGTCTTGGAAATTTTCATTCATCTTATAGAGAATATAGACAAGCAGAAATGTATTATGGAAAATGTTTATCATTAAATAAAAATGATATGGAGTGCCAAAAAGGTTTAAGAAAAGCTCAAATAGGTTTAAGAAGAGGAGTAAAACCTTTTAGATAAACAAAACTTTTGTACATAGCTCTATTTTGGAATATTTTTTAAACTGAAAACTTAGCACTTATTTTAAATAGTTTTTCAGCAGGGAGATTTAAAATCTCTTTAACACCAGTTTTTAAACTTATATTATCTAAACTATTTTCAATCTCTTCTCTTGTGCTCGCTATAAAGGTAAACCAAATATTGTAATCATTTTCTCTCTCATAATTATGCGTTACACCTTTATAAGAGTTAACAGCCTCAATAAAAACTTTTTTCTTATCTTCTGGAACTTTTGCAGCACAAAGTGTGCTTACAAAACCTAATGAATATGGATTTATATTACCGCCAATTCTTCTTATTATACCATTTTCTTTAAGTTTTTTAATTCTATCAATTGTCTCTTTTTCACTAATACCAACATTTTGACCTATAACTTCATACGGTTTTTTTTCAATGGGGAAATCTGACTGAATTATGTTTAATATCTTTCTGTCTATAGAATCCATACTGTTGGTATCCTTTAAGCGAAAATAGGCACAACATAAAGTAGAATAGCAAAAAAGTGAAAGAGCGTACCCAAAAGTACAAAAATATGCCAGATAGCATGATTATACGGTAATTTTTTCCAAAGATAAAAGAGTGTCCCAAACGAATATAAACCACCACCAACTAATAAAAAAGTAAAACCAACTGGATGCAAGTTTAAAAATATAGGTTTAATAGCTACAATAACTGTCCAACCAGATAGAAGATATAAAATTACAGAAAAGTATCTTCTTTTTTTTAAAAGCGAGTTTTGAAAAATTATACCAAAAAAAGCTATACCCCAAATCATTCCAAAAATAGACCAACCCAAAACCCCTTTAACTGTTATAAGAGCAAACGGAGTATACGTTCCTGCAATTAAAACAAAAATAGCAGAATGGTCTATAATTCTTAAAATTTTTTTCACTCTTTGTATAGGAATAGCATGATACAAAGTAGAAGCCCCATACAAAAAAATCATTGAAAAAGCAAAAATTGAACACGCTGTTATGTGCAAAGCACTACCATATACAGCGGCAAAAGCTGTAAGTGTGCCCAGCACTCCAAAAGATAAGAGAAACCCAATGCCATGTGTTATGCTGTTTGCTATCTCTTCCTTTATACTATATTGTTGTAATATCATATTTCTAAAATTCCTTTATTATCATTATCCCCAACTTCTCCTACAAAAAAGGCGGGGATACCTTCTTCTTGAAGTTCTTTTAAACACTCTCCTGCATCATTTTTATCTATAGCAAAAATTAGCCCGCCTGATGTTTGTGGGTCATAAGCTATATCAAGTAAATGTCTTTCTATATCTGTTTTTAATATAACACTATTTTTACAAAAGTCTCTATTTTTATAAGCCCCTGAAGGTATTAAACCATCTTTAACATAAGATATAGTGTTGCCAATTGTTTTAATATTTTGCAAATTTATCAAAAGTTTCTTTTTAGAGGCTTTCGCAATCTCTAAAAGATGCCCCATAAGCCCAAAACCTGTAACATCAGTACAGGCAGAAATCTTAAATTTTTTTGCAATTTCAATACTATATTTATTTAGTGTAGATGCAGTTTTAATCAAAAGCTCTTCATCATCTTTACCTGCAATCTTCGCTTTTAAAGCTGTTGCAACTATTCCTAAGCCAAGAGGTTTTGTAAGAATAAGTTTATCAAAAGTTTTCGCACTATCGTTTTTTAAAAATTTTTTAGGATGAACTAACCCCGTTACAGATAGTCCATATTTAAAACTATCATCATCTATCGTATGTCCACCAACAAGAGCAGCTCCTGCCTCATTTATTTTATCTAACGCCCCTTCTAATGTCTCTTGCAAAACTTTTTTGTCAAGCTCTTCAGAAGGGAAACAAACTATATTCATAGCAGTAATGGGTCTTGCTCCCATAGCATAAACGTCACTCAAAGAGTTTGCGGCTGCTATCATTCCAAAATCGAAAGGAGAATCGACTATGGGTGGAAAAAAATCAACAGTCTGAACAAGAGCCAAATCATCACTTATTTTGTACACACCAGCATCTTCAGATTTTCTTATATCTGTTAAAACGTTTTTGCTTTTAAGAACCTTTAAAGGCGATAGTACTTCTTGAAGCTCACACGGAGCCAATTTAGCACCTCAACCAGCAGCCTTAACTTTTGCAGTTAAATTATAGTTTATATTTTTCAAAGTTTTATTTCCTGAAAACTTTTATCTGCAGCATCTATAGTTTTTGTTATATCTTCATCTGTGTGAGATAAAGAGACAAAACCGGCCTCAAATTGAGAAGGAGCAAGATAGACTCCTTTTTCTAACATCGCTTTATAATATTTTGCAAAAAGGTTTAAATCACTCTTTTTGGCATCTTCAAAGCTTTCGATTGTAGAACTATTAAAAAACATACCAAACATAGAGCCTAACGAATCTACATTAACTTCAATACCGTTTTTTTGAGCAACATTTTTAAGCCCTTCTGTAAGTTTTTTTGTAGTCGTTTCTAACTTTTTATAACTGTTTTTATCTTTTTTGAGTTTTTCAAGCGTAGCAATCCCAGACGACATCGCAAGTGGATTGCCAGAAAGAGTCCCCGCCTGATAAATTTTCCCTACTGGTGCAATATGCTCCATAATATCTTTTCTGCCTCCATACGCTCCAACAGGCATACCTCCTCCTATAATTTTTCCAAAACAAGTAATATCAGGTATAATATTAAAAACAGATTGCGCGCCACCAAATGCAACTCTAAATCCTGTCATAACTTCATCAAAAATAAGCAAGGCGTTACACTCTTTTGTTCTATTTCTAATGTTTTCTAAAAAACCAGCTTTAGGTTTTACAAAACCCATATTCCCTGCAACAGGCTCAACAATTACACAAGCAATCTCTTTTCCATACTTTCCCATAATTTTATCAAATGTATCGATATCGTTATATGGAATAGAGAAGGTGTTTTCAGCTACTAAATCTGGAACACCTGGTGCTTTTTCAATTTTAAATGTTGCAAGCCCAGAGCCTGCATTTGTAAGAAGCATATCTGAATGCCCATGATAACAGCCATCAAATTTTACAATTTTATCTCTTTTGGTATAACCTCTTGCAAGACGTATAGCGCTCATAGTAGCTTCAGTACCAGAATTTACCATTCTTATCATATCGATAGAAGGGATAGAGTCTACTATAAGTGAAGCCAACTTATTTTCTAAAAATGTAGGCGCTCCAAAACTTATACCTTTTTTAAGAGTCTCCTGAATTGCAGAAATAACATCAGGATCACTGTGCCCAAGAATTGCAGGTCCCCAAGACCCTACATAATCTATATATTCATTTCCATCTACATCATAAATTTTAGAGCCAAGTGCTTTATCAATAAATCTTGGTTCTCCTCCAACAGCAAGACAAGCCCTTACAGGAGAATTAACTCCACCCGGTATTATATTTTTAGCTTCTTTAAAAAATTTTTTAGAATTTATAGTTTTCATAATTACTTCCATATCTAAGTTTATTGGCAACCTTTGGACAAAATAAAAAGTGTGAAAGTTTTTTAATACACTCTTTTTGCTATCTCTTTGACTGAGTTTGTTGCAAGAAACGCATAAAAGTGAATACTTAAAGCTCCTTTTTCTTTTAACTCTTTTGCCTGCATAGTGCACCATTCTATACCCAACTCTATGGTGTCCTTATCGCTCTTACATTTTTCAAACTCTTTTTTTAACTCTTCTGGAAACTCTACGCTAAAAATTTTTGGAATCACCTCTTTTTGACTAAGAAAATTTAGAGGTTTAATCCCTGGAATTATAGGTTTAGTTATTCCAATTTCTCTGCATTTTTTTACAAAATTAAAATATTTTTCATTATCAAAAAACATCTGTGTTACAATATAGTCTGCACCAGCATCAACTTTTTCCTTTAAATGCTTTAAATCTTCTTCAAAACTTACAGCTTCAAAATGCTTTTCAGGATAGCCTGCAACGCCATAAGAAAATTTTTTTTTAAAAGGCTCAAATTTTGTTCCTTCTAAAAACAAACCACTATTAAAATCGTTTATTTGCTTTGCTAAATCGATAGCATAACTGTTTTCACCGTCTCTATACTTATCTTTAGATTTTTGGCAATCACCTCTTAAAACAAGCAAATTATGGATACCAAGAAAGTTCAAATCTATTAAGGCATATTCAGTTTCGCTCTTTGTAAATCCACCACAAATAAGATGAGGAACAGCTACGATATTGTATTTGTATTTTATCGCTGCTGCTATAGTCGTAGTACCGGGACGCTTCATCACAACTCTTTTTTTTGAGCTATTATCATAAACTTCATCTCTGTGTGCTGTTATGTTTATATATTTTGGCTCAAACTCTAATAGCATTTCTATATTACTAAACGTTTTATCTATATCGCTTCCTTTTAAGGGGGGGAGTATTTCAAAAGAAAAAGCCGTTTTTTTTCTATCTTTAATCAAATCTATTATATTCATTATTTTAAAACACCTTTATGAAATTTTAATTTTTTTTATAAAACCTTGATATATAGTTAAGACCTTTGCACATAGCTTAAATTTTGCTTTTATAAGGGTCTAAAAGTTTTTGCAAAATTACCAAAAGTTAATATCTTACAAAAACCCACTATTTCTTCATAATGTGCAAAGGCCTTATATCTTTGAAACATCTTGGAAGTAGACATTATCAAAAATATTAGGAGCTTTTTCCTGCCACTCTTTTGCAATTTCAATACACTTTGGGCAAGCATCTCTTGGTATATGGATTAAAAGATTTTTCACTCCCCTATCTTCAATAGCTGTCTCTATTTTAAAAGTTCCACTACAATCTTTGCAAACCTTTAACGTCTCAGTTTGTCTTTCATAAATACCATCAGTATCATAATTAATATGCTTTTCGCGTACAGTAAACTCTTTGCCCTTTTTTAATTCATCTTGAATACTCTCTTTTTTTTCCCAAATCGTAAGGGCTTGTTTACATATTTTTTTTATCTGCTTAAAAGTCTCCTCACTTTGTCTTATACTTTTAGCATTGTAACTTGGCTCTTTAACATAAGAGTAATCGAGCCCTGCCATCGATAAAATAATGCCTGCATTGACATAAGGCAAGGCTCCTTCAATTGAATAGCCTCCCTCAAGTACTGCTATATCAGGATTTAAAAGAGAGGTGAGTTTTGCATAACCTTGTGCCGAAAAGCACATATTAGTAATAGGGTCGGTGTAGTGGTTATCTTGTCCTGCTGAATTAATAATTAAGTCTGGTTTAAAATCTTGTAGAATAGGTAAAACAGCCTCTTCAATTGTAAAAAGGTATCCCTCATCTGAAGTTCCAGGAGGCAGGGGTATATTGATTGTCTTCCCAATAGCATTAATACCACCAAGCTCATCTTGAAAACCCGAACCTGGATAAAGTGTTCTACCATCTTGATGAAGTGATATAAAAAGTGTATCTTTATCGTTCCAATAAATATCCTGCGTTCCATCTCCGTGATGACAGTCCGTATCTACTATAGCAACTTTCTTAATATTAAAGTGCTTTCTTAAATGTTCAATCATTATGGCTTCAATATTAATATTGCAAAAACCTCTACAGCCATAAGTTACTCTCATTGAATGGTGTCCAGGAGGACGAACAAGTGCAAACCCTTTTTTTATCTCTTTTTTTAAAACAGCTCTTCCAATTTCAATTGCAGAACCTGCACTAATTAAATGGGACTCCGTAGCAACTGATTTGACATTTGGATAACAAAAATGAACTCTTTTTATATCTTCTTCTTTTGCAAGCTTTGCTTTATATTCAACAATCCCTTCAATATCTAAAATGCCCTCTTCAAAAACTTGATCTTGAGTATAAAGAAGCCTTTCTTCTCTTTCGGGATGGGTTGAATCAATCGCCCAATCAAAAGCAGGGAAAAAAACCAAACCGGTTTTGTTTTTTGCTTTTATCATTTTGTATTTCTATAATTTATCGTAAAATCTAATTTATATTATGCTTTGCTATATTTTTTGCACATAACTTACATTTCGCTAAAGTTAATATTTTACAAAAAAAACACTATTTTTTCATAAAAAAACATTATGTACAAAAGTCTTGCTTACTTATAAGTTCTTAGCTTTATAAACAGCGTTATAAGCATTTATTTTACCATACGCTCTTTTAGTATCAAAACCACTACTATTATAACTTGCTCCATTTGAAGTGCCTATTTTATCAGCAGTTTCTATCAAAATAGTTCTTACCTCAGAAGGCGTAAGACTCGATTTCGCACTTAATATCAATGCCACTACCCCAGCCGCTATAGGACAAGAAAAGCTGGTACCGTTTGTAAAAGCATAATTATTAGTTACAAGCCCTATTTGGTCACTACTTCCTTTTGTACCAGTATCATCTAAACCAAGTATCCCTGATGATGTATCCTTATCCCCTCCCGGAGATAAAATATCGATATTTTTGCCATAATTTGAATAAGAGGTTACATCGTTTACTTCACTACTTGCACCTATTCCTATAACATATTCCGATTCTGATTCATCGTTATATTTAGAATCGTCCAAATTATATGTATCATTCCCAGATGCAAAAAGAATTACTATCCCTGCATCATATAGCTCTTTTAATTTAGCCGATACTGATGAATTAATAGAGTATGTCCCCCAACTACAGCTTATAACTTTTGCACCTTGATTTTTTGCATATTCAAAAGCTCTTATTATACTATCGGTAGCCTCATCTTGCAAAGCTATTAAAATTAAACTCGCTTTAGGAGCACTTCCAACAAGCCCTTTACCATTTGCAGGGGAAGCAACAAAACCAGCACAAGTATTACCATGTGAAGATTCATTTGATGTATTTTCGACATTACTACTTTTGTTAGTAGCATTATAAGTCGCAACTATATTATCTTTTAAATCTTCATGGCTTGTTTCAAAAGAGTCATCAATAATCGCTATTTTTATATCACTTCCTTTAGTTATATCCCATGCTTTTTTGATATTAATGTGTGCTGAAGAGTTTATACTGTATTTTTGTACAAAAGAGCTTTCAAGATTATCAAAATTAAAATGCCAAGCATATTTGAAGTAAGGTTCATCTGTACAGTTATAATTAATGGGACTTGATGAAGAAGAATCGTTATTACAACTCGCTGTGAACATTAAAAAAACAAATAAAATAGCAACAATAAATTTTTTTATTTTCATCTTTTTTGCAATTTTCTAACAAGATTTGGCTGAGAAATTTCTATATCTTCCTCATTATAAAGTGTTTGAGAAAGTTCAAACACATCTTCGTTTGTAAGTTTAATAAGAAAAAAATTGGTAGATAGCTTTTCAATGTTTGTTAAATTGTGTTTTTCAAAAATAGCATAACAATCAAGTCCTTCTTTACACTTTACAATAATTTGATTTTTAACACCCACTTCTCTACCATTACTATCTTCATAATAATCTATAGCATCACCATTTCTATTGCTTGTTTTGGAAAGTTTTTTTAACTCAACTCGCTTTCCATATTCATAATAGAAAGGATTATCAGCATTTGCAGATATAGAGAAGAAAAGAAAAGTCAAAAGAATTAAAGTAATTTTTTTCATTTTTATTTACTCTTTTTTTTAATATCTAAACCAAAAGCTGTATGCAGTTTTCTTACTGCAAGTTCTGCATACTCTTCATCAACCATACAAGATATTCTTATTTCAGATGTAGAGATAAGCCTTATGTTAATATTATTTTCTGAAAGCGTTTTAAACATTTTTGCTGCAACACCAGAATGGTTTTTCATACCAATCCCTACAACAGAGATTTTTGCTATACCACCTTCGGTTGTAACTAAACCCTCTGCCTTAACTTTTTTTTCTATCTGCTTAGAAATTTCAAGAGCACTACTAAAATCTTTTTTTGATATAGTAAAAGAGAGATCCGTTTTGCCGTCTGCTCTTGTATTTTGAATAATCATATCGACTTGAATTTTCGCTTTGGCAATAGGAACAAAAATTTTTGCAGAGATACCGGGAATGTCAGGAACTTTTTTAAAAGTTATTCTTGCCTGATCTCTATCGCAAACAACTCCAGAAACAACAGGTTTTTCCATACTATCCTCCTCGCTTATAAGCATTGTCCCCTCCCCTTGATTTAAAAAAGAAGATAAAACTTTAAGTTTCACATTATACTTTTTTGCAAACTCAACAGAACGAATCTGCAACACTTTAGCACCGAGGCTTGCAAGTTCAAGCATCTCGTCATACGTTATAACATCAAGTTTTTTTGCAGCTTCACAAATATTAGGGTCGGCTGTATAAACACCTGCGACATCGGTATATATTTCGCAAACATCACTCTTTAATGCAGACGCTATAGCGACAGCAGAAGTGTCAGAACCACCACGTCCAAGTGTAGTTATATTGTTTGCTTTATCTGTGCCTTGAAACCCTGTAACTACAACTATTGTATCGTCATCTAAAAGCTCTTTAATCTTTTTTTTGTTTATTGTTAAAATTCTTGCGTTACCTGAAGTATCATCTGTAACGATACCTGCTTGAAATGCGTTAAGAGAGATAGCTTTTTTACCTCTATCTTTTAAGATTAAAGCAAGGAGAGCTACACTCATCTGCTCGCCAACTGTAATAAGTGCATCGGTCTCTCTTTTATCGGGTTTTTTTTTAGATAACGCTGACGCCATATCTAAAAGAGTTGCAGTCGCTTTTGACATTGCAGAAAGAACCACGACAACCTTATGCCCTTTTTGTTGATATGAAATTACATTGTCTGCAATTTTGTTTAGATTTTCAAAATCAAAAAGTTTTTCAAAATTTCCGACAGAGGTACCGCCATATTTCTGTATTATTATACTCATTTACTCTATTTCCGACTTAAGCTTCCTTGTTATAAGCTTTTTTACTGCTTCATATCGAACAAAATGAAAGCGATTATTCAAAGCTCTTTATTATACTTATTTACTCTATTTCCGATTTAAGCTTCCTTGTCATAAGCTTTTTTACTGCTTCATTAGGAGTGTAATCTTCATATAAAACACTATACATACAATCCGTTATGGGCATCTCTATATCAAGTTTTTTTGAAAGATTATAGGCAGATTTTGTAGTTTTTACGCCCTCTGCTACCATATTCATCTTTTCAAGAATTTCATTTAACTTTTCACCTTCGCCTATCTTTTTACCTACTGTATGATTTCTACTTAAATCGCCTGTACAAGTAAGCACTAAATCGCCTATACCCGAAAGACCAGAAAAAGTATCAGGAACGCCTCCAAGTTTTAGCCCTATCCTTTTCATTTCCGCAAGCCCTCTTGTTATTAAAGCGGCTCTAGTATTTAAACCAAGTTTTAAACCATCAACAATACCAGAGGCGATTGCTATAACATTTTTAAAAGAGCCACCTACTTCTACGCCAATTCTATCAATATTGGTATAGACTCTGAAAAAAGGAGCCGCAAAAATTTTTTGTACAATCTTTGTCTTTTTTTCATCTACTCCTGCAAGAGTACAAGCTGTTGGAAGAAAAAGAGCAAGTTCTTTTGCAAAAGAGGGTCCCGATAAAACCATAACGTTTTCATCTTTTAAATCTTCTATAACATCCTTCATTACACCAGACATAGTAAGATGAGTTTTATTCTCTATACCTTTAGAGGCTATAACTATAGTGGTCTCTTCTTTTAAAAAAGGTTTTAAACTTTTTGTGATTTCTCTTACAAGATGGGAAGGGACAACCATCACTATAATATCTTTACCCGAAACCGCTTCTTTTAAATCGTTAGTTGGAATAATGTTTTCTGAAAGTTTTATATCTGGCAAAAAAAAATGGTTAATCCGTTTTTTTTCTATATTCTCTTTAACTTCCTTTTCATAAACCCAAAGATGAAGATTGTAACCATTATACCCTAATAAATTAGCAATTGCAGTTCCCCAACTGCCTCCTCCAATAACTCCAACCTTAATATCGTTTTCCATAATTACTCCTCATGCTTAGGAAGTCTTACAATACTGACAACTTTTTCGTCTTTTTCAATATTAATCAATTTCACCCCTTGAGTGTTTCTGCCAACTACTGAAACACCAGAAGTTTCTATACGAATTAATATTCCACTATTTGTGATAAGAACAAGCTCGTCATCTTCATCCACAATTGTAGCACCGATAACGAGACCATTTCTTTTACTTGTATTAATAGAAATAACCCCCTTACCACTTCTTGCCTGTACTCTATAATTTTCTATAGCTGTCCTTTTACCAAAACCATTCTCTGTAGCAGTAAAGAGAAATTTTTCTTTGTTATCGGTTTGGTCTAAAATCTCCATATTAACGACAAAATCTTCTTTCTTCATTTTCATAGCTATAACGCCTTTACCAACTCTACCTATAAGTCTTATATCAGACTCTTTAAATCTTATGGACTTACCAAAATTAGAACTTACAAATATATGGTCGTCTTCACTTTTTGAAATTCCTGCAGATACAAGCTCGTCTCCTTCAGATAGTCTTATAGCGATTACACCGTTACTTCTTGGGTTACTATAATCTACAAGTTTTGATTTTTTTATAATTCCTTTCTTTGTTGCCATAAGAATATTTTGATTCTCTTCAAAATCTTTAACAGCAAGTGTAGTGGTTAAAACTTCACCTTCTTCAAAGTTGAAGAAATTAACAATCGCTTTGCCCATTGAGGTTCTTCCAACTTCTGGAATTTCATAAACCTTAGACCAATAAACTTTACCTCTATTTGTAAAAAAGAGAAAAGTCGCATGGGTAGAAGCTATAAAAAGTTTTTCGACAAAATCTTCATCTTTTGTTCCCATAGCCTTTTTGCCTTTACCACCTCTCTTTTGACTTTCATATAGGCTCAAAGGAGTTCTTTTTATATATCCACTTTTTGTGATACTTATCACCATATCTTCTTCTTGAATAATATCTTCAATATTAATCTCAGCTTGAGCATCTACAATTTTAGTTCTTCTTTCATCACCAAACTCTTCATTTATTTCAGCACACTCCTGTTTGATTATATCAAGTACCTCTTGCTCATCTCCTAATATCTCTTCATACCTTGTAATAGCTTTTACTATTTTTTCGTAATCTTCTACTATCTTTTCTCTTTCAAGTCCTGTTAATTTTTGAAGACGCATATCTAAAATTGCCTGAACTTGCTCATTAGAAAGCTTAAACCTTTCTATTAACCCTTCTCTTGCTTCTGCTGGAGATTTCGATTTTCTTATTAACGCAACAACCTCATCTAAATTATCTATAGCAACTTTCAAACCTTCTAAAATATGCTCTTTTATCTTTGCATTTCTAAGTTCAAACTTAACTCTTCTCGTCACAACATCTTTTCTATGAGCAACAAAATTTTCTAAAATCTCTTTTAAATTTAAACGCTTAGGCTGACCATCAACTATAGCAAGAAAAATGATTCCAAAACTATTTTGCATATAGGTGTGTTTAAAAAGCTGATTAATGATAATTTCTGGAAACTCATCTTTTTTTAAACCGATTACTATTCTCATACCTTGTCTATCCGATTCATCTCGTACAAAACGAATACCTTGTATGATTTTGTCGTTTGCAAGCTCTGCAATTTTTTCGACCAACTTTGCTTTATTCACCTGATATGGAAGCTCCGTTACAATAATCTTCTTACTCTCTTTTTCTTCTTCAATAGAAGTTTTAGCACGAACTTTAATTATACCTTTTCCATTTCTATAAGCTTCTATAACTCCTCTTCTTCCATATATTTCCCCACCTGTAGGAAAATCTGGTGCAGGAATGTGTTGCATAAGTTCATCTATCTCAATATCGGGATTGTCTATAAGGGCATTTATTCCATTTATTAGTTCTGTAATATTATGAGGAGGAATATTTGTTGTCATACCAACTGCAATTCCACTTGAACCGTTTAAAAGAAGCAAAGGAAGTTTTGTCGGCAAAACAACTGGTTCAGAAAGAGTTTCATCGTAGTTTACGACAAAATTTACAGTATCTTTTTCTATATCTTGAAGTATCTCCATACTTAATTTTTGCAATCTTACTTCTGTATACCTCATAGCAGCAGGCGAATCGCCATCGATACTACCAAAGTTTCCTTGCCCCTCTACAAGAGGATAACGAAGCGAAAAGTCTTGAGCCATACGAACAGCAGCATCATAAACAGCACTATCTCCATGAGGATGATATTTACCTATTACGTCTCCAACGATACGAGCCGATTTTTTATAAGGTTTATTCCAATCGTTTCTAAGATCGTTCATAGCAAATAATATTCTTCTATGAACTGGTTTTAAACCATCTCTTACATCGGGAAGAGCTCTTCCAATTATTACACTCATAGCGTAATCTATATACGACCTCTTCATCTCCTCATCTATATTAGTATTTTCTACATTAGTATTTTCTATTTCTACATTATTAACTTTTGTTTCTTCCATATTTAGACCTTAAACCTTAACTAAAAACTTAAGAGCTTTGAATAATAATAGGGCATTATTCAAAGCTCTAAAAAGTAAAATAAAACTGTTTTATAGTAAAAAAATCAATAGGAAAACTCAATTTTTAAAAACTATATTTTTTTAAGCCTTGTTAATATAATTGTTTTTTTTCATTGGGCGTATGGCTATACGCCCCTACGAAAAAAACAAATCATACGGAAACGATTGGATATTTTACAGGTGGTGCATCGCCCAATTGTAATTTCATATCGGTTTAATTAAATATTGTATAGACGCAAAATCTTGTAGAGACGCAAAATCTTGCGTCTCTACGGTGCGGTTTTGAAGAAATGGTTTCATAGAATTTGTTTCATTTTTTTGTAAGCAATCAAATATGCTGTCCCTTTATCTTTTAATAATCATAAGTTGATATTTTTTGTTTTTTATTTAAGGAATATAATAATCGAAACATCTCTTTGTTTTAAATTTAAAAAAGGAGAAAGAAAGTATGAATATTAAAAACAAATTAAAAAACAACGTAAGGATAGTAACTGCCACATCCCTTTTTGACGGACACGATGCTTCAATCAATGTTATGAGGCGAGTCATTATGGATGGAGGTGCAGAAGTCATTCATCTTGGACATAACAGATCAGCACGAGAAGTTGTTGATGCTGCTATAAATGAAGATGCAAATGCTGTCGCTGTTTCCTGCTATCAAGGCGGGCATGTTGAATTTTTTAAATATATATACGATCTCCTTAAGGAAAGAAAAGCAGACCATATTAAAATTTTTGGCGGTGGAGGCGGTGTTATCGTCCCAGAAGAAATTGAAGAGCTACATAAATATGGAATAACGAAAATATACTCTCCAGACGACGGCATTAAGCTTGGTTTGGAAGGTATGGTAGAACATATGTTAAAGCTTTGTGATTTTAAAATAGAAAGAGAAATTGATTTTAAAAAAATTCAAAATGGTAACTATTTAGAACTTGCTCACTTAATTACTAAAATAGAAAGCGTGCAAAAAGAGAGTAAAAAAAAGAAAAAAGAACTTTTAGATAGTGTTAAAAAACACATTAAAAAAAGAAAAGTTCCAATCATTGGAATAACAGGTACAGGCGGTGCTGGCAAATCTTCTCTTACTGATGAGCTTTTGCTAAGATTTTTTAGCGACAATAAAAATATAAAAATAGCGGTTATAAGTTGCGACCCATCAAGGAAAAAAACGGGCGGAGCACTTCTTGGCGATAGAATAAGAATGAACTCTCTTTATCATAATGAAAATATTTATATGAGAAGTCTTGCAGTAAGAGACTCATCTATGGAAATTTCAAAAGCTTTGCCCGATGTTTTAAAAGCAGTCCTCACGTCAAATTTTGATCTTATTATTACAGAAACGGCAGGGATAGGACAGGGAGATTCTAATATTTTTGGGCTTACTGATATCTCTACATATGTTATGACAAGCGAATTTGGAGCGGCATCACAGCTTGAAAAAATAGATATGCTTGACTATGCAGACGCCATTGCAATTAATAAATTTGAAAAACAAGGCAGTGAAGATGCACTTAAATATGTTCAAAAACAGGTGCAAAGAAATAGAAAAGCTTTTGATAAAAAACTTGAAGAGCTTCATATTTATGGAACAATTGCTTCTAAATTTAACGATGATGGTGTAACTGCTTTTTATCTTGGGCTTCTTGATTTAATTAAAGAAAAAACGAAAGTTGAATTTAAATCTAAATTTGAAAAACCAAAACAGAAGTTTTCCTCTTCAAAAACAATTATAATTCCTACCGATAGGATACGCTATCTTTCTGAAATTTCTGAAACTGTTAGAAATTATCATAAAAAAACAGAAGAAGAATCTGAAAAAATAAAAAAATTTGAAGCTATTAAAAACACTGTAGAAGCTGTAGACTCAAACTCTCTTGTTAAGTCTCTAAAACAAGAGATGAAAAAAGCAGAAAAGCTTATAGGAAAAGATAGCAAAGAGACTTTAAAAGAGTGGGAAAAAATTAAAGAGACCTATTTAAAAGATGAGTTTGTATATAAAGTTAGAGATAAAGAGATAAAAGTCCCACTTTATACAACTACTCTTTCAGGAACAAAACTCCCTAAAGTCTCTATCCCAAAATCTAAAGATTTAAGTGAAATTTATAAATGGATGAGAAAAGAAAATGTTGCAGGAAAGTTCCCATATACAGCAGGGGTTTTCCCTTTTAAAAGAACAGATGAAGACCCTACAAGAATGTTTGCAGGGGAAGGAGATGCAAAAAGGACAAATACAAGGTTTAAGCTTTTATCTGAAAACTATCCTGCCAAAAGACTCTCTACCGCTTTTGATTCCCCAACTCTTTACGGCTTTGACCCTGACTTACGTCCAGATATTTATGGCAAGGTCGGAAACTCTGGCGTAAGTATCTGCACAATAGAAGATATTAAGGAACTTTATAAAGGTTTTGACCTTTCTGCTCCAAACAACTCTGTTTCAATGACCATAAACGGTCCTGCACCTATAATGCTTGCAATGTTTTTAAACGCTGCAATATCTCAAAAGGAAGATGAATTTCAAAAGAGCAAAAAGAGAAAACCAAACAAAAAAGAGGCAAAAGAGATAAAAGATTTTGTTTTTGCAAACGTCAGGGGAACGGTTCAGGCAGATATTTTAAAAGAAGATCAAGGACAAAACACTTGTATATTTTCAATAGATTTTGCTCTTAAAATGATGGGAGATATTCAGGAGTTCTTTATTGAAAAAAATATTAAAAATTTTTACTCGGTTTCAATCTCTGGTTATCATATCGCAGAGGCGGGAGCAAATCCCATATCACAACTTGCCTTTACTATGTCTAACGCTTTTACCTTTGTAGAGTACTATCTCTCAAGAGGCATTCCTATTGACAAATTTGCACCAAATTTATCGTTCTTTTTTTCAAGTGGTATGGACCCCGAATATACAGTCTTAGGGAGAGTCGCAAGAAGAGTTTGGGCAATTGCATTAAAAGAAAAGTATGGTGCTAATGTTCGCTCTCAACTTTTAAAATATCATATTCAAACATCGGGCAGATCTCTTCATTCTAAGAATATTCAGTTCAACGATATTAGAACCACTTTGCAGGCATTAAGTGCGATTTATGACAACTGTAACAGTTTACATACAAACTCTTACGATGAAGCAATTACGACCCCAACAGAAGAATCTGTTAGGAGGGCTATTGCAATTCAGCTTATAATAAATAGAGAGTGGGGACTGAACAAAAACGAGAATATTTCTCAAGGTAGTTTTATAATGGAAGAGCTTACCGACCTTGTTGAAGAGGCTCTTTTAAATAAGTTTGACGAAATAACAAGAAGAGGTGGCGTTCTTGGAGCTATGGAAACAGGCTACCAAAGAAGCTCTATTCAAGAAGAATCTATGCTTTATGAACATCTTAAACATTCAGGGGAATATCCTATTATTGGTGTTAATACATTCATAAAAGATGACGATGAAGAGTTAAAAAAAATAGAGCTTGCAAGAGCAGAAGAGACGGAAAAACAAAGTCAATTAGAAAGGCTTAAAAAATTTCATAAAGCTAATGAAACGAAAGCAAAAGAATATCTTAAAAACCTTAAAAAAATTGCAATGGAAGGGGGCAACGTTTTTGAAGAACTTATGGAAACTGTCAAGTATGCTTCTCTTGGACAAATAGTTTCAGCTCTTTATGAAGTCGGAGGACAATACAGAAGAAATTTATAACCACTACTAAAAAAAATAAAATTGAGACGACTTGACGTCCACTCAATAAGTGGTAAGTTTTTAATTAAAAATGAAATAGATAAAAAATTGGAAGTGCATAGCTTTCTGGTGTGGCTCCCGGACTTCAAATCCGGTGTAAGGCTTTAAAACAGTCTTGGGTGGGTTCGATTCCCATGCACTTCCGCCTTAAACAATCGAGACCTTCGCACATAATGTTTTTTATGAAAAAAATAGTGGTTTTTTTGTAAAAAACATTATGTGCAAAGACCTCATAATCAAAGTGAAAAGAAGGAGAGGAAGAGACAATGACACAAAATATCGTAATTATAGGCTCTGTAGCATTAGGCTCAAAAGCTGCCTGTCGTTTAAAAAGATTAGAACCCAAAAGTTATGTTACATTAATAGATAGAGATAAGTTTATATCGTATGGTGGATGCGGTATCCCGTTTTATGTGTCGGGTGATGTCAGCGAACTCAAAGCCCTTCAAGAAACAAGTTTTCATATGCTTCGTGATGAGGAGTTTTTCAAAAAGGTTAAAGGCGTTGACGAAGTTTTAACAGAAACCGAAGCGATTAAAATCGATAGAGACAAAAAAGAGGTTGTGATACAAAAAAAAGATGGCACAAAAGAAAATCTTCCTTACGACAAACTTGTTATTGCAACAGGTAGTACACCAAACAGGCTCAATATAGATGGTAAAGATTTAAAAGGAATTTACACAGCTTCAAATTTAAACGATGCGGACAATATAAGAAAAGAGATTGCACAAGGTGGAATTGAAAAAGCTGTTGTTATAGGAGCAGGTTTTATAGGGCTTGAAATGGCTGAAGCTTTAAGCGATATGTGGGGCATCGAAGTCACTATTGTTGAATTTTGTGACCAAATAATGCCAGGATTTGTAAGCAAAACACTTGCCCAAATGGGAAAAGAGCATTTGAACGAAAAAGATGTAAAAGTCTGTTTAAGTGAAGCTGTCCAAAAATTTGAAGGAGAAAATGGCAAGGTAACAAAAGTTATAACAAACAAACAAGAGATTGAAACAGACCTTGTTATTATGGCTGTAGGCATCACACCTGCTACAAAAATAGCAAAAGATGCAGGGCTTGAAGTGGGTCCAAATGGTGCTTTAATAGTCAATGAAAATATGCAAACTTCTGATGCTAATATTTTTGCAGGTGGCGATTGCGTTCTATTAAACAATTTTATTACAGGCAAAAAAAGTTTTGCACCTTTAGGCTCTCTTGCAAATAGACAAGGAAGAGTAATAGGCTCTAACCTTGCTGGAAGAGATGATAAATTTAAAGGCGTTGCTGGCTCTTTTGTTGTAAGAATATTTGATAACTCTCTTTGTGGAGCAGGACTTACAATCACAAACGCACTAAAAGAAGGGTTTGATGCTGTTAGTGTTCAAATGTGCCAACTTGACAGAGCACATTTTTTCCCTGAAAAAGACTTAATGTTTCTTGAGTTAGTAGTAGAAAAAGGGACGAAAAGAGTTCTTGGTATTCAAGGGTTTGGCACAAAAGGCGATGCCACAGTGGGAAGAATTAATGCAATAGCAGGAATTTTACCATATAAACCAACCTTAGCCGATATTAGTAATTTTGAATTTGCATACTCTCCTCCTTTTTCTTCTGCAATGGATGTAATAAACGCTCTTGCTAATACTGCAGAGAACGTTTTAGATGGTCTTCTTGAAAATATTGACCAAGATAGCTTTTATAACGAATGGCAAAAAAGAGAAAATAGTAATGTTTTATTCTTAGACTGTAGAGCTTTTCAAGATGCAAAAACTCTATCTGAAAAATATCCAAAGCAATGGATTAGCCTCCCACAAGATGAACTTAGAGATAGAATAGAAGAGGTTCCAAAAGATAAAGATATTATTATATTAATTTGCAATACAGGTGTAAGATCTTTTGAAGCACTATTAACTCTTAAAGAGTTTGGTTATAAAAACGCTAAAAGTGTCGAAGGTGGTATGGCGTATACTAAAAAATTAGGGTTTGAATTATAAAAAGTATTACTAAGACCTTTGCACATAAATAGCTTAAATTTTGCTTTTGTTTTGTGGTGCACCTTGTGAAATATTTTTAAATTTAAAAATAATATTTGAGCTGTAAAGCATCAAATATTATTTCATAACGTAAATCTTTATAAGGGGTTTATAAATTTTTGTAAAATTATCAAAAGCTAATATTTTACAAAAAAACCACTATTTTTCATAAAAAACATTATGTGCAAAGGTCTCATTACTATAAATAACAAAAGAGGTTTCCATTTAAGCTCTGCAACTAAGATTGAAGAGGTCGCAAAAAAAGCAACTGGCAAAGTTTTTATTAAGTATAACGATAAAACAGCAGATGCTTCTGATATGTTTGAAATCTTAAGTCTTGGAGTTTGTTATAAAGATTGTGTAGGAATAGAGGCAGAAGATATAAACGATAAGGAAGTAGTAAACAAAATAATACAACTTATAGAGAATAAATTTTTTGAAAACGAGTAATGTGCAAAAATAAAAAATGGAAGAGATAAGAATAAAAGGGATTGCAGGTTCTCCCGGTATAACGATAGGTCAAGCCTATTTAATAGATAATGGTAGTGTAGATGTTATTGAAAAATATAACATTACAAAAGAGAAAATCATAGAAGAGACAAATAAGTTTAGACTTGCAATAAAAAAAGCAAATTCAGAAATTCAGCATATGGCTGAATCTATGCCTCAAAACCTGCCAGAAAATATTCGTATAATAGAAACTTATACAGCAATAACAAAAGATAAAGCTTTTTATGACCAGACTATAAAAACGATTGAAGAAGAGAAAATCAATGCAGCTTGGGCACTTAGGAAAACGGTCTTAAAACTAAAAAACATTTATAATAAAATAAAAGATAAAGATTTAAAGAGTAAGTTCTCCGACATAATGCACGTATCTTCATTAGTCCTTGCCAGCATAAAAGGAACAAATAATGTAGATATAGCAAGAATAGATAAAAGAGTCATACTTGTTGCAAAAGACATTTCTCCAACAGAAATAGTTAAAATTCAGCTTGAAAAAATCAAAGGCTTTATTACAGATTTTGGTAACAAAACTTCACACACAACTATTGTAGCAAAGAACCTGCAAATACCTTGTGTAATCGGTTTAAAAAATGCCACAAAAAACATTAAGAATGAAGATATAATAATCGTAGACGCCTTAAAAGGTCTTGTTATTATAGAGCCTAATGATGAAACAATTATTAAGTATGAAGAGCTTTTATTAGACTATCAGGAAAAACAAGCAATAATAGCAAGGAAAAGCACTTTACCTGCCGAAACCAAAGACGGCAAAACGATTAACGTTTATGGTAATATTGAACTATCTGAAGAAGTTGTTTCTGTTTTGGATAACGGAGGTGAAGGTATAGGACTTTATAGGACAGAATTTTTGTACCTTCAAAAAAACAGTTTCCCTAACGAAGAAGAGCTTTTTAACGAATATGTAGAGACTTTAGATATTGTAGGGAACAAACCTGTTACATTTAGAACCCTCGATATAAATGGAGACAAAGCTTTAAAAAGTGCTGAACCTTCTTACAAAGAGAACAATCCAGCATTAGGATTTAGAGGCATACGGTTTTGTTTAAACCATTCTGACGTTTTTAAAACACAGCTAAGAGCCATAATAAGAGCTTCTCATTTTGGGAATATAAAGCTCCTTATACCTTTTGTCTCATCAGTTGAAGAGGTGGAAGAGACACTAAGAATAGTTACAGATATAAAAAAAGAGTTTAACAAAAAAAAAATACCTTACGATAAAAATATTGAAATAGGGATTATGATAGAAGTCCCCTCTGCTGTTATGATGGCAGAAGAGCTATCAGAATTAGTCGATTTTTTTAGTATAGGAACAAACGACCTTGTTCAATACACTCTTGCAGCAGACAGATCTAACCAAGATGTAGCCTATCTTTATGACAGTTTACATCCTGCCATATTAAAAATGATAAATACACTTGCTGGTATTTGTGAGAAAAAAAATATAGAGCTTCAAATATGCGGCGAAATGGCATCAGAACCTTTAAGCCTGCCCATTCTTATAGGTCTTGGAATAAAAGAGATTAGTGTTAATACTTCTTTCATTCCTGCAGTAAAAGATAAAATAAGAAATTTAAATTTTAAAGAGTGTCAAAACGCACTTAAAAAAATTCTTAAAAAAAGAACAACCGAAGATATTTATAATTTTTTAAATGAAAAAAACTTTGGTTAATCTTTTTTAGTCAAAAAAATGAGCGAAACAAAAACTCAAAAAAAAATTATACTCTTTTTGTCGCTTGTTTTAATATTATCTACCACCTTTCTATATTTTAAAACTTTTAATTACGACTTTATAGAGTATGACGATACAGAATATGTTTCTCGAAATAGTGAAGTTCAAAAAGGGATAAAAAACATAATATGGGCTTTCACAAGCGTTAACGCCTCAATTTGGCATCCTTTAACTATGCTCTCTTTTCTTGCCGATTATGAGCTTTTTGGACTAAATGCAGGGGGGTATCATCTTTCAAACTTATTTTATCATACTTTAGCAACTCTCTTTCTATTTTTTCTTTTATTGCATCTTACAAAAAAGATACCACACAGTTTTTTTATCACTATCATATTTGCCTTGCATCCTATGCACATTGAATCTGTTGCATGGATATCTGAAAGAAAAGATGTTTTAAGTACTCTTTTTGCTCTTTTATCAATATACTTCTACTCCTCATATTCAAAGGAGAAAAACTATTTAAAATACAGTCTGTCTCTACTTTTTTTTATTTTATCTCTTTTTTCTAAACCAATGTTTGTAACTCTTCCTTTCTGTTTTATGCTTTTCGATATTTGGCCTCTTAAAAGAGTAAAAAGTTTTTTTTCTTTTAAACTTTTTTTAGAAAAGTTGCCCTTTTTTATACTCTCAATAGTTATCTCTATTATAACTTTTTATATTCAAAAAACAGATGGGGCAGTTGTAGCTATAACAGCAATGCCATTTTGGTTAAGGTTCTCAAACATTTTTGTCTCTTATGCCACATATCTTTATAAGTTTTTTTTACCATTTAATTTGTCTATTTTTTATCCTTATCCAAAATATATCTCTATTATTAAATTTTTATCTTCCTTTTCTTTAATAGCTGTTTTCTCGTATCTCGCTTTTAAACTAAAAAATAAAAAGCCCTACTTTTTTATAGGTTGGTTTCTATTTTTGGGTACACTTGTTCCTGTGATAGGAATTGTTCGTGTTGGGCTTCAAGGAATGGCAGATAGATATACATATTTTCCATATATAGGGCTATCAATAATTATAGTGTTTTCTGTTTTTGATTTTTTCGATAATTACAATAGATGTTTATCTTATATAGCTCTTGTCTCTATTGTCTTGTTTTTGGGTTTTTTAAGTTTTAGGCATATTCCCAATTGGCAAAACTCTAAAACAATATTTTTACAAGCTACCAAAGCGACTAAAAATAACTATTTTATGCATAACAATGTTGCAATACAGTTTGAAAATGAAGGTAATATAAAAGAGGCGTTGAAACATTATAATATAAGCTTGAAACTTGAACCCACCTTTGGAAAACCTTATAATAATATTGCTTCCTTGCTTATAAATCAAAATAGATTTGATGAAGCAGAAAAAGTTTTAAAAAAACTTATCAAAGTTGCTCCTGATTACCCGCACGCCTATGCGAATCTTGGGGCTCTTTACCATGCACAAGGGAAAACAGACCTTGCATTAAACTATTATTTAAAATCGACCAAACTCGTGCCTGAATTAGCTCAAACACATAATAATATAGCTCAAATTTATATGGAAAGAAAAGAGTACCAGAAAGCCTTGAACCATTTTAATAGAGCTCTTGAAATAAATCCTTTTTTTGCTAAATTAAATTATAATATAGCTACACTTTTTGAAATAACAGGATACTTAAAAAGAGCTGTCTATTATCACACAAAAGCTCTTGAGATAGATAAAAACTTTACTCCATCTAAAAAACGTTTAGAGAGTTTAAAAAATTTGAACCAAAATTAATTACTAAAGGTTTTATGAATTAAATGCATTACGAAGGAAACATAATAAGACCCCCAAGCGAAGCAGGAAGCATTATACTTCAAGTCACAATAGGCTGTTCTCACAATAAATGCACTTTTTGCGGAACTTATAAAGGGGAGAGATTTACTATAAAAAAGGATGATATTATTTTTGAAGATATTGAATTTGCAAGAGAACACTTTCGTTATCAAAAACGCCTTTTTATATGTGATGGAGACGCTCTAATTCTTCCTCAAAAAAGAGTAGTAAAAATTTTAAAAAGAATTAAAGCAAGACTCCCTTGGATAGAAAGAGTTGGAGTTTATGGCAATGCAAAAAGCATTAAAATGAAAACCGATAGTGAGCTTGAAGAGCTTAGAGATTTAGGGCTAAAAATTGTTTATATGGGACTTGAAACAGGAGATGATATTACATTAAAAGCAATCAATAAAGGTTACCCTTCCGATTTTATGATTGAAATGGGCAAAAAAATAAAAAAAGCAAAGATACTTTTGTCTATCACAGTTTTACTTGGAATAGCAGGAAGAGAAAGGTCAAAAGTTCACGCTTTGGAAACGGGGAGAGTACTTTCTGCAATTGACCCCGATTTCGTAGGTGCATTAAGTCTTATGCTCCTCCCCAATACCGAACTTTACACAAAATATAAATCGGGAGATTTCGAACTTATTGAACCCAACGAGATGTTAAACGAGCTTGGAATTATGCTCGCTGCAACGGACCTTACAAATGGGCTTTTTCATGCAAATCATGCATCCAATTATTTACCTATAAAAGCAAAACTTCCAGAAGAGAAAGAAAAAAATTTAAGATTGATTTCAAAAGCTCTTAAAGGAGAAGTTAATCTTAAACCAGAATTTATGCGAGCATTATAAATTTAAGATGAGACCTTTACACATAACATTTTTTAGTAAAAACTGCTTTTTTTATAGAAAATGCTATATGTAAAAATCTTAAAAAATTTGAGAAAATGTTAAAAAATTTATCTAAAAAACTTTTTATTCTATTACTAATACTATTTTGTTTGCTAAGTTTTAGTGAAACTTTTGCTTTAGATAATGCAAAAAATATAAAAAACGAAGAGGCTATTAAAACTCTTAATAATCTTGGTGTTAACACTCCAAATTCTCAAAATGTACAAAAAGATATCCACGATATAAAAAAACTTGAAAAGATAAAGATTAAACTCTCCTTTAAAAAAATTATTCTTATTGTATCAATTCTATCACTCCTCATTATTATCATCACTTTATTAGTAATTTATTTTAAAAAGAAGAATAAAAAAGAAGAAGAGAGTTACATACCTCCTCCACCTTTTGAAATTGCAAAAGAGAAATTAAGAAATTTAAAAAAAAGCAACCTAAACGATAAGAAGTTTTACTTTAAATTATCTTTTATACTAAGAGAATATATTGGAAATATTTGGCACTTTAATGCAAAAGAGATGACAACAGAAGAGCTTTTACCAACCTTAAGAAACTTAGATATAAAACAAAAACTTAAAAGTAAAACCACTATTTTTTTACTTGAAAGTGATAGAATAAAATTTGCAAACTCATTTTCCACAGAGGAAAGAAGGAATAGCGATATCTCTTTTGTTGAAAATTTTATAGATGAAACAGAAAAAAAAGATGGAATAGATAATGTTTAACTTTGCAAATCCACTATATTTCCTTTTTTTATTACTACTGCCATTTTTTTATCTTTATAAGAGAAGAAAAAAAGAGACTTTACTTTCTGTCTCAAGCTTAGAGGCGACAAAATCTATTCCAAACTCTTTTAAAGTTAAAACTCTTTTTATCCCCTCTTTTTTAAAATATTTAGCTTTTATATTAATAGTTTTTGCCCTTGCAAGACTTCAATATGGGACAAAACATTCAAATATCACAACAGAAGGTATAAATATAATTCTTGCAGTTGATGTGTCAGGTAGTATGGAAGCTCTCGATTTTAAGAAAGATGGTAAAAACATAGACAGGCTTACTGCTGCAATAGAAGTTATAAAAGATTTTTTAAAGAAGAGAAAATACGACAGAATCGGTATGGTCGTTTTTGGTTCATACGCTTTTACCCAAGTTCCTTTAACAAGAGATTATAACACTATGCTTTTTATGTTAGAGCGAGTCAAAGTGGGACTGGCTGGAGAAAAAACAGCTATTGGAGATGCAATAGGCGTTTCTTTAAAACGGCTTAAAGATATTAAAAGTAAATCTAATATAATTATTTTGCTTACAGACGGCAGAAGTAACAGCGGAGAAATATCACCTACGGCTGCTGCAAACTTAGCAAAAGATCTCAATGTAAAAATTTATACAATAGGTATAGGTTCTGAAGGAGACGTGCCATTCCTCATCAACGACCCTATCTTTGGCAAAAGATATGTATACCAAAGAGCCGACATAGATGAGGCTACGTTAGAACAAATCGCAGAGAAAACAAAAGGACTCTATTTTCGTGCAAAAGATACAAAATCTTTAAAAAAAATCTACTCAACAATCGACTCTCTTGAAAAAAGCAAAGTGAAAATAAAAAGCTTTATGTCGTATAAAGAGTATTACCACTATTTTTTATTTTTTGCACTTTTGGCTTTAGTTTTGAGAATAGTACTGCTCAATACCATTTATCTTAAAATATAAGTTTTTATGATTTTTTTGATAAATTAACTTCGTTCCCAAGCTCCCGCTTGGGAACGCATAGACACGCATAGACTGTATGTCCGCTCCCAAGCAGGAGCTTGGGAGCGAGCTTAAGGCTTTTTTTTGTTTATTCCCCCCTTTGAAGGGGGGATAGGGGGGTAAAAATCTTGAATTAAAACTTTAAAACAAAAAGAAATCTTGCCTTTTCGCCTTCGGCGAACCCCCTTAATCCCCCTTAAAAGGGGGAGATGTTTCACGTTTGATTAATTTTGTCACCTTGTAGCAAAAGCCCTCTTGAAAGGGGGATCTTCAACTTCGTTCCCAAGCTCCCGCTTGGGAACGTGTAGACACGCATAGACTGTATGTCCGCTCCCAAGCAGGAGCTTGGGAGCGAGCTTAAATTTAGATTCTTTGAGACTGTGACATAATGTTCTATTTTAGATTTTTTGAGACTAATCTGCTTGAAGCAGTAGCTCTGTACGATATTTATCGAGGATAGTAGCTTTAGAAAGCATTCCTATAAACCTACCATTATATAAGATTGGTACACTAAAAAGCCCTTTATTATCCATTATAGAAAGAATTTCATTTAAACTGTCATCTATAGTAGCTTTATACACATCTTCTTTAGGTCGCATAACGTACCTTACAAGAGTGCTGTTGCAAACTATAGGGTTAAAAATATATTTTCTTACATCGTTAAAATCGAGCAAACCTACAAAATTTCCTTCATCATCTTCAACAGGAAATAGATTTCTTTTTGAATATTTAACCTCATTTTTAAAAAAATGGTTTAGCGTGATATTTTCATTAATAACTACACAATCTTTTTCTAAAAGCTCTCTAATATCCATATCGGATAAAACTCTCAAATCTGTCCCCTCGCGTAAAAGCGATTTGGTATCAATAAGTCCTTTCATATAAAATGAATATGGATAGATAAAATGTGAAAGAGATGTAGACATAACAGATACTACAACAAGAGGTAACATAACATTATAGCTTGCTGTTATTTCTAATATAAGGAAAATACCAGTAAGAGGTGCATGAAGAACTCCACTTAAAATACCTGCCATACCAAGCAAAGCATAATAACCTTCATTTGTGATATTAAGATGTGGCAAAAAAAACATTACAAACTTATAGTATGCAAGCCCTAAAAAACTACCAATAACAAGACAAGGAGCGAAAATTCCACCAGAACCACCAGAACCAAGCGTAAAAGATGTTGCAAAAATTTTTAAAATACAAACCATAAACACAATAAAGAAAGATGCGTTATATCCACTATTAATAATAATTTTAATCGGATGATAGCCTTCACCTAAAATATCTGGGAAAGAGAGCCCCATTACCCCTACAATAATTCCACCAATACCAGCTTTAAACCATAGAGGAGCTTTTTTTTTTGAAAAAAAATTGTACGATTTAGAAAGGGAAAAATAGAAAAAGACGGAAACGATTGCAGTTATTAGACCAAGCCCTGCACTTACCAATATATCTGTAAAGTTGCTTGAAAAAATTTGATGACTAAATACTACACGATTACCAGAGATAAAATGTGTTAAACTTGCACCCGAAACAGCCGCTATTGCAATCGGAATGACATTGGTAGTTCTCCATTTCCCAAGAAGAACTTCCATTGTAAAAACCAAACCAGCAATAGGTGCATTAAAGATTGAAGCAATTGCTCCTGCTGTTCCACAACCTACAAGACAAATTCTTTGCCTATCGTTAAGCTTTGCAATTTTAGCTATATTAGAGCCTATAGCTGCACCGCTCATAACAACTGGTGCTTCAGGTCCTGCAGAGCCTCCACTTCCAATCGTTAAAGAGCTCGATATTATTCTAGAAAAACTCGACCTTAATCTAAGAAGTCCGCCATACCTTGAAACACTATAAATAACTTCTGGAACTCCATGACCTGCACCCTCTTTTAAAAAGTTATTTAAAAAACAAGATGAGCAAATTGCTCCTATGGCAGGCAATATAAATACAAAACTATAATCTTTAACATAGGAATAGAGATGAAATAGAGTTTCAATTAGAAAAGTTAACGCGAGTGCTGCAAAACTACTACAAACACCAACAACTATAGCTAATATAATAAGCAAAAACCTATCGTCTTGTTGTAATATTTTATACCATAATGCTTGCATTAATTTTTACTTCATAAAAGATATTTTGATGGTATAGGCTCATAACCTTTTTTATTTTGAGTCCCATACAATATTTTAACATTATGGTTGAATCTAACTTTCTCTTTAAAATTCAATTTCATATTCTCAATCCAAAATGCATACTTCTTAGAATAGAAAATATAGTATTCTTGATCTAATAAATCTTGTAAAAAGTCATTATACTCTTTTGTAAAAATCCAAGTTTTAAAAGGATTATAGTATCCAACTGGAGAATAACCACCATAATAGTAGTACCCAAAATCAGCATCCATAATAAAATAAACTTTGGGTGAATTATTTGTAATCTCTTTTATAATATTTGTAGTAAAGATAGCATTATTTTTATATTGATTGTATTTTAGAATCGAAGCATCATATTTTACATTATCAATTAAAATAAAATTCCCATGTATTACATTATTAAACTGAACTAGCAATTTCCCTTCTATACGGTTTGAATATGCAAAGATACCAACTATTATCATAATTGTTGCTAAGAATAAAGATATATTATTTTGAATTAAACGAAAACCTGTTTGTGAAGTAGTATCGGACAAAATTTTCCCCACAAAATCGAATAAAAAGAAAACCACAAAAACAAGAATTATAGCTATATTAATAATATTATGCTCATGACTCCTTCCAAAAAAATAAATAGAATTACCTATTGTGCATAAAATTAGCAAGATACCCAATGAAAGATATTTCTTACTTATATTTTTTCTAAATCGAAATAATAATATAGCTAAAAAATTTAAAACTATAGGAACATACCAATAAAAAGAACTCTTAGATATTTTTATGAAACCAATACCCAATGATTGGTAGTATTGAGAACTATTTTGAAATTTATGCTTAAATAAGAAAAAAAAAATTATATATGAAGCTATAATCAAAAATATAAAAACTGATGATATTTTAAAATGCTTAATAATTAACTCTTTAAATTTAATATTTTTTATATCAATTATATCAAATATTAATAGTATACCTAATAGTTGCAAGTATGCTAATGAATAAATCACTCCAAAATTATGATAAAAAATTATCAGAAATCCACAAATTAAAGCTGATAACCAATGATAAACTCCCTTATAACAAATTGAAAAAAAAAGTAATATCCAAAGATCCAATCTTAACGGAGTTCCTTGAAAACCTCCAACAAGATCCCATGCCGCATATAACCGAAATAGTATTAAACTTATTAAAAGAAAAACAGGTAATTTTTTATTATAAAATATTTTTTTAGAAATAAAAAACAGAGATAATATTACAATAAAATAAGATATGTGCCCTAATAATTGGAAATAATTTAAATCAAGATTTAACTTCATCCAAATTAAAGCAAGAAAAGATAATAAAACGTCATACTGAAAATAAATTTCATTAATAGCATGATTTTTCATTAAACTAAGAGCTGGTGCAAAAATATATTCATAATTATACCAATTAAAAGATTCTACATCAAAAAAACAACTCCATGCTAAAATCATTGTAATTAAAATATTAAAAAACACTTTTTTTTTAATATCTAAATAAAATAGAATAAATATTACTGCAAAGCATCCAATTATCAGCACAAATGTTTTTATTAATGCTAAGAAATTCCAAGTGTAACCTGCTACAGGCATCTTAAAACCTATAGTACAATAAAAATAAACTATAGAAAAAAATAAAACTATATATAATATTGAACTTGTTTTTTTGATGTTTTTTTCAGCAAAAGATGATAGGATTAAAGTAATCAAAATACTAATAAAAATCATTATGTAAAGAGCATATATCTCGATACCATCTTTTTGGGATTGCCAACAAGAAATCCAAGGTAAGACAACACCAGGACTGTATTTAATATTCTTGCTCCATATCCAAGGAGCGAGTAAATAATAGATATGATAACAAATTAGAGTAGCTAATATAGAAATTAAGAAAATGCATAAAAGTTTTGTTAGCTTATTTTTTTTATCTGAAACATTCATATTAACGAGACCTTTGTACATAGCTCTATTTTGCTTTTGTTTTGTGGTGAAGTAGTATTTTTATACGTCGAACCCAAAACAAAAGTAAAAGAGAGCGTAAGTCTTTATAAAAGTTTTAGATGTTTTTGTAAAAACTATCAAAAATTAATGTTTTACTAAAAACCACTATTTTTTTCATAAAAAACATTATGTGCAAAGGTCTCATTAACAACTACACCTTTGCGACAGTTAACGCTTCATAAACATCGAACTCTATTGGATATAAAGAAGAAAAAACAACAGGTACTGGCTCTTTAAAGCAATTTTGGGGCTCATCGCAAGAGTTATTTATAAGAGTTACTGTTTTTATTTTTGACCCCATACAACATTTTAACATTATCTTGTAATATAATTTTATTTTTAAAATCCAAATTCATATGCTCAAGCCAAGATGCATACCTATTAGAATAGAAAATATAGTATTTTTGTTCTAATAAATCTTGTAAAAAATCTTTATACTCTTTTGTAAAAATCCAAGTTCGAAAAGGATTATAGTATCCAACTTGAGAATAACCACCATAATAGTAGTATCCAAAATCAACATCCATAATAAAATAAACTTTAGGTGAATAGTTTGTAATCTTTCTTACATTGTTTGCAGATAGGAGAGCATTTTTTTTATATTGAACATGTCTTGCCTTATCAACTAAAATAAAATCTCCATGTTTTACATTATTAAACTGAACTCGCAATTTCCTTTCTATACGGTTTGAATATGCAAAGATACCAACTATTATTATAATTGTTGCTAAGAATAAAGACAGATTATCTTGAACTAAACGAAAATTTGTTTGTGAAGAAGCATCGGACAAAATTTTCCCCACGAAATCAAATAAAAAGAAAACCGAAAAAACAAGAATTATAGATATAGCAATAATATTATGCTCATGACTCCTTCCAAAAAAATAAATAGAATTACCTATTGCACATAAAATTAGAAAGATACCCAATGAAAGATATTTCTTACTTATATTTTTTCTAAATCGAAATAATAATATAGCTAAAAAATTTAAAACTATAGGAACATACCAATAAAAAGAACTCTTAGATATTTTTATGAAACCAATACCCAATGATTGGTAGTATTGAGAACTATTTTGAAATTTATGCTTAAATAAGAAAAAAAAATTATATATGAAGCTATAATCAAAAATATAGAAACTGATGATATTTTAAAATGCTTAATAATTAACTCTTTAAATTTGATATTTTTTATATCAATTATATCAAATATTAATAGTATACCTAATAGTTGCAAGTATGCTAATGAATAAATCACTCCAAAATTATGATGAAAAATTATCAGAAATCCACAAATTAAAGCTGATAACCAATGATAAACTCCCTTATAATAAATTGAAAAAAAAAGTAATATCCAAAGATCCAATCTTAACGGAGTTATTTGAAAAGCTCCAACGAGATGCCATGACGTATATAACCGAAATAGTATTAAACTTATTAAAAGAAAAACAGGCAATTTTTTATTATAAAACAGTTTTTTAGAAATAAAAAACAGAGATAATATTACAATAAAATAAGAAATTAGCCCTAATAATTGGAAATAATTTAAATCAAGGTTTAACTTCATCCAAATTAAAGCAAAAAAAGATAATAAAACGTCATACTGAAAATAAATTTCATTAATAGCATGATTTTTCATTAAACTAAGAGCGGGTGCAAAAATATATGAATAATCATACCACTCAAAAGGTTCTACATCAAAAAAACAACTCCATGCTAAAATCATTGTAATTAAAATATTAAAAAACACTTTTTTTTTAATATCCAAATAAAATAGAATGAATATTAGTGAAAAACATCCAATTATCAGCACACATGTTTTTATTAATGCTAAAAAACTCCAAGTGTAATCTGCTACAGGCATCTTAAAACCTATAGTACAATAAAAATAAACTATAGAAAAAAATAAAACTATATATAATATTGAACTTGTTTTTTTAATGTTTTTTTCAACAAAAGATGATAGGATTAAAGCAATCAAAATACTAATAAAAATCATTATGTAAAGAGCATATATCTCAATGCCATCTTTTTGAAATTGCCAACAAGAGATCCAAGGCAAGACAACACCAGGACTATATTTAATATTTTTGCTCCATATCCAAGGAGCGAGTAAATAATAGATATGATAACAAATTAGAGTAGCTAATATAGAAATTAAGAAAATGCATAAAAGTTTTGTTGGCTTATTTTTTTTATCTGAAACATTCATATTAACGAGACCTTTGTACATAGCTCTATTTTGCTTTTGTTTTGTGGTGAAGTAGTATTTTTATACGTCGAACCCAAAACAAAAGTAAAAGAGAGCGTAAGTCTTTATAAAAATTTTAGATGTTTTTGTAAAAACTATCAAAAATTAATGTTTTACTAAAAACCACTATTTTTTTCATAAAAAACATTATGTGCAAAGGTCTCATTAACAACTACACCTTTGCGACAGTTAACGCTTTATAAACATCGGACTCTATTGTATATAAAGAAGAAAAAACAACAGGTACTGGCTCTTTAAAGCAACTTTTGGGCTCATCGCAAGAGTTATTTATAAGAGTTACTGTTTTTATTTTGGATCCCGTTCAATATTGTAACATGATCGTTAAATCTAATTTTCTCTTTAAAATTCAATTTCATATTCTCAATCCAAAATGCATATTTCTTAGAATAAAAAATATAGTATTCTTGATTTAATAAATCTTGTAAAAAGTCATTAAACTCTTTTGTAAAAATCCAAGTTTTAAAAGGATTATAGTATCCAACTGGAGAATAACCACCATAATAGTAGTACCCAAAATCAGCATCCATAATAAAATAAACTTTGGGTGAATTATTTATAATCTCTTTTATACTATTTGTAGAAAGGATAGCATTATTTTCATATTGATTATATTTTAGAATTGCAGCATCATATTTTACATTATCAATTAAAATAAAATTCCCATGTATTACATTATTAAACTGAACTAGCAATTTCCCTTCTATACGGTTTGAATATGCAAAGATACCAACTATTATCATAATTGTTGCTAAGAATAAAGATATATGATTTTGAATTAAACGAAAACCTGTTTGTGAAGTAGTATCGGACAAAATTTTCCCCACAAAATCGAATAAAAAGAAAACCACAAAAACAAGAATTATAGCTATATTAATAATATTATGCTCATGACTCCTTCCAAAAAAATAAATAGAATTACCTATTGTGCATAAAATTAGAAAGATACCCAATGAAAGATATTTCTTACTTATATTTTTTCTAAATCGAAATAATAATATAGCTAAAAAATTTAAAACTATAGGAACATACCAATAAAAAGAACTCTTAGATATTTTTATGAAACCAATACCCAATGATTGGTAGTATTGAGAACTATTTTGAAATTTATGCTTAAATAAGAAAAAAAAAATTATATATGAAGCTATAATCAAAAATATAGAAACTGATGATATTTTAAAATGCTTAATAATTAACTCTTTAAATTTGATATTTTTTATATCAATTATATCAAATATTAATAGTATACCTAATAGTTGCAAGTATGCTAATGAATAAATCACTCCAAAATTATGATGAAAAATTATCAGAAATCCACAAATTAAAGCTGATAACCAATGATAAACTCCCTTATAATAAATTGAAAAAAAAAGTAATATCCAAAGATCCAATCTTAACGGAGTTATTTGAAAAGCTCCAACGAGATGCCATGACGTATATAACCGAAATAGTATTAAACTTATTAAAAGAAAAACAGGCAATTTTTTATTATAAAACAGTTTTTTAGAAATAAAAAACAGAGATAATATTACAATAAAATAAGAAATTAGCCCTAATAATTGGAAATAATTTAAATCAAGGTTTAACTTCATCCAAATTAAAGCAAAAAAAGATAATAAAACGTCATACTGAAAATAAATTTCATTAATAGCATGATTTTTCATTAAACTAAGAGCTGGTGCAAAAATATATTCATAATCACACCAATTAAAAGATTCTAAATCAAAAAAACAACTCCATGCTAAAATCATTGTAATTAAAATATTAAAAAACACTTTTTTTTTAATATCTAAATAAAATAGAATAAATATTACTGAAAAACATCCAATTATCAGCACAAATGTTTTTATTAATGCTAAGAAATTCCAAGTGTAATCTGCTACAGGCATCTTAAAACCTATAGTATAATAAAAATAAAATAGAGAAAAAAATAAAACTATATATAATATTGAACTTGTTTTTTTAATGTTTTTTTCAACAAAAGATGATAGGATTAAAGCAATCAAAATACTAATAAAAATCATTATGTAAAGAGCATATATCTCAATGCCATCTTTTTGAAATTGCCAACAAGAGATCCAAGGCAAGACAACACCAGGACTGTATTTAATATTTTTGCTCCATATCCAAGGAGCGAGTAAATAATAGATATGATAACAAATTAGAGTAGCTAATATAGAAATTAAGAAAATGCATAAAAGTTTTGTTAGCTTATTTTGTTTATCTAAAACATTCATATATACCTATTTTGATATAAAAAAGATTTATTTAGATTTTAAAACAGAAAGAAAAGCAGATTGAGGAAGTTCCACTTTCCCTATCATCTTCATCTTTTTTTTGCCTTTTTTTTGTTTTTCAAGAAGCTTTCTTTTTCTTGTTATATCTCCGCCATAACACTTTGCAGTAACATCTTTTCTATAAGCAGAAATAGTTTCACGTGCTAAAATTTTAGCCCCGATTGCAGCCTGTATAGCGATTTTAAACATCTGTTTTGGAATCTCTTCTTTTAATCTAGCACAAGTTTCTCTACCTCTTTTTTCAGCCTTATCTTTATGTACAAGTTGCGATAAAGCATCTACCTTGTCGCCATTTATCAAAATATCAAGCTTAACAAGATTGCTTTTTCTACTATCTATAATTTTATAATCAAAAGAGCCATAACCTTTCGTTATACTTTTTAAATTATCATAAAATTCATAAAGCACCTCTGCAAGAGGTAATTCAAAAGTCATTTCCAATCTTTTAGCAACAACATATCTATAACCAGAACTTACCCCTCTACTTTCAATACATAAGGTCATAACCTTACCCATATATTCATCAGGAATAATTATCGTAGCTTCTATATAAGGCTCTTTTATCTCTTGAATTTTTGTAACATCTTTTGGATAAAGTGCAGGATTATCAATGATAAGCTCTTCATTATCTGTAGTTAAAATTTCATACTGAACTGAAGGTGCGGTAAGAATTAAAGCAAGATCGTACTCTCTTCTAAGTCTCTCCTGAACAACTTCAAGATGCAAAAGTCCAAGAAAACCGCATCGAAAACCAAACCCTAAAGCAGCAGAAGAATCTTTTTCGTAAATAAGAGCAGCATCGTTTAGTTTCAACTTTTCCATTGCAACAGTTAACGCTTCATAATCATCAGACTCTATTGGGTATAAAGAAGAAAAGACAACAGGTACAGGCTCTTTAAAACCACTTTTTGGCTCACTGCAAGGATTATTTACAAGAGTTACTGTATCTCCGCATTTTGTATCACTTACAGTTTTTATACCTGCAATGATATAACCTACTTCACCAGCTTTTAAGCTTTTTGTCTTTACTTTACGAATTTGAAAAATACCGACTTCTTCTACTTTGTACTTGGCATTATTAGACATAAATTTAATGGTATCGCCAGCTTTTAGCTTTCCATCAAAAACTCTTATATGAATTACAGTACCTCTAAAAGGGTCGTAATGAGAATCGAAAATTAATGCTTTTAAAGGAGCATCTACATCGCCTTTGGGTGCAGGAAGTTTGTTTATAGCTGCTTCTAACATATCTCCCACGCCTATGCCCGTCTTTCCAGAACATAAAATTATATCGCTACTATCAAATCCCAAATCTTCTTCTATCTGCTTTTTTACCCAATCTATTTCAGCAGATGGCAAATCAATTTTGTTTATTACAGGAATTACTTCCAAATCGTTTTCTAAAGCGAGATAAAAATTTGCAAGACTTTGTGCTTCTAACCCTTGTGAAGCATCAACAAGAAGAAAAGCTCCTTCACAAGAATCGAGTGCTCTTGAAACTTCATAGGTAAAATCAACGTGTCCTGGTGTATCGATAAGATTTAATGTGTATTTTTCTCCAGAACGTGAAGTATAAGGAAGGCATATCGTCTGACTTTTTATAGTGATACCTCTCTCTCTTTCAATATCCATAGTATCGAGAAGTTGATCTTTAAACTCTCTTTTATCTATAATTTCGCACTTCTCTATTAATCTATCAGAAAGAGTCGATTTGCCATGGTCTATATGTGCTATTATGCTAAAATTTCTTAATTTTTTCATCTACTATTTTATAAAACTCCACAAGATACCAGCACCAATTGCAGAGCCTATAACTCCTGAAACATTAGGAGCCATTGCATGCATCAAAAGAAAGTTGTTTCTATCTTCTTCCTGACCAACAGTGTGAACAACTCTTGCAGAATCTGGCACAGCAGATACACCAGCTGCACCAAGCAAAGGATTTATTTTATCTTTTAAAAATAGGTTCATAATTTTTGCAAAAACAACTCCGCTTACGGTTGCAATACAAAAAGAGAAAGCACCAAGAAAAAATATTATAAGAGATTTAGCATTCAAAAAAACGTCCGCTTGTGTACTAGCTCCTACTGTTAAACCAAGTAAGATAGTTACGATATCTATAATTGATGTTCTAGCAACTTTCGCAAGTCTCTCTGTTACTAACGCCTCTTTTAATAAATTACCAAAACAGAGCATCCCGATAAGAGGAAGACTTGTAGGAGCTACAAAACAGCATAAAAGAAAAGTTATAATAGGAAACAGTATTTTTTCTTTCTTTGTTACTTTTCTTGCTTCTGACATTCTTATCAAGCGTTCTTTTCTTGTCGTAAGAAGTTTCATAATAGGAGGCTGAATTATAGGTACAAGAGCCATATAAGAATATGCTGCAATTGCGATAGGACCAATAAGCATAGGTGCAAGTTTAGAAGATAAGAATATCGCAGTAGGACCATCTGCTCCCCCTATAATGCCTATTGAAGCTGCTTCATTCGGCAAAAAACCCAAAGCAAGTGCACTTAAAAAAGTTATAAAAATACCGACTTGAGCCGCAGCTCCAAGTAGCATAAGAGAAGGTCTTGAAAGAAGAGTAGAAAAATCTGTCATAGCACCTATACCAAGAAATATAAGTGGTGGATAGATGCCTTTTGTAACTCCAAAATAGAGATAGTGTAGAACACTGGTGTCTTCATATATACTCAGTCCAAAACCTTGAAAAACAGGGACATTACCGACTAAAATCCCAAACCCTATTGGAACAAGAAGAAGTGGTTCATAATGTTTTGCTATTCCAAGATATATAAAGAAAAGTCCAACTAATATCATTACAAAATAGCCTGGAGTTAAAAGAGCAAAACCAGTATTAGCAAAAAAATCAGAAAGCATATTAAACATTTTTAATTATTACCTATAAGCTCATTACATTTAGTTTTATTTAAGACAAAAAACCCTCTATCGTTAGATACAAGATACCCTTCATCTGCCATTTTTGCTACAACTGGATAAAAATATGTAAGTCCCATTTCTCTAGCATTTCTTAAAAATTTTGGAAGTGGTATCTCGTCATATTTTTCCACAAACAACATAAACTGTTTAACCATATCAGCAAAATCACTCTCTTCTGATAAATTTATTTTAGCTTGTTTTTTTATTTTCTGTATAAACGTATGTTTATTTTCTAAAAAGAAAATTATCGTGTGAAAAAAATTAACTGCAACAGAAAGAGAAAAAAGACACAAAAAAACTATTAATGTACCTAAAAAAGCAATTTCAAATCCATTTGCATTTTGAATGTTTTGTAAAATACTCATTTAATCTCCCACTCTCGCAAAAATTTACACTCTCTTTTCTCTATCTGTTTTTTACAATTGCTAATGATTTTATTTACAATTTTGGGCTTTTGTTTCATTATCCCTATAAATCGACTGCTCTTCATAACAACAAGTTCCCCTTTGGTTAAAGCTCTTGCACTTGCTGTATATTTTGAACGCCCTATCAAAGTAGACCAACCTATAAAATCGCCTTGTTCTTTTAAAATAAAAGAGGAGTCGTCTTTAAAATAGACAAGGTAGTGACCAGATAAAATTATAAAAAATTTTGAAGACATTTCGTTTTGGCGTATTAAAAGCTCGCCCTCTTTAACAGTTATAATATCCATAACATTGATAATTTCTGATTTCTCTCCAATTTCGAAACCATCAAACATTGGGGCATTTTTTAATATATTTTCTATCTTTTTTTTCATAAACAATTCCATTTAAAAAAACGAAATTAAGGTCTCGTTATTATTCATATTATAATGAGACCTTTGCACATAGCTCTATTTTGCTTTTGTTTTGTGGTGAAGTAGTATTTTTATACGTCGAATCCAAAACAAAAGCAAAAGAGAGCGTAAGTCTTCATAAGGGTTTTAGCTGTTTTTGTAAAATTGCCAAAAGTTGATAATTTACAAAAAACAACTATTTTTTTCATAAAAAAACATTATGTGCAAAGGTCTCTATAATATATAAACAAAGACAAAAATCTTAAAGCAAAATAAACATAAACATATTTTTTCTTTTAACAGTTAAAAGCAATTCTTTATCTCGGCTTTGTTTAACGATTTCTTGCAACTCTTCTGCACTCTTTAGGGTCTTTCTATTTACAGCAGTTATGATATCGTTTGCTTTTAGCCCCTTTTCAAAAGCCTTACTATTTTGTTTTACAGAAACAATAAGCACACCTTGTATCCTATTAAAAAGAGGATGACTACTATTTATATTCGCTACAATAGCTCCTTTAAAATTTAAAGTGCCAGCATCTGATATACTATCTTGTTTAGTAGTGCCAATCTTTATTTCTATTTGTTCGTTTTTACCGTTTCTTATTACTCCTAACTTAATTGTAGAACCTACAGGAGTTATGCCTATAAAATTTCTAAGCTTTGCACTATTTTTTACTGGTTTACCATCAAAACTTGTTACAATATCGTATTGTTTAAGTCCTGCTATATTTGCAGAACTACCTCTTATAACATTTGTTATAAGAACTCCTTTTGTATTTCTATCTATTGCAAAAGCCGTTGCAATCTCTGGAGTTAAATCTTGAATATAAATACCTATTTTCCCTCTTTTAACTTTTCCAGTTTTGGCAAGTTGATTTACTACAACCTCTACCATATCAGCAGGAATGGCAAAGCCTATACCCACATTCGCTTTTTGAGGAGATAGTATTGCTGTATTTATCCCAACTAACTCTCCATTGATATTGATTAAAGCCCCTCCAGAATTTCCAGGATTGATAGAAGCATCTGTTTGTATGAAATTTTCATAGCTTTCTATACCAAGCCCACTCCTTTCAACAGCACTTACTATCCCTGATGTTACTGTTTGACCAAGCCCAAAAGGGTTGCCTATAGCAATTACAAAATCACCTACTCTTAAATTTTCAACATCAGCAAAAGGAATGCTCGTTAAATTTTTTTCTTTAACATATAGTAGTGCCAAGTCTGTTTCGGGGTCTGAACCTATTTTAGTGGCTTTAATTTTTCTTCCATCTTTCAATGTTATGAAAATTTCATCGGCACCTTCAATAACGTGATGATTTGTTATAATATAACCTTTTTCAGCGTCTATAATTACGCCTGAGCCTATGCTTTGTGTTGTTTTTTCTTGTCTCTTTTGTGGAACATCAAAGTTTTTAAAAAACTCTTGAAAAAAAGGGTCGTTAAAAAGAGGGTTGACGTTTTGAGACACATATTTTTTACTTACAGAAATATTAACAACGGCAGGAATGACTTTTTCAAGCATCGGTGCAAGAGATTTGTCTTTACCTAAGTATGAAGGCGGAATTGTCCCAGAAAATGCAACTCCAGAAAAAAACAGTAAAATAGATATTGTAACTTTTAAAATTAAGCTTATTTTTCTTTTCATTTTCTTATGTTCTAACCTCCTATTATTAATTAATAGCCTTGTTTTTTAAAAAAATAATTTATACTCATTTAGTCAATAACTTTTTTATAATTCGATACCTTCGCACAAACGCATTTTTTTAAAAAATTGAATCGTTTTTTAAGGCTAAGAAAGTATCTAAAAAATTCAACTAATTTATAAAACTACCAGTGACTGATAAAAAAAAATATGCAAATAAAGGGATAGTCAAAAGCGACAACCTACAAAGGTACTTTTCTGAAATATCAAGACACTCCTTACTTACTCGGGACGAAGAAAAAGAACTCGGCATAAGAGTACAGGAACACGATGATAAAGAAGCCGCATATAAACTTGTAACTTCTAATCTTAGGTTGGTTGTAAAAATTGCCCTTGAGTTTCAAAGAGTCTGGATGCAAAATCTTTTAGACCTCATTCAAGAAGGAAACGTAGGGCTTATGCATGCTGTAAAAAAGTTTGACCCATATAAAAACGTTAAATTTTCATACTATGCCTCTTTTTGGATTAAAGCTTATATCTTAAAGTTTATAATGGACAATTGGGGAATTGTAAAAATAGGAACAACTCAAGGTCAAAGAAAACTCTTTTTTAAACTTAACAAAGAAAAACAAAAACTTATTGAAGAAGGTTTTAACCCTGCTCCAAAACTTCTTTCAACACGACTTGGTGTTTCTGAAAAAGAAGTAATTAGTATGGAAAAAAGACTTAACGCAAAAGATATGTCCATTGATGAACCTGTAAAACACGACACGAAGACAACAAAAGTAGAAATTTTAGATGTTAATACAGAAAATATAGAAGAGAGTTACTTAAAAAAACAGAATACAGCTTTAATACAAGATAATTTAGAAACTTTCAAATCGGAGCTAAATGAAAGAGAGTTAGATATATTTCAAAGACGAATTTTTACAGACGAGCCAGAAACTCTGCAAAGCATAGGCGATTCTTATAACGTTTCGAGAGAGAGAGTAAGACAGATAGAAGAAGGAATTATGAAAAAAATGAAAACTTTTTTTAAAGATAAATTTTTCTAAAACTTAAATATGCTAAAAATAAAAAAACAAAAAATCTATATCCTTTTTTTTACTTTATTATCTCTTATCATTAGTTCCTGTGCATCCTTTGATAATAAAAAAAATTTAGTCCCCCAAAACACATTAACTTCTTTTAATTATAAAAAAGAGATATCAAAAAAAGAGATAGAGCTATACAATAACTATATCAACTATGCCATATTCTTAATTGAGCAAGATAAACAAAAATATTCGTTTAAGATTGAGAGCCTACTTGAAAAAGCTGTCTTTTTAAACACAGGTGACACGACAGCTCTTCTAACCCTTATAGATATTTATCAGCAACAAAAGGTAGAGCTTGCAGAAAAAAAGATATTTAAACTTTGCAAAGAGATAGTATCTTTTGATGAAATAAATATAAAGACCGCTATAATAATAGCCTTCATCTGTTACGATTATGGGTATAAAAAAGATGCGGCACAACTTTTTTATAAAATAGGAATAAGTAAAGGAAAGGCTTCAGACTTACCCTATTTCTTTGCTTCTTACCTTCTAAATGAAAAAACTAAATTAAAAAAAGAAGAGTACGAAAAATTAATATTTGCGACTTCAAACTTTTTAAAGGCAGCACCTCAAAACGATACAGCAACATTTGTTCTTGCTACAAGTTACTACGCTACAAAAGAGTATAAGAAAGCTATTAATCATTTCAAAGAGATAAACTCTTCATCAAACCTTTATCTCCCTGCATCTATAGAAATATCAAAAATATATTTGACACAAAAAGAGTATAATAAAGCGATAGAAAACCTTAAACTTACAATCCAAAACTTTCCCGAAGATGAAGAAGCTTACTTTTTAATATTAAAAGTTTATAAAGAACTTGAAGATTATCAAAATATAATTGTTTTTGCTAAAGAAGCTATAAACAAAAAAGTAAATAGTACGGAGTTTTTTTGGATATTAGCATCTGCCTATTATGATATAGAAAAGCCCGAAAAAGCTTTAGAAACTTTAAATAATGCCCTTTTAAGTTATCCTGAAAATAGAGACATAAAAAACTTAGTCGCCTATTTTTATGCTGAAAAAGGAATACACCTCAATAAAGCAGAAGAGATTATCAAAACTGTTTTAAACAAAAAAAACAAAAAAAGAGACGAAGCCTACTATTTAGATACTTTAGCGTGGATACATTTCAAAAAAAACGAAATTAAAGAAGCAAAAGAAATTTTGCTTAAAGCAAACAAAATATTACCAAACACTTATAAAATATTAGAACATCTTGGTGATATTTATTATGAATCAGAAAAAAACAAAGATATATCTTTTTTAATGTACCAAAAAGCCCTTAAATATGTCCCAGAAGATAACGAAGATAAAGAAAAGATTCAGGAAAAAATAGATAAGAATTTCTCTAAAAAGGCTAAAAAAGAGTAAATTTCAAGACTTTAAAAAAAATGGTACGCCCGACAGGATTCGAACCTGTGACCTACGGATTAGAAGTCCGTTGCTCTATCCATCTGAGCTACGGGCGCACATAATGTTTTTCAAAAAGAAAAATTTTCAAAAAGTTTCTTTTTAGCAAAACGAAACAAGAAAGATAATATCGGTTAAAATTATTTTTCAAGTATAATTTTTGTTTTTCGCTTAGTACATTAGATTAATAACATTCCAATAAATCAACTTAAGAGAATTTCATTTAATCTTAAGATATCAAAATAAAAAGGAGTAACTAATGGAAAAATCAAAACTTATAATCGATATGATACACCGTTTAATAGTTCATCACGGCTTTTGGTTCGAAGAAGTAAGGCGTCAAATGGGTAAAGAAAAAGCTTTTGAACTGTTTACAAAAGCTTTTGAAAAAAGTTTCAATATTCAAATTAAAAGGCTTGCTAAATTTTTTGATTTTGAACTTCAAGATGGTCTTCCAAAAGCTTTAATTGATATGCCTGAAGAAAAGAAAGATGAACTTTTAAAAATTATAGGGATTAATTGGCTTGTAAACGATGGGGTTTGGTTTCAAACGATTGAAAATAGCGCTGGTATGAACGATGCGAAAAGATGTAACGACTCTTGCTGGGGACAATTTTCACCATTTGAAGCGATGAGTATAAAAAAGTTACTTAACTTGCCAAAAGAAGCTGGGCTTGACGGTTTAAAAGAAGCTCTTGGTTTGAGATTGTATTCGCGTATTAATAAACAGAAAATAGTAGACGAAACAGAAACAAGTTTTACTTTTCAAATGACAGAGTGCAGGGTACAAGTAGCAAGAAAGAGAAAAGGACTTACTGATTATCCTTGTAAATCTGCAGGGCTTGTTGAATATCCATACTTTGCACAAACAATTGATAAAAGAATTAAAACAGAATGTATAGGCTGCCCTCCAGATAAACACCCTGAAGAGTGGTTTTGTGCTTGGAAATTTATATTAGAATAAAAAAATTAAAACATACAATAACAAATAAAGGAGGACAAAATGTCGTATAAAAACATACTATTTGAAGAAAAGAATGAGATAGCAATAATAACTTTTAACAGACCTAAAGCGTTAAATGCTTTAAGTCAGGAACTTATGGGCGAGCTAAACGATATTTTAGATGCTCTTGTAGAAAAGAGTAACATTAAAGTTTTAATTCTTACAGGCTCTGGAGAAAAAGCATTCGTGGCTGGTGCAGATATATCTGAAATTAATAAGCTTGATGTTTTATCTGCAAAACATTTCGCAAGACTTGGTCAAAAAATAATAGGTAAACTGCAAAAACTTCCAATTCCTGTTATTTGTGCTGTTAACGGTTTTGCTCTTGGAGGAGGCTGTGAGATGGCTCTTGGATGCGATTTTATTTACGCTTCAGAAAATGCAATGATTGGTCTTCCTGAAATTACACTCGGTTTAATGCCAGGATTTGGAGGCACACAAAGGCTTGCTCGCCTTGTTGGCAAAAATAGAGCTAAAGAACTTGTCTTTACAGGCGATATGCTTTCAGCACAAGACGCAAAAGAGATGGGGCTTGTAAACAAAGTGTTCCCACTCGATTCTCTTATGGAAAACGTTATGAAAGTTGCAAAAAAAATTGCATCTAAAGGTAGAGTTTCAATTCGTTCTGCAAAAGAAGCTATTAACAGAGGCTTAGATATGGATTTAGAAAACGGATGTAAATTAGAAGTGGATTGTTTTGCCCTTTGTTTTGCAAGTGAAGATGCTAAAGAAGGTACAACTGCTTTTCTTGAAAAACGCAAAGCAGAATTTAAAGGCGAACTTTTTAATACCGAAATAAAGACAAAAAAAATATTATAAATTAAAGATACAAGTTTATTTAATCTTGCTTTCGCAAGAACCCCTTAATCCCACTTATAAGGGGGAAATGTGTTTTTTATCAGCTTCCCCAAAAACTTGATTCCCCCCTTTCAAGGGGGGATAGGGGGGTTAGAAAACAAAACAAAAAAAGAACAAAATAGAGCTATGTGCAAAACTCTCAAAAAAAATCTATTTTAAGATTCCCTTTAACAAAAAATCACTATTTTTTTCATAAAAAACATTCTTTACAAATGACGAGTTAGCAAAATTTAGCGAGAATTTCACCTTCGGCAAACCCCCTTAGTCCCCCTTAAAAGGGGGGAAAAGACAAAAAAACTTTTAAGCTTTTTTCTCGTTTAAAACATCTATCATTGTATAGACTTTACCTTTTTCACCTTGTTCGATTTTTTTATATAAAAATAGAACAGCATCAAAAGTTCCAGCACAATAGATACCTCTCCCATTCACATTGTGTTTAAACTCAAACTTTACATCTTCATCATTTGAAGTGATTGTATAGGTGTGCCAAGCATGTCCACTTAAATGCTCTTTAGGGATTTTCCATTTACTTACTTGGTTTTCTTTATCTCTCTCTTTTTGTATATCCTCTTCTTTATAGGAAAGCCCAAGCTTATTAAAATATTTTATCATAGCTTTTGCTGTTCCACTTGTATCTGCCTTTCCTTCTTGATGGCTCTCTTCTATTTTAAGTTTGTAGTTAGAAAAAAGCATAGGAAAATTATTTGAAAGGAACTCCATCATACATTGAAAAGCTACAATCTGTTTTGCCATATTGGGAGATATAACAGCAGAAATGTTTGAACCAGTTACCATACTACAAAGTTTTTTTTCGTCCCCACCTGTTGTGCCCATTACAAAAGGAAGATTGTTCTTAATATAAAAAGCTACGTTTGAGTTTATAGCAGATGGATGAGTATAGTCGATAGTAATAAATGGTGCGTACTCTTCTTTTATCGTTTTTATAGCTTCATCTCTTTTAGAAGCTTTTACCAAAGAGATATCTTCAAATTTACTTTCGGTTATTATATCGCCTGTTATAGAATATGGTACTATTTGAACATTTTGTTTTTCTGCATATTTCTTAATTTTCCCTGCCATATTTCCAGGAAGTCCATTTATCATTATTTTCATTCTTCAATCCTTTAATTTATATAGGCTATAAATAAATTTATCATTTCAAATAGAGTAAGAAAAAATCATTAATAGACTCTTCTTTCTTTATATACTTATTAAAAGAACCTTTAAGTTTGCAAATATCAAAAGCTTCTTTGTCTATTAACGATTCATCTAACTTTACTTCATTTTGTGTATTTTTAATATAGTTAAAAACCTCTTTTTTGTCGGTTATAAAATAGTTAGGCTTTTTTTTCTCGTCGTTAAAAAAAAAGTAACTCCACGCCCTTAGTCTCTTCTCATAATCATAAATTTCCTCTTTGTCCCTTTGGATATAATCCTGCAACACCTTTTCTTCTAAACTTCTGCCTTTTAAGTTGTTTAAGAAAATTTGTTTTCTATGACCAATTCTATCTAACATATCATTTACTTGGCTATTATCGTTATCGTATTCATAATTCATAAAAAAAAAGAGCTGAATAATAAACGTATCATCTTCTATAGATTTTTGCTCTTTTTTGATTTCTTGCTTTAACACAAAAGCGGAATCTTCATCAAAAAGAGGAACTTGCTTATGCTCTTTTATTAAGTTTATATCTCTTCTATTATCCCCACGATATAAGTTTCTATACTCTTCTAAAGTTTTTAAAATTTTCTCTTTGTTACCTTTAATAGGAGCTCTTAGCTCTATTTTTTCATTGTCTATAAAATTTTGCATAAACTCTGAAACACTATGTGAAAACGATTGATAAATTACAATTTTATCAAAATGCTCTAAAATTTTTTCTGCACTATCCAAAGATATGTAAGTAGATGGTAAGTATATAATATCCATTATTTAACTCCTATAGATTTCATAACCGTTTCAATGCATTTAATAAAATTCAAATATAAAATTTTTGTCAACAATTGAACAAATATGGGGTTTTTACCAAAATAGTTAACAAAATTTAAAACTTTTCGTGCGATATATGACATATATGCTTTTGTATACATAACGCATTGTTTTTTTTAACTTTTTTTAAAAACTTATCTTGCATAGAAAATATATATCATCTAATATAGGTTTTAATAAAAAGACATAAGGAGGTTTTTTATGAAAAAAATATTAAGAATAAATACTCAAACAAAACAATATACATTTGAAGAAGAACCCAAATATGCCAAACTTGGCGGTAGAGCTTTAACATCAAGAATAGTCTTAGAAGAAGTTCCTGCTAAAAGTGACGCTCTTGGGAAAGACAATAAACTTGTTATTGCAGGTGGAATTTTAACAGGTACTGCTGCAACAAACTCTGGTAGAGTTTCAGTTGGTGCAAAATCACCTCTTACTGGAACAATTAAAGAGAGTAACTCTGGTGGAAGTTTTGCTCAAAAACTTTCAAGGCTTGGTATTCTTGCAATTGTTCTTGAAAACAAATCTGACTCTCTTATCAACATTTTCATTAATAAAGATGGCGTTCAAATAAAAGAAGCCGAAAATTACAAAGGTCTTTTAACATATCCAGGAATGGATAAAATACGAGAAGAATTTGGCGAAAAAGCCGCTGGTATGCTTATTGGCCCTGCTGGAGAAAAAGAATTACTCGCTGCTTCTATACAATTTTCTGACCCAAGTGGAAGACCAGCAAGAGCAGCAGGTAGAGGCGGTATGGGTGCCGTTATGGGCTCTAAAAAAGTTAAAGCTATCATTCTTGATGACGCAGGATGTTCAGTTATTAAACCTGTAGATCCAGAAGCATTTAAGCTTGCAAACAAAAGATGGGTAGAAACTTTAAAAGAACATCCCGTTACAGGTACAGGACTTCCAAGTCTTGGAACTGCAATTCTTGTAAATATTGTAAATGAAGCTGGTGCTTTTCCTACAAAAAACTTTAGAGAAGGAAGATTTGAATTTGCAGGCGATATATCTGGCGAAAAAATGGTTGAAAATATGGAAAAAAGAGGTGGGAGAGTTAAAGAAGGTTGTCACCCCGGCTGTGTTATCCAATGTTCACAAGCATATCATGATAAAGAAGGTAACTATTTAACTTCAGGTTTTGAATATGAAACTGTATGGGCATTTGGAGCAAACTGCTTAGTTAAAGATTTAGACGATATAGCAACTTGTGATAACCTATGCGACAATATAGGAGTTGATACAATTGATATGGGAAATGCAATCGCAGTTGCAATGGAAGGCGGACTAATTCCATGGGGTGATGGCAAAGCTGCTATAAAACTTCTTAAACAAGTAGGAACAGATTCTCCAGAAGGAGATATGATAGGAAAAGGTGCTGCATATACTGGAGAAAAACTTGGCGTTACAAGAGTGCCTGTCGTTAAAAGACAAGCTCTTCCTGCATACGACCCAAGATCTGTTAAAGGTGTTGGTGTAACATACGCTTCTACTCCTATGGGTGCTGACCATACAGCAGGTTATGGGGTTTGCCAAAATGTTCTTAAAGTTGGTGGAGATGTAAATCCTCTTGAAAAAGAAGGTAATGTTGAAATTTCCAAAAACTTACAAATTGCAACCGCAACTCTTGATTCTCTTGGATTCTGTCTTTTTGTTGCTTTTGCTGTACTTGATACAGCAGATGCTGTTGAAACTATGTGTAAAATTGTTTCTTCTGTTATAGGTGAAAATTTTACAGCAGACGATTTTGTAAATCTTGGTGTTAACACTTTAAAAGATGAGCTTGAATTTAATAAACGAGCTGGTTTTACAAAAGAAGACGACCAATTACCACAATTCTTTATCAATGAAAAATTACCACCACACAATACACAGTGGACTTTTTCAGTTGATGAAATACAAGGAGCAAAAGTTAGTTAGCTAAAAACTATTAAATAGAAGAGGCTGTATAAATAATTACAGCCTCTTCTATTATTATACGAAAGAGAAATTTAATTATAATTTTCTCTTTTTATCTTTTTCTATTATCTCTCCAAAAATTTCACTTCCTTTTTTTAAAGCAAAATTTTCGACTTCACTATGAAAATTTATAAAATTTTCTATTAACTCTTCTCCGAACTTTGAAAGTTCATATTGTTGTTTATTGGGAAGTTTTTGAACAAGACTTTTATTAATTCTTTCTTCAGCCTGTTTAAGTTTTCCCCATGCTGCACGATACGACATTTTAAGGTCTAAGGCAGCCTTTCTTAGCGAACCAAGTTTTTTAATTCTTATTAAAATCATTATAAGCCCTCGTCCAAGATAAAGCTTGCCATCTTGTTCAATCCAAAGACTTAACTTTAATTCAAGGTTTGGTTCTTTCATTATTTTTCCTCATTGATTAACACTGTTTCAAAAAAATTATTTTCAATATCAATAAATAAAATTTTATTTTGCAAAGTTGGTTTTTTATCCGTTAAAAACAACAATGTCTGCATCGCCATAAGAGAGCCTACAACACTTACTGTCTGCACAAGCGAGCCTAAAAGTTTCTCTTCTTTATCGGAAGCTTCATCTCCTTCATCAACAAGATCGTAGTAAGTTTTTTTTTGGTTAGGCAAAATAAACGAAACAAAACCCGTTGCCCCTGCAACACCACCTGTTACAAGAGGAGTTTTTTTCTTTTGGGCAGCCCTTTGAAGAGTTTTACGACAACTTAAACCGCCTAACGCATCGACTATAATATCTTTTTCTTTAATTAAAGTGTCTATATTCTCGTCATCGATTTTTATCTTTTCAGCAGAAAAATTTATGGCTGGATTAATCTCTTTTACTCTTTTTTCTGCTGCTTCTGCTTTAAAAGAAAAAGAGGTTTTTGATAATATTTGCCTGTTTAGATTACTCTCTTCAAAAAAATCGTAATCAAAAGCTTCTATATCCCCAACACCCATTCTCACAAGATTTTCAAGAACATATCCGCCAACACCTCCAAGTCCTACTAATAAAACTTTTGAGTTTAAAAGTTTAAGCTGACTTGTAATAGAAATAGTTTCAAAATTTTTAACGTAACGAAGAGGCAAAACTCCATTTTCGAGTGCTTTTTTTTCAGTTTCTAAAAAAGAGAAGTTAAACTTTTTTGATATTTTTTTTACATCTTCAAAAGATATTGTCTCTACGCTCTTTGAATCGTAATAGTTTCGAGACTTAGAAACTTTTTTTATCTCTACTGCAATCACTCTTATCTCTATCCTCCGCCTACAGCAGGAAAAAATCCAACTCTATCACCCTCTTTTAAAACCTTGTTTAGTTTTACAATAACCCCGTTTACAAATACGATTTTCACATCCTCTTTTTTTAAGTTAATTTGTTTCATTAAATCGGAAACTTTTATATCTTTGGTAACTTCTAAGGGTTCGTCGTTTTGAGGTCCAAGTTTAGCAAGAGTTGCAAAACACTTTACTTTTATCTTCATTGAAATCTTCCATATTAAAAAAGGTTTTTGTTATTGATTTTGATATGGCACGCCCGGCAGGATTCGAACCTGCGACCTGCGGATTCGAAGTCCGACGCTCTATCCAGCTGAGCTACGGGCGCATAAAAAAACTATTAATATCTTTTTGAAGATTTTACAATTTTTATTTCAAAATCAAAATTTTGTTGAAAATTTTTAGATAAAACTTTCTACATAATGCAAAACTTTTCTTTTGAAACCTTTGCACATAATGTTGAGACCTCTGCACATAATGTTATAACAAAAATATGAAAACTTATTTTATAAAAAGATTCCTTCTTATTATTCCAACTTTTTTATGCATAACTTTCTTATGTTTTTTACTAATACAGTTTATCCCAGGTGGACCTGTAGAGCAAAAAATAAGAGAGATGAAAGGCATAAATAGCGATGGCATTATGTCGTCTGATATTCAGACTATATCCCCTATGCAAAGAGAATCTATAAAAAAACACTTCGGTTTTGATAAGCCTTTTCACAAAAGATATTTTAAATGGTTAATAGGGGATAAGGTAGGAATGAATATGTATTCATATAAATACCCAAACAAAACCGTCTGGGAAGTTATAAAAGAAAGATTAAAAATATCGTTAATATTTGGACTTACAGGCTTTTTTTTATCGTATATTGTCTGTATACCACTCGGTATATTAAAAGCTATTTATAACAAAACAAAGTTTGATATCATATCTAGTCTAATCATTTTTTCCGCTTATGCCATACCTGTTTTTGCGTTTGGTATGATTTTAAAACTTCTATTTTGCGGTGTATCTGAAAATTTTTTTGATCTATTCCCTATGTCCAATTTTTCTTCCGATAATTTTGAGTTTTTAAGTTTTTGGGGAAAAACAAAAGATATCGCAAATCATATGTTTTTACCTTGTCTTTGTTATGTGATAGGAAGTTTTGCCGTTTTAACAATGCTTATGAAAAACTCTCTCCTTCAAGAAGTACAAAAAGATTATGTCAGGTACGTTATGGCAAAAGGCGGAAGTTTCTTTTATACTATATGGCATCACTCACTTAGAAACGCTCTTATTCCAATCGCGACGGGTTTTGGTTCTTTTTTAAGCTTAATGTTTGCAGGTAGTATAATAATAGAGCAAGTTTTTGAAATAAATGGAATGGGAAGACTTAGCATAGAAGCCGCTATATCAAGAGACTATCCGATTTTTATGGGGATACTTGCCTTAAGCTCTATTCTCGCTCTATTGGGCAATATTTTATCAGATTTTTTATATATCTTAATAGACCCAAGAATCGATTTTAATTAAGTTTTTTTAGGTTTCTAAGGTCTCATATTTAAAAAATTTAAAAATACCCTTCTACCATAAAATTATCGTCAAACTTTTTAAACGATATATCTTTTAACATTATGGCGTCTTTTATGTAGTTTGCCTCTTTTAAGTTAAATAGAGAGACACCATTTTCACCCAAAATTTTAGGTGCATAAAAAATACAAAACTTATCTGCTTCTTTTGCTTTGATAAACGACGAAATAAGTAAAGAGCCTCCTTCAACTAAAACAGAAAAGATACCCATACTATAAAGCTTTGTCATAAGAGCTGAAATATCTATAAATTTGCCTTTTAAAGGGCTTTTAAGAATTTTAGCTCCTAAATTTTCTATCGTTTTTTGTTTTACACTTTTTTTTATTTTATCAGATACAACTACTATCGTTTCGGCTTTTTTATTAAAAATATTTTTATCCTTTAAGTTCATATTTAAGTTTGTATCTAAAACAATTCTAATAGGCGTTTTTTTTAATTTTTTCTTAACACGAACAGTTAAGTTAGGATTGTCGTTATCGAGAGTTTTTCTGCCAACTATAATAGCGTCTGAATTGAATCTTAAGTGATTATGAGCATACTCCCTTGCTTTTGTGTTTGTAATCCATTTTGAATCTCCGTTTTTTGTAACCGTCTTACCATCTAAAGTAGCTGCACTTTTTAAAACGACAAAAGGTTTTTTGCTCAAAATATTTTTAAAAAAAACTTCATTGAGTTTTAATGCCTCTTTTTCAAGAACACCTGTAATAACTTCAACTCCATTTTTTCTTAAAACTTCGGCTCCTCCTTTTGCAATCGGATTTGGATCTAAAGATGCAATAACAACCTTTTTTATCTTAGACTTTATTATAGCTTCAGTACAAGGCGGAGTTTTGCCATAATGGGAACATGGCTCAAGTGTTACATAAAGAGTGGAATTTTTAACATCTTGTTTGGCAGATTTAATTGCATTAATTTCGGCATGAGGTAAGCCATATTTTTTATGCCATCCTTCACCTATAATTTTATCCTGCTTAACAAGAACAGCACCTACCATAGGGTTGGGGAGGGTTTTGCCCATACCTCTTTTGGCAAGAGATAAGGCTCTTTTCATAAAAACATCATTCATTAGAGCTTTGCACATAATTTTAACTAATTTTTCAAAAACATAAAAATTCTTAACTTCATAAAATTATTATAAAGCTTTATTTAATACGACGTCCTCTTTCACTTTGGTTTTGGGTTTGACGTATAAGTTATACTACTGCACCACAAAACCAAAGCAAAATAGAACGATGTGCAAAGCTCTAAAATATTTTAAACACATAATTTTAACTGATTTTTCAAATTTAAAAATAAGTAGGGAACGGTTTAAAACCGTTCCCTACACAAATCTTATTTCATAGGGCAAGCCACAAAAATATTACAAAATTTAAGCTATCTGCAAAAAATCTTAACTATTTAATTTTTTTAAGCTCAAGTATAAAATCTTCAAGGGTCTTAAAGTCTTTATATACAGAAGCAAAACGGACATAAGCTACATCATCAAGACTTTTTAATAAAAACATTATCTTTTCTCCCAATATATCGGAAGAGATTTCTCGCTTGCCAGTCTCTTCTAATTCCTGCTCCAATTTAAGTACAAAATTATCAATAACCTCAATACTGATTTTCCGTTTTTCACACGCTTTTATAATACCTGAGGTAACTTTTGTTTTAGAAAATTCTTCTCTTCTTCCATCCTTTTTTATAATCATAATCGATTTTTTTTCTATATGCTCGTAGGTATTAAAACGATTATCACACTCTAAGCACTCCCTCCTTCTCTTTATACAATCACCATTTTTAGAGAGTCTTGAGTCTATAACTTTGTTTTCTAACGATTCGCAAAAAGGACATTTCATAATTTGTATTATAAAATCTTATTGGAGAATATTTTAAATTTTAATGAGTTCTATATTTGCTTCTTTAAAGATTGAAAGAGCCATTTCATCATTATAACTATCTATATAATAAACTTTTTTAATACCTGCATTGATAATCATTTTTGCACATATTAAGCAGGGAGTGTTAGTACAATATAAATAAGAATCTTTTATAGATATGCCATAATATGCTGCCTGTATAATAGCATTTTGTTCAGCATGAGTGCCTCTACATATTTCGTGTCTTTCACCAGAAGGAATGTTCTTTTTTTCTCTTAAACATCCAACTTCACTGCAATGTTTTAGTTTTTTTGGTGCCCCATTATAACCTGTGGCAAGAATCCTATCGTCCTTAACAATTACTGCTCCTACTTGTCTCCTAAGACAAGTCGACCTTGTTGCAGCAATTTTGGCAAACTCCATAAAATAGTCGTCCCACGAAGGTCTTTTTTTAATATTACTCAATTTATCTTAAACCTTCATAAATTGGAAATTTTTTGCACAAGCCCAAAACTTCATTATGCACTTTTTTAATTAACTCTTCATTGTTTATATCTTTTAAAATATCCACTATAAAATTTGCTATAAGAGTCATCTCTTTATCATCCATACCTCTTGACGTAAGTGCTTGACTACCTATTCTTATTCCGCTTGTAACGAAAGGACTTTTTGTTTCAAATGGGATACTGTTTCTATTTAATGTTATTCCAGCTTTTTCTAAAACGTCTTGAGCCTCTTTTCCTGTAACATTAAAGTTTGTTAAGTCTGCAAGCATAAGATGAGTATCTGTACCATCTGATATAAGTTTTACTCCTCTTTTCATCAAAGTATCTGCAAAAACTTTAGCGTTTCTTACAACTTGTTTTTGATAATTCTTAAACTCGTCACTTTGAGCCTCTTTAAATGCAACTGCTTTTGCAGCTATGATATGCATTAAAGGACCACCTTGAATACCTGGAAAAATTTGACTGTTTATTTTTTTTGAATGCTCTTCTTTTGCAAGAATAAGCCCTCCACGAGCTCCTCTTAAAGTTTTATGTGTAGTAGAAGTTACAACATCTGCATATGGTACTGGAGAAGGATGAACACCCGCTGCAACAAGCCCTGCTATATGAGCCATATCAACCACAAAAAAAGCACCTACGCTCTTTGCAATTTCGCTAAAAACTTTAAAATCTATTATTCTTGGATAAGCACTTGCACCTGCAATAATCATTTTTGGTTTATGCTTTTTTGCAAGAGTCGCTACTTGTTCATAATCTATAGTACCTGTCTCACGGCCAACTCCATAGTGAACAAAATTAAAAAATCTACCAGAAAAATTTACGTTGCTTCCATGAGTTAAGTGTCCACCATGAGACAAATCCATACCAAGAATTGTATCGCCCTTTTCTAAAAGTGCAAAGTAAACACCCATATTAGCCTGAGAACCAGAATGAGGTTGTACGTTAGCATAGTCTGCATTAAAAAGCTCTTTTGCTCTCTTAATTGCAAGAACTTCTGCAACATCAACAAAAGAACATCCTCCATAATATCTTTTAGAAGGATAACCTTCTGCATACTTGTTTGTTAAAACAGAACCTTGAGCTTCAAGTACAGCTTTACTTACAATATTTTCTGATGCAATGAGTTCAAGACAAGTTTGCTGTCTTTCAAACTCTTCTTTTATAGCACTTGCTATTTCTGGGTCTACCTTTTCTATATTCTCTATTCTATTTTCCATATAGTTGCTCATTTTTTTACCTCATAAATGGAATTATTGTCTTTTATAAATCTATCGTATTAAGTCTCTCTTGATGCCTTCCGCCATCAAACTCTGTTTTTAACCAAATATCTACAATCTCTTTTGCAAGCATATCTCCAACCACTCTACCAGCTAACACTAAAATATTTGAATCGTTATGTTTGCGACCCATTTTGGCAGAAAAGATATCGTTACATAAAGTCGCTCTTACTCCTTTAAATCTATTTGCCACAATACTCATACCAAGCCCTGTGCCACAAAGGAGAATCCCTTTTGTAAAATCATTAGAAGAGATAGCTTTTGCTACCTTTTGTCCATAAATGACATAATTAGTGCTTTCTAAACTATCTGTACCAATATCTATCACACTAATGTTTTTTTCTTCAAGATAGCTTACGATAATTTTTTTTAAATTATAGGCAGCATGATCACTTCCTATAATAATTGAATTTTTGTTGTTTTCCATAAAAATTTTTTATGAGAGGTGGATTTAAGACTTACTTTTTATATACTCTACTACATCTTTAACAGTTATTAATTTTTCCACATCTTCATCATTTACATTAATAGAAAAAACATCTTCCATAGACATAAAAAGTTCAACTATATCAAGAGAGTCAGCACCAAAATCACTATTTATAACTGATTCAAGTTTAATTTCGTTTATATCTATGCTTAATTTTTCTGAAATTATTTCTTTAACTTTTTTCTCTATTTCTATCATTTCAATTCCTTAATTTTAAAATTTTTTGTCTTTTGCTTCATATACGAGCTTTGCACATAAACTTAAATTTTGCTTTTGTTTTGTGGTGAAGTAGTATTTTTATACGTCGAACCCAAAACAAAAGCAAAAGAGAGCGTAACTATATGCAAAGGGTCTACATATAGAGTCCACCATTAATATGTATAGTTTGCCCCGTTATATATGCTGCACTATCTCCTGCAAGGAAAAATATAAGGTCGGCTACCTCTTTGGCACTCCCTATCCTCTTTAAAGGTATACTATTTTCTATATTTTTCTTTTGCTCAGATGTCATATTTTTTGTCATATCGGTCTCTATAAAACCCGGCAAAACAGCGTTAACCGTAATGTTTCTACTTGCGAGTTCTTTGGCAACAGACTTTGTAAAACCTATCACGCCCGATTTAGAAGCTGAATAGTTCGATTGACCTGGGTTCCCTGCTGCACCAGAAACTGAGCTGATATTAATTATACGACCCCATCTGTTTTTTATCATCGTCTTAGCAGAAAGCTTTGAACAATAAAAAACCGCATTTAAGTTTGTAGATATTACATCATACCATTTATCTTGTGGCATTGTAAGAAGAAGAGAATCTTTTGTTATACTTGCATTGTTTATAAGTATATCAATTTTGTTTTCTGATTTGATTATCTCTTCAAAAAAGCTTTCGACCTCTTTTTCTTTTGTAAGATCTGCTTTAATCGCTTTTATAGTACCTTTAAACTCTTTTGCAGTTTCAACAACTTCTTTTGCAAGCTTATCAGACTTTAAGTAGTTAAAATAAACAGAGTAGCCTTTTTGAGCAAAAAGAATTGCAGTCTCTTTGCCTATTCCTCTTGAGCCACCTGTTATTACAACCACTTTATTCTTCATAATGAGACCTTTGCACATAATGTTTTCTTGTGAAATTTTTTTACCATTTCCCACTTTTAAGGGGGGGTTCGCCGAAAGGCGAAAAACCTCTAAAACCCTTATAAAGACTTACGCTCTCTTTTGCTTACGTCAAAACCAAAGTAAAAGAGAGTTATGCAAAAAGCTCTCTATTCTTTAGATTTTAACGGTACTATAACTTCACCCTTATATTTGTTGCAACTTGGACAAATATTGTGTGGAAGTTTTGCCTCTCCGCATTCAGGACAATTCATTGTACCTGTAACTGAAAGAGTTTGATGAGTTCTTCTTTTTCTACTTTTTGATTTGGAAGTTTTCCTTTTTGGAACAGCCATTTTTTATATAATCTCCATATTATTAATTATCTTGCTTATAGCTCTATTATAAAAATTACTAAGTTTAATAAATCTCACAAAAAAACATAATTTGCAAAAGTTTCAAAACATTAAACTTTTAAAAAACTTTAAAGGTTACCACTGTATATCGTATTTGCAACAATTTTTAGTCAATATAGAATAAAATAAATAACAAAACTTAAAAAGGCTCTACTATACTTTTTAAAAACCGCTTCAATTTTAATTTATCATACATAAAATCTTTTGTTTCAAATAGAGCAGTCGAAACAGACTTTTTTAACTCACCTTCTCTATTTAAAATGAAGATGTGAGGAAGTGGGGGCATTTTTTTTTCAAACCCTTTTATAAATTTTCTGCCCTCTTCCGTATTCGCAACGACTTTCAAAACTACAAAATTGTTATGCAAAAAAGTGTTTAAACTTTTATGTTTTAAAAAGAAATCGTCAAAAGCATCTGTCCAAATACAATTTATATCACCAACAATCACAAAAATATTTTTACTCTCTTTTGTAGCTTTTTTTTTTGCTTTTCTAAAATCGTCAAAAGCGTCGCTTTTTAAATTATACTCCATACTAAAAGCTGGGAATTTTTCTCTTAATGGATTTTTATTCTGCTTATAGTTTATATCCCATTTTTTAAAGAAATAGAGAAGTTTATTAGAGTTATAGCCCCTTATTACTCTTTCCAAAGGTGCTGTGGGTTGCTTTTTGATTACTTTGCCTTCACTATCAAGAAAAAGAAGATAAGGAATCCCTAAAGGTTTTTCTTTAATTTGGGCACTTTCAAAAAAAAAGTCTATTTTTTGATGTTTAGAATGGAGTTTTAAAACTATAAAATTATCATAAACCAACCTGCTTAATTGTTTGTTGTTTAAGATAAAATCGTCAAAAGTATTACACCAAGAACAAGATTTACTACCAATAATAACAAAAATATTTAAACCATATTTTTTAGCATCATTTTTTGCTTCTTTAAAATTATTGATAATATCAGCATTAATATCGTAATTTAGACTAAAATCTTTTAAAAAATAGTCGCCCCGCTTTTTTTCCCCTTTACTCGATACACTCGCTAAAAGTTTTAAAACTTTTAACTTATCATAAGATTTTTTTCTCTCTTCAAAAAAAGAGGCTCTTTGAGCCTTAAGAAGATTGCCATCACTATCTAATATAAAAAAATATGGAGTGGAAGAAGGAGCAAAATATTTATTAGTAAAGAATTTATCGCGATAATTGATTTTTAAAATTATAAAATTGTTTTCAATAAATCTTAAAAGCTTTGAATCGTAAAGCATAGCTTTTTGTAAAAGCCTTGTCCAAACACAAGAATCATCTCCTACAACGATTAAAATATTTTTGTTTTCTCTTTTTGCTCTTTTTTGAGATTTTTTTAATATTTTTTCGCTATTTTGCTTTAACTTAAAAGAGTCGGTAAAAAAGGTATTAATATCGTAAGCAAAAGAAGAAAAAGGAATTAAAAAAAAGCAGATAACAATAATTGAAGTTAAAACTCTTTTCATACTTTTAATTTTTCAGCACTTACGATACGATTGCTTCTATAAGTCCATCTATCGTATACTTTTGGGCTTCTTTGAAAACAGTAAAACCTAACTTTTTTGCCGTTTCTGTAGTTATTGGACCAATGGTTATAATTTTTGCACTTTTAATATTCTCTTCAAAATTATCATCAAAAATTGCACTTTTAAAATTTTGCACCGTCGAAGAACTTGTAAACGTTATATAATCTATCTCTTTTGCAACAAGCATCTCTTTTATTTTATCTTTTTCTTCGCTGACAGGTGCAGCATAATAAACTATAATTTCGTCAATATTTGCTCCCATTTTTTTAAGTTCAACGGGCAGAATCTCTCTTGCATCTTTTGCTCTTGGAAGAAGTATATTTTTATCTTGTAAGTTTTCGGACTTAAAAGCTTCTATAACAGACTCGGCAACATATTTTTTAGGCAAAATATCGCTTTTTATTCCAAACTTTAAAAGTTCATCTCTTGTAGCAGGACCTATGCAAGCAGTTTTTAAAGAGCCAAGCAACCTTACATCTTTGCCTAATTCATAAACTCTTTTAAAAAAGAATTTTACACCATTAACGCTTGTAAATATAAGCCAGTCATACTTCTTTATGCTGTTTATTGCTGTATCAATCTCTTTTGTGTCTTTAGTCGGTGTAGGTTTAATCACAGGAAATTCAATACAATTTGCTCCCAAATAGTTTAATTTTTCTTTTAAGCTACTCGCTTGGACTCTGGCTCTTGTTATTATAATCTTTTTTGAAAATAGAGGCTTTGTTTCAAACCAATTTAAATTTTTTCTTAAATCTACAACTTTACCAACAATAATAATTGAAGGTGCTGTAATTTTTGCCTTTAAAACTTTTTCTTCAATATTGGTTAAGTCACCCACAACAACTCTTTGTTTGTTTGTAGTCCCCCAATGTACTAATGCAACAGGAGTATTTTTATCCTTACCATAAGACTTAAGCTTTGAGCATATATTTGGTAAGTTTTTTACTCCCATAAGAAAAACTAACGTCTCTTTTGTTTCACCTAAAGCTTGCCAATTTATGCTTGACGAAGATTTATCTTCTTTTTCATGCCCTGTTATTATTGAGACTGAAGATGTAAAATCTCTATGAGTTAAAGGAATGCCAGCATATGCAGGAGCAGCAATAGCAGAGGTTACGCCAGGTATAATTTCAAAATTTATTCCATTTTCTAATAAAAATTCGGCCTCTTCTCCGCCTCTACCAAAAATAAATGGGTCTCCACCTTTAAGACGAGCAACAATTTTGTGCTCTTTGGCTTTTTGAACAAGAAGCTCGTTTATTCCATCTTGACTTAATGTGTGGTCTCCACCTTTTTTTCCAACATATATAACTTCTGCATCATCTTTTTTATATTTTAACAGCTCTTTACTTGCTAAATAATCATAAACAATGCAGTTTGCCTCACTTATACACTCTTTCCCTTTTATTGTAATTAAACCCGGATCTCCAGGTCCTGCTCCAATAAGAAAGACTATTTCATCTTTTATAAAATACATTTTAAAATATTTTTAGCACCTTTCTTTATTAATTTATCAGCAAGTTCTAAACCGATACTATTAGCTTTTTCCCTCTCGCCTGAAACACTATCTTCTATAATTTTTTTGCCATCAAGAGTTGCAACAAGCCCTTTTAATAAAAGCTCACCATTTTCAATTTTTCCCATACAAGCTATAGGAACCTGACAACCTCCTTCAAGCTTTTTTAAAAAAGCTCTTTCTGCTGTAACAATGAAGTTTGTTTCCTCATCGTTAATTTTAGAAAGAATATTTAAGATATCAAGATCGTCCTCTCTTGCCTCAACACAAATAGCTCCCTGCCCAACTGAAGGCAAGATGGTGTCAAAATCTATTTTTTCAGATATTTTTTCCTCATAACCAAGTCTTTTAAGTCCTGCAGTAGCGAGAATAATTCCATCCAAGTTATCTTCTTTTAACTTTTTTATTCTTGTATCGACATTCCCTCTCAAACTCACAATATGAGCTTCGGGGAATTTTGCTTTAATTTGTGCAGAACGTCTTAGAGAACTTGTGCCTATTTTCATATTAGGAGGCATCTCTTTAAATTTTAAATCGTTTTTCGAAATTAGAGCATCTCTTGCATCTTCTCTTATTGGTATCGCTCCAATTATCAAACCCTCAGGTATTTCGGCAGGCATATCTTTCATACTGTGCACTGCAATATCTATCTCTTCATTTAAAAGAGCATTTTCTATCTCTTTTACAAAAAGCCCTTTACCGCCTATTTTAGCAAGAGGAGTATCTAAAATTTTATCGCCAGTAGTTTTTATGATTTTTAAACTTATCTCAAGATCAAAAAATCTTGAAAGCTCACTTTTAATCCATTCTGCTTGCCAAACAGCAAGCTTACTACCTCTTGTACCTATTATAATTTTATTTTTTTTCATCTGATTAATAATACTATGATATTATATTTACGAAACAAAACTTCCCATACTCTAACCATACTCTAAAAACTGTGACACAAACGCAAATTTATTTAAAAAAGCACTAAATCTTAATTTTGAATTTTAAAGAAACATATTGACTTAGTAAGACAACGCAAATCTTTTTAAGAACAACCTGCACAACTTGTAGCAGTACACCCCGCACAAGCAGAAGGAGTAGCCGACTTAACCTCTCCATTGCCATCTTTAGTAAAAACACCACATAAAGAGAGCTGTTTTTCAACTTTATTAGAATTGCACTCTGGGCAAAAAACTTCATCTTCTCCAAAAACAAGCTTTTCAAAAGCTTTGTTACAATCTTTACATTTATATTCATATATTGGCATATTTTTTCTCCATTTATGGCCTTTTCACATAACTCTATTTTACGTTTGTTGTCATACAAAACATTATGTGCAAAGGTCTATATTTAATATATAATCTGAAACAACCTTTATTTCTTCATCTTTAACACACCTAAAATCTATTATAAAAAAATCGTTTTCTATTCTGCCTATAACTGGCACCTTAAAAGAACGCATTTTAAAATCAAGCTCAGATGTGGAAAAATTCTTTATTTTTAACGCGACACATACACTTTCAAGAGATAGCGTAGGGAAAGCGCCCCCGCCTATATAAGATGTTAATTTAATTTTTTTACTTTCTATCGTTTTACTTTTATTTTTTTTTAAACAATTTAAAAATTTATTCGCCTTTCTATTAATCTCTTCTATTGGCATTGTAATCATTTTTAAAGTTGGAATTCTCTTAATAGCTTCCTCTTCTTCATAGTAGAGCTTAAGAGTAGTTTCAAGAGCCGATAGTGTAAGTTTATCTATTCTAACCGCTCTTGCTAAAGGATTTTCTTTTATAAGATTTATATACTTTTTCTTACCAACTATAATACCAGCTTGAGGCCCACCTAAAAGTTTATCCCCACTAAATGTTATTATATCAGCACCTGCCTTTACAGACTCTTGAACTGTTGGCTCTTTTAAAATACCATATTTAGAAAAATCTATAAAAGTACCACTCCCTAAATCTTCTATAACAAGCTTTTTATATTTTTTGCCAAGTGCTACTATCTCTTTTAAAGAGACCTCTTTTGTAAAACCACCAACAAAATAGTTGCTTTTATGCACTTTTAAAAAACAAGATGTGTTGTCACTTAAAGCTTTTTCATAATCTTTCAAATGTGTTCTATTGGTCGTTCCCACTTCAATAAGATAAGAACCACTTTTTTGCATAATATCAGGAATTCTGAATGAGCCACCAATTTCAACGAGCTCTCCTCTTGAAATAATAACCTCTTTTCCTTTTGCAAAAGTGTCTAAAACAAGCAAAACCGCTGCTGCATTATTGTTCACGACAAAAGCACTTTCAGCCCCACTTATATCACAAACTACACTTTCTATAACTTCGTTTCTTTTGCCTCTCTTTTTTTTCTCTATATCAAACTCTAAGTTAGAATAGCTTCCTCCTACTTGGACTATATTTTTCAAAACCTCTTCTTCTAATATAGACCTACCCAAGTTAGTATGGATAACAATACCTGTAGCATTTATAACTTTTTTTAGTTTCAAATCGCTCTTCTTTAGTGCTCTTTTTTTTATCTCTTCCATTACTTTTGCTCTATCTATTTTTTCTAAAAACTCTTTTTTATTTAAAATCTCTTCTCTTTTTTCGCTCAAAACTTCTCTTGCAGATAAAACAATCAAAAATTTAGGTATGTTTGTTTCTTTTTGCAAAAGAGATAAAACACTGTCAACGCTTGGTAAATTACTTAATATTTTTTGTGTGTTAACCATTTTTTTGTTTTTTTTAATTAAATTTGATAATAAAAAAGTTACTTATAAGACCTTTGCACATAGCTCTATTTTGCTTTTGTTTTGTGGTGCAGTAGTATATTAATACGTCAAACCCAAAACAAAAGTGAAAGAGAGCGTAAGCCTCTATAAGGGTTTTCTTAGGTTTTTCGCCTTTCGGCGAACCCCCTTAGTCCCCCTTAAAAGGGGGAAAAGGTAAAAAAAAATCTCACGAAAAAACATTATGTGCAAAGGTCTCAATTATGTTTAAAAAAAAACATCTTATCTTTTTAACTCTCTTATTATTAATATTAGCTTTTCCCATTATAAAAAATATATTTAAAATAAAAGAGCTTTCTTCAAAACTTAAAAAACTTGAAAATAGAAATTTTAGTATTGATGCTAAAGTAGATTTTAATCCTAACAAGCAAAAAGAGCTTGAAACAAAAATAAAATTTTTAAAGGAGAAAAATAGTAAGAGAAAAGAACTTATTAATATATTAAATTTTATAGAAAAAAAGGTTTTAAAATCTAATGTAAAAATTACAAAGTTAGACATAAATGAATCAAAAATTCTTATTTATGGCGTAGCAGAAGATACTAAAAAAATCTTAACTTTTGTAAATTATCTTAAAAAAAGTAGCTATTTCAAAAATATAAAAATAAATAAAATCTATAATACAGACAATCGAAATTACTTTACGATTGTAGCAATTTTAAAAAACCACACCTTAGAAAGTTAAAAAAAAAGTGCCACAAAAAAACAGAACTCTTTATTACAACTTATTACTACTAATTACTATGCTCATATGGGGCTTTAGCTGGCCATCAGCTAAAGCAATCGCAAGCGATGCATCACATCAAACTTTAGTTTTTTTGCGGTTTTTTCCCAGTTTTATCGGAATGGTTTTTATAGTTATTTATAAAAAAATAGATATCTCTATAAATTTTAAAAACTTCTTTTTATTAAGCTTGTGTGGAGCCATAATTGCTCTTTACAACTCAATGTTTTTTTCAGGGCTTAAATTTGGATTTGCTACTATTGGAGGAATTCTTGTAACAAGTTTAATCCCTGTTTTTACTTTTTTAATACTATTTAAAATTAAAAAATTTAAAATAAGATTAAAAGAAAAAATAGGACTATTTAGCGGACTTTTGGGAGGATTAATCCTTATAAAAATTTGGGATATAAGTTTTGAAAAATTGCTATTAAGCGGAAATCTCTTTTTTATTATTGCAGCACTTTTATGGGCGACCTTAACCATTTTAAGTCAAAAAACACAAAAAGAAGTGCACCCTTTTGTTTTTTCTTTCTACGTTTTTGGTATCGCTTCCTTAATCTACTTTTTTTTAAGCTTTTCAAAAGATTTGAGCAATATCGCCTCTTATTCGTCTAAACTATTTTGGCTCAATATATTCTATCTATCTATCGTTACAAATGTTTTTGCTACAACAATATATTTTATAGGAACATCAAAAATAGGCTCAAAAAAAGCGAGCTCTTTTATATTTTTAGTACCGATAATCTCTGTTTCAAGCAGTGTTTTATTACTTAAAGAGACAATAGAAATAATTACAGTTATTGGTGGGTTTTTTTCTATATTTGCTGTTTTGATGATAAACGGAAAGTAAAGCAAAAAAATTAAATGAAGCCTCTCATAGCGTGTGCAAGAAATTTTTCTACATTTTCAGGATTTATACTATTTTTTGTGCAATAATTTTTTATTTTTTCCCTTAAATATATCTCTTCTTCCATATCGTAAATAGAAGTAAAATATCCCATTCTTCTACCCACTTTATAAATCATCTGAGTCTCTTCATCCATATCTAAAAAAGTGTCTAAATAGTTTATCATCTTTTCTTTATCTTCAGGAAATTTTCCTTCTAAGTCTTGAAATAAGTTTAACATATGGTCGCTCTTTAAGATGCTTGTTATTCCGTCTAAGTTTTGAATAAATAGTTTTATCTCTTCTACAACACTATTTTCATCACACTTTTTAAAATCGCCACCTTGCCACTCTCCAAAAAGCTTAGTAACTCTCAAAACCGAAAAAGTTCTTAAACGTATAAAATCTGGGTTAATTTGATTTAAAGTATAAGCTGTCTCTAAAGCGTTCTCTTTTGAATAATTCATCCCACCAAGTCCTGGCATAAAATATTCTGAAAGTTCTATCCCCGCCTTTTTTATCTTTTTCCCAGCTTTAATATGAATCTCTTGTGTAGCCCCCTTTTTTACAAACTTTAACACTTTATCTGAACCAGATTCCAATCCTATATGTACTCTGTTAAGCCCATATTTTGAAAACTTTTCTATATCTTCATCTTTTATCCTGCTTATTGTGTGAGATCTGGCATAAGATGTAATTCTCTTTACCATAGGAAAGCTTTTTTTTATATATTTCAAAATTTCGATAAAATCTTCCGGTTTCATTATAAGAGAGTTAGCATCTTGCAAAAATATAGATTCCATACCAGAAAAGAACCAATGATATGCAGATTGAAAAGCACTAAGCTCATCATAAGGCACACTGTTTCTTATCTTATCTATCGAATTTGGATTTTTTTGAATTTTTGAAAGATATCTGCTTACAATATCTATATCTTTTTTTATATGATTTACGCTTCTTAACGAAAACTTTGTACCTTTATAGACAGTACAAAAAGTACAAAAATTCCAAGGGCAATTCCGAGTAAGTCTTAAAAGAAGACTTTCTGCCTCGCTTGGAGGTCTGATTGGTCCTTGTTCAAATCCTTCATATTTCTTTAATTCTTTAATCATTTTGTATATTTTATATTATTTTTATAAAAAATTTTTTTACTACTATATGTTAATATTATTTACTTAAATAAAGAAATTTGTATATAGCTTTAATTTGTTTGTTGGTGCTATTGTATTGAAATATATCAAACTCAAAACCTAAACAAAAAAAAATAAAAAACGAGACCTTTGCACATAGCTTAAATTTTGCTTTTGTTTTGTGGTGAAGTAGTATTTTTATACGTCGAACCCAAAACAAAAGTAAAAGAAAGCGTAAGTCTTTATGTGCAAAGGTCTCAAAATTTATAGTATAATGAAAAATATATATAAATCTTTCAAAAAAATCTGCGTAGTATCGTGTGCAATTATCTTTACTGTTCTTATAGCTTATGGGGCAGGTTTTTTACATTTTAAAATTATAGAAACAATTAAAGATAGGAAAGCAAAAAAAGAACTTTCTCTTTTAAAAAAGGAAGTAAAACAACTTTATACCAAAATAGATAGTTTAGAAAATCAAAATATTCTTTTTAGTAAAGAGAATAAGGAATTGAAACTCCAAAACAAAGACCTTGAATCTTTGTTAGACTCTGCAAACTATGCTTTAAGCAACAATAATAACACATCAAACACTAACTCAAACAATAACAATAATTTTCAAAACAAAAAAGAGGTCTCTTTGTCTGATATTTATAAAAGCGACTTGCCAACAAAAGATAGTTTAAAAATAGTTATTGAGAATACGGACGAAATAGAACTTGCTGGTATGCTACACTCTATTACAAGAATCCCAACAGAAGAGCTCTTGGAAAAAGGAAATTTAAAAGATGTAGCAAATAAATACTTAGATATTGCTTTTTCTGATAATGTTTATGATACAGACAGAGGTGTCTTACCAGTTAAGTTTTCAACAGAAACAAATAGTGATAATTCTCCTAAAAACGAAAAAATAAACTTTAAACCTGAAAGCGGCAGAATTTATGCCATATTTAATTTAAAAGATTACAATAAAGGAAAAGTTTTAATAAAATGGCAAAATAGCGATTTAAAATCACTGCTTTTGCTCAGCAGATACGATATCGGAACATCAGGGAATAATTATGTGTGGCTAAATCAAGCAAAATGGACAATAGGGAATTATAACGTTGGAATTTACTCAACTGATGAAGATTCATCATTATTAGCTTTTGGGCAATATGTTGTTAGTGATGAAGAACAACAATAGATACCTTTGCACATAGCTTTATAGGTTCTTGCAAGTTTTTTGTAAAATTGTCAAAAGTTAATGTTTTACTAAAAACTACTTTTTTCTTCATAAAAAACATTATGTGCAAAGGTCTCTATACTAAAATAAAGACTTAAAGGAGTTTTTTTATTATGCTAAACAAGATTAAAAATTTTTTAATTATATTATGTGTTTTGTTTTTAACAGTTGTTGTATATCAAAATAAATCTTATTTTTTTTCAAAAACATCTTTTACTATAAATCTTTTTTTAAAAAAATTTGATACCCCTGACATCTACAATATAGTAATATGCTTTTTTTTTGGTGCAATCTGTTTTATCATATTTTTAGTTATGCACACTTTAGCTTGGTACAAAGAAAAACAATATGTTAAATTATTAAGCTCTATAGAAGGAAGATTAGAAGAGGTATCAAAAGAAAAAGAAGAGATACAAGAGAAAACTAAAAAATTAGAAGAAGAACTTTTAACATATAAAAACAGTGATACTAAAAAAGAATAGTTTTGCTAAAAATACGATAAAAAGAGAAACCATTTCAAGCAATCAATATGCAAAAAAATTACGACTCTCTAATTCTTTCTGCAATGTGATACACCTTCTTATATACACCTTTTTTTTCTTTCATATCGCTTTCTACAGCATTTATTGCATATATGGTAGTGCCGACATTCTTATTAAAACTTCTACCGATAGATTCTAAAGGTTGGTCTGTATATTTTCTTGCAAGATACATAGCAATTTGCCTTGGTGTAACTATAACTCTCTTTCTTGATTTAGACGAGACATCTTCCATAGAAATTCCATACTCTTTACATACAACTTTTTTTATATAATCTACAGATATCATATCTTTTCTATTTATCATACTGTTTACAACTTTTTCGGCTAAATTGATATCTATCTTTTGAGATAATAAATTTGAGTTTGTAATAAGATTAATAAAACCAGATTCAAGCTCTCTTATGTTTAAAGTGAGTGTATCAGCAAGATAATCTCTAACATTTTCAGGTAAACTTACGTTGTTTTTCTTCTCTTTCTTTTTTAAAATTCTTCTTCTTGTCTTAAAGTCCGGTTTTTCTATTACTGATACTAAACTTGAAGAGAGTCTTGAGCTTAAATTTTTATTTAAATGCTCAATCTCAAAAGGCATATAAAGGCTACTAAAAATAACTTTTTTATTAGCATTGAAAAGGTAATCTAAAGTTGTAAGAAGCTCACCTTGTGTGGCATTTTTTTTACTCAAAGAATGAACATTGTCAATAATTAGCACATCACAGTTCAATCTGTATTTATCTTTAAAACTATCCATTTTATCATTTCTTAAAGAGTATATCATTTCAGAAGCAAAATCGTTAGCAGTTATATACCAAAATCTTTTATTAGGATTAGAAGCAAGAATATAGTTAGCTGCTGCTTGCGAAAGATGACTTTTCCCCATCCCTGTTTCAGAATGCAAAAAAACAGAGTTTTGAACAAACTTTTCGTTACTGACTATAGAAAGTATAGATGTATAAGGAAGTTCGCTCCCTTTTCCTACCACAAAGTTATCAAATGTAAAAGAAGGTTGAAGAACCCTTGCCATATTTGGATATTTATTTATCTCAGGTATTTTGGCTTGAACTTTTTGAGTTTTTTTTAAAATAGGAGGACTCTCTTTTTTACTGCTTTCATCTACAGTTAAAATAAAATCGACGTCTTGTTTAAGCTCCTTTAAGCTCTCTAAAATAAGGCTTTTATATTTAGTCCCTATTTTGTTTTTATGATAAACATTGGGACATACAATATTTAAAACTTGTCCGCCCTCTTCTTTAGAACATTCAAGAGGTTCTATCCAAGTTTTAAAATTGGTTAAGCCAATCTTATCAGACAGAAAAAGTTTTATATTTTCCCAAATTTTATGCATATTAATAATATATAAGTAAGGTTGATTTTTGTCTTATAGCGATTGATTGTCATAACACTAATACCCAAAATAACCATTTTGGTTTTTGTTGTTTTTGAGATTTAAGGAATATAAAAAACAACAAAGCCAAAAAGAACCATTCAAAAAAAATCACTATAAATGAATCTAATTTTTTGATCTGCTCATATTTTGATAAAAAAACAGAATTTTTTAGATAAGTTTTAGGGAATAGTTTTTCTTTAGTCAAACTTAGTTTATATTGAAATAACATAAAAAAAATAAGGGATTGTAAGGACATAACACATTGTTTTTTTTATTTAAAAAAACAATGTGTTTCAAACAATCTGCTCTTTTATACTTAAAAGATATTGAGTTTTTTTAGTAGTAATTTTAGAGGGGTTATGTTTTGTCAATATTTTTTTTCTTGTATTTTCTCCTATTTTCGCCTTTTTACTCTTATTAAAGAAAAAAAAGAGCTAACTACTCTTAATTATTTTATTAAATTAAAATAAAAAAAGTTGTAAAAAAATAGTTTCTTTTTTATTCAAATTTTATTTTGTCTTAAACCATTTGTAAAAACACATTGTTTTAAATATAGAATTTTGTACATAATGCTTTTTATGAAAAAACAGTGATTTTTTTTGTAAAATATTAACTTTTAATATTATTACAAAAACAGATAGAACCATTAAATCATAAAAAAATTTTATTTTTATTAATTGAAAGGAGAACATTTTGGGTAGTGTTATAAAAAAAAGAAGAAAAAAGATTAGAAAGCATAAACATAGAAAACTTCTTGCTAAAACGAGGCATCAAAGGAAAAAATAATCTTTAATTTAAAGTTAAGATTTTTTTATTTTATAGGGTTGTATGAGCATAGAGGTTCTTCTGATAAAAAGTTTCCTGTAGCTTCAAAAGCTCTTGCTCTACATCCTCCACAAACTCTTTTATACTTACAAGCACCGCATTTACCTTCCAACAAACTTAAATTTCTAAGCTTAACAAAGTTTTCTGAATTGTTCCAAATTTCAGAAAAGCTTTGTTGTCTTATATCTCCACACTTTAAGTCTAAAAATCCACAAGGCTGAACCTCTCCTATATTTGATACAAAACAAAAACCTGTACCAGCAAGACAACCTCTTGTTACAGCATCAAGCCCAAAAGACTTAAAATTGACCTCTTTATTTTCTTTTTTAGCTTCTTGTCTTAAAATTCTATAATAGTGAGGAGCACACGTTGCTTTAAGCTGTAATTTAGTATGTTTTTGTTGGTGATAAAACCAATGAAGCGTTTTTTCATACTCTTTTGCATCAATCTCTTGATCAACAATATATTTGCCTCTGCCTGTAGGAACTAAAAGAAATATATGGTGAGCGACAGCACCCAACTCTTCTGCTAAAGTTAATATCTTTGGAATTTCATCAAGATTTGTTTTTGTTATTGTTGTATTGATTTGGAACTCTACACCTGCATCTTTGATAGCTTCTATCCCTCTTATCGCTCCATCAAAAGCACCCTCAACTCCTCTAAAAGAGTCGTGGCTCTCTTTTTTGTACCCATCAAGACTTATACTGACCCTTTGTATACCAGACTCTTTCATCTTTTTTGCATTAACTTTATCAACCATAGTACCATTTGGTGCCATAACCATACGCAAACCTTTTTCTGTTCCATACTTTGCTATATCAAAAATATCGTCTCTTAAAAGCGGTTCTCCCCCTGTTAAAATTATAATGGGACTGCCTACCTCTTTTATTTCATCAATAAATTTAAAAGCTTCCTCGGTTGAAAGTTCATTGTCATAATTTATATCTTCAGCCGAAGCTCTACAATGTTTACAAGATAAGTTGCACGATTTAGTAGTTTCCCATGCAACAAGTCTTATTTCTGATGCTTTCCCATCTTTTCCTTTTACGTGTTCCATTTTTTTACCTTAAAAAATCACTCTATTTTTTTAAAAAATTAAGAGTCGTTTTTACAATATTCTCTTTTGAAAAACCAAAAGCTTTTAAAACATCTGCTGCATTGCCTGATGCTCCAAAATGGTCTATCCCTATTGTAAGCCCTTTTTCTCCTACATACTTTTCCCAACCTCTTGTAGTGCCAGCCTCTATAGATATTTTTTTAACCTTTTGAGGTAAAATTTTATCTTTGTACGCCTTAGGCGTTTTTTCAAAAAGTTCAACACAAGGCATACTAATAACTCTTATATTTAATTTACTTTTAAGCTCTTCTTTTGCTTCAAGAGCAAGATGAACTTCTGAGCCTGTTGCGATATAAATTAGGTCGGGCTTCCCTTTTGAATCTGAAATTATATAAGCACCTTTTTTAACTCCATCTTTTATCTCTTTCTCTTTTCCATTAAGAATAGGGAGCTTTTGTCTACTTAAAATTAAAGCGGTAGGATTTTCTTTACTTTGTATCGCCATTTTCCACGCTTCTATCGTTTCCAAAGCGTCAGCAGGTCTTAAAACATTAAGATTTGGTATTAACCTCAATGCTGCGATATGTTCTATGGGCTGATGTGTAGGACCATCTTCCCCAACAGCGACACTGTCGTGTGTAAAGATATAGATTAAGGGTATCTGCATTAAAGAAGCAACTCTTATAGCAGGACGTAAATAGTCTGAAAAAACAAGAAAAGTTGCACCAAAAACTCTTAAATTTGAATGGAGATAGAGCCCTGCCATTATGGCTGCCATAGCGTGCTCTCTAATTCCAAAACGAATATTTCTGTTTTTATAGTCTTTCTTTTGAAAATCGTTTGAACAATCCATATACGTCTTATTAGATGGAGCTAAATCTGCAGAGCCTCCAATAAGTGAAGTAATCTCTTGTGCAAAAAGATTTAAAACTTTTCCAGATGCTGCTCTCGTTGCAATTTTTGTTTCATTTGAAAAGTCAGGGACTCTTTTTTCCCAATTTTTTGGCAAATCGCCTTTTATAATATTTGAAAACTCTTTAAAAAGCTTGGGGGTTTCTTTTGCATAATTACCAAAAATTTTTCCCCATTTCTTTTCTTGTTTTGCTCCCTCATCTAAACTTTTCTTAAAATACTCTTTAACTTCAATAGGAACAAAAAAAGGTTTTATATTTTCAAGCCCAAGATTTTTTTTCGTTATCTTAACCTCTTCTTTATTTAGAGGAGAACCGTGGCAATCGGCAGTGCCAACTTTTGGAGAAGCAAAACCTATTTGAGTTTTTATTATAATTATCTTAGGTTTATTTTCTATGTTTTGAGCTTGTTTTATAGCCTTTTCTATCTCTTTTAAATCGTTACCATCCTTTACTTTTAACACTTTCCAGCCCAAAGCTTCAAACTTCTTTTCTGTGTCTTCTGTAAAAGTTATTTCAGTATTTCCCTCTATAGAGATATTGTTGCTATCATAAAGACAAATCAGTTTTGAAAGCCCAAGATGTCCTGCAAGAGATGCTGCTTCTGATGCTATCCCTTCCATTAAGTCTCCATCACCACACATAACATACGTATAATGGTCTACTATTTTTTTGTCGCTTGTATTAAATCTGGCTGAAAGATGTGCTTCTGCCATTGCAAACCCTACTGCATTAGCAAACCCCTGTCCAAGAGGTCCTGTAGTTGTTTCTATACCTTTTATCTCTCCATATTCTGGATGACCTGGCGTTTTACTGCCAAATTGACGAAATTGCTTTATATCATTTAGAGTTAGTTCATATCCCGATAAATATAGAGTGGAATAGAGAAGAGCTGATGCGTGCCCTGCCGAAAGAATAAATCTATCTCTATTAATCCATTCAGGATTTTTTGGATTGTGTTTTAAAAACTTTGTAAAAAGAGTGAAAATTGCAGGGGCAAGTCCTAATGGAGCACCAGGATGTCCTGAATTTGCTTTCTCAATTGCATCAATAGATAAGGCTCTTATTGTATTTACACATAAATTTTCTGTTTTCATTTTTTTAACTACATTGGTTTTAAATAATTGTTTTTACAAAAAGAGAGTTTTAAAAAACTCTCATAAAAAAAAATCTTATTGCTTATAAACAAGCTTAAAATTAATTACAAAATCAAATAAAAAAAAAGTCTTTTAATTGATTTTGAGACCTTTGCACATAGCTTAAATTTTGTAATATTTTTGTGGTGCAGTAGTATATTAATACGTCAAACCCAAAAATATTACAAAAGAGAGCGTAAGTCTTTATAAGGTTTTTCGCCTTTCGGCGAACCCCCTTAGTCCCCCTTAAAAGGGGGAAAAGGTAAAAAAATCTCACGAAAATTATGTGCAAAGGTCTTGATTTTAATTGATTGTTTGAAACCATTTTTATATTGTCCCAAAAATTTTGTTATGAGACTTTTGCTTAATTTTTAGGAAAAAACCACTATTTTTTCATAAAAAAACATTATGTGCATAGGTCTCAAAAGTTTTAAAAAGGAGGTTGTTTTTATGAGTATCTTTAGAAAAATAGGTATTATGATTTTAATTGGAGTGCCAGCTATCATAGGCGGTGGAATAGTTTATCACTTTTCTCCAAACACAAGTTCTGTAGTTATTTATGAAGTTATCTTGATAGCTATTTTTATAGGTTTAATATCTAAATAGATATGCAAAAAAATTCGTTACTTATAATATTTTATTTTCTCTTTCTGTTTATCCTCTCTCTCTTATTAATAATATGGTTATTCAAGCCTTTTATCCCTACAATAATTATGGCTTTAATCGTAGCAAGTGCATCAACTCCGCTTTTTAACTATATAAAAAGAATTGGCGAAAAAAAAGCTTCACTTATAACCTGTTTCATTCTTTTAATCTTTTTACTTATTCCAACAATATTTTTTATATCAGCTTTGTCTAAGGAAGCTTTTGAGCTTTATGTCTGGTTAAAAAGTTCTATGTGGGGGGATAATCTTAAGGTTTTCTTGTCTGAATCTACTTTTATCAGCAATCTTAATAATCTGCTTTACAATTTTGATATAAAAATTACAGAAGAGAATATAATAAATTTAATTGCAAGCTCGGGCAAAACGATAAGCTTTTTTTTATTTAATCAGGCAAAACAAATTGCCACAAACGCATTTGTTCTTATCTCTCATATTTGTTTAATGCTTTTTATCATCTATTTTATTCTTATAGATAGAAAAAAACTTCGTGACTTCATATTGGAATTATCTCCTCTTCCAAACTTTCAAGATATCAAAGTGATAGAAAAATTCAAAAACATAAGCGGAGCTATACTTATAGGAAATGGTCTTGGGGGTTTAATTCAAGGAGTTTTAGGGGGAATAGCTTTTGCTGCTTTTGGTTTTAAATCTCCTGTAGTATGGGGACTTATAATGGGGGTTGTAGCTTTCTTACCAATAGTAGGAATAGGTATAGTTTTTATCCCTACTATTTTAATTTTACTAATAACTCAACAGTACGGCATAGCTATCTTTTTCTTGATATTTTATGTGGTTTTGTCTGGGGGAGTAGAGTACATTTTTAAACCCAAACTTGTTGGCAATAGAGTTAAAGTTAACCCTCTGATATTGTTGCTCGCTATACTTGGAGGTTTAAAAACTTTTGGCGTTATGGGTATTATATATGGACCTCTTATCGCCACATTTTTCTTAACTTTAACAGATATCTATCATGAAAATTATCGTTCAAGTTTAACAAATCAAGGGAAAACACAAAAATGAAAAAAATTTTTTTAATGTTAATGATACTTTGTTTATCTTTACAAACTTCAGTTTTTGCAAAAGATTTAAAATTAAGTACAGATTTCACAGAACAAAACTTTAAAGATCTTGTAAAAGATTTAGGTTCAACAGTAAGCTTTAATCCTCTCACCCCTGCAGAACCTCTCGGGCTTATCGGCTTTGATATGAGCATTGAAGCAACATCAACAAAACTTGATGATGAAGAGCATTTTAAAAAAGCTTTTCAAAATGATGCTCCTTCATCTATCATCATTCCAAGATTGCACATCCAAAAAGGCTTGCCTTTCGGTATAGATGTCGGTGCAATGTACTCTAAAGTTCCATCAAGCAACATCTCTCTTATGGGAGTTGAACTTAAATATGCTATTTTAAAAGGTGATGTTATTTTACCTGCAATAGCTGTAAGAGGTGCTTATTCAAAACTAAATGGTGTAGACGATTTGGACTTAAGTACACTTGAAGCCGACTTAATGATAAGTAAAGGAATTTTAATGTTTACACCTTATGCCGGTGTTTCTGCCATAAGAGTTTCAGGAAAAGAAAAAACAAGTTTTCTTAATTTTAAAGAAGAAGAAGAGACTATTACAAAAACTTTTATAGGACTTCAAATTACTCCTCTTCCTTTATTAAATATAACTGTTGAAAGTTCTTTTGGTGATATGACACAATATGGACTTAAACTCGGTTTTAGATTCTAACATTTATTAAGATTGAGACTTTGCATATAAGGTCTTAAGATTGTGTGAAAAAATTATGAATAAAACAGAAATCTCTGACAATATAGATTTTATACAAAGAAAAATAAAGTCGACAGCGATTCGTTCAGCAAGAATATTAAATAAAATTAAGCTTATTGCTGCTTCAAAAGAAGCTTCCACATATTCTGTCATTGATGCTATTGACGCTGGGCTTAGAAGATTTGGTGAAAACAAAGTCCAAGAAGCTATCAAAAAGATAGAAGAAATAGGAAAATATGAAAAGTTAGAGTGGCATATGATAGGACCTTTGCAAACAAACAAAGCAAAACTGGCTGTTAAATATTTCGATATGATACAGACTGTTGACAGTGTAAAACTTGCAAGTGCTATAGATAAAGAAGCGAGTAAAATTAAGAAAATACAAAAAGTTTTAATTCAGGTAAATATAGGAAAAGAGAAAAGTAAATCTGGAGTAGCAGAAGAAGATTTGAATAAACTTTTAATCAAAATAGCTCCTTTTAAAAATATACAAGTAAAAGGGCTTATGGCAATACCCCCCTTTTATGAAAATAAAGAGAGAACAAGAACATATTTTTTAAAAATGCAAAATTTAAGAAGCGAAGTAAAAACCTTAGGTATAAAAAACATAGAAATGGACGAGTTATCTATGGGAATGTCTTACGATTTTGATGTCGCTATAGAAGAAGGAGCAACTTTTATTAGAGTAGGCAGTGCAATATTTGGAAAAAGAAAATAGTTTTTATGTGCAAAGGTCTATTTTTTATTTATCAAGACTCTTTTTTTCTAAACAAAGTTTTTCATAGCACTCCTCACATATAAGATTTTCTTCATCATCTCGTCTCTCAATCATTATATGAGGATGTAAAAAAGGTATATCTTTTTTACACTTATGACACTGTAAACTTATATTAGGTTTTTTTCTTTCTACCATTTTTAACTCTTCTTGTTTAATATATATTCTATAAAATTGTTATCATTTTCAATAAATGAAATTTTAACACCAACTATCAAGATATCGATATCAAAACAACTATAAGAATCTATTTTAACAATATCCTTTTCACTCGTAACAAGAAAATCTGCTCTAAGCTCTTTTGCCTTTTTATTTATCTTTATAAAATCTTTTTTTGTATAATTATGGTGGTCACTAAAACAGATATGACCTAAAAGCTTTAAACCCAATTTTATAGCTGTTTTTTTAAAACTTTCATTGTTTGAAATTCCAGAAAAAGCAAAAGCTTTTTTGTCTTTAAGCTCTGCTAAATCCATAGAAGATTCTTTAAACTCACCATCACAATTTTTTAAATATGAACAAAAAAAAGGTTTATGGATTGTTTTAAATACCCTCTCTTTTTTTGTATATTTGCTTAATATCTCATAATTTTTACTATTCTCGTTAAGTAAATCGTTGCATCTTGTAAAAACAAAAATATCTCCTCTTTTTAAGGCATTAAGTGGTTCCCTTAAAAAACCTTTAGGAAAAAGATAACCTCCTCCAAAGGGATTACTATAATCAAGAAGTACAATCTCTAAATCTTTTACAATCTTAAAATTTTGGAAAGCATCATCAAGAATTATTATATCTGGTGAAAATTTTTTTTCTGCTAAGTCTATAGATTTTATACGATTTTTACCTACATAAACTGGAAGTAGAGTTTTTTTTGCTATTAAGTATGGCTCGTCACCACTATCTTTTGGTGTCATAAAAATAGTAGTTCCATCTCCTACAATTCCGCCTTCTCTCTCTTTTTTCCCTTTATAGCCTCTACTTATGATAACAATATTTTTATTATACTCTTTAAGTTTATCCGCTAAATATATCACAAAAGGAGTTTTGCCTGTTCCTCCTAATACAATGTTTCCTACTGATATAACAAACGCTTTTGCCTTTTTAGGTTTTCTTATTTTTAAAAAATAAAAAAGATAGCGAATTTTAACTACTGACAAGAAAAGAAGTGATAATATATATTTCATTTAAACTATTTGAGACCTTTGCACATAATGTTTTTTATGACAAAATAGTGATTTTTTACAAAATATTAACTTTTGATAATTTTATAAAACCTCTAAAAACCCTTATAAAAACTGACGCTTATCTTTACTTTTGTTTTGGGTTCGACGTATAAAAATACTACTTCACCACAAAACAAAAGCAAAATAAAGCTATGTACAAAGGTCTCTATTTAAACTTTTAAATATCAATTCTCTCAAAAACTGAAGAATCGTTATAGAGTTTTGCTCTGTTATAATAAATTTCAACTGGCAGGTTTATTTTTTTAATAACATCTTTATCCATTGTTGTTTTAATTTTAGCAGGAACTCCTGTAACAAGAGAAAAAGGGGGGATATCTGTATTTTCTAAAACAACTGCACCTGCCGCAATAATTGAGCCGTGACCAATTTTAGAGCCATTCATAACAGTCGCTCCCATCCCTATTAAGCAGTTATCTTCTATGGTGCATCCATGAACTATACAAAGATGTCCTATTGTAACTTCATTGCCTATGATAAGTGGATAATTTTTGTCCGTATGGAGCATAGACAAATCTTGAATATTTGTCTTTTCTCCTATTCGTACAACATCCGAGTCCCCTCTTATTGTAGTCTTAAACCAAACAGAAGAGTCTTTACTTATAGAAACATCTCCAATAATGTTTGCGTCGTAAGCGATATAAACCGATTTATCAATAACTGGCTTCTTGTTTTTTAATTTAAAAATTGGCATAAAAAACTCCTTAATTTTTAAAAACAATGAAAAATAAATTTACAAACAGTTAATATGAAAAAATTTAATTATTCAAAACTCTATTTAAAACTTTTTATACTCTTTTTACTCGTCTTGCTTACTTTTTTTTTTTTGCAGAAAAAATTTGAATATAAAATAAGCGGTAAAATTTTTGGTACCGTTTATAACATTAAAGCTATTGTACCAATTTTTAAAAACAAAACAAAATTAAGAAAAAGTATACAAAGAGAGCTCAGTAGTTTAAACAAAACCTTTTCTGTTTTTGAAAAAACAAGCGAGATAAATGAATTTAATTACAATTTGATAAAAAATAAACCATTTTTTCCTTCAAGCGATTTTATGACGGTTATGAAAATTGCAGAAAAAATTTATAGTGTAACTGAAGGTTCTTGGGACCCTACCATCTCTCCTCTTATAAATCTTTGGGGGTTTGGGACAAAAAAAAAAGAAGATGGGCTTGCCCCTAAAAAAGAAGAAATAGAAAAAGCTCTTAAAAAGAGTGGCTTTAAACATATAACAATTAAAGATAGCTATATCCTAAAAAAAGAAGATATTACCTTAAACCTCTCTTCAATTGCTAAAGGATATGCAGTAGATAAGTTAGCTATTAAGCTTAAAGAGGAAAAGATAAAAAATTTTATAGTTGAAATAGGCGGAGAAGTTTATGCGAGTGGAGAAAAAAATAGAAATAAAAAATGGGTAGTAGGAATTAATATGCCTAAAAAAACTGCTACTATAAACGCAGTTGAAAAAGCTCTCTATTTAAAAGATATGGCGATGGCAACAAGTGGCAACTATAGAAATTTTTATAAAGTGGGCAATAAATACTACACACACATAATTGACCCTAAAAATGGCTACCCTGTTTCAAACAAAATTGTAAGTGTATCAGTTTTACATAAATCGTGTGCTGTAGCTGATGGTATTGCTACAGCAATTATGGTTACAGGAAAAGATAGAGGTCTTAAACTTGCCGAAAAATTAAGTGGTGTTGAAGTTTTTATTATTGAAGAACAAAATAATAAATTAAAAGAGTATGTTACCTCAAATTTTTTTAAACAAGCAGCAAACTCTCTATAAAAAAATGGCTATAACAAAAAGTATAATAAAAAAGCTTAAAGAGATTGTAGGAAAAGAAAATTTTTCCTGCTTTAAAGAAGATTTAGTTTGTTACTCTTTTGATTCAAACAACTCCTCTCCTCCTCCTGACATCGTCCTTTTCCCCTCTTCAAAAGAAGAGATAGCAAATATAGTTAAGCTCGCAAACGAGAACAAAATATCTGTTACTGTAAGAGGCAGCGGCAGTGGAACAACAGGAGGGGCATTACCTATTATGGGCGGGATTGTTATCTCGATGAGCAACTTTAATAAGATTATTGAAATAGATAAAAAAAATTTTATAGGAATTGTTCAAACTGGTGTAATAACAGGAGATTTTAAAAAAGCAGTAGAAAAAGAAGGTCTTTTTTATCCTCCCGACCCTTCAAGTTCAGATTTTTCAACCATAGGCGGAAATGTAGCAGAATGTGCAGGAGGTTTAAATGCTGTAAAATATGGTGTTACAAAAGATTACGTTTTGGGACTAACAGCCGTTTTACCAACAGGAGAAATTATTAAAACAGGCGGTAAAACTAAAAAAAATGTTGTAGGGTATGATCTTACAAAACTTATCACAGGTTCTGAAGGAACTCTTGCCATTATAACCGAAATAACACTAAAACTAATTCCTAAAAGGGAGTGTTCCAAGACCTCTATAATATTTTGCAACTCTATAGAGAGTGCAATAGATAGTGCAATAAAGATTATACACTTAAATCCAAAAGCTATAGAGTTTATGGACAAAGCTTCAATTGAATGTGTTAAAAATTATACAGGAGACGATTTTTTTATAAACGAACAAGCAGAAGCTGTTTTAATAATAGAAATTGATGGAATAAAAGAGAGTGTTATAGAGAAGTATAAAAAATTAAAAACCATTTGCGACAATCAAAACATAAAACTAAAAATTGCTGAAACCGAAACAGAAAAACAAAATATTTGGAAAAACAGGAAATCGTTATCTCCAGCTCTCTTTAAATATAACAAAGATAAAATAAATGAGGATATTGTTTTACCCATAAGCAAAATCCCAGAAATAGTAAGAAAAATTGAAAAACTTAAAGACGAAACTAACCTTACTATGATAAGCTTTGGGCATGCAGGTGACGGCAATATCCATTTTAATATTATGCTTGATAAAGATAATCCTGATGACAAAAAAAAAGCCCTTTATGTTATAAATGAAGTGTTTAACTATACTATAAGCTTAGGGGGCTCTATATCGGGCGAGCATGGCATTGGAACTACTAAAAAAGAACATATAAAAAAAGAGATAGACGACGTTACTCTCTCTATTATGAAAAAAATTAAAAAAACTTTTGACCCTAACGGGATATTAAACCCATATAAGATATTTCCTTAAAAAAACTCTCAGAAAAGATAAATTAGAAACCTTTATACATAGCTTTATAAGGGTCTTTTAGAGGTTTTTATAAAATTACCAAAAGTTAATATTTTACAAAAAAACACTATTTTTTTATAAAAAACATTATGTGCAAAGGTTCCAAAATACAATGTTTAAACTTTTAGAATATATCGGTCGAAAGGTTATTAATCTCTTTCTTTACTTTATAGACTTATTTGTTTTGGCAAAAAGATTACTATTTATATTGTTTGACTATAAACTTTATAAAAAAAAAATGATTAGGCAATATGCTGAAAATTTAATCTATTATATCACTATTAAATCTGTCGTTACAGTTATTCTAATAGCTCTTGTTTTTGGTGCATTCCCTATTTTTTATTTTGAAAAGGTTATCGCAAATAACGATTTTACAAACCTATACATCTCTATTTTATTAAGAGAAATCTCCCCACTTATTATAATTTTTATTTTAATTATTAAATTGGTTATAGGTATTAGCGTAGAGGTAAGTCATATGAATGTCTCAAAAGAGTTAGAAGCTTTTGAGATGAGCGGTATAGACCCTTTAAAAATTTTATGCCTGCCTTTTGTAACAACAACAGTTTTTTCTATGTTATCACTTATGTTAATCTTTAATATAACTTCTATAATAGGAGGTTATATGATAAGTTTAATGTTTTCTAATTCGTACTTTATCTTTTTTATGAAAAATATAATTCAATATATTAAGCTTGAAGATGTTGTTATATTTTTCATCAAAGGGTTTGTCTTCTCTTTTATTATCTCTACTATAGCTATTTACCACGGTTTAGAAGATAAAAATATAGTGCTATCTTATTCAACAGAACATATTGTAAAAGCAACATTAAACTCTTTTTTAATATGTCTCTTCTTCAATATTTTAATAAGTTTTCTGTTTTTAGCAGTTTAAAAACCTCTGCAAAAATAGCTCTAAAAGTTAAGGTCTCAAAGGTCTTATAACTTTATCACCTTAACCATATTAGTTGAACCTTTTTTCCCAAATGGCGTGCCTGCTGTAATAATTACTAAATCATCTTTGTTTGCAATTTTCTTTTTTAAAATTTCTTTAGATGCACTCTTAACAATAGAGTTAAAACTGTTTCCAAATTTTAATAAAAAGACAGAACAACCCCAATAGATAGTAAGCGTTTGTAAAACTTTTTTGTTGGGAGTAAAAGCAATGATTTTTGCTTTAGGACGAAATTTCGAAATGAGAGAAGCTGTATATCCAGAAGCAGTAAAGACTATTATAATTTTTGCATTAAGGTCAGAAGAGAGTTCACATGCTGAGTGTGCAACATTCTCTGCAATTCCTTCCTTTGGCATAACTTCTAAATATTTTCTGTGAGGATAATTGCCCTCTGTCGCTTTCAAAATTTTATGCATATAAGTTACTGCTTCTACAGGATACTTCCCTTTTGCTGTCTCTTCTGAAAGCATTACTCCATCAGCTCCATCCCAAACAGCATTTGCGATATCAGTAGCTTCTGCTCTTGTTGGAATAGGTGATGTTTCCATAGATTTTAACATCTGTGTTGCAACAATAACGGGTTTGCCTTTTCTATTTGTTTCTCTTATCAGTTTTTTTTGTATGATAGGCACCTCTTCTATGTCTATTTCGACACCGAGATCGCCTCTTGCAATCATAATCCCATCAGAAACTTGTAATATCTCTTCAAAATTTAAAATAGCTTCATTCTTTTCTATTTTCGCAATCAACGGAATCTCTTTTTTTGCTTTTTTTATTATTTTTCTTGCTTCATCAATATCTTTTTTGTCTCTAACAAAAGAAATAGCAATAAAATCAAGCTCATTTTTTACCCCAAAAGCGATATCTTTTTTATCCTTTTCGGTAAGAGCACTAAATTTTAAAGAACCAGACTTAGAAGGCAAATTAATCCCTTTAAACGAAGTTAAAACACCACCATTTATAACCTTACAAACAATTAAATCTTTCCTGCACTCAACAACACAAAGTTTCATAGTGCCATCTGCAAGCAAAATAGAATCGTCTTTTTTTACGAATTTATACAAAGCAGCATAAGATACAGGAATATGTTTTTCTTTATCTGTTTTTTTAGAAGTTAAAAAAACAGTATCGTCAGGAATAAGCTCAATATCATTTAAAAGAGACCCCACTCTTATTTTAGGACCACAAATATCTTGAAGAATAGAAACAGGCTTACCTATCTCTTTTGATATTTTTCTTATTAAATTTATTTTCTCAAAATGCTCTTGATGGGTGCCGTGAGAAAAGTTCAATCTGGCTACATTCATACCATTTAAGATAAGTTTTTTTATTATATCAGGTGAAGATGAAGAAGGACCTATTGTACAAACTATTTTTGTTTTTGACATTTTTTTTACCACTAAGTTGTTAAATAAAAAGAAAAATTAATCTACACAGTTTAATCAGGCAAAACAATTCTAAATGTTGAACCTTTACCCAAAACACTTTCCACTTCAACTGCTCCTTTATGGAGCTTGACAATATGTTTGACGATTGAAAGCCCAAGTCCTGTACCGCCCTTTTTCCTGTCTCTGCTTTTGTCTACTCTGTAAAATCTTTCAAATATTTTTCTCTGCTCTTCTTCTGCTATACCTATACCTTGATCAACTACACTTATAACAGTTTTACCACTTTTCTTTTCTGCTTTTATTTCAATTAAACCATCTTTATTGCTATAATCAATTGCATTATCAATTAAATTAGTAACAGCTCTTTCCATATAGTAAGGATTTATTGAAGCTACCATATCTTTTAAACAACTATGTTTTAAAGTTATATTTTTATCACACGCTTTATCTTTTAAAACCTCAATAGCTGATAGTAGAATTTTTTCTACCGAATAAAAATATGTGGCAAGAGAAGTCTCTTCATTTTCAATTTTAGAAATATCAAGAAGATCGTTTACAATTTTAGATAGCCTATTTGTATGTTTAAGTAATATTTTTAAAAATTTTACTCTATCTTCCTCTTCTACCTTTTCATTTAACAGAGTCTCTACAAAACCTCGTATTGTTGTAAGAGGGGTTTTAAGTTCATGTGAAGCATTTGCTACAAATTTTTTTCTTATATTCTCAAGCTCAACAATTTTAGTTCTGTCATTTAAAATAAGTAAAAAACCTATTCGTCTATTTTTATCACTCAATATCGTAGATATAGTTACATTATAAACTTTTTCTTCGTTTCCATTATAAATTTTTATCTCTTTTTCTCTTTTTTGCTTTAAATGAGTCGCTTCATAAAAAAAATTTTTAAGCTCAACGTTTCTTATAAGTTCAATAATAGTTTTACCTTTTATAAAATCTATATCCCTATTTAACATCTTTAAAGCTGGCTTGTTTGCATTAAAAGCAATCAAATTACTATCAAACGCAATTATTGCCTCTGTCATACTTGTAAAAAGAGTTTCGTACTCTTTTTTTTGTTTTGTCGTCTCTTCTATTTTTTTTTCTATATCCCTTGCCATTTTTTTCATAGAGTAGCTCAATTCAGAAATTTCTTTAATGCTGGACTCTTCGGGTCTATATTTTAAATCACCATTTGCAAAAGAGATTGCAGCAACTCTTAAACTCTCTATGGGTTTAACTATTCTCTTTGTAATGTAAAAAGAGATGAGCAAGATAAGAAAAAGGATAGAAGAGCTAAAAATTAAAACTTTGTTTTTCATTGAAGCTATTTTGCTATCAAACTTATTTAAAGGGGTGGATACCCTAACTACAACAGGGGGGTTACTATTGAGCTTTATAGCAAGATATATCATCCTCATTTTTAAAGTTGTACTATATCTAATACTACTTCCCTCTTTTCCCCCTCTTAAAACTGCTTGTACTTCTTCTCTCATTAAATGATTGTCCATCGCAAAAGCTTCTTTTGAAGAATCGGCTACGACCTTACCTTTTAAATCTATAATAGTGATTCTTGTATTAGAAGATTTGCCTATTTTTTTTAGAAGAATATGAAGTCTATTTTGGGGAACGAAAAGATTCTCTTCAATTGTTGTTTTTAATAGGTTTGCTCTTATTGAAAGCTCTTTAATTGCATTTCTTAAAAAGAACTTTTCTAACGAATAAGAGAAGTACCATATAAAAATAAGCAAAGGAACTACAATAAGAAGTAAATAGGCTGGATAAATTTTATAAAAGAGTTTTTTTTTCATTAAAGTAAAAATTTTGCCTCTTTAAAACGATAACCAATACCTCTAACTGTTTCTATATATTTACCAGCTTCTCCAAGTTTTTTTCTAAGACCAACTATTTGAACATCAACACTTCTATCTGTAACAAAATGGCCTATACCATGCACAGCATCTACAATTTGAAAGCGAGAAAAAACAAATCCTGGTTTTTTGATTAAAAAAGTTAATATTTGAAACTCGGTTAAAGTAAGTTTAAGAAGCTCGTTGTTAAAGAAAGCAAGGTGCTTTTCTATATCTATATAAAAATTACAAAAGTTTATTTTGCTTTTTTTATCATCTACTTTTTTTCTTCTCAAAAGAGCTTTAATTCTTGCTATTAAAACACGCGGAGAAAAAGGTTTAGCAAGATAATCATCAGCTCCAACTTCAAGCCCTGTTACGATATCTACCTCTTCATCTTTAGCCGAAACAATTATTATTGGAATTTTTAAAAAGTTTTCATCATTTTTTAGTAGCTTTGTAAACTCAAGTCCATCCATTTCAGGTAACATCAAGTCAAGTGTTATAACATCTATAGTGTTCTTTTTTAGTATTTGCAGTGCTTCCTCGGCAGAAGATGCCATATAAACAATGTACCCCTCTTTTTTTAAATTATATTTTAAAAATTCTAAAATATCTTCTTCATCATCAATTATGAGTACTTTTGTTTTCATTGTTTTTCAGATTTTTAATAAAATAATTAAAAAATTAGCATTTACTAAAAGCTATTAAAGTTTAAGCTTTTTTTGAAGACAAAGAGTGTCTAATAATTTCACCATCAACCATATATATTATCTCTTCAGCAATATTCGTGCAGTGGTCAGCAAGACGCTCAAGATGTCTTGAAATAAGATATGTATTTATAAAAATCCCTGCTTCTTCCTCTTTTTCTACCTTTAATAACTCTTTTTTTGCAAACTTATAAGCTTCTTCTTGTTCTTCATCTACTTTATCATCCATAACAAGAACCTTACGAGCAAGATTCGCATCGATATCTACCAAACAATCTAAGCTGGTCTTAAGCATCTTAATTGTATTTTCTATCATTGAGGTATAGTTAAAATTAAAATTTATTTTTTTATTTTTTGTAAGAACAAGAGTTCTGTTAGCTATATTCACAGCTATATCGGCGATACGTTCTAAATCGTTATTTATTTTAATTATAGCCGTTATAAATCTTAAGTCGCTTGCAACAGGTTGATAAAGAGCGAGCAATTTAAGACACTCTTCTTCAATATCAACTTCCATCTCGTCTATTTCATAATCTGTTCTAACTACCTCTTCTGCCTTTTCTTGATCTTTTTCTGATATAGCTTTCAAAGAGTTTCTAACTCTGGTTTCAACCATTTCCCCAAGTTCTAAAACTTTTCTTTTTAAATTTCTTATCTCTCTTTGTAAAAATGCAGACATTTTATTACCCAAACCTTCCTGTAATATAATCTTCTGTTTGTTTATTTTTTGGATTTGTAAAAAGTGTTGTGGTTTTGCCAACTTCAACAAGTTTCCCTACATAAAAAAAAGCTGTGATATCGGAAACCCTCGAAGCTTGTTGCATACTGTGTGTGACAATTACAATTGTATACTTCTTTTTTAAATTTCCAATTAGCTCTTCAATTTTTTGAGTTGCAATAGGGTCAAGAGCTGAAGCTGGTTCATCCATCAAAAGAATTTCTGGCTCTATTGCAATGGCTCTTGCTATACAAAGTCTTTGCTGTTGCCCACCTGAAAGCCCTAAAGCAGAATCTTTCAATCTATCTTTAACCTCATCCCAAAGAGCAGCATCAAATAGACTTTTTTCTACTTGTTCTTCAATAAAATGCTTATCTTTTATTCCATTAATTCTAAGGCCATAAGCGACATTTTCAAAAATAGTTTTAGGGAAAGGATTGGGTTTTTGAAAAACCATACCCACTTTTTTTCTTAAATTTACAACATCAATATTTTTGTTATAGATAGATTCATCATCTATTTTTATATCACCATCTATCTTACAAATTGGTATAAGATCGTTCATTCTATTGATACATCTTAAAAAAGTACTTTTACCACATCCAGAAGGACCTATAAGTGCAGTAACTTCATTTTCGTATATATCAATATCGATATTGTGCAGTGCCTTAAAACTTCCATAAAAAAGATTTAAGTTGTGGGATACTATTTTCTTTTTTTTCATAACGTTTTTACACTCTTTTTCTTAGTTTAAAGCGGTAAAAAATTGCCACAAGATTTATAGTCAAGACAAGAAGAATTAAAACAAGGGCTGTTCCATATTGAAGTGGCATTGTCTCTTCAATATGAGTACCTGCAGTAGCAAGAACGTAAATATGGTAAGGAAGAGCCATAACTTCATCAAAAATGGACGTAGCTAATTTCGGAGTAAAAAAAACAGCTCCTGTAAACATAATAGGAGCTGTTTCTCCTGCTACTCTACTTATTCCAAGAATTGCACCAGTTAAAATTCCAGGCAAAGCAGCAGGTAAAACTACTCTGCTTGTAGTTTGCCATTTTGTAGCACCAACACCTATTGAAGCCTCTCTGTACGTTTCTGGAACAGATTTTAAAGCTTCTTCTGAAGAACTTATAATGACAGGAAGAACCATAACACCAAGAGTTAAAGAACCAGATAGAATGCTTACGCCAAATTTTAAAAAAACGACAAAAAAAGCGAGTCCAAACAGTCCAAAAACTACAGAAGGAACTCCAGCTAAGTTATTTATACCGAGCCTTATTATTCTTATATATTTTGATGAAGAAAGTTTTGCATATTCATTTAGATAGACAGCGGATATAACTCCTATAGGGAAAGCAAATATCATAGCTCCTACGGTTAAGTAAAAAGTTCCTAAAATACAGGGGAAAATACCACCCTTTGTCATAGAATCTTTTGGCACTTCTGTTAAAAACTCCCAATTAATAGCAGAAATTCCTCTTACAATAATAAAAAAAATAACTATAAAAAGAGCCATTGCACTTATAAAAGTGCTTAATCTAAAAATAGAAAAAACAACCTTTTCTATAAGTTTTCTTCTTTTTATTGAATTTGGATCTATTGTGTTAATCATTGGTTTTTCGCCTTTCGGCGAACCCCCTTAATCCCCCTTAAAAGGGGGAAATGGTAAAAAAAATATCATAAAAAAACTTTATGTTTAAAGGTCTAAAAAATTTATAAAGTTGAATCGCCTATCTCTTGATATTTATGTGCTATAAAATCGACTATAAAATTAAAGACTAAAACGAACAAAAATAGTACTAAACCTATAGCAAAAAGAGCACTATAGTGCTCGCCTCTAAATGGAGCTTCTGCCATTTCAGCAGCAATACTTGCAGGCATTGGACGTACAGGGTCAAAAATAGAAAGAGGTATCATAGCAGCCCCTCCTGCAACCATTAAAGCAACCATAGTCTCTCCAATAGCCCTTGACATACCAAGAATTATAGCTGTTGTAATCCCAGAAATAGAAGCTGGAATTACAACTTTAATTATAGTTTCAAGCTTTGTAGCACCAAGAGCAAAAGAGGCTTCCCTTAAAGCAACAGGGACACTATGCAGGGCATCTTCAGAAATAGTACATATAGTTGGTATAGACATAAAAGCGAGCATTAACGAAACATTGAAAAGATTTAAACCTAAAACCACTCCAAAATAATCTTGTAAAAAAGGAGCGACAACAATCATACCAAAAAAACCGATAACAACAGAAGGAAGAGAAGCAATAAGCTCTATAATAGGTTTTACTATTTCACACATTTTGGGAGAAGCAATCTCAGAAAGATAAATAGCCATCATAATAGCAAGAGGTACAGCAATAAGAGAAGAGAGCAACGTAACAGAAAGAGACGCCACAATAAGAGGGAAAATTCCAAAATCTGGTGGCTCATCTGTAGGGTACCAAAAATGACCAAATAGAAACTCTTTTAATGTAACACTTTTGAAAACAGGAAGGCCTTCACTAAAAAGAAAGAGCATAATCCCAGCCAAAAGAAGTATCGAAGTAAATGTTATAATCAAAAAAGTATTCTTAATTATTTTTTCTTTTTTCTCTCTCTTCATCTTTATACCTTGTTGTACACAACTCTTATAGTTTTAATACAAAGGAACAAATCCCTCTTTCTTAACTACCTTTTGCCCTTTATCAGGTCTTAATATATACGTTATAAATTTTTTAGTTTCCCCTTTAGGCCAGCCATTTGTAAACATAAAAAGAGGTCTGCTTATAGGGAAAGTCCCATCAAGAGTTGTTTCAAGAGAACCTTTAATATTATTAACTTTAAGTGGTTTTAAACTTTTATTTAAATAGCCTATTCCAACATATCCTATAGCATTTTTATTTTTACTAATAAGTTGAACGATAGATCCATTTGAAGCAAGAACGGTTGTTCTCGGGTGAATACGTTCTTTTTGCATAACTTTTTTTGCCCAAACTTCGTATGTACCAGAAGCGGTGTCTCTACTTACTACAACTATTTTTTTATTTGCCCCTCCAACTTCTTTCCAATTTGTTATTTTACCTTTATAGATATCTTTAAGCTGATTTAAAGTTAAATTTTGAACACTATTAGTTGGATGAACTACTGGTATGATACAGTCATAAGCTACTGCAAATGGAACAGGGTAAACACCTTTTCCCATAGCGAGTTTAATCTCTTTTGCTTTAATAAATCTTGAAGCGTTTGCTATATCTGTAGAACCATCCAAAATAGCTTTTATACCGTTTCCTGAACCTCCACCAGAAATAGAGATGCTAATATTTGGATTCTCTTTCATATAAGCTTCTGCGACAGATTGTGCTATCGGCAATACAGTTGTAGAACCTTTAATAACAATCTGTTTAGCAAAAGAGCTTAAAGGACAAAAACAGATAAAAAAAATTGAAACTAAAAAATATAAACTTTTTTTCACTTTTAATTCCCTCCTAAAAATGAATGATTTTAGAAAAATATTTTAGATTGAGGTAAAGTAAAAAAAAATTGTTAGGAAAGTATTAGGAAAAGGTGAAATGTTTGTTAAAGAGTTAGATTATAGGTTTTTACAAAATTTTTTTAAGGTTAAAAAAATTTGTAACTCAAGACCTCAAAAACATTATGTAAAAAAGTTTCTAACTCTTATATATTTCATCAAAAAGCTCTTCTGCAGTTGTAATTAAAGGATTTTTCTTAGTCGCTTCTTTGATTAAATTCAATGCTTCTATTTGCTTATAGCCCAATTTGTTTACAAGAACATCTATAACTTGTTGTTTTATATCTTCGTCTATTGTTTCACTCTCTAACAAATATTCTTGTTCCATCTCAACTACAAACTCTTTGAGTGTTCCTTTTAGTGTAGCAACGATTTTTTCAGCACTTCTTTTCCCTATCCCTTTTAGCCTTTCAAGTTTCTTTATATTACTTGTTTCTATCGCTTGTGCTACTTCGTTTATAGAAACGTTAAGAGCATTTACAGCTTTTATAGGCCCTATTGCATCGACAGATATAAACTTTTCAAAAAAAGTTCTCTCTGTTTCAAGATTAAAACCTATTAATATCGGTTTTGGCTGTTTTTCTGTTTGATGATAATAGATATATACCGATATCTCTTCATCAAGTTTAGAACTATTAATGGTTTGCAAGAGAAAAGAAGGAATTAGAACTTCATAACCTACATTATTTACAAGAATAACTATTTTGTTTTGATTTATGCTTATTAAGTTGCCTTTTAAATATGCTATCATAATTTTGAAAACCTTTGCACATACTGTTTTTTTATGGGGAAAATATTAAATTCGCCGAAGGCGAAAAACAAGAGAAATCTTCGACTTTGACAACATCATTGACAGAAGTACAATGCAACCACCATCAAAAATAATTATCTGAGCACGGCACGCCATTCCCTAAAACGATGGAATATCGTAGGAGCGGGGTTTCCCAGCCCCTACGAAAGAAAACAAATCATACGGAAACGATTGGATATTTTATGGACGAAACATCACCCGATTTTAATTTCATATTGGTTTGATTAAATGCCGTAGAAACACAAAATTTTGTAGAGACTCAAAATCTTTTAGAGACGCAAAATCTTGCGTCTCTACAGTACGATACGGTGTGGTGCGGTTTTGAAAAAATGTATTTCTGAAATTTGTTTCGTTATACAAAAATCATTTGCGATTTTTTTTAGCATTATTTGGTGTGCCACTTTCAATATTATTTTCCTAAATATTGTTTCTGGTGTTGTTTTTTATGTAGGGGCGTATTGATATACGCCCATTAAACAATGCAAACACCAATATAAAAAATGAAAATATTGTAAGAGCAAAACACGCCCATCCCCAACGCAAAACAAATCATATTGAAACAGAAAAAAAATTATATTAAAAAGATGGGATATCGTAGGGGCGGGGCCAAACCCGCCCAATATTATTTTCAAACCGTGTAGAGACAGGTCGCGACCTGTCTCTACAGGAAAATATAATTTTCAACACAATGGCGAATTTGACCTCGCCCATACGGCTATGATTGTGTGATAAAAATTAAAAAAAATTTCGCGATATTTTTTTGTTGCCATTTCTACATAGGAAAGTGGGAATAGGCAAAAACCTTGCAAAAAGGGTATTATGTTACAGCTTCTTTCATAGATATAAAATCCTCATAACTATAAAGCCCTATTATTGCAAGTGCTAAAGCATCTGAAGAGTGATAAGGTGAAATTTTTTCTGGATGATTAATCAAGTTTCTAACCGACATTTCAATTTGCGATTTAGAAGCGTTACCATTTCCTGTTAATCTTTGCTTTAACTCTTTAGGTAAAATTTCCGTAATCAAAATGTTTGAATTAAATGCTGCAATAGTTATTACGCCGCTAACTTTCCCGAGCGAAATTCCTGCTGAAGGATTAATAGATAAAGAAAAGACATCCTCCATCAATATTAAGTCTGGACGTTCTTGTTTAAGGAGGTCGTCTATTTTTAGATAAATTTCAAATAATCTTCTATCAGTAGTTTGTTTTTTAGAAGTGGTTATGTGACCAAAAGAGTAAGAATTAATTTCAGCATCTTTCCCCTCAACAATCCCTATTCCTGTATCTGAAAGACCAGGGTCTATGCCCAAAATTTTATACATATGAGACCTTTGTACATAACTTAAATTTTGCGTTTGTTTTGGGTTTGACGTACAAAAAAAGATGAATTATGTGCAAAGCTATAAATAAGAGACCTTTGCACATAGCTTAAATTTTGCTTTTGTTTTGTGGTGAAGTAGTATTTTTATACGTCGAACCCAAAACAAAAGTAAAAGAGAGCGTAAGTCTTTATAAAGGTTTTACAAATTTTTATAAAATTACCAAAATTTAATATTTTATAAAAAAACCATTATTTTTTCTTAAAAAACATTATGTGCAAAGGTCTCAAATAAGAGTAAATAGCTTTGCACATAATAAATTTTATTGTGGTGTTTCTGTAGTTGTAATTATTTTTAACTTTTTTTCGCCAATCTTTGCTTCTTGAGAGTTAGGATATTTTATAATTAAGTTTTTTAGAACAAGCTTTGCATTATCTATCTCTTCAAGTTTTTCGAATGCATAAGCCTGTCTTAACAAAGCAGATGGGACTTTATTACCATTATGATAATTATCGATAACTTTTTGGAACTCTAATATCGCTTTTTTATACGCACCGCCCCTATAAAAAATTTCACCTAACCAAAATTGACAATTATCTGACAAACTATCATTTGGATATAGAGAAAGAAACTCTTGGAATTTAATCCTCGCGTTATCGGGGTTACCTTGTTCTAAAAGCCCCTTAGCTATTTCGTATAACTCTTTAGGTTCAAGGCTTGTACTTTCGCTATCTTTTTTATCGTTTTCTTTAGGAAGCATTGCAGCAAAATTGTGTTCCATACCAGCATAGTTAGCTACTTGTATTATCCTGTTTGAATTTAAAGTGTTTGCTTTATCAAGTCTTACAATTTCATTGCTGTTTTGTTTAGCAGTTATTTCAAGCACTTTTGTTTTTTGTTCTACAAGATAATTAGCCTCTTCTATTCTACCATTAAAAAGCTTAACATCCTCTTTTAAAGCCTCTATATCTGCAATTACACTAGCATAATTGACATTACTATTTCCGCCTTTTTCAAGTGCTGCTATTTTTTCTTCAAGTATTCTTATATTTTTATCTGTTTGATGTCTTGCTCTTTCTAAATTAGAGACATGATTATACAATGCATCTATATCCTTAGATTGTGTAACACAACTACACAACTGACTTGCTATAAAAATTAACGCTACAAAAAATAAAATTGTATTGTTTTTCATTTCATAAAACTTTCAATTACTATTCTGTTAATTCAAAATGTGCACATCTGTTTTGTGCCCAAGCTTCTTCAGTATTACCTATAACAAAAGGTTTTTCTTCTCCGTAACTAATAATTTTTACTATTCTATCTTCTGATATACCAGAATTAATAAGGAACTTTGCTGTTTCTGAAGCTCTTTTTTGACCAAGTGCCATATTGTATTCTTGTGTACCTCTCTCATCACAATGCCCTTCAATAATTAATTTGATATCAGCATTATTATTAAGCCATTCTATCTTTTTTATAAGAATTTCTTTAGCTTGGTCATCTAATTTGTAGCTATCGTAATTAAACAACACATTGACATTAACAAAATCAGTTTTTGCAGCAGCCTCAACTTTTTGTCTCTCTTCTTCTGCTAATCTTTGTGCTTCAGCTTCTTTAGCTTTTTGTTCATCAATTTGACTTTGTGTCACAGTTTCATCAGATGGTGATGCAGCGTTTTGTCCACAAGAACTTAATGTAAACACAATCAATAAAGAACTTAACAAAAAAAAGCTTAAAGATAATCTTTGTTTCATTTCTCCCCCTTTTTATTTTTTAGGTATCTAAAATTTTTAGTTAATTAATTTTACTTTTTTAAAAGGTAGATTTTTTATAATTTCTACCATTTTATATTTGCAGGAGACCAGACAGGAAAAGTCTGCTCTCCTTTGTATAACAACAATCTTCTTTGTTCTGTTCCCATATTATTCATAACGTATATTCTCGACACTCCTTCTCGGTTAGAGGCAAACGCTATAAGGCTTCCATCTGGGGACCAAGAAGGAGCCTCATTAGCTCCACTATTTGACGTAAGCTGTATAAAATTTGAACCGTCTGCATTTATAATACAGATATTTATCTCTTTTTTTTTATTATCAACACTCTCAAAAACTATCTTGTCTTCTATAGGCGACCAAGACGGTGAAGTGTTATATCTGCCTGTATAAGTTAACCTTCTTACACTATTATCTCTAAGATTTTTTATATAAATTTGAGGCGATCCTGACCTCCTTGAAACAAACGCCATATTTTTACCAGAAGGCGAAAACGTCGGTGAAATATCAATACCATAATTTTTCGTCAATCTCTTAATTATTTTACCACTTGTATTAATAAAATAAATTTCCTGATCACCCGATATAGATAAAGTTGTTGCGAGTTTAGTATTACTCCCTTTTGCCCATTCAGGAGCGATAGTAATACCATTAAAATTCATAACAGAATTTTCATTGGTTATTAAATTTTTTATATATAGCTGTTGTTCTCCTTTTTCATACGATACAAAAGCAAGTTTTCTACCATCATAAGACCATGCAGGAGAGACCGATATACTATTTTTGTTTGTTATCCTTTTAGGAGCATATCCATCAAAATCACACACAAAAATCTCCTTTGCTCCTTTTCCTACAGTAGAAACAAACGCTATTTTGCTATTATATATACTATCTTTCCCTGTAAGTCTTTTTATTATACTATCACAAAATGTTTTTATTGTTTTTCTTTTGTTTGCTATCTTTGTTCTATAAATTTTTCCTACTATCAACCTACTTTTAAATGTATCAAAAAGCCTAAACTCTAATCTTAATTCGTTTTTATCCACCTTAACTATCGTAGTTAAAAGAAGTTCTGTACCTATTGAAGACCAATCTCTAAAATTAATTTCAGAAGATATAGAACCTATTTTTTCATCCGATTGGATAAAAGCCTTTTTATCTATAATGTTGAAAAAACCTATATATTTTATGTAATGATGAAGCAAATCTTCTATCTCTTTTATTGTCTCTTTGCCTTGACCATCTTTACTAACATTTTTGAAGCTTGTTATTGCTATGGGTATTTTATTTAAAAAAGGATTACTTATATTTATATAGTCATACCCTGCATAACTTTTAGAACAAAAAAAGAAGAGGAACAAAAAGAGGCTTATAATATTTAATTTTTTTTTATTCATTATACTATCTTAATCCTTCAGGTGTAAAAATTAGCACAATATTATAAAAAGACATACCCTTAGGTAAAGGAGGAAAAGGTATCGATTTTTGTATAGATTTTATTGCTGTTTCATCAAGATAATTATCACCAGATTTTTTCTTTGTCCAAATTTCATTAACAGAACCATCTGGCATAATTTTAATTAATATTCTAACTTCTTTATGTTTTATATTTTTAGAAAAATATTTTGAATAGACCCAGTTTCTTTGAATGCTTATGGCAAGTTTCTGCTTATATGTCAAAACTTGTTTTTTATCTATTTTGGCTGTGCCATAAGCTATTGCTGTATTAGTAGTTATGTTGCTATAGTCTACCGTCTCTGTTTTTGATTCTGTTTTAAATCTTTCAAGAGTATTTTTTAACCTCTCTTTTGAGTCTATTCTCTTTTTTTTATCGGGTGCTTTTTTATTTAGAGGTATAGCTTTCTCTTTATCCCCTGCTTTTTCATAAACGACATTGGGCTCGCTTGGTTGTGTTTTTGTATCTTGAGTTTTATTAACAATAGAAGTGCTACTTGATTTTTCTTTGTCGTTTATGCTTACTAAGTTTACATCTATAATTTCGGGTTTTATTTGGGAGTAGTCTAAGTGCAATGAACCACTATAAGTTACCATAAAAAAAAACAGGATGTGTGCAACAAAAGAGAGTATGAAGTAAGGATAATAGACTCTATAATTATTTCTTATTCGATATTTCTTCATCAAGCTCTGTTACCATACCAAGTTTTTGTACACCTGATGCTTTTACAATTGCCATTATCTTAACGACAAAACCATAATTCACATCTTTATCTGCTCTAAGATAAATTTCTTTATTTTTGCTATTTTTTAAGATGTATTTTAATTTAGTTTTAAGAAGTGCAGTAGTGATATGAGTATCATTAATAAAAATTTTCTTATTTTTATTAATAGATAAAACAAGATGATTTTTGTCTGGTGTAAGAGACTTTGCAGCAGTAGTTTTTGGCAAAGCAACTTCCACTCCTTGTTGTAACATAGGAGCAGTAACCATAAAAATTATTAAAAGAACTAACATTACATCTACAAATGGTGTAATGTTAATTTCGGACATAAGATCCTGATCATCTGTTTTCATATAAAAAACCTTTTAGAAACCTTTGCTTATAATATCTTTTATGAAAAAAAATAGCGGTTTTTGTAAAAGACATTATGTGCAAAGGTCTCTAATCCTTACTTTTAAATATGTCTGCTTCTATTATATTTAGAAAATCTGCGGCAAAACCTTGCATCTCGGCATCTATAACTTTAATTTTTTGAACAAAATAGTTATAAGCTATAACAGCTGGAATTGCCACAAAAAGCCCCATAGCTGTTGCAATCAAAGCTTCTGATATTCCAGGAGCTACAACTGCAAGACTTGAAGAACCACTTTCCCCTATCCCATGAAAAGATTCCATAATACCCCATACCGTTCCAAAAAGTCCTATAAAAGGAGAAGAGTTCCCTGCAGTAGCAAGAAAAGATATGAGCTGATTCAATCTTGTTATTTCTATATTTATAGAGCGTCTAAGAGTACGCTTAATATTGTTCAGGCTTGAGTTAATATTAGTTTGACTTTTACTTGAACGACGTTCCCATTTTATAAGCTCTTGATAACTTATCATAAAAATTCTAGAAACAGGGCTTGAAAATGTCCCTTGAGCTTTTGAAAAAGCACCAGACAAGGTTTTACTAGACCAAAAAAAATCTAAAAAATACAAAGACTGATTGTAAGCTTTTCTTATATATATATATTTTATGACTATAATTGCCCATGATGTTACAGAAAAAGCTAACAAGACAAACATAACCATTTTAACAACAAAGCTTGCACCTACAATCAAATATAGAGCGTTATAAAAATTTCCTGTCATTAAATTTTTTCCCTTTTTTTAAAAATTAAAAACCTTGAAAAATTAGATAAAATAGCTATTTAAGTCAATAACTAATTATTTAATGAGAGACCTTTGCACATAATGTTTTTTATGAAGAAATAGTGATTTTTAGTAAAATATTAACTTTTGGTAGTTTTTACAAAAACCTCTAAAACCTTTATAAAGACTTACGCTCTCTTTCACTTTTGTTTTGGGTTCGACGTATAAAAATACTACTTCACCACAAAACAAAAGCAAAATTTAAGCTATGTGCAAAGGTCTCTTTAATATCTCTCTTAAAAGGAAAGATAAATGGCATTTTTTAAAATAGATAAAAACAAATGTAAGCAAGATGGATTTTGCGTATCTGTATGTCCTATTCAAATACTTGAAATGAAAGACGGCTATCCTAATATGAAAAAGATGGCTCATCTTATCTGTTTAAACTGTGGGCATTGTGTTTCTGTATGCCCTGAAGCTGCAATTGATATTAAAAATATGCCTGCGGACAGCTGTCTAAATCTTGATGGGTTTTCACTAAATATAGATGATACCGAAAAATTTTTAAGACAAAGACGCTCTATAAGAAAATATAAAAGAGAGAAGGTAGATAAACAAGCAATAGAAAAAATTATAGATATAGCAAGATATGCTCCTTCTGGACACAACTCCCAGCCACTAAATTGGCGTGTAGTATATGACACTGATAAAGTTAAAGAAGTAGTAAACCAAGTTATTGAGTGGATGAAATTAACAAGAGAGCAAAATCCTAAAATAGCGAAACTGTTTCAATTCGATATGCTTATTAACTCTTGGGAAAAAGATAAAAAAGACTTAATATGTAGAAACGCCCCGCATCTTATAATATGTCATTCTGATGAAAAAATAGAAACTGCACCTATTGCAGGTTATACTGCTATTGCTTATTTAGAACTTGCCGCTCCAGCATTAAACATAGGAACTTGCTGGGCAGGTTATTTAAACACTGCCATTAATAACTATCCGCCACTTAAAGAAACTATTTCTATTCTTGAAAGCCATAAAGTTTATGGGGCAGTTATGGTAGGGTATCCAAAATTTAACTATAAAAGAGCTCCTTTGCGTAAGCTTAAAAATATAGAGTGGGTATAAAAAATTATGTCGATTGAACAAAAAAAAATATTAGTAACAGGCGGAGCTGGTTTTATTGGCTCTAATTTTATACACTACGTATTAGAAAAAAGAAAAAATTACTCTATAATAAATTTAGACGCACTCACTTATGCTGGCAATTTAAACAATTTTAATTTTCTTTCTGAAGAGAAAAAAAAGAGACATAAATTTATTAAAGGCAATATTTGTGATAAAGAGACTCTTGAAAATATATTTAAGCAAGACAAGATTGACGGTGTTATAAATTTTGCAGCAGAATCACACGTAGATCGCTCTATAAGTACACCTATAAACTTTATTCAAACTAACATCTTTGGAACATTTAATCTTCTTGAAGTTATAAAAAAAAGCAACACTCGTTTAGTTCATATATCAACTGATGAAGTTTATGGTTCTCTTGGCAAGGAAGGGTATTTTAAGGAGACTACTCCATACGATCCATCCAGCCCTTATTCTGCATCTAAAGCTTCTTCAGATCATCTTGTAAAAGCTTACCATAGGACATATAACACGCCCTGCATTATAACCAATTGTTCAAACAATTATGGTCCTTTTCAATTTCCTGAAAAGCTTATACCTTTAATCATATTAAACTGTTTAGAAAATAAGACTCTGCCCGTTTATGGCGATGGTAAAAACATTAGAGACTGGCTTTATGTTCTTGACCATTGTGAAGCTATTTTAACAGTTTTTGAAAAAGGTATAGTTGGAGAAAATTATAATATTGGTGGCAATTCTGAACTTCAAAACATAGAAATAATAAATATTCTTTGTGATATTGTAGATAAAAAACTAAATAAAAAAGTAAGCTCTAAAAAGTTAATAAAATTTATAGCGGACAGACCAGGGCACGATAGACGATACGCTATCGATTTTACAAAAATTAAAAACGAACTTGCTTGGAGTCCTAAATATAAATTTTCTGATGCAATAGAAAAAACAGTTTCATGGTATTTAGATAATATAGAGTGGGTCAAAAGTGTACAAACTGGAGAGTATAAAAAGTGGATTGAAAAAAACTACTCTAAAAATAGAACTCCCTTTTAAACTCACACTAAATTTTTAGTAACCTTAAAAAACAGGTAATATTTTGAAAAACAAAAAAACTACATCCTTTATTTTAACACTTATATCTCTTTTAGTTCTTTCCGTCTCTTCTTTTGCTTTTAATAAGATAGACCTTTCAAAGCCTATTGAAATTAACGAAATAGAATATACAGAAGAGATGAAAACTGTAGATCTTGAAGTGTTAGAAATATTAGAAAATCACTACAAAAAACTCGAAATAAACGACGATCTTTCTGAAAAATTCTTCTATAAATATATAGAAACATTAGACCCTACAAAAAGTTTATTCTTATCTTCTGACATTAAAGATATGGAAGAAAAAAAAGACTTTTTTGATGACGCTATCAAAATGGGTTATTTAGACTTTGCCTTCAATTTCTACAATAAATATCAAAAAATTCAGGCGGAAAAACTTATTTTCTCAATAAAAACAGTAGAAGAAGAGTGGGGAAAAATAGATTTTCAAAAAAACGATTATATAGAAACAGACCCAAAAAAACAATCTTATCCCAAAACAAAAAAAGAGAGACAAAAAAGGTGGTATAACAAGGTTAAGAACGACATTTTAACACTTGAGCTTTTAAACAAAGATAAAGACAAGATTCAAGATATAGTCAGTAAGCGTTATAGAAGTCTTTTAAGAAGCTTACTGCAAGTAAAAAATATGGATGTTTTTAATCTATACATAAACTCTTTTACCTCTCTTTACGATGGACATACCGACTATTTTTCGCCTCAAGTTTCAAAAGAGTTTGATATCCATATGACTCTTTCATTTGAAGGAATAGGAGCAACTTTAAGTAAAGAAAATGAGCACACAAAAGTAGTCAACATTATACCAGGAGGACCTGCAGAAAAAGAAGGAAGTTTAAAAGCAGAAGACATTATAATAGGCGTGGGTCAAGGGGACGATGGTGAAATTGTAGACGTTGTAGGGTGGAGAATTGATAGTGTTGTACAAATTATACGTGGGAAAAAACGTAGCGTTGTGCGTCTTGAAGTAATACCTAAAAATTCGGCTAATAAAAAAAGTAAAATAATAAGGATTGTAAGAGATAAAGTTACACTTAAAGACCAAGAAGCAAAAAAAGAGGTCTCTGAAGTTAAAAAAAATGGGAAAACATACAAAATAGGCGTAATAACTATACCAAGCTTTTATCTCGATTTCTCAGCCTTTTTAAAAAATGACAAAAATTATAAGAGTGTAAGTAAAGATGTAAAAAAGATTCTTTTAGAGCTTAATAATGAGAACGTAGACGGAATTATAATAGATGTTAGACAAAATGGTGGGGGTTCATTGTTAGAGACTCCAAACCTAACAGGACTTTTTATAAAAGATGGTCCGGTCGTCCAAGTTAAAAATAATAAAGATGAAAAAGGTGTTTACGAAGATAAAGATAAAAAGAGTTATTATGATAAACCTCTTTTAGTTATGATTGATAGATATAGTGCTTCCGCTTCAGAAATCTTTGCAGGTGCAATAAAAGATTACAAAAGAGGTCTTATAGTTGGCTCAACAACATTTGGGAAAGGTACTGTACAAAACATATCACAAGTTTCAAAAGGCACTATCAAATATACCACATCAAAATTTTATAGAATATCTGGTGAAAGCACACAACAAAAAGGAGTTACACCAGATATAGAAATGCCTTCTTTATACGACAATAGCAAAGTTGGAGAAAGCTCTTATGAAAACACTTTGGTTTGGGATACAATTAAACCTTTAAAGCATAAAGAGTATAGTTTTGTTACTAAAAGAATAGTTAAAAAATTAAATAAAAAACATAAAAAAAGAATATCAAAAGATATAAACTTTATCGCTCTTAAAAAGAACCTTGAGCTTATAAAAGAGATTAATGAAAAAACAAAATTTTCATTAAACATAGAAAAAAGAAAAAAAGAGTTTGATGAAATTGAAAAACAAAAACTTGCAATAATAAATGAAAAAAGAAGAGCTGATGGAGAAAAAGAGCTCAAAAGCTTAGATGAAGCAAAGAATCTTAAAGAAGATAAAAAAGATGTTTTTCTTAAAGAGAGTCAAATGATTTTATGCGACTATATCGACCTTTTAAGTAAGTAATTGAAACCTTTGCACATTATGTTTCTTAACGCAAAAACATAAAAAAAGCCCTTGTTAAATTTTAACAAGGGCTTTTTTTATAAGTAAATTTTTTAATAAAAATTAAAAATTTTTATACACAACCAGTTGGTTTAGGAAGTCCTGCCATTTTACAAGCTCCTTTACCAGGTCCTGATGGGAAAAGCTTATAAATTTCTTTTAGTTTAAAACCTGTTAGCTTTGAAAGAACACGTACCATTGGAGCTATTCCATTCTTTTTGTAATAATCTTGTAATACATTAATTACATTTTGATGATCATCTGTAAGCTCAGCAATACCTTCTTGGTCTTTTACATAATATTTCCATTCTTCAGAAAACATAGAGAAATCTAATAAAAAACCGTCTTCATCTACTTCAAATTTTTTTCCTTGATATTCTATTTCTGCCATTTAAAAAGCCTCCTTCATACATTTAATTATTATTTTATGTTTAAGCATACTAACGCTTGTTAAAAGCGTGAAAACTTTGCATATAAAAAAAATTAATTTAAAAATCCTCGCCAAATTGAACCTTGAAGCTGTATAATGATTAAAAATTGTTGTCAATAATATTCCAAAATAGAGCTATGTGCAAAAGTCTTAATTTTTTTTAATGTTTATTTCCCTACTATCTCTTTCTATCGTTCTAAAATTTATTAATGTATTAAACTTAAACAACTCCAACCCGAATTTATCTCCCCACTCAATAGCAAAAATACCCTCTTCTTCTATAAGTTCAAAAAAGCCTAAATTCTCCAAATCATCTATAGAGTTTAATCTGTAAAAATCCATATGGTATAATTTTTTATCGCCTTCATATTCGTTTATTATATTATAACTTGGGCTGTTTATATAATAGTCTTTTATACTAAGCCCTTTTGCAAAACCTTGTACAAAAGATGTTTTACCGCATCCTAAGTTGCCAGATAAAACGATTATATGATTTTTATCTTTAATAGTTTTAGCAAATTCTTCAGCAACTTTTTGTGTTTCAATTAAAGAGTTTGTTATAATTTTTCTTTCCATTCTTTTATAGTCTGTGGCAATATTTTTATTAAATCTGTAGGCAAAAAACCTACACTCCCTTTTTTGTTAAAAAGCGTATCTCCTGTTAAACCATGCAAAAACACTGCAAGATGACAAGAGATTTTTACGCTATACCCTTGAGCAACAAAACCTGCTACCATACCACAAAGTACATCGCCCATTCCTCCAGTTGCCATACCTGAATTTCCATTTATATTTATATACACTTCTCCATCAGGATGAGCTATAACTGTTTTATTCCCTTTTAAAATTACGTGGGAGTTGGTTTTTACCGCAAAATTTTTCGCTATATCGATTCTATCTTTTTGCACCTCTTGCGTATTAAGATTAACAAGTCTTGCCATCTCTTTTGGGTGAGGTGTTAAAACTTTTTCCACTTTTAAATCTTTTAGTAAAAACTCTTTTTCCTCTGCAATAAAATTTAAAGCATCGGCATCAAGAACAACAGGAACTTCAATTTTTTGTAAAAAGTTTAAAAGAGTCTTTTTAGTTTTTTCATTTTCCCCAAGTCCAGACCCCATTGCCACAACATTTTTATTTTCCAAATTCGCAAGTAAAGTTTTAAGTGGATTGTCCGAAAATGGTATAGTCATACCTTCTATTACTTTTCCCTCAATAATATCATTGATACTTTCAGGAACCACCATAGAAACAAGCCCTGCTCCCACTCTTAAAGCCGACATAGCAAGCATAATTAAAGCTCCTGTTGTTCCTTTATTCCCAGCAAACGTTAAAATATGCCCATTTTTCCCTTTATGGCTATCTTCATCTCTTTTTATAATTTTATCTTTAAAATAATCAGAGTCTAAAACAAAATTCTTAAGATTGTTTTTTTTGATTATATACTCTGGAATACCAATATCTACTACATAGAGCTTTCCAGAGTCTTTATAACCATCATAAATAAAATGACCTATTTTAGGGAGGGCAAAAGTTACTGTTACATTAGATTTAATAGCAGAAAGACAAATTTTGCCTGTATCGGAATTTATACCAGATGGGATATCAATTGAAAAAACTTCGTTTTGTATGCTGTTTATAAAGTCTATAATAGTTTTAAAAATACCTTTAACATCAGACTTTAAACCAGTTCCAAATATAGCATCAACAATAACATCTTTTTCTTTTAACCTGTTTTGATACTTTTTAAATTTTTTCTCGTCATAAATTTCAAATATTTTTGGGTTGAGGCTTGGGGTTTTTTGCGTTTCTTGGATAAGCTTTGTTAAAAGCAATAAGTTCTTTTTTGCATCTTTTTTAAAATCTTGTTTTTTTGCTATTAAAAAAAACTCCACATCAAAGCCATTGTTTATAAGATAACGCCCTACAACAAGACCATCTCCTCCATTATTGCCTTTCCCTACAACAACACCAATTTTTTTTTTATTAATGTTTGTAAAAGATTTTATTAAAATTTCATAAGCTTTCTTGCCAGCATTTTCCATAAGAGTAAAACCAGGCAAGCCAAAGTCGCAAATGGTCTCACTATCTATATTTTGCATCTCTTTTGAAGTGACTAAAATCATCTTTTTTTAACCTTATCTTCTATGAGTTTTATCTCTCATTATTGATTTACACGTTTTTTTAAAATTCTTATCTTTTTTCTTTTTTTCGAAATAAGACATTTCATTAAAAGCAGTCTCTTTATTCATTTTAACAAAATTTTTATAGCGTTCTTTTGAAAGCGAGCCTTCTTTTAAAGCTTGTAAAATAGCACACCCTTGTTCGTTGGTATGAGAGCAGTTACTATATTTACACTTTTTTGATAGACTAATTATTTCGTTAAATGTTTCATTAATTCCTGCTACAACTTCTATATTCCCAAGCTCTCTCATACCAGGCGTATCAATTATCATCGCACTGTTTTTTAAACTAATAAGCTGGCGTTTTGTAGTAATATGTCTCCCTTTTTCATCTTTTAATCTAACAGAGTTTGTTTCAAAAACATAATCGTCGGTAAGATTGTTTAATAAAGATGTTTTACCTACTCCTGATGAACCTATCAGACAAAATGTTTTTTCTGGAGTAAGAATCTCTTTAATTTTGTTAATTCCAAAAAAATCTATATTACTAAATTCAATAACTTCAATATTTGGCATCAACGCTTTAACTCCTGCTATTTTTTTGCTTTTTTCTTCCTGTGATTGAAGGTCGCTTTTACTAAGAAGGACAACAGGCTTGATATTACCTTCATTAACCATAACTAAATATCTTTCCAGCCGTCTTAAGTTATAGTCTAAACCAAAAGATTGAATAATAAAAGCTACATCAATGTTTGCAGCAATTAATTGATATTCACTCTTTTTGCCGGAAGTTTTTCTTTTTAAAACAGATTTTCTTGGAAGAATTTCGGAAATAACCGAAAAAGTTTCATCATCATAAAACTTAACAAGCACCCAATCACCAACCGTTGGAATATCTTCTGGAGTATCCGCACTAAAAAGCATTTTTCCTGTAACTTCAGCAAAAATATCTTCTTTATCTTTTCTGATTTGAAAACTGTTTTTATTTACAGATGTAACTCTTGCTATTTCATAGTCTGATAATTTTGAAGAGTCTATTTTATCCAAAAACCATTTGCTAAAACCTAATTTGTTTAAATTCTTCATTTTTTTATCTTTTCATTATGTTGTTTTTCTATATTCTAATATGAGACCTTTACACCTTTGCACATAGCTTAAATTTTGCTTTTGTTTTGTGGTTCACCCTGTGAAATATTTTTAAAAATTTTTCAAATTTAAAAATAATATTTGAGATGTAAAGCATCAAATATTATTTCACTGGGGTAAAGTAGTATTTTTATACGTCAAACCCAAAACAAAAGTGAAAGAGAGCGTTAGTCTTTATAGGCTTTTGTAAGTTTTTTGTAAAATTGTCAAAAATTAATATTTTACTAAAAGCTACTATTTTTTATAAAAAATATTATGTGCAAAGGTCTCACAATTTTAAAATTAAGGTATAGTTTTTATATGAAAGAAAAAAACAGCAACAAACAACACTCAATTAAAAGAATAGGAGGACATCTTCATAGAGTCATTCCAATATCTGATAAATCAGGGAAAATTATTAGCTACGCTCTTAAACCTTTTATGGTTGAATTCAAACCAAGAGATGCGTTTCAAGTAATAGTAGGGGCATCTATCTTAGCAATTCCTGTCGCTTTTACAGAGGAAGTATGGACTCTTGGTGAAAAGTTACCATTTAAAAATATCGTACTTTTAGCTCTTTTATCTATGTTTTTTATCGCTTCTTTTGCCTATCTCAATATTTACAAATCTAATTTTAAAGATAATATTGTTGAATACATTAAAAGAGTTCTTGGTACTTATCTGCTTACACTAATTGTAGTTTTACTAATTATGACAATTATTCAAAAATGCCCATGGGAAAGTAACTTTTTAGTAGCAATAAAACGGATAATTATAGTGTCCTTCCCTGCTTCTATGAGTGCAACAATAAGTGACACTATAAAATGAGAGATATGTGCAAAGATCTCCTATAAATCCTGCTCTAAAGTTGCCCCTCTATTCACCTTTGATAATGCTAATTTTCCTTCATTAAATTATAAAAGTTTCTCCTCTGAAAAAAGATTGAGATCAAAACTGTAATTGGAAAATACCCTCGCAGTGGAATTAAGATAATTGAAAACAAATAAGGATATAGACCCCTAAAAGAGCTTAGTTTAAATTAAATCCAAGGGGCTAATAACACCACTGCCACCTTTTTTTAAAACATGTGTATAAATCATAGTTGTTGAAATATCTTTATGTCCAAGAAGCTCCTGAACTGTTCTTATGTCATAGCCCGCTTCAAGCAGATGTGTTGCAAAACTGTGTCTGAAAGTGTGCGGAGAAACTTTTTTTTCTATCTCAAGTATTGTCGCTGCTTTTTTTACCGCTCGTTGCACTACTGTTTCTAAAATATGATGACGCCTCATTTTATGACTTTCGGGATCTTTAGAAATTTTGTTAGATGGAAAAACATATTGCCATTTTAATTCTTTTGAAGCGTTTGGATATTTTTTATCAAGAGCATAAGGCAAAAAAACTTCTCCAAAACCTTTTGATAAATCCTGTTTATGAATAATTCTAACTTTTTCAAATTGTTCCCTGAGAGGCACTTTTAATTTTTCAGGTAGCATTGTTTTTCTGCTTCTTCCTCCCTTAGGTTCATTAACAGTTATCTCGTTTAATTCAAAATCTATATCTTTTATTCGTAGTCTTAAACATTCCAACAATCTAAAACCGCAACCATAAAGCAGTTTTGTAATTAGTCCTGTTGTGCCTTCCATTACAGACAAAATTTTAATTGCTTCATTTTTACTTAACACCGTAGGTAAAAAATGACTCTCCTTAGCTCGTTCAAACTTTCCAAAATTTCCCAATTCAATACCCAATACTTGCTTGTATAAAAAAACCAAAGCATTAAGTGCCTGATTTTGTGTTCTTGCTGCGACATTCTGCTTTACAGCAAGATCTGTCAAAAAAGCTCTTGTTTCCTTCTCTCCCATCTCTTTTGGGTGTTTTTTATTATGAAAAAGAATAAATCTTTTTATCCATCCTAAATACGTTTTTTCAGTTCTTAGGGAATAATGTTTCATCCTTAAAACATTTCTTACATCATCCAAAAATTTGCTCATATTTTTTACCTATATTGTTTATTTTTATTGTTCTAATATTTTAACAAAAATTAAACATATTTAGTTTTAAAGGCTAATTCGAGATTTATTTATATAATCTTTGCATTTTAATATACAACATAAAAGTTGTAATATTAATTTATCTGACCAAAAACAAGTTTTCTTTAATTATTCATATAAAAACAAATTGACAAATTTATGTTTAATTTTATAAGGATTATTCATATTATTTAATTTTTAGTATATCTAATATTTAATGATTTAGATGTCTAATAACATGTTATGTTTCAAAGGAGAGTCACTTGCAATGAGTTACCTATACGGACTAAATCAACCTCGTCACAAAGTGTTCGTTAGCTATCATCATGCTAATGATCAATATTATCGAAATTACTTCGAAAACATATTCTCCGACAAGCACGACATCATGGTCTCCAAGTCCGTTCAAATAGGAGACATAAATCCCAATCTTCAAACAGATACGATCCGTCAGAAAATACGAGATGATTATTTAAGAGATTCAACGGTTACCGTTGTTCTTGTTGGCGCGGAAACATGGAAGAGGAAGCATGTCGATTGGGAAATAGCGGCGAGTATCCGGAATACACAGTTTAATCCAAGGTCAGGGCTTCTATGGATTATCCTGCCTTCGTATCAGCGGCCGCTTAATGAACCGAACAAGTATTTTCATAACACTGTTCCTCCTCGTTTACATGACAATATTAAGTGTGGGTTTGCGAAAATATACGGTTGGAGTGATAGCCCAACAGAAGTACAATCATGGATACATGACGCGTTCAAAAGGCGAAACCAGATAAACCCAGACAATTCGCATCCTTCCTTCGCAAATAACCGATCTGGTGATAGGTGGTATTGATGCAGTGGAGAAAGTGGCTAGAAAAATGGGATATGACATCCCTCAAAGTGAAAACCCTTTTTTTAGATATGGAGTGGAAGCCGCAAGATGAAGATAAAGCAGCGGCATGGGAGTTATATGTTGAGCTGCTTACAAGAATAACTACGCAACCACTTGCTGATGCTCACGGCGACGAACAAACTGCCTTAACAAGTGTTTATTCGGTATTCCCAACCACAAGAGAAGTAATGAAGCGGAATGGTCGGCATTGTGTTGAGTTCACCAAAATTTCCGTCCTAATCCTAAATCAAAAAATTCGACCTTTTACAGCTAAGTGGCATAAATTGGCTTCTGAAGGTGCATTTACAGATAAAGGAAAACGTGAAGAGTTCAGGAATGACCTAGCGATACTACAGGGAATTCTTAAAGTGTATACACAAATGCTTGCGGATATGGCAGGCGTCGAAGACCTAACAGAGCTAGAAAATGAAATATAGCAATGCCACAAACTCGGGCGGCAAAAAACTACGCTGTGCGTTGCTTTTTGCTGCCAGTCATGGCTGGCACAATGTTTATCTATAGTTTTGATTTTGGGAACATGAGGCACTATGTATTTTGGGAAAGGCATGGAATCGAAAAAAACATATAAGGCATTTATATCATACAGTCATGAATCGGACTCTGAACTCGCAAAATCTCTTCAATATAAAGTAGAACGCTTCTCAAAAAAGTGGTTTCAAATTCGCTCATTTAAGATTTTTAGAGACACATCTAATTTATCAGCATCCCCGGGGTTATGGAGTGACATAGTTGATGCTTTGTCTCATTCTGAGTACTTAATCTACCTTGCTTCACAGGAAGCGGCAAAATCCGTATGGGTTGCTAGAGAAATATCATGGTGGTTGGAAAATTCGAATAAAGAAAAGTTAATCATTGTTTTGACCAATGGTCAGATTGCATGGGACGAAACCAAGAATGACTTTGACTGGGATGTATGCACTTCACTACCTGGAGAGTTGTCTGGTTGGTTCAAAGAAGAACCATTGTACCTTAAGTTAAATACTGCAAAGAGTAACGAAAGTGGTGAAATCAATAGTGAGTTATTGTCGACAGTATGCGCAACGCTCTTTAACAAGAAAAAGGATGAAATATATGGCAGGCATCTAAAGGAAACCAAGAATAGAAATAGAGCAGCTTTAATAATAATAGGATCATTACTGTCCCTTTTGATTGCTGCAATAATGTTCTCAGTGAAGTTTGTTAAGGAAAGAGATCTAGCTGAAAAAAACAAACAACTGGCGGAGCAACGCTTAAGCCAAGCGCATTTGCAAGCAAAAGAAACGCTGGGAGCGCTATGGGTATACTTATTATTTCTTGATTATTCAGATGGCGCAATCGATAAGTCAGGTCAGCTTAATAAAATATTAGAAGTTATTGATGGTGATGACCCCGTTAGAATACAAAAAGCGATAGGTATTTTAACAAAATACATGAGTATGAAAGGTGTTCCTGATAAAGAGAAAAAAGAAGGACCTACGTTGTCTCGGTTTTCGACGCTATACCCAACCATGTTTGCGAGAAAAAGCAAATACCCCGCGATGGAATTGTTTGTTGATTCATATGGGGTATTTTGGACATGGAATACTGATGAGCTTCATAGCTTGGAGGTTTTGCTAAAGGTATTACTAAATCCCAAGTCACCTGACACATTCCAGCGTTACGGCAAATCGTTAGAGGGTGACGTTTTAAAACAATATCAGTATCTTTATGATTTAATTAAGTTTGCCTCAAACCCAACTATCGAGAACATAAAAGAGTTAGCTGATAACGAGTATTACTATGACACAAAAGAACTAACGAAAAAGTTTGAATTTGAAGTTCCCAGCGGCATGCAGGTATTGACGGATTATATGCCTGTATATACTTATGTTGTGCTTAATGACAAATCTCCCATTTCGATAGACGAAAAAAAATCAATCGTTATTGAAATGATAGAAAGACTTTCGAAAACTAGTAGAGCTCTGTACGAGCATACGAAATCTACAGACATTTACACCAAATCAAAATCACAGGAAATCCAAGAAATGTACGAGAATGGAGTTCTTGGTCTTCTTAGTACTGAAGGAGCACACATAGAAATAGAAAGAATACTGCCTTCCGTAATGCTTGAAAAGGCAGATATATTGTTAGGTAAGTCAGAATTTGATGAATCAAAAAAAATATACGACAAGATACTTGGAATTGACAATGACAACTTTGTTATTTCTATGAGGCTTGTTGTGTTGTCGATATTGGAAGGAGATTATATAGATGCAACTGACCGTATTCACAAACTACAACTCAGTCATCAAGAAAATAATGTGAAGCTAGATGCATATGCAAAGTTTATTATCAAATTAAAAGGAGCAATAGGCCCTATCAATCTTACCGATTATGAAAAAGAGATTTTTTCTTATTTGTATTCTATAATAGCACATCATGAAAAAAATATAGGAAAGCATCATGAAGCCATTGAAAGGCAAAAACTAGCAATAGAATTTACATCTAGTCAAACTAAAAAAGCTAGACTATATGCTAATCTAGGTTGGTATTTATTGATAAATAATCAGCTTACTGATTCAATTTTGGCATCAAAACAAGCCTTGGCTATTGAGGATAATAAACCGTTAGTTGTAGCCAATATTGCTAGCGCCTTCGCAATGAATGGAGAATTATTATTAGCTAAATATTACCTAAAAAAACTGAAAGGCGTTTCATATAACGGTGAGTTAATGAAAAAATGGCTACAGGATGATTTAGCGATATTTGAGCAATATTTTGATCCGCAATTAACAAGTGGTTATAGAAAGTTAATTGATGAAGAAACATAACAATCGCGTTAACGCTGACCCGCGAGCACCTGCGTTTTTCAGTGGCAATTGACATCTTTCCTTCCCATAAAGGTTAGAAAATAAAGGGGTCAAAATAAAGGGGTCAAGTCCGCTCTTGACCCTTGAGAGTATTTTTTAATAATAAAGCGGTCAAGTCCGCTCTTGACCCTTGAGAGTATTTTTTAATAAAAAATCATATGTCCAGACCATTAAGAATACAATATCCAGATGCATGATATCATGTAATGAATTGTGATAGACGTATAAAAGGGTCAAGAGAGGACTTGACCCCTTTATTTATAAGAGAGCTTACTTTAAAAGAGTAACTCCAGGACACTCTTTAAAAAGGAAAGTTATATCTTTTTTAAACTCTTGCCAAAAAGGGTATTCCTTGCACTGTGCTGGTCTTGCTTCATAAATAGAACACTCCATTTTTATACTATCAAAAAAAATACATTCAAATCCATTTTCAGTGGGGTTATCTTTTTCTTTAAGGGCAAACTTGTTCCCTTTTTTTCTTAAAAATTTTTCTTTAAAATCAACAAAATTCGTTTTTAAAAATAGAACAATTTTATCTATATCATAAGAGCTAAGCCAAACATAACCAGTTTGCCCACAACAACACTTTCCTCTGCAAGAAGAGCAAGCATCTTCATCAAAAGCAAAATTAAACCCCGCTTTTGTTATTAAACTTTTTTTTGTTTTCATTTTTTTAGGTTTTTCACATTTTCACATTTTCACATTTTACAAATATCGACTTTTTATAATCACTATATAATATGCAAAAACTCTTGCCGTAAACTTGTCTCTTAAGTAAAACCCTCTTTTTTTAATATTTTTATAAAATCAGAAAAAACTAATATTTTATAAAAAAATCACTATTTTTTTCATAAAAAACATTATGTGCAAAGGTCTCAATTATGGTAGAAATTTTTATTATATCTTTTCTTGCAGCTTCGACACCAGGGCCCGATTTTTTAATAGTTTTAAAAAACTCCCTTAACTACGGTTTTAAGCTTGGAGTCGCAACAAGCTTTGGTATCGTGTCCTCTATCGCTTGTCACCTTATTTATACCAATATGGGTTTAATTTTACTCTTTAAACAAAAACCTATATTTTTTAAAATTATAAGTTTTTTGGGTTTTTTATATTTAACCTATATGGGTATAAGCTCTTTTTTAAATAAAAAAGCTATTTTGGAAAGCGAGGTTAAAGAAAACAGTTTAAAAGATAAAACTTTCTTTAAAGGTTTTAAAAATGGTTTTTTAACAAACGCTTTAAATCCAAACGTCCCTTTCTTTTTTATGTTTCTTTTTACCGAAATTATAGGAGAAAAAAGCCATTTTTTAATGTTTTTCTTTTCTGTCGAGATTGTTCTAACAGTTTTTTTATGTTTTTGCTCTTTATCTTTCTTGGTATCGATAAATAACTTTAGAAAAGTTTATTTCAAATTTATCTCATACTTTAATAAAGCTTTTGGCATAATAATAATTTTTTTCGCTTTTAAAATTCTATGTAATGTTTTTTAGTTTAAAATTCTACAAAAAACCCCTTAATTCAAACACTTACAACCCTTTTCCATAGCAAGTAAAAAAGCTCATTTTAAAGTAAAAAAATGTTGTATTAATAAAAAATATAACAAAATATCCCCTCCGCAAAACAACTAACAACATCTACTAAATGCAGGTTAGTATTTAACTTAATAAAAAACGAAACCTTTGCACATAGCTTAAATTTTGCTTTTGTTTTAAGGTTTCAAAACCCTTATCATTAAGGAGAAAACAGTGTCAAAAATTATAAAAAACAGAGCAAAAAAGCTGATTGAAGTGTTTGGTCCTGTTGATAATCTTGAAAGTTATGTAAAAGCAGATTGGTGGAGAAACCTTTTTAACGCAAATTACCTAAGGACAGATGGAGATGTCGTCGAAGATAACGATATAACCAAAAAAGAGATTAATATCTTTTTATCTGCAATCAATATTACAAAAAAAGATAACGTTTTAGACCTTTGCTGTGGACAAGGTCGCCACTCTTTAGAAATAGCAAGAAGAGGCTATATAAATGTTACAGGATTAGACCGTTCTCACTACTTAATAAACAAAGCAAGAAAAACAAACAGCTCTGAAGGTTTGAATGTTACTTTTAAGGAAGGAGATGCCAGAAAATTACCATTTAAAGATAACAGTTTTGATATAGTTTTAATCGCGGGAAATAGTTTTGGATATTTCGATTCTAAAAAAGACGATTTAAGAATACTTAAAGAAGTTAAACGAGTTTTAAAACCTAATGGACAATTACTGCTTGATATAACAGATGGTAATTATATGCAAAAAAACTTTGAACCTCGTAGCTGGGAATGGATTGACAAGAACTATTTTGTATGTCGTGAACGCTCATTATCTGAAGATAAAAAACGCTTAATATCAAGAGAAGTGATAACACATGTAACTAAAGGAGTTATCGCTGACCAATTTTATGCTGAAAGTTTGTATTCAAACGAAGATTTACAAAAACTGCTCCTTGAAGCTGGATATGAAGAGTATCGTAACTGCTCCAAAATATCATCTACATCTAAAAGAAATCAAGATTTAGGAATGATGACAAAAAGAATAGTTGTTACTGCCATTAATAAAAAAGAGTGGTCTGTTGCTAAGAAAAATTTAGAGTCAAGAGAAACAATAGTCGTTTTAATGGGCGACCCAAATAAAACAGACTTAGTAAAACCCAATTCAAGTTTTGATGATGACGATATTTATACTATTAATAAACTAAAAGAAGCTTTATCTTTGCTTTCTTCCTATAACTTCATCTATTTAAACGAACACAATACATTAATAAAAGATTTACAAAAAATACAAAACAAATGCCGTTTTGTATTTAATCTTTGTGATGAAGGGTTTAATAACGAAGCAAAAAAAGAACTCCATATTACTGCTCTTTTAGAACTTCTTGATTTTCACTATTCAGGTGGAACACCTCAATGTCTTGCTCACTGTTTTGATAAATCTTTGGTGAGAGGTATAGCAAAAGAGATGGAAATACCTGTCCCTGAAGCTTTTATTATAAAACCTGAAGATATACAATTTATTGAACTGCCACTTATGTTTCCTGTTATTGTAAAACCTAACTTTGGAGATTCCAGTTACGGTATTACTCAAAATAATGTTTGCTATAATCTTCAATCTTTAGAAAGTGCTATTATTGAAGTTAGGGATAAGTTTGGATACAACAAACCAATTTTAGTAGAAGAGTTTTTAACAGGAAAAGATATAAGTGTGGGTATTATTGGAAACCCTCCTACTTCCTCATACACAATACTTCCTATTATTGAAGAAGACTATTCTGCCTTACCTAAAAACTTACCAAAAATATGCGGTTATGAAGCTAAATGGGACCCAGATTCTCCTTATTGGAAAATCAAATCAATACCAGCAAATTTGTCAGAAGATGTCGAAAGATTCTTAGGAGCAAGCTGTATAAAACTGTTTGATAGATTAGAGTGCCGTGATTATGCCCGTTTTGACTGGCGAATTGATGAAAATGGAACTCCAAGACTATTAGAAGTAAACCCTAATCCTGGATGGTGTTGGGACGGACATTTAGCAAAAATGGCAAACTTGCAAGGTATGTCATACAGTACTATGTTAAGTACCATTTTAGATGCTTGTATAAATAGGCTACAAGAAAATTAATTTTTTACTTATTTTTTGTTTATCCTCTACTTTTAAAAAGATTTAAAATTTTCGTTTAGGGAGTCCATTTTTTTATATCATTTTCACATAAGCATAATAATTTACTTTAAAGACTTCCTATATTTAGATTTTATATCATAGTATTCCTTATTGGTGTGATCTCCATATTTGCCAGGACTTTTACATTGAAAAATAGTATCAAGAGATTGAGCATCAAACAATACACCTGCTTCTTGAACTTTTTTATAAAGTCCTTCAAAAATTTTTCTTTTTGCTAAGTCATCATCAACACTTTCTGCTAAATTACCATTATTAACAAAACTCACTTTTAAAAAATATTCATTAGTTGTGTTCCAACCTCCGTTATAAAATCTTCTTACATCATTATATCCTGTGTATTCTCCATTATTCTTATAATAATAATCTACAAATATTTTTCTAGGTAAGATTGTTCATTTTGTTGCTATTGGTTCATTATTATAACAAGTTAAGATATAATCAGGAGATAATGCACTACCAAATGCAACTTTAGCATCATATCTATTTAAAAGTTGTGATAAATAATTAAAACTATTTTGATTAAATTCTTGATAACTATCTCCTTTGGCATCAAACTCAAAAGGTATTTTATCCCAACAATTCATCCCTAAGTCTTTTAAAAAATATTCTTTAAGAAGCTTAACAAAATCATTACACTCCTTACTTCCTTCTATACAATAAAAAGAATAAGCATAAGTATAAGCACATAGTTTTGTAGCATAACATCTATTATAACAAAAAAACATTGAACTTAAAAAGGAAAAGAATAAAAACAATATAAACCTATTTTTTAACACTATTATCCTCCAATCTTATTAAAATCACTTCTCCTGTTTTATGTGGCTTGCTTACAAAAGGTTTATTAAAATTAGCAAAATTTTCTTTTGGAGCATCTTCATTTTTTGCAGGCACTCCCCAACAACCTTCACTACCAACTTTATCAAGAGTCTTTGCATAACTATTCATAAGATGTATAAAAAGTCCGTTAGCTATATTTTTTTCTATATTGTCTTCCCCTACTTTTGTTACATTTGGACCTACAGTAGGTATATTTAAATCCACTTTTTTTAAATCAGAAAGTAAAAGAGGCACATAGGAATCACCCAATTTTTCTACACTATAATAATAAAGTCCAGCTTGAGCAGCGACTGTTCCTTTTTCATGAGTCTCTTTATTCTCATTTGCACCCCTCGTTACAAATTTACCAAATCTATCAAGTTCTTCATTATCATTTCTACGATATGCTACTGCTCCGTATGGATTATTTTTATCCTCCTCTATTACAAAAAGATCTACACTATCTAAATTTTTACCGTAAAAATCTATATTAGTTTTAAACACCTCGCCGCTATTGTTAAAGTTATTGTAAACTGCCAGATCTTTTTCTATGAAAGCTTCACCTTCAGGATCTTGGGCTAATAAATACTCCTTTGCAGAAGCAAACGAAGCATCATCACCAAACTTTTTATTCCACGTCCCATCTACCATAGCTACTCCTGCTTTGGTAAGCTGTTTTTCTGCCTCTTCTGGAGTGATGCCTTTCTCTTCTGCATACTCTTTTATCACTTTTTCATCTTTTAAAATGTCAATCTCTTTTTGGTGCGACTGTCTGTTGTAAGTCTCGCCTGCATATACAGCGGCTGCTCCTGTTGCAGCATCTCCGCCTGCAAGAGTACCGGAAGCTCCTCCAATAGTAGTCGAAACTATTTTTTGTATATTATCTGATGCATCTTTAGTTAAACCTGATAACATCTCTCTTGACCCAGCAGCGGCAGCTCCGCTTAAAACATTACCACCACCAATAAAAGCTTGAGCGCCTCCCATAGCTGCATGGGCAAGAGTCTTTTTTGCTCCACCATCTTCCCATGACTTATCGCCTTCCATCTCTTTGCTCATAGCATAATCACCTATTAATTTGAAACCTAACTGACCTGCCAGACCTGTAACCTCTTGTCTTACTGCGACTAAATCTTTATCAATCTCTCGCATTTCACCATTCGTCTTAGAAGTGTCTCTGCTAAGACCGCTTATGTTACTTCCTGTAGTAATTGTACCAGATGAGATGGCTGACTTTGTTATACTTCCTACACTCGCCTTGCCGGGAGCTACTGTGTTAAAAGTTGCCGCATCACCTTTTATAGCAACTCCTGCTCCAACTGAAGAATATGAACCTTGATTACTAATATCTTCATACGTAAGAGTCTTTGTCTTTAAATTTACTCCGTTTTCTTTATCACTACTAAGAACTGCACCTTTTAAATGGGTGTTGCCTTTAACATCTCCCTTAAAATTGCCTCCTGCGTAGATACCACTTTGTTCTAAAACCTCTTTTCTACTTTCTCTTGAAATCCCTGCATTAACACCACCAGAAGAACTAATACTATATCCTGTAGGACTTTTTTTATCCTTATCTTTAGCATAAGAAGAACTAACGCCAAGACTCATACTTTTGCTTTTACTACTATCTTGTAGAGAAGCAACTTTTAAATCTCCGCCTACATCTAAATTTACATTTTCGGTGGCTTTTACAACTCCGCCCTCTACTGTAGTATCCTTTGTGCTCTTGATTGTTATGTTTTTGCCGCCAATGTGAGAATTGGTGTAGCTTGCATTTTTATTTTTACTTTGAGAGGCATCAAAGCTAAAATCTTGGGTTGTTGATGCTGTAGAATATTTCACCTGATAATTTGCATGCTGTGTCTCACTTGAAGAAGAAGCACTGTTTCTTGCGGCTGCAATAGCAACGTCTTCTGCTTCAATTCCTATATCTTCAGAAGCATTTATATCGCTACCAGTTATAGATGCGGTTTTACCTGCTTTAATTGTAATATTTTTAGCACTAAGGTTAGAACCTTTTGCTTTTATAATTTCACTTTCAGTCTTTTGTATTAGTGCATCAACATCAAGAGTTACATCCCCTGTAAAACCTAATGTCCCACTTGTTTTGCTAAGCCCTACTACTTCTTGATTAAGTTTTAAAGTTTTTGCTGCAACTGAAGATGCAAGCATTCCTATACTTGCTATATAAAATGCCTCATCCTCTTTCATATCATCGTAATCTTCTTTAGAGATAAGACCTTTTTTATAATTAGATTTTGCTGTACTTAAATCATCTTTATATTTGCTGTAAGCTTCTTTAGTCTCTTTTAATTTCTTGGTCGTCTCTTTTAAAGACTTGGCTGCATTGTAAACATTAGATGCTTGATGACTTACTCCTACTGAAAGCTCTGCTTTACCATGTATCTCTTCTTTTTGACTTTTAGTTTTTTCTTCAGCATACGTAATCTCTACATTCTCTTTGGCTTCAAGAGTTATATCTCCTGTCGATGCAACATCAGAACCTTTAATGACTATATTCTTTTCACTTACTGCATCCCAACCCTCTTCACCTATTTTTAAATCACTACCTTTTTGAGTAGTTTGGCTGTTTTTTGCTTTTGTCTTATCATACTTCGCTTCTGAAATTTTTACCGAAGCTCTACCGTCTTTAAGTGTTACCATCTTATCAGGTCGTGATAAAGATTTAGCAAAATCGCCAAGACCTACCGTTGTCTTTTCATGAACACTGTAAGAATAATGCTCTTCTTCTGCTGCTGTAACAATAGTATCCTTACCACTATCAGTTTTCATCTTATCTGCTACTACTTCTGCTCCCTCAAAAACTATATCCTCACCTGTCTTAATTGAAATAGTCTTGGCAGACACTTTAGAACCAACCGCTGTTTTATCTCCCTTGCCTTCTATATCAAGCTGTTTGGAATATAAACTTCCACCAGAAAACAAACCGCTTTTAACTGTCTTGCTCTCTGAAAAACTGGTGTTGTAACCAGCAAGAATATTTACGTCTCCTTTTGCCTTAATATCTATCTCAGTAGCGCCCACTTCACTGCCAACAACTTTTACATCTTTGTTGCTTGTTGTATCAAGTTTCCCGCCGACATTACCCAATTCGTCCGTAGCAGTTAAAGAGGCAAAATAGGTCATAACACACAAAAATTGTCGGAGCACTTCAAATCTGCGAAGGACGAATTGCAATTGCACGAGATTTAAAAAACTGATTGATTTGTTCTGAAAGCGGTAGGGTTTGAATTGACCTAAAAAAGAGAAAATTAAAAAAGATTTAAAATTTTTGTTTGAGTAGGTCATTTTTAATTATAAAAAAATTTACTAATCATAAAAAGAACGGCGTAGGTTGTCCAACCTATTATCCCTATATATCTTATTCTTTTATCTCTTACTTCTGTTCTCTTGATGGAAAGCAAAGAATAAAGGACAATAGCACAAAAAAATAAGCAAAAAAGATGATATACGAAATACTTCAACACCTATACCTTTTTCATTTTCTGATATAATAACAAAAAAAAGAAACTTAAAAAAATAAAAAAAAGAATTTTATACTCAATTCATAATACGGATTTGGGTTTCTTTTACTCTTTTTAATATTTTATTTCTTACTTCGTTAAGTTCAGGTTTTTTTGTTTTAAAGTTTTCAAGTATTGAAATAACATTCTTCTTTTTTTTTATAATTTTTTCTAGCTCTTCGACACCAACAGCAACGAAAACCCGTCCATCCATATCTTCAAGAAAATCTTTTAATATTTTTGGTTTTTCTGTTAGCCATTGCAAAGTTTCTTTTGGGGACATAAAAAGTAGTTCAACTACAACATCATTAAATATTTCTCCAATCCATCCATCTCTTCTTTCCCATGTTTGTTCTACATATACTAATATAAATTCTATTTTTTTATTACAGTCTTGCGACTCTTTTGAAAATATAGGAACGCTAAAAAATTGAAGCATACAGATAAAAAAAATTAAATATATCACTTTACTTTTTAACATAATTTATATCCTTAATATAATAATAAATATTTGTAGGTTCACCATTCTTTTTATCTATTTCCTTAATATCATCAATATATTTATTTCTTTCTTTTATAGCGTTAAGAGAAAAACCCACAGAATTTTTATACTGTTCTTTGCCTAATAAAATACATCCTTCTGAATCGCTTACATAATTACCATTATGCTCCAATACATCTGTTCTGCCATGTTTATCTTCTAGCCTAAGTACTCTAAATGGATAGCTTGACGACTTTACTAGCTCTGCTTTATACATATCTGCATTAACTCTACTAACATTATTTTGATTGTTTCTGTCTGGACGTTCAAGAGTATAAAAATTTGCTATTTTACTATTAGCAGTATTACTTATAGTTACTTCTCCTAAAGTTCTTTCATTATTTTCATCAGTTCTTTGGAGTATTATGTTTATATCAGATTGATCAACCTCATCATATCCATAACTCTCTGCTAATTTAGTATTGGTGTTCAAAAGCGTATTATCAAAATTAAACTCTCTCCAATCATCTGTAGTGTTTGCTTCCGCTCCAAGCCCAGCATAAGAAAGCTCTTTAGCTAAAGCATCATCTCCTTTTGCTCCCATAAGATTTGCAAAATCTTCTCCGCGTATTATTCCATCTGCTTTGTCCTTTTCATGAGAAATTTCATGATTGAGAATATAAGAATCTGACTGATTATTAGAATTTTCTGCTTTATTTAAAAATACATTATGGTCGTTTTTGTCTTTAGGATCCATCCCTGCAGAATTGCCAGCAACTGTATCTTTATCTGATGAATTGTATAATTTAACCTGAGCATAAGGAATGTTAAGCTCTTTAGCTATATATTGTGCTTGTAAATTCTTTGCTGCTCCCAATTCGTCCGTAGCAGCAAGAGAGGCACGGTATTGCATAATGCACAAAAATTGTCGGAGCACTTCAAATCTGCGGAGGACGAATTGCAATTGCACAAAATTTAAAAAACCGATTGATTTATTCTGAAAGCGGTAAGGTTTGAATTGACCTAAAAAAGAGAAAATTAAAAAAGATTTAAAGCTTTTGTTTGAGCAGGTCATTTTTATTACTATTATTTTCTATTTTTTATTTCTATATATATATTCATAGATACTAAAATTTAAGGGATAAATAAAATTTTCTATTCATCATCTTGATTTATGGAGACACACTAACAAATATTGCTATTACAATATTGTTTTTTAAGTATATTGTTGAACTAAGCAAAGAATTATAGCTATTAGTTAAATTTAAATATGCAAGGGCAGTATCAGCAATATCATTTAACTCTTTATTATCTGAAAAATGTTTTTTTTTTATAATATCGGGTTTGCCATAAATTGAGATAACCTTATTATAGTTATCTCCTAGTTTTAATCCTTCAAGAGTTATAAAATTTTTAAACTCTTTTTTAGGTAAAACATATTTTTTTCTTAAAGGGATTGTGGAAACTAAAATAGAAACAAGTAAACAATCATTTTTTATAATAAAAAATTTTACAAAAATATTTTCTTCCGTTTTATAAAAATAAAATATGGGATGATTGCAATATCCTCTTTCGTCCATACATTTTATTTGATTAGATCGTTTTGTCCAAATATGTTCATATGCACCCATGCCATGTTTATCTATCAAATAGCACTCTTGCAGAGATCTTTCGATAAAATTAAATTCGCCTATAGAATAAATACCTTTAAATTTTAGAGAAGTTTCAACACTACCTGTTAAACTGTGATTTAAAATAAACAAGAAACTATATAATAGGAATTTTAATTTCTTATTCTGCATAAATTCTTTCGTATGGAATTTTTACTTTAGGAAATTGTTTTTTAAACTCTTTTATCTTATCGCCAAGCTGAAGAATATCTTTATTCTGTCCTCTTGTACAACCTTTTGTAGGCACCCAACCCTGATAATCTATAAAAGGTTCAGCAAGCCCTGAACCACCACCATGAATATCTCTTCCTCTTGGATCGTTAGTATCAATATATGCTCCTTTAATTCCATATGCTTTATTTCCTTCTACATATAATACAGAAACATCATCAGTTTTAAAAGCATCAGTAGCACCTGGCAAAGCACTTTTTATAACTTTATTTCTAGTTTTTATCATAAAAATTTCACCTTTTGCATCCTCTGGTTTAGGATCAAAAACAGTTTTGCTTTCTAAGTCTTTACTATTACCATCTATAATAGTTTTAAGAGATGCTGGCTGTTCATTATCAACCTCACTCGCTTCGCTGTTTTTAAACACAGATGGATAATTTGCATTATTTTCTTGTCGCCATTCTGATATGGTCTTTTGTGTAGTTCCGCCAGTCGTTTTGCCTTCACGTCTGTTGGCATCTTCCCATAACTTCTCTGTACGATCTCCATAATGAGTTACAAGCTCTTCTTGGTCTGCTGTATTTTCTATACCTTCTTGGGTTTTTTGAGCATGCCTGTTCTCGTGATAAACTAAGTTTACATATTCGCCTGCATCTGTAATATCCGTTTTATCTATGTTTACATAAACCTTATTTTCTTCACCATCGTACATACCTTTATAGTTCTGTTTCTTTGCATCTGTGTTTTCATCATTATAAAGAGCAGCCTCTGCTCCAGAAAGCTCCTTGCTTACTTCCTTAACAAGCTTATCATTCTCTTTTGCATCCAAATCACCAGCATTATTTAATTTATTTGTCTTACTGTCATCTTCTCTGACCTTACCTACATCTCCTCTTGCTTGTCTGTTTTCATTATAAACTGAGGCGATTGTAAATTCATCTTTATTGCTCTTATCTTCTTGTTTATCTTTATCTTCACTAAAGCTATTTTTTACACTATCTACAGTAGCAACCGATACGGCATTTACTCCGTCATCTAATCCCAATTCGTCCGTAGCAGTTAGAAAAGTTGGGTATTGCATAACGCACAAAAGTTGTCGGAACACTTCAAATCTGCGGAGGACGAATTGCAATTGTACGAGATTTAAAAAACCAAGTCTTTCATTCTGAAAGCGGTAGGGTTTGAATTGACCTGAAATAGAGAATATTAAGAAAGATTGGAGTTTTTTATTTTTGTAAATCATTTTTTTGTAAAAAATTAATCATGCATAAAATAATAAGTTAAGCAGACTTTGGCTTTGATTTCTTTTTTATTTAAAACTTTATACGGCTTTATAACTGTTATTTTCACCTCTATATCATTGAGATATTTACCTAACATAGGTATTTTGAATGTTGGCATCAACTTATACACTCTATCCCCACGACCTGTTGTATCGCCAGCATGCCCAACTTCATCAATGTATTGTCTAAAAATTAATTTCCCTTTTCTAAAAAACTCCAATTCTAATGCCCCTTCAACTGTAAAAGGATTAATAATATTTAATCTATCTTTAAACTTTATAGCTACTACATAAAAACCTAAATATTTTATAGGAGGTAAAATATAGGTCTTACTATAACCTTTTTCATGAAAAGAAAAATCATCATATAGAACACAAGGTGATTTCGATAACTTAATGGGAGTAAATACAGTATAATAAATTTGTCTTACTTTTAATGGGATAGGGAAAAAATCTTTTATTACTTTGAATGATAAAAAAAATATAAAAACAACTATCAATACATATAGCCAAAAAGACAAAAATTTTCTTTTGCCTTCTTTATTAAGACAAGAAAAATATATAAGCATTGTAATTAAGCAAATAAAGACAATAAAAATAAAATAAAATACTATAATAAAAGCTTTCATCTTTTATTCCTCTTGATTTTGTTTTATTTTTTTATATTCTTCTCTTAATTTATCTGCAAAATCTTGACAGTTATTACCTACTAAAGAGTATTTTGATTTGTCTAATTCACCACGCTCGTCAAGGTTTTTTTCTGCTTGTCTCATAATATCATCATCATAATGCTTCCCATCAAAAGTGTATCCTTCTCTCGTTTCTTTATCCATTTTACCATCTTCTTCCCCAAAACCTATATTGTCTCCTGAACCATCTTCATAAAAACCATGTTCATGTTTTGTTTCAACATTGAGATAGTCATCTGTTTTAGTATTAGTTGTTATAGGCACCCATTTTAATAGACCAAAAGTATTATTTATGTCTTTTTTACCAAATTCAAACGGCTGTTCATTATCAACCTTACTCGCTTCGCTGTTTTTAAACACAGATGGATAATTTGCATTATTTTCTTGTCGCCATTCTGATATGGTCTTTTGTGTAGTTCCGCCAGTCGTTTTGCCTTCACGTCTGTTGGCATCTTCCCATAACTTCTCTGCACGATCTCCATAATGAGTTACAAGCTCTTCTTGGTCTGCTGTATTTTCTATACCTTCTTGGGTTTTTTGAGCGTGTCTGTTCTCGTGATAAACTAAGTTTACATATTCGCCTGCATCTGTAATATCCGTTTTATCTGTGTTTACATAAACCTTATTTTCTTCACCATCGTACATACCTTTATAGTTCTGTTTCTTTGCATCTGTGTTTTCATCATTATAAAGAGCAGCTTTCGCCCCAGAAAGCTCCTTGCTTACTTCCTTAACAAGCTTATCATTTTCTTTTGCATCCAAATCACCAGCATTATTTAATTTATTTGTCTTACTGTCATCTTCTCTGACCTTACCTACATCTCCTCTTGCTTGTCTGTTTTCATTATAAACTGAGGCGATTGTAAATTCATCTTTATTGCTTTTATCTTCTTGTTTATCTTTATCTTCACTAAGGCTATTTTTTACACTATCTACAGTAGCAACCGATACGGCATTTACTCCGTTATCTAATCCCAATTCGTCCGTAGCAGCAAGAGAGACACGGTATTGCATAACGCACAAAAGTTGTCGGAGCACTTCAAATCTGCGGAGGACGAATTGTAATTGCACGAGATTTAAAAAACCAGGTGTTTCATTCTGAAAGCGGTAGAGCTTGAAATAGCCTAAAATATAGAGTATTAAAAAAATTTGGAGATTTTTATTTATATAAGCCATATTCTAAAAAATTAAAAAGTTATAAAAAAAACATAATAAACAACACAAAAACATATAAACTCCAACCTGTTATTCCTATATATTTAAATATTTTATTTGTTTTAGAAGACTGTTTTATTATCAGTAAAAAATAAACTATTAGTGCTAATATAAAAAATAAAATAGATGTTATATAAAAAAAGTAAAAATTTTCTACTTCATGTTTTTTAAAAAGAAAAAAAAATAACAAAAAATTTAAACTAATAAAGATAATAACACATCCCCAAAAAACAAAATTGTCATGTCTACCATCGTGATCAAAAAAAAATAAAATTGAAGGGAGCAACATAAAACAACAAATTATAGAAATGAAAAGAATTGCTGTTAGATAAAGTTTAAGATTCTCTACAGATATATGTAATTTAAAACCAAATAAGAAAAAAACAAACGTAAAGAAATATAATACAATAGAAGTAATCCCTATAAATCGTGAAAATGTCATAAAATATTTTCTTTAAAATTTAAAAACCAGAAAAAACAGCTAGTACAGCAATCATATAAGGAAGGAGCAACCATATAATTACAATAATTAAAAAAATTAAACCTAAAATATTAATCCACTTTTCTATACTATCTTTTAATTTCATATTTATTTTTTATATAATATACCTTTTACAGTAAGTTTTACTCTATCTGCTACAGTAGAAGGATCATCAGGGGCGTTCCCATACTTAATATATGGCCACGCATCAAAAAGAATATGTTCTATATCGTTTCTACCAACATTGTATGTCCCCTTATTCAAAGGATTTATAACTTTTTTGCCATTTTTATCAAAAACGACTTCTCTGCCATCAGGATGCTGATATTTTAAATTATATTGATTACCTTGTCCTTGTTTATGATAAATTGACCTTGCTTCTGACTGCAACACGAAACCTTCATTGTTTTTTTCCATTTCTTCTTTAGTACTTGGAGTATTTGCATTTAATTTTTCTCTTTCTGTATAATGCAAACTTTTTTCCATTTTTTCCAATTCATCTTCTATATCTTTAGCTTTATCAGGTATAATTAAATGGTAGATTGCAGGAAGAGGCTGTTCATTCTCAACCTGACTCGCTTCGCTGTTTTTAAATACAGATGGATAATTTGCATTATTTTCTTGTCGCCATTCTGATATGGTCTTTTGTGTAGTTCCGCCAGTCGTTTTGCCTTCACGTCTGTTGGCATCTTCCCATAACTTCTCTGCACGATCTCCATAATGAGTTACAAGCTCTTCTTGGTCTGCTGTATTTTCTATACCTTCTTGGGTTTTTTGAGCGTGTCTGTTCTCGTGATAAACTAAGTTTACATATTCGCCTGCATCTGTAATATCCGTTTTATCTGTGTTTACATAAACCTTATTTTCTTCACCATCGTACATACCTTTATAGTTCTGTTTCTTTGCATCTGTGTCCTCATCATTATAAAGAGCAGCTTTCGCCCCAGAAAGCTCCTTGCTTACTTCCTTAACAAGCTTATCATTTTCTTTTGCATCCAAATCACCAGCATTATTTAATTTATTTGTCTTACTGTCATCTTCTCTGACCTTACCTACATCTCCTCTTGCTTGTCTGTTTTCATTATAAACTGAGACGATTGTAAATTCATCTTTATTGCTCTTATCTTCTTGTTTATCTTTATCTTCACTAAGGCTATTTTTTATACTATCTACAGTAGCAACCGATACGGCATTTACTCCGTCATCTAATCCCAATTCGTCCGTAGCAGTTAGAAAAGTTGGGTATTGCATAATGCACAAAAATTGTCGGAGTACTTCAAATCTGCGGAGGACGAATTGCAATTGCACGAGATTTAAAAAACTGATTGATTTATTCTGAAAGCAGTAGGGTTTGAGTTGACCTGAAATAGAGAATATTAAGAAAGATTGGAGTTTTTTATTTTGGTAAATCATTTTTTATAAAAAATTAATCATACATAAAATAATAAGTTAAGCAGACTTTTGCTTTGATTTCTTTTTTATTTAAAACTTTATACGGCTTTATAACTGTTATTTTCACCTCTATATCATTAATATATTTACCTAATATAGGTATCTTGAATGTTGGTAATAATTCAAATATTCTACTGCCTCTCCCTGTTGTATCCCAAGCTTGCCCACTTTTATCAATGTATTGTTTAAAAATTAATTTCCCTTTTCTAAAAAACTCCAATTCTAATGCCCCTTCAACTGTAAAAGGCTTAATAATATTTAATTTGTCTTTAAACTTTATAGCTACCGCATAGAAACCTAAATATTTTATAGGAGGCAAAAAATAGGTCTTGCTATAACCTTTTTTATGAAAAGAAAAATCATCATATAGAACACAAAGAGATTCCGATAACTTAATGGGAGTAAATACAGTATAATAAATTTGTCTTACTTTTAATGGGATAGGGAAAAAACCTTTTATTACTTTGAATGATAAAAAAAATATAAAAACAACTATCAATACATATAGCCAAAAAGACAAAAATTTTCTTTTGCCTTCTTTATTAAGACAAGAAAAATATATAAGCATTGTAATTAAGCAAATAAAGACAATAAAAATAAAATAAAATACTATAATCAAAGCTTTCATTTTTTATTCCTCTTGATTTTGTTTTATTTTTTTATATTCTTCTCTTAATTTATCTGCAAAATCTTGACAGTTATTACCTACTAAAGAGTATTTTGATTTGTCTAATTCACCACGCTCGTCAAGGTTTTTTTGTGCTTGTCTTATAATATCATCATCATAATGCTTCCCATCAAAAGTGTATCCTTCTCTCATTTCTTCATCCATTTTACCTTTTTTCCCAAAGCCTATATTGTCTCCTGAACCATCTTCATAAAAACCATGTTCATGTTTTGTTTCAACATTGAGATAGTCATCTGTTTTAGTATTAGTTGTTATAGGCGCCCATTTTAATAGACCAAAAGTATTATCTATGTCTTTTTTACCAAATTCAAATGGCTGTTCATTCTCAACCTTACTCGCTTCGCTGTTTTTAAATACAGATGGATAATTTGCATTATTTTCTTGTCGCCATTCTGATATGGTCTTTTGTGTAGTTCCACCAGTCGTTTTGCCTTCACGTCTGTTGGCATCTTCCCACAACTTCTCTGCACGATCTCCATAATGAGTTACAAGCTCTTCTTGGTCTGCTGTATTTTCTATACCTTCTTGGGTTTTTTGAGCGTGTCTGTTCTCGTGATAAACTAAGTTTACATATTCGCCTGCATCTGTAATATCCGTTTTATCTGTGTTTACATAAACCTTATTTTCTTCACCATCGTACATACCTTTATAGTTCTGTTTCTTTGCATCTGTGTCCTCATCATTATAAAGAGCAGCTTTCGCCCCAGAAAGCTCCTTGCTTACTTCCTTAACAAGCTTATCATTTTCTTTTGCATCCAAATCACCAGCATTATTTAATTTATTTGTCTTACTGTCATCTTCTCTGACCTTACCTACATCTCCTCTTGCTTGTCTGTTTTCATTATAAACTGAGACGATTGTAAATTCATCTTTATTGCTCTTATCTTCTTGTTTATCTTTATCTTCACTAAGGCTATTTTTTATACTATCTACAGTAGCAACCGATACGGCATTTACTCCGTCATCTAATTTCGTAAGCTCTCTTTTGCTTACCTCATCTATCTTTTCTTTACTCTCTTCGCTTATTACACCAACCTTAGCAAGATCACTCGTTAAACCAGCTACACCGTTAGCATAAGCCTGACCAATGTCTGTCCACTTTTCTTTAGCTTTCTCTTCTTCCTTTTTTGCTGTGTCGTTCTTATAACTTCCATCTACATGGATATTTTCTACCTCTATATCTTTCGTAATTACTTGCGAGTTTTCTATATCTCGGTTTAATCCAGATGGACTCACCTCTTCATTATCAACTATAATCTTGCCACTACCTATCGTAGCTCTTGTGGTTTGACGCTTGTCGTGCATACCATAATCTAATGAACCTGAAGCAGTTGTTGCTTGAGATGCACTCCCATCTTTATTTTGAACATCATTAGAACTGTAAGTCCCGCCAACACCTAAGTTCCTGCTTTTATCAACATCCTCTAAATCGTTATACGTTAGCTCTTTTGTTTTAAGTGTTAAATTGCCTCCGGCATTTCCATCATCTTTAATATTGGCTATAACTGCACCAGTATTCGTAGTTTTGTTTTTTACATCTATATTAATTGAGCTTGTGCCAACTATACTCGTTTGGGTCTCTACCCAAGCTTTTTTAGATGTAGATTTGGATACATTCCCTCCATTTTGACTAACACCGAGAGAGCTTGAACGACTTGAACTAGTATCTTGAATTGAAGCAACATTTAAATCTCTGCCAACATCTAAATTAACGTCCTCGGCTTTTAAATTGCCCCCTTGAATAGTTGCATCTCTCTTTGTCTTAACACTCATTTGGTTATTAACATTGATTGATGTGTTGGTATATGTCGTGCTATAACTTGCATACCCTGACTTACTGCCAGAAACACCAGAACTTGTAGAAACACCTAATGACTTGTCTGATGAATTACTTGCACTTGTACTCTTGCCTGCTTCTGCTATAAAATCTCTTCCACTATCAAAATTTGCATTGCCTAATATATTTACATCAGCTCCAATAAACTTAATATCGCCTGTATCGGTCTTCATATTAAGATCTCCGCCAACATTAAATGTAGAACCTCTTGCAATACTGTTACTGCTCTCGCTTTCTCTTTCGTTATAAGCAATATCAAGAGAGAGACTACCTGTTGCAGAAACTCCACCTGCAAGTGTACTTACTGCTCCTACTCCTTTGTTGATATTGTTTAATCCTTCACCATTACCCGATAATGCTTCATCAACACCATTACCTGATGCTAAACTCGTAATCGTATTACCAAGAGAACCTACTGCATCAAGCGCACCTCCATCTTTGGCTAAATCTCCAAGTGTTTTTACTGAATCTATTGCCTCTGCAACATTGGCACTTATTCCTGCACTAACACTTACCTTAAGATTCTTTTCTTTCTCTTTAAAACCCTGTGTTTCACTTGCAGTAATTATATTTATATTACGCTTGGCATGAATATCGGCATTATTACCTATTGTAAAATCTGATGCGATTGTATTAAAATCTCTGCCTGCTTCTACTTGCATGTTCCTTCCGACAGTTATATTTGAACCTTCAGCACTATTACTGCTCTTAGTCGTGTCTTTCTCGTTCATATCAATATCGGCAGATCCTCCTACTCCACTATTGCCTGTCTTCAGACTAATAGAAGCTGTCATTGTCTTACTTTTTGTACGTTCATAATAGTTGTCAAAATCGTTTGTTACATTAAAATCTCTACCAGCATCAAAAATAGCATCTTCTGCAGCAGTTACATCACTTGCTATTACATTGATATCCTTACCTGACTTTAACCCAAGGGTTTTTTGAGATTCTACCAAAGATTTTTTAAGCGTTTCTTTTTTGATTAAACTACTTGTATCTTTTTTCTCAAAAAGTGACAAACCAGAACCAGAAAAAGAGATTTTAAACCTTGATTTCTTTGTTTTGCTACGCGTTTGGTCTATATCTTTTAATGCATATATATTTATAGAACCCTCTCTATTTTGCACCTCTTCTTTATATTTACCTGCCTCTGCAAAAAGACCTTCCTCTCCTTTAAAGTTACTACCAGCTATATGTGTATCTCCGCCGCTCTGAGACATTAATGTCCCACCAACGTTTATACTTGATGCAACATTTGTAACCTTATATTTTTCTGTAACTGTAGTTTTTTTACTAAACGTATGTTTCTTGGTTGTTACTGTTCTAGAATAGTATGAATCCTGAGCTGCAAGAACATTAAGATCACCTTTAGCAAAAATTGCAGCACTTCCTGCAACATCTACACTGCTACCAATTACGTTGATATCTTGCTTAGAATCCATTTTTAGACTGCCACCTACTTGCAGGCTTGAACCGTAGTTTTTTGTCTCATCAACTGTTTTATTTGATGTTACATTTTTATTTCTTAAAGCTATTGTCTCAAAATTAATATCTTCGCCTGCTGTTATGCTTGCACTACCTTGGGAACTCACTTCTGCCGCCTTATTTAAAAAGTTCTTACCTGCATCTACTGAAAGAAATCCGCCTGAACCTATTGAAGCTTTACTGTCTATTTTAGAAAAAATGTTTGCACCTGATGTGGTTCTTGAAACAGTTGTTTCATTTATAATATCGCCTCCGGCTTTAAGGAAAAGAGAGTTTTCACTAGAAATCTTACTGCCCATATTAACAATATCTTCTTTTGCTATAAGAGATACATTCTTGCCTACTATTTCTGACTGGCTTGCGCCTTGACTCGTTTCGTTCGTGATATTTTTTGCATCAATTACAAGAGACTCCCCGCTGAAGATTTTCCCGCTGTTTTCTACAGTGTCTGCTGTTATGTTTGCATCACCTACGGCACTAACTTCTGCCGCCTTATTTAAAAAGTTCTTGCCTGTATCTACTGAAAGGAATCCACCTGAACCTATTGAAGCTTTACTATCGAGTGATGAAAAAATACTTGCACCTACTGTGGTGCTTGAAACAGTTGTTTCATTTACGATATCGCCTCCGGCTTTAAGAAAAAGAGACTCTTCTCCAAAAATCTTACTGCCCAAATTAATAATCTCTTCTTTACTCATAAGCGAAACATTCTTGCCTACTATTTCTGCCTGAACTGCACCTTGACCTGTTTCGTTCGTGATGGTTTTTGCATCAATTGAAAGAGACTCGTTGCTTGAGATTTTGCCAGCATTTTCTACGGTGTCTGCTGTTATGTTTACATCGTCTGCTGTTATTGTTGATTGAGCAAATGACAGTCTGTCTGTATAGCTTTCTGGCATATAAACTTCCGGCACTATTGCAAGCATTCCATTTATCTCTTTTTCTACAAACCATACAATAGGCTCATTTAATTGATTTATTATCTCTTTGCTAAGAGTAACTCCAACAGACAGTTGCAAATCTTTTTGTGCTTTTAGACCGTTATCAATCAAATATTTCATCTGAGCAATATCGCTCTTTATATCATCATTTAAAAACTTCTTACCTGTACTTTCAAATATAGCCTTATTTACAAGCTTTGTCTCAAAATAGGAGTCGCCAAGAATTTTTGTGTCTTCTTCTGGATTAAACCCAGTCTTTTCCATAAAATAGTCAGAACCATAAAACTTGGATAAATCTATATACTCTACATTTGTCTCTATTATATAGTTGAGCTTAGGAGTGCCCTGTTTAGTTACACTTACTTTTTTTGAACTATCTGTATTAACCTTAAAAAGTCCATTCTCTCCTTTTTTTAAAATGCCGTCAAAATAGCTCGTTGCAAGTTCGCTTGTATCAACCTTACCTGTCTTTTTTATGTTATCTATTGTAGCTGTGTTGTAAGATGTGGATGCTGACTTAGTTGAAAGAGTTTTTGCATTAGAGCCTTGTGTTATACCGTTGCTCACATTACTACTTACATTTATACCAAGATAGTTGCCTGCTTGAATTGTGCCTGGATTTTTAGAAGAATAAGAAACATAACCAGATTGCCATGGACCTGTATGTGATCTGTATTCTCCATACGGAATATAAAGATAATAATAATAATAATAACCACCATATCGCTTATGATTTGCTAAATAAACTGAACGACTCGCTGTTGTGTTTTCTAATGTACTTCCATTTATATTAACATTATAGCCATAAATTTGGCTTCCATAATTATAAGTTTTATCTGCATTAATAGTTAAATTACCATTAGAATTTATATAGGATGGAACGGTACTAAGGTCGGAACTTGATATATAATATTCTTCTACAACACTTTTGACATAGTATTGATAAGGATATGTTCTATAACCAATAGTATAACCATTATCAATATCTCTACCAGAATTTGATAGATAGTTGGTATTAATAAGAATATCAGCGTCCGCCTCTATTGTGCCTACATAGTTCTTTATACTGTTATTCTTAGCCCCATTTAATCCTTGAAGTGTTATTGAACCAAGAGAAAGGATATTGCTTTGATTGTTTTCTATATGATTCCCTGCTTCAAGAATCATATCTCCATTAGAAAATATAAGGTTACCAGAAAGATTCATTAAACGACCTGAGGATACTGTTTTAAGATTACCACCCGATACTATCTGGCCGTTTACGTAGTTATAAAAATCGTTCCCTGCTCTTAAATTTAAATCACCTGCCCCTGTAAGACTTCCTTGATTGTAAAAATTTGAATCAGCTACTATCTTTGTCTCTCCAAGTCCTCCAATAATTTTACCATTTGCATAATTTGCAAATGTAGCACCTGTAAAAAAATCTATACTACCTACTGATGTAATTATACCATAATTTTCAATGCTTTCTGGAACGTTAACTTTAACAAGCTTATTGGACGTAATTGTGCCATTATTAGTAAAGCTGGAGCCATTCAACTCAATTGCCCCATTCATATTTAAGTCGGTATGATTGTTTGCTATTGAACCTGTCGATGAGAGTTTAAGAAGAGAGTCCGCATAAAACTTACCATAATTATTAAACGTAAAATTGTTGTTCGTATCAAACTTTAGGGTATTGTTAGAATGGAACTCGCTGTTGCTATTAATCCCAAGACTTGAAAACTTTAAGTTTATGTCGTTATATGCACCCAAATATCCATAATTGTTTATAGTGTTATAACCGCCTGAAGTTATATTAATATTTCTCCCTGCTATAACTTCGCCGCTATTTTCAATTTTTTTACTATTTACATTGATACTTGCACTATCATCAAGTTTCTCTCCGTTAAACACTCCTGCCCATAAATTGCCATAATTGGTAAAATAATCCGATGTTATATTAATACCCTTAAGACCTAATACATAACCATCTCTATTAACAGTTGTATTACCTGTAAAATTAATTTCATTTTTTGCATAAGCAGCACCTGACTCTTTTTGTGTAATGCTTTTGCCAGTTATACTAATATCACCATTTGCTATAAGCTTCTGATACTCTATTTCGTTGCCTTTTAAAGTTATATTTCCTTTATATGTGTCGTTCTCATAAAGACCAGCATAAACTGAACCCATTATATCTATTAAACCACTACTATTTAAACTTACATTACTAATAGACTTAATTATACCACTACAGTTTAGATTTTCACCGCTTATTGTTAAATTATTTAAAGATTCTAAACTCGATTCTGATCCCTGATGAATATTACTAGAAGATTTTATATAGAATGTACCGTTGGCTTGGATTTTACCATTTAAACTTATATCATTATCCGCTGTTATAAAAAGATTGCCCTGATATAAAGAATTATTAAACACACCTGCATAAAGATTACCACTATTTGTTACTACCCCACTTGATATTATATTTAAATTGTTAAGCGATTGAACTTCATCATTTAAATTAATATTGTTACCATTTAAAATTATATCTTTTTCTGACTGCGTAGTACCATTTAAGGTTATATCTTTCCCAATAACTTCAAAAGTGTCTGCTGAAAGTAAAGATTCTACTTGCGTTATGTCTCCTGCCTCTATCTTTATACTACCACCCACTACAATTTTTTTATACTCAGCATTTTTACTTAATATAATATTCAAATCACCTTTGTAAGATTCATCACCAAATACCCCTGTATAAATTTCTGCTTCCTTACTATTTAAACTTTCTCCAGTAATATTCATATTTCGAAGCGATTGAAGCTCTCCTATAAGAGTTATATCTTTACCAGAAAAGTTCATATCTTCTACCGATTGTATACTACCACTTAGACTAAGACTCTTACCAGTTATGTTTAAAGTGCCGTTAGCAAGCGATTTTTTACTTTGAACAATAGCACCATCTTTTGAAGTTATGTTTATATCTTTGCTCGATTCAATTGTTTCGTACTCTATAGTTCCGTCAGAGTTTAACTTTATACTCCCTTCAGAACTTGTAGTTATTGTGCATGGGCTCTTTATCTCTTTTTTGCCATAAATATTTATGTTACTATTTGATGCTAAAACACCTTTAAGCTCAATTGTATCACCTGCTGTTAAATCTATACTGCCAGCAGCTTTTGCTTCACTATCTTGAACTATTTTCTCAACAGCTTTTATATTAATTTTACCTGCTGACTCTATTCTTTTATACTTAACATCACCCTCTGAACTTATGCTAAGCCTGCCCATTGAGGTAACATCTCCCCCTAAGTTTACTCCAACTCCTTTTTCTGTACTTACAAAGTTTATTACTCCAGCATAAATAGAACCAAGTAAGCTTCCGTCAATGCTAAGCTGTGGCTTATCTTTAGCCTCTGCCTTTGGAGTAATTTTACCTGTATTATAGTCGTAAATATTCCTTCCCGTTATTATATTAAGCTCTTTATCTGCATAAATTTGGGCATTTATCTCAGCTACTCTCGTTATTACATCGAAATAGTCAGCATCTGTATTTAGCCCCAAACCCTCTATTAAAACCTTGCCCTTATCGACATCAAAGCCGCTAAAACCAGAACCGTTAAAAGTAGGTCTGCCTGTTGTAAGCGTTACTTTTGGTGTATTTATAAAACCACAACCGTTACACGTTATACCGTTCGGATTGGCAACGATAACGTTTGCTCTATTCCCAAAAACCTCCGTATAACCCTTTAAAACACTTTTATTAGTTGAGGTGACTTCGTTTAATATCGTTTTGGCATTATTCTTTAAATTTGTATTGGCATATATTTGACCAGCGAGTTTGCTTTGTCCGCTTACTTTACTGTTGTTTAAAACAAGACCCTTTTTATCTACATTATAATTAGTAAATTTGTTGTGAGATAAACCATTTGCATTAGGATTGACTATATTAACGACAGGAACTCCATTTCTTGCTGTATCAAGCGTTGCTTGATTGGCAGCCGCAGCACCTTTATCGACAGAGATACCATCTGATGCCGCTAAAATAGCAGGACCAACACTTAAATCAAAAATTAGCAAAAAGGTAAGATAAAAACGAATGGTTTTAATAAGGTTCTTCATTTTGAACGCCTTGTTAAAGTTTTTTTTATTTTACCACAAAGGAGATAAAAAAACAGCACTCTTCGTGGTAAACTTAAAATATGATAGGGCAAAAACAAGCCCTATATTAAAAATTTTTTATAAAAAAATAGTAACTGATATGTTTATAAATTGAGAAGAAAATAAACTGGAAATAAAACAAATTCCAAATTCACGAGATAAAGAAAATTACAGGCAATCCCTCTAAAACAAACAGATCAAAAAATCAAAAGAAAATTAAAAAAAATAAAGGTACGATATGGTTAATTTGTTTTTAAAAATATAAAAAAAACTGCAATATAATGCTTTATTTTGATTTATTCTGAAAACGGTAGGGGTTGAGTTGACCTAAAATATAAAGTATTAAAAGAGATTTGAAATTTTTACTTAGATACATCATCTTCTTTTCTATATTTTTTATTTTCTACATATTCAGATAAGGTTATAAGAGGTTCTTTGCAGTTAGGACATTTTAAAGTTTTCATTTCGTTTTCATAATAATGGTTCATACAAGTTGGACAGATAAGAGGCTTGTCATTTTGTTTATGCCTATTCTTATATTTTTTTACTCCCTCATAAAAAGACAAAAGAATAAACAAACAACCTAATCCAATAAAAATAAGACCTGATGACCATTTAACTGGTTCTATGTTATAATATATATTTTTACCACCTATTTCACCAAATAAAATCACTTCAATACCAAGAAAAATAATCATTATACCACATAGAAAAGGAGCAATCATAATACTACTTACCTAGTTTATAAACTAACAGATTCTTTTGTAACAACTGTTTTATTTTTTAATTCTAGTGTTGTATTATGAAATTGAATAGTTTTTTTTGTATTAACTATTTTATCCTTTATTATTGGAATAACACGTGGATTACTAATTTCTTTTTCTACAAGATATCCCGCAAGTCCTGTCCAAGTAGGCGTAGGGGCTGTTCCACCCCAACCACTATTAATAAATTCACCAACCTTTGTAGCAGTATTATAAATCTTATCAGAATTTACTGCTATATAATTTGAAGTTGCAGTTCCCATAGAAATAACTGTTGGAGCAGCAGCTACAACACCATAAGTTACGCCAGAAATTAATCCTGCTGTAGCAGCTCCTCCTGTTAATCCAATTGTGCCAATAACAACTGTTTTACCGGCAACACTCTTAATTCCTTCACCCATATCTTTATATCCTTTTATCGCTTCAGGGGTGCTCATATCACTTGGAAGATTACCAACACCGTTAGCAATATTTTTCGTACCCTCCGCTGTCTTCAATCCATTTGCCTTACCATATTTGTAAGATTCTCCAGAAAGTTCATAAAGATTTTTGACATAGGAAGACTTTTCTTCCATTGTTTTTTCTTCTTCTGTTTTATCTCCAAAAAAACCATTAAATGTACCAGATAAAAATCCTAACGCTTTTGTCACTCCGCCAACATCCTTTTGTAATGGTGTCCTATCATCAAGATTCTTCTCTAAAAACTTTGTGTTTTGATAATCTAAAGTCTCAACACTATTATATCTATCATTATAAACAGCTTTGTCATACTCCCTAAAAGCCTCATTATCTTGAGCTAACAAATATTGACTCGCTTCTTCAAACGTAGCATCATCACCAAACTTTTTATTCCAAGTCCCATCTACCATAGCTACTCCTGCTTTGGTAAGCTGTTTTTCTGCCTCTTCTGGAGTGATGCCTTTTTCTTCTGCATACTCTTTTATCACTTTTTCATCTTTTAAAATGTCAATCTCTTTTTGGTGCAACTGTCTATTGTATGTCTCCCCTGCATATGCAGCGGCTGCCCCCGTTGCAGCATCTCCCCCTGCAAGACTTCCTGAAACTCCTCCTATAGTAGTCGAAACTATTTTTTGTATATTATCTGATGCATCTTTAGTTAAACCTGATAACATCTCTCTTGACCCAGCAGCGGCAGCTCCGCTTAAAACATTCCCTCCACCAATAAAAGCTTGAGCTCCTCCCATAGCTGCATGGGCAAGAGTTTTTTTCGTACCTCCATCTGCCCATGACTTATCGCCTTTCATCTCTTTGCTCATAGCATAATCACCTATGAATTTAAAACCTAACTGACCTGCCAAACCTGTAACCTCTTGTCTTACTGCGACTAAATCTTTATCAATCTCTCGCATTTCACCATTCGTCTTAGAAGTGTCTCTGCTAAGACCGCTTATGTTACTTCCTGTAGTAATTGTACCAGATGAGATGGCTGACTTTGTTATACTTCCTGCACTCGCCTTGCCGGGAGCTACTGTGTTAAAAGTTGCCGCATCACCTTTCATAGCAACTCCTGCTCCAACTGAAGAATATGAACCTTGATTACTAATATCTTCATACGTAAGAGTCTTTGTCTTTAAATTTACTCCGTTTTCTTTATCACTACTAAGAACTGCACCTTTTAAATGGGTGTTGCCTTTAACATCTCCCTTAAAATTGCCTCCTGCGTAGATACCACTTTGTTCTAAAACCTCTTTTCTATTTTCTCTTGAAATCCCTGCATTAACACCACCAAAAGAACTAATACTATATCCTGTAGGACTTTTTTTATCCTTATCTTTAGCATAAGAAGAACTAAGGCCAAGACTCATACTTTTGCTTTTGCTACTATCTTGAAGAGAAGCAACTTTTAAATCTCCGCCTACATCTAAATTTACATTTTCGGTGGCTTTTACAACTCCGCCCTCTATTGTAGTATCCTTTGTGCTCTTGATTGTAATGTTTTTGCCACCAATGTGAGAGTTGGTGTAGCTTGCATTTTTATTTTTGCTTTGAGACATATCAAAGCTAAAGTCTTGGGTTGCCTCAGATGCTGTAGAATACTTACCCAATTCGTCCGTAGCAGTTAGAAAAGCACGATATTGCATAACGCACAAAAATTGTCGAAGAACTTTAAATCTGCAGAGGACGAATTGCAATTGCACGAGATTAAAAAAACCAAGTGTTTCATTCTGAAAGCGGTAGGGCTTGAAATAAGCTAAGATATAGAAGATTAAAAAAAATTTAAAATTTTTGTTTTGATTGGTCATTTCTTACATAAGCGGTAATAGTTTATTTTATAGATGGATTACATTTAGATTTTACTTCCATATATGCTTTATTTGATTTCTCCAGTATATCCTTGTTTTTATATTTATAAGTACGACATCGTAAAACAGTATGAAGAGAATGAGAATCAAATAATAAGTCTGATTCTTTTACTTTTTTATATAATCCTTCAAGAATTTCTTCTTTACCAAAAAAATTTATTTTTAAAAAATATTCATTTGTAACATTCCATCCACCATCATAATATCTTTTAGGATCTGAATATTCATACTTATCAGAATCATAAGTATAGAAATAATCAAAAAACACTTTTCTTGGTAGCATTGTCCATTTCATTTCTATAGTTTTATTTTTATAACAAGTTATTAAAGTAGTATTTAAACCACAAGAAGAGTCTGAAAAAGCTATGTCAGGTTTATAGTCCCTTAAAAGTCTTGTTAAATAATTAAAAATACCTTGATTATATTCTTGATAACTTTCAGCACCACTAGCATCATATATAAAAGGTATTTTATCCCAACAACTCATTCCTAAATCTTTTAAAAAATATTCTTTAAGAAGTTTAACAAAATCATCACACTCCTTGCTTCCTTCTATGCAATAAAAAGAATATACAGTCGTATAAAAACAATCGCATTTTTCTTTTTGTTCTTTACTATAACAATGAAAAACTAAGCTGAAATTAAAAATCAAAAAACTTAATAAGAAGAGTATAAATTTATTTTTTAACATTATTATCCTCCAATCTTATTAACACAATATCTCCTTTTTTATTATTATTGTTTGCAAAAGGTTCATTAAAACTATCAAAATTTTCTTTTGGATTTTTTGTCGTCGCAGGAACTCCTAAACAACCCTCACTTTTAGTTCCTTTAATTGTTTTTGCATAACTATTCAAAAGATGTACATAAATTCCATTAGCTTTGTTTGTTCCATGTAATGTGTTTTTGTCTTCTGTTGGGACAAAACCTCCACCATTCAAAAGCATTGCATTGTAATGTTTACCTGTTGTTGAAGAAGTTTTTTTAGCTACAATATAAGAATGGACTCCTGCTGCAATAGAAACTTCCTGCTGATTTTCTTCGTTATATCCTCTCGTTACAAACTTACCAAATCTATCAAGTTCTTCATTATCATTTCTACGGTATGCTACGGCTCCATATGGGTCATTTTTATCATCCTCTATTACAAAAAGATCTACACTATCTAAATTTTTACCGTAAAAATCTATATTAGTTTTAAACACCTCGCCGCTATTGTTAAAGTTATTGTAAACTGCCAGATCTTTTTCTATGAAAGCTTCACCTTCAGGATCTTGGGCTAATAAATACTCCTTTGCAGAAGCAAACGAAGCATCATCACCAAACTTTTTATTCCAAGTCCCATCTACCATAGCTACTCCTGCTTTGGTAAGCTGTTTTTCTGCCTCTTCTGGAGTGATGCCTTTCTCTTCTGCATACTCTTTTATCACTTTTTCATCTTTTAAAATGTCAATCTCTTTTTGGTGCAACTGTCTGTTGTAAGTCTCGCCTGCATATGCAGCGGCTGCTCCTGTTGCAGCATCTCCGCCTGCAAGAGTGCCTGAAACTCCACCAATACCCAATTCGTCCGTAGCAGTGGAAGAGGCAAAATAGTTCATAACGCACAAAAATTGTCGAAGAACTTCAAATCTGCGGAGGACGAATTGCAATTGCACGAGATTTAAAAAACCGATTGATTTATTCTGAAAGCGGTAGGGTTTGAAATAAGCTAAGATATAGAAGATTAAAAAAAATTTAAAATTTTTGTTTTGATTGGTCATTTCTTACATAAGCGGTAATAGTTTATTTTATAGATGGATTACATTTAGATTTTACTTCCATATATGCTTTATTTGATTTCTCCAGTATATCCTTGTTTTTATCTTTATAAGCATAACATTGTAAAACAATATTGAGAGACTGAGAATCAAATAACAAAGCAGATTCTTTTACCCTTTTATATAACCCTTCAAGAATTTCTTTTTCACCAAAAAAATTTATTTTTAAAAAATACTCATCTGTAATATTCCATCCTCCATCATAATAACGTCTAGAATCTGTATGTTTATACTTATTAGAATCATAAGTATAGAAATAATCAAAAAATATTTTTCGTGGTAATATTGTCCAGTTAATTTCTATAGTTTTATTATTATAACAAGTTAATAAAGGTGCTATACGAGTAGATGAACCTTGAAAAGCCCAATCGGGATTATAATTTTTGAAAAGTTTTGCTAAATAATGAAAACTACCTTGATTATATTCTTCATAATTAGTATATCCATCTGCATCATATGTAAAAGGTATGTTATCCCAACAACTCATTCCTAAATCTTTTAAAAAATATTCTTTAAGAAGTTTAATAAAATCATCACACTCCTTACTTCCTTCTATGCAATAAAAAGAATATACAGTCGTATAAAAACAATCGCATTTTGCTTTTTGTTCTTCTCCATGACAATGAAAAACTAAGCTGAAATTAAAAATCAAAAAACTTAATAAGAAGAGTATAAATTTATTTTTTAACATTATTATCCTCCAATCTTATTAACACAATATCTCCTTTTTTATTATTATTGTTTGCAAAAGGTTCATTAAAACTATCAAAATTTTCTTTTGGATTTTTTGTTGTAGCAGGAACTCCCCAACAACCCTCACTTTTAGTTTCTTTAATTGTTGTTGCAAAACTCTCCATACGATGTACATAAATTCTGTTAGCTTTTTTTGCTTTATGTTCCTTATTTATGTCTACTGTTGAAACAAAACCTCCATTATTCAAAATCATTGCATTATAATTTCCTGATTGAGAAGTTTTTGTCCCTATACTATAAGAATGAACTCCTGCTGTGACAGCGACCTTTTGTTGATTCTTTTCGTTATATCCCCTCGTTACAAATTTACCAAATTTATCAAGTTCTTCATTATCATTTCTACGGTATGCTACTGCTCCATATGGGTCATTTTTATCCTCCTCTATTACAAAAAGATCTACACTATCTAAATTTTTACCGTAAAAATCTATATTAGTTTTAAACACCTCGCCGCTATTGTTAAAGTTATTGTAAACTGCCAGATCTTTTTCTATAAAAGCTTCACCTTCAGGATCTTGGGCTAATAAATACTCCTTTGCAGAAGCAAACGAAGCATCATCACCAAACTTTTTATTCCACGTACCATCTACCATAGCTACTCCTGCTCTGGTAAGCTGTTTTTCTGCCTCGTCTGGAGTGATGCCTTTCTCTTCTGCATACTCTTTTATCACTTTTTCATCTTTTAAAATGTCAATCTCTTTTTGGTGCAACTGTCTGTTGTAAGTCTCGCCTGCATATGCAGCGGCTGCCCCTGTTGCAGCATCTCCTCCTGCAAGAGTGCCGGAAGCTCCACCAATAGTAGTCGAAACTATTTTTTGTATATTATCTGATGCATCTTTAGTTAAACCTGATAACATCTCTCTTGACCCAGCAGCAGCAGCTCCGCTTAAAACATTACCTCCACCAATAAAAGCTTGAGCGCCTCCCATAGCTGCATGGGCAAGAGTTTTTTTCGTGCCTCCATCTGCCCATGACTTATCGCCTTTCATCTCTTTGCTCATAGCATAATCACCTATTGCTTTAAAACCTAATTGACCTGCCAGACCTGTAACCTCTTGTCTTGCTGCAACTAAATCTTTATCAATCTCTCGCATCTCTCCATTAGTCTTAGAAGTGTCTCTACTAAGACCGCTTATGTTACTTCCTGTAGTAATTGTACCAGATGAAATGGCTGACTTTGTTATACTTCCTGCACTCGCCTTGCCGGGAGCTACTGTGTTAAAAGTTGCCGCATCACCTTTCATAGCAACTCCTGCTCCAACTGAAGAATAAGAACCTTGATTACTAATATCTTCATACGTAAGAGTCTTTGTCTTTAAATTTACTCCGTTTTCTTTATCACTACTAAGAACTGCACCTTTTAAATGGGTGTTGCCTTTAACATCTCCCTTAAAATTGCCTCCGGCGTAGATACCACTTTGTTCTAAAACCTCTTTTCTATTTTCTCTTGAAATCCCTGCATTAACACCACCAGAAGAACTAATACTATATCCTGTAGGACTTTTTTCATCCTTATCTTTAGCATAAGAAGAACTAACACCAAGACTCATACTTTTGCTTTTGCTACTATCTTGAAGAGAAGCAACTTTTAAATCTCCGCCTACATCTAAATTTACATTTTCGGTGGCTTTTACAACTCCGCCCTCTATTGTAGTATCCTTTGTGCTCTTGATTGTAATGTTTTTGCCTCCAATGTGAGAGTTGGTGTAACTTGCACTTTTGTTTTTACTTTGAGAGGCATCAAAGCTAAAGTCTTGGGTTGTTGATGCGGTAGAGTATTTAACCTGATAATTCGCATGCTGTGTTTCACTTGAAGAAGAGGCACTGTTTCTTGCGGCTGCAATAGCGACATCTTCTGCTTCAATTCCTATATCTTCAGAAGCATTTATATCACTGCCAGTTACAGATGCGGTTTTACCTGCTTTAATTGTAATATTTTTAGCACCAAGGTTAGAACCTTTTGCTTTTATAATTTCACTTTCAGTCTTTTGTATTAGTGCATCAACATCAAGAGTTACATCCCCTGTAAAACCATATGTCCCACTTGTTTTGCTAAGCCCTACTACTTCTTGATTAAGTTTTAAAGTTTTAGCTTCAACTGAAGATGCAAGCATTCCTATACTTGCTATATAAAATGCCTCATCCTCCTTCATATCATCGTAATCTTCTTTAGAGATAAGACCTTTTTTATAATTAGATTTTGCTGTACTTAAATCATCTTTATATTTGCTGTAAGCTTCTTTAGTCTCTTTTAATTTCTTGGTCGTCTCTTTTAAAGACTTGGCTGCATTGTAAACATTAGATGCTTGATGACTTACTCCTACTGAAAGCTCTGCTTTACCATGTATCTCTTCTTTTTGACTTTTAGTTTTTTCTTCAGCATACGTAATCTCTACATTATCTTTGGCTTCAAGAGTTATATCTCCTGTCGATGCAACATCAGAACCTTTTATGACTATATCCTTTGCACTTACTGCATCCCAACCCTCTTCACCTATTTTTAAATCACTACCTTTTTGAGTAGTTTGGCTGTTTTTTGCTTTTGTCTTATCATACTTCGCTTCTGAAATTTTTACCGAAGCTCTACCGTCTTTAAGTGTTACCATCTTATCAGGTCGTGATAAAGATTTAGCAAAATCGCCAAGACCTACCGTTGTCTTTTCATGAACACTGTAAGAATAATGCTCTTCTTCTGCTGCTGTAACAATAGTATCCTTACCACTATCAGTTTTCATCTTATCTGCTACTACTTCTGCTCCCTCAAAAACTATATCTTCACCTGTCTTAATTGAGATATTCTTGGCAGACAGTTTAGAACCAACGGCTGTTTTGTCTCCCTTGCCTTCTATATCAAGTTGTTTGGAATATAAACTCCCACCAGAAAACAAACCGCTTTTAACTGTCTTGCTCTCTGAAAAACTGGTGTTGTAACCAGCAAGAATATTTACGTCTCCTTTTGCCTTAATATCTATCTCAGTAGCACCCACTTCACTGCCAACAACTTTTACATCTTTGTTGCTTGTTGTATCAAGTTTCCCGCCTACGTTAAATGCCGATTCTACATTTGTACTGTTTGACACAATTGTTGTAGTAGTTTTTTTGCTAAACGTATGTTTCTTTGTAGTTACCGTTTTAGAATAGTATGAATCTTGAGCTGCAAGAATATTTAAATCGCCACCAGTTGTAACTTTTGCATCACCTGCAACATCTACACTGCTACCAATTACGTTGATATCTTGCTTAGAATCCATTTTAAGACTACCACCTACTTGTAAGCTTGAACCGTAGTTTTTTGTCTCATCAACTGTTCTATTTGATGTTACACTTTTATTTCTTAGGGCAAGCGTCTCAAAATTAATATTCTCGCCTGCTGTTATACTTGCATCACCTGCAGCACTCACTTTGGCCGCCTTATTTAAAAAGTTCTTGCCTGTATCTACTGAAAGGAATCCACCTGAACCTATTGAAGCTTTACTATCGAGTGATGAAAAAATACTTGCACCTACTGTGGTGCTTGAAACAGTTGTTTCATTTACGATATCGCCTCCGGCTTTAAGAAAAAGAGACTCTTCTCCAAAAATCTTACTGCCCAAATTAATAATCTCTTCTTTACTCATAAGCGAAACATTCTTGCCTACTATTTCTGCCTGAACTGCACCTTGACCTGTTTCGTTCGTAATACTTGTTGCGTCAATTGCAAGAGACTCACCGCTGGAAATTTTCCCGCTGTTTTCTACAGTGTCTGCTGTTATGTTTACATCGTCTGCTGTTATTGTTGATTGAGCAAATGATAGTCTGGCTGTATAGCTTTCTGGCATATAAACTTCTGGGACTATTGCAAGCATTCCATTTATCTCTTTTTCTACAAACCATACAATAGGCTCATTTAATTGATTTATTATCTCTTTGCTAAGAGTAACTCCAACAGACAGTTGCAAATCTTTTTGTGCTTTTAGACCGTTATCAATCAAATATTTCATCTGCTCCGTATCACTCTTGATATCATCGTTTAAAAACTTCTTCCCTGTACTTTCAAATATAGCCTTATTTACAAGCTTTGTCTCAAAATAGGAGTCGCCAAGTATTTTTGTGTCTTCTTCTGGATTAAACCCAGTCTTTTCCATAAAATAGTCAGAACCATAAAACTTGGATAAATCTATATACTCTACATTTGTCTCTATTATATAGTTGAGCTTAGGAGTGCCCTGTTTAGTTACACTTACTTTTTTTGAACTATCTGTATTAACCTTAAAAAGTCCATTCTCTCCTTTTTTTAAAATGCCGTCAAAATAGCTCGTTGCAAGTTCGCTTGTATCAACCTTACCTGTCTTTTTTATGTTATCTATTGTAGCTGTGTTGTAAGATGTGGATGCTGACTTAGTTGAAAGAGTTTTTGCATTAGAGCCTTGTGTTATACCGTTGCTCACATTACTACTTACATTTATACCAAGATAGTTGCCTGCTTGAATCGTACCTGGATTTTTAGAAGAATAAGAAACATAGCCAGACTGCCATGCACCTGTGGTTGGATCCCATCTATATTTTTTTTTACCATACCAAGTGGTTCTATAATGATGATAATAAGAATGACCATATCGCTTATGATTTGCTAAATAAACTGAACGACTCGCTGTTGTGTTTTCTAATGTACTTCCATTTATATTAACATTATAGCCATAAATTTGGCTTCCATAATTATAAGTTTTATCTGCATTAATAGTTAAATTACCATTAGAATTTATATAGGATGGGATAGTACTAAGGTCGGAACTTGATATATAATATTCTTCTACAACACTGCTTACGTTGCGCTGATAAGGATGTGTCATATAACTAAGAGTATAACCATTATCAATGTCTCTACCAGCATTTGATAGATAATTTGTATTAATAGTAATATTACCGTCTGCTTCTATTGTTCCTACATAGTTCTTTATACTGTTATTCTTAGCCCCATTTAATCCTTGAAGTGTTATTGAACCAAGAGAAAGGATATTGCTTTGATTGTTTTCTATATGATTCCCTGCTTCAAGAAGCATATCTCCATTAGAAAATATAAGGTTACCAGAAAGATTCATTAAACTACCTGAGGATACTGTTTTAAGATTACCACCCGATACTATCTGGCCGTTTACATAGTTATAAAAATCGTTCCCTGCTCTTAAATTTAAATCACCTGCCCCTGTAAGACTTCCTTGATTGTAAAAATTTGAATCAGCTACTATCTTTGTCTCTCCAAGTCCTCCAATAATTTTACCATTTGCATAATTTGCAAATGTAGCACCTGTAAAAAAATCTATACTACTTGCTGATGTAATTGTACCAGAATTTTCAATGCTTTCTGGCACGTTAACTTTAACAAGCTTATTGGACGTAATTGTGCCCTTATTAGTAAAGCTGGAACCATTTAACTCAATTGCCCCATTCATATTTAAGTCAGTATGGTTGTTTGCTATTGAACCTGTTGATGAGAGTTTAAAAAGAGAGTCCGCATAAAACTTACCATAATTATTAAACGTAAAATTGTTGTTCGTATCAAACTTTAGGGTATTGTTAGAATAAAACTCGCTGTTGCTATTAATCCCAAGACTTGAAAACTTTAAGTTTATGTCGTTATATGCACCCAAATATCCATAATTGTTTATAGTGTTATAACCGCCTGAAGTTATATTAATATTTCTCCCTGCTATAACTTCGCCGCTATTTTCAATTTTTTTACTATTTACATTGATACTTGCACTATCATCAAGTTTCTCTCCATTAAAAACTCCTGCCCATAAATTGCCATAATTTGTAAAATAATCCGATGTTATATTAATACCCTTAAGACCTAATACATAACCATCTCTATTAACAGTTGTATTACCTGTAAAATTAATTGCATTTTTTGCATAAGCAGCACCTGACTCTTTTTGTGTTATACTATCTCCTTTTATGCTGATATCTTTGGCAGATACAATCTTCTCATACTCTATAGTTCCGTCAGAGTTTAACTTTATACTCCCTTCAGAACTTGTAGTTATTGTGCAAGGGCTCTTTATCTCTTTTTTGCCATAAATATTTATGTTGCTGTTTGATGCTAAAACACCTTTAAGCTCAATTGCATCACCTGCTGTTAAATCTATACTGTCAGCAGCTTTTGCTTCACTTTTCTGAACTACACTGCCAAGAGCTTTTACATCAATTTTGCCCGCCGACTCTATTCTTTTATACTTAACATCACCTTCTGAACTTATGCTAAGCCTGCCCATTGAGGTAACATCTCCCCCTAAGTTTACTCCAACTCCTTTTTCTGTACTTACAAAGTTTATCACTCCAGCATAAATAGAACCGAGTAAACTTCCGTCAATGCTAAATTCAGGCTTATCTTTAGCCTCTGCCTTTGGAGTAATTTTACCTGTATTATAGTCGTAAATATTCCTTCCCGTTATTATATTAAGCTCTTTATCTGCATAAATTTGTGCGTTTATCTCAGCTACTCTCGTTATTATATCAAAATAGTCAGCATCTGTATTAAGACCTAAACCTTCTATTAAAACTCTGCCCTTATCGACATCAAATCCGCTAAAACTTGAACCATTAAAAATAGGTCTGCCTGTTGTAAGCGTTACTTTTGGTGTGTTGATAAAACCACAACCGTTACACGTTATACCATTTGGATTGGCAACTATAACGTTTGCTCTATTCCCAAAAACCTCCGTATAACCCTTTAAAACACTTTTATTAGTTGAAGTAACCTCGTTTAAAATCGTACTTGCATTATTCTTTAAATTTGTATTGGCATATATTTGACCAGCTAGCTTGCTTTGGCCGCTTACTTTACTGTTGTTTAAAACAAGACCCTTTTTATCTACATTATAATTAGTAAATTTGTTGTGAGACAAACCATTTGCATTCGGATTTACGATATTAACGACAGGAACTCCATTCCTCGCTGTATCAAGTGTTGCTTGATTGGCAGCCGCAGCTCCAGTATCTACAGATATACCATCTGATGCCGCTAAAATCGCAGGACCAACACTTAAATCAAAAATTAGTAAAAAGGTAAGATAAAAACGAATGGTTTTAATAAGGTTCTTCATTTTGAACACCTTGTTAAAGTTTTTTTTTACCACAAAGGAGATAAAAAAACAGAACTCTTCGTGGTAAACTTAAAATATGGTAGGGCAAAAACAAGCCCTATATTAAAAATTTTTTATAAAAAAATAGTAACTGATATGTTTACAAATTGAGAAGAAAATAAACTGGAAATAAAACAAATTCCAAATTCACGAGATAAAGAAAATTACAGGCAATCCCTCTAAAACAAACAGATCAAAAAATCAAAAGAAAATTAAAAAAAATAAAGGTACGATATAGTTAATTTGTTTTTAAAAATATAAAAAAACAGCGATATAATGCTTTATTTTGATTTGTTCTGAAAACGGTAGGGTTTGAATTGACCTAAAGCTAAAAAAGAGAAAATATCTCTTTCTCTTGAACCTTAATATAGATAGCTTTGCACATAGCTCTCAATCTATTATTCCTGCGCCAACTACTCTATCGCCATCATAAAAAACGGCTCCTTGTCCAGGAGTTATGGCAAACTGCTCTTTTTCAAACTCTATTTTGGCAGACTCTTCTTTAAAGAAAACAAAAGAAGTGGCTTCTTTGTTTCTATATCGTAATTTTGTTTTAAGTTTGGCTTGTTTTTGTGATAATAAGTTTTTATCAAATAAGTTAAGGTTTTTTATAGTACACTCTTTTTTAAAAATATCCTCTCTAAAGCCTAAAATTAATTCGTTATTTTTAGTGTCTATTTTTGTGACGTAGTATGGGGCTTTTGCAGGGCAATTTAAGTTCTTTCTTTGACCTATGGTGTAGTTAACTAACCCTTTGTGTTTGCCTATTATTTCCCCTTGAATCGTTTTTATATTGCCCTCTTTTGAAAAAATTTTTTTCGTTTTTAAAAAATCTTTATAACTTTTCTCTTTTATAAAACAGATATCTTGGCTCTCTTTACTAAAAACAGGCTCTAAGCTATTAATTTTAGCATAATCTAAAACTTCTTCTTTTGTCATATCAGCAAGAGGGAAGATAACGTTTTTTAAATTTTCTTTTTTAACAAACCCAAGAAAATAAGATTGGTCCTTTGTTTTATCCAAAGCTTTAAATAAATTTGAGTTTTTAAGACTTGCATAGTGCCCCGTTGCGAGAAACTCAAAACCTCTTTTTTTTACAAACTCTAAAAGGAAATTAAACTTAATGGATGAATTGCAAATAAGACAAGGATTCGGCGTTCTGCCTGATAAGTACTCTTTTATAAAGTAATTTACTACTTTTTGTTCAAACTCTTTTATAACGTCTACAATAGCAAGATTGATTTTAATAGAGCTTGTTATTTTAGAAATTTTAGAAGCTATATCTTTTTCTTCGTAGCCAGTAGAAAAATAAAAAGCTTCAACATCAAAACCTCTATTTTTTAAAAGATGAGTAGCAACAAGAGAATCGACACCGCCACTTAATAAGATTGCTACTTTCTTCACCTATTTAGTCTCTATTTTTAAAAAAAAGATTCAACACTAGAAAAGACTTTCATAGCTTTGGTAGGACAAATAGAGAGGCAAAGTTCGCACATACTGCATTTTTTTTGGTCAAAACAAACTTCCATTTCAGGTCGTTTAATAAAAAGTGCTTCTGTTGGACAAACAGCCGTACAAGCTCCACATTGATAACAAGCTTCTTCATCGCGTGTTACAAATTGCTTGGTATCTTCAACACATATTCCATTTTTTCTTAAGTACTCTATTCCTTGTTTAAAGTTTTCTTTTGTTCCTGAAAGCTTTAATGCCATCATACCTTCTTTTCTTGGTAAAATTCTAGCATTAAGAATATTAAATATCAGATTGTATTTTTGAACAAGGTTACAAATTACAGGCTTATCTGCTTTGTCTGATGGAAATTTTAATATTAATATTTTTGAGTACACTATTTATTTTTTACTATTTTTGCTTCTTTGCTTTTTCGTCTTCATACTTTTTTTGTAACTCTTCCATAATTGACATAGGCACCTTACTATACTCTTTAAATTCCATTGTAAATTGTGCTTTACCTTGTGTAAGAGAACGAAGATCTGTTGAATATCCAAACATTTCTGCAAGAGGAACTTTTGCCTCTATTACAGATTGATAACCTTCATCTTGTGTATTTACAATTATACCTCTTCTCTGATTTAAAGAACCAACTACTACGCCTTGAAACTCTCCGGGTGTTTCAACAACAACTCTCATAATAGGTTCAAGAATTACAGGTTTTGCTTTATCATAAGCCTCAAGAAAAGCTCCTCTTGCAGCAGCTTGAAAGGCGTTGTCAGATGAGTCTACAGAGTGATATGTTCCATCGTTAATTGTTATTCTGATACCTGTAACAGGAAGCTCCATTTTAGGACCTTTTTTAAGAGAAGCTAAGAATCCTTTTTCACACGAAGGTATAAATTGTTTTGGTATACTACCCCCAACAATTTTATCAACAAACTCAAAGTGCTCTTCATATGGTTCCATAAAACCTGCAACACGTCCAAACTGTCCTGCTCCACCCGTTTGTTTTTTATGAACATAATCAAAGTCTACTTGTTTAGTAATTGTTTCTCTATATGCTACTCTTGGTTGCCCTACTTCTACTTCCGCTTTATACTCTCTTTTCATTCTTTCAATATATATTTCAAGATGAAGTTCTCCCATACCTTCAATTATAGTCTCATTTGTCTCTTCATCTACAAATGTTCTAAAAGTTGGGTCTTCTTTGATAAATCTACTTAAAGCTTTGGACATATTTATTTGTGCTTTGTTGTCCTTAGGTTTTATTGATAAAGATATTACAGGCTCAGGAACAAACATAGAACTCATTGTAAGAGAAATTGATGGGTCTGTAAAAGTGTCTCCTGAAGCACAGTCTATTCCAAAAAGAGCACCAATTTGACCTGCTCCTAAAAAAGAGATGTCCTCCATTTGATTGGAGTGCATCTTAACTATTCTGCCTATCTTAACTTTTTTGCCTGTTCTCGCGTTAATAACTGTACTATTTTTATCTAAATTTCCTTGATAAACACGAAAATAAGTGAGCTGACCATACTGCCCATCTTCAAGCTTAAAAGCGAGTGCAACAGTCGGTTTTTTAGGATCGTTTTCTAACTTAACAGTTTGTTCTTCATTTTTTACGTCAAGTGCTTCGTTTTCAATATCGGAAGGGGAAGGAAGAAAACTATTTACAGCATCAAGAAGAGGTTGTACTCCTTTATTTTTAAAAGCAGAGCCAACAAAAACAGGAGTGATTTCTCTTTGCAGAGTCCCTTTTCTTACAGCTTCATAAACTAACTCTTCTTGTATCTCTTTTTCTTCAAGAAGGGCTTCTGTAAGTTCATCTGAAAAAAAAGAGACCTCATCAAGCATCTTTTCTCTTAAACTTTCAGCTTCACTAACATATTCATCTGGAATTGCAGTCTCTTTTATCTCTTCGCCGTTTGCACCTTCAAAATAAAAAGCTTTCATTTTGATAAGGTCAACAACCCCTTTAAAATTGTCTTCCATACCAATTGGAAGTTGCATTGCCACAGCATTATGTTGCAATTTGTCTTTTAGTTGCTCAATAACAAAAGAAGGATTTGCACCACTTCTATCGCACTTGTTTATAAATGCTATTCTTGGAATTTTATATCTTTTCATTTGAGTATCAACAGTAATAGACTGAGATTGGACTCCACCAACAGCACATAAGACAAGCACCGCACCATCTAAAACTCTTAAAGACCTTTCTACCTCTATGGTAAAGTCAACGTGTCCTGGAGTGTCTATTATGTTAATATCATAACCTTTCCACTCACAATATGTGGCAGCAGAAGCGATTGTTATGCCTCTTTCTTTTTCAAGCTCCATAGAGTCCATTACAGCACCTACACCATCTTTTCCTTTTACTTCATGTATCGCGTGGATTTTGTCTGTATAAAAAAGAATTCTTTCTGTAAGCGTAGTTTTCCCTGAATCAATATGTGCACTAATTCCAATATTTCTTATTTTGTCTAAATTGTATTTACTCATCCTTCTTAACACCAAATCTATGCCTAACAACCCTTTGGTAAGAGCTTAGACATAATTATATTGAGACCTTACCACAAAACAAAAGCAAAATTTAAGCTATGTGCAAAGGTCTCATATTTTATATTTAAAATAACAAAAAACTCATAACGCTATTTTTTATAAATAAATAAGTCAATTTTTATGTTTATCCTATAAACTTTTTTTATTTTGATTTTTTGTAGTGTCCTTACCATTTTTTGCCGCTAATTTATTTGTTTTTTCATTGGGACGTAGGCAATACTGAAAAGGTCTCATTCCCATGGCAAGCCCTCTTGGAAGGAGAGGTGGGTTAAAAAAGAATACTCAAAAAATTTATAAACTGTTAGTTAAAATCTTTGTCGTTTCTTCAATCATAACTTCTGGCTTAGGAATAGTTTTTAATAAATTGATAAAGGATATGTTTTTAAGGCAAAAAGAGAGTTTGGAAAGAAGAGATATATACATCTCATTAGAGATTCCAAGTAAAACAAAAGCTATAAAAATCTCTTTTTCTGAAAAAGTAGATTTGTTCTTAAAAAATGCTGTAATTACTATATTTTCATCAAGCTCTTGAATTATGTTTTTAGGATGAGGAAGAGCTATACCATTTCCTATTATTGTAGAAGAGATTTGTTCTCTTTTTAATATCTCTTCTAAAATCTTCTTTTTTTTCTCTAAATCAAATATCTTTACTTCGTTAAATAAATTTCCCAAAAAACTTTCAATATCAGCTCCTTCAATATCGTAATAAAAACCCCCTTTTTTCATCGCATCTGTTAGAAAAAAGATATCGTTTTTTTTTTTTTCTTCTTTTATGTTTTTATTAAAACTATCGTTAATACTAATATTTAACTTTTTAGCCCAATTTATTAAATTTTTTTCATTAAAGGCGTAGGTGTCTTTATCTTGATGTCTGATAGGAATTTTCCCCTGCCTGACCCATCTTTCTACTTTATAAGGTGCAAGATTTAAAAATTCGGCTATTTCGTCTAATTTAAGTTCTCTCATCTTCTTTTTGCCTTTATAAAAGCTTAAATATTTACAAAGCTAAGTTTTTCGCTTTGGGCGTATGGCAATACGCCCCTACAATTGGGAGCAAAATAAATATATCTTTTTTTTAAATTTTCACCTTGTGACTTTTTTACTTTGTCGCTTTTGGCAATCCCCCGTGAAAGAAGTGACAGGCAAAAAATTATGTACAAAGGTCTAATCTAAGCTTCTGTTACCTCTTTAAATAACTTATTAAAACGAATAAGCTGGTCTTCTCCGTGTCTTAAGGCATACTTTTTTATCTCATCAATACTTTTTTCTTTTTCTAACGGCTCATTTTTTTTTGAAAAAAACTTATCGGCAAGGCATACGATTTTTTCTTCTATGGTAACAGGGCTCATATCTCTTTGAGGGAGTAAAAGTTTTTTATTTATAATCTCTTCTTTCGTTAAACCAAAACCGATATGTCTTTCACAAACAAGTGCATACTTAGAAAAACCATTCTCTTTTAAAATTTTACTTCCTATGATGCCATGAAAAATATAGGGCTTGTCTCCTTTATTATTTAAACTTCCAAAATCGGTGCCTATAATTCCTATATCGTGCAGGAGAGAGGCTTCTTCGACAAAGTTTAAATCTACCTTACTGTTTTTTACGTTTTTGGCAAAATATAGAGCTTTAAGAGCTACTGCTTTACTATGTCTTATTAAAATATCTTTTACAAAAACTTCATCTTTATAAAGTGTGTCTATAAATTCAAAAATCTTTTTTTTATTATCATTCATTATTGTTCTCTTTAGACTTTAGCTCGTCAAATTTACAATTTAAAGTCACAATGCCATCTTCATACGAAGTTGTTATTTTATAAGGAAGATTATTAAAAAGATTAATCATTCTTTTGTTTGTGGCGTAAGCAAAAGCTGTAAGCCCTTTAAAACCTCTTTCTTTAGCTGCTTTTTCAAGTTTTCTAAGCATAATTTTTGAAATTCCATACCCTTGCCACTCTTTACTTACAGAAAAAGCGATCTCTACAAAACCGGTCTGTTTGTTCAAATAGTATTCCCCAACAGCTATTATTTGTCCAAAACCAAAATCGCCTATTACAGCTACAATCGTTAAGTTATTTACATAGTCTATCTCTACTGTTTTTTCTAAGTCTGAATGAATAAAGTTTTTCTTTTCATAAAAAAACCGTGTTTCCACATCTTCTTTTCTAAGCCCATAATAGTGCTCTTGGAGTCTTCTTTCATCAACAGTTTTTATAGGTCTAAACATAACCTTTACATTATTTATCGTTTCTTCTTCTTCTATACTAACAGGATAAATACTTTTCATAGACTGTTTTAGTGTTTTTTTCTCATCTATAAGTCTCTGTTCTTTTGCTTTTTCAAAAAGTTCTTCTCTAAAGTCAGGATGAGCAATGCTTATCATAGCTTTTGCTCTTTCACTAAAATTTTTACCAAAAAGATTTACAACACCAAACTCGGTTGCAACGTAATGAACATCAGTTCTTGGTATAATTACAGCATTATTCTCTAAAAAAGGCACTATACGCGAAGTTGTTTTTGAAGGATTAGTAGCTGACAAAATTATAATAGCTTTACCATCTTTTGCCATAAGAGCACCTTTATTAAACTCATACATTCCTGTTATTCCAGAAAAATAGTTAAAACTAAAGGCGTCTGCTGCAATCTGTCCTGTTAAATCAACAGATATAGCTGTATTAATCGAAACCATCTTATTATGTCTTGATATAATAATAGGGTCATTTACATACTCAGAAGGCTGGAAATCTATTGAATGGTTTTCGTGTAAAAACTCATAAAGCATTTTAGAACCCATTGCTCCACTTGCTACAATTCTCCCATCTTTATTCCCTTTAAACTTGTTTGTAATGTTTCCTCTCATAACTAAATTCATAATCCCATCTGTCATATACTCTGTATGAACACCTATATCATTTTTATTTTCAAAAGCTTCTGAAAGTGCTTTTAAAGATAATCCTGGAGGGGTATGAATTGTTGAACCATCTTCTATAAAGTGTGAAACAATTTTTCCTATTTTTTTTGCTTCTTCTAAATCTGGAGGGCTTGGAATAGAGATAATATCCTCTTCGTGCTCAACAAAATAGTCTATATCGTCTATATGAATAAAAGTTCTTCCAAGAACTCTCGGCATATTAGGATTAATCTGCACAATTACTAAATTGGCGTACATAGCTGCCGCCATAGTAACATCAACAGAAACACCAAGAGAGACCCAACCAAAATCGTCTGGAGGAGAAACTTGTATTAAAGCGACATCAATAGGAATCGTTTTTGTTTTAAAAAGGTTTGGTAAGGTTGATAAGTTTATGGGGGTTAAAAATCGTCTGATTTTATTTATTTTTCTAGATCTTGCTGAACCCGGATAAAAAGAGCGAATTGTAAAGCTTGTTTCTTTTACTTCTTCTGTTGAATTAAAAGAGAAAGGAGAAGAGTCAACGCTAAAAATTCTAATAATTTCTAAACCTGTAAAGTAGTGTTCATTTTTGATAAGTTCTAAAACAAGTGCTTGCGGTTCCCCGCAAGAAGAGCCAACAAAAACCCTCTGCCCCGACTGTATTTTGCTTATGGCTTCTTTTGCGGTGATGCTATTCTTTATATACTTATCTGCCCAATATTGTTGTTTTTTTGTCATTTTATAATTTTACTTACAATTGGTTATAATCTTTTATTTTTTTACTTTTTGACTCAAAAAACTTACTGTTTCTGTTTTATTTTGCTTTTTTGCTAAATCCAAAGGTGTTCTTCCTTTACTATCTTTTGCATTAATGTTTGCACCTTTTTCCTTTAGATATTTTACTGCTTCAATATGTCCTTGATATGCTGCTAAATGTAATGGGGTATATTTATAATTATTCCTTGCTTTAATATCAGCACCTTTTTCCACTAAATATTTTATTATTTCAACACGACCAAAATATGCTGCAAAATGCAAAGGTGTTTGTCCATTGTTAACCTTTGCCTCAATATTCGCGCCTTTTTCTATCAAATATTTTACAATTTCAATATGACCAAAACATACTGCAAAATGTAAGGGAGTTTGTCCTTTGATAGCTTTTGCCTCAATACTTGCGCCTTTTTCCACTAAATATTTTACTATTTCAGTGTGACCTTCATTTGCTGCTAAATGCAAGGGGGTGTCTTTATATTTGTCTTTTAATTCAAGATAAGTTCCTTGTTCTACTAATTTTTTTACTTGAGATAAATCCCCTTTTTTAGTGGCTTCAAGTAAGGCAGTAGCAGACGAAAAAGATACAGAAACGATAGAAAAGATAAAAAGAATAGTAAAAGTAAGAATCTTAAATTTAGTGTTTGGAAGGGTTTTTATCATTTTGGTTTTTCTCCTTTGTTGTATCTAAAAAAAGTAACGAAACTAAGCAAAAGTAAAATTTAAGCTATGTGCAAAAATCTCAATTTTAATTTTATAATTTTGGATTTATCAAAAGCTTTTCCCAACTATAATTTATTATATTTCTTTTTCCCTTATTAAACTCTATCGCTATTAAAAAAACCTCTTTTTTTTCTGCTAAATATTTTTCATAATATTTTTTTTCTTTTATCTGTTCTAAACCGCCTTTTTCATCAACTTTAAACTCAAAGATGAAGATTTTTTCATCAAAGCCTATGGTTAAATCTATACTACCTTTATTGGTTTTATCTTCAGGGACTGTTTCAAAACCAAAGGATGCAAAAAGGGAGTAGATAATGGAGGCATAATATCCTTCAAATTTATCAAGTTTATTTTTGCGGTACCAATCGTAAGGAATAGATGCAAAAAAAGAGACAAGGACATCTTTTAATTTGTCTAAGTCACAATTTATAACAGATTCATAAAACGGCTTTGCGATAGCAGATTGTCTGGTAGCGTTTTCTATCAAGTAATCTAAAATATATAGATTTAAAGCACTTTTAACTTCTAAGTTCGGATATGTTAAAGTGTAGATGATATCAGTTCCAAACTCTTCTTCTTTTTTTATGGTTAAATAACCTGTTTGGAAAAGAAGTGTTTCAAGCTTAATATTTCCAACGTCAAAACTACTTAAAATTTTATCGCTTACTTCAATTTTCTCTAAATTAAAGCTTGGATATCTGTTTGCTTTTATTATATCGATTAAAAAAGTTGGCGTGCCTGTTTCAAACCAATAGCTTTTATAACTTTTTTTAGGATTGTCTAAAAACAAGAGAATATCAAAAGGATTATAAAGAGATTCACCAAGCCAAGAGTAGCCGTCATACCATTTTTTTACCTTTTCTAAATCTACCCCATTAAGCCAATCTTTAAATGAGACTTCTACATCTTTTTGTGTGTAGCCACAAATAGAAGAATAACTTGGATGAAGTGTTATATCCATTAAGTTATTCAAACCTGAAAAAATTGAAACTTTTGAAAATTTAGAAACTCCTGTTAAAAAGACAAATTTTAAAAAAGGATCAGCACCTTTTAAAACTGTATAAAAACCTCTTAAAATTTCTCGCATCTCTATGGCAAGTTTGTTTTCAGTAATATTGTCTAAAATAGGTTTGTCATATTCGTCAATTAGAACAACGGCTTTTTCGTGTTTTTGGCTTAACTTTTCAAGAAGCTCTCTAAATTTTTCATAATAAACTTTACGCGAAAGAGATATTTCATAAAGATTTGCAACATCATCTATTTGATTTGAAATAAAACTTATCAACTCTTTGTCTGTTGTTGCTTTTTGATTACCAAAATCTATATGAAAAATAGGATATTTTTTAGACCAGTCCCATTTGTCATAAATGTATAAACCTTTAAAAAACTCTTTTTTGCCTTCAAAGATTGCTTTTAGTGTGGAAAGAAAAAGACTTTTGCCAAAACGGCGTGGGCGGGATAGAAAAAAACAATTTCCATTTTCAATTAAATCAAAAGCCATCTTTGTTTTATCAACATAAACATAGTTGCCTTCAACTATTTTTTCAAAAGTTTGTATGCCTATTGGAAGTTTTTTTTTCATTATGAAGCCTTTGCATATAATATTTTTTATGAAAAAAATAGTGGTTTTTTTGTATCTAAGATGAATATTGATTAAAAAAAACCTAAAAAATTTTAAAAGTCTAAAGAAGAGACCTCTAAGGCATTTTTTTGAATAAACTCTCTTCTGGGCTCAACCTCTTCACCCATTAGTAAAGAAAAGACGTTGTCTACTAAAAAATCGTTTTCTATTTTTACTCGCATAAAATTTCTATTTTCTGGAGACATTGTTGTTTCCCAAAGCTGTTTTGGATTCATCTCTCCAAGACCTTTATATCTTTGAATAAAAAATCCTTTTTTTGCTTCTTCTAAAACGTAATTGTATAAATCTTCAGCACTCTCTTTTTCTAAAACTTTATCCTCTTTATTTTTTTCAACTATCGAAAATGGTGGTTTATTAAACTCTTCTGTTTTTTTATTGAGTATTAGAAGTTTTTTAAATTCAGGAGAAAAAAGAATATCTCTGCCTATTACCATATTCTTTTTTGTTTTCATTATTTTGTTTTTTTTGTTGCCTGTAATTATAAGGTTATATCTTTGTCTATCTTCATTAAAAATGATATCTACAAAATAGTCATTATTTTCTAACTTGGTTTTAAGAGCTTCCATTTTTTCTTTATCTTCAAGATACTCTTTGTTTTCAATTCTTTCTTCTAAAAGAAGCTTTATAAGCTCTCTTTCAAAGCCTTTTGCTTTTAGTTTAGAAATTAAAGAGTTGTATTCTGAAAAAGTAGTGAAAAAGAGAAAAACTTCTTCTTTTTTAAAATCTCTTTCTCTATTTTTTATAACTGTTTTTTCATAAAACTTTTCTAAAATAAAATTCATATACTCTTTTTCGTTTTTTAAATAGACTTCTTGTTTGCCTTTAGTAATTTTAAAAAGAGGCGGTTGTGCTATATATAAAAAACCTTTTTTGATTAATTCTGGCATTTGTCTATAAAAAAAAGTTAAAAGTAAGGTTCTTATGTGAGAACCGTCAACATCAGCATCTGTCATTATAACAACTTTATGATATTTTATTTTATCTATATCGTACTCTTCTTCTCCAACCCCTGTACCAAGAACTGTAATAATATTTCTTATCTCTTCGCTTTTTAAAATTTTATCGAAGCGAGCTTTTTCGACATTTAATATTTTTCCTCTAAGAGGAAGTATTGCTTGAAATTTTCTATCTCTACCCTGCTTAGCAGAACCTCCTGCAGAATCACCTTCCACTATAAAAAGCTCTTTCTCTTCTGGTTTGTTAGATTGACAAGCAGCAAGTTTACCTGGAAGAGAAGAGTTAAGAACATTATCTTTACTTCTTACTAAATCTCTTGCTCTTTTTGCAGCGTCTCTTGCTCTGGCTGCTTCTGTTGCTTTTTTTATTATAATTTTTCCAACTGAAGGATTCTCCTCTAAAAAAGCAGATAACTTTTCATTAACTAAAGATTCTACAATACCTTTTACTTCACTATTACCTAATTTTGTTTTTGTTTGACCTTCAAATTGAGGGTCTATTACTCTTACACTAATTATAACTGTTAAACCTTCTCTTACGTCATCACCACTTACTTTTAGACCTTTAGTGTCTTTAGTTGAAAAGTTTTGTGCTAAATAGTTGTTTAAACTTCTTGTAAGAGCACTTTTAAAACCGATTAAATGAAAACCTCCTTCAATAGTGTTAATATTATTTACGAAAGTATATATCTTTTCTATAAAAGTTTCGTTGTATTGTATTGCAATATCAACATCTACATCGCTTCTGTTTCCGTTTATTAATATTGGTTTATGAAGTTTAGTTTTATTCTGATTAAGATACTCTACAAACTCCTCTAAACCGCCTTTATAACAAAAATCGTTTTTTTCATCACTTCTTTCGTCTTGAATTACTATTCTTAAACCTTTGTTTAGAAAAGCAAGTTCTCTCATTCTCCTTTCAAGAATAGTGTAATCAAAATCGTCAGCTGTCATAATTGTTGTATCTGGTTTAAAATGGACTTTTGTGCCTGTCTTTTCTGTCTCCCCTATAACTTCAAGCTCTATATCTTTCACTCCTTTTTTAAACCTTTGATGGTAAATTTTTTTATCTTTATAAACTTCAACATCTAAAGATTCAGAGAGTGCATTAACAACAGAAATACCAACTCCATGAAGTCCACCGGAAACTTTATAAGTATCTTTATCAAACTTTCCACCTGCATGCAGTTTTGTCATAACAACTTCTAAAGCACTTTTATTTTCTGTTTTATGTATTCCAACTGGAATACCTCTACCATCATCTTCAACAACTACACTATTATCTGTTTTTATTGTTATTATTATATTGTTACAATAACCAGCCATAGCTTCATCTATACTATTATCAACCACTTCATATACTAAATGGTGAAGACCTTCTGTAGATATATTTCCTATATACATAGATGGTCTTTTTCTTACAGCTTCAAGTCCTTCAAGTATTTTTATATTGTCTTCTGTGTATTTATTTATTTGTTCCATATTTTTATTTTTCAATTAATTGTTAAGATTTAAGATTAGAAAATCATATTTATTGGTTATTTATATCTTTTAAACATCAACTATTGGTGTAAATATACTTAAAAAACTTTCATCAGATTTACCTTTTATAAAACATTGGCTATTATCAAAAGATATATTTAATATAAAAGTATCTTCTTCTATTTTATTTAAAATTTCAGTAAAATTTTTAGGATTATAATTAACCTTAATCTCTTTTTTACTTTCTCTTTTTATATTAATATACTCTTCCGATTCACCAGTATAAGAACTTTTGTATGTTATAAATAATTTATCTTCTTTTAAGTTAAAAGTTAAAGATTTATCATCTTCATTAGAAGATAAAATAGACATTCTTTTAAGTGACATAAGAAACTCTTGTTTATTTATTTCTATGTTATTTTCCTCTTTTAAGTTAGCACTATAATCGTACTCTATAGGAGAACCTTCTATTATATTAATTACTATTATTTCATTTGGTTTTTTAATTATAAAATATTTATCATCACATATACCAATTTTTACATTATCATCATTAATATCTAAAAATTTACCAGCTTCTTTTAACCCTTTTTTATCTATCAAAATAGATTTTTCATTAGTATAATTAATTGGAGTAGAATTTTTATATTTTATAATAGAAAATCTTTTTATATCTGTTGATATCATTACTATTTCATCGTCTTTTTCTTTTTTAAAACCTACTCCATATAAATATGTTCTTCTGCCATCATCTTCTCTATCTAAGTGTTCTATAGTAGTTATTTTATCTATCATAGATTTTAATTTAAAAGATTTTATATCTATGAAAAAAATTGTATTTTTAATATTTGGAAGTTTTGGAAACTCTTCAACTATATTTAAAAGTTTAAAGCTTACTTTCTCGCTTTTTATCTCTATATTTTTATTTTCAAGATTTGTTATACCAACACTTTCCATAGGAAAATCTTTTATAATTTCAAAAAAGTGTTTAGCATTTACTACTATTTTTCCTTCTTCTTCTATATCTGCATTATATACTCCTTCGAAACTAGTTTCAAAATCTGTAGCAGATATATATATATGATTTTTTTCTGCTCTAAGTAAAATACAGTTATTTATAATTAAGTTAGATCTTTTATTAGTTATAGATTGGATATTTGATAAACTATTTATTATATCGCTCTTATTTATTTTTATTTTCATTTTGTTTCCCTTATTAATTATATAATATATATATTAGTAGTAATTATTTATATATAATAGATTAAATAAAACTGATAAATAACTGTTTTAATGGTGTTTTTGATTTATATAGATTTATAATTTATTAATAATAAAATAGTATTTATTGATAAGTTAAAAAAAACATATCAATAACTCTAACTTTATTAATATTTTATTCATATAAAAACTTTTATATAAAATAAAAAGAACTATGAAAAATATAAACTTTAATATAAAATATCAAACATAAAAAAATAATGATTTTTCAAAAAATAAGATGGATATTTCATCCTATTTTTATATTTATCTTTCTTACAACAGCAATAATAACTACCTTTTTGTTATATATTTATTGGTATATAGAAATAACAGAAGGGTTAAACTATTTTGTTGAAACTTTTAATCTTGATCCTGGACAAATTTTAAAAACACAAACAGGATTTGTGTTTTTAGTCATTTCTATGCTCGCAACTCTTATTCTTTTTTCTATGTTTACAGCTTTTATCTATTATAAAAAAACATTAAATCTTTATCGTCAGCAACATAACTTTATATATAACTTTACACACGAACTTAAAACACCTGTAACGTCTATTAATTTATACCTTGAAACTCTTTTAAAATATAAAATATCAGAAGAGGATAAAAATAAATATATAAAATATATGTTGAGCGATATAAATAAACTTTCTAACGATATAAGTAGAATTTTAAACTTAGCAAAACTTGAAAGTGATTTTTATGAAAGCAATTTTATAAAGGTTAATCTTGTACATAAAATTAAAGATTTTTATAATAAAAACAAACATTTGTTTAATAAAATTAAGATAGATATAAAAAACGAATTAAAAAAAGAAGAGTATGTGAAATTAAATTTAGCATTATTTAATATGGTTTTGATGAATATAATTATAAATGCTATAAAATATAATGTTAGAGAAGATAAAAAAATTCATATAAGAATATATGAAGAAAAAAATAAAATAGCGATAGAGTTTGAAGATAATGGTATAGGAATAAATAAGAAAGATTTAAAAAAGATATTTAAAAAGTTTTATCAAATAAAGAAGAAAGAAGACGAAAAAGGGAGCGGATTAGGATTATATTTAATTAAGAATATAGCAAAAATTCATAAGTGGAAAATAAAAGTTAATAGTATAGAAAATGAAGGTTCAAAATTTATTTTACTTATGAATAAGGAATAATAAAAAATGGGATATGTTTTTACATATAAAGAAGCTCAAAAATATGATGATTGGTTTCAAAAAAAAAAGAATGAACTTTTTTTTGAAACAGAAAAAAATATTATGTTTAAAATGCTTAATCCTATTAAAAAAGCAACAGTCCTTGATATCGGTTGCGGAACAGGTAAAAGCACAGAAGCTCTTATAGAAAAAAATCTTGATGTTTCAGCGATAGAGCCTTCTGTTTATATGTTTGATATTGCAAAAAACAAAATAGGAAATAAGGCAGAACTTATTAAAGGTTTTGCAGAGGATCTTCCTTTTGACGATAATCATTTCAACTATTCAGTGTTTTTTTTTAGTCTTGAATTTACAGATAATTATAAAAAAGCGTTATCAGAAGCTTTTAGAGTAACAAAAGATAAAGTTTTTATTTTTACTATAAATAAATATTCAATTTATAGATTACTGCATTTTAATAATAAAAAAATTAATTTTTTTTCTTCTTATGGATTAAGAAAAGATATTTATAATATTCTTGGTAAAGTTCCTATTGAACATAGAATGGTTAATTTTTTAAAGAGAGAGTTTTTTTTAATGAATAAAAACCCATTTGCAGCTCTTATAGCAATGACAGTTGTTCCTGTTCCAAAAATCAAGATGACACCTCTTTCTTTAAAGATTTTGTCTAAATCTAAAATGTTTTCTGCTACACCTAAACCGATTTAATTTTTTTAGGTATAGAAACCTTTACATAAACGCATTCTTTTAAGAAAAATACACAATATGGAAACCTTTGCACATAATATTTTTTATGACAAAATAGTGGTTTTTTGTAAAACAAAAAACTTTTGGTAATTTTGCAAAAACTTATAAAACCTTTATAAAGACTAACGCTCTCTTTCACTTTTGTTTTGGGTTTGACGTATAAAAATACTACTGCACCACAAAACAAAAGCAAAATAGAGCTATGTGTAAAGGTCTTAATATGGTATATGTAAAAATTTTTATTTTTTGTTTTTTATCTCTTGTAGCAACTCGTACTTTTTGAACTGTTTTTTTGATTCTTTATATTTGCCTTGGTTAAAATAGGTTACACCAAGATTGTGATAAGATATTATGAAGTTAGGGTTTATCTCTATAGCTTTTTTATAACACTTTACAGCTTTATTATAATTTCCTCTTTCGTTTGCACTCTCCCCTATTCTGTTTAATATTTTTACATCATCAGGAAGTACAGGAACAGCAACAGTTCTTTTGAAAGTTTGTGTTTCTAAAGTAGTATCTTTTTGCGGCTCTTTTTTTTGTGTTTCAGGGTTTATAACTATAACACAAGAGTGAATAAAAAAGAGTAAACAAAAAAAGAGTAAATTTTTTATTTTCCTTCCCATCGTTTTAAAATATCATTTTTTAGGTTTAGTTGGTCAAAAATTTTTAAAACTGTTCCATCTATTAAATTTTCTTTTGTTTCTTTTTTTAAATAAAAAGAAGGAAAAGGAGGAAGAATTACTCCCCCTGCTTTTGCCACTCTTAACATATTTTCAATATGAATAATATTAAGAGGTGTTTCACGTGGAACAAGAATTAATTTCCTTTTTTCTTTTAAACAAACATCAGCCCCTCTTATTATAAGATTAGAGGCTATCCCATAAGATATTGAAGCTAAAGTTTTCATTGAACAAGGTAAGATAACCATTCCATCAAAAAGAAAAGTTCCGCTTGCAAAAGGGGCAAAAAAATCGTCGTTTTTAAAAAAAGAGATGGTTGCTTTTTTATGTATGTCTCGCTCTTTTTTTAAAAGGGTTATAAAATCTTTTTCTTTCAAACTTTCTTCGTAGAGCATTACATCAAAACCAGATTTTGATACAATACAATAAATATCAACAGAAGATTTAAGAAGATGTTGCAGGAATCTTATACTATAACATATTCCAGAAGCACCGCAAATTCCTACTACTATTTTTTTCTTCATTTTTATGGTGTCTCTTTGTTTAAAGAGTTTTTTTCTTTTTCATACCAACATACAAAATCGTACATTCCTAAATACTCTTCTTTTTGATTTATTATGCCCAAGCAGATATCAAAAGCCCCTTTCCCATATATGCTGTTATACTTTTCTGAAGAGACTTGTTGCAGGAAATCTCTTGTTAACTCTTGAGCCGTTTTTTTCATTTCGTCTCTTTTTTTTAGAATTTTTTTAGGGTCTTTAGGCTCTTCAAAGGGGTCCCAGTTTTCATAGCCTTTTTTTAATATTTGTTTTTGTCCTCTTTTGCCCATAGAATCAAAAATAGACTTTTTACGTTCTTCTGCAAAGTTTTTCATTTTTTATCCTTTTTTATAACTCCTAAATAGTCATCATTATAGTTTGTAAGAAGAGCCATTGAAAGAGGAACTAACATTTCAAAAAGTTTAGTATATTTTGAATTTATAGAGTCGGTAAACTTTTTTGTCATATTGTAAAGTTGAGCATATATAATATCCATATTTATTGTTGGATATTTTTCGCCTTGTTTAAAACCAGACAATCCACAAGTGTGGCTGGCGCCTAAGTTTGAAGTTGGCACACCATATATCCTACAAGTAAGCGGTCTATACTCATAAAGGTCACAAAGATTTTGCTCGTTAAGAAGAGGACATCTTGCTTTTTTCTCCGATATTTTTCCTAAAACTTCTATATCTTTGTTTTCCTCTTTTGAAGATTTGTAAGCCTCTTTTTTTATTTTATATATTTTTCTATCTATAGAGTTCGCTTTTTCTAACATTTTTTCTCTCGCTTTACCTGTAAATTTTTTATTAAAATGATAGTTAATATAGATAGCTTCTATTAATGTTAAATCGAAAAAAGCGTAACAACAGTCAGAGCACCCTTTGGTGCACTTAATCTGTTCTGAATATCCATCTTTTACCTTTTGTAAAGTTTTTTCTGTTAGCTCTACAAAAGATTCATACTCTTTAAAGAGTTGTTTCATTATGTCTTCCATTTTTCCCCTTTTTTTTGAGACCTTTACGTGCGATGTTTTTTATAAAAAAAATAGTAGTTTTTTTGGTAAAGTATTAAATTTTTAACAGTTTTGCTAAAAATTTATAAAACTCTATAAAATCCGACGCTCTCTTTTACATTTGTTTTGGGTTTGACGTATTAATATATTGCCACACTACAAAACAGAGCTATGTATAAAGGTCTCTTTTTTAAGTTGTTCCACAAGGAACATTATTTTCCTATGCAAAAATTTTTAAATATTTCATCTAAAACATCTTCTTTAATGTTTTGACCTAAAACCGCATTTAAGTGGTTAATAGCATTTTGTATATCAAAAGATATTATTTCAAAAGGCACATCTCTGTTCTCAATATTGTTTTTTAAAGAGAGTATGTTTTTTAAAGCGTTTTCTATAGAGTTTTTTTGTCTCAAGTTAGTTATAATAAGTTCGCTTGTCTTTTGTTTTACTTCCTTAAAATTATTAAAAATATACTCTTTTATTTTTTCTAAGCCCGTTTTTTTTAGAGCAGAGACTTTTACAAAAGGGAAACCACCAGCTTTTTTGCCCAAAAGAGCCTCTTTTTCTTTTGTTATTTTGTCTATTTTATTAAAAACAAAAAGGACTTTCGAATCGTTTTTTTTAAAAAGAGTATAAAAAAGTTTTTTAACAGGCTCTTTTAAAGAAGAATCTATAACAAACAAAATCAAATCGGATGCTAACGCTGTCTCTTTTGCTTTTTTTATTCCTATTTTTTCAATAAAATTGGTTGTTTTAGTTATTCCTGCTGTATCAATTATTTTAAAAATAAGTCCGTTTAAAACAATAGTCTCTTTAATTAAATCCCTTGTTGTTCCTGCCTCTTTAGTAACAATAGCTCTATCTTCATTAAGAAGAGCATTTAGAAGGCTCGATTTGCCTGCATTAGGCTCTCCTATTAAAGATACGTTAATCTCTTTTTTTAAAAAACAAAAAGCTTTATAGTTTTCAAGAGAGTTTTGAAGAGTTGGTATCAACTCTTTATCAATCTTTTTTTTTATAGTGTTAAAGTTTATCTCTTCTTCAAAATCTTCAGGAAAATCTATTGCTGTTTCAAATAGAGTTAAAAAATCGAATAGAGTCTCTTTTAGTCTATTTATTGAGAGCTTGTTTTCCCCCGAAAGTTGTTTTGTTGCAATTTCTAATGATTTTTCATTTTTCGCATTTATTATATCTATTATGGCTTCAGCTTGTGTTAAGTCTATTCTGCCATTTAGAAAAGCTCTTTTAGTAAACTCTCCTTTTTCAGCAATTCTTGCTCCTCTATCAACAAAAAGGGATATAACCTTTTGCAAAACAATAGTATTAGAGTGAGTATGAATTTCAACAACATTCTCTTTTGTATAAGAGTTTGGAGCTTTCATATAAACAAATAAAACTTCATCTATAACTTTTTTTTTATCTACTATGTTCCCATAATAAAACTTGTGAGAGGTAAAAGAGCATTTTTTTTTAGGAACAAAAAATTTTTTTGCAATGGATAAAGCATCTTTTCCTGATGCTTTTACAATCCCTATGCTACCTTGCTCGGCTGTTGATGTTGCAATTGCTACTATGGTGTCTTTTGTTTCCATCTTTTGCTATAAAGAAAACGAAGGGTCTATGTAGGCTATTTTGCCATTAACAATTGTTAATACAGGCTTTCCTGTTACATTAAAATTGTTAAAAGGAGTGTTTTGTGATTTAGACAAAAAGGAGTGTTTATCTATCTTATATGGTTTTTTTAAGTCAAAAATAGTTAAATTTGCTTTGGCATTAGGTTTTATATCGTTATTAATTCCAAGAAGCTTAGCAGGGTTTTTAGACATTTTTTTAATGAGCGTACTAAAGCTTAAAAAGTTTTTTTCAACCAAAAGGTAAGAGATAGGGAAAGAAGTTTCAAGCCCTATTATGCCGTTAGCTGCACTTTCAAAATCTATGTTTTTTTCTAAGCTTGAATGTGGAGCGTGATCTGTTGCAATTATGTCTATAGTCCCATCTTGAAGTCCTTTTATTATAGCATCTCTATCTTTTTTGTTTCTTAAAGGAGGGCTCATTTTAGCGTTTGTATTATAACCTTTAACCGCCTCTTCTGTTAATGTAAAATAGTGAGGAGCTGTTTCTGCGGTAACATTTACCCCCTTTTTTTTTGCATCTCGTATAATTTCTACAGAATCTTTTGTGCTTATATGGGCTATATGAAGTTTACTGTTTGTAAGTTTCGCAAGCTCAACATCTCTTTTAATAGCGATACTTTCAGCAAGATTTGGAATTCCTGGAAGTCCCATTTCTGTTGCAAGAGCTCCTTCATTCATAACTCCTTTGTTTGTAAGCTTAAGCTCTTCAGAGTGGGATATAATAAAAAGGTTAAAAGCTTTTGAATACTCAAGAGCTCTTCTCATAAGCTCTATATCTGCAACAGGTTTCCCGTCATCAGAAAAAGCAACAGCACCCGCTTTTTTTAAATAGCCAAACTCTGTAAGTTTTTCACCATTTAAACCAAAAGTTATTGCACCAATAGGTAGAACGGTAGTTTTTTTATAAGAGTTTGCTTTATCGATTATATATTTTGTTATTTGAGCATTATCGTTGACAAGTTTTGTGTTTGGCATAGCACAAATGGTTGTAAATCCGCCTCTTGCTGCTGCATTAACTCCGCTTTCAATAGTCTCTTTATACTCTTCTCCCGGTTCTCTTAAATGTGTATGAACATCGATAAGACCGGGTGTTAAAACCAAACCTTTTGCCTCTATTTCTGTTTTTGCCTTTTTTTTAATGTTGTTTGCTATTTGAACAACTTTGCCTTTTTCAATTAAAATATCGGCAACCCCTTCAAAGTTTTCAGGATCTACTATGTTAGCATTTTTTATTTTTATAGACATAATTTAAATAGACTTTTTTTAAATTTTTTTCCCTGCAAGCAAAGATAGTATAGCCATTCTTATAGCTACACCATTTGTAACTTGTTCTAAAATTATTGAATTTTTACCATCTGCTATATCGTTTGAAATCTCAAGACCTCTATTGATAGGACCTGGATGCATAATTAAAACATCTTTTTTTGCTTTTTTAAGCTTTTCTTTATTTAAACCAAAAACTTCAAAATACTCTCTTTCAGATGGGAAAAGGAAGTTTTTTTGTCTTTCCCTTTGTACTCTAAGCATTATAATAACATCTGCATTTTTTACAGCATCATTAGAGTTGTAAAAAACTTTATGGCACATTTTTTCTATACCTTGAGGCATCATTGTTGGAGGTCCTGCTACAGACACTTTTGCACCCATTTTAGAAAAACCCTTTATATTGGATCTTGCCACTCTACTATGTGCAATGTCGCCTATGATAACAACATTTAAGCCTTTTATCGTTTTTTTTTTCTCTTTAACAGTCATTATATCAAGAAGAGCTTGCGTAGGATGAGCGTGCATTCCATCTCCTGCATTGATTACAGAGCAGTTTAAGTTTTTAGCAAGAAAATCTGGTACACCAGCAGAAGAGTGACGAACAATAATTGTGTGTGGCTTCATTGCCTCTAAGTTTCTTACAGTGTCTAAAAGGGTTTCTCCTTTTACTATACTGCTTGTTGAACTTGATATAGATATTGTATCGGCACTTAATCTTTTAGCGGCAATATCAAAAGAGGTTTTTGTTCTGGTGCTGGGCTCATAAAAAAAAAGAATGATAGTTTTGCCTTTTAATGTAGGGACTTTTTTTATATCTCTTTCAGAGATCTCTTTCATTTGAGTGGCTGTGTTAATAATTAACAATATCTCCTCTTTTGAAAGAGAGGCAATATTTAATAGATCTTTTTTTTTAAAGATAGCTTTAGTCATTAATTAGTGTACCTATTCTTTTCCATCTTATAGTGTTTAAAATTTTGCTTATAGGAGCATAAGAGTCCCAAGACCAATAGATGATAAGAGCTTTTCCTACAATTAAATCTTTATGAACAAAACCCCAAAATCTACTATCATAACTTTTTTCTCTATTATCGCCTAACATAAAATAACAATCTTTAGGAACAACTTGTTCTTGAAAGTTTGTACTGCTTTGCGAAGCATCAAACGAAGAAGAGTTTTCTAAATAACTAAAGTCGTTATCGTTTTTTATATAATTTTCTTTTATTAATTTTCCATTTAAAAAGAGATGATTATTAATAACCTTAACTCTATCTCCTTCTACGCCAGCTACTCTTTTTATAAAATCTTTTGTTCTATCTTTAGGAAATTCAAAAACGACAATATCCCCTCTTTTAGGTTTGCTTATAGGTATTATTGTCTTGTTTGAAAAAGGGTTTCTTACTCCATATATAAATTTATTAACAAAAAGAAAGTCACCAATTTGAAGAGTTTCAAGCATAGAGCCACTCGGTATTTTAAAAGCTTGTACAACAAAAGCTCTTATTACAAGAGCTATTATTAAGGCTATGACAATAGCTTTAATGTTTTCAACTACTACACTTACAAATGTTTTTTTGTCTGGTTTTAGAGAATTTTTGTTTTGCAAAATAGTTTCCTTTAATCGATTAATTTTTTTATGGGTTTAGTTATAAAGAAATCGCCATTTTCTATCTGTTTTTTTAGTAATTCAGCTATTTTTCTTGCTCCTACTACGCTTGATAAAGGAAAGGTTGAAATGCTTTTTTTATCTATTTTTACTGACCCGCTTTTTAGCTGGGCATATGTAAATCTTGCTATTTCTCCTTTTTTTGTGAAACTGTAATCAACAACTCTTGTAGAGATATCTTTATCAGAAATAGAAGTATAAAGAGCCATCTCTTCGTTTAAAATAGGAATGGGAATCCCAATTCCTACAGCAAGTGAACAGCCATAGCCTTTAATACTTAAACCTTTAAGCCACTTAGAAGACATCTGCTTTAAATCTCCTGTGAGAAAGAGAGTTCCTGATGGTATTTTTGGCACTCCTTTTTCGTTTCTTTCTACATTTGGATTGTGTTGAGTTCCATGCCATGTAACATATCCTTCTCCGCCTCCAAGAAAAATTTTTGTTCCTACGCCTATGGTTTTAAAATAAGGGTCATTAAAAAGGGGGCTTAATGCTCCTGCTGTAGAATAATTTATATTGCCCATTTTAGGCTTTAAAATGCCCATATAGGTGTAAATAGTTTTGTTTGATAGATTGATGCCTGCATTATAATTTTGATAAGCATTTCTTGGATTAAAAAGTGTTGCATAAGGGAGGTCTTTTAAAGTTACTTCTTTAGTTATTTTTTTTTCAGGATAACAGTCCGTTCCATACCCTTCTAATTTTAATTGTACTTTTTTTCCTTTAACAAGGTCTTCTATTACGTGTCCTCCCCCATAGTTAAACTCGCCTGGATAAACTTTGTTTAAAGGGTCGTTTATTTCAGGTTCTGTAGCACCAAGATAACAATCAACAGCAGCAATACCTGAATAGGCAGGCACATTGTTAAATAAAGTTTTGTTTGCTTTTATTGGAGGGTCACTATGTCCAAAATTTATAAAAACGCCTGAAGAGCACATAGGAGAAAAAGTTCCAGTTGTAACTATGTCTACAGCTTGTGCTGCTTTTTTAGCACCTTTTTTTTTAACGATATCTGTTATCTCTTCTGCTGTTACAACAACAACTTTTTTAGATTTTATCTTTTCGTTTATTTCTTCATAAGTTTTCATTTGTTTGTTCTTCTTCAACAGAGTTTATTTTGTTTATTATATGTTTCTTTATCCATTCGTTGTCAAACCACTCTAAAGGATTAACAAAAGTGTTATGCACAAAAACAGCAAAATGGAGATGATCCCCTCCTGCCATACCTGTCGTTCCTGTTTTGCCTATAATATCGCCTTTTTCTACAAATTGATTTAACTTCACATCTATTTGGCTTAAGTGAGAGTAAGTCGAAAATAGACCCAAACCGTGGTCTATAACAATAGTTTTCCCATATATTCCTAATTCTTCAGCAAAAACCACTTTGCCATTATTAGTAGCTGGTATAGCAGCTTTTTTTGTAGAGGCTAAATCTATTCCCAAGTGTGTTTGAGTATCTACTATTTTACCATTATAACTATAGTCTCTTGTATCTGCAAAGTAAGCCATTGTTTTAGTTTTAGGCATTCTGAAAAAAGCGTCTTTCCAAAGAATTGCTTTTTCGGTGTTTTCGCCAAGAGCCAAAATTTTTTCGTTATTTTCTCTTCTTATTTTATTATTAATGTAAACAAATTTATCTACTAAAGTTGTTGTATTATCTTTTACATTAGTAAAGTCATATTGTGACAATTTGCTTCTTAAAAAATTGTTTGAAACGAAAAGGGTATCTTTTTTGTTTGTTCCGCCATATGTATATAAATTAAGATTTAACTTTGTTGTGTTTTGAGCCTTATCTTTTACTTCTATATAAATTAACGGTTTTTCTTTTATATCGTACTTATATGCAAACAAATTTAAGTAAGTGGTTTTTTTATCTTCAAAATCTTTGATACTATAAGCAGGATAAAAATTTTCGCCTATATGAATTCCTGCAGAGGAAGGTTCTGAAACGTGATAAATTGCTATACCAGTTCCACCAATGCTAACAGTATGGTTATTTGTCAAAAGTTCTATTTTAGGAGGAATTTTATCTATTGTAATATCTTTTACTATAGAGTTTTTGTTACCTCGTAAAAAGAAGTTTAAAGAATAATCGGTAACTTCTAAGAAAAGTTTTGCTTCTCCATTTTTTAAATCTAATTTTTCTGGTTCAATAGTAAAATCGTATTCTATTTTTTCATTTTTTCTAAAATTCTCTTTTTCTATTTTTTCTTCAAAAACCAAATAAGTTTTTTCATTTTTTTTTATAAATAGTTTAACATGTTTTATTCCTGAATCTTTATCAAAAACAGTGGCAACAAAATTTGTTTTTAAACCAATATAAGATGGTATCTCTGCTTTTAAAGAAGGTTTATTTCTATCAAGGAAAAAATAAGAAATAACAGCAATAGCTATCAAGAGGTAGATATATTTTTTTTTACTTTTTTTTTTTATCATTTATAATCCCTTATATTTTTATAATAGCACCTTCACTTGCAGAAGAGACATTTTTTGCATATTTTGCCATATAACCTTTTGTGATGTTTGGTTTTGGCTTTTTCCATTTTTTTAATCTTTTCTTTATCTCTTTTTCGTCAACTTTTAGAGAGAGTCTTTTTTTAGGGATATCAATTTCTATAATATCATCGTTTTCTACTATAGCTATAACACCACCGCTTGCTGCTTCTGGAGAGATGTGTCCTATTGATGCCCCTTTTGTTCCGCCCGAAAAACGTCCATCTGTTAAAAGAGCAACATCGCTACCTAAACCCATTCCAGCGATTGTAGATGTAGGAGTTAGCATCTCTCTCATACCAGGTCCTCCCATAGGTCCTTCATAACGAATAACAATAACGTCGCCTTTTTTAACTTTACCGCTCATAATAAACTTGGTTGCATCTTCTTCAGAATTAAAAACTTTTGCTTTCCCTGTATGCTTGAGCATCTTTTTTATAACAGCAGATTGTTTTACGACTGCTCCTTCTGGTGCAAGATTTCCAAACAATACAGCAAGACCGCCTTCTTTATGATAAGGGTTTTTACAAGATTTTATTACATTTGTGTCTAAGTTTTTTATATCCTTAATGTTTTCCCCTACGCTTTTTAGCGTTACTGTAGGACAGTTTTTATGTATCAATTTTGCCTTATCAAGCTCTTTTAAAACAGCTTGAATACCACCAGCTCTATCAAGGTCTTCTATGTGGTCTTTCCCTCCAGGACTTAAAGAACAAAGATGAGGCGTTTTTTTACTTATTTGATTAATAATATCCAAATCTATTTTAACGTTTGCTTCATTTGCAATAGCTTTTAGATGCAAAACTGTATTTGTAGAACAACCCAAAGCCATATCAACAGCTAATGCGTTTTCAAACCCTTTTTTTGTAAGGATTTTACTTGGTCTTAAATCTTTTTTTAAAAGTTCTACAATTTTTTCTCCGCTCTCTTTTGCAAGACGTATTCTTTTTGCCATAACAGCAGGAATAGTTCCGTTTCCCGGTAAAGCCAGACCAATAGCTTCTGTAAGACAATTCATTGAATTAGCAGTAAACATTCCAGAACAAGAACCGCAAGAAGGACAAGCGTTATCTTCTATAAGTTTTTGTTCTTTTGCGGTAATTTTACCTGTCTTTTTTGAGCCGATAGATTCAAATACAGAAATCAAATCGATTTTATCAAATGTTTCAGGGTTTTTGCCTGCAAGCATAGGTCCGCCACTTATGAAAATTGTTGGAAGATCAAGTCTGGCTGACGCCATAAGCATAGCAGGGACAATTTTATCGCAATTTGTAACCATAACAAGAGCATCAAAGGAGTGAGCAATTGCCATTATTTCTATAGAATCTGCAATTACTTCTCTACTTCCAAGAGAGTATTTCATACCGATATGGTTCATAGCAATTCCATCACAAACTCCTATTACACCAAACTCCATAGGAGTTCCACCAGCGGCATAGACCCCTTTTTTTACAGCTTCTGCTATTTCGTTTAATTTTATATGACCAGGGATAACTTCGTTTGCTGCGTTAACAATACCTATAAGAGGTTTTTCTATTTCGTTGTCGGTATATCCCATAGCTTTAAATAGTGCTCTATGAGGAGATCTTTTTAGTCCTTTTTTTACGTTGTCGCTTTTCATTTTTTTCCCATAAATTTATTAATATTTTTTTATAATTTTGATACCTTTGCATATAGCTTAAATTTTGTTAAAGAGAGCGTAAGTCTTTATAAGGGTTTTACAAAAAAAACCACTATTTTTTAATAAAAAACATTATACACAAAGGTTTCAATTTCGTCTTATAATTATCATAATTTATTAATAAATAAGACTTTTACACATATTTTTTATAAAAAACAGTATACGTAAAAATCTCATAAATAAAGATTAGTCTTTTGATTTTATAACAAGCAATAAACCTTTTTTTATTTTTATTGTAGCTTCTTTTCTTTTAAAAACATTACTAATGCCTTTAGTTGAAGAAAAATTTAACGTAGAATTTATGAGAGGATACTCTAACCCTTCTAAATCTATTCCTTCAGTTTTTTCTGTTAAAGGGATAATTGATAAAAAGTCCCCTTTTTTTCCTTCTATTTCTAAAAAATCTTCCCCTTTTAAGAGAAACAGTTCATTTTTTTCGTTTACTATTTTTGCTTTTATTTTTGAGTTAGCTATCTTTTTTAACAAAAAAATGTTTGCAAGAGAGTGGTCAAATCTACTCCCTAAAAAACCTATAAGTGTAATAAAATTGGGCTTTAGTTTTAAAGCATAATCTATAGCAAGCTCTGTATCGGTAAAATCTTTTTTTGGTGGATAGGTAACAAATTCAACTTTTTTTTTTCTATAATACTCTTTTATATCAGGCTCTATAGAGTCTAAGTCGCCGATGATAACGTTTGGAACAACATTCATTTTAAAAAGATGATTTGTCCCACCATCTACAGCTATTATTATGTTGGCTTTTTTAAAAATTTTTTTATAAACTTGAAAAGTTTTTATTTTTCCGTTTGCGACTATTATACAATTCATTGTTTAAAACGACCTTTGAGACCTTTGCACATAATGTTTTATAAAGAAAATAGTAGTTTTTAGTAAAACATTAACTTTTGATGATTTTACAAAAAAACTTGTAAAAGCTTATAAAGCTATGTGCAAAGGTCTCACCTTTGCACATAGGTTGTGTTTACAATTAACAAATTTAATTTTAAAGTTATACAAAAAATGAGACAAATATACATTTTTTTAGTTAGATTGCCGTTAGGTTTAATTTTTGCCTTTATAATAGCCAAAATTTTCAAACCAGAGATGCCTTTTGCTTCCATAATTATTATGGGGCTTTTGCTTACTCTTTTTGCATACCTCTTAGAGTTTTTTAGAAAATAGTTTTTACTCTCTTAAGAGCAACTGGCATTAATGTTTGTTTTAGAATCTTTTATTATAATTGCTTCTGTTTCTTGACCATCTATTTTCAAAAATAGAGGTTTTTTTAGCCTAATATGTTTTACAAATTTCATCTCTTTTGTTGAAAAATCCATTTCGTCTAATAAATCGACTTTTATAAAGCTTTCTTTATTTATAATAGATATATAATTAACGTTTAATGAAGTGATATTGTGAAAAAAATGGCTACCTTGCGAGGGCTCTACATTTAACGATTCCACTTTAGTTTCTATAATTGTATCGACTTCAGAAATATCATTCCATGTTACAGGAATACCAAGCCATCTGTCTAAACTACCCCATCTTCCAGGACCTATCAAAACATATTTTTCGTTCTCTTTTTTCAGCGTAGCGTTTAAAAAGCTTATCTCTTTTGTGATTTCTAAACTTTTTGATATATCAAACTTTTTTTCATCTACATAAATAATATTTGTTATCTCTTTTTCCTGACTTATCCCCATTGCCATATTAGAAAAACAAAGTGCGTTCTCTTTCTCTTTTTGTGTAATTGAGATATTAATGTTTTGATTATGAACAACCATAGGACGAATTTGTAAGATATAAAAAACGGTCTTTTCTTTTTTTATGTCTATTGCAAACTCCATCTCAACAGGAGTTCCCATACCTTTTTCTCCAACGGATAAGATTTTTTTAAGAAAACTTGGTATAGACTCTTTTTGATTTGTTAGTATGTTAGAGAAAGTCAAAACAGGCCACATATCTTTTTTATAAACATTTCTTATACGATTATCTTGAACATTTAAAGAGCTTGCTATTTTTTCAAGAGTGCCATGCTCTTTTGCTTCTTCAACTTCAAGCTTTTCTAAACAAGACTCTATCTCCATTTCAGTTTGTTTCTTTTTTTCAACATCTTTTATATTAAGTGCATAGAAAAATCTTTGAGCATTTTTTAAAATATCGTCTGTATTTGAAAATTGAGGTAATTTTGTTGGTTTAGCAGGAGAAAATTTTAGAGATCTTTCTCCCTCTACAATAGTTTTTCCAAAACCCATTGCTATATGGACAAGCCCTTCTTCTTTTTTCATATAATCGTTAGGATAAAAATTGTGTGATTGTGCAACCCCAGATATAAGAGGATAAAAATAGTTGTCATAATAGTCTCCACATAGCTCTTGAATTAGCACAGCCATTTTGTCTTCTTCTTTATTATATTGTGTGTTTTTGAAAAAACTTTGTGGAATTTTAAGAAAGATAGAAGCGTAAACAAGTTTTATAGCGTTCTTTAACTCTTGCTTACGAATTTCAAAATTTTCATTAATGTTTGGAAGCATATAGGTTTTATAAATTCCAGCACAAGGTCTAAAGTGAGCATCTTCTAAAAAGCTTGAAGAACGGACAGCAACAGGACGTTTTACGTTTTTTAAAAAGTTTCTTAATGGAGCAGATAAGAAGTTTGGAAGTTTGCAGTTTAAAAATAACTCGTTTATCTCTTCATCACTTTTTCCTTCAAAAGTGCTATAGGTTAATTTGTTTTTGTCTAAAAATCTTATAAAACCTTCTGTTGTCAAGACCATACTTTTGGGGACTTTTACTTCAATGTTTGGAAACTCTTGTTTAAAAAAATTTTCTTTTTCAAGAAGAGACAGAATAAAAGCAAGTCCTCTTGCTTTTCCTCCAAGAGAGCCTTTACCAACCTTTGCATACCCTATGTCTATATTGAATCTTTCTCCTTTAAAGTCTATTATTGTGGTCTCTTTTTGTCTTTTTTCAAATTTACTTTTAATTATTTTAATAAGCTCTTTTTTTATATCTTTTGTAGGACAAATTTTTGTAAGTTTTTCTACTTCATTAGCGAGAGCTATTTCATAACGAGCAAAAAGCCATTTTGTAAAATCTCTATTTTTTATGTGGTTTAAAATCACTTCAGAAGGAATAGATGGCAACAAGGTATAGAGCATTAAAAAGTTTTGAGCTCTTCCAATGATTTTATCTTTGTCTTTAAAAATAAAATTTCCGAACCCTAAATTATTCATAAAAAAATAGCGAATATCTGCATATAATCGTTCACTATTTTTGTTTATAAATACAGCAGACATCTCTTTTGCTTTTTTCTCGTTGTCATCTTCTGTGCTTAAGAAAAGCACTTCAAGGTTTTGTTCTTCTTCTTTTATTTTCGATATTAATGAAAAGCCTGCTGTTTTGTTTTCTTTTCCAGCCTTAGGGAATCTAATATCTGTTACGATTCCTAAAAGGTGTTTTTTATACTTTTTATAAAGAAAAAAGGCTTCTTCAAAATTGTCTGCAAGGAGTATTTTAGGACGAGATCTTATTCTTAATAATTTTTCTTCACTTGTCATAGCGTCTTCAATAACAGCTTGAGTTTGCAAGACTATTTCTTTGTAGAGCATAGGCAATATACTTGAACGATAAAAAGGAGAGTCTTCAACAAAAATAATAACTTTAACGTTTGCTATGTCGCAGTCAAAATCTACATTCATTTTATCTTCTGTATTTTTAATTAATGCCAGCAAAAGGTCGGTATTTCCACGCCAAACGAATGTTTTTGTTACAAAGTTTTTTATCTCTGCTTCAGTGTGCAAAAAGAACTGTCCACTGTCATGAGCCAACATAAATATGGGTATTTTAGGGAAATCTTCTTTTATTTTTTCGATAAGTTTAAAAGGGTTCATATCTGTTATTCTCGGCATAGTTATTATGATATCAAATTTTTTGTTTTTTAGTTCGTAAAAAGCCTTTTTTGCTGTTTCTGCCCAAGTTATAACAGGTGGATTACTAAGATTTAACCCTTTATATTCGTATATTATTCTTTCAGTTAGCCTTCCATCTTCTTCCATAATGAAAGCATCATAGGCACTTGATATTAGTAAAATTTCTTTTACTTTTTTTGCCATTAACTTAACAAAAGTTTTTTTATTGTTACTATCCAGTATCATTGTTTTTCCTCTTGTTGTTTATTATAAACATTTGTATAAGCCTTTTTTCATAAACTTATTGGCAGTTTTGCACAACTAAGTTTTAAATATTAAGTTTTAAATATAAAAAACATTATGTGTAAAATACTTTCATAAGACTTTTGCACATAACTAAATTTACTAAAAGGTGATATTAATGAAAGAGATTCTTGATAAAATAAAAGAAAAAAATCCTTATGAAAAAGAGTTTTTACAAGCTGTTACAGAAGTTTTTGCAACAATAGCTCCTGTTATTGAAAAAAATCCTGAATATCGTAAAGCAAAGATTCTTGAAAGAATTTCAGAACCAGAAAAAGTTATAATGTTTAGAATTCCTTGGGAAGATGAAAGTGGGGAAGTTAATGTAAACAGAGGGTTTAGGGTTAAGATGAATAGTGCATTAGGTCCTTATAAAGGTGGACTTCGTTTTCATCCTTCTGTTAACTTATCTATATTAAAATTTCTTGGCTTTGAACAAGTTTTTAAAAACGCTCTTACAACACTTCCTATGGGTGGTGGGAAAGGTGGTTCTGACTTTGACCCTAAAGGTAAATCGGACACTGAAGTTATGCGTTTTTGTCAAAGTTTTATGACAGAACTTTATAAATATATAGGTAAAAATTGTGATGTTCCCGCAGGCGACATAGGTGTTGGGTCAAGAGAAATAGGCTATCTTTTTGGAATGTATAAAAGGCTTACAGGTTTTTTTACAGGAGTTCTTACAGGTAAATCTTTAAATTGGGGTGGAAGCTTAATAAGACCAGAGGCTACAGGTTATGGAACAGTCTATTTTGCAAGTGAAATGCTCAACAAGAAAGGCTCTGACTTAAAGGGGAAAACAGCTCTTATTTCAGGCTCTGGGAATGTTGCACAATATGCCGCTGAAAAAATTATAGAACTTGGTGGAAAAGTTATCACTATGTCAGATTCAAACGGTTTTATAATAGACGAAGAAGGAATAGATTTTAAAAAACTTGAATATATAAAAGTTTTAAAAAACGCAAAACGAGGAAGAATAAAAGAGTATAAAGAAAAATTCCCATCAAGTGTTTATCAAGATACAGATGTTAGCTTAGGTTACAATCCTTTATGGGATATAAAAGCAGATTGTGCTTTCCCTTGTGCTACTCAAAATGAGATAAACGAAAAAGATGCTCAAAACTTAATAAAAAACAGTGTGGGAGTTGTTGCAGAAGGAGCTAATATGCCCACTACGATAGAAGGCATTAACCTTTTTCTTGATAATAAAATTCTTTATGCACCAGGAAAAGCTGCAAATGCAGGGGGAGTTGCTGTTTCTGGTCTTGAAATGACACAAAACAGTATGAGATTACAATGGACAAGAGAAGAAGTTGATAACAAATTAAAAGAGATAATGAAAAAAATTCATAATGTGTGTTATAATGCTTCTTTGGAATATAATGACGAGGGTAATTATGTTAAGGGTGCTAACATAGCAGGTTTTGTTAAGGTGGCTGATGCAATGCTTGATCAAGGACTTGTTTAATTGTAAGACCTTTATACATAATATTTTTATGAAAAAATAGGGCTATATACAAAGGTTTCGATTTATTAAAATTCGATTTATTAAAATATGTATATAAATGAAATAAATATAAAGAGATATAAAGTTCTTGAAGATATTAAGATAAAGCTCAAAGTTCCTGACAAAGATAGCAATATTGTAAATCTTATTGCAGGAACAAATGGAAGTGGTAAAACCTCTTTAATTCAGCTTATCTTGAATGCTTTTTCTGGAAGTTTAAGCAGAGATGAGCTCAAAGATAGTAACTTTTCTATCAATTTTCTTGATGACTATTTTTTGCAAAATGGAGTTGATAGCAATGGAGCTTATTATGTAGCTGTTCAAAACCATCCTGAAGCTAAGCATATTTCAGATTTAAGAAGGTTTTTTGAAAATAACAATAGCTATATAAAAGAAGAAAATAAAAATACGAGCCCTAGAATTATTTCTGTTCCTAACAATATATCAAATCAATACAACGCCTCTTCAAAGCTTGATATTAAATATTCGTTTATAAACAAAATTAATCCTTCTCAAATTCTTGGTAATGCTGAACTCTATATTAAAGAGTATGTTATAACAAAAGAGAGACACAGCAATATAGCAGACCCAAACGATAGAACAAAAGAAGCCATCGCCTCTTTTAACTCTATTTTTAAAGATAGCGATTTAATTACAAAACTTTGTGATTTAGACGCTTCTGATAATCATAGACCTATTTTTGAAACGATTAATAAAGATAAGATTAAGATTGATAAGTTAAGTGATGGAGAGAAACAACTTTATGGAAGAGTTGTTTCTCTTATGCTTTTAAATCCTCACAATTCTATCATTTTAATAGATGAGCCAGAGATGTCTCTTCATCCTATTTGGCAATATGCTATTATGGATATTTATAAGCAGATAGGCAAGAATAACCAATTCATAATTGCAACGCATTCACCTTATATCATTGCTAAATCTCATTATAACGAACTTGTTGTTTTAAAAAGAAAAGGAAACAAAATCACATCTGAAATTTTTGACGAGCCTCCTGTATCAAGAGATATAAATAATATTCTTATGGAAATTATGGGTGCAGAGTGCCTTCCTCTTGAGATTCAATTTTTGCAAAAAAAATATAGAAAACTTGTTGAAGAAGGCAAAAAAGAGAGTGATGAAGGGAAAAAATTAAAACAAAAGCTTCTTGATAGAGAATCAGAAAACAGTGAATTTATGCAAAGTATAGCTATTTATGAAGATTTAAATTTCTAATAAATTTTATGCGATATATTAAAAAGACAGAAGAACCAGATTTTTTTTTAAGTGAAAAATTTAGTATCGAAAACTGGAAAAAGTTTAGAGACGGGAAAAGAAAACTTAAAAAATATATGATGGAAAGAGAGCAGAAGTATATTTGTGCATATTGTGAAACAAGAATAGATTTAGATAATTCCCACATAGAACATATCAAACCCCAATCTTTAAATAAGTATCAAAAAGAAGTCTTTAACTACTATAATCTTGTTGTTTCGTGTAACGGCAGAGAGTATTGCAATCTGTTTTTTATTGATAGCGACTATAAAGAGTTTATCTCTTGTGGGCATAAGAAAGCTGATAATTTTGACGAAAATCTTTTTATATCACCAATAAAAGAGAAAAATTGCTCTAAGTTTTTTGTGTTTGATAAAGAGAAGGGTACTATTTTGCCAAATAAAAATTTAGATGCACAAAGTATAAAAAGAGCAGAGTACACCATCTCTATTTTATCGCTTGATAATTTTCGTTTAAATCAAGCACGCCTTAATATGAAACGGGTGTTTGAAAAAAAGCTTTGGAAAATAAGAAGAAAACAAGGAAAAGATTTTTTAAGAAGTCAGGCGGAACATATTTTAAGTAGTAAAAAAAAGAAAATTATACCCTTTATAAGTTTTTTAAGGTTTTATTTTTATAGAAGATAAAAGGAAGTTAAGTTGTTAAAATTATGAAAAAAAAAGTTTTATTACTATATTGTTTTGTCTTTTTCTATCATAATCTATTTGCAGAAGAGATGAAAATTTCAAGGTTTATTTCGGCTGAAACTTGTGGAGAGTGTCATAGCAAGATTTATAATGAGTGGAGAGATTCTTTACATAACCTTGCCCATAAAGACGAAATTTATAGGGAAGTGGCTCTAAAAACTCTTCAAGGCGCTGACAGTAAAGAAGAAAAAATGGAAGCGGAAATGTGTGTTAAATGCCACATTCCAATAGGATTTGTTTCTAACAAACCATCTAAAACTTCAGAAGATACTACTTTAGATGTAGAAACTCCTTCAGGAGAAGGTGTACAGTGCGATTATTGTCATTCTACTCTTAAAATAACAAAGAGGTACAATAATGGACTTTTTGTTGTACCGGGAAATGGAGAAGAAGACCCTGGAACTAAAAGAGGACCTTATGAAGATTCTGAATCGGACTTTCATCAAACGGCTTTTTCAAAACCTCACAAAGAAGCTTCTTTTTGTGGTAGTTGTCACAATGTAAAACACGTTGCATTTGGTACAAATTTAGAAACGACTTTTGATGAGTGGGAAAAAAGTCCTTACAACTCACAAGATAACTCGAAAAGAGTTACTTGTCAGGGGTGTCATATGTATCAAAGAGAAGGTTTTCCTGCTACAGGTATGACCAAAAGACCTAAAAATAAAGGCTTTGCTTCTGATGAAGAGACGATAGAAAGAGAGCATATTGCAACTCACTATTTTATGGGAGGAAACTCTTATATAAACAGTGATAAAGATAAGCAAAAGATGGTAGAAGCAAGATTAAAAAATGCTGCCACTTTGGGAATTGATATAAAAAAAAAAGAGATTGTTGTTAAAGTTACAAATAGCGGGGCAGGGCACTCTATTCCTACCGGGCTTACTAACTTAAGAGAGATGTGGCTTGAAGTTACTGTTTTTAACAAAAAAGGAGAAGAGATTTACTCTTTTGGAAAGCTCGATAAGAATGGTTATTTAGATAAAAATACAGAACTTTTTAATACTATTTTTGGAGATGGTTCAGGTAAAGCCGTTTTTAGTGTTGCAGAAGCAAAAGAGATTATAAAAGATAATCGAATAGAGCCTTTTAAAACTTTTGAAAAAAAGCTACCTTTTTTAAAAGAGGCTTCTAATATTAAAATAAGACTTTTGTACAGAATAGTTTCTCAAAAGTTAGTAGACGATATTTTTGGCAAGGGAAAACACTTTATTCCAGTCGTTGTAATGGCTGAACTTAAAGAAAACATTAAGGATTAAATTTATCTTGGCTAATAAAACAGAAAAAAAAATCACCAGCGATTTTTTAATTATAGGTTCAGGAGTAGCTGGTTTAAGTTATGCTCTTAAAGTAGCAAAATATGGTACGGTATCTATCGTAACAAAAAAAGGTTTGGCAGAAAGTAATACAAACTATGCACAGGGAGGAATTGCATCTGTCTTCGATAAAAAAGACTCTTTTGATTCGCATATAAAAGACACACTTGAAGCAGGTGATGGACTTTGTAATGAAAAGGTTGTTAAGTTTATAGTTGAAAGTGGACCCGAAAGAATTAAGGAGCTTATCAACATTGGAGTTAATTTTAATAAAGAAAAAGATAGCAAAGAATTGTCTCTTGTAAAAGAGGGCGGACATACAAATAGTCGTATTGTTTTTTCAGACGATGTAACAGGACACGAAGTAGAAAAAACGCTTATAACAGCAGTAAGAAAAAACAAAAATATAACAATATATGAAAACTGTATAGCAATTGATTTAATATGTTTAGAGAATAACACGTGTGTGGGGGCTTATGTATTAAACAAACAATCTAATCAGGTTGTAAATTTTATTTCAAAAATTACACTTCTTGCAACTGGAGGGTGCGGAAAAGTTTATCTTTATACAAGCAACCCAGATATAGCAACAGGTGACGGCATTGCAATGGCGTACAGAGCAGGAGCGAACATTGCTAATTTAGAATTTATGCAGTTTCATCCAACTTGTCTTTATCACAATAAAGCAAAAAGATTTTTAATTTCTGAAACGGTAAGAGGAGAAGGGGGAAAGCTTTTTGATAAAGAGGGTAGGGCTTTTATGCATAAATATAATGAAAAAGAAGAGCTTGCCTGTAGGGATAAAGTTGCAAAAGCTATCGATACAGAGCTTAAAAAAAGTGGTGACGACTGTGTTTTTCTTGATATTTCGCATAGGGATAAAAATTTTATAAAAAAGAGGTTTCCAAATCTTTATAAAAAATGTTTTGAGTTTGGTATAGATATGACGAAAGAGCCTATCCCTGTTGTACCTGCCGCACACTATATGTGTGGTGGAATAAAAACAGACACTTTTGGAGCAACTAATATCAGAAATCTTTTTGCAATAGGTGAATCCGCTTGCACTGGTGTTCATGGGGCTAATAGGCTTGCAAGCAACTCTATTTTAGAAGCGATTGTTATCTCTCACAAATCTGCACAAAAATCTATCAAACAGCTTGAAACGACCGATTTAGAAGTTAATGCTAAAGTTAAATATTGGGACGATATGAATAGCGTAGATAGTGACGAAGAGATAATGGTTTCTCATAATTGGGACGAAATAAGACGTATTATGTGGAACTATGTAGGAATTGTTCGTTCAGATAAAAGACTTGAAAGAGCAAAAAGAAGAATTAAAAATTTAAAAAAAGAGATATACGAATATTATTGGGACTTTAAAATCACTTCTAATCTTATAGAGCTTAGGAATTTGGCGTTAGTTGCTGATTTAATAATAAAGTGTGCATCTAAAAGAAAAGAGAGCAGAGGCTTGCACTATAACATACTTTATCCTTTAAAAAGTAAAAAATTTGAAAAGGATACAGTTATTAAGAAAAGAAAATAGAGACGCAAGATTTTGCGTCTCTACAGCTTTGAAAAAATTTATTACTGAAATTTATTTTGTTTCGTGTGATTTTTTATGTAGGGGCGTATTGCTATACGCCCATATCTTTTCCTATTGTTTTTTTCATACGGGCACGGCACGCGCCCTGCCCCTACAATATGCTGTCAATACAATTTTTCACAATCGGTGCAGTGGGAATGGGCAAAAAATATGTGCAAAGGTCTAAAGATTAGGAGTTTTTTTAAACTTAAATCGCGAAAAAACGTCTTCGTTGTTTAAGGCAAAAGGTTCGTTTTTATGAAGAACACTTGCAACGCCACCTATCATTGCAGCGTTATCGCCACATAAAGATTTTTGAGGCAGGTATAAATTAAAGCCTTTTTCTTTTGAGATTTTTTTTGCTTTTTCGCGTAGTTTACTGTTTGCAGAAACCCCTCCAACAATAGAGATATTTTTTATATTTTTTGTTTCTGCGAGTTTAAAAAGTTTATTGAGTAGGACATCAACAACGGCATTTTGAAAACCCGATACAATTTCAGGAATATGATTTTTATAGTCTCTGTTTTGTTCTATATATCTTAATACGGAAGTTTTAAGACCGCTAAAACTAAAATCAAAGCTTTTGGGGTAGGGTCTTGTAAAAAAAACCTCTTTTCCTTCTTTACTCTTTTTTGAAAGCTCATCGATTATGATTCCACCAGGATAACCAAAGCCTAACATTTTTGCCACTTTGTCAAAAGCTTCGCCAGCGGCATCATCCATTGTTTGACCTATCAACTCATATTTATCAAACGAAGATACATAAAAAAGGCTTGTATGACCTCCTGAAACCAAAAGAGAAATAAAGGGCATATCGATATTTTCATCATTTAAAAATATAGAATAGATGTGCCCTAACAGATGGTTTGTGCCCACAAAGGGAATTTGATTTGAAAAGGCGAGGGCTTTTGCAAAAGAGAACCCTATAAGAAGAGAACCAACAAGACCGGGTCCTTGTGTTGCTGCTATTAAGTCGATATCGCTTATATCTACTTTTGCTTCGTTTAACGCCTCTTTTGTAACTAAACTAATATTTTCTATATGATTTCTTGCGGCGAGTTCTGGGACGATACCGCCATATTTTTTATGGATATCAATTTGTGTTGAGACAACATTTGATAAAATTTGCCTGCCATCTTTAACAACTGCTGCTGCTGTTTCATCGCAAGAAGTTTCTATGCCTAAAACTATCATACAAATTCAAAAACTTCTTTTGAGTCTTTTTTAGCAATTTTGCCAATTTTAAAGGCTTTTTCATTCAAGCTTTCAAGATGTTTTATAATATCTTTGCTGTCACTCTCTCGTGCAATTAAAACCATACCAATTCCATTATTAAAGACTCTTAACATCTCTTTTTCTTCTATGTTACCTTTCTCTTTAAGAAAATTGAAAATAGGCAAAACTTCCCACGAGTCTTTATTTATAACGACCTTTAAATTGGAAGGAACTACTCTGTTAATATTTTCAGCAAGCCCGCCACCTGTAATGTGTGCCATACCATTAATTTGAAACTTGTTTATGGTGGAAAGAATAGATTTTACATATATTTTTGTAGGGGTTAATAACTCTTCCCCTAAAGTTTTTTTAAGAGGCTCAATATAGTCGTTTATATTAAGTTTTAAAATATCAAAACACACTTTTCTTACGAGAGAAAAACCGTTACTGTGAACACCACTTGAGGCAAGTCCTAATATAACGTTGCCCTCTTCAATTTTAGAACCATCTATAATTTTTTCTTTATCAACAATTGCAACAGAAAAGCCTGCAAGGTCATACTCTCCTTTTTTATAAAGGCCCGGCATTTCTGCTGTTTCTCCGCCAATCAAAACAGATTCAGAAAGTTTGCAACCAGAAGTTATTCCTTCAATAATTTCTTCTACAATGGTGTTTTCAAGTTTTGATATAGAGAGATAATCAAGAAAAAAGAGGGGTTTTGCACCTTGAACAATAACATCGTTAACACACATAGCCACAAGGTCTATGCCTATTGTGTTATGCTTATTCATCAAAAACGCTATGTTAAGTTTTGTTCCTACTCCATCTGTTGAGCTTATAAGGAGTGGTTCTTTCATATCTTTTGTGTCTAAAGGGAACACTCCTCCAAAACCACCTATATTAGAGATAGTTCCAGTTTGTTTTGCTTTTTTTTTTATAAAATCAACAAGTGTATTAGCTTTATCAATATCTACACCAGCATCTTTGTATGTTACTTTTTGGGTCATTGTTTGTATAAGTAAGAGTTTTTCACATAAAATTATTATGTGAAAAACTCTTTTAAAAATTAATAGTTACTTTTAAATAAGCTAAAATGAGCTGTAGGGTGGTTGCAGGCAGGACAAAGGTCTGGAGCAGAAGTACCATTATGAAGATATCCACAATTTAAACAACTCCAAGTTGTCTCTTTATCTCTTTTAAAAACTTCACCTTTTTTTATATTTTCTGCAAATTTTAAAAATCTTTCTTCGTGATGCTTTTCTGCAACTGCAATAGAAGAAAAAACTTTTGCAATTTCGTCAAAGCCCTCTTTTTTTGCAACTTCAGCAAAAGAAGGATACATATCTGTCCATTCGTGATTTTCACCACTTGCTGCCATTTTTAAATTTTCAACAGTATCGCTAATATAACCTGCTGGATAAGTGTCTGTAATTTCAACTTCGCCACCTTTTAAAAATTTAAAAAGTCTTTTTGCATGCTCTTTTTCTTGATTTGCTGTCTCTTCAAAAATTTCAGAAATTTGTCTATAACCCTCTTTTTTTGCCTTGCTTGCAAAATAGGTATAACGATTTCTTGCTTGTGATTCTCCAGCAAAAGCCTTAAGCAAATTTTTTTCTGTTTCTGTTCCTTTTATATTCATAATTATTATCTCCTTATTTAATTTTTAAATTTGAAAAATTTAAAAATATTTCACTTAATGTGTAAAGGTTAAATGTGGTTGATTAGAAGTTCTGCTATTTGCACAGCATTTGTAGCAGCACCTTTTCTGATATTATCAGCTACAACCCACATATTTATACCATTTTCAATAGATTCATCCTCTCTTATTCTTCCTACATAAGTTAAATCGTTGTTGGCGGCGTTAATAGCAAGAGGATATAAATTGTTTTTGCAGTCATCAACAACTTCAACACCTTTAGCTTTTTTTAAGAGAGACAAAGTGTCTTTTACAGTCATCTTCTTTTTTGTTTCTATGTTTATAGATTCAGAATGAGAATAAAAAACAGGGACTCTAACTGCTGTAGCAGTAACATTTATAGTGTCGTCATTTAAGATTTTTCTGGTTTCATTTACCATTTTCATCTCTTCTTTTGTGTAGCCATTTTCAAGAAAAGAGTCTATGTGTGGAAGGCAATTGAAAGCTATTTGATGAGGATAAACCTCTTTTTTTATCTCTTTGAAGCTTATTAAGTCTCTTGTTTGATTGAAAAGTTCTTCTATCGCCTTTTTGCCTGTACCCGAGACTGCTTGATAAGTTGAAACTACAATTCTTTTTATTTTATACTTTTGATGGATTGGGCTTAATACTACCACCATTTGAATAGTAGAGCAGTTTGGATTGGCTATTATATTTTTCTTTTTATAACCCAAAATAGCATCAGGATTAACTTCTGGTACAATTAAAGGGACATCTTTATCCATTCGCCAAGCACTTGAGTTATCAATTACAACACAGTTATATTTTTTTGCAAAAGGAGCAAATTTTTTGCTTGTATCTCCACCTGCTGAAAAAAGAGCAATATCTACATCTTTAAAAGAGTCTTCTTTTAGCTCTTCAACTATATAAGGTTCATTCTTAAAACTCATTGTTTTGCCGGCAGATCTCTTTGAGGCCAAAAGTTTTAAAGATTTTACAGGAAAGTTTCTTTCTTCAAGTAGTAGAGCCATTTGATTGCCTACTGCACCAGTTGCCCCTACGACTGCCACATTATATTTTTTATGCATCTTCTTTTATCTCTTTTTTATTTTTAGATAATATAAATAAATTTAAAAAACCTGATGAAACGTATAAAATTGCAATTAAGGATAGTGATATAGCAGGTTCTATAACTATAAAAACAAAGAGCAAAATAAAGGCGATAAGATAGTCAAATCTCGTTTGCTCTTTGACGATAGAAAACTTTTTAAAACTATTATATTTAATTGTACTGACCATTAAAAAAGCGAGTCCATAAAGTTCAAACAGAATAACCCAGCTAAATTGTACTAAACTTATATCAAACTTATCAAAAATTAAGATGCTGGATGCTATACAACCTGCTGCTGCTGGAATTGGAAGGCCTGTAAAATAGTTGCTGGGAGAAGAAGAGGTTGGAGATGAAGATTGAGAATTAAACCGTGCAAGTCTCAATGCTCCACAAATTGTAAATAAAAAAGCGGCTATCCAACCTATTTTATTAAAAGGTTTAAGAGCCCATAAATATGTTGTAAGACCGGGTGCGAGCCCAAAGGAGATTAAGTCTGATAGAGAATCGTACTGCAACCCAAAGTTGCTCATAGTGTTAGTATATCTTGCAACTTTGCCGTCTAAAATATCGAAAATCATAGCGATTAAAATTGCAATAGCTGCGGTATAAAATTTTCCATTAAGAGATGATATTATTGCAAAGAATCCACAAAACATATTCATAGTAGTAAATATGTTTGGTAGGATATAAATTTTTTTTTTGTTTTCAAACATTTGATTTTTTCCTTTTTAAAATAGTGAGAGGAACTTTTTATACAAAATTTTTATTTTTTCAAAAAGTTTTTTATTTTTGATAAGATAAAGAGACCTTTGTACATAGCTTTATTTTGTGTTTGTTTTGTGGTGAAGTAGTATTTTTATACGTCAAACCCAAAACAAACGCAAAAGAGAGCGTAAGTCTTTATAGTGGTTTTAGAGGTTTTTGTAAAAATTGCCAAAAGTTAATATTTTTTCAAAACCACTATTTTTTCATAAAAAAAATTATGTGCAAAGGTCTAAATAAATTGAGCTTATATTGAAGAGATCTATGTGTAAAGGTTTTGTTATGTATAAAGTTTATGCTCTCTTATTATTTTAAGCACATTTTCAGGTAACAAATCACTACTAATTTCATTATTTTTTATTTTATCTCTTATTAAAGAAGAAGAGATAGGCTTTATGTTTAAATCGGCAATAAAGATGTTTTTGGTATTTAGACCTATAAACTTTTTTTCTTTTTCTGAAAACTTATAGATATTTGTAATTTTATTAATATAGTTTTTTATTTTATAAATATTGAAATTTTCTTTTTTTTCATAGTGTCTATTTATAACAATTATGGATATTAAAGAGAGAATCTCTTTATAAGCTTTCCAGGTGTCTATTTCAAAAAAAGCATCAAGTCCTAAAATCAAATAAAGAGTATCATTTTGATACTTTTTTTGCATTTTTTTTATTGTGTCTATGGAATAGGAAGTGCCTTCTCTTTCAATCTCTTCTTTAGAAATTTCAAACTCTTTATACTCTTTTAAAGCCTCTTTAATCATCAAATATCGTACATTAGCAGGTGCTAAATTCTCTTTAGACTTATGAGGAGGAATGTTGGAAGGAATAAAAATAGTTTTGTCTATTTTAAAGTGTGCTTTAATTTTTAAGGCAAGATCTATATGCCCAAAGTGAATAGGGTTAAAAGTTCCACCTAATAGTGCTACTTTTTTCTCTTTTTTTTCTATCAATTATAGCGATTTTTTATGATTTAAAGCAGCTTTTACAAAGCTTACAAAAATAGGATGAGGAGACATAGGTCTTGATTTAAATTCTGGATGAAACTGTGTCGCTAAAAACCAAGGATGATTTTTTAATTCTACTATCTCTACAAGGTTTCCTTTTAAAGAAGTACCACTTACAATCATTCCTTTTTCTTTAAATTGTTCTATATATTCATTATTAAATTCAAATCTGTGGCGGTGTCTTTCTGAAATTTTTTCGCTGTTATAAATTTTTTCTGCAAGGGTGCCTTTTTGAATAACTGTTGTATAAGCACCAAGACGCATTGTTCCACCTTTTTTTGATTTTAAATCTCTTTTTTCTATTTTACCTGTTCTTTCATCAAGCCACTCTTTTATTAAATATATAACAGGATGAGGAGTCTTTTTATCAAACTCTGTACTGTTTGCTTTTTTAAGTTTAAGTACGTTTTGTGCAAACTCTATGCAGGCATTATGGAGACCGAGACAAATTCCAAAATAGGGTATGCCATTTTCTCTTGCATATTTTGCAGCAAGTATTTTTCCTCCAATCCCTCTATCGTCAAACCCTCCAGGTACTAAAATAGCGTTATAAGCTTTTAATTTATCTTTATAGTTAGAAGAATTTAAGTCGTCTGCAAGTTCAAAAGAGATATTTACTTTAACTTTGTTTTTTATACCAGAATGAACAAATGCTTCATATATGCTTTTATAAGCTTCTGTTGAATTTTTGTATTTACCTACTATAACAATCTTTACCTCTTCTTTTGCTTTTTTAAAATCGTTAAAAATTTGTTCCCATTTTTTTAGTCCATTTTTTTTAACTTCTAAATCTAAAAGCTCTACAATTTTATCGTCCAAACCTTCTTTATGATAAATGATTGGAATTTCATAAATACAGCCTTTTTGGATATCTTTGGCACTTATGACGCACTCTTTTTCAACGTTACAAAATAGTGCTATCTTTTTTTTTAAATTGTCAGATAGAGCTTTTTTTGAACGACAAAGTAAAATATCGGGCTGAATACCTATGCTTCTAAGTTCTCTTACGCTATGTTGTGTAGGTTTTGTTTTAATTTCACCTGCAAAGTCGATAAAAGGAACGAGTGTAAGATGAATAAAAAGAGTTCTTTTCTTGCCAAGTTCTATTCTAAGTTGTCTTATCGATTCTAAAAAAGGTAAGCCCTCTATATCTCCTACGGTTCCTCCTATCTCAACAATAACGACATCAACACCTTTAGAAGCATTTCTTATAACACCTTTAATTTCGTTTGTAATGTGTGGTATAATTTGGATAGTTTTCCCTAAAAACTTCTTTTCTCCAGCTCGTTCTTTTTCTATAACCGACATATAGATTTGACCAGTTGTAAAGTTATTTTTACGAGAAGTGTTTGTTTCTGTAAACCTCTCATAATGACCTAAATCTAAATCTGCTTCGTAAGCGTCATCTGTAACGTAAACTTCGCCGTGCTGACCGGGCGCCATTGTTCCTGGATCTATGTTTATGTAAGGGTCAAGTTTTTGAATTGTTACAGAAAGTCCTCTCTCTTTTAGAAGAGAACCTATAGTAGCAGAAGCAATACCTTTACCAAGAGACGATAAAACACCGCCAGTTACAAAAATAAATTTAGGTTTTTTAACTTTCATTATATTTCTATCCTCTAACTTATCTCTTCTATTCTTATAAGTTGATTATATTTAGCGACTCTATCACTTCTTGACATTGCACCTGTTTTGATAAACTTAGCATTTACGCCTACAGCAAGGTCTGCAATAAAAGTGTCTTCTGTCTCTCCTGACCTATGAGATATGATGTTTAAATAATTAGATTCTTGAGCTTTTTTTATTACATTTAACGTTTCTGTTAAAGTACCTATTTGATTTAGTTTTATTAAAATAGAGTTTGCGACTTCTTCTTTTATTCCTTTGTTTAAAAGTTTGAAGTTAGTAACAAAAATATCGTCGCCTACAAGTTTAGTTTTGCTTCCAATAGCTTTTGTCATAGCTTTCCAGTTTGCCCAGTCGTTTTCTGCAAGACCGTCTTCTATTGAAAAAATAGGATATTTTTTAATAAGAGTTTCGTAATATTTTATAACTTCTTTTCCTGTAAGTTTTTTATTTTCAGATTTTAGTTCATATTTTTTATTTTTATAAATTTCAGTTGCTGCAACATCAAGAGCTATAGCGACATCTTCCCACACTTTATAACCTGCTTTATCAATTGCTTCTACAATAAGTTTTAAAGCGTCTTCGTTTTTATCTAAATTTGGAGCAAAACCTCCTTCATCACCAACACCAGTATTTAAACCTTTGCTGTTAAGTATATTTTTAAGAGTATGAAAAATTTCTGTACCGACTTGTATAGAAGATCTTATTGAACCTTTATTAAAAGGGACTATCATAAACTCTTGAATATCAAGATTGTTAGAGGCGTGTGCCCCTCCGTTGATAATGTTCATCATAGGAGTAGGCATTAAGTTAGAAGCGTTAATTCCTCCAATATATTTAAAAAGAGGAGTACCAAGAAGATTTGCACCTGCTCTTGCAGCAGCCATAGAAACAGAAAGAATAGCATTTGCACCAAGTTTAGATTTATTTTCAGTGCCATCTAAAGCTATCATTGCCACATCGATACCAGTTTGATCTAATATAGGAAAGCCTATTAATCTTTTAGCTATTTTATTATTTACGTTGTCAATTGCTTTAAGAACACCTTTGCCGAAGAATCTTTTTTTATCGTTATCTCTTAATTCCAGAGCTTCTTTACTTCCAGTAGATGCTCCAGATGGGACTGCCGCAGTACCAAAATTTCCATTTTCAAGAAAAACTTCTGTCTCTATTGTAGGGTTTCCTCTTGAATCCATTATCTCTCTTGCCACTATATTTTCAATCCTCATCTGATAATCTCCTTTTTATATAAAAATTTTTTATCTCAATTTAACATATTGAACAAAATTGTTTGCGTACGCAACTATCTCTTTTATTTCATCTTCGTTTAAGATTTTACCTTCTTCACTTAAAAAAAGAGGCATAAGCGAATTTTCAATATTGGTACATTTTTGGAAAAACCATCTTTTTGCATTTTCTAAAAGAGGAGCTATTTTGGGAACAGTTTCAATAGAGATAAAAGGTTTAACGCAAGTTGTTCTGAACTCGTAGTCAATATTACTTTTCATTATAAAGTCAATTGTTTTAACTATTTTTTCGGCTATATCTTGTGGTGCATTAAAATATTTAACATAATGTTGTGGTATAGCTTTAATATCCATTGCTATATAATCAACAAGCTTCAAGTCGGCTATCTTTTTGACAAAATCGGGGTTGCTACCGTTAGTATCTATTTTGATTAAATAACCCATCTCTTTAACTTTTACTAAAAAATCTAAAAGGGATTTATGTAATGTTGGTTCTCCTCCAGTTATGACAAGTGCGTCCAAAAAAGTTTTGCTCTTTTCTAAAAAAGCTAAAACCTCTTTTTCATCAATATACTCTTTAGAATTTGTTTTGATAAGTGAAGGATTGTGGCAGTAGGGGCAGGAAAAGTTACAACCTTGAGTGAAAACTAAGGCAGCTATTTTTTTAGGATAATCTATAAAACTGTTTTTTTGTAAAGCTGCAAAACGCATATTTTATTAAAATAACTTATATAAAAGATTCAATCTCTTTTAAAAGTTCACCATATAAATCTTTTTTTACAATCTTTTTTATAACTTTGCCTTTTTTAAAAAGTACGCCATTATTATTGCCACCAGCGATGCCTATGTCTGCATCTTTTGCTTCACCAGGACCATTTACAACACAACCCATAATAGCGATTTTTATATCTAAGGGAAAGTTTGATAATTTGTTTTCGATTTTTTCTGTAAGGGAAAAAATGTCTACTTTACATCTGCCACAAGTAGGGCAAGATATTATTTCAGGACCTCTTTTTCTTAGGTTTAAAGAGCGTAATATATTATAGGCTGCTTTAACTTCATAGATAGGGTCTGCTGTGAGAGATACTCTTATTGTATCTCCTATTCCTTCATAAAGAAGTAAGCCTATACCAATAGAGGATTTAACGGTGCCTGAATGAATGGGCCCTGCTTCAGTTACACCTATGTGTAAGGGGTAATCGAATTTTTTAGAAAAAGTACGATAAGAGCTAATAGTTTCTAAAACGCTTGAAGTTTTAAGAGAAATTTTAATGTTTTCAAAATTGAGAGATTTGAAAAAATCTATACTTTGTTCGGCACTTTCGACCATTGCCTGAACTTTATCTTTTTTAAATTTTTCTTTTAAACTTTTTTCAATTGAACCAGAATTTACGCCGATTCTTATAGGGATATTAAAATCCTTTGCACAAAGTATAATCTCTTTTAAGTTCTCTTTTTTGATATTTCCCGGATTAATTCTTAGTGCGTCAGCGCCACTTTTAGCAGATAAAAGAGCAAGTTTGTAGTCAAAATGGATATCAGCAATAATTGGTACAGATATCTCTTTTTTTATTTTAGATATGGATAGAGCGTCTTCATCATCAACAACAGCAACTCTTATAATTTCTAACCCTGCCTCTTCAAGTTGTTTTATTTGAGAAACGGTCTTTTTAATATTCTTCGTTTCGGTGTTTGTCATAGATTGGACAGCAACAGGGTTATCTCCTCCTATTTTGACATTGCCGACTTCTATTATACGACTTTTTTTTCTTTTTATTGTTTCCATTACCTTAAAAAAGGGTTCCCTTGTTTTTCTTTGCCTATTGTTGTTTTTGGCCCATGTCCTGGATAGACTCTTGTGCTTTCTGGAAGAGTTAGAAGTTTTGTTTTTATACTTTCTATAATGGTTTTATGGTTTCCTCCAGGAAGGTCTGTTCTACCTATTGAAGATGCAAAAAGGGTATCTCCAACAAAAACAGCATCTTTGTCATAAAGAGAGACTCCTCCTTGAGTGTGCCCGGGTGTGTTAAAAACTTTAAACTTTATTTCTCCGAACTCAACAACACTATTTTCATCAATATATTTATCTGCTTTGGGAGAGTTTTCACAACTAAGTCCAAACATAGCAGAGTGCTCTTTTAAATTAAAAAGCATAGGCTCATCTAATTTGTTAATTAAAATATCAGCTTTTGTTTTTTCTTTTAACTCTTTGTTCCCTCCAACATGGTCAAAATGTCCGTGTGTATTTATTATATATTTTATTTTAGCCTTGAGGTTTCCTAATTCCCAATAAATTCTGTCAGCTTCATCGCCCGGATCTATAACAACAGCTTCGTTAGTTTGTTTGCAAACTACAATGTAACAGTTTGTCATAATGGGTCCTACTTCAAGTGTTTTGATAATCATTGTTTTCTCCTCTTTATTACGATTTTATTGTAACATCTCTTTGTGGGAATGGTATCTCAATACTATTTTTATCAAACTCTTCTTTTATTCTGTTCATAATTTTAGACTTAATAGAAATCATATCTTCTGAATTGTATATCCAGACCCTAAGTTGAAGGTCTATACTTGATTCTCCAAAATTCATTGTAAAAACTTGAGCTTCTGGTTCTTTCATTATTCCTTCTATATTATCAGTACTTTTTTTTACTATCTCTGATGCTTTTTTAAGATCGGTATCGTAAGCTACACCAACATCTATTTTTATTCTTATTTCAGGAGAGCTAATAGAATAGTTTATGATGTCTCTCGTCATAATTTCGTTGTTTGGAACAATGATAATAATATTATCTGCGGTTTGAATTTTAGTTGCTCTTATTCCGACCTCTACAACTTTACCCCAAGATGAACCTGCTGATTTGTCCCAAAGGCTTATCCAATGCCCAACTTCAAAAGGTCTTGCTATCATAAGCATAACACCTGCTATTAAGTTAGATAGGGCGTCTTTTGCAGCAAAACCAATGGCAAGACCAAAAATACCAGCACCTGCGATTAGTGGCATAATATTTATGCCCATTAAATCTAAGACAGTAGCGATAGCAAACAGTATAACTATTAAGCTCATAAATTTGCTTAAAATATCAAAAATTATATTATCAATATTGCTTTCGGTTCTGTCAGCTATTTTCTCTCTTGCTATCTTTATGATGATGTCAGTTATTGTTTTTATAGGGAAAATTATGAAAAATATTATAACGACATAAAAGAATTTAGATAGTTTATTGATGTGAAAAAGATAGTCAAAGTACGATATAATAATACAAATTATAATATAGAGTAAGATTTTTTTTGTTTCTTTAAATAGTGTATTACTATTTTTAAAAACTATTTTTTTTCTTAGAATGGTTATAAACAGAAGGGATAGGCAATATAAAAAAACGATACTTATTAAAAAGAGAACTATCTTTTCATACGTAGCGAACCCGCCTTGTTTACTTAGTAGAGTAGTAAAAAAAAAAGATTTGATATTTTCAATCATAACAAAGGTCTTGTGTTTAAAAATTTTTTTAAAGAGTTCTTTTATTTTAGACCTCTGCACATATAGTTTCTTCACAAAAAATAGTATGTGCAGAGGTCTCTTATTTTAGATTTTTATATAGGCGATAATAAGGAGCGAACTTTCTATTGTCGTCGGTCATATGTTTTGTTAACCAATCTTTAAAATAGTCAAGAGAAGTGTCTTCTATCTTTTTTTCTTCATCTGAAAAAAGTTTTCTTACATACACCATTCTCTTTACAATTCTTTTATGTTTTTTAGCGTGTTCTTCATGTTCAGGATATTTATAACGTATCATATATTTTTCTTCTGTTTTAAAAGAAGTTCGCATACGTTCAAGAACGTTCATAAGAGAAGTAGTTATTTTTTTTCTCTCTTCGTTTGCTAAAATTAAATCTATAGTTTTATTTAAGTTTTTAATTATTTCTTTATAATATTTGTCAATCTCATCGATGTCGATATTAAATTCATCCTGCCATTCAAACTTTTTCATAATGTTCTCACTTTAAAGTTTTAAGTTTTATATATTTTCTTAAAAGGGAATCAATAGCTTTTCTGCCTTCGTTACCCAAATCGATAGAAAAATCATTTACATAAAGGTTTATGTGTTCTTCAATGACTTTATCATCAAGTTCTTGAGCGTTTTGTTTTATATAGTTTTTAGTTTTGTCTCTGTTTTTAAAGGCAAATTCTATACTCTCTTTTAAAGCATTCTCTATATTTTTTTTTCTTTTTTTGTCTATATTTTTTTTTATAGCAATTAACCCTAAAGGGATGGGAAGGTTCGTTTTTTCTTCCCACCAGCTACCTAAGTCCACAACTTTTTTTAGACCAGCTTTTTTATAGGTAAATCTTCCTTCATGAATTATCACTCCAAAATCGTTTTCTCTCTTTTTTACTAAAGGTATAATATTTTCAAAAGAGACACTTTTTTGTTTTACTTCTTTGCCAAGATATAAATTTAACAAGAGGGCTGCTGTTGTTAACTCTCCTGGAACTAAAATCTCTGATTTTTTTAAATCTTGGATATTTGCTTCTTTCCCTGCAACAATGATTGGGCCACAATCTCTTCCTATGGCTGTTCCAGAATTTAAAATCTCGTACTTTTCTTGTAAGTTGAAAAAAGCAGGGAAGGAAAGTTTTGTGATGTCGAACTCTTCTTTTTTTGCTTTTTGATTGAGCGTTTCTATATCGTGCAAGCTTATTTCAAAATCAACTCCATTTATAGTTATTTCCTTACTTTTTATGCCATAAAACATAAAACAGTCGTTAGGGCAGGGTGAATATGCTAATTTAATTTTCATAAGAAAAAAATAGAGCTTTGCACATAATGTTTTTTCGTGAGATTTTTTTTACCATTTCCCCCTTTTAAGGGGGATTAAGGGGGTTCGCCGAAAGGCGAAAAACCTCTAAAGCCTTATAAAAACTTACGCTCTCTTTTGTAATATTTTTGGGTTCGACGTATTAATATACTACTTTACCCCAGTGAAATAATATTTGAGCTTTACAGCTTAAATATTATTTTTAAATTTTTTAAATTTAAAAATATTTCACAGGGTGAACCACAAAAATATTACAAAATAGAGCTATGTGCAAAGCTCTCAATAGATAATGTTTTTTACTTTAGTTTTTTATACTTTTGTGCATAGCTCTATTATTTTGTCATAAAAACATTATGCACAAAGGTCTTATATTTTAATAATTTTTGTTTGAAAAATCTTTCGCCTTACAATAGGCATTTAATTTGTACCTCTCAAGTATATTTTATAAAAACCAAGTTTTTTTACTATAAATTAAAGAGTTTAGTTTTATTACAAAATTCTCTTAAAGCCTATAATCAATAAGGATTTAAACAGTATGAGTATAATATCTCCTGCAAATTTTTACTTTTTTGGAATTGCAGCAAAAATATTTGCTATTTTAATTCCGATTGTCGCCGTTTCGCTTTTTTTATTCATCATTAAAAAAAGATTAGACCCACTTTTAAATGCTGCAAAAGATGACAGATTTAATAATTTTGGAAAGAGAATAAAACAAATTGTTTTTATGTGGCTTTTGCAGAAAAAACAACCAAGGTACTTTTTTGCTGGTGTATTGCACATTGTCATCTTTTTTGGATTTTTAGCTCTTGCTGCCCGTTCTACATCTCTTGTTTTTGTAGGAATTTTTGATGGTTTTTATTTGCCGGGCTTTTCAGGTGTTTTTTATAACTCTATAAAAGACATAGCAGCCACGCTTGTTTTAATTGCTTGTATTATCGCGGCGATAAGACGAGGCATATTTAAACCTAAACGATATAGTGTACCAGAACAGTATGGAAAAGATCATACAAGTGAAGCGGTTTTTGTTCTTTTGATAATTTCTGTTCTTATGCTTTCTGAAAGTCTTTTTGAAGCAACTCTTTTTGTAGCAAATGGTGAGGGGCATTTAACCTCTTTTACATTGCCTTCTTTTTGGGTTGCGATTTTAGGAACTGCTTCAATTCCAACTTTGCAAAAGTTACATATAATTTCTTATTTTATTCACGATATTACATTCTTTTTCTTTTTATGTTTCTTACCTTTTGGCAAACATTTTCATGTTATAACTTCGTTTTTTAACGTTTTTTTTATGAGACTTCAAAAAGGGGATGTAAAACCTGTTAAGTATGGAGTTAGTGAGGACGAGATTGATTCTATTGAATCTTTTGGAGTTAAAAAATTAAGCGATTTTACTTGGAAGCATTTAATAGATTTTTATTCATGTGCAGATTGTGGAAGATGTTCTGATAACTGTCCCGCAAACACAGTAGGAAGACCTTTGTCTCCAAGATTTTTAACGATTAAGGCAAGAGACTATATTTTTAAAAACTATCCTATTTTTGGCAAAAGCCAAAAAGCAGATGATAACTTAATAGGCACAATTTATAGCGAAGATGAAATTTGGTCTTGTACAACTTGCGGTGCTTGTGAAGAAGAGTGTCCTCTTGCAAATGAATATATAGACAAAATTGTCGATTTAAGAAGAGGAATGATAGACGAAGGGCTTGTACCTCAATCTCTGCAAAAACCTCTTCAAGCGATAGAAAAAAGAGGTAATCCTTATGGTAAAACTGCTAAAAAGAGAATTGAATGGACACAAGCAGAAGATATTAAGGAGTTTGGAATAAAAGATATTGGCAATAAAAAATCTAAAGAGACAGCAGAAAATCTTTTCTTTGTAGATAGTATAAGTTCTTTTGATGATAGAATGATAGAAATAACAAAATCGGCAGCAAAGCTTTTAAAAACAATAGGCTACGATTTTGGACTACTTGGAGAAAAAGAGAAAGATGCAGGGAATGAAGTTAAAAGATTTGGCGAAGAGATGCTTTTTTGCGACCTTAAAGCACACAACACTGATGCTATTTTAGAGACAGGTGTAAAAGAGATAGTAACTGCTGACCCTCATACTTTAAATACACTTAACAAAGATTATAAAGAAATTCCAAAAGCGTTTCATATAAGTCAAATTATTTTAAGAGCGATAAAAGAGAATAAAATCCAATTAAAATCTATTGAAGATGACCAAAAAGTTTTTACATATCACGACCCCTGTTATCTTGGAAGACATAACTTAGTTTATGATGAACCACGAGAAGTATTAGATTCTATACCTGGACTAAAAAGAGTTGAAATGGAAAGGTCGGGAGATAAATCTTTTTGTTGTGGCGGTGGGGGCTTAATGCTTTTTTATGAGCCAGAAGAAGAGACCAGAATGGGTGTTGTAAGAGTTAATATGGCTAAAGAAGCAGGAGCAAGCGTTATCGTTACAGCTTGTCCATTTTGTATGGCAAATTTAGAAGATGCAGTGAAAGTAAGTGGATTTGAGGGAGAAATAGAAGTTATTGATATAGCAGAGCTTGTTTGGCAACAAATGTGAGACATTTGCAAAATTTAAGCTATGTGCAAAGGTCTCAAATTCATAAATAAAAATTTTTTTAATAAAAAGAATAATTAAACACATAATAGGAGAAAAAACATATGGAAATTTTAGTTTGTGTAAAAAGAGTTCCAGATTCTTCTGAAAATGAAATTGTCCTAAATAGTGATGGCAATGATATTGAAAGAGATGATCTGGTATATTCTGTTAATGAATTTGACAATTATGCTGTTGAAGAGGCTCTCCAAATTGTCGATAAAGTTGGTGGTAGCGTAACAGTTGTAACTATTGGAGACGAAGAATCGGAAGAGGTTTTAAGAAGAGAAATGGCAATGGGAGCAGAAAAGGGAGTTCTTATATCTGATGATTCTTTTGAAAAATTGGACGGTAGAGGAGTTGCGAGTGTACTTAAAAGTTATATCCAAAAAAACAAATTTGACCTTGTTTTAACAGGAGCTCAAGCAGATGAAGGCTCTGCACAAGTTGGTGGTATGCTATCTGCTATGTTAGATATTCCTTTTGCTTCTCTTGTAAATAAAGTTGAAGTTGAAAGTGATAAACTAAAAATAGGAAGAGAAATAGAAGGTGGAAATCAAGAAATAAGTGAAATATCTATGCCTTGTGTTCTTTCTATTCAAACAGGTATAAATGAACCAAGATATGTAAGTATTAGAGGAATAAGAAAAGTAGCTTCTGTTGAAATTCCCACTCTTTCTGCTTCTGACATCGATTTTTCTGATGATATATCTCAAAAACTTGAAAAGATAGAATATTTCCAACCAGACTTAGGAGAAGGTGCTGAAATGCTTGAGGGTAGTGATGAAGAAATGGCAGAAAAATTGGTTGAACTTCTTAAAGCAAAGGGAGGAATAAAATAAATGAAAGATATATATATTTATTTAACACATAAAGATGGAGTTTTAGACGATAGTGCACTTGAACTTATTAGTGCTGCTAAAAAGCTTGATGGTTCTGCTAAAATAAGTGCAGTTGTTGTTGGAGCATCTGATGAAGTATTAAATGAAGCGGTTAAATCTTATAAGGAAGTTATAAAGATTGATGGTGATGCTTTTAAATATCCAAATGCAGAAATAATAAGAAAAGCTCTTGTTGATATCATTCCTAAAGATTCAATATTTTTAATGACATACAACACTTTTGCAATGGATATGGCTCCTGGCTTTTCAATAAAAATGGACGCTTCTTATGCAGCTGATGTTGTCGATTTTGAAGGCGTAGAAGGAGACACCATTAAAGTTGTAAGACAAGAATTTGGCGGAGCTGTTTATTCTCGTTCTAAGCTTGATATTTCAAAAGGTGCAGTTATTAGTGTAAGAGGTGGCGTATTTCCTGCAGATGAATCAAAATCTGAAAGTGGTTCTGTTGTTGATAAATCTAACGATGTTAAAGATACAGCTGCAAACAGAAATTTTATAGAAATTGTTGCAGCAGAGGCAGGAGATGTTGATATTACACAATCTGAAATTTTAGTCTCTATAGGTAGAGGAATTGAAGAAGAAGACAACATAGAAGAAGCAAAAGAGCTTGCAGAAACAATGGGAGGAGACCTTGCTTGTTCAAGACCTATTGTTGATGCAAAATGGCTTGATAAATCAAGACAAGTAGGAACTTCTGGTCAAACAGTAAAACCAAAAGTTTATCTTGCTCTTGGAATAAGTGGTTCTTTCCAACATTTAGGTGGAATAAAAGGCAATCCTTTTATTGTTGCAGTAAACAAAAATCCTAAAGCTCCAATTTTTCAAGTAGCAGATGTAGGTATTGTAGCAGATATTTTAGAGTTCATTCCTGTTCTTAATGAAAAGATAGGAGACGCTAAATAGCAATAGCAAAAAGATAAAAACTAAATAGTAATAAAAAAAAGGGTAAGATAAAAAATCTTGCCCTTTTTTTATTTCTTATCCTACCATGCCAATGGGCGTATGGCTATACACTCCTACAGTTTTTACAATTTCAACATAATTTATTTTCCTATTATTTCCCTGTCATATTCCAAGTGGTTAGAGGAGTATGCCGAAGGTGAAAAAGTCAAAGGTAAAATAGTAAAAAAACTTATGAACGAAATGAAATTATTTGTAATTGTAGGGGTGTATTGCAATACGCCCTTATTTTTTCGTCTTTGAGACCTTTGCACATAGCTCTATTTTGCTTTTGTTTTGTGGTGAAGTAGTATTTTTATACGTCGAACCCAAAACAAAAGTAAAAGAGAGCGTAAGTCTTTATAAGGGTTTTAGAGGTTTTTGTAAAAACTGCCAAAAGTTAATGTTGTACTAAAAACCACTATTTTTTTTCATAAAAAACATTATGTGCAAAGGTCTCGGTCTTTCTGTAAATCTCTTTTGGAAAGAGGAATAGACAAAAAATTTGTGTGTAAAGGTTTTTTATACACAAAAAATGTCCGATGGATAGTATTGATTTGCAACTTGTATATTAACACCATTATCTTTCAAGCAATTTTTCACTTCCTTTAACGCCTTTTCTGGAAGATTGTTCTCTTCGCTCAAATGACTTAAAATAATGTGATTTAGATTAGGATGCATAATTTCTGTTATTAAGTTTTTAGCATCAATATTTGAAAGATGACCGTTTCTGTGTTTTATGCGTTGTTTTAAATGCCATTCATAAGGACCATCCTCAAGCATTTTAATATCGTAGTTAGCCTCTACAATAACAAGATTGCTCTCCTTTAAACTCTCTTTTACAAGAGTTGTAACTATACCTAAATCTGTTGCTATAGATATCTTAGAGTTGTTTTGTGTTATTGAAAAACCAACAGGGTCAACAGCATCATGAGAAGTTGAAAAAGGAGTTATGTTTAAATCTTTTATTTCAAAACCTAAACTACTATCAAAATATTCTACCTTTTCTATCTTTCCAAGTTTATGCTCACATTGTTTATAAGTTTCATAGCTTATGTAAAGAGGGACTTTAAGTCTTCTACATAAAATGCCTACCCCACTAATATGGTCAGAGTGTTCGTGAGTTACAAGAATTGCATCAATATGTTTTGTGTCGATATTGTTAAGTTTTAATCTCTTTTCCGTCTCTTTCCCAGACAATCCAGCATCGATTAAAATTGAAGTTGTTTGGCTCGAAACAAAAATTGAATTCCCCTTGCTTCCACTTGCAAGTATACAAACGGCAATATTTTTATCTTTTAAAGCAGATTTAATCATATTTTATGACCTTGGATAACTACAGTTTTTTTATTAAATATGAAATGGTATTTCATTTATTTTATTTTTTTCAACAAGTTAAAAGCATCGATGTCAAATTGATTAAAAGCAAACCACTTTTTACCGAGATCTTTGAGAGATGCTCCAAAATGAAAAACTTGTTTGTTGTCAATTATTAAAAATCTATCGTGAGAGTTTTTGAATTGTTTAATTTCAACTGGAGAGTATTGAGAGTTATATTTTTCTAAATCCAATTTTAATTTTTTTGAAATCTCTTTTGTGAAAATTGTAACTTTGATTTTCTTTACTTTAGAAAAAAGCAAAAGAGTGTTTTCATCAATATAATTGTCAATTAACACAATCTCTTTCTTGGCAGTTTTTATTAAATCGTTGGCAAACTTATAAGCATCAAATATCTGCCCATCAAAAAATATCCCTTGTTTTGGTTTTATACTTTTATCTTCTAATGCTTTGAAAATTTTATCAAAATTCTTATCATTTTTAATTTGATACTCAATTTGCTTTTTTTCAACATTATCTAATCTTTGAAAAATCCCAGCATTTTGTAAAATAAAATTTTTCATTGAGATGAACGTTTCTATAATTTTTATACTAACTGCAACAGCAGTTTTACTTTTTAATACTGCTGATAACATTGAAACTCCTTGTTCTGTAAAAGCATAAGGTGATTTTCTTAAACCCATTTTTTCTTTATTGGATATCACAATTTGTGACATCCAAATTTTTAATTCTTCTTCTGTTAATTGAAACATAAAACTACTTGGAAATCTTTCATATTAATTTAACCTATCTTTTTTTACTTAAGTTTTTGTTCCTAACAAAAAATAACAAAGAAAGTTAAAATTCAATTACTAATTTTAATTTTCAAATTTTGAAAATCAATTGACGAAGTTAAGAGTTTTGCTCAGAAAATTTGAGGATTGTGTTTTTTTGAATTTTTGTTTTTTATTTCAATTTTTTTAGCATATCAACAGCATCGATTTCAAATTTGTTAAAAGCAAACCATTTTTTGCCTAAGTCCTTTAAAGATGCTCCAAAGTGATAGATTTGCTTGTTGTCAATTATTAAAAATCTATCGTGAGAGTTTTTGAATTGTTTAATTTCAATTGGAGAGTATTGCGAATTGTATTTTTCTAAATCAAGTTTGAGTTTATTTGAAATCTCTTTTGTGAAAATTGTAACTTTGATTTTCTTTACTTTAGAAAAAAGCAAAAGAGTGTTTTCATCAATATAGTTATCTATCAGAACGATTTCCTTTTTGGCAGTTTTTATTAAATCGTTGGCAAACTTATAGGCATCAAAAATTTGCCCATCAAAAAATATTCCTTGTTTTGGTTTTATACTTTTATCTTCTAATGCTTTGAAAATTTTATCAAAATTTTTGTCATTTTTAATTTGATACTCAATTTGCTTTTTTTCAACATTATCTAATCTTTGAAAAATCCCAGCATTTTGTGAAATAAAATTTTTCATTGAGATGAAAGTTTTTATTATTTGTATGTTTATCTTTATTGCTCTTTCACTTCTCAAAATGCCAGCAAGCATAGATACCCCATGTTCTGTAAAAACATAAGAAAGATATTTGCTGTGTTTTCCCCTTTTATTGTTTTCATCATTGTTTAAGGTGCCAAATTGGAACCTTAAAAATTCACTTTCTTCTTTTGTTAATTGAAACATAAATTCTTTAGGAAATCTCTCTATATTCCTTTTTACTGCTCTATTTAGTTGTTTTGTCTCAACTCCATAAAGTTCAGCTAAATCTCTATCAAGCATAACTTGAACTCCACGGAGTGTAAAAATTTTATCTTTAATATTCTGATTTTTTAAAACCAAATCTTTCATATTAATTTAACCTATCTTTTTTTACTTAAGTTTTTGTTCCTAACAAAAAATAACAAAGAAAGTTAAAATTCAATTACTAATTTTAATTTTCAAATTTTGAAAATCAATTGACGAAGTTAAGAGTTTTGCTCAGAAAATTTGAGGATTGTGTTTTTTTGAATTTTTGTTTTTTATTTCAATTTTTTTAGCATATCAACAGCATCGATTTCAAACTTATTGAACCCAAACCATTTTTTGCCTAAGTCCTTTAAAGATGCTCCAAAGTGATAGATTTGCTTGTTGTCAATTATTAAAAATCTATCGTGAGAGTTTTTGAATTGTTTAATTTCAATTGGAGAGTATTGCGAATTGTATTTTTCTAAATCAAGTTTGAGTTTATTTGAAATCTCTTTTGTGAAAATTGTAACTTTGATTTTCTTTACTTTAGAAAAAAGCAAAAGAGTGTTTTCATCAATATAATTATCAATTAACACAATCTCTTTCTTGGCAGTTTTTATTAAATCGTTGGCAAATTTATAAGCATCAAATATTTGCCCATCAAAAAATATTCCTTGTTTTGGTTTTATACTTTTATCTTCTAATGCTTTGAAAATTTTATCAAAATTTTTGTCATACTGAATTTGTTTATGTTCTATTCTTTCAAATCTGCTAAAAATTTCAGCATTTTGAGAAATAAATCTTCTCATTGAAACAAAAGCATTCATTATTTGAATACTTGTCTTTATTGCTTTTTTACTTTTCAAAACAGCAGAAAGCATAGCAACTCCTTGTTCTGTAAAAGCATAAGAGCCATATCTAACACCTCCCCAATTTGAGGTCGCATTTTGCGACCTCAAGATTTTCATTTCATCTTCATTTAATTGAAACATAAATTCATCTGGAAATCTTTTAATATTTCTTTTAACTTGTTCGTTAAGCCTTTTTGTCTCAACTCCATAAAGTTCAGCTAAATCTCTATCAAGCATAACTTGAACTCCACGGAGTGTAAAAATTTTGTCTTTAATTTCTTGGTTTTTTAAAACTAAATCTTTCATAATTAACCTAAACTCTCTTTTTTATTAAAATTTTGAGACCTTTGCACATAGCTCTATTTTGCTTTTGTTTTGTGGTTCACCCTGTGAAATATTTTTAAATTTAAAAAATTTAAAAATAATATTTGAGCTGTAAAGCATCAAATATTATTTCACTGGGGTAAAGTAGTCTTTTTATACGTCAAGCCCAAAACAAAAGTAAAAGAGAGCGTAAGTCTTTATGGGCTTTTGTAAGTTTTTTTGTAAAATTATCAAAAGTTGATAATTTACAAAAAACCGCTATTTTTTCATAAAAAATATTATGTGCAAAGGTCTCAATTTTTTAAAAAAGAAACGGTACTTCTTTGTTGCAATGGTGGCATAAATTGTTTTTTTTGATATGGATTTTTTTTACAAAAAAACCTTCTCTTTCTACCAATAGATTTTTGCAATTATGGCAAAAGCTGTTCCCGCTATCTTCTTTCTGGTTAACATTTCCGATATAAATATAGTTTAGCCCTGCTTCTTTGCCAATTTGTTTTGCTTCTTGAAGAGTTGTAATGGAAGTGGGCTCAATATCATTAATTTTGTATGCAGGATGAAAACGGCTTATGTGCCACGGCGTATTATTGCCGAGCTCTTTTTGTATAAATTTAGCAAGCTTTATAATATCATTTTTATTGTCATTTAATGAAGGAATTATAAGGGTTGTAATCTCTATAAAAATATTTTCTTTTTTGAATGTTTTTATACTTTTTTTAACCTCTTCAAGATTTGCAAAGCAGAATTCCTCATAGAAAGTACTATTAAAAGCTTTTAAATCTATATTAGCAGCATCGATGAAAGGGGCAATCTCTTTTAAAGGTTCAGGTGCAATATAACCATTTGTTACCATTATATTCTTTAAACCTTTTTGGTTGGCTATTTTTGCAGTGTCATACATAAATTCATAAAAGATGGTAGGTTCTGTATATGTGTACGATATAGATTTGCAATTATGTTTTATTGCTAAATAGACGATTTCGTCTGGTGTATATTCTTTAACTTTTTCTAAATTTTGGGATATGGAATGGTTTTGACAAAATAGACATCTAAAATTGCAACCATAACTTGCGATTGAGAAAGTCAAAGTTTTAGGTAAAAAATGATAAAGAGGTTTTTTTTCTACAGGGTCAACATTAATAGCTACAAGCTCGCCATAATTTAAGCTTTTAAGAGAGCCGTTATCGTTTTTTCTGACGTTACAAAACCCTTTTTCGCCATTTTCTATAGTGCAAAAATGTCTGCAAAGTTGGCACTTTACTTTTTTGTTTTTTAAAACTTTATAAAATTTAGCTTCTTTTATCATTTTTTTTGCGTAAGCCTCATTTGTTTTGCTTTTAAGCTTGTTATTTTATGTGCACCCCATAAAAATTTGATATAAGAAATAATTCCATAAAAAATTATGCACAAAGGTCTTATTTAAGGGCTTTAATTCTATCTCTAAGCTTAGCAGCCTTTTCAAACTCCATATTGCTTGCAGCTTTTAACATCTCTTTTTCTAACTCTTCAATAGTTATTACATTTGTAGTATAAGTGCCTTTTATATCTGAAATTTCATCAAGCTCATCTTTTTTTAAATCGGGCGTTAATTTTTCAAAAGTAGTGTCTATTTTTTTTGTAACAGTTTCAGGAGTGATATTGTGTTTTTCATTGTAAGCTTTCTGTTTTTTTCTTCTTCTTTCAGTCTCTTTAATAGTAGCATCCATAGACTTTGTTAAGGTGTCAGCATACATAATTACAGTGCCATTAATATTTCTGGAGGCTCTGCCACAAGTTTGCATTAAAGAACGATTCGACCTTAAAAAGCCTTCTTTGTCAGCATCAAGTATCGCAATGAGAGACACTTCAGGAATATCCAAGCCTTCTCTAAGCAAGTTTATCCCTACTAAAACATCAAATTTGCCTCTCCTTAAGTTTTCAATAATATCCATTCTTTCCATAGTTTTTATGTCAGAATGCAAGTAGTTTATTTTTATTCCAAGCTCTAAATAGTACTCTGTTAAGTCTTCAGCCATTCTTTTTGTTAAAGTGGTAACTAAAACTCTCTCTTTCTTTTCGATTCTCTTTTTTATTTCACCAAACAAATCGTCAACTTGATACTTTGCACTTCTAACTTCAATTTTCGGGTCGATTAACCCTGTTGGTCTGATTATTTGTTCTGTAACTTTATAGTTTACTTTTTCAAGTTCATAATCGGCAGGAGTTGCTGAAACATAGACAATTTGGCCGGTAAGCTTTTGAAACTCTTCAAATTTTAAAGGGCGGTTGTCGAGAGCAGAAGGCAATCTAAAACCATATTCAATAAGTGTCTTTTTCCTTGCTTTATCTCCTTTGTACATCGCAGATAATTGTGGGACAGATATATGACTTTCATCAAAAAAGAGCAGAAAATCTTTATTAAAATATTCAAGTAGTGTGGGCGGATGTTCGCCTCTTTTTCTACCTGTAAGATGTACGCTGTAGTTTTCTATTCCATTGCAATAACCTATCTCTTGTATCATCTCTAAATCGTAGTTTGTTCTTTCGGCTATTCTTTGGGCTTCAATAAGTTTATTCTCGTTTTTAAAAAATTTAACTCTTTCGTCTAACTCTTTTCTAATAGACTTAATGGCTCTTAATCGTGTTTGTTGTAAGGTTACATAGTGGCTTGCAGGATATATTGTTACTTTGTTCAACTTTTTTTTAATAGTTCCAGTTAAGGGATCAAACTCTAAAATTTCATCAATTGTATCTCCAAAAAACTCAACTCTTAACGCAAGAGAATCTTCGTATGCAGGGAAAATCTCAACAGTGTCGCCTCTTGCTCTGAATGTGCCTCTATGGAAATCGATATCGTTTCTTTCATAAAGTATATCTACAAGTTTTTTAAACAGAGTCTCTCTTTTTATTTCCATATCAATTTCAAGAAAGATTCTTAAAGATAAGTAATCTTCTTTTGAACCTATACCATATATGCACGACACACTTGCAATGATGATAACATCTTCTCTTGATAGTACACTTTTTGTAGCAGAGTGCCTCATTTTATCTATTGTTTCATTTAAGGAGGAATCTTTTTGTATATAAACATCGTTTGCAGGAAGATACGCTTCGGGCTGATAGTAGTCGTAATAACTTACAAAATATTCTACTGCATTTTCTGGGAAAAGTTGTTTAAATTCGCTATATAGTTGTGCCGCAAGAGTTTTGTTCGGTGCAATTATAAGAGCTTGTCTATTAACGTTTTGAATAACGTTTGCCATCGTAAAAGTTTTACCTGAACCTGTAACACCAAGCAAAACTTGATGTTTATCGCCCTTTAAAACTTTTTCTGTAATCTCTTTAATCGCTTTTACTTGCCCGCCCTTAGGCGTAAATTCCGTTTTTATATTAAACTTTTTTTTCATTTGTTTTTTTATATAATTAAAGCTCTTTTTTTATGCTCTTTTTTTATGTTAGATATGTAACCTTTACAAAAGGTCTCAAATATTTTTATTTGATTAAGTTTCATTATTAAATATAGTTTTGAAACCTTTGCACATAATGTTTTTTATGAAAAAATAGTGGTTTTGAAAAAAATATTAACTTTTGGTAATTTTTACAGGGACATCTAAAACCCCTATAAAGACTGACGCTTTCTTTTGCAATATTTTTGGGTTTGACGTATTAATATACTACTGCACCACAAAAATATTACAAAATTTAAGCTATGTGCAAAGGTCTCAGTTTTAAGTATAATTTAAACAATATACAGGATATTTGCTCTAATAAAACAAAAATATCTGAGACAAGAACAACTTATGGACAAAACAATAATCATTTCAAAATCGGAACTTAAAAAACTTATTAACCTCATAAAAGGAAATTTTTTAAAGCTTTTTCTTGCTATGTTTTGTATGATGATTGTGGCCGCTACAACATCTGCTACAGCTTTTCTGATAAAACCAATGCTGGATGATATTTTCTTTAAAAAAAATAATGAGATGTTAATTCTAATTCCTCTTCTTATAATAGCTGTATATCTTCTTCGTGGGATTGCTGCATATGGTCAAAACTACTTTATGCATTATGTAGGGGAAGTGATAATAAAAAAATTGAGGGATATGTTGTATGATAAAATTATAAACTTACCCTTAGCCTTTTTCCAAAAAAAAAACACAGGCGATCTTATGTCGCGTGTTTCAAACGATACAAATCTTGTAAAAGCTATGGTTTCAAGTGCTATTACTGGAGTGTTAAGACACTCTTTTACTATTTTTGGGCTTATAGGTGTTATTTTTTATAGAGATTTTAAACTCGCTTTTTATGCTATTATAGTTCTGCCTGCTGCTTTTTATCCTATTGTAATTTTTGGAAGAAAATTAAGAAAAATTAGTACAGGCTGGCAAGAGACTACAGCCGAAGTGAATACTTTTTTGCAAGAAACCTTTGTCGCAAACAAGATAATCAAAACTTTTGTAACAGAAAAACAGGAGGCGAAAAGGTTTTTTGAAAAGACAAGAAAACTTTTTAAACTTTATATGAAATCTGTAGTCGTTCAATCGTTAAGCAGTCCTATTATGGAGATACTTGCAGGTTTTGGAATAGCTTTTATTATCTGGTTTGGAGGTCTTAAGGTTATTGAAGGTTCGTCAACACCGGGTACATTTTTTTCCTTTATGGCAGCAACACTTATGCTTTATGAACCAATCAAAAAAATGAGTACTTTAAACACTCAAATCCAAGAAGGACTTTCTGCTATGACAAGGATTTTTGATGTTATAGAGCGAAAAAATGAAATCATAGACAATACAGATAGTAACGCTGTTGATATCGATTTTTACAAAAAAAATATGGAGTTCGACAGTGTAGTTTTTAAATATGATAAACTAACGATTTTAAAGAATATAAATTTAAAAGTAGAATATGGTAATGTTATAGCTCTTGTTGGTATGAGTGGAGGGGGAAAAACTTCTTTTGTTAATTTAATACCTCGTTTTTATGATGTCTCTTCAGGAGAGATAAAAATTGATGGTATAAACATAAAAAACATAAAACTTGAAACTCTTAGAAAGCAGATATCGATAGTAACCCAAGAACCAATCCTTTTTAACGACACAATCAGAAACAATATATGTTATGGAACGCCTTCTGCTACTGATAAAGATATAGAGAAAGCTGCTAAAGATTCTTATGCTTACGATTTTATACAAAGTTTTCCTAAAAAATTTGACACAACTATAGGGGAGCTTGGCTCCAGACTTTCAGGAGGCGAAAAACAAAGAATTTGTATAGCAAGAGCTATAATAAAAAATGCACCTATACTTATTTTAGATGAAGCCACTTCATCTTTAGATGCCGAAGCCGAAAAAGTGGTTCAAAAAGCTCTTGAAAATTTAATGATAGGCAAAACTACTTTCTTAATTGCACATAGACTTTCAACTGTCATTAATGCAGATAGAATACTCGTTCTTGATAAAGGCGAAATTATTGAACAAGGCTCTCATAAAGAACTTTTAGAGAAAAAAGGTAAATATTATAAATTGTACGAAAACCAGTTTAAATAAGGTTAATTATTCAAAGTTATTAAAGGGAAAAAAATGAAAGGAATAATACTGGCGGGTGGGTCTGGTACAAGACTCTCTCCTGTTACAAATGTAGTTAGTAAACAATTAATACCCATATACGATAAGCCTATGGTTTACTATCCACTATCTGTTTTAATGCTTGCAGGGATAAGAGAGATTTTAATTATATCAACACCTTACGACATTTCTCGTTATCAAGATTTGCTTCAAGATGGCAGTAAGTGGGGATTGTCTATAGAATATGTTGTGCAGGAAAACCCTGACGGTCTTGCGAGTGCTTTTAAACTTGGAGAAAAATTTATAGGCTCTTCAACAGTATCCCTTATTCTTGGTGATAATATTTTTTATGCTCATAATTTAACACAAAAGCTTAAAGAGGCAGTAAATTTAAAAAAAGGAGCTAAAATTTTTGCCTATTATGTAAAAGATCCACAAAGATATGGAGTGGTAGATTTTGATGAAAATGACAAGGCTCTTTCAATAGAAGAAAAACCAACTCAACCTAAATCTAACTGGGCGGTAACGGGTCTATATTTTTACGATAACGATGTTATTGAAATAGCAAAAAACTTAAAACCATCTAAAAGAGGTGAGTACGAAATTACAGACGTTAATATTGAATATTTAAAAAGAGGAGAGCTTTTTGTAGAAAAGCTTAGCAGAGGTACAGCTTGGCTCGATACGGGTACTCATAAAAGTTTACTTCAAGCAGGGAATTTTGTGCAAACAATAGAGGATCGACAAGGTTTAAAAATTGCCTGTATAGAAGAGGTAGCGTACAAAATGGGTTTTATTGATGCAGAAAAACTTGAAGAGCTCGCCAAACCTCTTTTAAAAAATGATTATGGACAATATTTAATGGGCTTAATCCAAAAGTAATTAATAGGGTTGGTTTTTCGGCAGAAAACTCCCTTAAAAATGACATTCCCCCTTCAAATGATATTCCCCCCTTCAAAGGGGGGTTGGGGGGGGTAAAACCTTTTTCAATATGAATTATTCAAAGAGCTATATTTACTTTATTGCAATTTGTGGCACAGCAATGGGAGCAGTAGCCTCTATGCTTAAAGATGACGGCTATGAAGTTCAAGGTTCTGACGATAAAGTTTATCCACCTATTAGCGATTTTCTAAATCAACAAAATATAAAAATTTTTAAAGGTTTTAGCGAAAAGAATTTAGTTAAAAAACCAGACCTTGTTATTATCGGCAACGCTGTAAGCAAAGATAATGTAGAAGTTCAGACAGTAAAGAAAAAAAACATTCCTTATATGTCAATGCCTGAAGCTATTAACTTTTTTTTTACTAAAAACAAAAAAGCGTTAGTAGTAACAGGAACACATGGCAAAACTACTATCTCTTCTACTCTTGCTTGGATACTTCAAACAGCAAATTTAAACCCTTCCTTTATAATAGGCGGTATTTTAAAAAATTTTAATAGCAACTATAAGCTTTCTGATGGCGAGTATATAGTTCTTGAGGGTGATGAATATAACACCTCTTTTTTTGATAAGCGTGCTAAATTTATGCACTATAATCCTTATGCTGCGATAGTTAATAATATTGAGTTTGATCACGCCGATATTTTTAACTCTATTGAAGAGATAAAAGAGACATTCACATCTTTTTTAAAACAGAATAAAGACACTCAATTTATAGCTTTTGATAACGATAAGAATATTGATGAAGTTATAAATCGTGCAGAGTGCAAGTCTCAAGTTACAAAATTTGGCAAAAAAGAGACATCAGATTGGCATATAAAAGACTTTTTTATAAAAGACTCTTTTTTCTATTTCACTGTTTTTAAAAGAGATGTTTTGTTTGACAAATATAAAGTGGCAACAACAGGAGAGCACAACGTTTTAAATATTTTATCAGTTATAGCTTTGTGCGATTTTTTAGGTGTTAAAAAAGAGTTTATAAAAGAGGGTTTAAAAACTTTTAAAGGTGTAAAAAGAAGGCAGGAGATAAGGGGAGTAAAGCAAGGTATAACAATAATTGACGATTTTGCTCATCACCCTACGGCTGTTCAAAAAACGATTAAAGGTATAAAGAAAAGTTATAAACATAGAAGAGTTATAGCTCTTTTTGAGCCTCGAACCAACTCTAGTATGAGAAAGTTTTTTCAAAACGACTATGTCAAGGCTCTATCGGAAGCTGATATTGTTTGTATCAAAAAAGCGGAAAAAATGGATAAAATTTCTTATAAAGAAAGATTTTCCATAAAAAAAGTTACTAACGACTTAAAAAAACAAAAAAAAGAGGCTTACTTTTTTCTAAAAACCACAAGACTTCTTTTGTTTTTAAAAAAGAGTTTAAGAAAGAACGATATTGTGCTTGTTATGTCAAATGGTGGATTTGATAATATACACAATCGAATTTTAGATATGTTATAGTTTTTTTATGGTATTAATTTTGCATAATTTTCGTGCAGTTAAATATTTTTATCTTTAAAATAAATAAAATTAAAAAAAGTAGGTATTAACAATATGGAAATCACAAAAACATTAGAAGCATCAAACATAAGTGCAAATATCGCTAATAAAGCACAAAAAGAAGAAAAGCTTGAAGAGAATAGTTACGAGAGTAGTGAAAAGAAAAATCTCAAAAGCGAAGCCGATAGCGATATCAAATTGACTCTTTCAGAAGATGGATTGAAAGAAGCAGAAAAAATAGACTTTTTTAACGAAGAAGCAAATCTTGAAAAATTAAAAGGGTTTAAAGATGTTGAAATGTACGGCAAATCACAAACTAATATACCTGCAAGTACTGTAATAAATTTGCTTATCTAAACAAAACCTCCAATACAACAATAAAAACTTGACTTTCAAATATTTGACGTATTAGATTTTAATTAGTCATACGTCATTAATGGAGGTCTAATATGCAAACAAAATTAACACTTCGGCTGGAAAAACAGTTGGTTGATTTGGCAAAAGGGTATGCCTCATCTCAAGGCAAATCGGTGTCAAAAATGGTTGCCGACTATTTCAATCTTTTAATACAGACACAAGAGCCTCAAACTGATGAGATTGCACCAATAGCACTATCTTTAAAAGGTGCATTAAAAAATCAAAAAATCGATGAATCTGACTATAAAAAATATTTAGAGGAAAAATATTTGTGAAAATACTTTTTGATACAAATATTATTCTTGATGTTTTGTTAGATCGTGAACCATTTTCAGAGCTATCCTTAAAACTTATCTCAAAAGTAGCAACAAAAGAAATAGAAGGATATATTGGGGCAACTACCGTTACAACGATATACTATCTTGCTTCTAAAGTTGTTGGAAAAAAGAAGGCAGATGAAGAGATTAGTAAATTGTTGTCAATTTTTAAAATAGCACCAGTAAATAAATTGGTTTTAAATGAAGCTATTAAATCAAAATTTAACGATTTTGAAGATGCAACTCTTTATGAAGCTGGCAAGCAAGCTGGGGTTCAAGGGATTGTAACCAGAAACACAAAAGATTTCAAAAATGCAACTCTTCCAATATACACTCCAGAAGAGTTATCCAAAATACTTATGTTAATAGTTAAATAATTTGAAAAGATTATAAGACAACAATATTGTTCGAATTTTTTATTATCTTACAAGATAACAATTAGTACGCAAAACAATATGGGAAAAATCTATTCTATAAGGTTATATAATGGGAACTTTTCCATATATTAATTGTTATTCCCAAATGAAAAAGAGAAGGAGAGGTATGCATGGATACTTCGGTAAGTATTGTGCTGACTGAATTAGCAGCGAATTTGACTTCCCTGATTGTTAAAGGGACAGTAACTTCTGTTGGCACTAAAATTAAAAACATAAAAAATGAAAAAAAACTCGAAGCTGTAAAAAACAGTTATGATGAAATAATAAACGAACTGTTATCTGAGCGAGAGGAAGCAATTAGAATTGCTCAGACATACAAAAGTGAGATAGATCGTTATCAAATAAGCGATGACGACATTAAACATTTACATGCTACCGTAAATAGAGTTTTAGAGATTTTACAGCAAACTATTCCAAATATGAATATTGAAGGATTTAATCAACTTAAAGAACTTATTAGTATTGATACACTTAAATCGATGCAGCTACTTGGGTTTAATTATAAAAGAGCTATTGGTGAACCTCTAACAGAGCTATGTGCTATGAAAATATCCGCATTCGGCAATCCTACTAACCAGAAACATAAAAAAACGAAAAACAAATAGAAACAGCAATCGTTTGAACAGGATACTGGAGTGGTGTGGAAAAGTAGGCACTAAAAAAAATGAATATATATAAACTTAGAGAAAGTGTTTGCTGTACAAAGGTTTTTAGTTCTATGTCGTTTTTATAAGCTCTTTTGCCTGCTCCAAAGCTCTTGAATATGTTCTGTGCATATTTTCTTCTCCGATATAGTTTTCGACAATTTTTTCTTTTTTGAGCTCATTAAAAACATCGTTATTTGTTCCTGAAGTTATAACGATAACGCCGTTTTCTCTTAATATGGTGATAGTTTCTTTTAAGTTGTGTAGGGCAGTTGCATCAATGAAACTTACATATCTCATACGAATAATTAATATTTTTGATTGTTTGCCTATTTTATTTAACTGCGTAGCATATCTTTTTGCCGAAGCAAAAAACATAGGTCCACCAATTTCATAGACAGATATACCTTTTGGCACATCGTCATAATTTTCTCTATCGTAATAGTTGTCACTTTTAATTATATTGTGAGTTTCTATGTTTGCCATTCTTTGCATAAAAAGTAATGCAGCCAAAACGATTCCAATTTGTATGGCAAATGTTAAACCGACAAATACGGTTAGAAAGAAAGTTGTAAGCATTATTAGATAGTCATATGGCGAACCTTTCAAGGTGGATATGAAAGATTTGTATTCACTCATATTAAAAGCAACTATAATTAGAATACCTGCCAAAACAGACATTGGGATAAGTTTGGCATATTTTATAAAAAACAACATAATAAAAAGCAGTATTAATCCGTGGATAATTCCAGAAATTGGAGTTCTACCACCATTTTTAATGTTTGTGGCTGTTCTTGCTATTGCTCCAGTTGCAGGAATTCCACCAAAAAAAGGTGTTACTATGTTTGCAATTCCTTGTGCTATAAGTTCGGTGTTTGAACGATGTTTTCCGCCTATCATACCATCTGCAACCACAGCCGAAAGCAAAGACTCAACTCCGCCTAAAATTGCAATAGTTAAAGCAGGAGAAAGATATAAACCCAAATCGCTGATATGAAAATTGGGTATGCTAAAGGAGAGGTTGTTACTAATTGAGGCAAAGAAAGTGCCAATTGTTGTAACTGGTATATTAAAAATGTGAACGGTCAAAGTTAAAAGTATAATTGCAACAAAAGAGCCTGGAATTTTTGTGGTTATATGTTTAAAAAAAACGGCAATTAATATCGTTATGATTGTAATGGATAGAGCGTAAAAATTTATATGGTTTAAATGAGTAGAATACACAATCCATTTTTCTATGAATCCAGATGGTACTTTTTCAATATTTAAGCCTAAGGCATCTTTTATTTGTGTTGAGAAAATAACTAAAGCGATACCGCTTGTAAATCCTATAATAAGCGGTTCTGAGAAATATCGCAGTAAATTACCGCACCGTAGCAATCCAAAGAAAATCAATATAAATCCTGCCATTACAGTTGATATGGTTAGACCGTCGATACCATATTGAGAAACGATATCGTAAACTATAACTATAAATGCTCCAGTTGGGCCACCAATTTGGACCCTGCTTCCTCCAAGTGTAGAAATAATAATTCCTGCAATAATTGCAGTGATAATTCCTTTTTCAGGAGAAACACCACTTGCAACACCAAATGCAATAGCAAGAGGCAATGCAACAATGGCAACAATAACTCCAGCTAACAAATCATTCACAAAATTTCTTTTGACTGCCCCGTCTTTTAACAGTGAAAACAGTTTGGGCTTAAATAAAATTCTCATCAATTTTTATATCTTGCCTTATAGCTAATATTATAAGTTTTAATTTCCGTTACAAAAAACATAAATTTGTGTGTAAAATTTGACTTAAATTATAAACACAAATCTATGGTTTTATACTACTCAACCTTCTCTTAGAGTTTTTTCTATAAGGATAGCTTTACCATATGGGTTTGGTAAAAAAGAGCTATGAAGCTTTTAGATTGGGCTCTGGGGATTCGGTTCCGCTTTTACAATATTAATTTTTTACATTATTTTGTTTTGTACTATATTAAAGTGCCGTTGTATCTATTAAAATATTACCATTGTCAAACAAGATATATTTTTTTATAACTTATTTTTAAGAGAGCTTTGAACAATGCCTGACTTTGTTCTTTTTTTTGGGTGAAGTAGTATTCTTATACATCGAACCCAAAAAAAAGGCAAAAGAAGGCAAGCTATGTATAATAAGCTTTTCAGGGCATTTGTCCTTAAAAAAATCTTAAGAAGAAAAAACATTGTTTGTTTTAAATTCTTAAAAAAATTTAGTTTGTGCAAAGCTCTCTTTTAAGTGCTTTTTTAAAAAATACATTTGTGCAAAGGTTATTATAAAATGGAAAAAAACGAAGAAAAAAAATATTTAAAAGATAGTGAGCTCTTAAAAGCTCTTGCACATCCAGTTCGTTTGAAAATTCTTGAAGGGCTTCTTGAAAGCGACGGTTGTAATGTAAATGAAATCGTTGAAAAACTTAACACCCCACAACCCACAATTTCCCAGCATCTCAAAACTCTTAAAATAAATGGCATTCTCTCTTCTCGTAAAGAAGGCGTGAAAATCTGCTATAAAGTATCTGATAAGAGGATTGCTAAAATCATAAAAATTTTACAGTAAAAATCTTTACAAGTTGTTTAAAAAAAACTTGATTTTGTTTGTTTTTATATTCATATATCCAATTATTACAATATATAAATATTAAAAGACCTTTGCACAAACGCATTTTTTAAGAATTTAAGACAAGCAACATTTTTGATCTTTAAGAATTTCCTTAAGGACAAATGCCATAGAAAGCTTGTTATTTATAGCTTGCCTTCTTTTGCCCTTTTTTTGGGTTCGATGTATAAGAATACTACTTTACCCTATGAAATAAGATTAAAGCTATAAAGCTGTAATCTTAATTTTAAATTTAAAAAATTTAAAATTATTTCACAGGGTGAACCCAAAAAAAAGACAAAGTCAGGCATTGTGCAAAGGTCTTATAACTGTAATGGAGTAAGAAATGACTTTAAACAGAAGAAATTTTCTTAAATTTTCAGGTATTACAGCTTTATCTACTTTATTTCCCGGCTCTGCATCTGCATGGAAACCCAAAGCCCCAAAAGACCCTTATGGTGCTTTGGTTGATTTAACAAAATGTATAGGATGTAGAAAATGTGAAGAGGCGTGTAATAAAGCAAACAAATTGCCCGAACCAAAAGTAAAATTTGATGATTACACTGTTTTTGAAACAAAAAGACGACCTGACGAAAAAGCATTCACTGTAGTTAACAAATTTTTCACAAATGAGGTTGATAAATATAACAATTTAAAACCAGTTTTTGTGAAGGTTCAGTGTATGCATTGTGAGGAGCCTGCTTGCGTTTCGGCTTGCATTGTCGGGGCTTTAACCAAAAAAGAGAACGGAGCAGTTCAATACGATGTGTCAAAATGTATTGGATGTAGATATTGTATGGTCGCTTGTCCTTTTGAAATTCCTGCTTACGAATATCACGACCCTATAACTCCTAAAGTGATGAAATGTAATTTCTGTTTTGAAAAAATTTCTAAAGAAGACGGAGTTCCTGCTTGTGCTGCTATATGCCCTGTTGAAGCTATTACATTTGGCAAAAGAAAAACTCTGCTTAAAATTGCAAAAGAGAGAATTAAAAATAATCCCGGTAAATATTTAAAAAAAATTTATGGGGAGAAAGAAGCTGGAGGAACCTCTTGGCTTTATATATCAAATACACCTTTTGACAAATTGCAATTCCCTGAAATTGGTGATGCACCTATTCCAAAACTTACCGAAACTATTCAACACTCTCTTTTTAGTTACTTATGGTCTCCTGTTTTGCTTTTTGGAACTTTAAAGGGAATTATGTTTTTATCTGAGAGAAAAAATAAAAAAGGGAGGGAAAATGGAAGCACAACCTCTTAATAAAAAAATTTTCACCCCAGGAACAATTGTTCTTTTGTTTTTTATGGGAGCAGGTTTAACAGCTGTTATTGCAAGATTTATAGGGGGAATCGGTTATGTTTCTAATTTATCAACAGCTCGTCCTTGGGGACTTTGGGTTGGAGTAGATGTAGCAAGCGGAGTAGCACTTGCTGCTGGAGGTTTTACAACAGCCACTCTCGCTCATATTTTCGGAAAACATTTTTATGAACCTGTTACAAAACCAGCACTTTTAACTGCAGTGCTTGGATACACTTTTGTAGTTTTTGGACTTATAATTGATATTGGAAGAAGTTGGGCGATATGGAAACCGATGCTAAATTGGAATCCTAATTCTGTTTTGTTTGAAGTTGCAATGTGCGTGATGTTTTATCTTACTGTTTTGTATATTGAACTTTTACCAATTGTTGCAAAACACTATAAAGACAAAGTAAACCTGCCTTTCTTTAACAATCTCATTAAATCTTTTTTGCAGTTTGCTGATAAATTTTTAGATAAAACAATCTGGATTTTTGTTATTCTTGGAACAGTATTATCTTGTATGCACCAATCAAGTCTTGGAAGCTTGATGCTTATTGCACCGACAAAAATCCACCCTTTATGGTACACTCCATTTTTGCCACTTCTGTTTTTACTTTCAGCGTTTTCAGTCGGATATCCAATGGTGGTTTTTGAAACTACAATTGCCACAACTTCCTTTAATCTCGATTCTGAAATGAAAATACTTACCCCTTTAACAAGGATAACCTGTTTTTTACTCGGTACTTATATGACTTTAAAAATTTGGGATATATTTTATAGAGGAGCGTACAAATATTTATTGGACGGAACTTTTCAAACTAATTCATTTTTAGTTGAAATGATTTTAGGGGTTATTGTTCCCTTTTTTCTGCTTACTTCAAATAAAATCAGAAAATCACGCAGGGCTCTATTTATAACATCAGCTATGATTGTATTTGGTGTGCTCTTAAATAGGATAAATGTTTTTATAGTTGCCTACACTCCGCCTGTTACAAAAAGCTCTTATTTCCCAGCAATAGGTGAGATTTTTGTAACTTGTGGTTTAATAGCAACCCTTATGTTTGTGTATAGAATTTTAGTTACATACTTACCGATATTAAATTCTTCTAATCACAAAGGAGAAATAGAGAATGGTTAAAAAAAATATAATTTATCTCTTGTTTACACTGTTTTTTGCTTCTTCACTATTTGCAAACTCAAATGGTTGGAAAGCACCAGATCAAGAAAAAGCAAAAGAAGAAGCCAAAGAAGTTCCAAAGTTCATAAAAGAGTATAAAAAAGAGTGTCAGATACTCCGTAAAATAAGATTAAAAGATTCAAAAATATCCTTAAACGATATCGATAAAAGTTATATGCTACTTGATAGCCCAATCATAAAGGGGCAGGAAGACAATTTTTCTTCTGTCCGTTTTGCACATAAAAGACATGCTGCTTTAATAAAAGATTGTACAAAGTGCCATCATTACAAAGCTAATGACAAAGATGCATCTGAAATAGCAAAATGTTCCGCCTGTCACCAAAAAACATTTGATGAAAAACATATAGGACGCATAGGGCTAAAAGCAGCTTATCACAGGCTTTGTGTCGATTGCCATAAAAACGACAAAAATGCCCCTGTTGCTTGTATTGGCTGTCATTTAAAAAATGTACCAGACCATAAAGAAAAGGTCGCTTTTTTAAGCAAAAATTCAAAACCAGAAGAAGTTACCAAAGGGTGTTTGAAATGTCACAATGATGTGGCTGATAATTTCATCACTACAGCACATTGGCTTTGGAAAGGGCCATCTCCCTACACAATTGACCGTAGAAAAGATATACAGCATGGGAAAGGGACTACAGCCCTCAACAACTACTGAGTGAGTCCAATAAGCAACGAGGCTCGTTGCACAAGTTGTCATGCAGGTTATGGATGGAAAGATTCAAACTTTGATTTTTCAGACAAAAGTAAAATAGATTGCCTTGTTTGTCACGATACAACAGGGACATACAAAAAAGAACCAACAAAAGCTGGTATGCCAGTAGACGGGCTCGATTTAAAAAATATTGCCGAAAATGTAGGGCATACAAGCAGGGCTTCTTGTGGTTCTTGTCATTTTAATGGCGGTGGTGGAGATGCTATTAAACATGCAGACCTTTCCCGCAACCTTTTAAAACCAAGTAGAAGTTGTGATGTCCATATGGGAGGATACGATTTTTCCTGTGTAGAGTGTCATAAAACAAAAAAACATAAAATTGCAGGCAGTAGTTCCTCTGTACCTGTGTCAGAAGGAAGAGTAAAATGCTCTGATTGTCATTCAGAAAAACCTCATTCAAATAATGAGCTTTTATCTCATCACCTTAACAACCATTCAAAGTCTATAGATTGTAACACTTGCCACTCACCTGTGTATGCGAAATGCAAACCAACAAAAGTGTGGTGGGACTGGTCTAAGGCTGGAGATAAAAAAAGAAAACCTAAAAACGACAAATATGGAATGCCTGATTATAATTGGAAAAAAGGCGAATTTAAATGGTCAGAATCTGAAAAGCCAACTTATGCATGGTATTCAGGATATATGCAGAGAGTTTTAATTGGTGATAAGGTAGATATTTCACAAAAAAGACTCAATATGACAAGTCCTGTAGGCTCAATTAATGATGAAAATTCTAAAATCACACCTTTTAAAATAATGAAAGGGGTTCAACCTATTGATTCTGTAAATAAATATTTTATCGTACCGCACCTTTTTCCGAGAGACAAAAAAGATAAGACTGCTTATTGGAAAAACTTAGATTGGCAGAAATCGTTTGTTGACGGAATGCAGGCAGCAAATCTTCCATACAGCGGAAAATATGAGTGGAAAGAAACATGGATGTATTGGAGAATTGAACATGAGGTTATGCCAAAAGAGGACGCACTGTCATGTGTACAATGCCACTTTTCTCTTAAAGCAGAAAAAAGTTGCGACAGATGCCACATAAACAATAAAAATATAGATTTTAAAAAACTTAGTGCCAAAGGTACCGATTTTGAACGAATGCTAAAAAACGGCAGAGATGTTAAAGACTTAATAGGAAAAACCAATTATATAAACTTTGAAGAATTGGGCTACAAAGGCGACCCTATAATTTATGGTGGTAGGTTTAAAAAACTTCCAATTCAAAAAGACAAATAAAGATTAGCTCTTTATCACCCTTTGCACATATAGACTATCTATGTGCAAAGGGCTCAGATTGTGAAGGTTAAAAATTATTATAAGGAAAACAATATGATAACGAAATATAGCAGAATACAAAATTTTCCAATATCGTTTTTTTCAATGATTTTGGGATTAGCAGGTCTTTCTATTGCTTTTCAGAAAGCAGAGAAAGTTTTACAATTTCCTGTTCATATAAGTTGGCACATTTTGATGATGACTGTTGCCATCTTTGTTTTTATGACGATTATCTATTTAATTAAAGTAATTAAGTTTAAAGATGCGGTGAAAGATGAATTTAATAATCCAATTAAATTAAGTTTTTTCCCAACCTTTTCAATAAGCTTGCTTTTGTTAAGCATAGGTTTTTTATCAGTTGATATGACTATTTCTAAATATCTATGGATTTTAGGAGCAATCATACATTTGGTATTTACTATCAAAATTATTTCTATTTGGATTCAACACACCAAATTTGATATTAAGTATATGAACCCTGCATGGTTTATTCCTGCGGTTGGAAATGTTTTGGTTCCTGTTTCAGGTGTTCACCATTTTTCCCCTGAAATATCTTGGTTTTTCTTTAGCGTAGGTCTTTTTTTCTGGATATCATTATTTGTTATCTTCTTTAATCGTATAATTTTTCATCACCCTTTGCCAGATAGACTTTTGCCTACGCTTTTTATCTTAATTGCACCTCCCGCTGTTGGTTTTATTGCATTTGTACAATTAACAGGAGAAGTAAATGCTTTTGCAAAAATATTATATTATGTTGCCTTGTTTATTGTTCTTCTCTTGCTTGCACAGATACAACTATTCAAAAAAATAGAGTTCTATCTTTCTTGGTGGGCATACTCTTTCCCAATAGCTGCAATCACAATTGCCACTATTTTAATGTTTCACAAAACAAATCTTGTAATGTTCAAATATTTGTCATGGACATTATTTGTAGCATTAAACACAGTTATAATAATGCTGCTCATAAAAACAATTGCAGCTATCTTTAAAAAAGAAATTTGTGTTGAAGAGTAGATAATTTATGATTTTGAAAGATAAGAGGTATGACCCCAAAAAGGCTTACCTCGTTCCCAATCTCTTGTGCCCCCCTACCAACTTCGCTTTCAAGATAAACGAAATGAAATTATTTGTAATCGTAGGGGCACGGCGTGCCGTGCCCGAAACAACGCAAAATTATATTAAAACGGTAAGAAATTATATGGGTGTATTACCTACGCCCGATGGGGGAAATAGTTTATTGGTATAGTGGGATGAATGCAAAGGGCACGGCACGCCGTGCCCCTACATAAAAAACAGCACTATAAACAATATTTGGGAAAACGATATAAACCGTACCGTACTGTAGAGACGCAAGATTTTGCGTCTGAATTTTTTATTGTCTTCAATAATAGCGATTGATATGCAAAAAGACATGGAAAAAATCAGAGATATTTTTCCATGTTTACAATATCAATATTGTGATATGTGGGAAATATTCCATTTCATAAGGCAATATGATGGAAAATTTTCCATATATACTAACTGCTATGCAATATTAAATTAGAACTTACGAGCATAAAAGGAGAGAGAATGAAGCACACAATTTCAAAAATATTGTTTTTTATGGCTTGCTTGCTTTTGGCGTCTATAGTGGCAAATGCAGAAGAGCCTACTCAGTTAACAATCGATCTAATACAATCAATTGCTAATAATGATCTTATTAAGGCAGAATCTTGCATAAAAAAAGGTGCAAATATAAATGGTTATGGTGATTTTACCACTGGAATATATACTCCAATTAAGAATGCAAGTATCAGTGGAAATGATTCCGCAATTAAGCTGTTGTTAAAATACAAGGCAAATCCCAATAATACAGTCGGAGGAATACCATTACTATATGCAACTGCAAAAGGGCATTTTAGTACGGTCAAATTACTTTTATCAGGTGGAGCAGACCCGAATCTGAAAACTAAAGATGGATTGACAGCACTAGACCTAGGAATTGAGATAGAGAATATCGATATAGTTAAAGTTTTGCTGTCTAATGGGGCTAATCCTAACATAGGGAGTAGCAATCCATTGATCAGTGCAGTATCAACCGGGAATATAGATATTGTAAAGCTTCTTCTTCAATCCGGTGCAGACCCTTACGTAAAGAAGGATGACATAATAATAAAAGCTGAATATGCTAAGAAGAACGACAGAGAGATGGCCGCATTGATTAGAAAGGCAGTCAATCAACCTGTAAAACCATTCCCAGATGAATCTGTATCAAAACTCAAGAGAGCTCCATGGGCTGATAATACTAAAGAAGCATTTAAAGTTTATGGGTATATGTGCAATGATATTGTATTTACAGTAGGTACAAGAGGCGATGGCGTTGTTACTGTCATGGGCTTAAACCGTTGCGATAGCCATAAGGCAAATACTTCTATTGCTATAGAAGCTCAAACTGCTTGCGATTGTTACTCTAAGTAATTATTGAACATCATTGAAGAAAAGGGTTGAAAGCTCTTTTAAAAACACTCATAAATTATCTTGTTCCCAGCCTCAGGAGTTTGGGAGCGAGCTTCTTAGGGTTTTTTTGAAAAAACTATTATGTTATATTCATTTTTATTAAATTTTTGCGAATTTTTTTAACGTTTATCACACAATCATAACCGTATGGGCTAGACCATCCCCTCCTCTACGATAAAAAAATATGTGCAAAGGTCTCTATTTTGAAAGATAAGAGGGATGACTAAAAAAAGGGCATTAATATCTTGGAGTGGTGGCAAAGATTCTTGCTTAGCACTACAAAAAGCCATTGAAAATGATATCAAAATTGTTGCGTTAGTGTCGGTTATGGACGAGGCAGAATCATTTACAAAATCAAACGGTGTTTCAAAAGAAATTTTAACCGAGCAAGCAAAACAATTAAATTTACCTCTTGTAACTGTTTCTACAAGTTGGGAGCAATATGAGAAAAACTTGCTACAAACTTTGATAGAAGCAAAAAAAAGATATTTGGCTGATTGCTGTGTTTTTGGGGATATCGACATAGAAGCTCATAGAAAGTTTGAAAAAGATATCAGCAAAAAAGCAGGCTTAAAAGCTATTTTGCCTCTTTGGGGGCAGGAAAGAAAAAAACTTGCATACAAAATTATCGAGTCCAAAATAAAAGCAAAAATCTCTGTTATAAGAACGAGTGTTATGTCTGAAAAGTATCTTGGAGCAGAGTATACAGAAAAAATTTTCCCCTATCTAATCAAAAATAATATTGACTTGCTTGGCGAAAATGGCGAGTTTCACTCTTTGGTTTACTCTTCTTACTTGTTCAAGAAAGAAATCCCTTTAAGTAAAAATAGGATTTATAGTGTTAAAGATTGTAAGGCAATTATCTTTAATATTAAAAAAAGCAAAAATTAGAGTTTAATTTTAAGCGATATTTGAATATGAGACCTTTGCACATAGCTCTATTTTGCTTTTGTTTTGTGGTGAAGTAGTATTTTTATACGTCGAACCCAAAACAAAAGTGAAAGAGAGCGTAAGTCTTTATAAGGGTTGTAGAGGTTTTTCGCCTTTCGGCGAACCCCCTTAATCCCCCTTAAAAGGGGGAAATAGTAAAAAAAATTCACGAAAAAACATTATGTGCAAAGGTCTCGAATATCTGATCTGATATTAACTTAAAACTCACTATAGTTTTATCATTTATGAAGTATATTTAAACTACATATTCTAAAAATAAAAAATGGACTACGATTCAAGATATAAAAATTGGGTTTTGCTCATTACGGTTTTAAGTGCGTTTTTGATGCCGTTTATGATTTCATCTGTGAATATTGCACTGCCACAAATGGCGAAAAGTTTTCATATTAATGCATACCTTTTGAGCTGGATACAAGCTTCTTATCTTCTCTCTTCTGGAGTAGGGCTTGTGCCTTTTGGAAGGGTGGGGGATATTTTTGGTAGAAAAAAAGTTTTTACAGTTGGAATTTTTATTTTTACCGTAGCTACATTTTTTTCTGGCATAGCAAGCTCTTATCCTGCCATCATTATTGCAAGAGTAGTTCAAGGTTTTGGAACGTCAATGATATGGGCAAATAATATTGCTATTATATCTGATGTTTTATTGCCTCAAGAGAGAGGCAAATATCTCGGTTTTGTTGTTTCCTCCGTCTATTTCGGTTTGTCTGCTGGTCCTTTCTTGGGAGGTTTTTTAATAGATATCTTTTCTTGGCGAGCTCTTTTTTTAGTTAATGTCCTTCCCTCTTTTATTATTTTGCTCCTTTCTATTTTCAAATTAAAGGAAGAGAAAATTTTTAAAAAAAGGGAAAAATTCGACTGGCAAGGCTCTTTTCTTTATGCAGTTTTACTTATATGTTTTATGTACGGTTTCCCGCTCTTGCCCTCTTTTAAAGGCTTTGTTTTGATTTTTTGTTCTACTATTTTTGCGGTGCTTTTTTATAAGTTAGAAATAAGAAGTGAGAGTCCTGTTTTTAATGTAAGAATTTTTAAAGAGAATAGAAGATTTTGTTTTTCAAACTTGGCAGCTTTAATAAATTATAGTGCTACATTTGCTATCGTTTTTGTTTTAAGTCTGTATCTTCAATACATAAAAGGGGCTTCTCCGCGTGAAGCTGGAATGATTATAATGATTCAACCTATTGTTCAGTCTGTTTTTTCCCCTTTTGCAGGCAAATTGTCAGATAAAATTGAGGCGGGTTTAATTGCATCTTTTGGAATGGGTCTTACTTGTTTAGGGCTTTTTATGCTCTCTTTTGCAGGTTTTGAAACTCCGTTTTATTATATTATAATTTGTCTTGTTATTTTAGGGTTTGGTTTTGCATTTTTTTCTTCACCAAATATGAATGCAATTATGGGCTCTGTAGAAAAACAATATTATGGTTTTGCATCAGGGACTGTAAGCACAATGAGAGTTTTAGGGCAAAATTTTAGTATGGGGCTTGCTGCTATGGTGCTTGTTTTTTTTGTTGGTAAAAATGTTATCTCGCCAAACTTATATCCAGCCTTTTTAAAAAGTGTAAAAGTGTCTTTTATTATTTTTTCGATTCTCTGTTTTATAGGTGTTTTTGCCTCTTTTATAAGAATAAAAAAATAGACCTTGCACATAATATTTTTTCAAAACTACTATTTTTTTCATAAAAAACAATGTGCAAAGGTCTCAAAATAAAGCAACGATAAGGTTTTATTTAGAATGGGATATCGTCTTCCTCTGCAGGAATATCAGGTTCATTATATCCTGATTCTGTTGTTTTGCTTGCTGGTCTATTATTGTTATAACCGCCTTGATTTTGTTGTCTATCTCTTCCAGAGCCTAACATTTTCATATCGTTTAATACTATTTCAGTTGTATAACGAGTTATGCCATCTTTTTCCCACGATCTTGTTTGTAATTTACCTTCAAGATAGACTAATTGACCTTTTGTAAGCCATTCCCCGCAAATTTCTCCAAGTTTTCTAAAAGCAACAACCCTATGCCATTCTGTCTTATCTTTTTTTTCTCCGCTTGCTTTATCTTTCCAAGATTCTGTTGTAGCAACTGAAAAATTGACAATTGCAACGCCATCAGGAGTATAACGAATTTCTGGGTCTTGTCCAAGGTAACCAACTAATATAACTTTATTTATACCTGCCATTTTAATCTCCTTTTATTTATATGTAATTTTTTTTTAATGTTTAAAATATTTTTGCATTTCTATTTATGCGTTCCCAAGCAGGAGCTTGGGAACGAAAGTAAAAAACCCACTATTTTTTTATAAAAAACATTATGTGCAAAGGTCTCAAAGTCTTTCGCCTTTAGGCGACAATATTATGCACAAAGGTCGCTATTTTAAGACCTTTGCGCATAGCTTTATTTTGCTTTTGTTTTGTGGTGCAGTAGTATTTTTATACGTCAAACCCAAAACAAAAGCAAAAGAGAGCGTTAATCTTTATAAAAGTCTTTTAGAGTTTTTCGCCTTTAGGCGACAATATTATGCACAAAGGTCGCTATTTTAAGACCTTTGTGCATAGCTTTATTTTGCTTTTGTTTTGTGGTGCAGTAGTATTTTTATACGTCGAACCCAAAACAAAAGCAAAAGAGAGCGTTAATCTTTATCAAAGTCTTTTAAAAGTCTTTCGCCTTTAGGCGACAATATTATGCACAAAGGTCTTTAGTTTTATATTGTATAGCTTCTAATATATGCCTTTCGTTAAGAATATTAAACTCTTGTTTCGATATAAATGTATCCATATCTGCTATTGTGCGTGCAATCTTTAAAATTTTATTATAAGTCCTTGCAGAAAAGGAAAATTTATCTGTAGCGTTTTGTAATATTTTTTTAGCACTCTTATCGACTTCACAAAAAAGCTTTATCTCTTTTGTCGTCATTTGAGAATTATAAAAACATTTTTTTTGGCTTTTAAATCTTTTTTTTTGAATTTCTCGTGCTCCCTCAACTCGTCTTTTTATAGATGCGGAACTTTCGCTTTTTTTATTCGAAGTCATCTCCTTATATGAAAGTCCAGGAACCTCAACTTGGATATCGATTCTATCCATTAGTGGACCTGAAATTTTGTTTCTATATCTATTTATTTCAAAATTAGAGCATTTGCACTCTTTATTTTTATCTCCTAAAAAACCGCAAGGACAAGGGTTCATAGCAGCAACAAGCATAAAATCGGCAGGGTATGTAATTCTTGCAGTAGCTCTTGAAATTGTAATTTTATTATCTTCAAGAGGTTGTCTTAAAACTTCCAATACATTTTTTTTAAACTCTGGAAGTTCATCAAGAAAAAGCACGCCGTTATGTGCAAGGGTTATATCACCGGGTCTCGCTTTTTGTCCGCCACCTACAAGCCCTGCATAAGAACTTGTATGATGAGGCGACCTAAAAGGTCTTTTTTTTACTATTTTATCTTTAAGTAACCCTTCTATGCTAAAAATTTTACTAACTTCGATTGCTTCTTCAAAAGATAAAGAAGGCAGGATTGAAGGTATTCTTTTAGCTATCATAGTTTTTCCAGAACCGGGTGGACCTATCATTAAAATATTATGTCCACCACTTGTAGCAACCTCTATTGCTCTTTTGGCAAAATCTTGTCCTATGACATCTTCCATATCGGGTTCTTCTTGATTAGTGTCTGTAAACACATCTTTTTCGTCTATCTTCACTGGCAAAATATTATGCACGCCTTTAAAAAAAGATAACATTTCAAATAGTGTTTTAACAGGGTAGACGTTTAAACCTTCAATAGCACTTGCTTCTATTCTGTTTTTAAAAGGGACTATAACATTTTTTAATCCGTATTTTTTTGCAGCCAGCATCATAGGTAAAATGCCTTTAACGCTTTTTATAGCTCCGTCTAAAGAGAGTTCGCCAATGATAAGAAAATTTTTAATTTTATCTTGTGGAATTTGATTGGTTGAACAAAGAATTCCAGTCGCTATTGGTAAATCGAAGTTGGTGCCCTCTTTTTTTATATCCGCAGGTGCAAGATTTACTGTAATTCTGTCATCTGCAAAGTAACAAGCAGAATTTTTTAAGGCGAGTTTTACTCTTTCTTTGCTCTCTTTTACTGATGCTTCTGGTAAACCAACGACTGTATAAACAGGAAGACCTTTTCTAATATCTACTTCTACATCTACTATAAAACCATCTATACCGATAAAAGATGCACTTTTTAGTTTTGTAAGCATTTTTTAAATTAATTTTTCAAAAATATAAAAGTTTTTAATTCTATAAAATTCTTATAAAGTTTTCAGAAGTTAATATAGAGGTTTATCTCTTATCTTAATTGAGTGCTTGAACTTTAAGCAAAATATTGTTTACGACTTCTTCTTGATTTATATTTGAAGAGTCTATCATTATCGAATCTTTTGCGGGTTTTAAAGGGGATAGTTTTCTTTTAGAATCGTTTTCGTCTCGTTTTTTTAATTCATTTTCGACATAACTTAAATCTACGTTTAAATTGGTTTTTTGAAAATCGGCAAATCTTCTTTTAGCACGTGTTTCAATGTCCGCTGTTAAAAAAAACTTTAAATCTGCATTAGGAAAAACAATTGTGCCCATATCTCTACCTTCAAAAATAGCGGCTTTTTCTTTACCTATACTTTTTTGAATATTTAAAAGAGCTTTTCTAACTGTTTCTTTAGCAGAAGATTTAGAAGCCATCATATCTATTTCAGGGTTTCTTATTTTGTCTTCTATATCTATTTTGTTCGATTTTATGTGACCAGTTTTTTTGCAGAAAGTAAGGTTTAAATTTTCGCATAAACTTGAAAGTGCGTTTTTATCTTCTATGTCTACTTTGTTTTTAATTATTTCAAATGCAACAGCTCTATAAAGTGCGCCTGTATCAACATATCTATATTTTAATTTTTTGGCTAAGAGTTTTGCTATTGTTGTTTTTCCAGAACCTGCAGGGCCGTCTATTGTAATTAATAACTTTTTTTTCATTAACTTCTATAGCCTGCATTAATTTTTATATAATTGTAAGACAAATCACACGTTAAAATAGTCTCTTCTTCTTTTCCCATCTTTATATCTACAACTATTGAATAGGTCTCTTTTTTTAATATCTCATCTACCATATTTTCAGCATCTTTGCCTGTGTATACACTATCTTGTGTTATTTTAACATTATCAAAATAGATATCTATTGTATCGGGGTTGATTTTGGCGTTTGTCTTGCCGATTGCCATCATAATTCTGCCCCAATTTGCATCTTCTCCAAATATGGCGGTTTTAACAAGACTTGACTCTGCTATACTTTCTGCAATTTTATAAGCATCTTTTTTTGTATAAGCATTTTTTACATTAACAGAAACAAGTTTTCGGACTCCTTCGCCGTCTTGAACTACCTTTTTTGATAAACTCAAAAGAACTTCATTTAAAATTGTTTGAAACAAATCGAAGTTGTTTTTGTTAATTTTAGCACCAGACATTCCATTTGCTACAATAAATGCAGAATCGTTTGTGCTGGTGTCTCCATCAATTGTGATTCTGTTTAAAGATGCATCGCAACTTTTTTTGAGTGCTTTTTTTAAAAGCGTAGAAGTGATTTTAGCGTCGGTTAGAATGAAACAAAGAAGAGTTGCCATATTAGGTTTAATCATTCCAGAGCCTTTTACAATCCCTAAAATAGAGAACTCTTTATTATCTACAACTCTTGTTTTTTCTACGATTTTGATTTTTTTATCTGTAGTTAAAATTGCTTCGGCAAAGTTTTCAAAAGAAGTGTCTAAAGAGTCTACAAGATTTTTACTAGCTTTTTTTATCTTTTCAATTGGTAGCTTTTCGCCTATGACTCCTGTAGAGGAGGGGACAACGAGTTCGCTGTCTATTGAAAGAGCATTTGCGATAGTTTTTGAGGTCTCTTCGGCATCTATCAAACCTTGCTTCCCTGTAGAGCAGTTGGCGTTGCCACTATTGACTATAAAAGCTTGTGCTTTACCTTTTTTCAGTATTTTTTGCCCAACAATAAGTGGTGCAGCTTTAATTTTGTTTTTTGTAAAAAGTGCCGAAAAGTTTGCTTCTTTTTCTGAAAAGATAAGCCCTAAATCTTTTTTACCATCTTTTTTTATACCACAACAAAGTCCGCTGGATTTAAATCCTTTTACATTATATTTAGTCATTTTGCTATTTTTTTAACGAGAGCAATTTCATCTTTTTTCGTTTTTATATTGTGGTCATCAAGTCTTTCGAATTTTATCTTTTTTAAGATAAGAGTGCGTTTTGCTTTTTCTTTTATTCCTAAACTTTTTAAATCTTCATCTTTTAAAATAGGAGTAATAAATTTTAAATCGGTATGATAATATTTTATTAAGTCTCTTATTTTTTTATCTTTTACAAAAATAGTAAGGTATAAAATTATCTCAAAAGAGAAATTAGACAGTTTTTTATATATTTCGCTGTTGCTTATATTTTTTGTTTTTTCAATCTCTTTTAAAACTTTGTCCGCTTCAAATCTATCTTTTGAAAAAAGCTTGGTATGTTTTGGTGTAAGCTCAAGTCTTTTGCACACTTTTAATGTATCTTTTTCTTTTAAATCTTTTATGAGTGCAAAAAGGTATAGTATCCATTTTTCAGCAATTTTTTTCTCTTTTAAACTTTGCTTAAGCTTATCTTGCCAATCGACCGCTTTTTTAACATTTTGGAAATAGTCTAAAAGGTTCGTGCTTGGTTTAAGTGGAAAAATTGTATTTAAAACACCATAATCAAACAATCTTTTGATTGTAAGAAAAGGGGTCTCTTCTTCAAAAATAAGTTTTAGTTCTGTAAAAATTCTTAAACCTTTTAGTGTCGCAAAAACATTTGTTTTTACAGCATTGTCGATAAGTCTTGAAGTGGTTTCGCCTATCTCAAAAGCAAATCTTTGTTCAAAACGCAGTGCTCTAAAAATCCTTGTTGGGTCTTCTATAAAACTAAAATTGTGCAGAACTCTTATTTTTTTATTTTTTAAATCTTTTTGTGCAGAAAAATAGTCTATTAATTCGCCAAACTTTTTGCTGTTTAGCTGTATGATTAAGGTGTTAACTGTAAAATCTCTTCTAAAAAGGTCTAAGTTTACCGAACTGTTTTGAACTTTAGGAAGAGAAGCAGGAGCGGAATACGTTTCTGTTCTTGCAGAAGCAAAATCTACCTTAAACCCATCTTTTAGTTTAACATAAGCTGTGCCAAACTTTTTAAAACTTTGCATTGAAGCTTTTTGAGTGGCAGCATACTTTTTGGCAAACTCAATTCCATCGCCTTCAACAACAATATCTATATCGTAATTTTTTTTGCTTAGAAGCAAGTCTCTTACAAAACCACCTACAATGTAAATATTGGTTTTTTCTTTAGTTGCGATTTCACCAAGGTCTAAAAGTAGTTTATAGATATATTCGTCTGTATTTTTTTTCAAAAAATTAGCTATATTTTTTCTATCAAAGCTCTTTTGGCTTAATGGGTTAGTAAATTTATGTATATCTTTTTCTATGTCGGGTGCTTCGTCTTTTTTAACAAGAGCACTTAAAATATCTGTTCTTGTTATTACGCCAGCTATTTTGTTGTTGCTTATAACAGGTAAGATTCTTTGATTATTAAGAGACATCTCTTTTTGGATTTTAGTCAATGTATCTTCAATATCTACTACTTGAAAATTGGTTTTCATATAGTTTGATACGGCAAGTCTACCGAGCTTATGGAAAAGAGCTTTTTCAACATCTCCCCTGCTTATGTACCCAAGCAATTTATTTTTATCTGTTATTAGAATAGAATTTACGTTGTATTGTGTCATAAATATTGAAGCCGCTTTACACGATTTTTTATGGTCTAACGCAAGAGGAGGAAAGGTCATAATATCTTTGGCTTTCTCTTTTACAGATACATTTTTTTCGCCACTAATAATTTTTGAAACAAGATCTATTTCAGCACCTTTCTCTTTTAAAAAACCTGCAGATAAAAAATCTTCTTTTGTTGTAGAGTTAAGAGTAAGCATTTTACTTTTATAATAAATTCCAAGTAAAATTATTGTAGCTTCTTCTGGCAACAAATGTATTTTTTGCTCTTCTATTTTTAGGGCTAAAAAAGAAGCGACAGATTTAGACTGACTTTTCTCTTCATAAAAAACGTTAGTTCTCTCTTTTTTTTTACTGTTGTCAGAATAGATAATTATCTCTTTTTGTTTTATTTTTTTAAAAAGTTCACTATTTTGTTTAATAGAACCAACTAAAACAATTTTATCCACTTCATCGTTATCTATTTTCTCATAGAATTTTTTTGTACTTAATGTTTGGAATAAATCTATAGTGGAGTTTATAAAATCGTTTTTAAAGTTTTTGGTTAGTGGTTCAAAAACGACATATGAATTTTGATATAGCTTGTGAGCTGCAAAAAGAGATGAAATGATATCAAAATCGATATTGTTTAAGCTTGTAATGATAGTTATTTTTTGTTTTTTATTACTCATTTTTTTTAACCTTTTCTAAGAGTTTTCCGTATAGCGTAAAACTTTTAAACATATTTTTTATGAATACTGATACAAACACTTATAAACATATATTCGGACCGGTTAAATCAAGACGACTTGGTATTTCTCTCGGTATTGATATTATGCCTCATAAGACTTGCTCTTTTAATTGTATATATTGTGAATGTGGGAAAACAACCCTTCTAACACAAAAAAGAAAAAATTATACACCACTTGAAACAATTTTTTCTGAAATAAAAAGTTATTTAAGTCAAAAACCAAAGTTAGATTATATAACCTTTTCTGGCTCTGGTGAACCTACATTGCACAAGAGCATAAAGCAAATAGTTGATTACATAAAAAATAATTATCCGCAATATAAAGTTGCTTTGTTAACAAATAGTTCAATATTTTCTGTAGATTATAAACTAATAGAGGAAGTAGCAAGAGTGGACTTGATAATGGCATCTCTTGATGCTGCCAGCCAAGAAACTTTTGAAAAAATCAATAAACCTCATAACTCCATAGCGGTAGAAGATATTATAAGGTCGCTTGTTGTTTTAAAAAAAGAGTTTAAAAATAGTTTTTGGTTAGAGGTGTTTTTTGCAAAAGGGGTTAACGATTCTAAAGAAGATATAGAAACGCTAAAAAAAGCTATAAATCTTATCAATCCTGATAAAATAGTTCTTAACACATTAGATAGACCACCTGCAGAAAAGTTTGTAGAGCCACTTAAAGAAGAGCGACTTAAAGAGATACAAGTTATTTTGGGCAAAAAAGCTTTTAATATAAATAAAAGTGATAAAATAATAACTTCAGGCAATGATAAAAAAAATATTTTAGAAACAATTAAAAGAAGACCATCTCGTGTAATAGATATCGCCGAAGCTTTTGGGTTAACGCAAGAAGAAGCAGAAAAGCAATTAACCAAGTTGGAAAAGGATGGAGTGTTAGAGAAGATAAAGCTTGATAGAGGGGTTTTTTACAAACTAAAATGAGGGACCTTCGTACATAGCTCTCTTTCACTTTTGTTTTGGGTTTGACGTATAAAAATACTACTACACCGCAAAACAAAAGCAAAATAAAGCTATGTACAAAGGCCTCAAATATAAGGTTTTGGTAAATAGCTCTCTTTCATTTTTAGTTCACCGAAAGGTAAAAAATTCATAGGTTACAAAAAAATGTTAAATTTAGAAAATAGAGAAAAAATCAATTATGAGATATTAGAGCCAGATGTTATAAAAAAAGATGCTATTGATGCTATTGAATATGAGTATAAAAAAAGGGATATCTCTATCGTAATTGAAAATTTAGAATATACATCTGTTTGCCCTATGACAGGTCTTCCAGATTTTGGTTCTTTAATAATAAAATATGTTCCCAAGAAATATATAGTGGAATTAAAATCGTTAAAATTTTATTTACTGCAATATAGAAACGTGGGGATTTTTTATGAGCATCTTGTAAATAAAATTTTAGACGACATTGACGCTATAATAAAACCTAAAAAAATTGAAGTTATAGGAAAATTTACAAATAGGGGAGGTATAGTATCAACAGTAACAGCTCAAAAAGGAAACCTCTCCACATAGCTCTCTTTCACTTTTGTTTTGGGTTTGACGTATAAAAATACTACTTTACCCCATGAAATAATATTTGATGCTTTAAAGCTCAAATATTATTTTTAAATTTGAAAAATTTAAAAATATTTCACAGGGTAAACCACAAAACAAAAGCAAAATTTGAGTTATGTGCATAGCTCGCAAAAAAAAGTGAAAAAATGATTTTTAAACAAATTAATGTAAAATCGGAAAAGAGAAACCATTTTATAGATATAACAGATGATATAGCAAAAGTGGTACTAAGTGAGAATATCAAAAACGGTATAATTAAACTTTTTGTTCCCCACACAACAGCAGGGGTGACTATAAACGAAGGGTTTGACCCTGCGGTTACGAAAGATTTAGACAAAATACTTTCAAGCATATCGCCCTATTCCTCTTCTTATCTGCATAGTGAAGGCAATTCCGATTCTCATATGAAAGCTTCTCTTATTGGTAATACACAAGATGTTTTTATAAAAAATGGTAGTTTGCTTCTTGGCAGGTGGCAAAGAATCTATTTTTGTGAATTTGATGGACCACGAAATAGAAAGTTAGAAATAGCTATTATAATTTAATAAGGCTTTTTTTATAAGTATGAAAATAAAATTTTTTAAAATGAATGGAATCGGTAACGATTTTGTTATTATTGACGATAGAGACGGAACTATACAACAAGTGTTTACTTATAAAGAGCTTACCCAGAAGATTTGCAACCGCAATTTTTCTGTTGGAGCTGATGGTTTAATTGTTATTTTAAACTCTTTAGTTTGTGATTTGAAATTTAGGATATTTAATAGTGACGGAAGCGAAGCTGAAATGTGTGGGAATGGAATGCGTTGTTTTTCTCGTTTAGTTTTTGAAAAAAAGATAGTCACTAAAAATAAGATAGATGTAGAGACTCTTGCTGGCACTATAGAATCTACAATTAATTTAGATAAAAAAAAACAAGTTAAAAGTGTATCTGTTGATATGGGCAAGCCAATTTTTGAGGCAAGCAAAATTCCTTTCATTTCAAAAAACAAGTGTGCAATTAATGAAACTATTACTATTGATGATAAAACAATAGAAGTGTCTTGCGTATCTATGGGCAATCCGCACTGTGTAATTTTTGTTCCAGATTTAACAAAAATAGAGTTTGATACCGTAGCTCCCAAAATAGAAACACACAAAAAATTTCCTTTAAAAACTAATGTCCATTTTTCTGAAATAGTGTCAGATAGTGAGATAAATGTTAGGGTTTGGGAAAGAGGCGTAGGCGAAACTCTTGCTTGTGGAACTGGTGCTTGTGCTGTTTTTGCTGTTGCAAGTAAACAAGGGAAAGTAAAACAAAGCGCAAAAATAAATTTAAAAGGAGGTTCTCTCACTATGTCAATGGATAAAGCAAAAGGTACTATTATTAAGACAGGTGGAGCCGATTACTCTTTTATTGGGGAGATAGAGTTATGATGCTTAAAACAGAAAGAGAAAAGGTATTGAAATATAGCGTAAGAGCTTTTGAAAACAGGCTTAACTCCTCTACTGGAGGAAATTTAAGTATATTTAATAGAGAAAAAAATTTAATAGCTATAACTCCAAGTGGCATTGACTATTCAGAGCTTAAACTTTCCGATATAGTTATTATAGATATATCTGGTAAAGTTATTGAGGGGGAGAATAAACCTTCAAGCGAAGTAGGGTTTCATACGGGGCTTTACAAAAAAAGAGACGATATAAGCTCTATTGTTCATACTCATTCTATCTATGCAACTACGATGGCGTGTTTAAATATGGAAATTTTGCCCGTGCACTATTTAGTAGGTTTTTCAGGCAAGAAAGTTCCTATCGCTCCATATTGTGAGTTTGGCTCTCAAGAGTTAGCCGAAACTATTTGTAAAAATATAGAAAACTATAATGCAATTTTACTTCAAAATCATGGGCTTGTATCTCTTGGAGATTCGATAGAAAAAGCGTACACGACCGCAGAAGAGATAGAGTTTGTAGCAAGAATTTACTATCAGACACAAAATATAGGAAAGCCTTGTATCCTCTCTGATGAAGAGATGGAAAGCGTGCTCAAAAAGTTTAAAGTTTATGGTAATAAAAAAAGATAATTTAGTGTCTGCGCATGGCGGACATAGCGGTGAGTTCTGCCTGCATGCAAAAGACACTTTAGAAGATATTATAAAAGAGTATATCAAAAAAGGGTTTTATGCTGTTGGAATAACAGAGCATACGCCCCCTATATCTTCAAAGTTTATGTATGACGAAGAAAGAGATGCAGGCTTAAGTGTAGAAGATTTGAATGTACGCTTTGAAAAATATTTTGAGAAACTTATTTTTTTAAAAGAGAAGTATAAAGATAAAATCAAAATCTATGCAGGATTTGAAACAGAGACCCATACAGGCTTTGAAAACCACATTAAAGGTTTAGTAAAAAAATTTAAGCCCGACTATTTTGTAGGCTCTTTGCACCATACTAACGATGTAGAAATAGACCATACTAAAGAAAAGTACGACATAGCTCTAAAGCTTTCAGGAAGCAGACTTAAACTTTATGAAGACTATTTCGATTTGCAAAACAGAATGATACTTGCATTAAAACCAAGAGTAATAGGTCATTTAGATATTATTAGAATTTTTGATGAAGATTATGAAGAAAATTTAAAAAAAGTTAAGCACAAGATATTAAGAAACCTTGAAACCATTAAAAAAACCAATTCGTTAGTGGAACTCAATATGAGACCAGTTTTTAAAGGTGGAAGTGAACCTTTCCCTTGTAGGTTTATAAGAGAGCTCATCTATGAAAAAAAAATACCTTTTATTATGTCGGACGATTCTCATAGTGTTGACAGTGTCGGTGCTAAAATCGAAGAGGGTATTGAGCTTATAGAAAAAGAAAAAGGCATTATAGCGTATGCTTTATGAAATGCCTATAGAGAACATCTATATAGATGAGAGCGTAGAAGACAAAGAGCCCGCTTTTAAAATCGCTTCAAAATTTGGCATCTCTCCTAAAATTATATCAAACAAAACTCTTTTTAAGAAAATTCTATCTTCAAAAGAGAGTATCAATGAGGGCAAAAAAAATCTTCTTTTAACCGAAAACAAAGGAGAGTTCATAAAAAAATGCCCTGGCACTTCTTATTACACTTGTTGTGGTTATCAGATAATTCACTTTGCAGCCTTTTGCACTATGGATTGTTCTTATTGTATTTTGCAAAGCTACTTTCATCCGCCTTTACTTCAATTTTTTTTAAATTACGACAGACTCTTTTTAGAGCTTGATGAAGTGTTCAAACAAAAGAAAAAAAAGAGGTTTGGAACAGGCGAATTTACAGACAGTCTTATTTGGGAAAAATATACAGGCATTTCAAAAAAACTTATAAATAAGTTTAAAAAACAATCTTCTTGTGTACTTGAAATCAAGTCCAAAACGGTCAATATCGATAGCATAAAACACTTAGACCATAACAAAAAAACTATTTTTGCGTGGTCGCTCAATACCGAAAAAATTATCAAGTCAGACGAGAGAAACACAACCTCTTTATTAGCACGTCTCAAAGCTGCTAAAGAGTGCGAATCTCTTGGATATAAAATAGCTTTTCATTTCGACCCTATTGTTGTTTATGAAGGGTGCGAGGGCGAATATTTAAAAGTTATAGAAAAAATGTTTAACTACGTTTCACCTAAAAATATAGTCTACATAAGTATTGGCACATTCCGGTTTATGCCATCTCTCAAAAATATAATTGAAGAGAGATTTCCAAACTCCAAAATCCCATACGGCGAGTTTATTATGGGGCTTGATTCTAAAATGCGATATTTCAAACCTATACGCATCAGAGTGTATAAAAAAATTATTGATAAGATAAGAAGCATCGCTCCAGATGTCACTTTATATTTTTGTATGGAAGACGACGAAGTGTGGCAAAAATCTATGGGCTTCCTACCAAAAGAAAAAGGCGGTCTTGTCAAAATGCTTGATGATAGTGTTATAAAACATTGTGAGCTTAAAACATAAAGTTAGAGATTTTTGTCAATAATAATGATGGTATCAACATCGATGATGTTGATATTGTATGTAGAGACGTTGCATGTAGAGACGTTGCATGCAACGTCTCTACGGGGGCAATTTTATTTATCTTTCCTTTAGGGACATAACGACCGAACTCACTGGTTTTTACGGAGTGCAACGGAATCTCCGTCCAGTGTAGCACCTTGTTATGTGTTTTTTCAGATTCTCTCATTGGTAATTGGCAATCATGCAACTGTTGGAGATCGTTTACAATAATGACTTTTTAAAATCGTCAAAACTGACTAGGTTTAAGTAGGCACTTTTATGTTCAGCTAGATTATTAAACTCGAAAAATTGGTTCACTTTTTCGATGCAAGAACCAATCGGATGTTCTTTTGAAATAATTCCTACTCCCCAATCAGAATCAATGCAGCACGAATTAACTGATGGATTAAAGCGCCATTTTAGAAATGCCTTCCATGTCGTTCCATTCCATAAACCTCTGGCCGGCGTTTGATGGAAATAGTAATTTTCTCGTGCATGCCATTCGGTAGGTGGATTGCAGTCATGTAGAACAACAAAGCCATCATCCTTTACATATTCGAGGGAGTTGATAATGTCTCTATTTACCTGTTCTGCGAGATGCAACCCGTCTAGAAAAATCACATCAAATTTAATCTTTGATGAGAGTATTCTGTTAGACGATAGTAATTCAAAGAACTCATCACTTGTTATCTTGAAATCTACCGAGTCCTCTTTGTACTCAATCCCCGGATCTACGCTATATTTTTCATCAGCAATAATATGATTGTAGTTGTCATTAGGATTTCTCACTCCTATTTCCAAGTAACATGTTTTTCCATTTTTCCTTGATAAGAGAAAGTTAATTATTTCCGTTCTTTTTGGTGTTTTGAGTCCTTCTAAACGGCTATTATTTTTTACCGCTTTGTAAAGCTGCCTGTCATTCAAAAATCTTTTTCCGGCCAAATAATATTTTATGACCGGGACCGATTTTAAAGCGGATTTGATAAATTTCATTTTCGTTACCTTTTTTCTACACATAACAGTTAATATATATAGAAAATTTTCCATCATATTGCCTTATAGAATGGATTTTTTCCCGTGTTTTTTTTCATATTGGTTGTTATTATGGAAAACAATAAAAAATTCAGACCAGATCGACATCGATGATATTGATATCATATGTAGAGACGTTGTATGCAACGTCTCTACGGGGCAATTTTATTTGTCTTTCCTTTTATATCCCCGGTTTTTGTGATTGAAGCCGTAGGTTTAAAAGATATCCTTGTCAATCATTAAGTAAGGTGTCTCCAGAATATTAATTTCATTAAAATAGCTGGGCGTATAGCGATACGCCCCTACGTAAAAAACAAATCATACGCGACAAAATAAATTTCAGTAATAAATTTTTTCAAAGCTGTAGAGACGCAAAATCTTGCGTCTCTACTTTTTAACTGTTGTTTTGTCACCTCACAGCGATGATTTATTCTAAAATAGGTTGATACCTTACTTATCTTTTCTTTTGTGTTTATATTTGGGTTTTTTAGATTTGAGTTGATTTCATCATTCTTACAGCTTTTAGCATTTCTTCTTTTTCCATTAGTTGATTTGTTATATATTTATGAATGATACTGCTTATCAATGTTTGATACGGGATACCCTCTTTTTTTGCTCTTTCTTTCAATTTTTCAAGATCATAATTTGCTATGCGTAAACTAATTGCTCTGTTTTTCTTAGCGTTATTGAGTAAACCATTAATTTTATTTCTCTTTTCTAATGATACTATTCTCAGATTGTCTATATTATTTTCAATTTCTTGTTCGTCAGGTAACAAATTACTCATCATCATTTCTCCCATAAATTTTATGGTATTTTCGGCTCGGAAAAGCCGTTTTTAATACAATCTCTTCATTCTCATTTATCAAAAATGGGATTACCCATATATAATTATGTAGTTCAATTATGAAATAATATTGATTATCCCTTGTTGGATTCTCCATAATTTCCAAATAATTTTTATTCAGAAGGATTTCAGCAATTTCTTCAAAGGAGACATCACGATTGATTTTTAACCAACTGTTTTTTTCTTCGTCCCATAGAATATTCATAATGAGAATTTATATATTTGTATATACATTGTCAATTAAATATGTTTGGATTTTTAAAAACAGGATAAAATTAAATCAGAGATTTTTTTCAATAATAATGATGGTGGTGGTATCGGCATCAATGATATTGATATTACATATAGAGACGTTGTGTGTAGAGACGTTGCATGCAACGTCTCTACGGGGGCAATTTTATTTATCTTTCCTTTTATGTTTGGGTACTTTGTAGTTTAAGCCTTTAGATCCTTGGGTCGATAGGGATTGTTTTATTCGATTTATTTATAAATATTTTTACGATGCCCAACCTTGACTATCCAAATTGAAAGCTCATTATCTTGGATTGAATAGATAATTCTGTATTTACCATACCTAAGTCGGTACCGTTCCTGACTGCTTAATTTTTTACATTTAGGTTGGCGAGGATTTTTACCCAAAGATTCAATACAAGCTAAAATTTTAGTTAAATCCTTGTCCGGAATTGATTTGAAATCTTTCCATACCGAATCTTTAAAGAAAATTTTATAAACGACCATCTTTTTTTAATCTTTTGACCATTTGCTCATAACTTATTAATGGTTCATCTGCCCGCTCATTGAAAACTGCAAGGTCCTCTGCATCCTCTGATAATATTTCTATTAGAGCATCATTAATTATTGCAGACATTGATTGTGATGTCTCAAGAGATTTGAGTCGCAATGCCTTATGAAGGAAAGGATCAAGGTATATGGTTGATCTTTTTGATAAAGTTGACATTTTTTTACCTCCCAAAATTAATCTCAAGCAACATAGCGTTACAATGTTATAATGTCAATAATTAGAGAATTCTAAGGACATTTTGCTTATCTTTTCTTTTAGTCCCATGTTTTTGTGATTTAATCCTTCGGTTTAAAAGACGTTCCTTGTCAATAATTAAGTAAGGTGTTTCCAGAATATCGATTCTACCATATTGCTGGAATCAACCGTTTTCGTTTTTGGGCAAATTCTGTATATCCTTTGATTTTAAAAAGGATTTTTTCTTCTATTGTAATCCTCAAAATGATTGCTGGCACTAAAATCAATAAAAACACAGAGAGGGTAGCCCAACTAAAAAAATATGCAGATATTCCAATATTCGCGACAATCATCCCTGAATATGCTGGATGTCTTATGAATTTATACGGTCCGGAAGTCACAATTTGATGCTGAGATAGAGTGCGGACTCTATGGGAATAAAATTGTCCCAGTGTTTGTATTGCCCATAATCTATAACAGACACCAATAAAAAAAAGACTTATACCAGCGAAATGAAAGGCACTCATCTTTTGCCAAGCGGATGGAAAATAAAGTGCTGAAAGAATCGTTAGGGCTTGCCCCATTCCGTATAATTGACAGGTCATCAAGTCATATGTTTTTTTTCCTTCTGTATTAACATCCTTTTTGGTAACCCGTAGCTCGGTTATCATCCACAAAAGGTACAAAATCACAAAGGTGATATCCAAATATATGGGGTATTCATTTGGAGTTTGAAACAAACGATTAAGTCTTATGGATGCAAGTATAATTATCCCCACAAATAAAATTATCCATATTATTAATGGAGCAATATCTTTTTTTTTTGATAACACCGATGCCAGATTCCTTCTTAAATTAAGTCCCGTTTAGTATTACAGGGCTAACACATCGGTCACCAGCGGCTATAAGCCGTCTAATTGAGTACATAGTTAGCCATTTTGTTTAAGTGATTCAGAATCCTCTTTTATGATTTTAAGAATTTTCTTTCGAGTTAGACCGCTAAATGGTTTTATCATTGACCAGTACAACCCAAATGTAAACTTGGTAATTGGTGCAACACACAATACCCTTGTTTCTGTGCTTACTTTTGTTTTACCTGCTTCTATTTCTTCAAATTTAAAATTCCAAACAGCTTTCAACCAAGGAGAAATGGAATTATTCATAAAATCTTCATAATTTGAAATTTTTGAAATTTTAACCCTTGTCCAAAAACCAATTAAAAATTCATATGGGAAATTCTCTTCAAGGTTTGTAAAATTTATATCGTTTATAAAATTTTGCAAGTTTAGTCTTTTTGTTGGTAATCCCCGAATTTTAAATAAAAATTTAATAATTTGAGATTTTGATAAGTCAATGTCTTTTGCAATATGATACACATTTTCAATTGGACAATTTACAACTATTTTATGGAATTCATTAAATGTGTATTCTGGTAGATATTTGTCTATCAAGGAGATTTGTTTCATTTACTTGCTTCCTAATTTAAAAATATATAGGCCGTTTGATTTTTAGGTTAATGGTAAATTAATCTGTTAAAGTGGAAGAACTGGTTATAACTTTTCATTATGTTCTTTATTTGCTTGGAAGTAGAGTACCCCGCCATTTGTATCAAACTGAGTATATTTTAGACCATTTTGGCTACATACTGTTTGGATATCATCAATTGTTAATGAGTGTAGTGAGCGTTTGGTAGCAATTTTTTTCCAATTTGCGTCAAATTTTTCATTGATACCAAAAGTTGGAGTGCTGCAAACAAATGAACCTTTTTTTGTTAATACTCGTGCTATCTCTTTGATTGCATGTTGATATTTCGGAATCATATGTAATGCTGTATCCATTAATACAAAATCAAATGATTCTTCTTCAAAAAGAAGTTCCTCCGCATTTCCTTGAATGAACCTATATTTTTTAAATGATTTATTCTTAGCTTTTTTAACTGCCTGCTTGAGCATGGCATAGGATAAATCAAGGCCAAAATATTCATTTGTATTGTCAAAAAAAGAGATTGCACCGCCTGTCCCACAAGCAATATCAAGGACACGGGCATTTTTTATTGGTGAAATTAAAGCGAATAGCAATTCTTTATGTCGCCTTGGGTCAGCTTTATGAATGTGTGGTCGCACAAAAAATTTTTGTGCAAACTCGTAAATAAACATAAATGTTCCGAATTTTTTTAGTCTTTGCCGATTTTCTTCGGAGAGGTCAGATGAAAGCACATTTATAATACCATTTTTATCTGGTTTAGGAAGACTTGTTTTGTCCATTTATATAATCCTTTTGTTCTGTTGTCATTTTTCTGCAACGATAGTAAATAAACCGTTTTCATTTTTTGAGTCAACTTTACTAAAGCCGCTTTGTAATAATTGCTCTTTTACCCATTCATTTGATAAACGCAATTTACGATAGTAGCTTTTATTCATTTTCCATGTTTCTTCTGATTTTTTGTATACTATATCATATACTTTTACTGTTTCTTTTTCATATTCAAGGAAACATGTGAATATTATATTGTTGTCACTCCTAACTGGTATAAACCTGTCTAATTCAGATAGCTCAACAGTTAAATCGCGAAATGATAGAATAAATTTTCCCTCAGGTGCAAGTGCATTGAAACTTTTGTGAAATAGGGAGGTGACCTTTGCCTTTGATTCCAGGTGAGCGATTGTGTCTGTCATACAAACAATTAATTCGACATTATTGTTTATCGTATTGTCAAAATTTAGCAAATCTCCTACTATTGTTGTTATATCAAGTTCCCCTGAGTGATTTTTAAGCTCTTTTAATAATTTTGGATCAATATCAATAGCTGTGACTGAGTATCCAGCTTGAGCTAAAGGAATTGATTGAAACCCACAGCCTGCACCTAAATCAATTGCAATCCCAGAATTTTTTGGATGAAGATTATGCTTTTTTATAAATTCATTGTTTTGCTGGATGGCAATCTCATATCCTCCTACCATCCATGAATAGACATCGGAAAGCACTTTGCTGTAATGTTCTTCTACTGTTGCCATTTATAAGTCCTTTTAAGTTTTAATCTGTCTTTCAGCTCTTCAACCCAGCCATTGTTAGCATCATTATATTTATCAAATCGTGGAATATAGGGCTTGATATCAATTAGAGGGGTTTAATCAAGCATATCTTTATATTGAGTTAATAGTTTTACCTTTCCTTTTAAATTTAGGTTTTTGTGGTTTAAATTTTCGGTTTAAAATATGTTCTTTGTCAAGAAATTCAGTAAGGTGTTCCCAGAATATTAATTTTATTGAAATAGCTGGGTGTATAGCGATACGCCTCTACGTAAAAAACAAATCATACGAGACAAAATAAATTTCAGTAATAAATTTTTTCAAAGCTGTAGAGACGCAAAATCTTGCGTCTCTACGGGGGCAATTTTATTTATCTTTCCTTTTATATTCCATTTTTTTGTGATTGAAGCCTTCGGTTTAAAAGACGTTTCTTTTCAATAATTCAGTAGGGTGCCCTTATAATATTATCCTTTTGTAATATTTTTAGGTTTGACGTATAAAAATACTATTTTATCCTATGAAATAATTTTTGAACTATAAAACCCTCGAAAAAAGTTAAAAATAATGACACTTAAAATTAACGAAATATTTTATAGTATTCAAGGAGAGTCGACATATGCAGGACTTCCTTGTGTGTTTGTAAGAGTCACAGGCTGTAATTTAAGATGCTCTTATTGTGATACTCGTTATGCTTATGAAAATGGCATAGAAATGAGTATTGATGAAATTTTAGATAAAGTAAAATCTTATGATTGTAAGCTTGTTGAGATAACAGGAGGCGAACCTCTTATGCAAAAAGAGACTCCTTTATTAATTGATAAGCTTATAAACTGTGGCTTTAAAGTCTTAATTGAGACTAATGGAACTTTTGATATTGGCATTGTAAATAAAAAAGCTGTTAAAATTGTTGATATAAAATCTCTTTCAAGCGGTTTTGCAGATAAGAATCTTTTTGAAAATTTAGATAAGATAGACGAAAAAGATGAAGTTAAATTTGTTATCGGTGATGAAAAAGATTACGATTATGCAAAAAAAATTGTTTTGGGCTATAACCTTTTTTTAAAAACAAAAAATGTACTATTTTCTCCCGTTTCTGGAAAAGAAAAGTGGCTTGTAAATGAAATATTAAAAGACAATTTAAAAGTTAGACTAAATATTCAAACCCATAAGTTTATTTGGGGTGATACCAAAGAAGGCATAAGATAACGATTTTTTTTATAAAAAACATTATGCACAAAGGTCTCAAAAATATGAAAAAAAAAGCAATTGTACTATTAAGCGGTGGGCTTGATTCAGCGACTACGCTTGCTATAGCAAAAAAAGAAGGCTACGAGATTTACGCTATAACATTCAACTATGGTCAAAAACACTCAATAGAATTAAACTCTGCAAAAAAAGTGGCGAACTTTTTTAAAGTTAAAAAGCATACAATAATAGATATAGATTTAAAAATTGTTGGGGGCTCTTTGCTTATAGAAGATGCTGTTGTTGATGTTTCGACCCAAGAAAATTCTGACATTCCTTTAACTTATGTTCCTGCAAGAAACACGATTTTCTTATCTTATGCACTCGCTTTTGCAGAAACTTTAGAGGCAGGTGCCATTTTTATAGGTGCTAATCAAGTGGACTATAGCGGTTATCCAGATTGTAGAGAGGAGTATTTAAAGGCTTTTGAAAAGATGGCGAACCTTGCAACTAAAATGGGTATAAGTGGAAATAAAATTAAAATCGTTGCACCACTTCTGCACTTAACAAAAGATAAAATAATAAAAGAAGGCATAAAGTTAGGGCTTGATTACTCTTTAACTCATAGTTGCTATTTCCCTACTAAAGAAGGAAACGCTTGCGGTGTTTGTGACAGTTGCATTCTTAGAAAAAAGGGGTTTAGTGATGCTAAGCTTACCGACCCAATTACATACGATAAAGACCTTTGTTCATAGCTGAGACCTTTGCACATAATGTTTTTTATGAAAAAAATAGTGGTTGTTTTATAAAATATTAACTTTTGATAATTTTACAAAAATTTATAAAACACTTATAAAGACTAACGCTCTCTTTTGCCCGATTTTTGGGTTTGACGTATTACAATACTACTTTACCCCAGTGAAATAATATTTGATGCTTTACACCTCAAATATTATTTTTAAATTTGAAAAATTTAAAAATATTTCACAGGGTGAACCACAAAACAAAAGCAAAATAGAGCTATGTACAAAGGTCTTAGTATAATCTTGATTCGTTTAATTTGTCTCTTCTGAAAATGGCTGTAAAAAAATTGTTAGAAAGACTAAAACGCCAAGAATTATAAAGCTTAAGTTGAAACGGTTATATTCTGCGAGTATTCCTGAAACAAAAGGGAACATTCCAACGCCTATTATGTTAGCAAATATATTCATAAAAGAGAGTATAATTCCTCTTTCTTCTTTTTTGTATATTTGATGTATACAGGTGAAGAATGTAGGGAAAAAACTTGTTATGGCTATCGCTTGTAAAAATATGACAACAACAAGCAGTTTGCCTGAAAAAAAGCCTATGGCACAAGTTAATATACCTGTGAATATGCAATATATTTTTAACGTTATATTTTGCCCAAACTTATCTGTTATAAAACCAAAAAAAAGTGTAGAAAAAGGTGCTAAAAATTTTGAAGCGGCAATAAGCTGGTTCGCTACTTCTCTTGTGTAGTGGTGATTTTTTATTAAAAAGAGAGGCAAAACAGCATAAACGCCAATAGCAGCACTTACAGCAATACAAGTTGTAATGAGCATTTTTTGAAAGACTTTTTGGTTTGCTATCTCTTTAATAGTAGCAAAATTCATAGTTTTACTATTATAGTCTCCGCCTTTGCCAAACAAAAGAAATAGAAAACTCATAAAAACTTGCATCAATCCTAAAAAAACAAAACAACTTCTCCATGAAGAAAAGTGTAAAATAACTTCTGCAAATATAGGGACGGATATGCAGGCCATTACTGGTGCTATATCGTGATATGCAAAGGCTTTGCCCAAATCTTTTTTTTTAATAAAAGAGGTTATAACGGAAAACCCTGAAGGGAAATATCCACCGTTTACAATGCCCATTAAAAAAACAAACAATAAAAAAAGTGTGTAACTTTCTATAAAGTAGATACTTATGCATATAATTCCAGAGAAGAAGCTTGAAAGAAAAACTATTTTTTTATGGGTTATTGTGTTTGCAATTAAAGCATTTAAAAGAAGTCCTAAGCTTGCACCGAGAGCTATAAATAAAAAGATGTTCCCCGTCATTGTATAAGAGAGGTTTAACTCTTTTTGTATAGTACTTAAAAGCGGAGAGCAAACCAGCCTGCTCATAAAAAGGGATAAAAAAAGAAACAAAAGGAGGGTAAGGTTTAAAATGCCTTTTTTATAACTTACTTTTTGCATTGAATATAAATCTTTTCTGCTTGAAATTCAAAGTCGAGAGGCTCTCTTGTTTTAATAAACTCAATTTCAAAACCTATGTTGCAAAGCATATTTTCCATTTCTAATTCTTCGTATAAGGTGGTTTTAACCGACACTTTTTCCCCTAAAAATTCTTCAATATAGATATCGCCTTTTCCCTTATGCAAAGAGATAAGAAGTTTGCCACTTGGTTTTAAAGCGTTAAAACAACTTTTTAAAATAGTGTGTATGTTCTTTCTGTCAATATGGATTAAGGAATAAAAAGCTATAAACCCGTCAATAGAATTTGGCTTAAATTTTAAACTATTCAAATCGCCTGTAATAAAGTCAATTTCAGGGTTTAGCTCTCTGGCGATTTCAACCATTTTTTCAGAAACATCTAAACCCGTTATTTGTATGTTGTGGTCATAAATATATTTTGTAATGTGTCCAGGACCACATCCTAAATCAACTATGTGTTGTTTTGGTGTAATTTTTTTTGCAAAGGCTTTTAAAATTTTACAGTCAAAAGGTTTTTTTGTAAGCTCATTAAAAAACTTATTGGTATAAAGCTTAGCTACTTTGTTATAACTTTCAGTAGGCATTATTTTCCATTTTATGGTTTTTTGATTGTGAGATTATTAGTGCAAAAGGTCTCAATCTTTTTTTAGTGTAAAAATAGAGATGTTCTGTTTTAAATTTTTAAAATAGAATCTATCTATCTTAAACTCACACCTGTTTTTTTCAGAATCGGATAGAACTATTTTTTTAGGAATGATTAAATCATCACTGTTAAGTTTTGAAAGAAAATCGGCTTTATATAGCAACTTCTCTTTAGGACAAGAAAATTCAATTTTTGTTACAATTTTTTCTTTAAAATAGATTTTTTCAATAATCTTTTCGTTTTCATCGACAAGAGAGAGCAAATCGTTTTTGTCACCCGCGATGATATTGTTGTGGTCATAGACTGGAGTTCTGCCAAGTAAAAAATATAGTAGATTTCTTATACTGATAGGCACTCCAACAAACTCTTTAAGTGAAACTTTGTTTACATCTTGTTTATAAAATTTATTATCTAAATACGATTTAAAATAAAAAAAAGTTCCATCAGTTGCTATGGTGTAAACGGGTGTTCCAGCTGGGCTTAAAATCTCTAACCGTAGTTTATCAGGGAACTTTGCTATCCACGCAAAGCGACTTGAAAACACTTCTTCTGACTTAACGTTTAGTTTCCCTATCCCTTTACTCTCTTGGAGCGTACTATTTATAAGACTTATGTTGAGTAATAGTTTAAAAGATTCGGAATTTAAGTCTTTATGCTTAGAGGCATCAAACAGTTCTGTTTTAGTAGGTTCAGTAAAAGTAGTACACGATATAATGGGTAAAATTGTACTCAACAAAAGAGTGAGTAGTAAAAAAAACTTAATCTGTTTTTGAAATAAATAGAGCATTTAAAATTGTTAAACCTAAATTTAGATTAGTGGTTTATAAGCAAACAAAATAGCCACACTAACAAAAAAAAGGAGTAAAACAATCAATAAATGAGACCTTTTATGCATAAGTTTAAATTTTGGAATATTTTTGTGGCTTGCCCTATGAAATAAGATTTGAAAAATTTAAAATTATTTCACGGGGTAAATAGTATTTTTATACGTCGAACCTAAAAACATTACAAAAGGATAATATTATAGGGACACCGTAATTATATTGAAAAGAAACGTCTTTTAAACCTACGGCTTCAATCACAAAAATATGGAATATAAAAGGAAAGATAAATAAAATTGCCCCCGCCGTAGAGACGTTGCATGCAACGTCTCTACATATGATATCAATATCATCGATGTTGATCAGGTCTGGATTTTTTATTGTTTTCCATCATCACAATTGATAAGCGAAAGAATATGGAAAAACCAAGAATATTTTTCCATATATATTAAATGTTATATGCAAAAGAAGGTTTTGTGGAAAATTTAATTCAACAATTAATAGAGTCAAGAAAAGAAGGACACTGGTGGGATTTCAAGAGAGAACATCATAAATCTTCGTTTGATTTGCTTCATGATATTTTATGCCTTTCAAATGCCATACATTCAGGTGATCGTTATTTGATTATTGGCGTATCCGAAGATTTTGATTTAGTAGATGTCCGAGGTAATAGCCCTAGGAGAAACCAATCTGACATTCTAGATATGTTGAAGAAGAAGAATTTCGCTGAAGATATCGTCCCTTGCATATCTTTAGTGACTATTTCAATAGATGGAAGTGATTTAGATATTATAGTAATTAAGAATGAAAGAGTTAAACCATATTATCTTATAAATGATGAAAGAGAAGCGAAAAAGATACTGAAAAGTGGAGTTATTTATTCGCGTGTAGGAGATACGAATACTCCAATCAATGCGTGTGCAAATCCTAAAGATGTCGTAATAATGTGGAGAGAACGCTTTGGTCTTACACAAGCTGCCGAAGAAAGATTTAAAAGTGTGTTGATGGAGTACGAAAATTGGCGGTACGATGGAATTAGTAAAGCCTACTATTCGTTAGATCCGGATTACTCGATTGAGATTGAACAAAGTGAAAAGCAAGGTCAATACTGGTGGCAGTTAGATTGTTTTGAGGAACCTATTGCTTTTGATTACGTGTTGAAATATAAAAACAAGGATCTATACAAGATTCCCGTTCTTATGTTTGATAGCGAAAACCTTTCTTTCCCTTTTCCAAATATAGAGTTTGTGGCATATCCAAATGATGGAATAACAAGTGTGGAATGTTACTGCGATTTGTTTTGTTATGTTAAGGGTTCAATAAAATTTTCGCTTCTATGCCACATTAGGGCAATGGAGGTAGGAGGAAAAGAATCCAAAGAATTTATTAATACTCCAATTAGAACTCAGATTAAGCCACCAATTATCAGCTTGCCATTTATAATCTTTGAAGATGACGAAAGTAAAAACACAGCTATAGAGAAACTAAGAAATAAAATTGACGAGTTTAAGGAGCTATCTTCTGGAAAAGACAAATGCGAAAGATTATTTTCTGAGTGGGCGTTTAATCTAATAAATGGGGAATGAATTCATATAACAAGGTAAATTCACGTGGACAAATTTCTGCAACATTCGTATTTTGATATGAACAGCACAAGCCTCACGTTGTTCCAATTTTTTGGTGATTTGTGGCATTAGTTGTCGGAACAAAAATCCATTGACACTGTTAACTTGTATGTTAACATATGCATATGAAAGAAATCCTTTTTTACGAGACACTGAATGGAAGAGAGCCTGTTGCGGAGTTCATTGATAATCTTACCGCAAAGGAAGCTCAAAAAGTTGTTTGGGTCTTAAAGTTAATTCAAAAAATTCCTAATGTCCCGACTAAGTATTTCAAGAAATTGATTAATACAGATAATATTTGGGAAGTCAGAATTGTTAGTGGCTCTAATAGCTATAGGATTTTAGGATTCTTTGAAAATAATGATTTGATAATACTGAATCACGCTTTTCAAAAGAAAACACAAAAAACACCAAGACAAGCTATTGCCACCGCTGAAAAAAGAAAAAAAGAATATTTAGAAAGAGAGCAAAGATAATGAAAAATTTAACTTCCTATATTTCCGAAAGGAAAACCCGAGATCTTCAATTTGCCAAAAATTTTGACTCTGGATATCAAGATTTTAAAATTGGCGTGATGCTCAAAATGGCAAGAGAAGAAGCTGGGCTAACTCAGGAACAACTTGCGGAAAAACTTAATACCAAGAAAACAGCAATATCACGCATTGAAAACCATGCAGACGATATAAAACTTTCTACATTAAAAAAAATAGCTAATGCGTTAGGCAAGCAGTTAACAGTTGAAGTGGCATAATTATTTAAGATTATTCAGCTAACCAAGCATTTTGGCGAACTCGCTAAAGCTTACCGCTGAACTCAGGCGTTTGGTGGAATGAAAGAATTGAGACCTTTGCACATAATGTTTTTTATGAAAAAAATAGTGGTTTTTTGTAAATTATCAACTTTTGGCAATTTTACAAAAATAGCTAAAACCCTTATGAAGACTTACGCTCTCTTTTGCTTTTATTTTGGGTTCGACGTATAAAAATACTACTTCACCACAAAATAAAAACAAAATAGAGCTATGTGCAAAGGTCTCAGAATTAATTGTTTTCTATAATGTCTGGGATACCATCAAAATTGTAATCTTGTTTTTTACTGATTAAAACTTCGGCGTCGTCGTACTCTTCCCAAACATCTACTTTGCCATCAAAATTGGTGTCTTCTTCGATTTTTTTAACCATACCATTTTTGTTATAAAAAAATGTTATATCGTATTTTTTATCTTTATTAACATCTTGTAAGCATTTAATGGCTTTTTCTTGTTTGTACTCCCAAAACAGTTCAAAATAGCCGTCAAAGTCTTCATCTTCTAAAATTTTGTAAAGTTTGCCTTTTTCGTCATAAAACTCTTGAACGTCCATTTTGTCATCACTATTTTTATTTAGTTCACGAAAGCTTAAAATATCGTTTTTATAGTAACTTTTTATGAGCAAGGTTTCACCGAACTCTTTACTTATTTCAATAATTTTATTGTTAGTGTCTTTCTCAAAATATTGTTTCGTTTCAAAAAAGCCGTTTTCGTTAGTGTCTTTAACCATTGTTTCTCTTACGCCATCTTTAAAGAAAAGTTTTGTATCTACGATATTGTTATGGTTTTCATCTTTTTCAATGCGAATTAATTTAGAATCTTTGTAAAATTGTGTAGTGTCGAACTTGCCATCAAAGTTAGTATCAAAGCACGCCTTTTCTTTATCGCCTTTTGAATTATAAAAAACTTTTTCATCAACTTTGTTGTCTTTATTGCTATCTTTACTTTTTAAATAGAGTTTTCTGTTTTTATAGTATGAAAAAGTTTCTATAAAGCCGTCTCCATCAGTATCGTAGTCAAACTGGGTAAGCTCTTTATTTTTAAAAAATTGAATTTTATCAATAACGCCCTTATGCCTTGAGTCTTCCTCTTTTTTTTCTAAAACACCCTCTTTATTGTAATGGAAAAAAGTATCTAACTTGGTATCAAAATTTGTATCTTTTTTTTGTAAGTAAACGATTGAGTTTTTTAAAAAAGAGTAGACATCATACTTTTTGTCTTTATTGGTGTCTTTTTTTTCTTTGATTGGTTTTTCATCTTTAAACTCTGTTACAACTTCAAAAAAACCGTCATAGTCTAAATCTTTTTTTTGTTTAAAGAGTTTGCCATCTTTATAATATTTGTAAATTTCCCATTTTCCGTTTTTGTCTTTATCGTGCCTGCTCTCTTTAATCTTTTTGTTATCATCTACAAAATAGATAGCGTCTACGATTTTGTCATTATCAACATCTTTTTTAAAATAGATGAGTTTATCGTTTTCAAATTTGTGCCAGCTATCTATGATACTATTTTCATTCTTATCTTTTGTAATAAGGGATATTTTGCCATTCTTAAAATAAGTTATAGTATCAAAAAAAGAAGAACCATTTGAATCTCTTTTAATTTTTTGAGGCAGTTCATTTAAATCAAAGTAAACTACTCTATAAACTTTGCCCCCTTTTTTTTTCTCCTGATAATCTCTTTTACCATTTTTAAAATATTCGAATGTGTCTAAAACACCATCTTTATCACTATCTTTTTCTATTCTTACTATTTTGCCATATCTGTAAAATTGGAAAGTGTCCATTTTGCTATCTTGATTAGTGTCTACTTCAAGTTTTTCAATATTGCCTCTTACATCAAAATATATTCTTCTATCTGTAACACCATCTTTATCGCTGTCTTTTTCTATAATTCTATTAGTAGCATTTGACGAGGAGACATAAATAAAAAATAGAAATAGAAAAATTAGTGTTTTATTAAAAATTGCTCTTTTTTTTATAGAAAACATTATGTGCAAAACTCTCTTTTTTATCTGTTCAATTTAAATTTGATTAACCCCCCTAACCCCCCTTTGAAAGGGGGGAATTTTATTTTTAGGGTGTTTATGTAAAACCTTAGAAGCGATATGTTACATCGAACCAAGGTAGCAACGGCATACTCGATTCATACTCTTTTTCGGTATAATCGTCATTATATCTAATTCCATCTATATTAGAATGGTTAGTAATATTCATAATTTCAAAAGAAAACTCTAAACTTCTATCATAAGATAGATATTTTGTTTTTGATATTTTTAAGTTTAAAGTGAAATAGTCTGGAAACTGCCCAGAAAGATCACTTCCATATGTTGGTCGCCATCTTGTAGTTCCATCACTATCTGTGTATTGATATCTACCTATAACTGGAGTATAGTATGCTCCTGAATGATATTTTATGAGAGAAGAGAATTTCCAATCGTTTTTTAAAAGATAAGAACCCATAACTTGTATGGTATGAGGCATCTCCCCATAAAACTTTTTCATACCTTCTCCATCCTTAGTAGTCCTTTTTGCCTGTATATAAGAATAAGAAAAAATAAGATTCCATTTAGTATCGAGAAGAGGTTTTGTGTATGTTACATCTAAGCCGTACGCCTCGCCTTCACCTGTATTAAGATAGTTTCTGTCATCATCTACCGATACAGCTAAATTCTCAAATTTTTTAAAATAAGGCTCTATTGAAATTTTGTGCTTATTTGTAAAAGTTTGAGAATAGTTTAGTGTGTAGTGACGAGAATCTTCATAAACTAAATCTTTGTTTCCAATTTGTTCAATATTTTTTAAAGGGTCGGCAAATTGTGAATATTCTCCTACTGAAAAAGAGGTAGAGATATCTTTGTTAAAACTATAAATTAAGCCTACTCTTGGATTGACTCTTGTATCGTAAGATTCATAGTCGTTATCAAAAACTCTTAATCCATATCTGATTTTTGTTTTGTTTGTAATAGTTTGAATATTTTGAATAAAGGTGGCGTAGTTGTTTACGGTAAAGTGTTTGTTTATAGAATATTTTTTGGCAGTTGTAAGGTCAAAGTCTGGGTCTTCACGCTCTGGAAGTTTTGGTATGTAAAGGTCAAGGGGTATATCTTCATAAATATATTCACCTCCAAGACTAATTTTATTTTTATCGGTATCCCAAGTAGAGATATGGTATAACCCTGAAACATTCTCTGTTATTTTCGCTTTATATTCGTCAAAGATTTGTGAATCGTAATAATATTTGGAGTGATAGATTAGAGTATGAGCTGTAAAATCTCCAGAAGGTTTATATTTCCAGCGAAGCCCTGTAGTTGTAAAACCGCTTGTGTGGCTTATTGTGCCTGTTGCCGCTGGATCTTTTACCTTATTTTCTTGAGTGTTTATTATTAAACTATCTCTTGCTGTTATCGATTCAAAAGAGAAAAAACTATCACTGCTATCGAGAGTTAGCATTAATGTCCCATCATAAAAACGAGGAAATTTTGTATAAGTTATTTCATCTTCGCTATCTCCCAATTTACCTGTTTTATCTACCAAAAGGTCAAAATAACTTCTTCTTCCTCCTATAAAACCATTTGTTCTATTATTTATCTTAAAATCTAAACCGAGAGAAGAGTCGTAAATTCCCATATGAACAAAACCTTTATTTGTTCCTTCAGGATATTTTGGGGTTATATCAAAAACGCCTCCCATAGTTTGTCCATATGTAGCATCAAAACCTCCAAGATAGACATCAATTTGTTCTGTCGCTTCAGGAGCTACGATAGAATGAAGTCCTCCAAAATGGAACAAATCTGGCAAGGGCAAGTGGTTTAAAGAAGCCGAATTTTCTCTCTCTTTTGAACCGTGAATAAGCATTTCGCCAGACATATCGCTTGTACTTAAAACGCCAGCAAAAGTTTTTATGGCTTTGATTGGGTCGCCTTGTACTCCCGGCATATCAAGAGCTTCTTTAGTCGTTATCTGTTTTTGCATAGGCATATTTTCTATAAATGTCTCTGTTTGAATATATGCATCTTTTTTTTTACCCTCTTCATTTACAAAAATTACGCCTATATCCTCTGCATAAGAAAAGTTTATGAAAAAAAACATTAAAACAAAATTTGATATAATATATTTAATCACTTTTTACTTTACCCTTTTTTTGTTAAATAGTTTTTATTTGAAAAAAAACAGATATAAAAATAGTTTATAACTTTATTAAAAGAATAAAAAATGTAAAGAAAAGAGCTTTTAATTCTATAAAAGAAGGAGACAAAAAAATGGCACAACTTATTGCAGACAGAAGAGACGTAGATTTTGTTCTTTATGAGCAAATAGGTCTAAGCAAAGCTAAAAGGTTTAAAGAGTTTGATAAAAAAACGGTCGATTTAATTGTATCGGAAGCACGAAATTTAGCAATTAAAGAGATTTTGCCGACTTTTAAACCTGGTGATGAAGAGGGGTGTACATTTGAAAATGGAGAAGTGAAAGTCCCCGAATGTTTTAAAAAAGTGTATGAGCTTTATAAAGAAGGGGAATGGCTTGCTATGTGTGATGACCCAAAATATGGAGGTCAAGGTATGCCTCGTCTTGTAGGGCTTGCAGTGAGTGACTACCTTATTGGTGCAAATCCTTCTTTTATGCTTTATCCCGGTTTAACTCACGGTACAGCAAAAATGATTGAAAAACTTGGAACTGAAGAGCAAAAAAAAATATATCTTAAGAATTTATATAATGGAAATTGGGCAGGCACAATGCTTTTAACAGAAGCAAACGCAGGTTCAGATTTAGGTGCGCTTGAAGCTACAGCAAAAAAAAATAGTGACGGTACATACTCTATAACAGGAGAAAAGATTTTTATATCTGGTGGAGAGCAAGATTTAACAGACAATATAATACATCCTGTTTTGGCAAGAATAGAAGGTGCTCCAGCTGGCAGTAAAGGTATATCTATGTTTATCGTACCAAAATTTCATATCAACGAAGATGGCTCTAAGGGCGAACGAAATGGTATCTTTTGTTCTGGTATTGAAGAAAAAATGGGGATTCATGGAAGTTCAACTTGCACAATGACTCTTGGCTCTAAAATAGAGTGTAAAGGAACTCTTTTAGGCAAAGAGAATGAAGGGCTTAAAGGTATGTTCCTTATGATGAATGAGTCGAGACACTTTGTAGGTTTTCAAGGTTTTTCAGCCGCTACAGCATCTTATATGCACTCTTTAAACTATGCAAGAGAGAGAGTACAAGGCAAAACCTTGCTTGGCGAAAAAACAATCATAGGGCATCCTGACGTAAGAAGACAACTTATCTTAATGAAAACTTATGTAGAAGGTGCAAGAAGCCTTTTATACTATAACGCTAATCTTTTTGACCTTATAAAAACGAGTGATGATGAAGAGGAAAAGATAAGATTAAATAATTTAATTGAAGTTTTGACTCCTATCGTAAAGGGCTATGTTACAGACAAAGCGTTAGAGGTTACAAGTCATGGTGTTCAAATTTTTGGTGGTTATGGATATACAAAAGAGTTTCCAGTAGAACAACTTATGAGAGACGCAAGAATATTTATGATTTATGAAGGCACAAACGGCATTCAATCATTAGATTTTATGGGCAGAAAACTTACTATGCAAAAAGGTAAAGCTTTTAATGACTTTATCAACGAAATTTCAAGTGCATTTGAAAGAATTAAAAAAACAAAGCAAATTGAAAATATTGCAAATAAAGCAGAGGTCGTTTTTCTTCATGCAAAAGATTCTGTTGAGCTTATGATAGAAAGGCTTACTAAAAAAGATATAGCTGCATTTTTAAGCTCTTACACTTTTATGGAAGTTTTTGGCGATATAGTTATGAGCTGGATGCTTTTATGGCGTGCAGAAAAAGCTGCTCAAGCACTTGATAGTGCAAAGTCAAAAGATAAAGATTTTTATGAAGGGCAAATCCAAACAGCCGACTTTTTTGTAAACTCTATGTTACCTATTACTGTTGGCAAAATTAACTCTATGAAAAGTGTAAGCCTTGCTCCTGCCACAATGAAAGATGCTGCGTTTGGAAGCAAATAATGCATAGTGAACTCCTTTTTAGTTATCATTCTGTTTTAGAAGCTTTAAAGGCAAACAAAAGGTCTTTTTTTAAACTTTATATTTCAAAAGGTAATAAAAGGGAAAGAGAGATTAAGAGCCTTGCTGAAAAGAAAAACATTAAAGTAGAATATAGAAATATAAAAGATATAGAGATTTTAGCAGGCAATGAAAATACTCAAGGTATTGCACTTGAAGCAGGTGCAATACCTTTTTTTTCTTTTGACAAAATAACAAAAGAGGAAACTCCTTTTCTGCTTATTTTAGACCATCTTCAAGACACTCATAATTTTGGTGCAATTGTAAGAACAGCTCTTTGTGCTAATGTCTCTGCTATAATAATCCCTCAAAAAAGAGCTGTAAAACCTACCCCTATAGTCTCTAAAATTTCAGTAGGTGCTCTTGAGCATATAAATATAGTTTCTATAAATAATGTTGCGACAAGCATAGATAAACTAAAAGAGAAGGGGTTTTGGGTTTACGGACTTGATGGTGAAGGGAAAAGAAGTATTTATGATGAGAAAGCCTCTTTATCTCTTCCACTTGCGCTTGTTTTAGGAAGCGAAGGTCAAGGTGTTACAAGGCTTGTTAGCCAAAAATGTGATGAACTTTACTTTATTCCGCAAAGCTCATTGATTGACTCTTTGAATGCTTCTGTGGCGGGTGGTGTTGCTATGTACGAAATTTATAGAAGATACCTTTGCACATAATATTTTTTATGGGAAAATCGAGATTTTGAAAAAAATAGTGGTTTATTAACTCTATCAAAATTTAAGCTATGTGCAAAGGTATCGTATAAGAAATTTTTTATAATAAAGGTGTTTGTTTTTTATGAAAATTAGAATCCTGCCAGATAATCTCACAAATAAAATTGCTGCTGGTGAAGTTGTTGAAAGACCTTTCTCTATTGTAAAAGAGCTTATTGAAAACTCAATAGATGCAAAAAGCTCCAATATAGTAGTTGAGATAGAAGATGGTGGAAAAAAATCTATTTCGGTTTCTGATAACGGAATAGGTATGAACAAAAACAACGCACTCCTTTCAATTGAGAGATATGCTACAAGTAAAATAAGAAATGAAGAGGATGTATTTCATATCTCTTCTTTAGGTTTCAGAGGTGAAGCTATTCCAAGTATCGCTTCGGTTTCTAAATTTGAAATGGTCTCAAGAGATGAGCTTTCAGAAAGTGGTGTAAAAATAAGAATTGATGGCGGAAAAGTAAAAGAAGTTACAGAAGTTGGTGCTCCGAAGGGTACAAAAACTGTCGTTAAAAATCTTTTCTTTAATGTTCCTGCAAGAAAGAAGTTTCTTAAAAGTAGCAATACAGAAGCAGGTTATATAGCAGAATTTATAACTTCTTTGGCACTATTTTGGAACGAGATACAATTTAAACTTATAAGCAATAAAAAAAAAGTTTATAGTTTTCAAAAAAACACTCCTTTTGAAAGAGTGCTTGATGTTTTAAAAATATCTAATCAAAAAAATTTACTACCGATTTCAGGTGAAAATAGGGATATTAAAATATCTGGTTTCGTTTCTATTCCATCGCTTGTTAGAAGCAATTCCAAGAAAATGTTTATTTATGTCAACGGTAGAGTTGTTAAAGATAAGATAGTACAAAAAGCTGTATTTTCTGGTTATAAAGCAAAGCTCGTTAAAGGGCAATTTCCTATTGCTGTTATTTTTATAACTATTCCTTTTGATAAAGTTGATGTGAATGTCCATCCCGCAAAAAATGAGGTTCGTTTTGAAAATGCAGGGCTTATTTATCAAACAATAGAAAACGCAGTTTCAAAATCGTTTAATAGTTTAAACGAACAAAAATGGGGGTACAGTTTTTATTCGCCTGCACCCAAGATAGATAAAATAGCAGAAGATATGAAGGGCTGGAATGTCAGTAATGCAAGTTATGTAAGTAATCCAAGTAATGACTATCCAAATGTAACTAATGACTACCCAAAGGAAAAAAGAGAAAGTTTTTTGTTTGAAGTAAACGATGAAGTTGAAACTATCTTTGAGCCAGAAGTTATAAAAGATACACAAATAAAATTTAAAGATTTAAAAATTTTATGTCAGTTCATTAAAACTTATATTCTTTGTGAGGAGAGAAAAAGCCAAGATTTGATTATGATTGATCAACACGCAGCGGACGAAATAATCGTTTTTGAAAAACTTAAAAACAATTTTTATGAAAATAGAATAAAAGCTCAAACACTTTTAATACCTGTTACAATAGAGCTTGGTTTTAGAGAGACCGATTTTTTTGCTCAAATCATTGAATATTTAAATCGTATAGGTTTTGAAATCTCTTTTTTTGGGGGTAGAACATTCATAATAAAAGCGATACCTCTAATAATTTCAGAAAAGAGTGTAGAAAACCTTATAAATGAGATTATAGAAAAGAATATTTCAATAGTTTCTAAAAGTAACCTTGAAGATATAATAGACAAAAGTTTAATAACAATAGCGTGTCATAGTGCAATAAGGTCTGGGCAAAAACTCTCTTTTGAAGAGATGACAAAACTTTTAGAAGATTTGGATAACTGCTCTATGCCTTCCAATTGTCCGCATGGACGTCCTACTTGGATAAAAGTTTCAAAAAATTTTATTGAGAAATCTTTTTTCAGACAAGTCTAAATATTTGAAGTTGTAATGATGAAATTTGAAAATTTACTTAAATTTTTTATGAATTATGCAAATGGAATTTGAAAACTTACTAAAATCTTTTACAAGTTACGCAAGAAGCTTTCAGAATGAGAGCAAAGATAAGAATAAACTTTTTTTGCTTAAGGAAGAGCACTCTTTAAGAGTTGCTCAAAATGCAAAAGAAATTGCAATAAGCATCGGTATGTCCGATGAAGAAGTGGAATTAGCACAAATTTCAGGGCTTTTTCATGATGTGGCAAGATTTGAACAACTGAAACTTTATAACACCTTTAACGATGCCGAATCTTTTGACCATGGAAGTTATGCTTTAAAGGTTATAGCGAGAGAAAAATTTTTAAAATCATTAGAACCTGCCAAGTTAAAAACAGTCTTAAAAGCAATTTTTTTTCATAATAAAGCCAAACTGCCGAATGAAAAAGATGAAAAGAAACTGGTTTTTATGAAAATTTTGCGTGATGCAGATAAGCTTGATATATGGCAAGTTGTGATAGATCACTACAACAATAAACACAATCTTGATAATAATATTATGACTCTATCAGTTGATACTAAAGCCTCTTTTTCCCCTTCAATTGTAAATTCCATTTTAAATTCTCAAATAGCAAAATCTACTGATATCAAGACCTTAACAGATTTCAAACTTTTACATATTAGTTGGATTTTTGATTTGAATTTTAAAAAGACATTTCAAGTGGTGCAATCTAAGAAATATATCGAGCAAATTTCTTCGTTTCTTCCAGATTCCCCCGAACTCGATAAAGTGAAAAAGTTTGTTTTGGATTATTTATTAGAAATTTTAAATTAAAAATTTTGAATTTTAAATTTGTTTCAAGACAACTTGTGCGGTTTTTATTTTAACTTTATTTCTTAATGGAACAAAGATTTTTGTTCCATTAGGGAACGGTTTAAAACCGTTCCCTACATTATTCCTTGCGTTAATATTTTTGATAACGACAATGCCATTTATTTATTAAAAATCGATATTTGATAAATGATTTCTATTTTTTTCTAATTCCCATTTAAGAGGATTGTTTTTTATATATTCACGAATATCAAATAGTAATTTTTCATTGCGAATGATGTGATCATAAAAGGATTTTTGCCATTGGAATATTTTTTTACCAAATTTTAAATTGATGTCTTTTGATGAAAATGTCTTAAATCCACGAATAATCTTGTGTTTTACCGGTAGGGAACGGTTTTAAACCGTTCCCTATGTTTTTAAAATATTTTTTAAGCCTGACTTGGTTTGCTTTTTGGAAGAACTAAATTAAGAAAAACCCCTAAAATTCCAGCAAGTCCAATTCCTTGAAGTTGGAATTGACCAGCGCTAAAACTCATACCACCAATTCCAAATATTAGTATAAGTGAGATGATAGATAGGTTTCTTGCTTCAAGCAGATCTTCTTTTGATTTCACAAGAGTGTTTAAGCCGACAACCATAATTGCTCCAAAAAGAAGTAGCATAACACCGCCCATAACTGGAGTTGGAATTGTTCTAAGAAGAGCACCAAGCTTGCCAACAAAAGCAAGAAAAATTGCAAAAATGGCAGCCCAAGTCATAAGAGCAGCATTAAATATTTTTATCAAAGCAACAGCGCCTGTTACTTCTGAATATGTTGTGTTAGGAGGGCCACCTAAAAAGGAAGCAACTGAAGTTGCAATACCATCTCCAAGCATTGTATTTTCGATACCAGGATCTTTGAGATAATCTTTGCCTGTTACACTGCCAATAGCAATAACATCGCCAAAGTGTTCAATTGCAGGAGCAATGGCTATAGGAACAATGTATAAAATTGCTTCGAGATTCCATTCTGGCATAACAAAATTTGGCATTGCAAACCAAGGGGCTTTTGCAACACTTGAAAAATCAACAAAACCAAAAAATAAAGAGATAATATATCCAACACTAATTCCGCCAAGAATAGGAATTAATTTTAAAAATCCTCTTCCTAAAATTGATATAAGAATAGTTGTTGTAAGTGCAGAAAATCCCACAATCATAGCTTGTGTTTTAGGATATAAAATTGCACTTCCATCTCCTGTTTGACCCATTGCCATATTAACTGCAACAGGAGCTAAAATTAGCCCTATAACCATAATAACAGGTCCTGTTACAGTTGGTGGCAAAACTCTTTGTATAATGCCACTTCCTTTAACCCTAACTAAAAAGCTAAGAAAAATATAAACAAAACCTGCAGCAGCAAGTCCACACATTGTAGAAGGAATGCCCCAAGTTTGAACGCCGTAAATAATAGGTGCGATAAAAGCAAAAGAAGAGGCTAAAAATATAGGAATTTTACCTTTTGTAATAATTTGAAAAATTAGTGTTCCAAGTCCTGCAGTAAATAATGCCACATTCGGATCTAACCCCGTGAGAAGTGGAACCAAAACCAAAGAACCAAAAGCAACAAAAAGCATTTGAGCTCCCAAGAAAGAATCTTTTAACCTAAAATCGTAGCCTACCTTGTTCATATATTTTTCTCCTTATTTGTTTTTTGAATTTTATATCTTTATTATTTGGTTCCAAAAATTTTATCACCTGCATCACCAAGTCCAGGTAAAATATAGCCTATGTCGTTTAGTTTTTCGTCAATGCTGGCAGTATAGACATCTACATCGGGGTGTTTCTCTTCCAATTTTTTTATACCTTCAGGAGATGCTACTAAAAATAGTCCTTTTATTGTTTTACAACCCGCTTTTTTAAGAAGATCAATTGTTGCCATCAAAGTTCCACCTGTTGCAAGCATAGGGTCAAGAATTAGAGCCGTTCTTTGTTTTATGTTTTTTGTCAGTTTGGAATAGTATTGAATAGGGTTAAGTGTCTCTTCATCTCTATAAAAGCCTACAATACTAACTTTGGCAGATGGAATTAGTTTTAAAACTCCGTCCATCATTCCCAAACCTGCTCTTAATATTGGGACTATGGTGATTTTTTTTCCCTTAATTTTTTCAACTTCAACATCTCCTGCCCAGCCTTTGATCGTTTTTTTTTCCATAAGAAGATCTTGGGTCGCTTCATATGTGAGCAAAATTGCTATCTCTGAAGCAAGCTCTCTAAAATGTTTTGTACTGATATCTTTTTGACGCATTAAAGCAAGTTTATGCTTAATGAGGGGGTGGTTTTTTAAAAAAATAGCCATGATTTTTCCTTATTATTTAGACCTTGTTAAACCTTGGTGAGAGCTATGTGCAAAGCTCTCCTTGGTTTCTTTATTCTTAATTTTACAAATTAAATTCAACAATCCAAATTATTTTTACAAGGTTTTAATGTTTGAACTACTATTTTTTACTTTTTTTGGGCTTACTTTTTTTAGGAGATATAATTTTAATTTTCATCTCAATTCTTTCAAGCGGATTGTCTCTTGCGTCTCTTTTTTGACTTACAATTTTATCAACTACTTTAATACCTGATGTAACTTCTCCAAAGACTGTGTATTGTCCATCTAAAAAGAAAGCGTCTGCAACACAAATGAAAAATTGACTTCCAGCACTATTTGGGTTTTGAGACCTTGCCATTGAAAGAATGCCTCTTTTATGCTTTTTGTTATTAAATTCAGCATCAATTGAATACCCTGGTCCTCCCATTCCGTGCATTGTTTTGTCTTCTTCTTTTGAATTAGGGTCTCCGCCTTGAATCATAAAACCAGGAATCACTCTATGAAAAGTTGTGCCGTCATAGAAATTTTCTTTCGCTAATTTTATAAAATTTTCTGTGTGATTGGGTGCCACATCTGGAAAAAATTTAAGCTCAATATTTCCAAATTTTGTTTCTATAACTGCTTTGGTCCCTGCCATTTTTTGTATCTCCTTATTATTAAATTGTTTTGCAAAAGCAAAAGTTGTTAGCAAACAGAATATAAAACTAAATAAAAATAAAATTATTTTTTTCAAAAGTTCAATCTCCTTTTTAAAATGTGTTTGTGCAAAACTCTAATTCTATCCAATAGAGTTTACCTTAGCAAATCTTGGTTCATGAAGCGGAATTAATATATCGGCGTCATCTTTAATTTTTTGCATAATATCATACGCTTGATACACATCAACGTGAGTGCCCGGAGGAATCAAGTCCATTTCCATACCTTTTATCTCTGGTGGAGGATTATAGTTTTCATCAATTATGCAAAATCCTGTTATAATAGCTGTCCCTTTCTGTGTTTTAATGTAAATACTTAAACCACCCTTTGTGTGTACAGGAGTATGAACTACATTGATACCTTTAACAATTTCACAATCTTGTTTTATAATTTTAATTTGACCGTTTTCTTCAATATCTTCAATATAATCTACAAGATATCGATAATCTAAAGGGTGGGGGTTATGAATTGTTTCAAGCTCTTTTTCGTGAATATAAAAAAGAGCGTTTGTACATTTATAGTCGTTTTCACAATGGTCGTTATGAAGATGTGTATGAATTACGATATCAATATCTTCTGGCTTTAAGTTATAAAGGTTCAAGCCTTCTTCAAAAGTGTATATTTTCCCTCCAATTGCTTTTTCTCTCTCTTCAGATTGTATGGGATGCATCTCTCCTGTATCTACCAAAATATTTTTATCTGTGCCTTTAATGAGCCATGCAAAAATTGGAATCGTGTAAGTTTTGCCTTGTCCATATTGATACGTCATCATACTTTTATCAAAAACCTTACTGCCCATAACAATTGGATGAATTGTATAATTTGTCATAAAGTCCCCCTTATTTGAAATTTTTTTTGAGACATTTGCACATAATATTTTACAAAAAAAATTACTATTTTCTTTTCAGAACCACTATTTTTTCATAAACAACATTATGTGCAAAGGTCTTGGTATAAGACTGCTCCTGTCCATATAACCTTATCTCTATAAAAATTATTATCGATTGAAAAATTTTTAAGTAACAAAAGAACATCTATTCCAATTGCTTCCAAAGAAGTTCTTGCCTTTTCTTTATGAGGGCAAGGCTTGTTTAAAACTATCTTGCACGGCTTGCATAGCTCGCAGTTTCCTGCAATAAAGCCCCAAACTGTTTTGGGCTTTATTTCTGTTTTAATTGTTTTTTCAATAGATAAAACTTTATCGTGAAATTTTAGTTTACTTTCTATAAGTTTCCCTAAGTTTTTTGCATCAAAAAACTCTTCAAATTGGAATAAAAAACCTTTGTTAAAAAAAGATATTTTTTTAGTAAGTTCATCGATAGAGCCGATTGCAGGAGGGCACATATAGTTTTGTTTGAAGTTACCGCACTTATTTTCAAAACAGAGCTCTCGTATTTGCTTTTTTGGCTTTAAAATTTCAGGATTAATTTCGATTAGATTTTTTAAATTGAATTTAGTTTTAATTCTGTTTTCCATTTTAAAAATTATTTAAGTTTAGCTTTTTTCAAAGCTCTTCTTTTCGTAAAGGGATATCCCACTTTTTCATATATTTCCAAACGAGTGTTCTGCTTTTCCCAATTTGTCTTGCAACTTCTGCTTTATTCCAATCGCACTCTTTAAGTAAGTTGGTTAATTTTTTTTTGTCTATCTTATTAAAATCTAATTTTTTTTCATAAATCCTGTTTTCTTTAAATTCTAAATTTTGTGTTCTAATTTCAGGCGGGATATCTTCAATTTCTATTTGTTTTCCGGGGCTTAAAACAAAAGCGTATTCGATTGCATTTATAAGTTCTCTAACATTTCCCGGCCAAGAATAGTCCATAAAAAATTTTATTGCTGATTTTGAAATGCCTTTAACTTTAGGATTTTTCCCCTGATTATTTATTTTTATGAAGTGGTCGACTAAAAGCGAAATATCTTCTTTTCTTTTTCTTAAAGGAGGAAGAAAAATAGGAAAGACCTTAAGCCTGTAATATAAGTCTTCTCTGAAAATGCCTTTATCAACTAAAGTTTTAAGATTTTTATTTGTGGCAGCAATAACTCTTATATCAATTTTTCTTTTTTTAGATTCTCCAACTCTTTCTATCTCTTTTTGTTGCAGAACTCTTAAAAGTTTCACTTGAATATAAGGTGTAATATCGCCAATTTCATCTAAAAAAATTGTGCCACCATTTGCCATTTCAAAACGACCTATGCGATTATTATTGGCATTTGTAAAAGCTCCTTTGATGTGCCCAAAAAGTTCACTTTCAAGTAAAGATTCGGGCAAGGCACCGCAATTAACAGTTATCATCGGGTTGTTTCTTCTTTCGCTCATTGAATGAATTGCACTTGCAACAAGCTCTTTACCTGTGCCACTTTCCCCTTCAATTAAAACTGTTGTGTTTGTTGAGGCAGAAGCTTTTATAAAAGAGAAAACATTTTGCATAATATCGCTTTTAGCGACAATGCCTCCACAAATATTGACTCCTCCAAGTCTTCTTGTGGTCTCTTCCATTTTTAATTTGGTTTTTTCAAGTTCGGTAATATCTGTAACAACTTCAACAACTCCAATGATTTTCCCTTTTATGTTTTTTATAACCCTTGCATTTTTTCGTACAGAAATAGCGTAACCATCTTTATGACTTAAAAGACATTCAGTAGGACCTTTTCTTTCATATTCTAAAATGTCGCACTCTCCCATTCCACCGGGGCACTCTTTACCAAAGCATTTGTTAAAATCTAAAATCCTGCAGCTTTTACCTTCAACTTCATAAGCTGAATAACCTGTTATTTTCTCCATTGCTAAATTCCACAAAATTATTTTCCCATTCATATCAAGAATGAAAATTCCTTCACTAATCGATTCAAGTAGCAATTTAGTAAATTGGTTGTTGTGGATTTCAGATTCTATATTTTCCATAATTTTTTCTTTTCAAATTGTAGATTTTTAGTAACGCTACAAGTAACGCAATATTTTTATAAAGTAACGTTTTATGTAACGTTTTTGGCTTTGTCAATATTTAAATATGTTTTAATTTCAAGATGTTAGCCTTAAAGATTTTTTGGTATATATATTGCTCTTAATCAAAAAGGTTAAAAAAATTTTAAAATTAAAATCTATATAAAAAGGTATATATATTATGAAAAAAGCAGATGTAGTAATCTTAGGCGGTTTATCTGGAATTTCTGCAGGAATTTCGTGTAGAAGGCACTATCCTGATAAAAAAATAGTTCTTATAAGAAAAGAGAATACAGTTCTTGTCCCTTGTGGGATTCCATATATTTATGGCACAGTTGGAGGCCCTGAAAACAATGTTGTTCCAGACGGACTTTTAGAAAGGAACAATATTGAACTTTTAAAAGGGGAGGCTACTCAAGTCGATCGCGAAAAGAAGCTTGTCCATTTAAAAAATGGTGAGAGTGTAAATTATGACAAGCTTGTTTTTGCAACAGGTTCAACACCTTTGATTCCGCCTATTAAAGGAGTGGATAAAAAAGGGGTTTTCCCAGTTAAAAAAGAGTTTGATTATCTTAACGATGTTTTAAAAACCGTAAATAATGTTAAAGATTTAGTTATAATTGGTGGTGGTTTCATAGGTGTTGAGTTTGCTGATGAATGTAGAAAGGGAAGAGATATTAACATAACTTTAATTGAAGCTCTACCAAAGTGTCTTCAAATGGCTATGGATAACGAATTTTGCGAGGAAGCAGAAGAAAAACTCAAAGAAGCAGGCGTTAATGTTTTAACAAACGAAAAAGTGGTTGAATTTATAGGAGGCGATTGTGTTGAAAAAGTTAAGCTTGAAAGTGGCAAAGAGATAAAAGCCGAAGCTGTTATTTTGGGAATTGGAGCTGTTCCTAATACAAAGCTTGCTGAGGAATCTGGCCTTGCGCTTGGTTTTAGAAAAACGATAAAAGTTGATGCTCGTATGCAAACAATGACAGACCCTGATGTTTTTGCTTGTGGTGATTGTGCTGAAAAAAAATCGTTTTTCGATAACAGACCAAGCGGAGTTATGCTTGCTTCTATTGCAACATCAGAAGCTAGAATTGCAGGAGCAAATCTTTTTTCTCCTTCTTATAAAAATGTTGGGACAATAAGCGTTTTTTCTACAATGATTAATGGCAAAGCTTTTGCCGTTGCAGGTATGACAGAAAGAAGTATAAAGCAAGCTGGTATGGAGTATATAAAAACAGAAGCAGAATCAGCTGATACACATCCAGCAGGGATGCCAAATTCTACCTTAATGTATGTAAAACTTCTATTTTGTAAAAATTCATCGGCATTAATTGGAGCGGCCATATCAGGTGGGAAATCTGTTGGTGAAATGATAAATGTTGTAAGTGCTTGTATTACAAATGAAATGAAATCCGATGATATTGTAAGGTTTCAAATGGGAACACACCCTGCATTAACATCGTCTCCGATTATGTATCCTCTTGTTAATGCGGCTTGTAAGGCGATTAGCCCCTTAAAAAGCTTATAAAACTGCGACATAACACTCTCTTTCACTTTGGTTTTGGGTTTGACGTATAAAAATACTATTCACCCCGTGAAATAATTTTAAATTTTTCAAATTTAAAATTAATATTTGAACTACTGTTCAAATCTTATTTCACAGGGCAAGCCACAAAAATAAAATAGAGCATTATGTCACAGTTTTTTTCATAGGATATAAATGGGGCTTTTTTGATTTTCGAAAATGAACCAAAATAGACACTTTAAACTTTTTATGTTTTTTAAAATTTATAAAACTTATCATCTTTACTTGAACAAAAGAAAATAAAAAGCTATCTATACCTCCAAAATAGAAGTGTCTATTTTGTTCATTTTAATTATAAGCATTTTGTTCCCAAACTCTTGTCCCCTACCAACTTCGTTCCCAAAATAAACGAAATGAAATTATTTGTAATCGTAGGGGCACGGCGTGCCGTGCCCCTACAATATGCCGTCAATACAATTTTTGTTTCGTTCCCAAACTTTTGTCCCCTCCCGCTTGGGAACGCATATGAGAGATAAGGAAACAATAAACAGTGATGAAAGTAGGGAACAAAAATATTTGTTCCCTACATCTTCTTTTAATCAAACCAATACAGAGTTCCCAATTTGGTTTTTTGTAAAAACTATTGTGTCCCAGTCTCAGGAGCTTTGGAGCGAAATAGATTGTTTAATTTAATTGTTTTCCTCGTCTTCGTAAAAATTTATCTCTGTCTTATAGTCTTCAATATTACCCAAAGATGTTAATATCGTAGAAGTAACTATAGTAAAAATTTTTCCTTTATTTTTTCTTATGGTCTTATTATTAGGTAAACGATCGTCAGAAATTGTATTTTGATAATATTTCTCTAATTTTTTTTCATTTTCTGGAATAGGCTTAAAATTTTTATATAATTCCTTTATACCTTGATTTATAAGCATAAGTTCATTTTTTTTGTTTTCTATTTTTGTTCCTTCAGTTTCAGCTTCTATTTTTCTCGTTTCAGCTTTGATTTTTTCAGTTTCAGCATTCATTTTGTTAATTTCAGCATTTTCCTTTTCTTTTGCATTTATCGCTTTAAAAAACGCAATTCCATCTTTAAGAAGGGAAAAAGAAATTTCTAAAATAGGTTTAGATATTTCAGGAGGCAAAAGAAAAAATAATAGTAATTTAAAAGAGCCTTTTTCTATAGATTTTATTTTTATTATTTCTTTATCATTATGATAAATATTATCTAATCTTGATAATATTTTTTCATAATTTTCTTCATTATGTGTATATAAATCGTATAAGTTCATATACATTCTATTTAAAAATAAAAACAAAAGACCAAGATCGTCAAGACGCCATCTTTCCTTTTGAAATTTAATCTGAATAAAAGGAAGTTTTTTTTCATCTATTTCTATTTTTTCTTTTTCTCGTTCATCAAGGAAAATAGCTTGAATTAATTGTTTTTCTGATAATGGATTTTTTAAATAGTTAAGCTGTTTTTTTGAACTAAATTTAGTATTTGTTAAACTTGCCATTTGAAGGTTTGCCTCTTCAAGATCTGCCCCTTCAAGCTTTGCCCCTTGAAGATTTGCCTTTTTAAGATTTGCCCCATAAAGATTTGCCCCATAAAGCTTTGCCCAAGAAAGATTTGCCCAAGAAAGATTTGCCTTTTTAAGATTTGCCTTTTTAAGATTTGCCAATTCAAGATCTGCCCATTCAAGCTTTGCATAAGAAAGATTCGCCTCTTGAAGATTTGCCCAAGGAAGATTTGCCTTTTGAAGATTTGCCCAAGAAAGATTTGCCTCTTGAAGATTTGCCAATTCAAGATTTGCCTTTTTAAGATTTGCCTTTTTAAGATTTGCCTTTTGAAGCTTTGCCTCTTGAAGATTTGTCAATTCAAGATTTGCCTTTTTAAGATTTGCCAATTCAAGATTTGCCTTTTGAAGATTTGTCTCTTGAAGATTTGCCCCTTCAAGCTTTGCCTTTTTAAGATTTGCCTTTTGAAGCTTTGCCTCTTGAAGCTTTGCCCAAGAAAGATTTGCCAATTCAAGATTTGCCAATTCAAGATTTGCCAATTCAAGATCTGCCCATTCAAGCTTTGCATAAGAAAGCTTTGCCTCTTGAAGATTTGCCCAAGAAAGATTTGCCTTTTGAAGATTTGCCTCTTGAAGATTTGCCCAAGAAAGATTTGTCTCTTGAAGATTTGCCTTTTGAAGATTTGCCCCTGCAAGCTTTGCCCCTTGAAGATTTGCCCCTGCAAGTTTTGCCCCTTGAAGATTTGCCCTTGCAAGCTTTGCCCCTTGAAGATTTGCCCAAGAAAGATTTGTATGACTAAGGTTAATAGATCCTAAAATTATGCTATTTGGTTCGTTTTCAAACCAAATAGCATATTCTTTTTCTGGTAAAATTTGATTTATAACAATTTCACTTAAATCGGGTTCGATATCTGGGTTTTCGTCTCTCCACTTGTTCCAAGCTTCAACGCCCTGTTTTAAAATTTTGATATGTTCTTGGTTTGCCATTTTCTCTTTCCTTTATTTTGAGGTATATTATCAAGACTCTTGTACATAATGGTTTTTATGCAAATGCAAAAATTTAAGCTATGTGCAAGGGTCTCGGTGTGTTCATCTGTTTTTTAAAAAATTTCTGAATGTATTCATATTTTTATTGAAAAATTTCTGAATAGGTAAGTTTTTTGTTTATAATTTTGAGACTTTTTTACGTAGCTTAAATTTTGTTTTATCAAAAGTTAATGTTTTATAAAACAACCACTATTTTTTCATAAAAAACATTATTTATGTGCAAAGGTCGATTAGAAATTTAAAAGCATAAGTAAAAACTCTAAGTGAACCTCTTTTTTCTCTTTTTTATAAGCTACTTCAAGACCATATTCAATTGGAAAGATAGCCATAGCATTTATTTCGTTTGTTATTGTAAAACCTATGCTAGTTTGTTTCTCGTCATTAAACTCTTTGAAAGAGACTTTTTTTTCAAAACCTGCTCCCCAATCGATAAAGATAGAGCCTTTGATTAAAAAGGAGTGGAATAGAATGAGACCTATGCCATCATCGGTGTATTTTATAGGGAAATGGTATTCGAGTGATAAAAGAGCGTTCTTATCGTTATTAAAATTGGTTTTGTCTTCATCTGCTTTGTATCCTCTTGGGAGTGTTTTATCTCTTGAAAAGGATAGCTCTCCGTTTTGTTCTTGGTATGCTACTTTAATCTCTAAGCCATGATTATCACTAAAACCTTTATAATATTGAGATAAAGAATAAGTTTTGTTTTGGGCTTCTATGTCGCTTCCAAAATCTTTGGAAGCTTTATCGTATTTAAAATAAAAGTTCTGTCCTCCTGTTTGAATAACATCCCTTGGAGCACTACTTATTTTTCTATTAAAATTGAGTTCGGCAAAATAATCGGTTGTGCTATCTTTATTGTCACTGAAAATGTAGTTTTCGACAGAATTGAATTTTTTATAATTAATACCAAAGTTACTATCTAAAATTAATATGCTTGGTGACAATTGGAATATGTTTTTAATATTAGCAGAAAGCAAAAGACCTTTTTCTCTAATAAAAAAATCTTCACCCTCTTTTTCTTTTTTGCCTAAGGGCGCATTATTTTCTTCTATGGTGTCATAAACTCTTAAATTTATATCTGGAAAAAGTCTGGAGTCTATAAGTGATATATCGTAATTAACTTTTCCTGAAGTGTTCCCAAAAGAGATGCTTGTTTGGTATGCATCTAAACCTACTGGATCTTGCCCCATTAGAAAAACACCCAAAGTAGAACCCTTATCGTCATATCCGAAGAATGGAACGTGTAAAAAAGGAGTATAAGCTTTTAAAGGAATTTTTTTGCCATTTATACTTTTTGTATTTAGCTGGGCTTTTTCTTGTTCAAACTCTTCTTTTTGTAATTTGAATTTTCCAATCATTTCGCCTTTTTGAGGATTAAACTCCATAATATGTATCTTTTTTGTTCCCTCATAAAAGGTTAGAAACGCAAGCTTTTTGCCATCGTAAGAAACTTTTGGCAAAAAGGCCCCATATAAAGTTGAAGTTAGTTGATAGATACTTTCTGTTTCAAGGTTATAAGCATAAACATTAAATATATTATTTTTTTTGTTTGAAGAGAATAAGAGCCATTTAGAATCAGGAGAAAAAGAGACATCACGTTTAAAAAAGTTGTCATCTTTTAAAACAAAAGCTTTTTTAGTTTTGCTATCTATTATCGTAATTTTTGCCTCTTTTTTGTCTTTGCATACAGTAGCAATTTTAGTTTCATCAAAAGACCAAGAAGGAGATGCACAATATACTTCTTGTTTTGAAAAAAGGAGCTCTTTTTTTTTCATATCTTTATCAAAAACTACAATATCGTTTTCTGTATCTCGTCTTGTTATAGAGACGATTTTACTATTTTTATGAGATATATCCGCAGAAAAAATATGTTCATTGTTTGTTATTTGGGTAAGTTTATTTTTCTTAAAATCAAATGAGAAAAGTTCGCTTTTAAAGGCGGAAACATTTTGCAATCCAAATGGCACATAGCTTACGAAAAGAAGCTCTCCGTTTTTTGATTTTGATAAAAAATCGTTAGGATAGAAAACCGGTGTTTTATACTCTTTTATAATTTTTAATTTTTCAGCAGAGATTATAGCGATACTATTTTTTTTGTCATAACTCGTTTTAATAGCTTCAATTTCACCATTTTTATTCCATACAAAAGATTTAAAATTATCAAACTTTTGAGACTCTACCTCTTGCCCTTGAATTAAATTGTTTTTAAGTTTTTTCTTTATTTTTTCGTTTTTTGCATAAAAAAAGTTTAAAAAATTTTGATAAAACTCTTTAGAACTTTTTTGGGTTACATTTTGAACGCTTCCCTTTGTTCCTTTAAAAGGGTATCTTCCTTGATAAAGCGAAATCTTTGACGGAGTATCTTCTCCATAAGTGGTAGTAAGATAATCTATCATATAATAACCAGAGGCGTATATTCTGTTTGCTGGTGGGAAATAGGGCGATGATACTCCTGCTGCAGAAAGAGACCACAACTTGCCATCATCAATCATAGACCTTGCATAAGAATCGAAATAACTTGCTCTACCTCTACCACCGTTTGTGAATTTTGTTTCAGCATTAACAGCGAGCCCTTCAACCAACCATCCTGGTGAAAACATATTTAAAATACAGGTTCCACTTCCTAAAACTGTACAAAAATCTTTATATATCCCTTGTGCAGTTGTTATGTGGATAAAGTGAGTAAGCTCATGGACTATTAACAAAAAGAGAGGGTCATCTGTATTTTCAAAAAAATTAATATCTTCTCCAATACTTTCGCATATCTCTATTTTGTTCGGGAAGGTGGCAAAATAGCCGTTCATATAATCGCTGTCTCTATTGATAACAATCGGAATTTTTTGGGAAGGTTTATAGTTTAGATATGAGCTTACAGCATTAAACGCTTTTTCGACTCTCGCTTCAATTTTTAAAGCAGTTTTTTTACTTTCTTTGGGATAATAAATTGTAAAATGCTCAGTTGAAATTGTTTTCCACTCATAACTTATAGCAATTGATGCGTTAAAAATAGAGAGCAAAACAAAAAAAATGCAAAAAAAATTTTTTCTCATTTATTTTTTTGCGTACTTTTTTTTAAAAAAGACGCTTATTTTTAGTAATAGTTGTTTTTACGGCTTCGTTTTTAAGAGTTAATTTTTTTTGGGGAAGGCAAAAAATCGGAAACGACCTTAACTTTACCCATTGCTTCATCTGTGAGACCTTTGCACATAATGTTTTTTATGAAAAAAATAGTGGTTTTTAGTAAAACATTAACTTTTGGTAGTTTTTACAAAAACCTCTAAAACCCTTATAAAGACTTACGCGTTTCTTTACTTTTGTTTTGGGTTCGACGTATAAAAATACTACTTTACCCCAGTGAAATAATATTTGAGCTTTACAGCTTAAATATTATTTTTAAATTTTTTAAATTTAAAAATATTTCACAGGGTGAACCACAAAACAAAAGCAAAATTTAAGCTATGTGCAAAGGTCTCTTTTTCATATATTTTTTCCAATATCCAGCACCAAAAATCCAAAATTCATTTCGCTATTTATTTTGTTAAACTTAAGATTTAAATAGAAATCTATCAATATAATTGTATGGCTTTAAATATGGTTTTTTTATATCGTTCAGATTGATTTATATCTCCATAATTTTATTTATGTTTCATCTTGACAAAGGGTAGTTAAAAAAATTATGGTTATTGGTTTTTAATTTAAAATTTAACAAAAGTTTAATAAATATTAAAGTAAGGAGTTTGTTTAAGTTGGCAAATCACAAATCAGCAAAGAAAAGATATCGTCAAGATTTGAAAAAAAACGCTATAAATGTTTCGGTTAAAACGAGCATTAAAACAGCTATTAAAAATACTAAAATTTCTTTAAAAAAAGATGAAGAAACAAGTGCAAAACTGCAAAAAGCTCAATCTATAATTGATAAAGCAGTAAAGAAAGGTATTTTGCATAAAAAGTCAGCAGCAAGAAAAAAATCTCGTCTTTTTCGTTTTGTAAATTCATTATCTTCTTAAATTCTACAAATATCTTTATTTTTACTTTTGCATTTAGAAAGTTATGCATTAGTATAAATCCTTTTTAATAGAGAGCTCTATTTTATTTAAAGCTCTCTATATCAGTTTAGTATATTATAAGGTAGCTTATGTTACTTCAAATCCTTACAAAAATTTTCGGCAATAAAAACGATAGAGAATTGAAAAAACTATCTCCTATCGTGAGTAGTATTAACGCTCTTGAAGATGAAATAAAGTCTAAAAGTGATGAAGAGTTAAAAGAGGAGACTTTTTCTTTTAAAGAGCAGCTTAAAAATGGCAGTACGCTTGAAGATATTTTGCCGAGAGCTTTCGCTGTTGTACGTGAAGCTTCGATGCGCGTTTTGAAGATGAGACATTTTGATGTCCAGCTTATTGGTGGAATAGTTTTACATAACGGCAATATTGCCGAAATGAAAACTGGTGAAGGAAAAACATTAGTTGCCACACTTCCTGCCTATCTAAATGCACTTACAGGAAAAGGTGTTCACGTTATTACTGTAAACGACTACCTTGCAAAAAGAGATGCAGATTGGATGGGTAAACTCTATGCTTTTTTAGGGCTTACTACAGGTGTTATTGTAAACTCTTTAAATGATGAAGAGCGAAAAGAAGCTTATAATGCTGATATAACTTACGGTACAAATAATGAGTTCGGTTTTGATTACTTAAGAGACAATATGAAGTTTGAGAAGGAGCATTTTGTACAAAGAGAAAACAATTTCGCCATTGTCGATGAAGTTGATAGTATATTAATTGATGAAGCAAGAACCCCATTAATCATTTCTGGTCCTGCAGAAAAATCTACAAACCTTTATGTAAAAGCTGATGCAATCGCAAAAAGTTTAAAAAAAGAGAGCGATTACGTTATTGATGAAAAAGCTAACTCTGCCGTTTTGACAGAAGAAGGAGCTTTAAAAGCAGAAGAGCTTTTTGGTCTTGAAAAAAGCCTTTATGATCACGAAAATATCGAGTACCTGCATCATATAAACCAATCTATAAAAGCTTATGGGCTATTTAAAAAAGATGTAGATTATATTGTAAAGGATGGAGAAGTTGTAATTGTTGATGAGTTTACAGGTCGTCTTATGGCAGGAAGAAGATATAGTGAAGGTTTGCATCAAGCTCTTGAAGCTAAAGAAAATGTAAAAATAGCAAACGAAAATCAAACACTTGCTTCAATTACTTTTCAGAATTTTTTTAGAATGTATGACAAGTTGAGCGGTATGACAGGAACAGCTGAAACGGAAGCACTTGAATTTAAAAAGATTTACAACCTTGATGTTATGGTTATTCCTACTCATCAAGAGATGATAAGAATTGACCATCCCGATATAATTTATAAGACGAAAAAAGAGAAGTACAAAGCAGTTATAAACGAAATAGTAAGACTTAATAAAAAAGAGCAACCTGTTCTTGTTGGTACAATATCAATTGATGTTTCAGAAGAGTTGAGCTTGGAGCTTAAAAAAATTGGAATTAAGCATAACGTTTTAAATGCTAAAAATCATAGTAAAGAAGCAGAAATTGTTGCTAATGCTGGACAAATAGGAGGAGTAACAATTGCTACAAATATGGCGGGTAGAGGTACAGATATAGTGCTTGGTAAAGGTGTAAAAGAGCTTGGAGGTCTTTATATTCTTGGAACAGAAAGGCATGAAAGTAGAAGAATTGATAATCAGCTTAGAGGACGTTCAGGACGACAAGGGGATGAAGGAGAATCAAGATTTTTTCTTGCACTTGATGACGACCTTTTAAGAATTTTTGGTGGGGAAAGAATTACAGGCATTATGGACAAAATAGGTATGAAAGAGGACGAGCCTATAACCCATAATTTAATAAGCAGAGTTATTGAGAATGCTCAAAGGAGAGTGGAAGGACAACACTTTGATATACGTAAACATCTTCTAAAGTATGATGATGTTATGAATGAGCAAAGAAAAATAGTTTATGAGCAAAGAAAAGAAGCTCTATATGGAGAGAATCTTAAACTTTCAATAGAGACAATGGCACAAGATATCATAGGGGATATAGTTGAACCATATTTAGACAAAAATAGTGGCATAGAGTTTGAGACAGTTCAAAAACAGATTTTTGATATATTTGATGTAGAAATTGAAGAAAAACAAGATGGAATGGAAGAGTTCGTTTTTAAAGTGGTTCAAGAAAAATATGACGAGAGAGAAAACCTACTTGGAGCAGAAAATTTCAGACAAATAGAAAAAACTATCCTGCTCGAAGTTGTAGACAATTTATGGAAAAATCATCTTTTAAATATGGACCATTTAAAAGAAGGCATAGGTTTGAGAGGTTATGCTCAGCAAGACCCTTTAATAGTGTATAAAAAAGAAGCCTTTGAAATGTTTCAGGAGATGATAAATAGAATAAAAGAAGAAACTCTTCGTACACTTTTTAAAACACGTTTTTTAAGTATAGATGAAATAAGTAAATTACGAAAACTTGAAGAACAGAACCTAACTTTTTCACATGGAAGCGAAGAAGATGTAAAAAAAGAGCCTGTAAAAAGAAAAGATGCAAAAGTAGGAAGAAACGACCTTTGCCCTTGTGGTAGTGGTAAAAAATATAAAAAGTGTTGCGGGAAATAGAAATCGGATTTTAAAAAAATGACAGCAGAAATAATAGATGGTTTAAAAATAAGAAAAGAAATTTTAGAAGAACTTAAGAAAGAAGTAGAGCAATATAAAGCAAAGTATAATAGTGTACCTGGTTTATCAACAATTCTTGTAGGTAATAATCCTGCCTCTTTAAGCTATGTGTCGTTAAAAATCAAAACGGCAAGAGAGCTTGGTTTTTATGAAGTTCAAGAAAATCTCCCAGAAGATATAAAAGAAGATGAGCTTTTATCTGTAATAGATAAATATAATAAAGATGAAAAAATTCATGGTATTTTAGTTCAGCTTCCTCTTCCAAAACACATAAGTGAAGAGAGAATAGTTAATGCAATCGATTATAAAAAAGATGTGGACGGTATACACCCTATAAATTTTGGTAAACTTTTAGCAGATTCAGACGATTTTTTTTTCTCTCCATGTACTCCACTTGGTATCAAAGAGCTTATATTGAGGTCAAAAGTGAAAACTCAAGGAGCTGAAGTTGTTGTTGTAGGGAGGTCAAATATTGTAGGGAAACCCATTGCCGTCATTATGTCTCAAAAAGGTATAGATTCTACTGTTACGCTTGTGCATTCTAAAACAGAAAATATGGCTTCTCATATTAAAAGAGCCGATATTTTAATAGTTGCAGCAGGCGTCCCCCACCTTATAAAACCCGAACAAATAAAAAAAGGGGCAACAGTTATTGATGTTGGAGTGAATAGGGTCGGAATAAATAAAGAGACAGGCAAAGCTATTTTAAAAGGTGATGTCGATTTTGAAGAGGCAAAGAAAATTGCAGGGAAAATCACGCCTGTTCCTGGTGGTGTAGGTCCTATGACAATTATTATGTTGATGAGAAATACAATCAACTCAGCAAAGAACCATATAAAAGCAAAATAGAGCTATGTGCAAAGTAAAAAATATTAAGGATTTTTAATTTAAAGATGAAAGTTTTTTGGTTTATACCACTTATTAGTTCGCTTATAGGTTGGCTTACAAATTTTATAGCAATAAAAATGCTTTTTAGACCGCATAAGCTATTTAAAATTGGACCTTTTTCTTTTCAAGGGCTTGTGCCAAAGAGAAAAGAAAGAATAGCAAGAAGTATTTCAGAAACTGTCGAACTTCATCTTTTTAATAAAGAAGATATAAAAAAAGTTTCAAATCAAAACTCTATAGAGAGTTTTTTAGAGATAATTGAAGTAAAAATTGATAACTTTATAGAAACGAGGTTATTTTCTTTTAGCCCAATGGTAGCGGCTTTTATAAACGACGACTTAAAACAGAAAATAAAAAAAGTATTATTAAAAGAAGTGATAAATATGTTGCCTGATATAAGTGAAAAACTTCAGGACAATTTAGAGAAAACGATAGATATAAAAGAGATAGTTTACCAAAAAATTCTCGCATTTGATTTTATTAAGTTAGAAAATATAATCGTTGGGATTGCTTCAAAAGAACTTAGAGCAATTGAGTTATGGGGGGCATTTTTAGGTTTTATAATCGGATTAGTACAAATTTTGATTCTTACCTATTTATGATTGTTTGAAGAGATTTTTTTAAAATTTTAAATTATAAACTTTTATCTTTTTCATAAAAAACATTATGAGCAAAGGTCTTTAAATTATAAATTTTATATTATTAATTAAATCTTTACCAAGATAAGTATTAATTTTTTCAATCATCTCTGTTTTTAGATATTGTAAGGAATTCATCCAATTTGAATCTGTAACTTTAATTGTAAGAGTCCCTTTTTTAAAAAAATGCGGGCAACTATTTTCTGAAATAGGGCTTTCTATACAGCTTGACCAAACTTTGGATATCTGTATGATTTCAGTTTTTAATTTATTTTTTTTATTGAAAATACTTAAATTATTAAGCACATTTGAGATATGACTAAATTTGGTCTCTTTTTTATTTCTATTTGCTATTGGCATATTAAAATATCTTCGTTAAGAAGATTGAGAGCTTTGCACATAATGTTTTTTTATGAAAAAATAGTAGTTTTTAATAAAATATCAACTTTTGATAATTTCACAAAAGCTTCTAAAAACCCTATAAAGACTGACGCTCTCTTTTGTAATATTTTTGGGTTCGACGTATTAATATACTACTTCACCACAAAAATATTACAAAATAGAGCTATGTGCAAAGCTCTCAAGATTTAAAAAAAACATATAAACTTTTATAACTAAAAAAACTTTGAATTTTGCATAATGAGTGCAAAGTTTCTTAAAAGTATCAATAAAAAAAGGAAAAACTTATGGCTTGGGATTGGGAAAAATTAAGAGAAAAGCAAGAACAGTATAAAAAAAATACTCAAGGTTCTGGCTTTGGAGAAGGCGGCGGTGGAGGAATTACTCCCCCCGATTTTGATAAATTAAAAGCACGCTTTAATAAGTTTAAAATTACAGGTGTATTGTTTGTAGTGCTGATTTTACTTGCTCTTTTCTTTGGTTCATCAACTTTTTATACAGTCGCTGTAGATGAGGTTGGTGTAGTACAAAGATTTGGGAAATATATCAGAATGAGTGGTCCAGGGCTAAATTTTAAACTGCCAGCAGGAATAGAAAAAGTTACCTTCGTAAAAGTCAAGAGAGTTTATAAAGAGGAGTTAGGGTTTAAAGCTATTAGAACAGGCTCTGATAGTGCACCTATATCTAAAGAAAACTTGAATGAATCGCTTATGCTTACTGGGGACTTGAATGTGGCTATAGTTCCATGGATTGTTCAATATAGAATAAAGGATGCTTATAAGTTTTTATTTAAAGTAAAAAATGTGAACAAGCTTTTAAGAGATATGGCAGAAGCAACAATGAGAAGTGTTGTAGGCGATAGAGGTATCAATGAAGTTATAAGCAAACGTGAGGAAATTGCTGTCGAAGCGAGACTACTTTTGCAAAAAGAACTTGATGAAGCTGAAGCAGGGATAAATGTTGTTACAATAGAAATGAAAAAAACTAATGTGCCCGACTCTGTACAACCATCATTTAATGAAGTTAACCAGGCTATTCAGGAAAAAGAAAAATTAATTTATAAAGCAAAAGAAGATTATAATAAAGCGATACCAGCAGCAGAAGGTGAAGCATCAAGAGTTGTTGAAGTTTCAAAAGGATACGCTTTAGACAAAGTTAATCGTGCAAAGGGTGATGCTAAAAGGTTTGTTTCTGTTTATAATGAGTATAAAAAAGCAAAAGATGTTACAAGAAGACGTATTTATCTTGAAACTATAAAAGAAGTTTTTCCAAAAATTGGACATAAATACATAATAGATCCGAACCAAAAAGGGGTGTTGCCTCTTTTAAACTTAAAAGAAAACGACATTTTAAAAATAAAAAAATAAGGGAAATATATTAATGAAAAAAATTCAAGGTATATTGTTGTTTTTATTAGGTGCAGCGATTTTTATAGGTTATGCATCTTTTTATACAATAGACGAAACAGAGCAGGTTGTTGTAACACAATTTGGTAAAGTTATGGGGGAGCCTATAATAACTCCAGGAATAAAGTTTAAAGTTCCTTTTATTCAACAGGTAAACTATTTCCCTAAGAATCTTCTTGAATGGGATGGCGATCCGGGTCAAATTCCTACTCTTGATAAAACTTATCTTTGGGTAGACACGTTTGCTCGTTGGAAAATTGTTGATCCCGTTAAATTTTTTCAAACTGTAGGGACTGTATATAGTGCGCTTGGAAGACTTGATGATATTATAGACCCTGCTGTACGTAACTATGTAACTTCTTATCATCTTATAGAATCTGTCAGAAAAAGTAATCGTAATATGGATATTTTTGAAGGGATTGTAAATGAGAAAGAGAAGGAAAAAATATTAGAAAAATATAATATTAATAAAGGTAGAACAGCTATTGCAACTCTCATAAAAGAACAAGCTAAGCCAAAAGTTGACGCTTTTGGAATCGAACTTGTTGATATTAAAATAAAAAGAATAAACTATGTTGATACAGTTAGAGAAGCTGTTTACAGTAGAATGATAGCCGAAAGAAAACAGGTTGCTGAAAAATTTAGAGCAGAAGGACATGGAGAGGCTAAAAGGATTCTTGGTAAAAAAGAGAGAGATTTAAAAAGAATAAGATCGGAAGCGTATAAAAAAGCTCAAGAGATAAAAGGTAAAGCAGATGCAGAAGTTACAAAGCTTCTTGCTAAAGCTTTTGGTAGAGACCCTTCTTTTTATTCTTTTATGAAAACATTAGAAGTTTATAAAGAAACTTTAGATAAAGATAGCACAATGGTTATATCAACTGATGCTGAATTTTTAAAATATCTCAATAAGAGAGGGGAATAGAAAGTTTAAAATTTCGAGACTTTTGTACATTATGTGCAAAAGTTTCGAAATTTTATGTTTTAGGAATACAACTTAAAGGGGAAAAAATGAAAAGAACTTATCAACCAAGTAAAATTAAGAGAGTTAGAAAACACGGTTTTTTAGAAAGAATGTCTACAGTTGGAGGCAGAAATGTTATAAAACGTAGAAGAGCTAAAGGAAGAAAAAAATTATCAGTTTAATATGCCAGAATTTTTTTTAAGAAAAGAAGATAAGCTTTTAAAAAGAAGGCAATTCTTATTGCTTTCAAAATCTGGTGAGAGAAAACACAACAAATTTTTTATTATCAATTATAAAAAAAGTGATAAAACAAGATTAGGCATAACGGTTACTAAAAGAGTAGGGAATGCGGTTTTCAGAAATAAGATTAAGAGACTTATAAGAGAATATTTCAGACTAAATAAAAAAAATATTAAGCGTTTTGATTTTGTTCTAATAATTAAAAATAATATAAATATAGTTAATACGAACGATTTTTTTTTCTATATTAACGATATTTTTAAAAAAGCTGATTTATGTATAGAGTAAACGAAATTATAAAAAAGTTATTACTAATTTTAATAAAAATATATCAAGTTTGTATCTCACCTTATTTGGGCAGGTCGTGTAGATTTTATCCAACTTGTTCAAATTATGCTTACCAAGCTATCAATTCTTATGGCATTTTTAAAGGAGTTTATTTGTCGATAAAAAGAATTTTAAAATGTCATCCTTTTTGTCCTGGCGGTTTTGACCCTGTACCTTAGGGTAAAATAAGTTTTATTATAGGTTTTTTAAATAAACAAGGAGCCCAATTTAAATGGAACAATCCAGATTTTTGCTTTTTCTTGCTCTTACTTTTTCTATATTGCTTGTATGGAATGTTTTTTTTACACCAAAATCTGCTAAAAAAGAAGCAAATGTAAAAAGTGAAATTGTAAAAAAAGAAGAAAAAAAAGAGATTAAAAAAGAAGATTCTAAAGCGTTTGCTTTGAAAAAAGCTTTAGAGACAAGCAAAAGATATGATGAAAGTTTTGTAACTGTAGAAAACTCTTTATACTCAATTAATATTGATAAGAAAGGAGCTGTTTTTAGTTCTGTTCTTTTAAAAAAATATAAAGAAAAAAATTCAAAAAATTCGCCTCAAAAAAATCTTATTGATAGTATAGATGGAAAAAACCTATCTCTATTTTATACAAGTTTTGCAAAAGATAGTTTCAAAAATTTTAATGAAGCAGTTTTTACTCCTTCTTTAAATTCCAATAGTGTTGATGTTACTTCTGGAGGAAAAAGAGTTAGTTTTTTTTGGGTGTCCCCTGATGGCATAAAGATAGAAAAAGAGTTTGTTTTTTATCCTGACAAATACTTGATAGATTTTAACTTAAAAATTTATAATCAATCGAACAGGCAGATACAGGACACTATGGTTCTTTCTCTCTTAAACTCCACGAACAAAAAGAATAAAACGAGGAGTTTTTCTTTTGAAGGTCCTTCTGCTTTTATAGGCGATAAACTTGTACAGGTAAAGATAGACGATATTAAGGATGAAAATTTCTTTTCAGGCGATTTGAAATGGATAGCTTTTCAGAGTAGATATTTTATGTCAGCTATTATCCCTAAGGAAAAGACTGAATCGTCTTTAAATCTTCTTTTAAGTAGTGATGAGAATATTGTAGAGAGTCAATATCTTTATAATATGGAAGTTATACATCCTTCTTCTTCTAAAGAGTATAAATTTAAGTGTTTTATCGGGCCTAAAAGTGTTACTATTTTAAAAAAAGCAGGTTACGATTTAAATAAGGCTGTACATTTCGGTTTTTTTGATTTCATTGCAAAACCCCTTCTTATGCTTATGAATTTTTTATACGCTATTTTTCACAATTATGGTGTGGCAATTATTTTGTTAACACTATTTACAAAACTTATCTTTTTCCCATTAGGTAATAAAAGTTATAAGTCTATGAATGAGATGAAGAAACTTCAGCCTATTTTTACTGAAATAAGAGCAAAGTATAAAGATGATAAAAAAAAGATGAACGAAGAGATTATGAGTTTATATAAAACTTATAAAGTCAATCCGCTTGGTGGTTGTCTTCCTATTCTTGTACAAATCCCTATATTTTTTGCACTATACAGAATGCTTTATGAAGCTATAGAATTGAGACACGCACCTTTTTTTTGGTGGATACAAGATTTATCAGCTCCTGATAGACTTTTTAGTTTCTCTTTTTCTATACCTTTTATGCAAGAGCCTTATGGAATTCCTGTACTTACTTTTTTAATGGGGATAAGTATGTATTTTCAACAAAAGATGACACCTACAACCGCAGACCCTACCCAAGCTAAAATAATGGCTCTTATGCCAGTTATTATGATTTTTATTTTCATAAATTTCCCTTCTGGGTTGGTTCTATATTGGCTTGTAAACAACATCTTCTCAATCTTACAACAATATTACGTTACGAAAGATAGAAAAAAAAGAAAGAATTAAAAGGTAAATTATAATGAAATCTATAGAATTTAGAGGAAAAAGTTTGGAAGAGGCTGTCCTCAAAGCTTGTGGAGAACTTGGTAAAAAGAAAAAAGAGTTGCAATATAAAATTCTATCAAATGGTTCTGAAGGGTTTTTTGGTATTATAGGTAAAAAAGAGGCGGTAATAGAAGTTACCGAAGATGAAAAACCTGTTGCAACAGCAAGCTCTCTTGTTGCCGAAGCTTTTGACGATTTTGATTTTGATAGTGATAAAAATAAAGATACAATAAAAGAGACAAAACAAAAAAAAGAGAGCTATTCTGACACTTTTGATAATCAATCTGATAATAATAAAATTGTTGCCCCAGAAGATTATGAAGAAGTAGCAAAAAAAGGGGAGGCAATACTTTTTAGGTTAGCGAGATTTATACTTAATGACGATATCGATATAAGTATAGAGAGTAAAATTAAACAAAAAGATGTGTTACTTTATAAAATATCGAGTAAAGATAAAATAGGAGTTTTGATAGGGAAAAGAGGCGACACTTTAAGAGCAATACAATATATAGTCTCTAAAGTAGTAGGTAAAGAGAGTGGTAGAAAAATCAAGACTCAAATAGATATAGAAGATTATCTTCAAAATAAAAAAAGAGAAATAGAGTCTACAGCACTTAATCTTGCTCAAAAAGTTAAAAAGACAGGTAATTCTGAAAAAATGGAAAGAATGTCTGCTGCAGATAGAAAAACAGTCCATATGGTTTTAAGTAAAATGGAAGGAGTTAGTACACACAGTATTGGCTTTGGTCCTTATAGAAAACTAATTATATCATCTTCAAACAATAATCGTAAATAAAGGAGAGAAGAAGTATGAAAAAAAGTATCTTATTTTTATTTGTCGTTTTTATAAGTTTTCTTGCATCTTGTGGAGGTATTGGCGTTCAAAGAATGGATACAAAAGAGACAGCAGATTTAAGTGGTAATTGGAATGATACAGACTCAAGACTTGTTGCTGAACAAATGATAAATGAAGTATTGAATGCTGGTTGGCTTAGAAGATTTAAAAGTAATAGTGATGGTAAAATACCTGTTGCTGTTGTTGGTAAGATAAGAAATATGAGTGATGAGCATATCAATACGAGAACTTTTGTTAAAAATTTAGAAAGATATTTAGTAAATTCTGGAGATGTTGATTTTGTAGCATCAAAACAAGAAAGAGGCGAACTCCGAGACGAAATAAAAGAGCAAGCGATGTACTCTTCAGATGCAACTGCTAAAAACTCAGGTGAAGAGATTGGTGCTGATGTTATGCTTCAAGGAACAATAAATACCATTACAGATAAAGTAGAAGGCAAGGCAGTTAAATATTATCAAGTTAATATGGAACTTATTAATATTGAGACGCATCAAAAACTTTGGATAGGTGAAAAACAGATTAAAAAATTTGTTAAACAAAGTAAGTTCGGTTTTTAATTTCAGTCTTATTTCCAAGTTCTATAGGCTGTGATATAACACCCTCTTTTCCTCGAAAAAAATCGGGCGAAATAAAGCATTATGCCACAGCTTTTTTAAGCTTGTGAATTGTAAGTAAGAAATCAATAAAAAGCTAAAAAAATGAAAAAAGAAAAAATTTTAAAAGCTATAAGTAATAATTTTTTTTTAAACGCTATTATTGTTTTTTCTTTAGTTATTTTTTCCTTTGGTTGTTCCAATAAGCAAAATTATGCAGGTTTAGTCCCTATAATTCAAAGAAATGACTGTTCATTAGCACTTCAAGAAGTTGCTAAAACAAAAGAGAGTTATGGCAAAAATTCAGAAATTTTATTCTTTTTGGATTCTGCTATGGTTAATTTCCAATGCAATAATTTTGATGAAAGTAATGTTTTTTTTCATAAAGCGGAAGAGTTAGCGGAAAAACTTTATACAGAAAGTGTAAGTAAAAATCTATTTGCTTTTGTTAGTAATGACCTTAACATTCCGTATGCAGGCGAAGATTTTGAGCGAGTTTTAATTAATCTTTTTTCTGCAATGTCTTATATTGAACTTGGAGCAAAAGATGAAGCGTTAGTAGAGTGTAGAAGACTAAATACACTGCTTAATCTTTATAACAGTAAATATGAAGACAAAAATAATGCTTATAAAGAGGACGCTTTTGCAAGATATCTAAGTGGTATTTTATATGAATCTTCAGGTCAGTATGATGATGCTTATATAGATTATAAAAAAGCTTATCAAACTTACTTAAATTATAATAAATTTTATGGTACTCGTCCTCCTTTATCCCTAAAAAAAGATTTATATAGAGTTTCATATCTTGTCGGTCGTGAAGATGAGTTTAAAAATCTTTTTAACAAAAAAGATAAACTTAGGATTTTAAAAGAAGACGATTATAAGAGAAAAGGTAAAATAGTTTTTATCCATTTAAATGGTCTTGCACCTGTTAAAAAAGATAAAGTTTTTTTAATAAACTCTACAGCAGGTCCTATCAGTATCGCTTTCCCAGAATATAGATCTAAAACTCCTTCATATCCCCAAGAGGACTTTTTGCTTATTAAAGATGATAAAAATATAAAAATTGTAACAGAGTTAGCTGAAGATATAGATAAAATAGCTATTCATTCTTTAAAAGACAGAAAAGCGAGAATTTGGGCAAAATCAGTAGCAAGATCTGTAACAAAACAGATTGCTATTCAAGCTACTTCAAAGGGACTTGCAGGAGATGACCAAAATGGTGCTTTAGCCTCAGTGATAAGTTTTGGGCTCAATGCTGCCAATAGTGCTTTTCTTGAAAAAGCAGATACAAGAAGTTGGCAGAGTTTACCTTCTAAAATTTATATAGGTGTAAAATTTGTAGAACCAGGGAGCTATGATATCTCTTTACAAAACTGTTTAGGTTCTCATTGCAGAAAAAATATAACTATCAAAAAAGGTGAAACTAAATATATTATTCACCATACAATGTTTTAAAGGTTATAAAAATATGAATAAGCAAATAGTTGTTTTTATAATGTCTCTATTTTTAATTTCTTGTGGTGCTTATAAAAAAACAAATTTATCTAATTTAGATATTGATAAGCTTTTTCCAGATAAAAAGTATCTTTCTGCTAAAGGGAGTGATGATTTAGAAGCTAATGCAATTTTAAATGCAAAATCAGAAATAGCATCTATTTTTGAATCTAAAATTGTTTCAAGTCTTTCCTCTTCTGTCTCCACTGTATCAAATAGTTCTGGTCAAAATAGTTTCAACAGAGAAGTTAAAAACGATATCTATTCTTTATCCACAGTCAAAATAAAAGGCTTAACAGTAGGTAAAAGTTGGTACGATAATGAAAGAAAAAAATATTTTGTTATTGTGGTGCTTGATAGAGACAAAACAGCTAAAATTTGGAATGAAGAGATAAAAAATTTAGATATAAAAATGTCCGCTTTTTTAGATGCAGAAAAAAAAGCAGAATCTACTGTTTTAAAATATATTAAATTAAAAAAAGTTTACGACTTATGGCTTCAAAAAAAGACTTTTGAGACTAAATTAAAAATAATAAATCGCACTCCTATAAGTTTTGAAGATATCGATTTTAAAGATATTTTTAACAAAATAGTAAGTTTAAAAAATTCAATGCGTTTTTTTGTTAAAATAGAAAATGATGAAAACAGTAAAGTTGAAAATGTTCTTGCTTCTAATTTTTCTGATAACGGATATCTATTAGTAAAAGAACAAAACAAAGCCGATGTTTTTGTTCAGGGGAATTTTTTTTCGTCAAATCTTGATATGAAAAGAGATGACAATATGAAATTTGTAAGAGTAAGACTGTCCATTAGAATATTAGACACTTTTGATAATAAAATCTTTGAGTTTGAAGAGAATAAAAGAGCAGGGCACTTAACTTTTAAAGAAGCAGAAAATAAGGCTATTAATAAGTGTTTAAAAAGTATTATGAGTAAAATTGAAGCGGATTTATAAACTCTTATTAGAAAGCGTTTAAAACAAAAAAATTATTTAGAAGTACACTCCTTACATATGCCGTATAAATTAAAATTGTATCCAAGAATCTCAAACTCTTTTGACAACTCTTTATAGTTTTTGGGTATTGAAAAATTTTTATGAATATCTCTAACTTTTCCGCACTTAACACACACTATATGGATATGAGGCTCAGTATTACCATCAAACCTATTTTGAGAACCCATATTATCAAGTTTTAATATATATCCTTTTTCAGCTAAATTATTTAAATTTCTATAAACTGTACCAATACTTATATTTGGTATTTTATCTTTTATAATTAGATATAACTCTTCAGCAGTTGGATGAGTTGTTAATTTTTTAAGTTCCTCTAAAATAACTTGTCTTTGGTTTGTAACTCTTTTTGCCCCTAATTTGTCTTCTTTCATATGAAGTTTTGCCTTTTAACTTTGTACCCTTTATACATAATATTTGTATTTTATCTTTAATAAAAAATTTAATAGTAACAATTATTATTAATATCAATCTTTTTTATAATAACTTATGTTATATACATAAAAAATTATTTTATTTATTTAATTATATAGTAAATCGTTATTAAAGATTTCTAAAACTATACCTTTTAAAGTGTTTTTTTAAACTTTTAGTAGTGTAAACTTTAGAAGTTTTTTTGGGGAAATTTTGTTTCTTACAATTAAATCTAATTTAATAAAGTTTTTTGATAGCGAATTGGTGCTTATAAGTAGGCCTTCTTATTGAGTATAAAAAAAGAGAATATAATATTAAAAATGACATTAATTAAAAAATTTTTTAGCGTATTTTTTATAAAAAAAATCACATCCACAAGACTTATCGGTTATGTTTCTATTTTCATAGTGGTTTTCTATAATATAGCATTTTTTAGACATGTTTTACAGGTTTTTCCTATTTCTTTAAAAAATATAGGTTTTTTGCTTTCTTTGGGTTTTGTTTTAGCAACGTTTATTGCATTTTTATTAACCCTTATAAGTTGGCAATATACGACTAAACCTATTTTAATTTTTTTTTTAATTATATCTTCATTTGCTGCTTATTTTATGGATAATTACAATGTAGTGATAGATGATATAATGATTCAAAATATAATAGAAACAAATAGGGCAGAAATGCTTGATTTGTTCAACTTTAAGCTATTGCTTTATTTTTTACTACTTGGGGTTATCCCTTCTTTCTTTGTATACAAAGTTAATATTGTATATGCATTAAGCAAAAAATTAGTGCTTATAAAAATAAGAGATATATTTTTCTTTTTATTAATTTTTTTAGTATTCATCCTTATTTTCAGTAAATTTTATACTTCTTTTTTTAGAGAATATAAACCATTAAGATATTATACAAATCCAACATATTATATTTATTCTGTAGGAAAATATATCAGTCTTATTTTTGATGAAGGCAAAATCGTTGTAGCTCCCCTTGGAACAGATGCCAAAGTTGTTGAAATAGAAGATGATGAAGACGGAGGTGACTTAACTGAATTAGTCATTTTAGTTATTGGAGAAGCTGCAAGAGCAGATCACTTTTCATTAAATGGCTATGCAAAAGAGACGAACCCATTGTTAAAAAAAGAAAAAATTATAAATTTTTCAAATATGTATTCTTGTGGGACATCGACTGCTGTTTCTGTACCATGTATGTTTTCGATTTTTGATAGGGTACACTACAGTGATAAAAAAGGGAAAACTACTGAAAATATATTAGATGTATTAAATCATACAGCGCAAATAGAGATTTTATGGAGAGATAACAATTCCGATTCAAAAGGTGTTGCTTTACGAGTTCCTTATGAAAATTATCAATATCCTAGTAAAAACCCTATATGCACAGATGGAGAGTGTCGAGATGAAGGTATGTTGATTGGACTTGATGAATATATCAATCAAAGAAAAGGCAAAGATATTTTAATTATACTACATCAAATGGGTAATCATGGTCCTGCTTATTATAAAAGATATCCTAAAAAATTTGAAAAATTCAAACCAGTCTGTAAGACCAATCAATTAGAAGCATGTAGCGAGGAAGAAATATGTAATGCTTATGATAATGGTATTTTATATACAGATTATTTTTTAAAAAAAGTAATTGATTTTTTGAAAAAATATGATGCGTCTCACGAAACGGCAATGATTTATATGAGTGATCATGGGGAGAGTTTGGGAGAAAATGGTTTCTATCTTCATGGGCTACCTTATTTTATTGCACCTGAAGCTCAGATTCATATTGCTTCTTTAATGTGGTTTGGAGAAAAAATAAGTCAGGATATAAATGTTAAAAAAGTCATGCAGAATAGAAATAAAAGATATACTCAAGACAACCTTTTTCATACATTGCTCGGTATTTTTGAGGTAGAAACTAGTGTATATGATCATAACCTTAATATATTAAATGACTAATCAATTAAATTTATTTAATAGCAAATTGAAACTCTATAATCGTTATATAGAAAACTTTTATTTTATGCTAATATTTCCTTTTTTAATTTTGGGACTCGCTATAATTTTTGAATATAGTGGTTTTGATGTATGGTGGGTAGCTCATTTTTTTGATATACAAAATCAGACATGGTTGTATAAAGGGCATTGGTTTTTTAATAAAGTTATTCATTCTGGAGGGCAATTCTTCGATAAAATTATTGTTGTTATATGGTTGTTGTTTTTTATTTTTATTAACCTAAAGAACAATTTAAAAAAATATAGAAAAATTATGTTATTTTTTTTCTTTGCGACTGCTGCAGGACCGATATTAGTAGGCATCGGTAAAAGTCTAACTCATATTTATACCCCTTGGGATTTAAAATTGTTTAACGGTATACACCCATATATTAGGCTTTTTGATCCTGTCCCTAATGGAGCAAATGTTGGGCATGCATTCCCTGCTGGGCATGCATCAGGAGGCTACTGTTTTATAAGTTTATATTTTGTTCTATTGCATTTTAATTCTAAATACAGAATTTTTGGTTTTTTATTTGGTGTATGTAATGGTCTTGTCTTTGGCTTGGCTCAAGAAATACGAGGTGCTCATTTTCCAAGCCATGATCTTTTTACGCTTGTTATTTGTTGGTATGCGGCTCTATCAGTTTATTTATTATTTTATCCCGAACAATATACTATGTTAAAAAACGGTATACAAAACACTAAATCTAACTGTATGAATAGAAATTACTGATTGTTAAGGTTGCGTTGTTAGTATTAAGTGTTATTTTGACTTTAATAGCTTGAAAGCAACTGCTTATAATTATCAACAATTTATGTATAAACCTTAAACCTTTTCTCAAGTAAACCAAGACTTTTAGTTTTTTTTGGCTATGTAATAAGTTAAGAAATAAGAAGGGATGGCAAATATAAGTCCAATAGCGCATCCACCTATGAAAAGAGCTTTGAATATGCCGATGTTAGCTTTAAAAAACATATTCATTATTGTTAATTTATCGGCAAAATTTTTTGCAAGGCTTAACGATCCAAAAAGATTTTTAATTAAGCTTAAGCCTATAAAAGGTTCTATATGCAAGATAACACATCCAAGTTTATATCCTGCTATATAAAAAAAAGGTATAGTTATTGGGTTGGCAATCCATACGCCTACAGCACTTGCAGATTTACTGCCTCTTAAAATAAAAGAAAAAATAATAGCAAGGATAGTATTAAAAGGTGTTGTTGGAGATATACCAATAAAAACACCTATTGCCATTCCAAGTGCAATACGATGCGGATTTTCATTTATTTCATCTATTTTTGAAATAAACTTCTTTTTATAATAAATTAAACTAAAATATTTTTTCATTTTTTTTCATAAAACAGATTATGTACAAAGGTATTTCAAATTACCCGCCAAAAAATTTTTTATTGTAAGAATTTTACCTGAAGAGGATTGTATTTTGAGTATTGCAACCATAAAGTCTTTGGCATTTATATAGAGTTTATCTTTTTCAAGGAAAGCTATTTTTCCTATTTTGCCATCTGTTTTTATTTTTGTATTTTTAACTTCAAAAATTTTAAATTTTTTATCGTTTATAAAAGTATAAGCACCGGGCCATGGATTTATACCTTTTACAAAATTTTCAATCTCTTTTGCACACTTGTTCCAGTTTATATTGCCATCTTCTTTTTTAAAAATTTTACAATAAGTTGATAGGTTGTTATCTTGTTTCTCTCTTTTGATTGTTTGATTCTTAATTTTTGTAACTGTTTCAATAAGCAGTTTAGCACCAATTTTTGATAATTTTTCTGATAATGTTATGTAATTGTCTTCTTCTTCTATCTCTATTTTTTTTTGTAATAAAATATCCCCTGTGTCCATTTTTTCATCCATTAACATCGTAGTTACACCAGTCGTTTTTTCACCATCAATAATTGCCTGTTGAATTGGAGAAGGACCTCTATATTTCGGAAGAATTGAAGCGTGAAGATTAATTGCACCGAACTTTGGAATATTTAACACTTTTTTAGTTAATATTTGTCCAAAAGCTACAACAACAAACAAGTCGGGCTTAATTGCTATTAGCTCGTCTATAATCGCTTTTTCATTGATTGAAGTGGGTTGAAGCACTTTAATATTTAACTCTTCTGCTAATTTTTTAACTTCAGAATAGAGAACCTTTTTACCTCTTCCTTTTGGCTTGTCTGGTCTTGTGATTACAAGAGGAATTTTATAGTTTTGATTTAATAATGATAAAGAAGGAGTAGCAAATTCAGGCGTTCCAATAAAAACTATTTTCATTATTTATGACTTTCTTTTACTCTTTCTAAGTTTTTCGTTGTACATTTTTCTTTTTAAAGAACTTATTTTATCTATAAGTAAAACACCATTTAAATGGTCTATTTCATGTTGCATAATAACAGCGTACATATCTTCAAATTCCATCTCTTTTTCTATGCCTTCCATAGTTAAAGCTTTAACTTTAACTTTTTGAGCTCTTTTAATATCTTCTCTTAATTCAGGAAAACTTAAACACCCTTCCCCTTCAGAAAGAAACTTGCCCTCTTTTCTCGTTATAACAGGGTTTATAAGAGCATCAAATGTATCGATATCTTTTTCTAAATTTGTTTTATAAACTATGATTTTCTTATTTACCCCTATTTGAGGTGCAGCAAGCCCAACGCCGTTATTTTCAAACATTATTTTTGCCATACTATCTGCAAGTTTTTTGATATTAGAGTCTATTTTATCTATTTTTTCTGTATTTTGTTTTAATCTTTCGTCAGGATATGTGACAATATCATACATTTTTGACTTTACCTCTGTCTCTAAATTAACTAAGAATCTCTCTTACTCTTTTTATATCTATCTTTATCTGCTTTATTAATTCATCTTTACTCACAAACTTCGTTTCGTCTCTTAATCTTTCTATAAAATCTATTTTTATTTGTTCTCCATATATGTCTTTTTCATTAAAATCTAAAATATGTACTTCGACACTATGTTTTGTTTTTAGAGTGGGAGCAATACCTATGTTTAAAGCCCCTTTATAGCTTCTATTTTTATGATAAACTTTTGCGGCATAAACTCCTCTTTTAGGGGTAAGCTCGTTAAATACTTTAATGTTTGCGGTAGGGAAACCTATTTTGGTACCTATTTTGGCACCTTCTTCTACTTCACCAATAATTTGATATGGACGTCCTAAAAAGCTTAAAACTTTTTTCATATCGCCATCTGCTATAAGCTCTCTTATTCTTGTACTGCTTATTTTCTCTTTCCCATTAGTTTTTATCCAGTTTGGGACAAATAGTTTAAAATCGTACTCTTTGGAGTATTTCTCTAATAATTCTATATTTCCTACTCTATCTTTACCGAAAGAATAATCTTTGCCTACAACAAGAAACTTAGTTTTAACTCTATCTATTAATATCTCCTTTATAAATTTTTCTGCTGTAACATTTGCAAACTCTTTTGTGAATGGAATCGATATTAAAGTGTCAATCCCTGCGTTTTTAATTAGTTCTATTTTTTGTTCGTAAAGAGTGATTAAAGAAAAGGAGTGTTTACTGCTTTTTATTATTTTAAGAGGATGTGGGTTAAATGTTATTACAACAGAATTTCCCTTTATTTTTTCAGCATTTTTTTTTGCTTCTTCAAAAAGAGCTATATGACCTTTATGTACGCCATCAAAATTGCCTATTGTAACGGAGCTTCTTTCAAGTTTATGGTTATTTAGATTCGTTATTAAGTTCATTAAATTGTATTTCTTTTATTTTTAAAAAATATTTATTGGATAGTTCAACTTTCCCAAGATTGCCATATGTTTTAGCTATTATATCTAATATTCCGATATCTTTAGGAAATTTTTTATGCAAAAACAAAGAGTGTTTTAATATAGGTTTAAGCTCTCCTTTTTCAATATAAAAATATATTAAATATTTTCTTAAAGTATCAAAATCTTTATTTTTTAAAAGTGCATCCTCATAAACTTTAATAGCTTTATCTTTTTGGTTTATAATCTGATAAACTTTCCCTAATCCTATATGACCATACTCAAACGTGGGGTCAATTGTAATTGCTTTTGAAAAATGTTGTATAGCCTCGTTATACTTTTGTTTACTCATAGATATAATGCCTAAAGTATATTGAAAATAGTGGTGCGTATGCTTTACATTCTTTAAAATTTTATAAGCTTCATCAACTTTACCTTTATTTAGTAACATTAGTGCAAGGTTGTTTCTTATTGGAATATTTGTAGGAGTTTTTTTGTTAATATTTTCAGTAATTTTAATAGTATGCTCAAAAAGAGTAAAAGAATTTCGCCAATAGCTTACCTGTTTGAAAGTAAGAAAAAACAATGAAAAAGCTATAAAAGAGACGAGTACTTTTATTATGTTTTTTTTATGTTTGAATCTATTCAAAATACTATCAGAAAGCCATACAGTAGCGATAAAAACTCCTGTTAATGGGATATAAGAGTATCTATCTGCCATACTCTGACCACCGACCTGAATAAAACCGATAACAGGAACAAGCGTTCCAACATAAAACAGCCAAGAAAAAGTCAAGTAAGGTTTTTTCTTTCTATAATGTAAAGATATTATAAGAATTATAACAAAAACTATAGAATAAATAGAAGTTTTGAGGAAAGAGAACTCTAAAGAGTGTGGATATAAAATTCCAAAATTGATAGGGAGAAAAGTTTTATATATATAAGTAAAGTAAGAAGTTATAGCATTTGAATATTTTATTTTGAAAGGTAAATAACTTAAATCTTTTATTGCACCTTTTTGTGCAAGCATTGTAGTGAAGCTAAGAATAAAACTGCCTATGAAAAAAGGTATTTTCTCTTTTATAAGTTTAAAAAAGTTTATATTTTTTCTTTCTAATGGCCAGAAATCAAACAGAATAAGCACACAAGGTAGTGTTACCGCCATAGGTTTAGAGAGGAGAGATAGAATAAAAGCGAAAAAAGATTTATAATATTTTTTAGTGTCACTTTCCTTTACATAGTCGATATAAAAATAAATACTGAGAAAGTAAAAGAAACAACAAAGTAAATCTTTTCTCTCTGCTATCCAGACAACAGATTCCACATGAATAGGATGAAGAGCAAAAAAAAATGCGACAAAAAAACTTTTAAAAATAGTATCGGTAGCTTTAAGCAAAAAAAAGAAGAGTAAAAGAGTGTTTAGTATATGGATTATAACGTTTGCTATATGGTAATCACCTGCGTTATTTTTATATAATGTATAGTCTATTATATGTGAAATCCAAGTTATAGGATGATAATTAGACGCATAAAAACTTGTAAATGCCCATTTTATGCTTTTTATATTTAATCCATTTTTAATGGCTTGGTTGGCTTGTATATATGTGCCATCATCGTAAGCAATAAAGTCAAAATTCTTACTTTGAAGATAAACAAGCAATATAGAAAAGATTAAAAAAAATGAAAAAAATAGTATATATTTATATTTTTTTGTCATTATTAATATGTAAAAGAGACCTTTGCACATAATGTTTTTTATAAAAAAATAGTGGTTTTTTTATAAAACATTAACTTTGGGTAATTTTACAGAAACCTCAAAAAAACACCTATAAAGACTTACGCTTTCTTTTACTTTTGTTTTGGGTTCGACGTATAAAAATACTACTTCACCACAAAACAAAAGCAAAATTAAGCTATGTGCAAAGGTCTTATAAAACAAACTGCTTTCAAAATGAAAATTCTTTTGTTAGGCGTAAATGTTTTTATAATTTAAAATTTAAAAAGTTAGGATATAAAAATGAAAAATGCAATTATTTATGAGGCTCTCTCTTTTGATGATGTCCTTTTACTCCCAAATTATTCGGAAGTTTTGCCACAAAAAATTAATACAGCAACAAATCTTACAAAAAACATCTCTATGACGGCGCCTATTTTAAGTGCAGCAATGGATACTGTAACAGAATCCCAAACTGCAATGAGTATGGCAAGGCATGGAGGGATAGGATTTATACATAGAAATCTTACTATAAAACAGCAAGCACAGGAAGTAGATATAGTAAAGAGGTCGGAGTCTGGTATGATAACTAATCCTATAACAATTTCTACAAGCTCTACTGTTAAAGATGTTCAAAAAATAATGAAGCAGTATAAAATATCTGGGCTTCCCGTTATTAAGAACGATAAACTTGTAGGTATAGTAACAAATAGAGATTTAAGATTTGAAACTAATATAAATAAAAAAGTTAACGAAGTTATGACCAAAGAGAACCTCGTTAAAGTTTTTAGTGGTACAGATTTTGAGGAAGCAAAAAGACTTTTGCATAAAAATAAAATAGAGAAACTTCTTGTAGTAGATAATAGTGATAAACTTATAGGTTTAATAACAATTAAAGATTTAAAGAAGAAAGAAAAATATCCTGATGCTTGTAAGGATTCTAAAGGCAGATTAAGAGTTGGAGCAGCTATAGGAGTTAGTGGCGATGTTTTAAAAAGAGTTGAAGCTTTGCTTGCAGTAGAAACAGATGTTTTTGTGATTGATACTTCTCATGGACACTCAAAAAATGTTATAGAGATGGTTAAGACACTAAAAAAGAAGTTTTCTCCCATAGAAGTTGTAGCAGGGAATGTGGCAACAGAAGATGGAGCAAAAGCGTTGATTGATGCAGGTGTTGATGCAGTTAAAATCGGAATAGGTCCTGGTTCAATATGTACAACAAGAGTTGTGTCGGGTATTGGAGTCCCACAATTTACTGCTATCCAAAATTGTGTTTCAATTGCAAGAAAACATAAAATTCCAATTATAGCAGATGGGGGTATAAAGTTTTCTGGAGATATTACAAAAGCTATTGGAGCAGGTGCAAATTCTGTTATGTTAGGTTCTCTTTTAGCAGGAACGAAAGAGAGTCCTGGAGAGACAATATTTTTTGAAGGTAGAAATTATAAAACTTATAGAGGTATGGGCTCTATTGAGGCGATGAGAAAAGGGAGTAAAGATAGATATTACCAAACCGAAAATGAAAAAGATAGTAAACTCGTTCCAGAAGGAATAGTCGGCAGAGTTCCTTACAGAGGAACAATCGCAGATAATTTGTGGCAACTTGTAGGTGGCCTTAAAGCAGGGATGGGATATGTTGGAGCCAAAAACATAAAAGAGTTTCACAAGAAAGCTAAATTTATTAAAATAAGTTCTGCTGGGATGAAAGAGAGCCATGTTCACAATGTTATAGTTACTAAGGGATCTCCTAATTACAGAATGGAGTAAACTTTAGACATAAGGGTTATAAAAGTGAAAAAATTCAATACTAAAAAAAATATCAATATTTTAATGGTGGGAGTAGGTGGACAAGGTGTAGTTTTAGGAAGTGAAATTTTTGCTTCTGTAGCTATGAAAGCAGGGTTTGATGTTAAAAAAAGTGAAGTTCATGGGATGGCACAAAGAGGTGGTAGTGTAAATTCTCATATCATTATGGGTAAAGAAGTTTTCTCTCCTATAATTAAAAAAGGTACAGTCGATATTTTACTATCTTCTGAAGAGTTAGAGACAGCAAGATACACTTCTTATTTAAATAAAGACTCTATTATACTTGTAAATAAACAAAAAATTTATCCTACATCTGTACTTGTCGGAAAAGAAAAATATCCAGATGATATTATACCTACCTTGAAAAAAGAGTATAAAAATTTGTTTTTAATAGACGGCTTAAAAATTGCTTCAGATTCTGGTAATATTAAAAGTTTAAGTGTTGTTATGCTTGGTTTCTTAGCCTCATTTCTATTTATAGATGAAAAAATATGGTTAAAAGAGTTAAAAAATATGCTTCCTGCCAAAATATTAAAAATAAATGAAAAATCTTTTAAGGAAGGTTTTTTAGAAGGCAAGAGGATAATGGTATGAACAAAGACCCAGTAAAGATTGTAGAAGATACCGAAACAGGGGAAGAACTTGCTGATAATGATGCAAATGAAGCCCCAGTAAGGGTTGTAGAAGATAGCGAAACAGGAGAAGAACTTGCTGATAATGATATAAATGAAACTCCAGTAAGGATTGTAGAAGATAGCGAAACTGGAGGGAAACTTGCTGGTAATGATGCAAATAAAACCCCAGTAAGGTCAATACCTTTTTCGGAGTCTCAGACAAAAATGACTATCTATGCGGCTCTTTTTGTTGCTTTGATAGCTTTTGGTTCTTACATAACACTACCTATAGGTCCTGTGCCTATCTCTATGCAAAATTTTTTTGTTATGGTTGCTGCTATAATTCTTGGTAAAAAAAATGGTTTATTGTGTATTAGCACATATATTTTGGCAGGTATAGTTGGGCTTCCTGTTTTTGCAGGAGGTTTTTCTGGTATAGGAAGAATTATTGGTTCACCTGCTGGTGGTTATCTTATTTCTTATCTACCTGCAACTTATCTTATGGCTATTATTACAGAAGGCAAGTCTCCTCTTATTATAAGAGATTTATTCGCTCTTATTGTAGGAGTTTTAACTATATATCTTGGTGGTTTGTCATTTTTAAAGCTATATCTTAATATAGAAGGTTTTACTAAAGTTTTGGTGATAGGCTTTTTGCCTTTTATTATGTTTGATTTGTTTAAAATCGCACTTGCTGTACCTGTCATAATAGCTTTAAGGAAAATTGTTTATCCTAAAATGTCCAAAACGGGTGTTTTTTTACCTGTTAAAAAAGCTAAAATATAAAATGAGACCTTTGCAAACACTTCTATGTGCAAAGGTCTTTAAAATATAGAATGTGAATAAAGAAAAACTATTAAATATCCTAACTCTTCTAAGAGACAAAAACCTTTCTATTGATGAAGCGTTTAAACAATTAAAAAATCTTTCTTTTGAAAACTTGGGTTATGCCCATGTAGACCATAACCGTTCTTTAAGAAAAGGTGTTGCCGAAGTTGTTTTTGGTGAAGGGAAAAAAACAGAGTATATCATAGGCATAATTAAAGCTATTTTAGAAAAGAAAGAAAATATTATTGTAACACGTCTTAGTAAGGTTAAAGCTAAAAAAATTTCTAAAGTTTTTAAAGAAGCATTTTATGATGAAACTGCAAGAATTTTAACTATTGAAAAAAAAAAGAGAAAAAAAATTAAAGGTAAAAAGCTTTTAATAATTTCTGCAGGAACGTCTGATATCCCTGTTGCAAAAGAGTCTGAAGTAACAGCAAAATTTCTTGGATGTGAAGTTGAAACAATTTTTGATGTTGGGATTGCAGGTATTCATAGACTTTTTTTTTATAAAGATAAAATAGACGAAGCGGATGTTATTATTGTTGTCGCCGGTATGGAAGGGGCTCTCCCTGGTATTGTAGCAGGAATAACTTCGGCACCTGTTATAGGAGTTCCTACAAGTGTTGGTTATGGCACAGGTTTAAATGGTATCACACCACTTTTTACAATGCTTAATAGTTGTTCTTCAAATGTTAGTGTGGTTAATATTGATAATGGCTTTGGAGCGGCATATTTTGCTTATTCTATATTTAGTAAAAATTAAACAAGCTGTTTCTCTGGATGTTTCCCTGTTATATTAGCTTTTCTATATATTTCTTGAATATCTTTAATATCTTTTTCTAAATCGTTTGTTGGATAAAAAACAGATAAAATTCCTAACTCTTTTTTTTTATAGTTCCCATAACCTAAGGCGATAGGAATGTTTGCACCTTTTGCAATGTAATAAAATCCTGTTTTCCATCTTTTTACTTTTGCACGCGTTCCACCTGGTGCTATCATAATGCCAAATTCTTTTTCTTGATTAAAAAAATCTATGATTTGTTGTACTCTGTTGTTAGCTTGTTTTCTATCTATTGGAACAATCCCTGCCCATAAAAAAAGTCTTTTCCATAGTTTTTTTACAGCAGTAGATTTTAACATTATATAGACTCTTAACTTTTTTGAAAAAACAAAAAGCAAAGCATAAAGCATATCCCAAGCACTTGTATGTGGATTGACAATCAAAACATATTTAGGCACATCAGAAGGCACACTTTGTTTAATTTTCCAGCCTAATAGTTTTAAGATAATTTTAGAAAGTGGTGATAATAAATATTTTAAAAGAAAACTGTTATGGATGGTATTTTTTTGCATTATTTTATTAATTTAAATTTGTTTTTATTAATAGTTATAAGAAGAGGTTTTTTGATAGTACTTCCATATTCTGAAAAAGTAATATTGCCAGTTATTCCCTCATAATTTTTTATTTTTAGTAATTCTTTTGCTACTTCGTCTTTAGATAAAATTTTATCACTATTTTGATTTAAAACACTATATATGATTCCTATTGTGTCAAAGCTTAAAGCCTCTATAAAGGTCGGCTTTAAAGAATAAAGATTACTAAAATCTTGGCTAAATTGACGGCTTTTTTCATCTTTGTCTTCAAAAAAACAATCTGTAAATACTATTTTATCGTTACTATTTTCGGCTATTTGTTTCATATAGTCAGAATTTAACAAATTTGTTCCAAGAATATAAACATCTTCCAGCCCATAGTAAATTAATTGAGAGCTTATTAGCTTTACTTTATAGGGTGTATCAGGGATAAAAATTGCGTCAAAATCTATTAAATTTATATCTTCTTCCTCTTTTATCCCTCTTCTTTTTGTCTCTTTTTTTCCCTCTTCTTCTTCAACAATTTTGTTATATAGTTGTGTAACTTCCCAATTCTCTTTTGTATCCAATTCTTGAACGATTTCTTCTTCCTCTATATCATTGTCTTCTTCTTCTTTTATATAATTTTTTTTCAACGCTTTTTCATAAAGAGTTTTTATCTCTTTAGAAAAGTCTGTTTTATCACCCTTATATGTGATTTCCTTAACAATTTTGTCTCCTCTTCTTTTTAACTCCCAACAAAATAAATCGGCATATTTTTTACTATGGTCATCTTCTGGATAAAGAATGGCAAAATTTTTTATGTTTAAAACATTAGTAGCATAATCGATTAGTGCAGTTATTTGCTCTTTATGAGATAGAAAATTTTTAAAAACAAAATCACCTATGTTTTCAATGTAAGGTTTATTAGTTAACGTTATAATTGGGATTTTTTTTTCTTGAGAATAAATTGCTGCTTTTTCAGGGTTTATAATAGGACCTACAATTAGTTTCCCATCCTTAGCGATTATATCATCAATATTTTTTTCAATAAGGTTGTCTTTGCTTTGAGTATCTTTGAATATTAATTTTAAATTTATGTTGTTATAGAGTTTAGATAGTGAAATTAAGGCAAATTCTATTCCTTGTTTGGCTCTTTGTCCTACTTTTTCATACTCTCCGCTTAGTGGTAATAATACTCCAATAGTATAAGTCTTTTTAACATCTATATTATTGTTTTGTGCTAAAGCAGGAGAAACCAATACCAAAAGCATTGATACTATTATAATATATTTTTTGTTCATTTATTTTCTAAATTAAAATGTTTTATTATTTCTATTTTAATACCTTCAAAATCTGAGGGCAAAAACCATTTAATCTCTTTATCTTTTCTGAACCAAGTAAGTTGCCTTTTAGCATAGCGACGTGTTTCTTGTTTTATATTATTTACTGTTTCGTCATAAGGGATATTGTCTAATAGATGACTTACTAATTGTTTATAGCCAATAGAGTTCATAGCTTTATGATTTTTTGTATATCCCATTTCTAAAAGATCTTTTACTTCATCTGCAAACTTGTTTTTGAGCATAATATCAACTCTTTTATTTATTCTATCGTAAAGTTCTTTTCTTTCGATATTAAGTCCTATCTTTAAAGCATTAAACATAGGTTTCTCAAAATTATGCTCTTTTTGAAGCTTAGATATTTTTTTGCCACTATTTTTATACACAGCAAGAGCTCTTATAATTCTATATGTATCGTTCGGGTCTATTTTTTTTGCTGCTTCCTCATCAATCTCTTGTAATGTTTTGTATAGTTTAAGTCCACCTTTTTCTATAACTTCGTTGTGTAATTTTTCGGCTATAAAGGCATCAGTTTTTTTAGCTTTTGAGAGTCCATATAAAAAGGTTTTTATGTAAAGACCGCTTCCCCCTACAAGAAATGGCAGTTTTTTTTTTTTTATTATTTCATCTGTTTTTTTATGAGCGAGTGTACAAAAATCGAAAGCACTGAAATTTTTGTCTGGCATAACAAAATCGATAAGATGGTGTGGTATTGCTTTTTTCTCTTTTTCATTGGGCTTGGCAGTTCCTATATCCATATATCTATAGATTTGCATAGAGTCGGCACTTATAATTTCTCCATTAAACTCTTTGGCTAATTTTATAGCGATAGAGGTTTTCCCAATCCCAGTTGCACCACAAATTATAACTATTTTTTTGAATTTTTTAATGTCCATTTTTTAATCTTATCTTAAATGATATTTTTTTGCATATGGCGTTTTTATGGTCAAGTTTTTGCAAGTTGCAATATATATAGTAGGGATAAAAATCTGTGGCATATTTATTGCATTTTTCTAAGCAGTATCAATTAAAGTTATTAAGTTTAACAAGGATTAATATATGATTTTACAAATGACAAGACCTGTTCAAGGAGGTCTTAAACAAGAAAGAAAATTAGATATTATATCTAACCATATCGCCAACAGTAGCGTAAATGGTTTTAAAAAAGATATTTTATCTTTTGATGAAAAAATGGACGCTATAATCAGTGTTGATGTCTCTCAAGGTGATATTGTAACGACAGGCAATAAACTCGATTTAGCTTTAGGAGATGAAGGTTTTTTTACGATAGAGACTCAAAGGGGGATTCGTTATACAAGAGATGGAAATTTTAGTCTTAACATAGATGGAGAGCTTATAACTCAAAATGGGGATCTCGTTCTCGGTGAGGACGGTCCTATTTTAATTGAAGGTGACGATATTCATATTAATGAAGCAGGTGAAATATATGTAGATGGCGAATATGTAGATTCTGTAAGAGTTTCAACTTTTCAGTCTTTTGATAAACTATATAAAGAAGGTTCATCTTTATATGCTTATAAGGGCGACGAAAAAGAGGTTACGATGCCTTTAAATATAGTTATTAAGCAGAAAGCTTTAGAGCTTTCTAATGTAAGTGTCGTATCTGAAATGACCGATATGATACAAAGTCATAGAGTTTTTGAAACGTATCAAAAAGTTATCCAAACTTTAGATGAAATAGATAATAAAGCAATTGTAGATGTAGGAAAGCCGTAAGGTTTTTTAGGAGGTTTTATAAAATGATTAGAGCATTATGGTCAGCAGCTACGGGGATGAATGCACAGGAACTTAGAACCAGTGTTATTTCAAACAACTTAGCTAACGTTAATACAACAGGATTTAAACAGAGTGAAGCAAGTTTTCAAGATCTTATGTATCAAACGTATCTTGTAGCAGGTGCTATAAATCCAGGTGGTGGGCAAGTCCCTACAGGTATTCAGCTTGGTATGGGAACAAAAACTACGGGTGTCAAAAAAATATTCACTCAAGGTGATTATACTCAGACAGATAACCAGCTCGATATGTCTATAGAAGGAGATGGTTTTTTTAGAATACAGCATAATGATGAGGAAGTCTATACAAGAGCTGGGAATTTTACGCTTGATAGCGAAGGGTATATCACTACTGATGCAGGTGACAGATTACTACCAGAAATAGCTATTCCTGTCGAAGCTACAACAATTTCTTTGCAGCCAAATGGGAAACTGACAATTTATGGTTCTAAACAGGAAGTTTTAAACGAAGAAGATATAGATATCGCAACTTTTATAAATCCTGCTGGTCTTTATGCATTAGGTGGTGGGCTTTTTAGAGTTACAGAAGGGTCTGGTCCTGCAAGAGTTGGCACGCCAGGTCTTGAAGGTAGAGGAACAGTTTCAAATAGAACACTTGAAATGTCAAATGTTAGTATAGTTGATGAAATGGTAAGTATGATTGTAGGGCAAAGAGCGTATGAAGCAAATTCAAAATCTATACAAACAGCGGACTCTATGTTGAGTCTTGCTAATAGTCTCAAAAGGTAAATTTTTTTAATGCCTAAGTGTTTTAAATATCTATCTTTTTTTTTAATATTCTTTGTTTATGTGGAAGCTTTTGCTCTTAATATTCATATAAAAGAGAGTGCAGTTGTTAAAGGAGAAGAGGTTTTTTTAAAAGATATAATTAAAAAAGTAGAAGGGGAAGGTAAACTTTCTGATAAGCTTTTAAATTTAGAAATACTATCTTCTCCTATGCCTTGTAGAGAAAAAAACATAACAGGTAGAAGAGTTTCTTATATTATAAAGCAGTCGCCTCTTTTTTTAAAGAGTATGAAAATAGTTTTTCCTAAATATCTAACTATTAAGAGGAGTGGTCAAAAACTTTCTTACAAGCAAATAGAAGATTTTTTTACAAACGAGATATCAAAGAAATTTAAGAAATTTAAAATAGAAGAACTCGGGACATCTGCAGGCAAATGCTTTCCAGAAGGTGAATTAAAGCTTAAATTGATAAGATATAAACAAAATGAAAATTCAAAGTATGTTAATATTTATACAAAAATTCTTATAGACGACGCTTATTATAAAGATATTTTGTTGTCAGGTTCTATTGTAAATTATGAAAAGGTTGTATGCAGTTTAAAAAACATAAAACGGAATGAAGAGATAAACGATAGTAATGTAGGATTTTGTGATGTTGATGTCGATAAAGTTAGAAAGGATCATTTAAGAGATATTAATAAAATTTATGGTTTAATTGCTAAAAATAGTATGCCGAAGGACTCCCCTTTGAAAATGAGCCATTTAAAAAAAAAGATATTGGTTAAAAAAGGGGGAATAGTTGAGGTTTTAGTTAAAATAAATGGCTTAACAATTTCAACAGTTGGGAATGCGCAAAGTGATGCTGTAAAGGGAGAAAAGATTTTTGTAAGGAACGTTGATACTAAAAAACTTATTATAAGTAAGGTCATTGGTCCATCAAAAGTAGAAGCGGTATCATTTTAGGTGGCACAATTATGAAGCTTTTACACATAGCTTTATGAGAGTGTTACAAAAATTTATAAAAAAATTATGTGCAAAACTCTAAATTATTTAAAAAGGATTTTAATATTATGAGGAAGTTTATATTTATTATATTTTTGTCACTATTTTTTGTAGGTTGTTTTAGTGTTTTTAAAAAACCCGAAGCAACAAGTGCAGGGACTTACGCCTCCTCTCAATCTAAACAAGATTCTTTACAAGCAAATATGCAAACTTCTCCTTCAATTTCAAGTTACTATTCAGAAATTCCTTCAGCAGAAGGAGCGTTATGGTCAGAGGATCAAAGAAGTTTGTTTTCAGATAGAAGAGCGAGAAAAGTAGGAGACACTCTTGTCGTTGATATTGTAGAAAAATCTTCATCTTCACTTAAGGCAAATACAAGTGCAGAAAAAGAGAACGATATAGACTTAGGGATTTCTAAATTTTTTGGTCTTATGAGAAGTGTCGGAGGGAAGAACAAATATCTCGAAAGACAACTTGATGGTTCAGATTCCAGCACTCTTGCCAAAAGCGATTATGATAGTAAATTTGAAGGAACAGGCTCTATAAATAGAACAGGAGAGATTACAGCTTCTATAGGTTCTATAGTAAAAGAGGTGTTTCCAAATGGCGATTTGTTTATTTATGGAAGAAGAGAGTTGCAAGTTAATAATGAAACTCAATTTATTATAATTTCAGGAAGAGTAAGACCAATGGATATTTCTGAAGATAACAGAATCCAATCTACATATATGGCCGATGCAAAAATAGAATATTCAGGAAAAGGTATACTTGCAAACAAACAAAAACAAGGCTGGTTGAGTTCAATATTGGATAAAATCTGGCCTTTTTAGTTTTAATAATAGAAACAATTTCCATTAAATTTAATAATTTTTAAACATTAAGTGGTAAAATGAAACATAAATTTATAATAAAAACAGGGCTTTTTATCTTTGCTTTTCTTTTTTTCATTACAAGTTTGTCTTATTCTGCACGAATTAAAGATTTAACTTCTATTAAGGGTATAAGAAAAAATCAGCTCATAGGTTATGGTCTTGTTGTTGGCTTAGAAGGCTCTGGAGACGGTAGTAGTCAATTTACACTGCAAGCCCTATCCAATATGATGGAATCTATGGGTATTAGTGTGGATAAAAGCAGTTTAAAATCTAAGAATGTTGCTGCTGTTATGGTTACGAGCGAGATGCCTCCTTTTGCCAGAATGGGTAGTAAACTTGATGTAACTTTGTCTTCTGTTGGTGATGCTAAAAGTCTTGAGGGTGGGACTTTACTTTTAACTCCTCTTAAAGGTGTTAATGGTAAAGTTTATGCTTTAGCACAAGGACAGGTTGCAATTGGTAGTTATGGCGACGGAAACGATAGGCAAAAACATTCCCTTGTGGCAAGAATTTCGGGAGGAGCAATTGTTGAAAAAGAGATTCCTGTTCAACTAAAAGGTAAAAAAAAACTCACTCTTGTTTTAAAAAGACCCGATTTTACAACTGTATCAAGAATTACAAAAGTTATAAATAAAGCTATAGGAAGTGATGTAGCGAGCACTTTAGATTCAGGTGCTATAAATCTTAGTGTCCCAGAAAACTATATAAACAAGATCCCTCTTTTTATTGCCAATATTGAAAAACTTGATGTGAAACCAGATACGATAGCAAAAGTAGTAATAAACGAAAAAACAGGTACAGTAGTTATGGGCACGGATGTTAAAATATCAAGTATTGCAATATCTCATGGTAACATAGCTATAGAAATAAAGTCTCCTAATGAAGAAGAGAGTTCAAGTAGGAGAAGAAGTAAAAAAGACACAAAATACAAACGAGTATTCGTTATGTCTGAAACCACAACAATAGGGGATTTGGCGAAGGCCTTAAACTCTATAGGCATAATGCCTCAAGATCTTATCACTATTTTTCAAACAATAAAAGCAGCAGGTGCTTTGCAGGCAGAATTAGAAATCATTTAATATTGAGAGCTTTGCACATCTGTTTTTTCGTGAGATTTTTTTTACCATTTCCCCCTTTCAAAGGGGGATTAAGGGGGTTCGCCGAAAGGCGAAGAATCTAAAAAAACCTTACAACGCTATGTGTAAAGTCTCAATATTTATAGGGAATTCAATATGAACTTATTAGAAAACAATATGATGGTACAAAATTTGCAAGAGCAAAGCAGTAAAAAAATAGCTCTTCAAAAAAAAGCAAGCCAATTAAAAAAAGCAAAGGAAGATAAAGAGCTTAAGGAGGCTTGCAAAGACTTTGAAGCTATACTTTTAAATTATATGCTTAAATCAATGAGAAATACTGTTGAAAAGAGCGATATTCTTAATGGAGGTTTAAAGCAGGAAATTTTTGAATCTATGTATGATCAAGAAATTGCAACCCATATAGCTCATAGTAATAAAAATACTGGGCTTGGAGATATGCTTTATAAACAGCTTAATAAAAATGGTGAAAAAAATGGAAAATAGGAAAAAATTTGAAGAACTTTTTAAGGAAAAAAACTCTCTTTATGAACAACTTGCGGGTATAGTGGAAAAAGAAAGAAATAGTATAGAAGGTATGAAGATTGATGAACTCTGGAAATTTATGGGTAAAAAGCAAAAAATAATAGAGACAATAGCTGTAAAGAGAAAAGCAATTTTAGACCTTTTAGATGCATCGTCTATAAAACACAATATGAATGTTGATAATTTTAGTGTTTCTAAAGTTATCGAGCTTGCAGAAAAACATTATAAAGCCGATTTTAAAAACATTCTTGAGCAATCGACAGTTTTTAAAAAAAAAGTTTATGGGAAAGCTAAAGAGAATAAAAAATTTATAGAAGAGTTTCTCTCTGTCATAAATGGTGTAGTTAATATTTTTACTAAACAAATAAAGAAAGATGATTTTATTTATGATAGTAGTAAAAGTTTTAAAAAGAAAAACTATTCTAACAGACTTATAAGCAAAGAGGCTTAATCTTATGACAGGACTTAATGCAAGTTTAGATGTCGCTGTGACATCTCTTAAAGCACATCAACAAGCCCTAAATACTGTTAGTCACAACCTTGCCAATGTAAGTAATTCCGACTATACACGCCAATCAATTTATATGCAGGCATCTATTCCTCAGGAGATGGGGAGTGTTTATTTAGGCAGAGGTGTTGATGTTGTTGCTATAAGCCAATCTGTTAATCAATATTTAGAAAACAATATTATGTCTTATAATTCTGATCTTTCTGCTGCAGATGATGCACTTCCATATATGACAAGGCTTGAATCTCTTTTTGCTGAAGATACAACAAATGGCATAAGTACTCTTATGGCGAACTATTGGGCGTCATGGCAAGATCTTTCTAATAATCCAGAAGACACTACTTTAAGACAAAGTGTATACAGTAGTGCTGAGAGTATTACAGATCAACTGCATTCTATCAATAAAGGTATTACAGATGTAAAACAGGATATAACCGATCATATATCAGAGACTGTTAATGATATTAATGCTCTTTTATCTGAAATAGCTGAGCTGAATTCTCAAATTTCAAATTATGACGGTGGAACTACTAAAAACGATTTAAACGATACGAGAAATGCAAAATTAAAAAAACTTGCTGAAAAAATTGGTTTTAACACAATTTCAAATAGTAAAGGTGAAATTAATGTTACTATTTGTTCTGGTCTGCCAATTGTTAATGGTGCTACAGTATACAGGCTGGATGTAGGAGATGATAATACATTATATAGACTTGGAGATGATGGTACCAAAACAAAACTACTTACTGTTGAAGGAGGTACTTTAGGAGCTCTGAATAATTTAAATAAGGAGATAGTTCCAAATATTGCACTCAGTCTTAATACTTTTACCGAAGAGTTTGTCTGGAATGTTAATAAACAACATACCAAAGGTGTTGGACTTGACTATTTTGATAGTCAGCTAACAGGTAGTTATGAAATAGGTACTGGTGGCAGGTTTGCTACACTCGATTATGGTAATAGAATAGATTACACCAAAGATTTTAAAATGTGGGTTCAGGATAGAAGTTCGTCTACGACCGTTACTAAAGAACTCGTTATGGATATGGACATTTCTACGGCTAAGATAAGTAATTTTACAACTAAAACCGATTCTTTAGATATTAAGAATATGCAGTTCGATTTTACTGTTGAAACGAGTGGAACAGTTGGGGAGATTTATCAAGTAGATCAAATTAGCCCTTCTTTTCAAACAGGTGCGACAAAAGCTGGTGCAAGTAGTGGAGAAGTTTTAAACTCTATATTAGGAGAACAAACCATATCTATTACTTATGGTAGTTCTTCTACAAAAGTAGAGAAAGTTAAAATTCCAGATTTATATACAACCCCTCAAGTTAAACAATCTGCTAAATCTGTTGTGGCCGCTTTAAATAAAGTAGACGGAATTACTGCTACGGCAGGTTCAAATTCGGCCGATATAAATTTAAGTAGTCTTGCTGATTCTTCTAATTATGGTGATGTTGTTAGTTTTAAATTTGTTATTGGAGATGTAGAAGAGACTGTATCTTTTACAGTAGCTGAATCAAAAAATAGTACTCTTGTAAATGCTAAAGAAGCTTTTGATACTGCTCTAAATAGTATGCTTCCTAAAGGAGCAGATGTAACTATTAATTATGATAAGCTCCAGTCTGATGGTATAGTAACTGTTACAAGTAAAACGGGTGACAACATAGGAATAGAAGATTTTAGTGTTAAAGATAACATAGTTGGGAGTTTTGGAGGCACATATGAAAATTGGGATTTAGGCGATACTGTTGAAGTCCAAATTCAATTTGGTTCTACAACTCAAACTTTAGAAATATATATGCCTGATACACTTGCGACTGGAGAAACTATACAAAGCGTCGCAGCTGGATTAATTGCAAATAAGCTTGGAATAGCAGATGGTGAAGATAGTGTTACTTTAACAGATACAAATGGTACTTTAAAAATAACAAAAGATGGCAACAGTTTTGATTTTGAAGCAACTGGTGGGATTAACGTTACTTTTGGCAGTATTAGTGACACCCTTACTTCCAATGCAAAATTAAAAGTTTTTTGTAAAAATGGAAGTACAATTACAGGCACAACAGATTTAAATGCAGTTTTGGATGCTTCAATTACCAACTCCTCTGTAGCAATAACGCCAACAGATAAAGCACATTCAATTACATTTGATGGAGTAAGTGTAACTGAGGATGCTACAAGTGATAGTGCTTTTAGATTTTCTACCGTAGCTATTCAATTAAAAGACACTATGGGAATGTCGTCTAATATACAAGGCTCTACGAGTCTTTTTAGTTCTGTTAAAGATAGTTCCGTTACAATAGCAAAAAAAATTGTGGTATCACCTGCCACAATAAGTTGGAGAGCTATAAATACTGATGGTTCATATGCAGGGAAAAGTGGTAAATTTACAATAACTGATTCAGGGAATATGACTGTAAATTGTGGGAACAATAGTACAATAAGTTTTGATGTCGGTTATGGAACGCTTATCGCAGGAAACACTTTTAGCCTTCAAACAAACGATATGGGTAAACCTATCAATTTAAATATATATACTAAAGGCAAAGCGAATGTCGTTTCAAGTAGCTACAATTTTAAAATAATTTCAAATGGAACAATTGGTAAAGATGATATTACGGTAGAGTGGGAAAATGGTGCAAGAAGCGGCAGTATAACTCTTGAGGGGAATAAACTTGACCCTCTTAAAACTGTTCTTGCAGAGTTTGAAGGTATGTCAATTTTTCTTGATGCCGCACAAGTTTATAATGGAGACAGTTTTACAATAACTACAGATACGTCTGGCAATCCAACACTTGAAAGAGAACAAGATTGGCACTGGACGTTTCAATCTTTTCAAAAAAGATTTAATGCTGTTGCAAAAGCAGCAGGTGTTAATATGCAGGCGACTACAGTAGATAATAAGATGTCTTTTGTACCTACAGATGGTAGTAACACCTATTTTGCTTTTGATTCAGGTGATACTTATGATAACGGACTTTTGGCTACTTTAGGTATCAATACTTTTTTTACTGGAGAAAATATTAAAGATGTAAATGTTAATACAACTCTTAAGGAAGTTAAATATATTAATGCAGGAGTTCTTTACTCAGATGGTTCATTTGGAAAGGGTGATAGCCAAAATGCAGTAAAAATATCCGATTTAAAAGATGCTGAAGCGACAATTGCAAGATGGAGCATAAATTCTGATGGTGAAATGGTTTGTAACTATAGTGAAGAAACCCTTGATTCTTATTATTATAGTTTTATTTCTGATTTTGGTACAAAATATCAAACTCTTGAAAATTCAAAAAGTTTTAATGAATCTATGTTAGAGGGACTTGTTACAAGAAGAGATTCTTTCTCCAGTGTTTCGTCAGATGAAGAAATGATAGACCTTATAAAATTTCAACAAGCTTGGTCAGCAGCTTCAAAAGTTATAGTGACTGTAGATGAGATGTTGTCAACTCTTTTAAATATGAAATAGAGCTATGTGCAAAGGTCTCAACATAAAAGGTAAAAAAAATGAGAATTACGAGTTTAAGTTTTTTTAAAACAGCCAATAAAGATTTAAATAGAATTTCATCAGAGCGTTATGAGGTAAACTATTCTATTGCTACAGGAAAGAAAATAAATAGTCTTGCAGATAATCCTTCAGATACTACAGAAATCTTTGATTTAAAATCAACTTTAATAGGAATAGAGCAATATAATGCGAATTTAACTTTAGGGAAAAGATGGCTTTCAGAAGGGGAGAACGCTTTAACTCAAGTTGAGAATACATTAGAAGAGGTAAAAAGTTTATGTAATCAAGCTATTAACGGGCATTTGACTTCAACTGAATATGGGCCTATGGCGATAGAAGTAGAAAGCTTAATGGAAGAAATTTTTACACTCTCTAACTCAACAGTTGATGGCAATTATATATTTTCAGGCACAGACACTAATAAAAAAGCTTTTCTTAAAGATAATATAAGTAATCCTACTAAAATAACTTATAATGGTAATTCTAACGAATTTCAGCTTAAACTTGATGATCTGACTTCTATGGGCTTAAGTAAAACTGGAAGTGGAGTTTTTGAAAATGAAAAAATTAATGTAGCACTTGGTGTTAATGATACAATTGTTTTTAAAGAGACAAAAGGTACAGGACCCAATGCCGACAAATTTATAACTGCAACAATACCTGATGGTCAATATAAACCTGCAGATATTGTTTCTGAAATAAAAAAAGCTCTTGATGCAGCTTCAAAAGAAAATGGTTATGGAGTTACTTATGATGTCTCTTATAACGCTACCGATGGTAAGATAACTATACAAGATGATGGTAAAACCAAAGACCTTTTAAACTGTTCTTTTTTATGGAAAAGTGGTTATGAAGGTAGGGTTACAGATGTTACTACGCAAGGCATTAATGTAAACAATGTCAATGTTACAGTTAATGATAATAGTAATTTAACTACTTCAACAAAAGAGACAATTACTAAAAACCCTTTTAAGCTTGAATGGACTCAAATAAGTGGTACAGAATCTTATGAATGGAAATTAGTGGACTCTTCAGGTTATGAAATAACTTCTGACAATATTACAGGAGATAGTAAAAATATTTACATAAATATTGATGGATCTGGAAGTTCAGAAATTGAGATACATTTAAATGAAGCAGCAGATGCAGGTGATGCCGTCTCTTTTCATATCGATAAAGCAAAATCGGATACTTCTATAGGGAGCGATTTAGGATTTGATACAACTTTTGATGATGTAAGTCACTCTCTTTTAGGGACAAAAGTAACTTATCGAGATAGTACTAATCGAATAACATTAAATACTACAAATAATAAGCTTGATTTTAGAGAAACTAATTCATCAGGTACGACAAAAGATTTAACTATTTCAGTCCCAGCAGGACAATATACGAGTGATGAACTAGCTCTTGCTATCGAAATAGAAATGGAAAAAGTTTCAAAAACGAGTGGCAATTCAATCGATTACAGTATTATTTATGATAAAAATTCTTCTACATATGTTATGAAAGAAAATGGCAACACTCTTTCTAAGCTCGATTTTTTATGGGGTACAGGACAAAATAGGTCAAAAGCAGAGGGCGGGACTGGTCAAAATCTTGGTGCAACACTTGGTTATACATCTGGCGATGTTTCTATGGGCACAATTAAAAGCGATAACAAAATAAGTGTTACTATGTTTGATTCTCTTTTTGCTCTTAAGGATGCAATGAATAATGAGGATACAGAAGCTATTTCTAAACTTTTTGCCAGATTCGAAATGCATTTTGACCATGTTAATAGTGTTGTTGCGGAATTTGGTTATAGATACAATAATGTGGAAAGAAGAGAAGCGTTTTTGAGCAAAACTGAACTTTATGTTGAAACGCAACGTTCAGACCTTGAAGACACAGATGCTACTGAGGCGTATTTAAAATTAGAGCAGTTAGATACTGCTTATCAAGCAGCACTTAGTGCTACAGTTAAAGTTATGAATTTAAGTCTTCTGGATTATCTTTAGTAAAAATTAATTTTTTGAAGGATATGTCAAGGCGATATGAATTCAGATATTTGTAAGGATATGTATGCTTATACTAACTAGAAAACTAAATGAGAAAATAAAAATTGGTGAAAATATAGTTTTAACAGTTTTAGATATAAAGAAAAACAACATAACTATTGGCATTGATGCACCAAAAGACATCTTGATTTTAAGAAAAGAGGTGTATGATAATACAGTAAGAGAAAACTTGCTTTCTTCAAGAAAATATGGAAATATTGAAGAATTTGTTCAATTATGGGGAAAAAATAATAAAAAATAAATTTATGGTAGTTATACAATGAAAAAAATTAACACAAAAAAGTTTGGCGAAATAGAAATTGATGAAAAAAATATAATTACTATGCCTAAAGGTCTTCCTGGCTTCAGTGGTTATAATCAATATGTAATTTTAGATAGAGAAGATATTAAACCTTTTTGTTGGTTTCAAAGTATTGAAATCCCTGAAATTGCACTTATTGTAATGAGCCCATATATTTTTAAAAACGATTATAAAGTAGATCTTGATCTTTTGATTAAAGATATGAATTGGGACAAAGAAGATAAAGAAGACTTAGAAGTTTATGTAGTTATTAACATTAAAGAAAAAGAAAAAGAAAAAACTATAACTGCAAATCTTTTAAGCCCTATTGTTGTTAATACTAAAAAATTAGAAGCTGTTCAGTTTATAAATGCAAATCCAGAAGATAGAGACCTCTATTATTATCCTGTAAAATAATTATTATCCTGTAAAATAATTTTTTTACCTCACAAATTCCTTAAAAAACAAAATAATTTATATTGAATAAGGTTTAAATTGTTTTGTTATCTCTTTAATATCCCCTTTTTTTTAATCTTCTATTGTATTCCTTGAAAAAAAAAAACCTACTTGTTATTACCCACCCGAATTATTAGAAATCCTTGATATAATGTTTAGTTAATAAGACTTTTGCACATAATGTTTTTTATAAAAAACAATAACGAGAGCTTTGCACATAATGTTTTTTCGTGAGATTTTTTTTACCATTTTCCCCTTTAAAGGGGGATTAAGGGGGGTTCGCCGAAAGGCGAAAAACCTCTAAAGCTTTATAAAGACTGACGCTCTCTTTTGTAATATTTTTGGGTTCGACGTATTAATATACTACTTCACCACAAAAATATTACAAAATAGAGCTATGTGCAAAGCTCTCAATAACGTATTGCAGTTAAATTTTATATTTTTTCGAGAGCTTTGCACATAATGTTTTTTCGTGAGATTTTTTTTACCATTTTCCCCTTTAAAGGGGGATTAAGGGGGTTCGCCGAAAGGCGAAAAACCTCTAAAGTTTTATAAAGACTAACGCTCTCTTTTTCGTGTATTAAAATCTTGTTTTAATTAGAAAATTGATGTGTCTTTTTACTTTCTAATTAATTAAAAAGGTTTGGGTATTATTTTTTAAGAATAACTTTTAAACTAAAATTAAAAGGAATTAAAATTGAAAAAAATAAAGAATGTTAAAAAGGAAAGTACTTCTAAGAAAACGAATCAAGATACAAAAATCATTCCCCCTAAGAAAAAAAAGAGGTTTGAAATTTTTATTTATAATATTTGGTGTAAGCAATGTGGAATTTGTGTCTCTTTTTGTCCTAACGAAGTACTTGGTTTTGATGAAAATCAAAAATTAACGGCACTTAACCCAGATGCTTGTATCGGATGCGGACAATGTGAATTGAGATGTCCAGATTATGCTATTGAAATTAAAGAAAAAGAGGAGGAATAGAAATTGGCTGCAAAAACAATTAAAAACCAAGAAGAAGCTAAACCTGTTTTAATACAAGGGAACCAAGCAATAGCAGAAGGAGCAATTGCTGCAGGTTGTAGGTTCTTTGCAGGTTATCCTATTACTCCAGCAACAGAGATAGCAGAAGCGATGGCAACTGAGCTCCCTAAGATAGGTGGTACATTTATTCAAATGGAAGATGAAATAGCCAGTATGGGAGCTATAACAGGTGCCTCTCTTGCAGGTGTAAAATCTATGACAGCAACAAGTGGTCCAGGTTTTTCTCTTAAGCAAGAGGCAATAGGTTTTGCTTGTATGGCGGAAGTTCCAACTGTTGTTGTTAATGTTATGAGAGCTGGTCCAAGTACTGGTATTGCAACTGCACCATCACAAAGTGATGTTATGCAGGCAAGGTGGGGTACTCATGGAGATCACCCAATCATTGTTCTTGCTGTAGCTAATGTTGAAGAATGTTTTAGATACACAATCACTGCTTTTAATTTTTCTGAAAAATATAGAACGCCTGTTATAATCTTATCGGACGAAATCGTTTCGCATACGAGAGAGGTTTTTACTATCCCAAACAAATCTGAATATACGGTATTTAATAGAGTAAAACCCAAAATGCCTCCAGAATGGTATAAACCTTATGAAGATAACTCAAGTGGAGTTCCTCCTATGTCACCTTTTGGAGAAGGTTATAGATATCATGTAACTGGTTTGACTCATGACGCCTATGGTTTCCCAACAAGTAAGCCAAATGAAGTTATAAGCTTTAACGAGAGAATTTTTAGAAAAATAAATCGTGCTAAGCAAAATATTCAAATCGTTAAAGAGTATATGATGGACGATGCAGATATCTCTATTATTGTTTATGGCTCTATCACGAGATCTGCAATAAGTGCGGCAAGAATGGCAAGAGAAATTGGAATCAAAGTTGGTGTTTTGCAACTTGTAACGCTTTTCCCTTTCCCTGGAAAAGAGGTTATAGAAGTTTTGAGAAAGAGTAAATTTACTTTTGTTCCTGAGATGAATTTTGGACAGATTGCCGGTGAAGTAGATAGAGTTAACAAAAACTATACTACTTTAAAAAAGGTTAATAGATATGACGGTAATGTGATAACTCCAACAGAAATTTTAAATGCTATACGGAGGTCGTAATGATGAAAGCTAATGTATTAAAACATTCAACACATATTGTACACGAATATTTAAGACACAGTAAAAAATTTCCACATATGTGGTGTCCCGGTTGTGGACATGGTATAGTTTTAAGTGCTATTGTTCGTGCTATTCACGCCCTTGAATATAAAAAAGATGAAGTGGTTATGGTATCAGGAATAGGTTGTTCCAGCCGTATGCCAGTCTATTTAGATTTTAACACACTTCACTCTCTTCACGGAAGAGCTCTTACTTTTGCAACAGGTATTAAACTTGCCAACAGCAAGTTGAAAGTGATTGTTGTAAGTGGAGATGGTGATGCTCTCGCAATTGGAGGCAACCATTTTATTCATGCTGCAAGAAGAAATATAGATATTACAATGGTTATAATGAATAACAGTATATATGGAATGACTGGAGGTCAATATTCTCCTGCAACGCCTAAAAATTCTTATGCTACAACAGCACCATATTCTCATATTGAACAACCTTTTAAAATTTCTGAACTTGCAATAACAGCAGGTGCAGGTTTTGTTGCAAGAGGGACAACTTATCATGCTGCTATGCTGACCAATTTAATTCAAAAAGCTTTTGAAAACAGTGGTTTTTCTGTTGTTGAGGTTCTTACACAATGCCATACACAATTTGGTAAACTAAATAAGAGAGGCGACCATATCGCTATGTTGAAAAAATATAAAGAGAATGGTGTAAGAATTGAAAAAGCTGAAAAAATGACAGAAAAAGAGATGGAAGGTAAGTTTTCTATAGGTGTTTTAAGAGATGAGAAACTTCCAAATTTTGTCGAACAATATGAGACAATAAGACAAAATGCTGCTAAAAAAGTTTAGCTTAAATTTTTTGAGAAAAAATTTAATTTTTTAATAAGGATTAAAATAAAAATGCGTTATGAAATTAGATTGTCTGGATTTGGCGGGCAGGGACTTATCTTAGCTGGTGTTTTGCTTGCTGAGGCAGTAGGAATATATGGGGGCAAAAAAGCTGTTCAAACACAAAGTTATGGACCAGAAGCAAGAGGCGGTAAAAGTAAAGCAGAAGTTGTTATAAGTGATGAAGAAATCGATTATCCTAAAGCTATTCACCTCGATCTTTTGCTTGCTATGAGTCAGGACGCTTGTGATTCATATTATATAGATTTAAAAAAAGAGGGGATTTTGCTTGTAGATTCATTTTATGTTAAAGATTTCCCAACAACAAATACTATAAAAATACCTTTTACAAAAATAGCGGAAGAAGTAACGGGCTTAAAAATAACAGCTAATGTGGTAGCTCTTGGTGCTATATGTTATTTTTGTAATAACCTTGTTTCCTTAAGTTCTATGAAAAAGGCTCTATCAAATAGAATCCCAGCTTCTAAGCAGGAAATTAATTTTAAAGCACTGGAAGAAGGGTATAATGCTGCAAAAAATTATAAGCAGTAAAAAGAGATGCTACTTAAGGCCTTTGCACACAGTTTAAATTTTGTAAGATTTTTGTGTTTTAGTAATATTTTTATATATTAAAGCCAAAAATCTTGTAAAAAAGAACATTAGTATTTATAAGTTTTTAAGATCTTTGCACTTAGAATATCTTTGTGAGACCTTTGCACATAATATTTTTTATGAAGAAAATAGTAGTTTTTAGTAAAACATTAACTTTTGGCAATTTTGCCCAAAGCTATAAAATTTTTATAAAGACTGACGCTCTCTTTTACTTTTGTTTTGGGTTCGACGTATAAAAATACTACTTCACCACAAAACAAAAGCAAAATAGAGCTATGTGCAAAGGTCTTCTTGAATCTAAAAAGAGGGCAAAAGAAGGCGAATTATAAATAGAAAGCTTTCTATGGTATTTTCCCTTAAGAAAATTCTTAAGAAGAAAAAACAATGCGTTCGTGCAAAGTTCTCAAACCTTAAGTTTAAGGAGAATTAAGCTATGACTATTCAAACATTCGGTGTAGTGGGTGCAGGTCAAATGGGCAATGGTATTGCTCAGGTAGCAAGTTTCAATGGTAAACTTAAAGTTGTTATGTGTGACATAAAAGATGAGTTTGTAGAAAGAGGCTTTGAAACTATCAAAAAAAGTCTTTCTAAATTTGCTGAAAAAGGGAAAATCACAGAGCAAGAAAAAGACGAAGCTTTAGAAAGAATTAAAATTACGACCTCTCTTGCTGATATGGAAGAAGTAGATTTTGTTGTTGAAGCTGCAAGTGAAGTAGAGAAAATAAAGTTTAAAATCTTTGAAGATCTTGACGAAATTTGTAAAGAAACCACTATCTTATCCACAAATACCTCCTCGATACCAATCGGTACAATAGCTTCTAAAACAAAAAGACCAGAAAAAATTATTGGGATGCACTTTATGAATCCTGTTCCTCTAATGCAACTTGTTGAGGTTATACGAGGAATTGCAACAAGTGATGAAACTTTTAATACAACTTGGGAGCTAAGTAAAAAGTTTAACAAAACTCCTGCCTTTTCAAACGACTTTCCGGGATTTATCTCAAATAGAATACTTATGCCAATGATAAACGAAGCTGTTTTTGCTCTTTATCATAGTGTTGGTACAAAAGAAGATATAGATACAGTTATGAAACTTGGTATGAACCATCCTATGGGACCTCTTACTCTTGCAGATTTAATAGGGCTTGATACCTGCCTTGCTATTATGGAAGTTTTATATGATGGCTTTAAAGATTCAAAATATAGACCATGCCCTCTTTTGAAAAAATATGTTGAAGCAGGTTGGCTTGGAAGAAAAACTGGCAAAGGTTTTTATGACTATAAGTAAAAAATTAAAAATTAAAATCTTATAAGGTGAAAAAAATGTCATTCCAACTAACAAAAGAACAACTTATGATACAAAAAATGGCAAAAGAATTTGCAAGAAAAGAGCTTGAAGATTCTGCTGCTGAGAGAGATAAAAATAAAGAGTATCCCAAAGATATACTCAAAAAAATGGGAGAGTTAGGGCTTCTTGGTATGCTTGTTCCAGAAGAGTATGATGGTGAAGAGATGGGGACAGTAAGCTATGCTCTTGCACTATCTGAAATTGCATACTCTTGTGCTTCAACGGCTGTTATTATGTCAGTTCATAACTCAATAGGTTGTGGAGCAATTAAAAAATTTGGAACCGATGAACAAAAAGAGAAATACTTAAAGCCTATGGCAAGAGGAGAAGTTATTGCTTCTTTTGCTTTAACAGAACCTGAGGCTGGTTCTGACCCTGCTGGTATGTCGATGACTGCAAAAAAAGAAGGCGATAACTATATCTTAAATGGTACAAAAAGATTTATAACTGGTGGGCTTACATCTGGGGTTTTTATAGTAATTGCAAAAACAGATATGAATGCAGGTCACAAAGGGATGACTGCTTTTCTACTTACTAAAGATTTTAAAGGGTTTAGCGTTGGTAATATAGAAGATAAGATGGGACTAAGAGCATCAGATACTACCGATTTGATTTTTGATAATTGTAAAGTTCCTGCTTCTACGCTTCTTGGCAAAGAAGGAGAAGGTTTTAAAGTTGCTATGAGTGGGCTTGAGGATGGAAGAATTGGTATCGCTTCTCAATCTTATGGTGTTGCTCTTGCTGCGTTTGATGAGGCAGTTAAGTATGCAAAACAGAGACAGCAATTTAAAATGCCGATAGCTAAGTTTCAAGGCTTGAGATTTATGATTTCAGAAATGGCTGTAAAACTTGAAGCAGCAAGACTTTTGATTTTAAATGCCGCCTCAATGAAAGATCGAGGTGTGCCTTGTGCAAAAGAGGCTTCAATGGCAAAATTATACGCTTCAGAACTTGCAAGTGAAATTTGCGGAAAAGCTATTCAAATACATGGAGGGTATGGTTTTAGTAAAGATTATAAAGTTGAAAGACTTTATAGAGATTGCCGTATTTTTACAATTTATGAAGGTACGAGTGAAGTCCAAAAAATAGTTATAGCGAATGAAGTTTTGAAAGATAAGAAAAAATAAGAAAATTTTTTATACTTATTATAATAGTGAGACCTTTGCACATAGCTTTATTTTGCTTTTGTTTTGTGGTGAAGTAGTATTTTTATACGTCGAACCCAAAACAAAAGTAAAAGAGAGCGTAAGTCTTTATAGGCTTTTGTAAATTTTTTTGTAAAAAATATTATGTGCAAAGGTCTCAATAGTATAAAATTTAACTTTATATTTACGATTTTCAAATTTTATTTTTTATTAAGGAGAGATTATATGAAAGTACATGAATATCAGGCAAAAGAGCTTTTTAGAGCTGCCAATGTCCCTGTGCCTGAGGGGAAAGTTGCTTTTACTGCAGAAGAAGCAATTCAGAATGTAGATGCTCTCGGAAGCTTTCCTGTCGTTGTGAAAGCCCAAATTCACGCAGGTGGAAGAGGGAAAGGCGGCGGAGTTAAAGTTGCTAAGACCAAAGAAGATGCAAAAAAGTATATCGATGAAATACTTGGTATGACGCTTGTGACAAAACAGACAGGACCTGAAGGCAAGCTTGTCCAAAAACTTTTGATAGAAGAGGGTTTGGATATTAGAAAAGAGCTTTATCTTAGTATTTTGCCTGACAGAGCCACTGCTAAAAATATTATTATGGCTTCTGAAGAAGGTGGGATGGACATTGAAGAAGTTGCTGAAAAAACTCCAGAAAAAATAATAAAAGTTTATATAGACCCAAACGTTGGAATTAGAGCATATCATCTAAACGCTCTTGCATCAGGACTTAATGTCCCTAAAGAGTATAAGAAAGCACTTAGTGGACTCGTTAAAAATCTATACAATATGTTTTCAAAATATGACTGCTCTATGGTGGAAATCAATCCTCTTGTTTATGTTGGTGAAGATAAAGTTGTTGCTCTTGATGCAAAAGTTGATGTTGATAGCAACTCTTTATATCGACATAAAGACGTTCTTGAATATAGAGATTTAGATGAAGAAGACCCTCTTGAAAGAGAAGCTTCTAAATATGGTTTAAATTATATCAATCTCGGTGGCGGCGGAAATGTTGGAAGTATGGTAAATGGTGCAGGGCTCGCTATGGCGACAATGGATGCAATTAAGTTTGCAGGAGCAAGACCAGCTAACTTTTTGGATGTTGGAGGCGGAGCAAATGCAGAAATGATAGCAAATGGTTTTCAAATTATTTTAAGTGATAAAAATGTAAAAGCTATCTTAATAAATATTTTTGGCGGAATCTTAAGATGCGATACACTTGCAAATGGTGTTGTTGAAGCTGCACAAAAGATTGGTCTTTCTGTTCCTCTTGTTATCAGAATGGAAGGCACCAATGTTGAAAAAGGTAAAGAGATTTTAGCAAACTCTGGCATAGATATTATTAATGCAGAAACGCTTAAAGATGCAACAAGCAAAGTTGCCAAACTTGTTTAAATAAGGAGATAGATAAAAGTGAGTATATTTATAAATAAAGATACAAAACTGCTTGTTCAAGGCATCACAGGCTCTGAAGGGCAGTTTCATACAAGACAATGTGTCGCTTATGGAACAAATGTTGTCGCAGGAGTCACTCCCGGTAAAGGTGGTCAAAATATGGACGGAATCCCTGTTTTTAACACAGTTGAAGATGCTGTTAAAAAAACAGGCGCTAATGCCACAATGGTTTTCGTTCCTCCTCCATTTTGTGCAGATGCAATTATGGAAGCAGTTGATGCTGAAATTCCAATGATTGTAGCAATCACAGAAGGTATTCCTGTGATGGATATGATGACAGTTAAAAACTATATGAAGGGAAAATCTTCTCGTCTTATAGGTCCTAATTGTCCTGGAATTATAACTCCAGGTGAGTGCAAAATAGGCATTATGCCAGGACCAATCCATAAACCAGGTGGGCCTATTGGTGTTGTTTCTCGCTCTGGGACATTAACTTATGAAGCAGTTCACGCTTTAACTTCAATTGGATTAGGTCAAACAACTTGTATCGGAATTGGTGGCGACCCTGTAAATGGAACAAACTTTATAGATTGCCTTTCCCAATTTAAAGATGATCCTGACACAAAAGGTATTGTTATGATTGGTGAAATTGGCGGAAACGCAGAAGAAGAAGCTGCAGAATACATTAAAGCAAATGTTAATAAACCTGTTGTTGGATTTATAGCAGGTTTAACAGCTCCTCCAGGTAAAAGAATGGGACACGCAGGTGCAATTATAAGTGGTAGTAGCGGAACAGGACAATCAAAAGTTGAAGCAATGAAGCAAAATGGAATTTCAGTTGCAGACAATCTTGCTGTTTTAGGTGATGTTTGTAAGGAAGCTTTTGCTGGACTCGGTTAAACATTGAAAAAAAGAGACTACTTTTCAATCTATTTTTAAACTAAAATTTAAGGAGTTATAAAAAATGAACTGGTTGCTTAAAACTTTTTCTTCGTCAATAGGAAAGAAGCTTCTTATGGCACTTACAGGACTTAGTTTTTGTGGATTCCTTGTTGCTCATTTAATAGGAAATCTTACAATTTATGGAGGGAAAGATTTGTTTAATGCTTATGCTGAGCATCTTCACGCTCTCGGTCCTGTTATTACCGTTGCTGAAATTGTTCTTCTTTCCCTTTTTATTATTCATGTTCTTATTGGTCTTACTCTTTTTTTCCAAAATCTTGGAGCAAGGTCAAAAAGATATGCAGTTAATAAAAGTGCAGGTGGAAGTAGTATAGGCTCAAAAACTATGCCTTATACAGGTATCTTGATTTTAGGGTTTATAGTTCTTCATCTTTTAAATTTCCATTTTGTTGAAAAAACAGATGTTAATACAATTGCAGATATCGTATCGCGTTATTTTACTAATCCTGTTTTCAAATGGACATATGTTGCAGCGATAGTAGTTGTTGCAATTCATGTAAGTCACGGTTTTTGGAGTGCTTTTCAAACTTTTGGGGCAAACCACCCTAAATATATGCCTACGATAAAAACGTTAGGTTTATTGTTTAGTTTTATAGTTGCTGTTGGTTTTGGTTTCCTTCCAATATTAATTAAATTTTAAGGAGATAAAAATATGGAACTTGATGGAAGAGTCCCAGAGGGAGCTCTGGCCGATAAGTGGTCAAAGTATAAATTTGATTTAAAGTTGGTTAATCCAGCTAACAAAAGAAAATATAATATTATAGTTGTAGGTTCTGGTCTTGGCGGTGGAGCTGCTGCTGCTTCTATGGCAGAGCTTGGATACAATGTAAAATGTTTTTGTATTCAAGATTCTCCAAGAAGGGCACACAGTATTGCAGCTCAAGGCGGAATCAATGCTGCCAAAAACTATCAAAATGATGGTGACAGTGTTCATAGACTTTTTTACGACACAGTCAAAGGTGGCGACTTTAGAGCAAGAGAAGCAAATGTTCACAGACTTGCAGAAGAGAGTGTAAACATTATAGACCAATGTGTTGCTCAAGGTGTTCCTTTTGCAAGAGATTACGGCGGACTTCTTGCAAATAGAAGTTTTGGTGGTGCACAGGTCTCAAGAACTTTTTATGCAAGAGGACAAACGGGGCAACAGCTCCTTCTTGGTGCATATTCTGCTCTTTCAAGACAAGTTGCAGAAAAGAAAGTTACAATGCTTCCAAGAAGAGATATGCTTAATTTAATTGTTGTTGATGGCAAAGCAAGAGGTATTGTTGTTAGAAACCTTATCAACGGCGAACTTGAAACACATACAGCAGATGCAGTTGTTCTTGCAACTGGTGGTTATGGAAATGTATTTTTCCTTTCAACAAATGCAATGGGCTCTAATGTTTCTGCTGCTTATTCTGCTTATAAAAAAGGGGCATTCTTTGCTAATCCTTGTTTTACTCAAATTCATCCAACTTGTATCCCTGTTCATGGTGACTATCAATCTAAGCTTACACTTATGAGTGAAAGTTTAAGAAATGATGGAAGAGTTTGGGTTCCAAAAGAACCAGGAGACAAAAGACGTCCTGAAGATATTCCAGAATCTGAAAGATTTTACTATTTGGAAGAAAAATATCCAAGCTTTGGAAATCTTGTTCCAAGAGACGTTGCATCAAGAAATGCAAAAGAGCAATGCGATGCAGGAAAAGGTGTTGGTTCAACTGGTTTGGCTGTTTATCTCGATTTTAAAGACGCAATTCAAAGAGATGGTGAAGATGTTATCAGACAAAAATATGGTAACCTTTTCCAAATGTATGAAAAAATAGTTGACCAAGATCCTTACAAAACACCTATGATGATATATCCTGCTGTTCACTATACAATGGGTGGACTTTGGGTAGATTATAACCTTATGAGTAATCTTCCAGGGCTTTTTGTTCTTGGGGAAGCAAACTTTTCTGACCATGGTGCAAATAGACTTGGAGCAAGTGCTCTTATGCAAGGTTTGGCTGACGGTTATTTTGTTATTCCATACACAATCGGAGGTTATCTTGCACAAGAGAGTACAAATCTAAAGAAAGTCCCAGAAGATTCTGCAGAATGTAAAGAAGCATTAAAAGATACAGATGATAGAGTTAAAAAACTTATGGGCATTAATGGTAAAAGAACTGTTGACGATTTTCATAAAACTCTTGGCCATATTATGTGGGATTATTGCGGAATGGCAAGAAACAATGAAGGTCTTAAAAAAGCTCAAGGTATGATAGCAAACCTAAGAGAAGAGTTTTGGCAAAATGTTAAAGTTACAGGTGTTGCTGATGAGTTTAATCAAAACCTTGAAAAAGCTGGTAGAGTTGCAGATTTTCTTGAATTTGGTGAACTTATGGTAGTTGATGCTCTAAATCGTCAAGAATCTTGCGGTGGACATTTTAACACCGATTTTCAAACTGATGAAGGTGAAGCAAGAAGAGATGATGAAAATTTCTGTTATGTAGCGGCTTGGGGCTACAAAGGTTATGGCAAGGCTCCAGAGATGAACAAAGAGTCTTTAAAATTTGAAAATGTCAAACTAACACAAAGGAGTTATAAATAATGGAAAAGACTATCAATTTAACGCTCAAAGTTTGGCGACAACAAAATAGTAAAGCTAAAGGAGCTTTGGAAACATATCAGGCAAAAAATATTTCAACCGATATGAGTTTTCTCGAAATGCTTGATGTTGTAAATGAAGAGTTAGCTCTTGAAGGCAAAGACCCAATAGCTTTTGATAATGACTGCCGTGAAGGTATATGTGGTATGTGTGGCGTTATGGTTAATGGTAGAGCGCATGGTTCTGATAAAGGTACAACTTTGTGTCAGCTCCATATGAGACGTTTTAAAGATGGAGACACAATAGTAATAGAACCTTGGAGGGCAAAAGCTTTCCCTGTTTTAAAAGATTTAGCAGTCGATAGAGGTGCGCTTGATAAAATTATACAAGCAGGTGGTTATGTTTCAGCAAATACTGGTGGAGCACAAGATGCTAATGCTATTCTTATCCCAAAAGAAAACGCTGATCTTGCTATGGATGCTGCTCAATGTATCGGATGTGGTGCTTGTGTTGCATCTTGCCCTAACGCTTCAGCTATGCTTTTTACATCAGCAAAAGTTTCTCAATTGGCACTTCTTCCTCAAGGAAGACCAGAGGCTGCAAAAAGAGCAATCAATATGCTAAGAGCACATGATGCTTGTGGCTTTGGAAATTGTACTAACGAAACTGAGTGCGAAGCAGAATGCCCTAAAGAAATTCCAATTGCACACATTGCAAGACTAAATCGAGAATTTATAAAGGCAAGTTTTGCTTCAAGCGTTGAATAATATTTTTTAATTTTTTTTTACAAAGCCGTATTTTTTTAAAAATACGGCTTTTTTTTTGAGAAGTAAGTGTCTCTTTAAAGATTGCAAAATAACGAAATAATTTTTTTTACTATTGGGCAATATTATTCGCACTAAGAAATTCTATCAGCCCCTAAAGGTCTTCCTGCAATATTCAATCATTTCCGTACAATTTGTTTTTTCGTAGGGGCGTATTGCTATACGCCCATGCTCATTTTTTCATTGCGTATGATATGTTCATAATAATTGCGTTACCACAATTTTTGACTGAGTGTTTGTATCAATTGATTTATCTGTTTTGTTACAGTAGATTAAAATCCACGAACAAACTGCACCAATTGTTTTTGATGGTGATTGCATTGTTGAGAGGGCGTATGGCAATACGCCCCTACGATTTACGATTTTGTACTATGTTTGTACGACTTTGAGTCAAGAGAGGACTCGACCCCTTTATTTCTCTAACGTTAAGCATATGTTTTGTTGGGGGATTTCGAAGCAATTCTTTATCCCACGTTAAGGAGCTAATTTAGTGTAATTACTTTGAAATTAGCGATTCAACCCCCAATAAATATATGCACTGTTAGCTGTTGTTAATTTTTTTTCTAATTCCACCAATTAATGAAACACTATTGCTTAATGAAATGTATCTGTTATATGCTCTAATATTTACCGTTCTCCCATCATTAATTGCATTATGTAAAGCAGACAAAAGGAATTCAAAGTTATTTTCACGTTTACCAGTTATAAAAAAGGAGTCTCCATCTTTAAGATTATTTTTAATTGTATTATCCTTTTCATTGTAATAAAATATCAATCCATAATTCAAAATTGAGATTAGATTAACCTCATTAATAAAATTGATTCTCTTTAGTTCATTTTCATATTTTTCAGAAAGAGTTTCAACAGTTATTTCCAGGTCTCCACAAAGAGCAAAACAAAAAATTTGGTCTGTATATTTATTAACTTGGTCGTAATCTTCCGATGGAGCACCTGCAAAACTAGTTCTATTTCCATATTTTCTGAATGCATAATAACCTGAACCTGACAAATCACTTTTCTCAAGCTCAGTAAACCGCTTTAATTCTTTAACAGATTGAGCCTTATTAAATATATTTGTTAATTCTTTTGAATTCAGGCTACTTTTAACCTCTCCAGCAGCAATAACCCCTTCGCACGGATAATATGTGGTTTCAGAGGATTCATTAATACAAAAAACTGGGCATAAATCTTTTTCAAATAAAACTATATCCATCTGTTTACTGGTTTTCCCAAAACTATCAATTATACACCCAGAGCCAATCCCTATAGATTTTGGTAGTAATAATTCTAATTTTCTTATTACTTCTTTTTCTCTGGCACTACCAACTAAAACAGGTGTTGTTGCCGATCTTGAAAAAGCAAAATTCCTAATTAATTCATTTGCTAAATGCTTAATGTATTCAGAAGAATTAAAATGTTGTTCCATTGGTTCGGTTTTTTTAATAACAACTAACGGTGGCAATAAGAAACGGAAGACGCTTCGAAGCACTTATCTATCAAGTTACCAAACCGTTTCTTAAATGTTATGTCGTTCAAATTTAGCACTTTCCACCCTATGTTTTTTATTGCGTGTTGGGCACTGGCATTATTCTTCATGTATAATATATTCAAGCTCCTTAAATTTATCTTTCATGTTTTTAATAAACTTATCAATATTATTTGTCCCCCAATTCCTTGCAACATAATATCCAATATCATTGTAAATCAACTCGGGTTCTTCGTTATGTCTATATCTACGATATTTTATTTCTCCTTCAGTTATCTCTTCTGCTGATTTTAATAATCGGAAACTACATGATTTATCATTTTTTAGAAATTCAATTGATTCATCATTAATCAGCTTTTTCTTTTCAAGAATCATTATTGTTGAAAATCCAATATCAGATTTCTTAATCTTTTCAGCCTCGACAACTCCATTAAATTTTATAGAACATAAGCTTTTATTTTTCCCTGAATTAGATAGGTTCCCAATAGCATTTGAAGCACTATCTCTAGTGTCTTTATCCTGTTCAGGATCAGAACTAATTGCATAGAGCGCTGCAAGTATTAATTTCTGATTTTTATCCCAAAATTTTGTCAAGAGATTTCTTTCGTCTGTGCCTAAAGCCATAATTAATCCTTGTTTATATTCTTCATCTTCTTTATCCAATGTCGGCTGGCTTAAAGATTGAAGATATTCTGTAATAATAAATTTTGTCTTGTCTGTTATGTTTTTTTGAAGTGTAGGTTCTAATAAAAAGTCTACGATTGATTGATAATTAACTTGAATATATTCCTTGCAACTGCATTCTGGTTCTTCAAGTTCCATTAAATCTAAACTTGAAATAGGTGTAAGAAACACATAAATATTAATTTCATCCTGCTGTTTCTTGATTTTTTCATAATAGTCATAATACTTTGTAGTTTGGTCGCTATGTTCTTTTGTACCAACTTTATTTTCAACTATTAATCTTACCAATTTTCGTTTATCTTCATATTTTATTGATGTTTCAATATAAATATCAAGTCTTCCAACTCCTTTTATTGCTCTTTCTGTTTCAATAAAAGTCTTCTCTAATTCAAAGTCAGAGACAATAATTGAGTCATACAGTTCTTTGTAAGCCTTTAATTGTTTTTCTTTACTATAAAGAACCAATAATTCTAAGAATTTCTTGAGTGGATACTCTCGAAGCATGTGGCTTTCGTCATTGTTTAGTATCCATGCAAGAAAATTGCTATGAGCTAATTCTTTTCTACTCGAACCCATAATCTCAGGTAATGATTTGGAATTGTAATAGTTTTCTAATCTATGTACATTTTCATCATTATTAAATGTCCGAATCTCCTTACGAAGCTCATCTATTTTTATATTGTCAAATTCACTCATGCTCTAATTTTGCAGTATGTTTTTTTGCTTGTGCCCAACGGTAAATTGTATGAGTAGTAGCAGATTGCGTGGTACTTTCCTGTCAAACCGCCACGCAGTTTGAGCGGGCTACAAATTTTGATATGTAGCACTTTGCCTGCCATTACTTATACAAAGTGTTAGGGGCTGGGCTTTTTATTAATTGCATTAGATAGTATTAAACCAAAATCAGACATCTCTTTTGATTTAGGTTTGTCATATGGTTTATAGTTAAAACTTTTAATACGACCTAATTTAGCTCGAAATAACTTCTGAAAATTATCAGGGAATTTATCAATTGCAAATACGCAAATTTTTGCTGCATTTTTATAATCTCCAAGTCTTGTAAAAAGTTCTGAAAACTGATAAAAACCTGTAACAATATTTTGTCTAGAACCAGAAGAAATTGAACTAAAATCAATAGAATCAACAAAATTAAAAAGAGGCCAACCGTGATACTTAATAATATTCCTATAATCTTGTTTTAAAGCCTCGTTTGCCTTAGAAAAATCTGTTCCCGAAATCTCATCATAATGCAAACTATCTTTTAATCTTTCTTTCTTAGAAATAGCAAAAATCGTTTTATAAGTAAGAAGCAATCCTAATAGTTCAAGATTTATATCAACGTTTAGGTTACGATGAGAAGAAAGAAAATCACCTAAAATTTTAATCGATTTTTCCTTATGGTCATCTGAAGCATTAGCCCAATAATATGTGGCTATCATTTTGATATATTGTCCTTTATCATTGAATTTTGAAAAATATTCTTCTAAAATATTTAATGCAGAATCTCTTTTGCCACGGTCAATTACGAGATAAGCCGTTAAGTTTAAAATCGCCTGTAGTCTTACTTTTTTTGGGGCATTTCCCCGATTCAAAATTTGTTTATATGAACTAACAACTTCTTCTTCATTCTTTGAATAACGATTTGTATTTGCAAACTGCAATAGAGCTTGTTCGTTATCTAACTTTTTATCTCTGCTGATTTGCAAGAGACGTCTATTACAATTCCCTTTAAAACTATCAGGTCTTTTATTATACATCAGGGACATGATAGTAAGGATTTCTTTGGAATATATGTAAAAGAAATTATCCTCTTTAACTTCAAGTATTTTCAATTTAACTAATTCACTTATTGCACTATCAAAAGCATCTTGATTTCCTTCAATATTTAGTATGTAGGATAATTTTTTTATCACATTACTCAAATCATTTTCTGTTACTAACAAGCTTATGGCAACAAAAATATCTTTTGCCAAATCTGATAAATAATTGTAGATTCTTCCATATAGAAACTCAATTGCATTATCAGACTTTTTAATATCAAATTCCAAAGCGTCTTCAACATTACCTTTTTGAGCAATAATAAAGGCCAATTGATATATAAACAAAGGTCTACCACTGGTTAACCAATGTACTTTATCTTTAATTTCGGGTTTTCCTAAAACTTCAATATGTCGTTTTATTGATATTTGCTCTTCAAGCTCATTTGCAAATACCTGTTTTAAAAACAGTGAAGTTTCATCAGAAGATAATTCGTTTGTTTTAATTTCCTCACCTATTACAATATTTGCTCTTGTTGTAATTAGTACTTTGTGTTTTGATGCATCAAGTTTTCTGATAAAATCAGCTATTTTCAACTTTTCATCATCGTCAAATGTCTCAAAGTCATCTATTATAACCAACATTTTTTGTTGAAAGCCTGTAATATTATCAATATTCAAGACAGGCTCATTCACAATTACCTGATTAATTGACTTAATCAACTCTTCACATGAGTTAATCCTTTCGTTTAATTCTTCAATATTACCTGTTAAATAGTTGTAGAATCTATCCTTAGCTGTCGTAAATATTATATAGTCAAAATATCGATTATTGCCAGCACCTAATTCATCACATATTTTTTGAATTGTTGCGGTTTTCCCGACACCTCCATGTCCCCAAACTGTAGCTGTAACCGAATGCTTGGATTTTAATAAAAAGTCGAGTACTTTATTTTTAATGGAAGTTTCTATAAATTTTGTATAGTTTTTCTGAAATAAACTAATTATTGTTCCATTCTTGGTTTTTCTTTTTACATTATCGGATTCAATATCCAAATTGCAGAACTCAATATTCTCAAAAAATTCTACTCCACTTTTTAATAGTCGGTTGTATTTACATTTTCCAGATAGTGGTTCATATATTGAGCTAAAAGTGTAATACTCACTTTCATTTTGGATTTCTACAAAAGGAGATATCTTAAAATATTTACAATTCGAATGATATCCATATATATCACCTATTTCAAATTTTTTTGAACCAACAGGGAAACTCCATGGGTAATAATCAGACCCATCAGACTTATAGGTAATTCCTTTATAAGCACCATTCTCCTGTTTCAGCACCTTTATTATATCAATATCCTCTTTAAAAATTGTATGTTCAGAATTTTTTATGTTTTCACAAAACTCTTTTAACTCTCCTACAAATTCAGAAGAAGAGTCAGAGAAAACATATCCATGTCCTATTTTTTCATTTCTTAGTTGAGGATATTTCGAGAACCTACGAGATAGAGCTCTATTTTTAAAAATTTCTTTATTCACATCCAATTTCCTACAAGCCATTTCAATATCACCAATAGAAGGTCTTTGTATAATGTCTAATATGTAGGATTTTGTTTCAGAATCACAAATAGAAAAGTTCTTATTCCACAAATATCCAAGAGTGTATATCATCAAATACTCTAAATAGGCTTGATAAAGAACCTTTAACTCTTCCTGATTATTATTGTACTCATGAAAGTTAATTTTACGTTCAATATTTTTTCTTATATATTCCATTATAGTAAGTTTCCCATTTCTTGTATGCAGCTCCTTGCCTTGCCCCTAACGATTGTGTAACCTCTATTGTGTTTATTCCTCCAAACTGGTGGGCTAAGCACAATTGTATATATTTTTCTTTTATCATTTTGATCTCCTCAATCAAAAAAATCATCGACTGGGTTTCTAATCTTATCAATTGCCTTTTTTTGATACATGAGTATGAGACCTTTGAACAAACGCTAATTTTTAAAAAATTTGTTAAATTTGAACTTTGAACTTTAAAAACAAAACATTACTTTTTCTTTTAAAAAGCTTATATTAAAAGGCTTGCCATGTTTTGCCCGATTTTCGGGCTTGAAGTATTAATATACTACTTTACCCTCAAATTGAACAAAAATGACATTGTTCAAAGGTCTCAGATTTATAACGCCCTCTAAAAAGCTGCCCATCATAATTGTGACGTTTATTATATCGCTGTGTGTAGACACCATTTAAATGTCTCATTGCCCTGGAAAGATTTGCATCAGGTGTTTTTATCAGGAGGTGGTAATGGTTTTCCATGAGGCAATAAGCTACTATTTTAACATTATATACTTCGTTAAGCTCTTTAAGAAGAATAATAAAAGATTGATAATCTTCCTTTGACAAAAATATCTTTTCACCTCGTCTACCACGATTTATTACATGATACCAGGCATCTGGATATTGTATTCTTAATGGTCTGGACATATCATTTTTTATTAAAAAACAGCTAAAGAGCCAAGAGAGGACTTGACCCCTTTATTTTAATGTTAATTATATCTCTTTTGGTTAAAAAACAGTTTCTTTAATATATCCACTTGCGTATTTGTGAAGTATACTACCAATTAAAGTTTGATACGGAATTCCCTCTCTGGCAGCTTTCCTTTGTAATGCCGAAAGGTCATTTTCTGAAATTCTTATATTAATTTTTCGATTCTTTTTTAATGTATTTTGGGCAATAGTCTTAAAGTCTGTTTCTGATTTCGATGGACTAAGCTTACCGTTTTCATATGCTTCCAGTATTTCCTGTTCATAATCGTCAAGAATTATTTTATTATGTTTTTTATCCATTATTTTTACCTTCAAGATATTTCTTTGTTGCTTTCCTGCTAGGAATGATTGTTTTAAGAAAGTATTCATCACCATCAATCACAAAAGGAACTAAGTAAGCATATCCATCCACATCGACAATCATTATTTTTTGATTTGGATATTTCTCTTTATTTGGATGATCTGTTTCGATTACTTTAGCTCCAGATTTTATTCTTTGAACTATTTCATCAAACGTAATTCCTCTATTAGTTGCAAGAATTTCGTTTTTTTCTGAATTCCATTTGAATATTTTCATAATTAAACATAAGACAAATAGGAGGCATCGTCAATCTATATTTTTATTCCCATATGACGTGAAATCCAGTGGCGAGCATTAGCTGTCCGCTGAAATGATTTGTAATTGAAGAGGTCAAGTCCTCTCTTGACCCTTTTTGATCTTATCAGATAATTCCATTATCCGTTTTTTAAATTTTTGACTGGATTTTATATTAAGCTTGACCCTATCTATTATACTGCTGACAGTGCTATGTTTTTTAATTCCAAAAAGCACTCCGGTTTCCTTTAAAGTATCACCCCTTAAATATCTTACTAAATAGATACAGACATTTCTTGGTTCATTAAAGCAACCTCTCCGGGATATATACAGCATAGATTCTTCAACATTGTATGCTTTACATACATGGTATATTATTTTATCAGTATCCGGTGCAAGGTTTTTGGTTTCAGGAATATCTTCAAAATCATCCGGTGACAAAAATATCTTTTCACCTCATCTACCACGATTCATTACGTGATACTATGCATCTGGATATTGTATTCTTAATGGTCTGGACATGTCATTTTTTATTAAAAAACAGTTAAAGAGCCAAGAGAGGACTTGACCCCTTTATTTGTTTTTTCTCTAACGGTTACGTATATGAAATGTTTGGCATTTAGAAACACTTTCATGTCAAATTACAAGTACTTTTGATACGGAGTAGAAAGCTCAATAACCCACTGACTGCCAAATGTTTTATATACGATGTTACCGCCTGGTTTTCTTTCATATTTCAATATAATATGGAATATGTTTTAGTAATTCTTTTTCGTAATGTATAACTCCTGAAATATTTAATCGCCCTATCCATTCGTTACGTTTTGAATGGTCTCCACCAATAATTAGTTTTTCGCCTAAGACAGTCCAAAAAATATTCAAGTTATTGTCTTCTAATTTTTGAACCAAGTCGTTTTTTCTTACCACAAGGCACGAATGTGTTGGGTATGTTGCACAAGGGTCAAAGCAAATCATTTGTCCATCTTTATTCAAAAGTTGACCTTCAATTTTTGAATATTGTAAATCAAGAAGATTAAAAAGAATTTCTGTGGGTTTGTAAAAACTAATCGTAGATTCTTTTGAAGCGTCAAATTCTTCTTCCCACAAATAATCAATGGTTGTTACGGCAACTTTGCCAATTAATTGATGTGTTTCGTTGTCGTGAATTTTAGACCAACTTTCACCACTATAATAAGGGTCTCTAAATGTTTCATTAGCTGCTGACCAATAATATTCTCTGCTAAACATTTGATACCTATTTGTCGATTCTGGCATCCAACGCCCCATAAAGTTTTTTTCTTTTGACCACTTCAAAATTTTTTTATGGTCTTTTTTATTAGTTATATAACTTTTAATTTGATACCATAAATCTTTATGCGGATTTTCATATTTATCTTCTCCGATGTCTGCAGGTTCTGTCCATGATTTGAGAATTTCAAGTACCAACCATTCAATACCGTCTTTGTCAAACACACTTATCATACCCAAAGGATTTGGTAAGTCATCAGTTTTGAAAATCCATTCTTTGTTTGGAAGGTTCCAATTGTTGTAATCAACAAGATTCCACCAAAATTTTTCATTTTTATTTTCAAGATTTCCTTTTATTGTAATTGTTGGGTCAATATCTCTAACATACGGCTCCCAAGGTCCTTTATAGTCAACAGGCTTTGCATTTTGGCTATATGAATATTCATAAAACGGAATGTTGTCTGAAACTCTTGCAAGCAATTCATAAAAAGCAATCCATTGATATTTTTTCCCAATTCGTTCTGTCATATGAGAATGTCTTCCATCACATGGAATCTTTCTATCGAACTTTCCATGTTTTTCTACATCATAGCCATATTTCTCAACAATCCATTTTACTGCCAAATTGCTTAATAGCTGTGCGTTCACTCTCCAACCATCAAAGGCACTTTCAAATGTATATCTACCAAAATCACCATACATCTGACCTCCGACATTTGTTTTCATAGAACTAATAATTGAATTCAAACTCCAATAATAATCTTTGAATTCTTTTGCTTTATAGTCATATTCGTACTTCTCAATATCTTCATTACTTGGAAATGAAGTTGGCAAATCGCTTTTGAAAGGAGGTTTTATTTTCTTTAAATTAAACTCAAACTTGATACCTTTGAAAACTGCGTAGTCAACAATTCCTCTTGCGTAATCCCTTAACAAAATGTCAGGAATTACTTTTTTCGTATTGAAAACCGATTCATAAATGCAGTTTCCTAATTCTTTTAAAGATTCAGTTTTGCTCGTTCTAACAGCACAACCAAACGCAACCGCAAATACTCGTTGCAAAACATAAGGGTCATTAACCTGTTCAAATGTTTTAATGAGTTGTATCAAAACGCTTATTCGTTCTTCTAAAAGACAAATTATTGCTTTTGTTGTAGAATCCCTTAACGCCCTGTTGGTGCTTGTTGTAAACCAAAACAAAGTTTGACACATTAAGCGAATTGATTCGTCAGAAATATTCTCTCGTTTATCATCTGTCCAAGCCCAATCAATCATTCGTTGAATAGATGTGATTTCATCTGAATAGCTTGGGTATTGATGATGAATAAAAGGTGTCCACCAAGAATCTCTATCAGGCATACTGAATTTCATCAAATGATTGTGAAGGAAATCGCTATTGAAATAGTGTTTCGGCTGTGATGTAATTAAAAGAATTGTGCTAATAAAATCATCATGCAAGTCGTGTTTTTGAATTACGACTTCATTTATGTAATCTTTTAGTTTCTCATTGATTGTTTCTTTTTTTCTCCAAATAATGCTTTCAACAAATGCCTGTGCCACAATTTTAAATTCCTTTGCGTGAGGTGCAGCTTCAAATAGTTCTATGTTTGCCAATTCAGGTAATTGAATTGAAAGAGCCTCAATAATACCTTTGTTGTAATATGATTTATATTGGTCTTCAAGCAATCTATGTAGTTTATTACCGACAGCAAAAGAGCTTGTTGGATTCTTTTTGTCAAAATGATTTTCCAACAAGTAAGCACAAACCAAATGGTCACTGAATCTTTCATACGAAATATACACACCGTTAAAAGGATTTCCACCTTTTTCCCAATACACGTTTTGAGTAAGAAGTCCTTCCCGTATTAAATCCTCAAAAAATTGAGCAGGTTCGGTAATTGAGTTGTCTTTGGCAAATTGAGTAACAGTACTATACGCATTATCAAACTTTATGTAAGTATTATCAGTATCAGCAATTTGACTTGCGATTTTTTTTACAACTTTTTGAGTAAGATTTAAGTTTTCAGGCAATTTGTGTTTTTCCGAAACTGTATTGTTAATAGCTTCAAGATAAAAATTAAGGACGGTAGAAATGCCCTCGTAACCGTCAGGTATTACGTGCAATCCTTTTTTACTTAATCCCTCGCAAAATAATTTTAGGAATAGCGGATTGGAAAACTCAGGGTGAAGCAAAGGAATACTTGGTTGTTTAATACCAAAATTTTCAAAAAAACGTTTTGATGCTTCGTATTCGTGGTATGAGAAACCATAATGAATGACTTTTAAAATTTCATCCTTTTCCTTTAAGGGATTAGGAATTAAAAGTTTTTCATAAGAAGTTCTAATACTAAAAACCACACCTATGTTTGGAAATTTTTTTACTGCGGTAATGAAACCTGCAATATAATTTTTCCACAACTCTTTTCCCTTTCCTTCATTTATTGCATCTATCAGAATTAAAATTCTGCTCTGTGTTGTTTCAGCTTTTGCATTTAGCGAAGAAAGAAATGTATCTCTTTCACAATTTAATTGAAGTTGTTTTTTGATTTGACTCCAAGGTTCTTCCTCTGTGAAATGTTGACCAAGCAATAAAATTGAGAATTGATTTCGTTTATTTCTTTTTACTGCAACATCAGCAAGTAAATGTGATTTTCCAATTCCTGCTTCCCCTGTTAAAAGCATAAAAGGGTTATTTGACAAAAGAACCGTTGTGCTATTTAGAAAATTAATAAACTCATAAATTGAACTATTCAATTTTCTGAAATGCTCTATATCCCAACCAAATTTATTTGTATCGCTTTCGTATTTACTTTTTTCTTTCTTTTCTTTTTTGAGTGCGAAATCAATTTCATATAATTTTTGAATTAAATCGTTAATAATTTTCCTGACACTTTCTAACAGTGATATCAAACCAATATTGTCAATAATACTTATTTCAGCAAAATCAATTTGCTCACATTGTTGTCTGAATGTTGTGACTATTGAATTGATTTTATCAATATAGTTTTTTACCTTTGCTTTTTTAATATGAGTAACAGCTTTTCTAAAATGCCTAAGTAAATCATCAAAATATGAATTGAATTGGTCGTTGAAATAAGTATCTCTGCTAATTCCGTCAAATATCTTGGCAATAGGTAAATCAAAATTCAGTTCAGGGGTGTAGCGTTTGTCAAGATTTTTAATATTCTCATCAAGTTTTTGTTTGAACCATTCATCAGAAAATTCTTCCTTGCCAAACCAATAGTAAAGTTTCCCTTCGTTTTCTTTTTTGCTTAAGCGTTCAAAGATTTCTGAATTACCCCAAAATTCAAATTCAATAGTTCTGTTGTTTGATTTTGAAAATGCTTCCCATTCTGTTACTTTCGCGTTCCACTTATCCATAAAGTGATTCACTTGTTGCCCTTTACGGTTTCCCTTTGTAATTGTTATTCTCGGATCTTGTCTATCTAATGGAATACAGATGTAATACTTAACCAAATCAGGGTGCTTTGCAAAGGCTGTTTTAAATGATTTATCAAGTTGCGTCCATTGTGAATCGCCCATTGACGCAAAAAACTTGGCTTGCCAACCATATTCTGTATTATCAGAAAGGATACAATACGCTTCAACTCCACCGTCAGGTGCAGCAACTCTAATGAATTTAGATTTGTTTAAAATTTGTTCTGCTCTTGCTAATTGACAAACAAGTTCTTCAAATCCATTTTTAACATCGCCGTTAAATGCTCGTAATGTATTCCATTCTATATTCATTTGTTTATTTATTACCTGATATTGGTTCAATTATTATTTACTGTTGCACGGTTTTTTCTATACTTGGCGCTAACGATTGTGTAAACTCTATTGTGTTTATTTCTCCAAACTGGCGGGCTAAGCACAATTGTATATATTTTTCTTTTATCATTTTGATCTCCTCAATCAAAAAAATCATTGACTGGGTTTCTAATCTTATCAATTGCCTTTTTTGATACATGAGTATAAATTTCAGTCGTTTTTGAACTATTATGCCCCAACAAATCCTGAATATATCTTAAATCAGTGCCTTGTTCAAGAAGATGAGTTGCAAAACTGTGGCGTAGCATATGTGGTAGTCACGGTTTTACAGATTCCAGCTTTCAGTACCGCTTTCTTTAAAATATTTGCCACACTGGTTGGCAAATATTTACCTCCATTTTGACCTTCAAAGAGATATTTTTTAGGTTTATATGCTTTGAAGTAATTTCGTAATAATTCAAGCAAATGCTTCGAAAGCAAAGATATTCTATCTTTCATGCCCTTTGCACCCTTTATATTTATTACCATTCTTTCAGAATCAATAAATGGGGTCAAGTCCTCTCTTTGCCCTTTTTGATCTTATCAGATAATTCCATTTCAAATTTACCTTTATATTTTTCAAAGAACATATTTTCTACAATCGCTATATCCTCCATTAAAAAAGCCATTTATGAAAAATCTTGACCAATGTACAAAAAATGAATATCTTACCTTGCATAAAATGATTAGTGCATTTTTATTGCTTTAATAACAAAGCAATATAGGCGTGCAAGAAGCTACGCAAATAAATTAAAACTATAAGGACAAAAGATTATGTTTAAAAGAGTGATAAATTCAAAATTACCTGCAATTTGTTTATCATTTTGTTTTGATGAAAAATATTTTAGAGCCATTGATGATGCAGGTTTACTGCCTGTTTTAGATTGTGAGTTTTTAGATAGTGATGAAATTACAGAAACAATTACAAAGCTTTCAAACGCAAATCATCTTTTTGGATTAAGATTAAATTTTAAAGAAAAAGAGGTTATAAATTTTTTAAAAGAAAAAAATATAAGAAATTTAGATGCCATAATTTTTTATTATGATTCATTAGAGGATATCGAGCGATTTGATGATGCAAACATAAAAAATCCTTTTTTCATTGAAACCATTGATATTGAAATTGAAAAAAAGTTAGGCAAAATATCTCCAAACGCTCTTATCATAAAAGGGAGTGAGGCAGGAGGAAGGGGCGCTGGTCTTTCTTCTTTTGTGCTAATGCAAACTTATTTAGAAAAAACAAAACTTCCAATTTTTGTTCAAGGCGGAGTTGGCATTCATACAACAGCAGGAATTTTTGCAAGTGGTGCAAGCGGAATTGTTTTAGATTCTCAATTTTTTCTTGCAGACGAAGCTCCTTTATCTTCAAATTTTAAAAAATTAATCGAAAACTTAGAAGACAACAACACAGAAGTTTTAGGACAAAACCTTGGGTATAATTACAGATTTTTTTCAAAGCCCGGAACAAAAATCACAAAAGAGCTTAAACTCAAAGAATTAGAACTAATTGGCAATCCTGATGCAAAAAATGCTTTTTATGAAGTTATAAAATCAAATATAAAAAAATTAAATGATAATTCCACAGAACCCCTGCAATCCCTTTTCTATCTTGGACAAGATGCTGTTTTTGCAAAACATTTTGTAAAAAAATCAAAAAAGCTAAAAGATATAGTCCATTATCTATTTAGCGAAACTTGCGAAAAATTAGCACTAATAGACGATTTTGACCCGTTGCAAGAAAATAGCACGCTGGCAAAAGAGCACAAAACAAAATACCCACTCATTCAAGGACCTATGGCAAATATAAGCGATAATGCAAATTTTGCCTTATCTGTTTTTGAAAATGGAGCTTTGCCTTTCTTTGCATTAGGAAACTTGCCTTCAAATTTGGCAGATAAAATTATTACAGAAGGTAAAAACGAAGAAAAGTTAAAATCTTTTGGTGCAGGTATGATAGGAATCGAAGCCTTAAATCCAACTTTAGAAAGCCATATCAAAATAATAAAAAAACACAAAGTCCCCTTTGCTCTCTTTGCAGCAGGCTCTCCTGCCAATGTAAAAAAATTAGAAGAGCTTGGAACTAAAACCTATCTACACACACCAACTCCATCATTTTTGAAAAATGCTGTAAAAAACGAGTGTACAAATTTCATATTTGAAGGAAAAGAAGCAGGCGGTCATATTGGAGCATTAAGCAGCTTCACACTATGGGAGCTTGCAATTGAAACAATTTTAGAAAATCAAATAACCCCTAACAGAAGCACTCTTATTTTTGCAGGAGGAATATCTACCAAATCAGCCTCTTTTTTCATAAGCGGAATGAGTGCCTTTCTTTATGAAAAAGGTTTTAAAATAGGAATTCAAGTTGGCACAGCCTATCTTGCAACCAAAGAGATATTAGAATCTCTTGCCATAAAACCAGTTTATCAAAAAGTTGTTTTAGAAAACAAAGAAACTTCTTTAATCGGAAGTTCTGTTGGTTTGCCCTCAAGAGTTATAAAAACACCTTTTACTCAAAATATATTAAAAAGAGAAAACGACAGAATCAGAAACAACATAGACTTGGGCAAAAGGAAAAAAGAATTTGAACAAGACAACATTGGGGCACTACTTATTGCCTCAAAAGGATTTCAGCCTATTTTTGAAAACAATGTTTTTAAAGAATTAAAGCAATTTAACGAAAAAGAACAATTTGAAAAAGGCAACTTTATGGCAGGCGATTCTGTTGTTTTTTCAGATTATACAGTGCCTATAAAAGAGCTTCATCAAAACTATTTTGACAACAAAGAATCCCTTCACAAAAATCTAAATTCGTTAGAAGCTCTTACGAATGAAAAAAATATCATAAATGATGAAATAGCAATAGTTGGAATTGGGTGCATTTATCCAGATGCAAAAGACAAAGAAGCCTTTTGGAACAACATAGTAAATAAAAAATATTCAATTATAGATATAAATCACGATAACAGTGAGCGTTTTTGCAACTTTCACCTTTTTTATGATGAAGATAAAAAAAAAGAAGACAAAACCTACACCTCTCTTGCAGGCGTAATAAAAGATAATGTTTTTACATTTGACGAGAAAAAATATGGCTATGAAGAAAATAAAGGAAAAAATCTTTCAAGAAGCCAACAATTAGTTTTAGAAGCAGCCCTCCAAGCAGCACTTGATGCAAAGATAATTGAAAAAGACACAAAACTTAAAAAAAAATTAAGAAAAAACACCTCTGTTATCGTTGCAAGCTGCCTTGGCAATGAAACAAACAACAATTTGCATTTCAAATATAGCTATCCTGAAATCTTGTATTATTTAGACCAAATAGACGAGTTTCAATCTTTAAGTGATGAAAAAAAGAAAGAATTGAAAAACTATTTAAAAGAAAAATTTTCAGATGGTTCAAAATATGAAGCTGTTCATACTGTTGCACTAAACATAGAAGCAAGCAGAATTGCTCATCACTTAGGAGCAGAAGGCATAAACTACACAGTTGATGCAGCTTGTGCAACAAGCTTTGCAGCTTTAGATTGTGGAATAAAAGAACTCTTATCGGGGAAAAGCGATTTGGCAATTATTGGAGGAGTCAATTCTCATCTTGCTCCAGAGCCCTTTGTTGGTTTTTGCAAACTTGGAGCATTATCAAACATAGGCTCATACCCCTTTGACAAAAGAGCAAGTGGTTTTGTGATGGGAGAAGGAGCTGGAGTTGTTATCTTAAAAAGGGCAAAAGATGCCATAAGAGACAAAGATAAAATTTATGCTTTAATAAAAGCATTAGGTGCAAGCTCTGATGGAAAAGGGAAAGCCATAGCTGCACCAAACCAAAATGGGCAAGTTCTTGCTCTTAAACGATGTATCAAAAATTTAAGAGACGATTTTGATTTAAACAATATTGATTTTATTGAAGCACACGGAACTTCAACAATTATGGGAGATATAACAGAAATTGAAGCCCTTAAAGCTGTTTACAATCAATCAAATAATAAAATCGGAATAAGTTCAATAAAGTCACAAATAGGGCATCTTCTTGGTGGGGCTGGCATGGCAGGGCTTATAAAAGCAATCCTTGCAATAAAAAATAAAACACTCCCTCCAAATGGTCTTTTTGAAGAATTAAGCAGAAGCCATAACTTACAAGATTCTCCCTTCTATATTATTGAAGAAGCAAAAGAATGGAATAAAAACATGCCTCTTGCATCTGCAATAAGCTCATATGGTTTTGGTGGAATTAACTATCATTCAATTATTGAAGAATTTACCGATGCTTATAAAAAAACAAGAAGACAAATTTTTAATGATTTATCTTACGATTTTAATGAAGACAGAATTGTTGCTGTTGGAATGGGAACTCTTTTACCAAATGTGAAAAATTCTTCTGATTTTTGGGAAAAGCTAAAAAGTGGCAAAACATCAATATCAGATACAATGCCTTCTTCCAAATTCCATAACGACTATTATGCAAAAGAAGATAAACTTTCTGGATATCACATTCCAAATATCAAAGCAGGAATTATAGACGATTATAAATTTAATAACACAAAATATAAAATTCCACCATTTACTGCAAAGTTTATAGACAATGCACAAAAATTTGCACTTGATGCAACATCTGAGGCAATATCCCAAGCAAAAATGGAAGATTTTTTTGGATATGGAAATAATATTGGAGTTATATTTGGAACAATATCAGGGACACATCAATCGGAAAATATTTTAAGAGTTAGGCTTCCTCTTATAGAAAAATTTATAAAAGAATTTGATGCCGAAAACAAAAACATTATAGCAGACAAGCTTCTTACAAATCTTAAAAAAAGATTTTCACCAACCACCGAAGACACAACAACAGGTCTTTTATCAAATCTTGTATCTGGAAGAGTTGCCAATTTTTTTAACTGTAATGGCAAAAATTTTGTTATAGATGCTTCTTGTGCTTCTTCATCCTTTGCTTTTGAAACAGCCATGGAAAACCTTAAAACAAAACAGCTCGATTTTGCAATAACAGGAGGAGTTGATGCAAATTTATATCCTGCTGTTATTATAGCTTTTAAAAGGCTTTCTCTTTTGAGTACGCACGACAACTATTTTTTTGATAAAAGAGCAGAAGGATATGTTATGGGAGAAGGTGCTGCTGTTCAAATTTTAACAACTTATAAAAAAGCTTGCGAAAACAATCTTGATATCATTGGTGAAATAAAAGGTATCTCTTTTTCTTCAAGTGTCCCAAAGCATCTTTTATCTCCTTCTGAAGAAGCATATAGCAAAGCAATTGAAACTTGTTACGAAAAAATAAATATAAAAAAAAATGAGATAAAATATATTGATGTTTTTGGAGTATCTAACCCATTATTTGATTTAGTCGAAAAACAAGCAATTGAAACAAGTTTTCCAAACGACATTTTTTTCGGCAACACAAAATCACAATTTGCATATTTTAAAGCGGCCAATCCTGCTGTTGTTCTAAACAAATTACTTCTTATGACAAAGAATAAAGCTATTTTGCCAAACTTTGCATATTCGAAAGAGAACTCCATCGTAGAAAAAAATTCTATTTTAAAAGCAAATCCAAATTTAAAAAAGATAGAAGACAATTTTTATTTAGCAAGCAATGTGAATGGAATTGGTGGCAATCACGGACATATGGTTTTAGGAAGTATGTCTGCCTTTCTAAGCAAAAAAAATGAGCAAAAAGACAATCAAGAAGAAGAAATCTTTTCTCCTATTCTTCAAAAAACAATAGATTTTGATAAAACCAAAAAAGCAGTTTCAACCGAGCCTTATATTGCAAAAAACCAAAACCACACAAAATCTAACATCATTATTTTACTGTCTGGGCAAGGAGCTCAATCTGCCTATATGATGCAAGAATTATATAAAGAATATCCTTTGATTCGCACAACAATGGATAAAGGCGAAGAGATTTTTAAAAAATCACGAGGATATTCTCTTTTAGATTTAATGTTTTCTGACAATAATGAAATAAATCTTACCGAAAATACCCAACCTTCAATATTTTTATCAAGTGCTTCTATTTATGAGCATTTAAGGCAAACTAAAAATATTATTCCAAACTATTTTGTAGGTCATAGCATAGGAGAATACACAGCACTTTTTTGTAATGGCATACTTGATTTTGAATCTTCTATGTCTCTTGTTTTAAAACGAGCAGATTTAATGAAAGAGTGCACAAGCAAAACACAAGGCAAAATAATGGTTCTGTTTGTTGATGAAAGACAAAGCGAAAAACTAATAAGACAAAGCTCAATCGAAGTTTTTATCGCAAACAAAAACAGTAAAAAACAAACAGCAATATCAGGAACTAAAGAAAATATTGACAAATTTTGCAACTTTTTAAAATCGATAAAAAAACCTTTTATAAAACTTAAACTCTCTGGTGCATTTCACTCTAATCTTTTTGATGATGCTGCTTTTAAAATGAAGCAACACCTTGATGATTATATTTTTAGTAACACGGCAAATTATTCAAAAATCATATCAAATGTCACAGGGAAACCATATCCAAATGATATAAAAAAAGTAAAAGAATTGCTCTCAAAACAAATAGCCTCACCTGTGGAATTTATAAAAAGCATAGAATATGTTTATGAAGCTCAAAAAAGTCTTTTTTTAGAAATTGGACCAAATAAACTTCTTGGAACCCTTCTCAAAGATATCAATATAGCATATTACGATTCTATACCTGCAGTTGATGTTAAAGTTGGTCAGTTAAAAAGCTTTGATAACTTTTTAAACTATATAGATAAAATACACAAAACCCCTTTTGAAGAAAAAAAAGAAACACTCTCTTTTGATAAAGATGAAAAATATATCAAGAGCCATGCTTTTGAAGATTTTAAAAAACAAAATCAAGAAGTGTTAGATAAAGTTTTATATAAAGAGTTCATACAGCACAAAAAAGAAGATGCTCTTGCCTCTATGGAAAAATATAATTTTTATGATGGCAAAATTGTCATCTCGGGTGTTTCAATAGGTCTTCCTGGAAAAGCAAGAAAGGTTTTTTCAAGTGATAATTTTGAAAAGATATTAAACGGCACAAACTTCATAGAACCAATTTCAGAAGACGACAAAAAGAAAATAACAGAAAAGAAGATAAACAGACTTTTTAAACAAGCCGATGGCAATGCCAGATTTGTTGAAATAGAAAATCAAGAAGATGTTATCCAACTTGCAGGGCAATTAGGTTTTTTTGATTTAAATGACGAATATGGCGTTGAGTTTAAATATGACAGTGCAATGGCACTTGCTGTTGCTGCAGGAATTGAAGCATTAAAAGATGCAAACATTCCTCTTGTTATGAACTACAAACAAACCTCTTTAGGAAAACAAATTCCAGAGGGTTTTGCTCTTCCAAAAGAAATGCAAGGTAAAACAGGTGTAATTGTCAGCTCTGCTTTTCCAAATAATGAAACTGTTATGGGTGAGATGAACAGATTTTATTATCACAAGTTCTATGTAGAGCCATATGAAGAGTTTGAAAATATTTATTATCATTTAATGGAATCGGTTAAAGATAGTAATATTAAAAAGCAAATCACAAATTGGTTTTTTAAAGTTAAAGAAAGAAACAAAGAATATCCTTCGTATCAGTTTGACAGAAATTTTGCAGCAAATATGTGCCCTTTAGGCTCTGCTCATCTTGCAAGGTTTATAAAAGCACAAGGTCCGAATATTCTTTTAAATGGAGCTTGTGCTTCAACAACTCAAGCAATAGGAGTAGCAAACGATTGGATACGATGTGGAAGATGTGAAAGAGTTATAATTATTGGGGGGGACAATGTAACTTCTTCCATTCAAAATCAATGGGTTGGCTCTGCATTTTTATCGCTTGGAGCTGCAACTATCAAAAAAGAAGTCGAAGAAGCCGCAAAGCCTTTTGATGCAGAAAGAAACGGAACAATACTTGGAGCAGGAGCAGTTGGGCTTGTTATAGAAAAAGAAGAGTGCCTTAGAAAAAGAGGATTAAATGGTCAGGCAGAAATACTTGGTTCATATCTTGGCAATAGCGGATTTCACACTTTCAACATAGATGTAAATCATTTGGCTGTGCAAATGGAGAAATTCGTTAAGAGAGTGGAAAAAAACCATAACCTAAATAAAGATTATTACACAAAAAAACTAATTTTTATGTCCCATGAAACCTACACTCCAAAGCGTGGAGGTTCTGCAGATGCTGAGATAAATGCATTAAGAAAAGCTTTTCCAAATCATTATCCTCAAATAGCCATTGCAAACACCAAAGGCTACACAGGACACACATTGGGGGCAGGAATTGAAGACGCTGTTCTTGTTAAGGCTTTGCAAAAAGGGCAAATTCCTCCAATTGCAAATTTAATCAATATTGAAGATAATTTTAAAGATTTATGCCTAAACAAAAAACTGTATGATGACTTTGAATATGGCATTCACACAGCAGCAGGCTTTGGCTCTCACTTTGCTTTTCTAATGTTAAAAAAACTTGAAAATGGAACCATCCAAAATAACAATGTCTATTATAAATGGTTGCAAAATATTTCAGGTAGTCAAGGACCTGTTTTAACAATAACAAATAACGCATTGTGCGTTGAAGCTCACGGCAGTAAAATTTCAAAAGAAGATTGTGATGAAAAAACAAATACACAAAAAGAAACCAAGCAAGAAAATAAGATAGCAACAACTTCAGAAAATAGCGGAAATCAAATTGAAACAATAAAGCAAATTATTGCAAAGCAAACAGGTTATGAAACTGATATGCTTGAAGACGATTTGGATATGGAAGCAGATTTGGGAATTGATTCAATTAAGCAAGTTGAAATTTTTGGAGAAATTGCAGAAAAATTCAATTTTAAAGTTCCAGAAGATTTAAAGTTAGTTGAACTTAACACAATAAAAAAACTAACCGATTTTATAATAGCTAAAACCTCATCAACACAAACACTAACATCAAATGAACCAAAAGAAGTAGAGCAAAAAAAAGATACAACAACTCTAAAAGCAGATGAAAATCAAATTGAAACAATAAAGCAAATTATTGCAAAACAAACAGGCTATGAAACTGATATGCTTGAAGATGATTTGGATATGGAAGCAGATTTGGGAATTGATTCAATTAAGCAAGTTGAAATCTTTGGAGAAATTGCAGAAAAATTCAATTTTAAAGTCCCAGAAGATTTAAAGTTAGTTGAACTTAACACAATAAAAAAACTTACCAATTTTATCTTAAACGAGACTTCAGAGAAACAAGAGAAAATAGCCAACACACAACAAAAAGAAGATGAAAGAGCACAAACAGATACGCAAAAGAATGTAAAAAGATTTTTGATTAAGCCTGTAACAAAAAAATTAGAAGGCAAAACAAAAACACTAAAGAATAAGACATTGCTTGTAAGTTTTGACAATTATGGTTTTGCTGATGAGTTTGCAAAGAAAACAGATGCAAATATAATTGAAATAGGGAAAAACAATTTTGAGCTTTTTGAAAATAAAAATAATATCCAAGAAGAACTTCAAAAAATAAAAAACAGCAATATAGACGGTTTTATACACTTTGCTCCCATCAATTACTATTTTGAAAAAACACAAAATCCAATTAAGCTTTCAAAGGCAATAAAGTCTTTTTTTCTCATCGTCAAAACTTTGCAAAATTCTATAAATAAAGAAGATGGCATCATAGCATCTTGTGCTTTTAACTCTGTTGTTATTCCATATATTGAAAAAAACATCGATATTAATCCTGTTTTTGCTGGAATAAGCGGAATGCTTAAAAGCATTAATAAGGAATTTAAAAACACTTCTTGTAAAATGGTAGATTTTGCAAACAGCTCAAATGTAGAAAAAACAATCAATTTATTTATTAATGAAATTCAAACAGAAACAAATGAGCTTGAAGTAGCTTATAAAGACGGACAAAGATTTGTATTAAAACTTGAGGAAAGCAAAATCCAAGAAAACACAAATATTATAAAACAAAATGATACGATTTTAGTAACTGGAGGAGGAAGTGGAATAACCTTTGAGATATTAAAAAACATTGGCAAAGAATATAAAACAAAATTTATAATTCTGGGAAGAAGTAATATAGAAGAAAAAAAAGAATTGCAAAACATAAAAGATGACAAACTTATCTCATTTGTAATGCAAGAAAACCCAAATATGAAACCTGTTGAAGCAAGCAGACAAGCTGCAAAAATAAAAAGAGCAAGAGAAGTTAAGAAAAATATAGAAGAGTTAAGAAGCCTTAATATAGACACTATTTACAAGCCTGTTTCTGTTATTGATGCAAAACAGTTAGATGAGTTTGCAAGCGATATAAAAAACATAGACGGTATAATTCATGCGGCAGGAGTAGAGGAGAGTAATTTTATAGAAAAAAAAGAGTTAGATTCTTTTTCGAAGGTTTTTGATACCAAAATTTTGGGAGCTTTTAATCTTTTAAAGAGTTTTGCTAATTATAGATTTTTCATCGCTTTTTCTTCTGTAACCGCAAAGTTCGGAAACGAAGGACAAACCGATTATACTTCTGCAAACGATATGCTTGGTAAAATTGTTCAAAAAGAAGCCTCATTAAACCCTTCAAAACAATATAAAATTTATGACTGGACAGCATGGAACAAAATAGGAATGGCAACAAAATCGAGTGTTGAATATGTTCTCAAAGAAAAGAAAATAAGTTTTTTAGAGCCAAAAGATGGAATAAAGTTTTTTTTAGACGACCTTTTAGATGATAATATAGAAGCTGTTTTTACAGGGATAGATTATGAATTTGATATAAACAGGTTGCTTGCACAAGAAAAACTAATGCCATTTTTAGATAAAATAAGCTTTATAGATGAAAACAAAGCAAAATTTAAAAGAAAGCTTTCTTTGTCTTATGACTTGTTTCTAAAAGATCACAGCAAAGATGATATCCCGATTTTTTTAGGAGCAACAGGAATAGAGGCAATGGCAGAAGCAGCTTTCTATCTTTTAAATTCAAAAAACAAAAAGCTTGTTGCTGTCTCTGATTTTTCAATTCCTTACGGCATTAAAATCTTAAAAGAAAAAGATAAAGAAATAGAGATTGAAGCAGTTTTAAACGATAATTTATGCAAGTGTAAAATAACTTCGTTTTTTCAAAAGAAAAAAATATTCAACGAAACACTTCACTATGAAGGTTCTTTTTATTTTGACAACAATAAACTTCCTTCTAAAAAAATAGCGTTACCTGAATTTAATAAACTTCAAATTAATGATAATCTGGCATCTTTAATTTACCACCCAAAACGCCTTTTTATGGAGGGGCTTTTTAAAACAATAGAAGAAATTTCTCATTATGACGGCAAACTTTTAATCAGTAAAATTATGGATAAATCGGATAAAGAGTTTTTTAAGAATGAAAAAGAACCAAAATTTTTAAGCAATGTGGTAATAGTTGATGCAATGTTCCAAACAGGCGGAATATTTGAATTTTTAAAAACCGATATGTTAGTTCTTCCCTTAAAAATTGCAAATATGAAATTTTATAGCTATCCAAAAAAAAATGAAGAATATTTTTGTATAACTGAAAAAATGTCTGATAATGAAAACACAAACACCTACAAACTTATTTTGACCGACAAGTCAGGTAATGTATTTATTGAAATAGACAATTTTGAAATGATTAAAATCTCCAAAATAGACAAAAAATATTCTATAAAATTATGATAGACTGGGTAAAGATGTATATTAATACTTCGAACTTGAAAAATGGGCAAAAGAGGACAAGCCTTTAAATCTAAGTGTTTTTTTAAAAAAAATGATTCTTTGATTTTTTAAATTCAAAGTTTCAATTATCGTAAAATTTTTAAAAAATTAGCGTTTGTGCAAAACTCTCGATTTTGTGAACAAGGAAACTTTCTAATTATGGCAATAAAATTAAGCGTAAGAGAAAAAGCATTTTTAAAACTTGTAAAAAAAGCAAGCCTTACAAACCCTTTTACAGATGAACTTGTTGAAACAGAATGCCAAATATCAAAGCTTTCTAAGAATGCAAAAAGAGTAGAAAGAATAGAAACCGCCAGATACGAAATTGAAAAAATAGTTGTAAAACTTGAGCAGGAAAAAAGGAGCAATTTCACTCTATATGAAGATGAAGAAGACCAAGTTTTGGTCAAATATGCCCTGCTTTTTCAAGCCTTCACTTTGTTTAGAAAAAAATTTGATGCATTAATTTATAAGCAATTTAGAGACAATACAAACCTAACAGTTGATTTTGCCGATGAAGCTATTGGGCTTTTAGAAAAACAAGGGTTCATCAAAATTGATGCTGTTAAATATTTTGCTCTTTTTTTTCAAATGAGAAGAGCATTTTTTTTCATATACAAAGAACTCATTGGCAGTAGCAATGTTATGAAAAAATTAAGAAGAAATTTATGGGACAGCGTTTTTACATATGACATAGAATTATATGAAAAATATCTTCTTAATAAAATGCAAGATTTTTCAACTTTAATGTTAGGCGAAAGAGGCACAGGAAAAAGCCTTGCAGCAAGAATTGTGGGAAGCTCATCTTTTATTCCATTTGATATAAAAACAAAAAAATTTCAGGCTAATTTTAATGAGCTTTTCATAGCCTTAAGTCTATCAGAGTTTTCTACACAAGATATCGAGAAAGAGATTTTCGGATATGAAAATAAAAAAGAAAAATATGAAGGGGTACTTCAAAAATGTAGCCAATATGGCGCAATCTTTTTAGACGAAATTGAGAGGCTCCCTTTTTCCGTCCAAATGAAAATTGTTAGTCTCCTGCAAGACAGATTATTCTTGCCTGTCGGCAGTAGAAAAAAAGAGCATTTTAAGGGCAGAATAATTGCCTCAACAGAAAACAGCTTGTTCACAGACAAAAAAAACACAATTTTTAGAGACGAATTTTTATCTCGTCTAAGTTCCGATATTATTACAATCCCTCCATTAAGAGAAAGAATTAAAGAAGAACCAAAAGAATTGGACGAGCTTCTCATTTCAATCCTTTCTAAACTTGGCGTTGAATATAATAAAGAACTTACAAAAAGCTTAAAAAAAAAGATAAAGGAACAACTTGGTCAATTTTATTTATGGAATGGAAATGTCAAAGAGCTTGAACAATGCGTGCATAGAATTTTGCTTAAAGGGGAATATAAAGGAGATAATTTTGAAAATTCTTATGGAGAAATGGAAAAGTTTTGCAGTGCCATTAAAAAAGAGAATTTAACCGCCAAAGAGCTTCTTTCAAGATATTGCAAAATTTTATATCAAAGCCATAAAACAATAGAAGAAGTCAGCAAAATTACTCAATTAGACAGAAGAACTGTAAAAAAAAACCTCTCTTTATGAGGTTTAAAAAAATGTAAGTTTAGATTTAATAGTAAAATCAAAAAAATTATACATAATTTGAAATATAAATCTTTTTGCCAATAATTAAGTAAGGTGTCTTCCAAAATATTTTCTCTTGCATTTTCAAGCAGTTATAGCTTGTAAAGGAATAATTTCATTTTCTATTTTTAGCACATTTTGTTTGGCCATTTTGATGTCATAACTTATTTGCAGATTCATCCAAAATTGTGGGGTGGTGTTGAAGTACCTGGCCAATCTAAGGGCAGTATCAACACTAATTCCTCTCTTTTGTCTTATCACATCATTAATCCGAGGTGCCGGCACGCGTAAAGCAATAGCCAAAGCATTAGCACTCATATTTAATGGTTTTAAATACTCTTCTTTGATTATTTCTCCTGGATGGATTGCTCGCACATTATTCATAGTTTCTCCTAATGATAGTCTGTTATCTCCACATTATATGGTTCATCAGACCACGAAAAGCACACACGCCATTGTTTATTGATTCTTATGCTGTATTGCCCATGTCTGTCGCCTCCTAATTTTTCAAATCGATTACCGGGTGGAGACAGTAAATCAAGCAATTCGACTGCACTGTCAAGCATTTGGAGCTTGCGTTCTGCTTGTGCCTGAAAAGTTCTAAATTGCTTTGGGCTATTTCCTTCATAAAGGGCTTGTGTATGCTTGCATTTAAAATTTTTTATCATAGTCACAACTATAACGGTATGCATTAAATGTCAAGCATATGATTTTTAATAAAAGAATGCTAAGTTGAAATGCGTCACCAATAGCCTGCGTAGATTTGTGCATACTTATAAAAGAATGAAAAAAATTATACATTAAAACCTAATAGCTTTGAAACTAAAGAAATTTTTGTCTCTCCCTTTTAAGGAAGATTAAGAGGGCTCGACGATAGGCGAAAGAGAATCAGGGTCTCAACACTAAAGTATCTTATTTTGAAGTGTGGGACATTCTGAGAATTCTGGGGACACCTTACTTATTTTTCCTTTTAGGTTTGGGTTTTTGTGGTTTAAGCCTTAGGTTTAAAATACATTTTATTGCTTCAATAAAAGAGTCCTTTCCTAAAGGTCTTCCTGTAATATTCAATCATTTCCGTACAATTTGTTTTTTCGTAGGGGCGTATTGCTATACGCCCATGCTCATTTTTTCATTGCGTATGATATGTTCATAATAGAGAGCTTTGCACATAATGTTTTTTTATGAAAAAATAGTAGTTTTTAATAAAATATCAACTTTTGATAATTTCACAAAAGCTCCTAAAAACCCTATAAAGACTGACGCTCTCTTTTGTAATATTTTTGGGTTCGACGTATTAATATACTACTTCACCACAAAAATATTACAAAATAGAGCTATGTGCAAAGCTCTCATAATAATTGCGTTACCACAATTTTTGACTAAGTGTTTGTATCAAGTGATTTATCTGTTTTGTTACAGCAGATTAAAATCCACGAACAATTGCACCAATTGTTTTTGATGGTGATTGCATTGTTGAGAGGGCGTATGGCAATACGCCCCTACGATTATAAATAATTAATTTCGTTCCCAAGCTTTTGCCCTCTCCCAATTTTGTTTTCAAGTTCTTGTCCCTACCAACTTCGTTCCCAAGCTCCTGCTTGGGAACGCATACAAAACAAAAAACGCACACTATCAGAAGATATACGCTCCCAAGCAGGAGCTTGGGAGCGAGCTTTTTGGGTTTTTTGGTTTATTTGGGGAAATTATTATATCACAACCTCTACAAGATTGGGATTTTTTGGAAGATTATATTGATAAAAAGGCTGAATTGAACGAATAAACTAAAAAAAGAGTGTGTTGATTTGATGGTTTAAAAGTGGCAAGAAGAGACAAAGCAGAAAGCTATAAAAAACAATAAAAAAAGGAATAAAAAATGAACAAGGTGCTTTCAATTGTAAAGGATTTTATTAAGAACATTGCTCTATCCTTATTGTTTATAATTGAATTCCCTTTTTTATTCATCTGGTTTATAATTAAACTTCCTTTTTTATTCATCAGGTTTGCAATTAAATATCTTATTTTATTCATCAGGTTTATAATTAAACTTCCTTTTTTATTCATAAAATTTATTAAAGTAAGGGAAAACAGGAAGTGGTTGGTTTGGGATTTTAGTGGTGTTCGTTATATTTGGACTAAAATAAAACCGCCTTTAAATGAAGATGAAAAACTCCCAACTTATCGCCGTCCTGCAACTTTTTTTTTATGGTTAGTTGGTATTTATGTTGCCCTTTTCGGTATTGCTTCAAATAGATATGAAAATAGAGCAGATAAAATTGAAAATAGAATGAATGCAATTTATGCACAAATTTCAAAAGATATGAAAATTGCTTTTTCAAGAATTGACGATGTCCAAAATATGCTTTGTCCTTATGAACCTTCTATATGGAATCCTTTTTCGATAATAATTTCTTTTTTGCCAATTAAAAATATAAGATATGAACCTGCAGTAGAACAACTAAAACAACTTGTTGAAGATTGGGCACAAAAAACCAAAGTAATAAAAGGGAAAGAGGTAGGAGAACTTTATGGATTTGATTTAAAAGGAGCTCATCTTGAAAATGCAGACCTTCGGGAAGCTCATCTTGAAAATGCAGACCTTCGGGAAGCTCATCTTGAAAATGCAGACCTTTGTTGGGAAGCTCATCTTGAAAATGCAGACCTTTGTTGGGAAGCTCATCTTGAAAATGCAGACCTTTGTTGGGAAGCTCATCTTGAAAATGCAAACCTTTTGTTCGCTTATCTTGAAAATGCAGACCTTGGTTGTGCTCATCTTGAAAAAGCAGACCTTCGGGAAGCTCATCTTGAAAATGCAGACCTTCGGGAAGCTCATCTTGAAAATGCAGACCTTCGGGAAGCTCATCTTGAAAATGCAGACCTTTGTTGGGAAGCTCATCTTGAAAATGCAAACCTTGAGGGAGCTCATCTTGAAAATGCAAACCTTGAGGGAGCTCATCTTGAAAATGCAGACCTTGGTTGTGCTCATCTTGAAAAAGCAGACCTTTTGGGATCTCATCTTGAAAATGCATTATTTCGCAAGGCAAATTTAAAAAATGCAAAAAACTTAACAGCAGAGCAGTTATCAAAAGTTTTTTCTCTTTGGAATGTAAAGAACTTAGCCCCCGAATTAAAAGAAAAATTAAAAAATATAAATCCAAAACTATTTGAACCAAATTATGAAGTAAAAAAATGTAATGATAGATACAAAGGCTTATGGTGGAGCGATTATTTAAAAAAACAAAAAAAATAAAGCGAGTGAGTGTTTTTTTCAAAGAATATTTAATTTTTGGTGCTTAAAAATAGAAAGCCTTGACGAGTAAAATTTTTGCCCTACCAACTTCGTTCCCAAGCTCCCGCTTGTGGGAACGCATACAAGACAAAAAACGCACATTATCAGAAGATATACGCTCCCAAGCAGGAGCTTGGGAGCGAGTTTTTGGGATTTTTGTAAAAACTATTGTGTTCCAGTCTCTAAGAGCTTGGGAGCGAGCTAAAACACTAAAACTATTCGCTTTTCTCTTCCTTTAAAACACCATTTTTTTTAAAAAGTTATTCCTTGTTTTGACACAAAACCAATAATAACAACAATTTAAATTGTAAAAAATATTTTTATTGTTATTTAATGTTCAAAAGTAGCACTTATATAAGGTGATATGAAAAAAATAAGAAAAGGAGATAGCTATGAAACAACCACTTGGGAAGGTGTGTTATATTGGTGGAATCGTTTTGAGTATCTGGATAGGTCTTAGTTGCCTGTTTTGTGTTAAAACATTCGCAAATGATAAAACTATAACAATTGAAGATAGTTGGAATCGGAATGTAACCGTTCCAGTTTCAGTGAAGCGTGTAATTTGTTCTGGCCCTGGATGTTTGCGATATCTTACCTACCTTCAGGCTCAAGACCACATTGTTGCGGTTGATAGTATTGAAGCTAAGAAAACTCAATTTGATGCCCGTCCATATGCTTTGGCAAATCCACAATTCAAAACATACCCGTTGTTTGGTGAATTCCGTGGGTTTGATAACCCAGAGTTAATTGTTGGACTTGAACAACAACCTCAGGTTATTTTTAAAACTTATGGGAAAATGGGATACAATCCGGAAGAGCTACAACAAAAAACTGGTATCCCCGTTATCGTTTTGGAATACGGCGATTTAGCAGGTAGTGGGCGAAAACAGATGTATCAATCGCTTAGAATTATGGGACGCGTGATGGGAAAAGTGGAGCGTGCTGAGGCACTGATTGCCTTTTTTGAATCTCACATTAAAGAGCTTCAAAATCGCACCAGCTCTATTTCGGAGACCGACAAGATTTCCTGCTATGTCGGTGGTATTGCAAAGAAAGGTCCGCATGGTTTCCAATCTACTGAACCGTTGTATCCACCGTTTCTTTTTACCAATGCTGCCAATGTGGCGTACGATTCGTCGAAGGGTGATGCAAATTTGTCGCATGCTGATGTTGCCAAAGAGAAAATTATCGAATGGAACCCAGAACGGCTGTTTGTTGATCTTTCTACTATACAGTCCGACCCGAAGGCTACGGCAATTTACGAACTAAAGAACGATCCAGCATATCAATCTTTGAAAGCTGTAAAATCTAACAATGTGTACGGTGTTTTGCCATATAATTGGTACACCCGTAATTTTGGTTCCATATTAGCTGATGCCTATTATATTGGTAAAAAATTGTATCCGAAACAGTTTCAGGACATTGATCCAGCCATAAAGGCAGATGAAATCTATGAATTTCTTGTGGGCAAACCGGTGTTTGCACAAATGAACAAAGCGTTTAACAATACGGTATTTCAGCGTATTGTAGTGGAAACAAAGTAACCTTATGCACCTTGATCATACAAAAATTCCAACAGCATATCAGCAGTATATTGGCCGAAAAGTTCTTTATATTATTATAGGACTGGTGGTGCTGACATTTATGTTGATTCTATCGGTGTCTCTTGGCGTGGTTAGAATTCCTGTGTTGGATGTGGCGAGAACCTTGATTGGACAAAGTGTGTCGAAACGCTGGGATATTATAATTTGGAATATCAGGTTGCCTCAGGCACTTACCGCAATTGTTGCAGGTTGTGGATTATCGGTGGCGGGCGTGTCGATGCAATCTATTCTGCGCAATCCGCTTGGTTCTCCATTTACATTGGGCATTTCTCAAGCTGCGGCGTTTGGTGCGGCATTTTCCGTAATGGTGCTTGGAACAGGAGCTATGCATAGCACTGGTGCAGATGCGATTACGCTGACCAGTCTACCGCTAACCACACTAATGGCGTTCATATTTTGTATAGTGGCGATGGGTGTGATTTTGCTAATATCCAAACACAGGCAAGCATCGCCCGAAGTGATGGTATTGGCTGGGGTCGCCTTAGGGTCTTTGTTTACTGCTGGAACTATGTTTTTACAATATTTTGCAGATGATAATCAATTAGCTGCAATGGTCTTTTGGACTTTCGGCGATACTGCTCGCACAAGCTGGCTTGAATTAGGCGTGATGAGTGGAATAGTTACACTTGTGACGCTCTATTTTATATGGAATAGTTGGAATTACAATGCTATTGATGTGGGAGATGAACAAGCAAAAGGGTTAGGTGTGCCGGTTGAACGAGTTCGCCTGATAGGAATGCTTTGTGCTTCGCTAATTACAGCTTGCATTATCGGATTTTTAGGCATTATAGGTTTTGTTGGATTGGTGTGTCCTCATGCTGTGCGTCGGCTTATCGGTGACGATCACCGTTTTTTGATTCCTGGAAGTTGTGTGCTGGGGGGGTTGTTGTTATTAGCCGCAGACACTGTGGCACGACTTCTGTTAGCCCCAAATGTGCTACCAGTTGCGATTTTGACATCGTTTTTAGGTGCACCAGTGTTTCTTTATTTAATTATCAAGGGCTATCGGCGATAAGGGGCAATTATTAATGCAAGATAAGGAACAGATGAAAGATTTTGCAGTGCTTACGGTGGACGGTGTAACATTTCAATATCGCAGTCGACCAGTGCTTAAGGAGATAGATTTTTCTGTAAATCATCATGAACTTCTGGCGATTTTAGGTCCAAACGGAGTAGGTAAAACCACACTGCTTAAATGTATGAACGCTATTTTATGCCCAAAAATTGGAACTGTTTTGGTGGATAATGTGGATGTGTTGGGACTTGATCAAATGTCGATTGCTCGCAAAATTGGCTATGTTTCGCAACGCACTCAACCGGGACGCATAACTGTGTTTGATGCAATTTTGTTGGGACGGCGACCGCACATCACTTGGCGTACATCAGAACAAGATTTAAAAATTGTGAACGGTGCTATTGACAGTTTGCATATGGAACAACTATCTCTACAATATTTAGATGAGATGAGCGGAGGTGAACAGCAAAAAGTCAATATTGCCAGGGCTTTGGTTCAACAGCCCGAAGTATTATTATTAGATGAACCAACCAGCAGTTTAGATTTAAAAAATCAACTTGAAATCTTAACATTGATTAAAAAAATTGTTCAGGGACATGAAGTGTCTGCCATTATGACTATGCACGATCTTAACTTGGCTTTGCGATATGCTGACAAGTTTGTGTTTTTAAAAGACGGTATGATTTTCGCAGCCGGAGATAGAAAATGTGTTACGCCCGAAGTTATTTCTGCTGTGTATGATGTTTCTGTGGCAGTCGAGGAACTGCACGGTTATTCTATCATTATCCCTACAGAATAAAGAGAAAAATATGACATATCACATTCAAGAAATCGGAGTTGTCAAAAGTCGCTTTACGAAACATACTGATCCATTTGAAATGCGAAAATGGGAGAGTACCATCATCATTCATAAGGAATTTGAGGAAGGATTGTATCGTATTGAAGAAAACCCTTATATTCAGGTGATTTTTAATTTTCATCAATCTTCATCGGAATTGGTATTGAAGCCGAAAACCTACAACGGCACAATAAAAGGTGTGTTTGCGTGTTGCAGTCCACGAAGACCGAGTGCTTTGGGACTGACAACGGTCAAACTGTTGGAAAGAAATGGTTGTAAGTTGCGAGTAAAGGGGTTGGATGCTATTGACGGCACACCAGTGCTTGATATCAAACCGTATAATAATAGTTTGGATACCGAAGAGCAGAAAAAAATCGAAGAGCATCGTCTGAAAAGCAATCCTCGCGGAGAATATGTTCGCTACTTACGACACAAAGATATAAAAACCTTGCTTTTAAAAGCTGGACAATTACACGGGCATTACTGTCCAGGTCTTGCTATCGGAGTGTTGGCTGGCACATATGCTATGAGTCATATTTCCGAAATCTCGGACGGTTTGGAAGAGCTGCTGGCAATTGTTGAAATCAATAGTTGTTTTGTGGATGGTATTCAATTTGTTACCGGTTGCACAGTTGGCAACAATTCGTTGATTTATCGAGAATATGGCAAAACCGCTGTCACCTTGACCGACCGCAGTGGTAATGGTGTGCGTTATGCTGTTAAGCCCGATTTTAATGAACGCCTGCAAGATATCTCCCCAGAATTTCAAAAGATGTTTACCAAGGTGGTAAAAAAAGGAGAACGCACACCAAAAAATCGTGCCCGTTTCTCTCAGCTTGCTCAAGAAGTTGCTTTTCGTATGACCGACATCAAGCCAGAGAGCCTATTTTTTATCAAAGAAGTAAACACATCTATTCCAGAATATGCCCGCATGGAAGACAATATTATTTGTGCCCAATGTGGTGAAAGTGTTATGGCAAACAGAATTGTGGAATACGATGGGCAACAATTTTGTCGGGGTTGTGCCCCAGATGTAGCCTATTATGAATTTACTGGTAACGGCATTCTTAAGAGGGGCAACAAAATTTTAGCCTAAGAGAGCTTTGAACAATGCCTGACTTTGTTCTTTTTTTTGGTAAAGTAGTATGTTTATACATCGAACCAAAAAAAAGGGCAAAAGAAGGCAAGCTATGTATAATAAGCTTTTTAGGGCATTTACCCTTAAAAAAATCTTAAGAATAAAAAACATTGTTTGTTTTAAATTCTTAAAAAATGCGCTTGTGCAAAGCTCTCCTAAATGTCAAGCTCTGATAAGCTCTATGTTGTTGCTAATAGCAAAAATTAATGGAGGAAAATTTGGAAAAATCTAAAAAAGATGTAACTACTTTACAAAATAAAAAATTATCACAAATAGTGCTTCGACCAGTAGGCACAATAAAAAATAAGATAAAAAAACCTTTTCTAAGTGCCGAAGACGACGGTATAAAAATGAAGGGGGATCTTGATGATGTCAGGCGAAATATTCGTAAGATGCACAAGGAAGTTTCAGAAATCATTATTAATGAAGAGTTGATTGAGACTATTGAAGACATTGAAAAATATTCCCATATTACAATTTTGTATTGGGCAAACAAGGTTCCTGAAAAAAGCCGACTTTTAACAAAAGTGCATCCTATGGGGAGAAAAGAAAATCCCAATGTTGGAATTTTTTCAACATGTAGCCCAGCGCGTCCTAATCCTATTCTTGTTACTGTTGTAAAACTGCACAAACGGGAGAAAAACATTTTGTATGTAAGTGGATTAGATGCTGTGAACGGAAGCCCCGTTATTGATATAAAACCCTTTGTAAAGGAGTTCTATCCACAGGATGAAATAAGGATTCCTGAATGGATGGCAAAAATAATAGAAGAAAATCAAGAATAAAACAGTTCGTTTTTTTGGGAAAAGAGTTTTTTCCACTATGTGTTTTAAGAGATATTTTATGAAAAAAATTATTCAATATTTTAATGTTTTTTTTATATTAGTCTCTCTCTTTTTTACTACCCGGAACCTAAGTGCTCATCCTCATATGTTTATTACTAAGCAGACTGTTTTTGTTTTTAATGAAAAAGGGCTTGAGGGAGTTTTTGTAAATTGGGAGTTTGATGAGTTCTCTTCTGTTATGATAAGCGAAGATTTTGATATAAATAAGAACGGTAAGTTTGAAGCGAACGAGGAAAGTGAGATAAAAAAAAACTATTTTGATTATCTAAAAAACTATAACTATTTTACCGATATTGAAATAGATAAAAAACCTTTTAAGGTTCAGTATATAAAAAATTTTAGAGCATTTCTTATAGACAAAAAAGTGAGATACTCTTTCTTTATACCTTGTTACGTTGCCATTATAAAAACCCCAAAAAAGTTCGTTTTTTCTCAATACGATCCAACCTATTATGCTGTATTAGTTGATGCTAAGAAAAAGGGAACTTTCTTAAAAAATGCAAAAGGGTTTCAAATAAAAAAAGAGATAAAGGTTAACAAAAAAAAGTATTTTAAATATGGTGCTATGACTATCAACCCTGTTGAGACTACTTTGGAGATGAAACGTCCATAAAAAATGAGAAAGTTAGTATGACGGTTTTTATAATTAAATTAAGCAAAAATGTTTAAAAATTCAAAAAAAGTTCTGTTTTTTGTTGTTTTGTTAATTGCAGTCAACGCTTTTGCTAACCCTTTTACAGCAAAAGAGAAAATCGAAACAAAAGAAAATAAATTCTTATCCACTACTATTTTTTCTCAAAAGTTTGTAATATATCAGTATGAACTTAATAAAAAACTCTCGTTTTTTATGAGAGAGATAAAAGCAAAAAAAAATAGTAACCTTTTAATAATCTTTCTCGGCGTCTCTTTTTTATACGGTTTTCTTCACTCTCTTATGCCAGGACACGGTAAATTCTTCACTTTATCTTTTATGCTTGCAGAGAAAAGAAGTTTTAAAGAAGCACTTATTTTTACTTCTATTACCTCTTTTACGCATATTTTTTTTTCTGTTCTTATTATCCTTTTTTTAAATTTCATTTTAAAAACTACTATAACAGGCTCTTTTGAAGATATAAGTAGTAAATTTAAAATTATAAGTTACTCTATCATTACACTTATTGGACTGTTTCTGTTTTTAAAAAATGTGTTAAAATTTTTTAAAAAAGAGATAAATGTAGAGAAAGTAAATAAAAGAGATAAAACATATCTCTATTCCGCTTTTTCGGTAGGCTTAGTTCCTTGTACAGGAGTTATCCTTATAATGCTTTTTGCAATCTCTATAAATTATATAAAGCTTGGGTTCTTGTCGGCGTTTTTTCAAGGTTTGGGAATGTTTTTGTCTCTTTGTCTGGTTTCGACATTTGCTCTTTTGGGAAAAGCCTTAGTTGTTAAAAAAACAAAACGCTTTTTGTATATAAACGTTTTAATAGAGACAGTATCAGCTCTTCTGATTTTATTAGTAGGTCTTTTTCTTCTTTTGAGCCTTTAATGCCTTTTTTAATAAAGATTCAAAAAAGATAGTTTTTGAGGTGGTTTTTGAATGGTATGCAGGAAACGGTTTCAAACCGTTCCGCATAAAATCGTCATCTTTATGTTTTTTTTGATTTTGGTGTTTTTAAGTTTTTATCAGTTAAAACCAATATAAGACTGATGATGCCAAAACCTAAAAGAAATAAAAAGACTATAGTTGCACTATTCATCTTTGTTATACTCCTTATTATCTAAAATGATTGCAATTGTAATAAACAACAATAAAGCTATTATTCCTATTGTAATTAAAAAAACAGGAACTGTACTCAATTTAGTAACAGGACCTATGATTAAAATAGCAACAACTATCTTCGCTAAATCATAAAAAAATTTAGCCAAACTGTCTTTTTGTTTGTTGTTTTTAATTAACATAATGAACAAATAATAAATCTTTTAAGGGAAAATGCAAAGAAAAAAATTGTAACAAATAGAGGTAAATTAAAAGGCAAAATCTCTTTTTAGATACAAATCAGTTTATTTACTGTTATTTTACAATGTAGTGACTTGTAGTGATTTTTCATTCGAAAAACTATTTATAAAAAATCTTAAAACATCTATTAATATTGGAGCCGATAAGCAGAATTGAACTGCTGACCTACTGATTACGAATCAGTTGCTCTACCAACTGAGCTATATCGGCTGTTTTATGAAGTAGACCTTTGCACATAATTTTTTTGTCAAAAATATCAGTTTTTTAGTAGAATAATAACTTGTTCATAATATATATATGACACTAAAAACTAACGCTCTCTTTTATAATATTTTTGGGTTTGACGTATGCAAATACTACTGCACCGCAAAAATATTAAAAAATAGAGCTATGTGCAAAGGTCTTATAATTTTAGTCTATAACAAAATTTTCGTCTTTGAAATCTATTTTAATTTTATCTTTTATCTTACCTTCAAGATACTTTTTTGCAATGAGGTTTTCTATATTTTTTTGGATAGTACGTTTTATGGGTCTTGCACCAAATTGAGGGTCAAACCCATCCTCTGTAAGTTTTGATATTGCACTATCTGTAATTTTAACAGCAATGTTTTTCTCTTTAAGCTTCTCTTTTAAAATTTCAAATTGAAGCTCTACAATCTTTTTAATCTCTTCTTTATTTAGTTTATGGAAAAGGACTATTTCATCTAATCTGTTGATAAATTCTGGTTTAAAATATTTTTTTATATCTTCTAAAATATCATCTTTAATGTCGTTTAAATTTTGAGTCTCATAAATTTTTTCTGAACCTATATTGCTGGTTAAAATTATAACTGTATTTTTAAAATCTACTGTTCTGCCTTTGCCGTCAGTAAGTCGTCCTTCATCTAAAATTTGCAAGAAGATATTGAAAACATCGCTATGTGCTTTTTCAATTTCGTCAAATAAAAGAACAGAGTAGGGTGCTCTTCGTACAAGTTCTGTTAGTTTTCCACCTTCTTCATATCCAACATAACCGGGAGGCGCACCTATTAATCTTGCAACAGAATGTTTTTCCATAAATTCAGACATATCAAATCGTTTTAGGGCTTTTTTATTATTAAAAAGAAAATCGGCTAATGTTGAAGCAAGATATGTTTTTCCTACGCCTGTAGGTCCTAAAAATAAAAATGAGCCTATAGGTTTATTTGCATCAGAAATCCCGCTTCTATTACGTCTTATCGCATCTGCAAGAGCTTTAATTCCCTCTTTTTGTCCTATAACTTTTTTTGATATTATCTCTTCCATATTAATAAGCTTGCTCATTTCAGAACGTACTAATCTATTAAGAGGTATGCCTGTCCATTTAGAAACTATACTCGCTACAACTTGTTCATTTACACTTTTGTGTAACATTTGTTTATCTTCAGGAATTTGCGCCAATTTCTTTTTTGCCTCTTCAAGTTCTTTTTGAAGAGTATAAAGAGTTCCATATTGTAATTTTGCAACCAAATTTAAGTCGCCACTTCTTTGAGCTATTGCTATTTGAGATTTTGTGTCTTCTATCTTATTTGAGATTATGTTCACATTTTCTAAAAGCTGTTTTTCAAATTCCCACTTTGAAAAAAGAACGTTATATTTCTCTTTTAAGTTAGCTATTTCTTCTTCAGCCTCTTTCTTCTTGTTATTTTTTTCTTTTTTAAAAGAGAGTTTTTCTATTTCCAGTTGTTCAATTTTTCTTTTCAAATCGTCTATCTCTTGAGGCATAGAGTCTATTTGCATTCTAATTGAAGAGCACGCTTCATCTATCAAATCTATCGCTTTATCGGGCAAAAATCTATCTTGAATATATCTGTTTGAAAGTTTGCTTGCTGCAATTAAAGCGTCATCAGTAATTTCTAAACCGTGATGAATTTCGTACTTTTCCTTAATGCCTCTAAGGATTGAGATGGTATCTTGTATATTTGGCTCTTTTATCGTAACAGGCTGAAAACGACGTTCAAGAGCGGCATCTTTTTCTATATATTTTTTATACTCTTCTGTGGTAGTAGCACCGATACAATGCAAAGTGCCTCTTGCAAGTGCAGGTTTTAACATATTAGAAGCATCAGCTTCACCAGATTGTGCTCCTGCTCCAACTATTGTATGCAGTTCATCAATAAAAAGAATAATGTTTCCGTTTGAATTTTCCACCTCTTTTAAAAGATTTTTTAAGCGTTCTTCAAACTCTCCTCTAAATTTAGCTCCTGCAAGAAGAAGCCCTATATCGAGCTCTACAATTTTTTTGTTTTGCAAAATTTCAGGCACATCTCTATCTATAATTCTTTTTGCCAAGCCTTCAACTATTGCTGTTTTTCCTACGCCCGGCTCGCCAATCAATACAGGGTTGTTTTTTCTTCTACGGGATAGAATCTGAATTGCACGGCGTATCTCTTCATCTCTACCGATAACGGGGTCAAGTTTTCCCTGCAAAGCAAGACCTGTTATGTTACGAGTATATTTTTCTAAAACTTGCATTTTATCTTCTGGATTGTCTGAATCTATTTTTTTATCTCCCCTTATATCTTTTATGGCTTTTAAGATATCGTCTTTATTTAAAGATGAGAAAAATTTTTTACACTTTTCATTGTCTTGAATAGCAATAAAAATATGCTCTAAACTTACATAGTCATCGTTGAACTCGTTTGCTATTTTTTCTGCTTTATTAAGCAGGGTAGCAAGTTCTGATGAGATATAGTTGTTTGTATGGTTACTAACTTTAGGGAGCTTACTTAGATCTTTTTCTATATTTTCTATTAATTCATTTAAGTTAGTTTCTGTTTTTTTTAATATGATAGTAACAATACTCTCTTTTATATTAAGCATAGCATAAAGTAGATGCAGAGAAGTTATTTCTTGGTTCTCATTTTCTATTGCTATTTGAGAAGCCTTGTTTAAGGCCTCTTTTGTTTTTATTGTATATTTATTTATATCCATTTTTTTTACCTTTTTTAATAAAAAGTTATTTGTACGTTTTAAAAATTTAATGTTGATTTGCTATTTGGCAAGTAGCTTTAGAAAAATAAGTTTTATAAACCTTTGCACATAACATAGTTTATAAGTTAAATGAAGAAATTAAGACGGTAAAAAAAGGGGTTTAAATCATTTAATATGGTGGTTTTAGAGTTTGTTTTGAAAATGTAAAAGGAAATAGAACTTTTATTTTTTCATATCTATTAACTCTTTTTTAAATACAGCATACTTTGTTGTAGGGTCGTCTGGGCCGAAAAAAATTGTAAAAACTTTTTCGCTTTTTTCAAAATAGTTTAAAGCACTTTTTTTTTCTTCTAAATTGTAAAGCAAGTTTGCAAAATGGAGCATAAGATAGGCAGTTTCAAGATTTTTTTCTCCATAGGTTTTTTCGTAAATATCAAGGGCTTGTTCAAAATACTTAATAGCATTTTTTTTCCCTTCTTCTGATTTTGCAAAAAACATAGCGATAGCTTTTAAAGAGTCGCCTGTTTTTATATGAAACTTTCCAAATGTATTTTCATTTATAATAAGAGCTTCTTTAAGGTAAAAAAAGATTTTTTCTTTTTGTTCTAATAGTGTGTAAGCGTAAGCTATTTTACTATAACTTTCGGCTATAATTGGGCTTTTATTTCCGAACCTTATTTTTTCTTCTTTAAGGGCTTTGAGTAAAAATTTAAGTGCTGTTTTGGGTTTTTTGTAAGAGAGTAATAAGTTAGCATAAGATTTTAGGATAAGTGTATCAGAAGATTCAATTTTTAACGCTTTTGTATAATATTCCTCGCTTTGTTTATACTCTAACGCCAATTTTTTAAGGAGTGCTAATCTATAGAAATCGTATAATTTTATGTTTGTTTTTTTTTCGTTTTCTTCAATCGATTTGTTTAAAATGTTTTCTGCTTTATCGAACTCGCCTAATACTATTTTGTTTATAACGCTATTTGTTAAAGAGTTTTTGTTTTTATCAAACGCAAGCCTTATTTCAGAAAAAATCTCTTCGGCATTTTCTAAGTAATTTCTCTCTTCGCTTTTGCTTTTACAATTTTTCTTCTCTTTTAAAATAGCGACTATCTTGTTTTGAAGTTTTTTGGGAAAGACATTCTGTTTCTTTTTTTTAAAAATTTTATCTAAAAACATTATGTGCAAAGGTCTCTATAGAGATGGAGCATAAAGAAAAGCAGCATAACTACTTGGATGGAATATAACTTTAGAGATATTACTTAAGCTTTTCATATCAAGGATTTTTTCCATAAAGCTTTGATTCTTTTGAGGATAGTAAGTGTCTATTTTACCTTTTATACCTGCAACTCGTCCTGCCCATTCAATAGCATCTTGATAGTTACCCAATTTGTCTATCAATTTAAGGTCACGTGCCTCTTCTCCTGTATATATTCTACCATCTGCGAGTTCTTGTACTTTAAGAAGCTCCATATTACGACCGTATGCGATATCGTTTATAAATTGGGTATGAAGTTTTTCAACAAAGTCTTGTAAGATTTTTTTTTCAGCGTCACTCATTTGGCGATTTGGAGAGCCTATATCTTTATATTGTACGCTTTTTATAACTTTAGTGCTTAAACCTATCTTGCTTAATAATTCTTGAAAATTATTATACACCATTAAAACACCGATACTGCCAGTTACAGTTCCGGGAACAGCCATAATACCATCCGCTGCAGAGGCAATATAGTAAGCACCTGATGTTCCAATAGTTCCAAATGAGACTATAACTTTTTTCTTTTTTTTGGTTTTAAGGACTTCTTGATAAATTTCTTGAGAAGGTCCGACTGCACCTCCTGGAGATTCTATACGCAACAGTATAGATTTAATTTTGTTATTTTCTCTAAGTTCTTTTAATAGCTCCAAAACTTCTTTAGAATCTTCGATAATGCCTTTAATTTCAATTATACCGACAGTTTCGGAGCTATTAATAAACTCTTTTTTTTTATTGTTGCCTAAAAACAACATTAAAGCAGATGAAAAAGAGGTTATAGAAATAAAAACTAATATAAAAAATAGATATGGATGTTTTCTTGAAAACACTTTTTTATTGCCTACTCTTCTTCTTTTGTCTCTTCTTCGTTAACAACTTCTTTTGTTTCATCTTTTGCTTCTGTTTGAGTATCTTCTTTTACTTCATCCTTTATCTCTTCTGTTGTTGCTTCTTTTTTATCTTGTTTTGGCTCTTCTTCGTCTTCCTCTGTTTCTAATCCAAGCTGTTTAATTGAAAGTCCAATTCTTTTTTCTTGAGAGTTTATGTTCATTACAAGAGCTTGGATAGTGTCGCCTGTATTAAATTTGCCAACAGGAGTTTCTATCTTTTTTTCACTCACTTCAGATATATGAATTAAACCTTCTATTCCCTCTTCAAGTTCAACGAAAATACCAAAATCTGTTACATTAGTTATTTTACCTTCTACTTCTGTACCTATAGGGTATCTATCTTCAACACCTGACCAAGGGTCTTCTTGGTTTTGTTTTATACCAAGTGAAAAACGCTCATTATCTTTATCAACATCAAGAACTACAGCTTGTACGATATCTCCTTTTTTATAGAGTTCAGATGGATGTTTAATTCTTTTTGTCCAAGAAAGGTCAGAAATGTGAACTAATCCATCTATATCATCATCTATACCGACAAAGACACCAAAGTCTGTTATATTTTTAATTTGTCCCTCAATAATTGTACCGATAGGATATTTTTCGCTTAAAAGCTCCCAAGGATTTTGAACAGCTTGTTTTAAACCAAGAGAAATTCTTCTCTCGTCTTTTTGAACATCAAGGATTACTGCTTCTACTGCATCGCCTATAGAAAGCATATTGGAGGGGTGACGAATTTTTTTGGTCCACGACATTTCTGAAATATGGACTAAACCTTCAACTCCTTCTTCAAGCTCTAAGAATGCACCATAATCAGTTATGCTAACAACTTTTCCTGTAACTTTTGTATCTTTTTCATATTTTTCATTAATTTCTATCCAAGGGTCTACAACAAGTTGTTTCATACCGAGAGAAACACGCTCTTTCTCTTTATCAAATATAAGTATTTTAACGTTAATTTTGTCACCAACTGAAAATATTTCAGATGGATTTTTAATTCTACCCCAAGAGATATCAGTGATATGAAGAAGCCCGTCCATTCCGCCTATATCAACAAAAACTCCATATTCTGTAATATTTTTAACTACACCTTCCATAACTTTGCCTTCATGTGCTATGGCAAGTGTTTTTTCTCTTATACTATTTCTTTTTTCTTCTAATATTGCTCTTCTTGAAAGGACGATATTATTTTTCTTACGATTAAATTTTAGAATTTTAAACTCATAAGTTTGACCTACAACTTCATTCATATTTTTAACAGGTTTTAAGTCAACTTGAGAACCAGGAAGGAAGGCTTGTACGCCATTTACGTCTATAGAAAAACCGCCTTTAATACGGTTTATTACTTTACCTTCTATTATGGCGTCGTCTTGAAATTTTTGTTCTAAATCTTCTAAAGCTTTTATCTTTTCAGCTTTATCTTTTGAGATATGGACAATTTCTTCTCTTTCATCCCAATATTCTACCATAACTTCAACATTGTCGCCTATTTTGACTTCTATTTGACCGTCACTATTTTTCTTAAATTCGTTTTTTGGAATTTCTCCTTCAGATTTGTAACCTACATCAACAACCACAGAGTCTTTGTTGATAGCAACTACGACTCCTTGTGTTACTCCACCTTCTTCTATTTTTTTAAAATTGTTACCACATTTTTCAAGAGCTTCTTCCATTGTAAGTTGTTTTGTTTCGTCTTTCATAAATCTTCTTTCTTTTCCTGAACGCTTAAAAATAAAAGCGTCCTTTTTTGAACTGTTTTCGAGAGTTTTAAATAAAGCTTATTAAAGCTCTCTTTTTGTTAATAAAAATATATCCTTTGCCAATCTTTCTTTAAGAACCCTGTAGAATAGACATTAATAACTATAAAAACAACATTATTTTTTTAAGACTTTTGTGCATAGTTTTTAAATGACGTAGGGCACACCGCCAGATTGTAATTTCATATTGGTTTGATTAAATGCCGTAGAAATGCAAAATCTTGTAGAAATGCAAAATCTTGTAGAGACACAAAATCTTGCGTCTCTACGGACGGACAGACGGCTAAAGATTTTCTATTTTTTTAATTACTTTGTCTAATCTTTGAGTAGTTGTCTCTTTGCCTAAAATATAGATAATGTCTGTTATGCTTGGTCCATTTGTTGTGCCAGTAAGGGCAAGTCTTACTGGTTGAGCTAATTTACTGAAACCTATTTCAAACTGTTTTAAAACTCCTTCAAAAATTGTATGAAGCTCTTCTTTGTTAAACTCTTCAAGTTTTTGTAAATTATCTCTTAAGCTTTTGATGGGCTCTAAATTGGTGGGTTTAAAAAATTTCTTTTCCCCTTTTTCATCATACTCTTTAATATCTTTAAAATAGCAGATGGAGTTATCTGCCATTTCAACTATCGTTTTACTTCTGTTTTTTATTGTATCTATTACTTCTAAAAGTTTTGTATCGTTTGATATCTCTATATTTTTTTCTTTTAAAAAAGGTTTTAGAAGTTTGGATAACTCTTTATTGTCAGTTTTTTGGATATGTTCAAAGTTGATAGCAAGAAGTTTTTGCATATCAAAAACACTTGGTGACTTGCCTATATTTTTAATTGTAAATTTTTCTATAAGTTCTTCTCTGTTAAAAAACTCTTGATTTCCATAAGACCATCCAAGCCTTACAAGATAGTTAAGCATTGCATCTGGAGTAATCCCCATTTTTTTGTATTCATAAACAGATACTGCACCATGTCTTTTACTTAATCTTGTCTTATCTTCTCCAAGCACCATTGGTACGTGAGCAAATTTTGGTAGTTTCTCCCCAAAAGCTTCATACAGCATAATTTGTTTCGGAGTGTTATTTACATGGTCATCGCCTCTTATGACAAAATTTATGCCCATAGTGATATCGTCTACAACAACAGTTAAGTTATATGTAGGCATACCGTTACTTCTTTCTATGATAAAGTCGTCAAGTTCTTCATTATTAAATTCGATATTACCTTTTATTTCATCTTGAATTAATGTTGTTCCGATTGCTGGAGCTTTAAATCTTACAACCATACCTTCTTTGTATTTATGGTTTTTATTTCTACATTCCCCATCATATTTTGGTTTTTTGTTTTCTGAAATCGCTTTTTGTCTTATCTCTTCAAGCCTTTCGCTTGAACAAGAACAGTAGTATGCAAGGCCATTATCTATAAGTTTTTGTATATATTCTTTATAAATATCAAGTCGTTTTGATTGAAAAAAAGGTCCTGAGTCCCAATCTATTCCAAGCCACTCAAGTGATTTTAAGATAGAGTCTGTAGACTCTTCAGTGGAGCGTTCAACATCTGTATCTTCTATTCTTAAAATTAATTTTCCATTGTTTTTTCTTGCATAGAGCCAATTAAAAATTGCTGTTCTTGCCCCTCCTATATGGAGATAACCTGTAGGGCTGGGCGGGAAACGTGTTATTATAGTATTGTCCATTTTTGCCTTTATTTTAAATTTAACATTATAAATAAAATATTTTTTATAAGTTCGTTTAAAAAAATATGAAAGTTTATTTTTTTAAAACATAAATTTATTGCTTTTAAATGAAAAAAAAAGTTGAATTTTTTTGATGTATATAAAAAATAAAAAGATTAAAAAATTTATTAGATAATCAAAATAAGATAGATTATAAAATATTATGTTTAAAAAATATACAGAAATTTTCCTTACAAGCAATGTTGGGGATAGTTGCGGAGAAGATAGGCTTAAACAATTAGAAATAGGCTATTTCGTAACGTATAAAAAAGAAGAGTATGAAATTATATCTCAAAATGTATATGACTATTCTGATGAAGAGAAGGTATTAGAATGGGAGTTGTTAGGGTTTAATAAATCTTTTTTTTTACAATATTTTGACAAAAATAAAGAATGGTTCGTCAATAATGAAATCCCTATAAGACAATTAGGTTCTAAATTTATAACCTCTTTAGAAAAAAATAAAAAAGCTGATGACGAAATTTCGTTTAATAGTTTATTCTATATTTTAGAAGATAGTAAGATTGGTCAAATTCATACCCAAAAAAGTAGTTCAAAAAAAACAAAATATATATCGTCTCTATTTTATAGCAATAATTTTAACAGTTCATTAATAGTTATCCATACTTTTACATACAAGCGTATAAGAGGTAATGATAATGAATATATTTGTTATTTTGCCCAACCAGTTTTTCCAAGTCATTTTTCTAATATTAGTCAATTTTAAAATCACACTCATAAAAAACATTATGTGCAAAGGTCTTATTTTTTTTTGATTATAGTTAAAATCTTTTGATAACTATACATAGCTGCTTGGTTATAAGGTTCAATGCCCAATGCCTTTTCAAAATATTCCATAGCTTCACTATACTTTCCAAGGTTTGCAAGGGTAGAACCTAAATTGATATAGAAATTGACATTATTTGGGTCGAGCTCAAGAGCTTTTTTAAAATATTCTATAGCTTTTTCTCTCTCTCCTTTTTTTAAATAGACTATGCCTAATCCATTATAAGCACCAATATCATTTTTGTTTAAATTTATTCCTTTTAGGAAAAAATCTTCTGCAACGTCATATTCATTTAATTTTAAAGATATGAGAGCAATGTTGTATATAGTATTAGAATCTTTTTTATCGTTAGAGTATAATACCCATAGATGTCTTTGAGCCTCTTTGAATTTTTGCTCTTTTGTATATGCAATCGCCATACTTCTATGAACAATAGGGCTTACAAAAAAACCTTTTTTACCTGTTTCAGCGATTTTTATAGTTCTTGTGAAAATTGTAATGGTATTTTCCCAATAGCCGATTTGTTTGTACGTTAGAATAGTAAAGATAAAAGCAGTTATAAGACCTATTGCAATTAAAACCCTTTCCTTTTTTATTTTTACAAAAACATTATTTAAAAGAGTTATAAAAAAAATAGAAAAGCCAATTGATGGGAAATATGTATATCTATCTGCCATACCTTGTGCACCAATTTGAACCAATCCTATAACAGGAACAAGAGTTCCTAAAAACCAAAACCAACCAACAAAATAGTAAGGTTTCTCTTTTATTTTTTTTATACAAAAACAAGAGACGATAACTATAAGACTCAGTGCAATAAGAGTTTTTGTAATAGCTTCAACAATGAATTTATGGTGCAGGAATTTTACATCTATGTTTTGAGTCATAAGAGCAAGATTATGAGGGACAACCATTTTTAGAACATAATTGCCATAGGAGAAAAACATATTTGCAAACCTTAAACTTATTGGAAGTTCGGCTATAGGTTTTACAGCTTTACCTTCAACTTGAGCAATAAAGATAACTATGGAGATTAAAATAGTGAGGGTAAAAAAAGGTATTTTTTCAATTATTAAAGTATAGAAAGTTTTATCCTTTAATTTTGTAAATCTTTTAAGAGGCCATAAATCAAGAAGCAAAAACACAAAGGGCAGGGTTACAAACATAGATTTGCACATAAGACTTAGTGCAAAAAACAGAAATGAATAGAAGTAGTGTTTTTTTTCTTTTGTATTTCCGTAGTTTAGATAACAGTATATTGATGCAAAACCAAAGAGTGTACTTAGAAGGTCTTTGCGTTCTGCTATCCACGCTACAGATTCGACATGAATGGGATGTATAGCAAAAAAGAGCGTAATGAACATACTTTGTCCAGAACGCCGTGTAATTTTTAACATAACAAAGAAGAGTAGAATAGAGTTTATTATATGAAAAAAAACGTTTTCAAGATGGTGATAACCTGCGTTTTCTTTAAATAGTAAATAGTCAAGGGTATGACTTAACCAAGTTATGGGATGCCAGTTTGCAGCATAACTTTTTGTGAATGCCCATTTTATAGATTTAAAGTTAAAACCAGATTTAACATTAGCATTATCAAGTATATAGGTGTGGTCATCATAGCTTAGAAAATCGAAATTAACTACTTGGAAATAGATAGCAAAAGTGAGGATAGTTAAAAAAAATAGGAACAGTGTTTGTTTATTTAAAAATTTTAATTTCATACATTAAATCTAAAAAATAAGATATCTCCATCTTTTACTAAATACTCTTTACCTTCTATTCGTAAGTTTCCACTCTCTTTAACTTTTTGTTCAGAGCCATATTTCAAAAGAGTATCGTAATGATAAACTTCAGCTTTGATGAAACCTTTTTCAAAATCGGTATGTATAACACCGCTACAATTTTGGGCTGTATAGCCATTTTTAAAAGTCCAAGCTCTTACTTCACTTGGTCCTGCTGTAAAGAAGGTTTTTAAATCAAGAAGTTTATAAGCTTTTTTTATTAGTATATTTAATGCAGACTCTTTAAGTCCTAAATCGTTTAAAAAGAATTCTCTCTCTTTTATTGTTTCAAGTGTTGCAATCTCGGCTTCTATTTTTGCACAAACTGTTATAACATCTGTTTCGGTCTTTTTTGAGTACTCTTTTACACTTCTTACATAATCGTTTTCTTTTTTTAAGGAAGCTTCATCTACATTACAGCAATAGATTTTTTTTTTCAGAGTTAAAAGGTGCAAGTCGGATAAAGCTTTTTTCTCTTTTTTAGTTAAATCTAAAGTGCTTGCAGGTTTGCCGTCCGATAAAACTTTTTCTAAATTATTGATTATGGGCTCTAAAAATTTAGCTTTATCATAAATTTCTTTATTTTTAGATTTCAGTTGTTTTTTTAAATTCTCTTGTTTTTTAAGAATGGTGGCCAGATCGGCAAGAGCAAGTTCTGTTTCTATTATTTCTATGTCGTTTATAGGGTCAATTTTTTTGTCTACGTGAACTATGTCGTCATCATCAAAACATCTTACTACATTTACAATAGCTTCCACTTCTCTTATGTGCCCAAGAAATTTATTGCCAAGTCCTTCACCTTTTGATGCTCCCTTTACAATTCCTGCAATATCAACAAACTTTACGACAGTGGGCACTACTTTTTCGGGCTTAATTAAATCGGCTATTTTGGTCAATCTTTCATCTGGTAAAGTTACAACACCAGTATTGGGCTCTATGGTGCAAAAAGGATAATTTTTTGCCTCTACAGTTTGAGAGCTTAAGGCAGAAAAGAGAGTAGATTTGCCAACATTAGGAAGACCTATTATACCACAACTTATTTGCATTAGAAATAAAACCTTATCTTAACTTTGGAATATTAATACCATTCATTATGCAATTGAGACAACACGTCTTGCCAGCATAGAAGCGTAACCCATTTCGTTATCATACCACCCATAAATAGTGGCATTTGTAATATTATCTTTTTTATAAAATGTCGTTTCGGTCTCTTTACCTTCAATTATTGCAGCATTGTTACTTCCTACAATATCACTTGAAACATTTTGTTCCTCTGAAAAAACAAGGTAGTTATTTTTATCTTTTTGAGCTATTTTTTGATAAGCTTTGTTTATGCTTTTTTCGTTAAAATCTCCCTTAAGCGAAATGTTTAAAATAATCATAGAGCCAGAAACACTTGGAACTCGAACAGACTTAGTTGTAAAATTTACATTTTTTATTTCGGGCATAACCAGTGATAAAGCTTTTGCTGCACCTGTTGAAGTTAAAATAATGTTGTTATCAAAACTTCTATTTTTTCTTAAATCTTTTGCTGAAGTTTTAGGGACACTATCTATAATGTTTTGTGATGGTGTAGCAGCATGAATTGTTATCATATTAATTGATAGAAATTTATCTATTCCAAATTCATCTGTAATAGGTTTAAGCATATGAGCAAGGCAAGTGGTTGTACAAGATGCGTTTGATATTACATTATGTTTTTTTTTATCGTAATCGTTTTCGTTAATACCCATAACAGTTGTAACAACATCGTTTGGCATTTTATTATCTTTACCGAGTTTGAAAGGTGCAGATACGATAAGTTTTTTCACTCCTTTATGAAAGTGTCCTCTTAAAGAACCTTTGCTGCTATCTAAAGGAGCGTTTGGGTCTAAAAATTGTCCTGTAGTATCAACGCCAAGAGTAACGCCGTATTTCCCCCAATTAATATCTTTAGGGTTTCTATTCTCTCTTAAAAAATGGAGTTTGACATTGTTTACTTCTAATGTGCCAGCATCGTTATCTATTTTTTTGAAAAGATTTTGTTTTTTATATCCCTTAAATCCGAATAAAAAATTGTTTAAAGTGCCGTAGCTTGAATCTTTTTTAAGATAGCTTACAATATCGTAAATAGATGTGCCAATTTCTCTACCACTATTTATTACTATTTCATCAAAACTTTTATTTCCTATAAAATTCCATAAAAGAAGTTTGCCTATTCTTCCCATTCCATTAATCCCTAACATTTCTTTTTACTCCTTTTCTTTATTTAATTTTTGATTAACGGGTCTACCTTCATATTTTTTTTTATCAAGTTCGATAACTTTTTCTTCTGTAGCTTTTTTCAAGCTTATTTTTTGAGGTTCTTTTTTGTTTTGTTGACTGTTTTTCAAAGACAACAAGTTTTGTGCTATTGTGCTTAAATCGTGTTGGTTTTTTTCAGTTTTCTCTTTTAAGTTGTCTATTAGAAGAGATAACTCACCTAATTTTTTTGTATTTTCTAAAATAGTATTTTGTCTGTTTTTTAAATTTTCTATATCTGTTTTAATTGAGTTTAAATCATTATTGAGCGATATTAAATCGTTGTTTAATTTGTTATTTAATGTTTCGTTTTGGGGAGTAGTTGTTTTTTTTATTATTGGATAGTTAACAAAAATAAATATAGAAGACAAAAACATAAAGGAGACAATGAAAAGCAAGAAAATTTCCATTTTTGTAAAAAAAATAGAGCCTCCTTTTTTTTGTTTTTTTTTGACTTCGGTTTGTTTAACAATCTTTTTTTTTTCTTGTTTTTCCTGGTTCATTTTTTCACCTTTAAAAAAACTGTATTAAAGCTACATTAAAACTTTTTATAAGTTCTTGGTTTTATTTGTTTCTTAGCATTTTAATATGTTAAGTCAATCAGATATTTAAAGGTGCTTTGCACAAACGAATTTTTTTTCAAAGGTATCAAAAAATGCAAAATAGATATAAAAAAATAGTTTTAAGTTTCATATTATTGTTTTTTTTAAGAGTAGACAGCTTTGCTTATACAAACTCTATAGGGATTGAGTTTGTACTTATAAACTCAGGTTCATTTATTATGGGAAGTCCTGATGATGAAAAGCATCGCTTAAAAAATGAAAAAGAACATAAAGTTATTATATCTAACGATTTTTATATTTCTAAAACAGAGGTGACACAAAAACAGTGGATGGCTTTAATGCAAAATAACCCAGCTTTTTTTAGAGGTTATGGAGGGGATTATCCAATAGAAAGTGTCTCTTGGTTTGAAGCCAAAGAGTTTATAGACAAATTAAATGCATTAGAAAGTACCAATAAATATCGTCTTCCAACAGAAGCTGAATGGGAGTATGCAGCAAGAGCGAATAGTCCTTATCCATTTCCTTTTGGGAAAGCTCGTAGTGTAGGATGTCAGTTCGATAGGGGAGTCGATGAGTACGCTTGGTATTGTGGCAACTCAAAATATAAAGGAAGCAAACAAGCATATAAAGTCGCAACTAAAAGCCCAAACGATTGGGGCTTGTACGATATGCAAGGAAATGTTGCAGAATGGTGTCTTGATAGTTGTAAACATAGAAATGTTTGGACAGGCTTTATTGGAGTTATAACAAATACATATGAAGATAATATTAGAGACCCACTATCAAAAATAGGAGATAGAAAAGTTGTAAGAGGTGGTTCTTGGAACTCAAGCATAAAAAATTTAAGATTTGCAAAAAGGGATTTTCACAGCCCCAAATCGAAAAAAAACAATATCGGTTTTAGAATTGTAAGAGAAAAATAGATGGTAGAGACGTTGCATATAGAGACGTTGCATATAGAGACGTTGCATATAGAGACGTTGCATGCAACGTCTCTACAACCTATTGTTTAATTTATCATTTTCCCAATTTTTAGGATTGTTGATTATATAATCTTGAATTTTTTGTAACGATTTTTCATTTCGTATAATATGTTCGTAGAAACGTGATTGCCATGCGAAATCAAAACCTAACTTGTGTGCATATTTTGTAACAGCGGATTTATATGAACCAATTATTCGTCCAACCGAACCAGATTTTGGTGATATTTTAGACATAAATTCGTTTTTTTCCCCCAATGCCATTTCCGTTGTTTCCGTAGAGATGTTGCATGCAACGTCTCTACAATCATCATCAATATCCTCATCAATACCACCAATATCATTTTTATCATTATTCAAAATCAATATTCCATGAATGTGATTTGGCATTACTACAAATTCATCCAATGCCACATTATTGAAATGATTTATTGTTTCATACCATAATATATTGGCAATTATACCAACGGAAGACAATTGTATTTTATCATTAAAAATTTCACCAAAATAATATTCACGGTTTTGCGTACAGATGGTTATATAATATACCCCTGCATTTCTATAATCCCATTCTTGCAATCGGGTTGATTCTATTCGGAATTTGTTGTTGTATTTTCCCATTTTTATTTAACCCTTGGAAACAACCCCTGCATTAAACCTTTTTTATATTGTTTTAATGTCTCTATTTTTTTTTGTTTATTTTGTTATTAAATCGTCTGAAATTTCCGTTGTTTCCGTAGAGACGTTGCATGCAACGTCTCTAAATGCAACGTCTCTACCATCTATTGTTTAATTTATCATTATTTATTAATTGTTTTCCTCTATATTTTTGTTAATGTAGATGAAAAACATTATGTGCAAAGGTGCAAAGGTCTCTTTATAAATTATGATAGTTTGTATAGATATAGGTAATACAAATATTGTATTAGCCTGTTTTGAAAATCAAAAAATTGTAAAAACTTATCGTATTGCCACAAAGGGCTTTTCTGCCCAAAAACTTAGCTTTTTAGAAAACGAAAAATTTGAAAAAGTTTTTATTGCAAGCGTAGTTCCATCCATTAATTCAAAGATAGTCGATTTTTTTAAAAAGAGAACTCCTGTAGTTAAACTTTTTAGTGTAGAAGATGCTCTATCTCTTATGCCGAGCGACTACAAAGAGCATTCAAATCTTGGTATAGATAGAATAATAAACTCTATTTATGCTTATGATAAATATAAAGAGGGCTTAATAGTGGTAGATTTAGGGACAGCAACAACTTTTGACGTAGTGTCAAAAAAGGGAGTTTATGAAGGTGGAGCAATAACTTTTGGAATTAAAACAGCTATGGAAACACTTTTTTATAACACGGAAAAATTAAAACTAATCGATTTTAAAAATTTAGGAGAGATAAGTGTCATTGGCAAAACTACTAAAGAGTGTCTCAAATCTGGTATAGTTTTGGGGTACGCTGGGCTTGTTGATGGGCTTATTCAAAAAATAAAGAAGCAAAAAAAAGAGGCAAAGATTGTTGTAGCTTGTGGCGGACTTGCAACAACGATTAAGCCTTTTACGATTGCCATAGATTATGTCGAAGAAAATCTTACTTTATACGGTTTAAAATTATTAGGAGAAAAAATAAATGAAGCTTAGAAGATCAATTTTGTCTGTTCCCGGAAATATAGATAAAATGCATAAAAAAGCTATAGAGAGCGATGTCGATAATATTATGTTCGATTTTGAAGATAGCGTCTCTATCGGAGACAAAAAAGAAGCACGAAAAAAAGTTGTAGCATTTATTAAAAACAGTAATTTTAAAAATAAAACAGTTACAATCCGTATAAATCCAGTAGACACTCCTTTTGCGTATAAAGATGTTATAAAAACGGTAGAAAAAGTTGGAGATAAGATAGATGCTATAGTTATTCCAAAAGTGGATAGTGCTAAAGATATAGCTTTTATCGATACCCTTTTAGATGGAATTGAGGCGGCAAAAAAAATAAAAAAAAGGATAGGGATAGAAGCTTCAATTGAGACTGCAAGAGGGCTTTTAAATGTAGAAAAAATAGTTAAGGCATCAGACAGAGTTGAAACTCTTGTTTTTGGGATTGCCGACTATTCTGCTTCAATAGGTGCAAAACTTATATCTATATCGGGACATGGTGAAAAAGAAGAAGAAGTCTATCCAGGACATAGATGGCATTTTGCTTTAAGTAGAATGGTTATGGCAGCAAAAGCGGAAGGGCTTTGTGTTATAGATGCACCATATGGTAATTTTAAAGATGATGTTGGTTTGAAAAAATCTGCTACTATGGCGGCTGCTATAGGTTGCGATGGCAAGTGGGCAATTCATCCAAATCAAATAAACATATTAAATGAAATTTTTTCGCCAAGTAAAGAAGAGATAGAAAGAGCAAAAATAATATTAAAAGAGTATAAGAAAAAAAAGAGAGGAGCTATCGCGATAGATGGCAAGATGGTAGATACTGCAACAATTAATATGGCAAAAAAACTTTTTGAAAAAGCAAAGCTCCTAAATTTATAAAAAAGGAATAAAAAATAGATGTTTGGATTAAAAAAAAAACAAAAAGCGTGTCCAATAAAAGATATGAATAGCAATCTTAAGGAACATATAGATGTTGTTGAAGAGTGCTTAGGTATAGCTTACAAAACTTTAGATAGTTATTTGAAACAAAATTTAAATGAGGCAAAAAATTATTCAAAACAAGTAGATAAAATAGAGAGCAAAGCAGATGAAATAAGACGTAGAATCTCTTCTTGCCTTTTTCAAGGCAGACTTTTGCCTTTTTTAAGAAAAGATTTCCTGCAACTTATAAATGCAATAGACGAAATTGCAAATGGTGCTGAACGTGTTTGTGATTTTTGTTTAGCACAAAGACCCGAAGTCCCCGGTTTTTTACATAGCCATTTTTTGTATATTTTTGAAGTGACAATAAAACTTTTTGATTTGCTTAAAGAATCTTTAGAACTTTTGAGAGGAGGGGATGTAAGCTATGGCGTAGACGATTCTGATAAATTAAGTGATCTTACAAAAATTGTTATACAAAAAGAGTCGGAGATAGATGAACTTCAATGGAAAGTTACAAGAGAAATTTTCCAAAGTGATATATCTCTTTCAAATAAAATGCATATAGAAAATCTTTTAAGACGTATATGTGAACTTTCTAACTTTATGGAAGATGTTGTCGAAAGAATTGAAATTATCACAGTAAGAGAGGCTTTTTGATGTGGCAACTTGCTGGTAGTATCTTTTTTGGTTGGGGGCTTGGTGCAAATGATACTGCAAATATTTTTGGACCCAGTGTTACTTCTGGAATTGTAAAATATAGGTTAGCTATTATTTTAACATCTATCTTTCTGTTTTTAGGGGCAATTATAGAAGGTCCTAAATGTATGGGAACAGTTAGTGCTATTTCCGTTTTGACAAAACATACCGCTTTCTTTTGTATATTATCTTCTGCAATTATTCTTTTTATTTTAACTTTTCTCGGTATTCCAGCTTCTTCCAGTCAGGCTGTAATAGGTGCTGTTACTGGTATAGGTATTTTAAATGGTGCAGCTGACTTATCAAAGCTTTTAAAAGTTTTTGTATGCTGGATATTAACACCTGTTGGAGCGATTTTTTTTACCATTCTTTTTTATTATCTATTTGCAATTATTTTAGATAAATTTTTTAGCAATATTTATCATAGAAACAATTTTTTATTGTGGGCAGTTTTAATAGCTGGTTCTTATGGTGCCTACTCTCTTGGTGCAAACAACACTGCAAATATAACAGGAGTTTATGTCGGCTCTGGTTTGCTTAGTCCCTTTGCTGCCTCTTTGATAGGAGGAGCAAGTATTGTTTTAGGTGTTATGACATACAGTTATAAAGTTATGGCAACTATAGGAAATAAAATTGTACCGCTCGACCCATTCCCTGCTTTTATAGTAACTTTATCTAATGCCTCAGTAGTACATATCTTTACACAACTTTCTGTCCCTGTGTCATCATCACAAGCAATCGTAGGAGCAATTATCGGTATTGGAATTGTTAAAGGTTTTAGGACTGTAAGTAAAAAAATGGTAGGGAGTATAGTTTTAAGCTGGTTTTTGACACCTGTCTTATCTGGAGTGTTAGCTTATTTGTTTGTTATATTTTAAAATTTTTGCATATTGTATAAAGGTCTCACAAACATTATGTACAAAGGTCTAAAGACTGTATAGAAGCTCAATCTCTTGTGCCCAATTTTCAGAATTGGGAGTTTCAAGTATCATTGGAATTTCATCAAAATTATCACTATTCATAATATATATAAAAGCATCTAAACCTATCTTGCCCTCGCCAATTTTTTCGTGTCTATCGACTTTACTGCCGAGCTCTTTTTTTGAATCGTTAAGATGCAGGCCTTTTAAATACTCAAACCCTATTACACTTTTGAATTTATCAAAAACTTCTTCTGGATTATTTTTTAAATCGTAACCTGCGGTAAAAGCGTGGCAAGTGTCTATGCAAACTCCTACTCTTTTTTTGTCTTTTACAAGTTCAATAATTTCAGCAAGATGCTCAAACTTATAGCCCATATTTGAGCCTTGTCCAGATGTGTTTTCTATAACACAAACTACTCTTTCTGTTTCAGATATTGCTATATTGATAGATTCGGCAACAATTTTAATACACTCTTTTTCGCTAATTTGTTTTAGGTGCGTTCCGGGATGAAAGTTTAAATATAAAAGTCCAAGCTCATTGCATCTTTTTATCTCGTCAACAAAAGCTTTTCTCGATTTTATTAGTTTCTCTTCTTCTGGATGTCCTAAGTTTATGAGATAACTACTATGAGGTAATATTTGTTCAGGTTTATATCCACAATCGTTGCAGTTTTTTAAAAAATTTTTTTTTGTCTCTTCGGATATATCTTTCGCATACCACTGCCGTTGATTTTTCGTAAACATACCAAAAGATTTGGCATTAATTTGTTTGGCATTTAAAGGTGCATTATCAACACCGCCCGCTATACTTATATGTGCTCCTATAAACTTCATTTTTTGTTATATTCTTTCAAAATTTTAATTAAATCTTTATTTATAATTTTAAACTGCCACTTTTTAAGAATGTTTAAATCTTTAAGCTCTTTTAAAGAATTGGGAAGTTTTTTAACAATAGAAAATATCTGACTTCTATTTAAAAGCATAGGTTCAGCTATATCTAACTCTTTTGCTTTTTTTCTTATGTACGACTTAATTTTTTTAACTATCTCGGTAGAGTTGTAGTTTAGAATTTTTTTATTTTGAGGATAAACAAGTGAATCTTCTTTTTTAATTTTTGTAGCTTTTGCTATGCTCTTTGCTATCTCTTCTCTATATTTATTAATGTTTTTTGAAACTATTTTTTTTTTAATATCTTCTTCAGTTTTAACTTTTTTATAAATAATGTTTAATATGCTTTTATTACTAAAAATCTTAAATGGTGGAAGATTCTCTTTTTTAGCTATTTTTTCTCTAAATAATAAAATACTTTCTAAAATATTAAGCTCTTTTCTTGTTAATTTACCAGCACCTTTAAATTTTAAAAAAAGGTGTTCTTTATCGTTTTGGGCAAATCTAACTCTACTTAAGTTTTCGCACTCGTCTTTAACCCAAGCCATTTTTTTTCTTTTTTTGAGCTCATCTTTTAAAATAATAGAAAGTTTTAATAAATAAGAGGCGTCTTTAGCAGCATAATCAAGCATCTCTTTAGGCAGAGGTCTTTTAGACCAATCTTTCTTTTGGAATCTTTTATCAGTTTCGACATCAAAATAGTTTTTAAGCATATCTTTTAAATTTGTATGCTCAATACCAAGAAATCTGGCGGCAAGCTCTGTATCAAAAAGATTGTTTATCTCAATTTTGAAATCTCTGTATAAGCAACGTATGTCGTAATCGGCACCATGAAAAATTTTTTCTATTTTTTCATCTAAAAAAAAAGGTTTTAAAGTGTCTAAATTTCTAACTTTAATTGTATCTATAAGGGCAGTTTTTTTCATAGCTCCGATTTGAATTAAACAAACTCTATTTTCATAATGAAACATAGAATCTGCTTCCATATCTACCGCTATCTTTTTTGCGTTTTTAATAGACTCTGTAAATTTTTTTAAATCTTTTAATGTCTCTATTAAGTTATAGTGCATTTTCTTTGCTTAGTTTTATTTTAAGATGAATTTGAAGACTTTTATTCAAGTAACTCTTTTATATTCTCTTTAATTTGTTTAAAAAAACTTTTTACTTTATGCTTTTTATAAAGTTCATTCCACTCTTCCCTATAAGCTATAGGGCTAAAAAATATATTTAAATCTACTACATAGTTGTTGTTTCTATCGTAGCCTTTTTGAATTATTTCATAAGGTTTTTTAACTACACCTTCGTAGCTTATTATAATAACTTCACTTTCTGTGTTAGAATTTATATTGGTTTTTTTTGCCTCTAATGACTTAAGCCCGTTTTTTTCCAAAATAAATCTTATTGCACTGTTTATTGCACTTGTCTCAACATCTACTATAGAATTTTCGTTTGCCATTCCAATAGCTCTATATTTTTTGAAATTTTTAGCTCTAAAATCGTCTTTGATAGGCATCATAAATAAATTAGCTTTTTTGAACCTATTATTTATATTTTGGACATCGAGCCTTACATAATATTTATTTATCTCGGTTACTTTTGCTTGAGTATTTGAAGGAACAATTTGTAATAGTAAAAGCACTATTACATAATACTTGAATAAATACTCTTTTTTAAAAGAGTTGCTACAACTTCTTAACATATCTATTTTTTTGTGGTTTCCCCTTATGGCACTTTTCTTGCAATATTTCCTGTCAAAATTTAACAAATTTTCGAATTAAAGCGTTTGGGCTATGATTACACTATAGTTTGGTAGTTTTAACGAGATGGTATTATTTGTATATCATTGCCTTAATAATGAGAGCTTTGCACATAGCTCTATTTTGTAATATTTTTGTGGTGCAGTAGTATATTAATACGTCAAACCCAAAAATGTTACAAAAGAGAGCGTCAGTTTTTATAGGGTTTTTAGAAGCTTTTTTGAAATTATCAAAAGTTGATATTTTAATCAAAACTACTATTTTTTCATAAAAAAACATTATGTGCAAAGCTCTCAATAATGTTTAAATTAGGTCATAGTAATATATAAATTTCAATAACTTAAATTTAAATAGTTTAAAGTTTTTTTATTACTTACCGATAGATTTCTATAACGGTAAGGGTGAGTTTCTTTAAACTGTTTAAAGAAACTTTAAAATTAGGAGGAAGTAAAATGAAGGAGAAGAGAACAATGTTTTTTTGTTCAGTTCTTATGCTTTTATTTTTAATTACAGGATGTTTTAATTTATCTGCAAACGACAAACTTGCAACTGAAGCTGACAATAGTGCGATTCAAAAGGATCAATACGAAAACAATCAACAAGTCAATATTATAGACGATAACAGTGCAAAGATATTAACTTTTCATGTTATTGGAAGAGGTTTAGCACCTGAGACAGCTACTAGCAAGGGACAAGCTATTTTACTTGGCGAAAGTGCTGCAAGAGCAAATGGCTACCTTAAACTTGTAGAAAAAATAAATGGTGTATATATTGACAGTTATCAACGTATTGGGAATGGTAGCGTTAATTATGACATTATGCATATGGAAACAAGAGCTTGGCTTAGAGGTGCAGAAGTTATGGACGTAAAAGAAGTTAATGATGGAATTTTTGAAGCTTATATGCGTGTTAGAATTAAAGTTAAAAAAGGGCATCCTCTATATCATTTAAGCACAATATAATAAAATTTAAGTGATAGTGAATAATATACAATCATCAACTAAGGTTATTTTTTATGTTAAGGATTAAAATACTTTTTTTATTAATGCTTTTTTTATTATGCAATGTAGCTTTCTCTGCATCATCTGAAGATAGTAATGATTATGCAAGAATTACATTGCAAAAGAAAAGACGTATAGAAAGTGTTATTTTAGAGTATAAAGCAAAAGTTAATGAAATAGCTGTTACTCTATTTAATCTTGATGATAAAATCGGCTGGCTTAATATGAAGATGGCTAAAATAGAGGATCAGAAACGTGATATTCCTGATAATCTAAGAAAAGCTATTATAGAATTTAAGCTCAAAAAAACCGTTGTTACGAATGAATTAAATAGAATAAATAGTCTACTTGAAAAAAAAGAAGACGAATTAAAACAACTTGGTTCTAAGGTTGAGCTTTTAAATGGTGGGAAAAAACCTTCTTGGTGGCCTATCTCTCCAGAAGAAAAGGAAAAAATTGCAGAGAGAAGGAAATTTTTATTATTACAAAAACAGAAACAAGAGCTTGAGACTCTAAAACAAAAAGATATCGCAAAAAAAGATATCGCAAAAAAAGATGAGAAGAAGGGGAGTGCTGTTGTTACAAAAATAAAAGAGAGCAATATTAACGATTTACTTATTTTTGAAGAACAAGACGATTATATAATTCTTAGTAACAAACTTCCAATACTGTTCCCTTCTGGCGGTGTCAAAATTTCAAATACATATAAAAAATATATTAAAAAGATTTCTACGATTTTTAAACAATATAACATAAAAAGTATTTCCACTAAAGGCTATGCGGATACAAATCGTTCTAAGAAAGATAAAGTTCCAAACTATCGTTATGGTTATTTAAGGGCAGCAAATGTGGCCTCTGAATTCGTTAAAAATGGTCTTAAAGAGTCTTTGATAACTATTTCAAGTATGAGCGATAAACTTGCAAAAGGCAAAACTGAAGCACAAAAAACTCTTGATAGAAAAGTAACGATTCAAGTTTATGTGGAAAAGTAATAAAATTATTTAAAGCTTGAAAATAAATATTTTTTATTCAAAAAACTAAAAATTAAGTTTTATATTTTATGATTATATGGATCTTAAATAATAGAGGTTATTTTTAAATATGTTTTTTAGACAATACCGTTTCGTCTTTAAATTTTCTTTTTGGCTAATCAAATTGTTCCTAAAAGAGAAACTAATTAAAGTTGGATTATACGGTCATAGACAAGGCTCTTAGAATTTTATGAAAAAAAATATACTTGTGCTTGGTGTTGGTAATGTTTTGTATTCAGATGATGGTTTTGGCATTTGTTTAGTTGATAAATTAAACTTAGAATATGAATTCCCAGAAGATGTAAATGTCGTTGATGGTGGCGTTCTTGGCGTCAATTTGCTCGGTGTAATATCGGGTTACACTCACGTAATTATAATCGATACCATCCTTAAAAAAAGCAAACCTGGTGATATACATCGCTTAGAAAACGACGAAATAAAAAATAGAATTATACCTAAAAATTCTTTGCATCAAGTAGATCTACTTGAAGCTCTTACCTTATGTAAAATCACTTTCGAAAAAGCTCCAGAGACAGTTATACTTGGTATAGAACCCAAAGATTTCACTACGCTTAACGTGGGTTTAAGTAATGAAGTTAAAGATAAAATTGACGATATGGTAGCTCTAACATTAAAAGAGTTAGAAAAGCTTGGAGCTACATATAAAAAAAGAGAAGTTACGAAAAAAACAGAATATCCTTTTTGGAAATAAAATTATGTGTCTTGCCATCCCCTCCAAAATAGTTAAAATAGATAATGGTTTTGCTACAATTGATGTAGAAGGTATAAAAAGAAAATGTTCTCTTATGTTGTTAGAAGATGCCAAAGTAGGAGACTATGTCATTGTTCATGCTGGCTTTGCAATGCAAAAAATTGATGAGCAACTTGCTAAAGAATCGATTCAAACTCTAAGAGAAGCTGTTGAGTTTGTAGAAAGAGAAGAAAAAAAGGTAGCAAAAAGTAAACTATAAAAATAGTTCTTCTTATCTTTTTAATTCAAAAACCAACTAATCTTTTTAATTATCGCCTTAGAACTATTTATGATACACAAAAAAACAAAAAAGGTAGAAATTTTTGGTATAGTTCAAGGTGTAGGATTTAGACCTTTCATTTATAATTTAGCTCTTAAGTATTTGCTTAAAGGGTTTGTCCAAAACAGTTCTAAAGGTGTAGAATTAGAAATCGAAGGCGAAAAAGAGAAAATCGGCTCTTTTCTAAAAGATATAAAAAAAAAAGCTCCCCCTCTATCTGTCATAACCAAGATAGTTTCAAAAAATATTGAATTTAAAGATTATAAAAAATTTTCTATTTTATTAAGTCATAAAAGTGCATACCAAAAAACTTTAGTTTCTTATGATATAGGCATATGCGAAGATTGCTTATCAGAACTTTTTAACAGTGACGATAGACGTTTTTTATATCCGTTTATAAATTGTACTAATTGCGGACCTCGTTACACTATAATTGAAGAACTTCCATACGACAGAAAAAACAGCTCTATGAAAAAGTTCAAAATGTGCGAGAAGTGTCAAAAAGAGTATGATGATCCAACCAATAGACGTTTCCATGCCCAACCTAACGCCTGTTTTAAGTGCGGTCCTATGGTTTTCTTGCTTGATAAAGATGGAAAGAAAATAAAAGTTAAAAATCCTATAAAAGAGTGTGCCAATCTTTTAAAACAAGGTCATATAATAGCAATAAAAGGGCTTGGTGGATTTCATTTGTCCGCAGATGCTACAAACGATGAAGCTATTTTAAATATAAGAAAAAAGAAAAATAGAAAAACAAAACCTCTTGCCTTAATGGTAGCGGATATAAATAGTCTAAAAGAGTTTGCCTTCGTAAATAAAGAAGAAGAAAAACTTTTAACTTCTCCTCATAAACCTATTGTTCTTGTTAAGAAAAAATCGACTTTATCTAAAGCAATTTCTCCAGATAATAACTATATTGGTGTTATGATAGCCTATACTCCTCTTCATCAAATTTTGTTTAAGTATGGTTTAAAAATAGTTGTTATGACAAGTGGGAATAAAAAGGATGAGCCTCTCGCTATAGATAATAACGAGGCTTTAAAAAGTCTTAAAAACATTGCCAGCTTTTTTCTTATGCACAATAGGGATATCTATACAAGAAATGACGATTCTATAGTTAAAACAGTAGGCAGACAAAAAATTTTTTTAAGAAGAGCAAGGGGCTATGTTCCTGTACCTATTTTTTTAAATAAAAAATATCCAACAACTTTAGCGTACGGAAGCGATTTAAAAAATAGTATATGTTTTATAAAAAATAACGACGCTTTTTTAAGTCAATATTTAGGCGATATGGAACACCCTAAAGCCTTTTCGTTTTTAAAAGAGACTATTTTACATATCCAAAATACATTAGATATTAATCCAGATATCATCGCTTGTGATAAACACCCAAACTATTTCACTACTCTTGATGCACTAAAACAAAAAAAAAAGATTATCCAAGTACAACATCACCATTCTCATATAGTTTCTTGTATGGCAGAAAACAATATTTGGGGCGATGTTATAGGCATAGCGTTTGATGGTACAGGTTTTGGAGAAGATGGAAATATATGGGGCGGGGAGTTTTTAATTTGTAATGAGAAATCTTTTTTACGAAAAGCCCATTTTAATTATGTTTCAATGATAGGTGGAGATATGGCAGCTAAAGAGCCGTATCGTATGGGGATTAGTCTTCTTTTTAATGCGTATGGCGAAGATTTTTTAGATATAAATCTACCTTTCTTAAAAGCTATCGATACAAATAAAATAGATTTTTTTCTAAATATGATTAAAAAAAATATCAATACACCTTTAACTTCAAGTGTAGGGCGTTTTTTTGATGGAGTAGCAGCTATTTTAAATTTAAAACAGATCAACTCTTTTGAAGGTGAAGCCCCAATGCTACTTGAGATGAAAGTAAAAAAAGGAGTAAAAACCTTTTATGACTACTATCTAAAAGGCAAAGATTTAATGGTTATAAAAACTGAACCAATCATAAGAGGGATTGTAGACGATATTTTAAATGGCTTAAGTGAAAGAGAAATAAGCTCTAAACTTCATAACACTTTTGTTAAAATTTCACTCGATATATGTATAAAAATCAAAAAAGAGACAAGTTTAGATAGAGTTGTTTTGAGTGGAGGAGTTTTTCAGAATACCCATCTTTTAAAGCTTTTTATACGAGAGTTTAAAAAAGAAAAATTCAAACTGTTTTTTCATTCAAAAGTCCCTACGAATGATGGGGGATTAAGCTTGGGTCAAGCAGTAATAGCTGCTGAATTGTGCAAGTGATTTTACAATATTATAAAAGTTTTTTTTACGATAAGAAAATTTTAAATTCTGGGTTTTCACTTGTTGAAATAGTTATAGCACTTTTTTTTCTCTCTCTTTTAACCCTTGCGATATCGAAAATGCACTATTTGGTTATAAATAGTGAAAAGAAGACTGCAAATAGTTTTATCGCTTTGAATCTTGCAAACAATAAAATAGAGGAGCTATTAATTACAGAAAAGCCACAAGATGGTTCGTCAAAACAAGGTAAATTTTGTATTGAGTGGAAAATAGAAAAAGAGACTAATCAAGATAGTATCATTTTAAAAGTTAAATGGTATGAAGCGGGAATTGAAAAAAGTTTGATTATAATGAGGTAACGTATATTAATTAAATAAATTGGATATGGAGAGTAAAGATGGATAAAAAAAAAGATATTTTAGAAAAAGGCGCAATTGTACAACGAGATGGTGAAACTTATGCTATAGTGCCAGATATAAAAGGCGGGATATGTAACTCTAAAATATTAAGGAAAATTGCAGATATTTCAGATAAATATAATATTGAGACTTTAAAAATTACAAGTGCTGCGAGAATAGCTATGGTTGGTATACAAGAAGATGATATAGATAAAGTATGGCAAGAGCTTGATATGGAATCTGGTTTTCCTATTGGATTGTGTGTAAGAAGTGTTAAAATTTGTCCTGGAACTACTTTTTGTAAGCTTGGGCTTCAAGATTCTGTTAAAATTGGTATAGAAATTGATAAGCTCTATTCTGGAATGGAACTTCCAAACAAATTTAAAATAGGTGTCTCTGGATGTCAGAACTGTTGTGCCGAATCTTATGTTAAAGACTTGGGACTTATTGGTTCTAAAAAAGGCTGGAAAATAGTTGTCGGAGGGAATGCAGGGGCAAAACCTAAAATCGCAGAAATAATTGCAGAAGATTTGTCAGATAAAAAAGCTTTAGAAATCATAGATAAAATAATGACTTGGTATAAAAATTATCCTAAAAGGATGAGACTAAGTAAGTTAATAACGAGCGAAGGGATCGATAAAGTTAAAAAAGAGATTATAAAAGATTGAAGTTTTTAAACTTCTATTAGTTATTAGGTTTTGTTGCCTTTTTTTATTTTTAAAAGGAGAAAAAAATGTCAAAGAAAGAATTGTTCAGAGTTTTTACTCTATTTCTGTTTCTTGTTTTTATTGTATCTTCTTGTACGCTTGCTAATCCTGTTAATCCAAACAATAGCAAGCCAGAAGAAAACAAAGAAACTTTTGAAACTTCATTTGTAAGTGATTTTAGTGATGATATCTCTCTGCCAAGCTCTTTAAGAGTTATAAGAGGACAAACTTTTGTAAATCATCCACAAACAAAAACAGCAGAAGGTGTTATCTCTTTAGTTGGTAAAGCAGATATAGATACGTTAATTATCTTTTTTGAAGAATCTATGCTCAATGCCGGTTGGATAAAAGAGTATTCTGCAAGACCAGGAGCAAAAGCTATGTTCGTCTTTTATAAAGAAAATCGTAAAAGTTTAATCAATATAGTTTCTATGCGTTCAGAAATTTACGCTACAATTTGGCTATATATCGGAAATAACGTTCCTGCTAAATAAAATATGTTTCATAAAAAAAATATAGTACTTGGGGTAACAGGTGGTATAGCTGCTTACAAAGCTCTTGAACTTTTAAGACTGTTTCAGAAAAATAGAGCGAATGTTTTTGTTATTATGACAAAAAATGCTTGTGAGTTTGTTGCCCCTTTAAGTTTTGAAGCTCTTTCAAAAAACTGTGTTTATATCGATACATTTAATCAAAAAGATTCAAATTCTATAAAACATATAGAGCTTGCGCAACTTGCAGATATTGTAGTTATTGCTCCTGCTACTGCTAATATAATTGCAAAATTTGCACACGGCATAGCAGATGACCTTTTAACGACATTTATGCTCGCTACAAAATCAAAAAAACTTATATGCCCTGCAATGAACGAAGGTATGTATGAGAACTCAATAACCCAAAAAAACATTCAAAGTCTTAAAGATAATGGTTTTTATGTTTTAAATCCAGATAAGGGCGAGCTCGCTTGTCAAGATATCGGCAGAGGAAGGCTTCCAGAATTAGATTACATAGTACACAAAACAGCATACCTTTTAAATAAAAAAGATTTAAAAGGAAAAAAGATTTTAATAACGGCAGGACCTACTCAAGAAGCTATCGACCCTGTACGTTTTATTACAAATCACTCTTCAGGTAAAACGGGTTATTTTATTGCAGAAGTGGCACAAAGAAGGGGAGCAGATGTAACTTTAATATCTGGTAAAACGAGTTTAAAAAAACCTTATGATATAAAGTTAATTAACGTTATTTCTGCAGATGATATGCTTAAAGAGGTTTTAAACAATATTGCAAGTGTTGATGTGATTATCAAAGTCGCTGCAGTAGCTGATTATAAACCTGTTAAATGTGCAAAAAATAAGATTAAAAAAAAAGAAGAAAAACTCAATTTGTCTCTTACAAAAACTAAAGATATTTTAAAAGAGATAGATAAGAAAAAAGGTCAACTCGTTATTGGTTTTGCAGCAGAGACAACAGAAATTAAAAAGAATGCCCAAAAAAAACTTAAAGAAAAAAAATTAGATATGATTGTTGCAAACAAGGTAGGAAAGAACCTCTCTTTTGGAACTGATGAAAGTAAAGTAACATTCATTTATAAAGATGGCACAATCAAAGAAATGCCATTAATGGAAAAAGAAAAAGTTGCAGATGCTATCTTGGATAATATCTTAATCCTTCCAAAATAAAGTAACGACTATAATTATTAGTTGACCAGATGTCTATCAATGCAATAACACGTATTACATTGAAGAAGATAAACAATACTTTATTAAAGTGCCTAATTTTAAAGAGCCCTCCCTTATACAAGACCTTTTAATAGGCAAAAAAACGAGTAACACCTTTACTAAACGAAAACGAGTAAGCCAATGGATAATATAGAAAAAGCTAACAGTCGTTTATTAACCGATATAAAAGTATTGGTTGAAGAAAGTAAAAAGCAGCTTGCTGTTACTGTAAATTCAACCATGAGTTTGCTATATTGGAAAATAGGTACACGCATTAATAAAGAATTAGAACAGTTTTCGAACGAAGAAACGTATGGCAAAAAGATTGTTGCTACACTATGGCGACAATTGGAAATTGATTATGGCAGGTCTTTTTCAGAAAAGAACCTTCGCCGAATGATGCAATTTGCAAAGCTTTTCCCCGATAAGGAGATTGTCGTATCGCTGATACGACAATTAAGTTGGACACACCTATTGGCAATAATTCCAATAGACGACCCCATAAAACGTGACTTTTACATTCAAATGTGCATTCACGAAAAATGGAGCGTTCGTGTTTTTCGCGACCGTATAAAATCAATGCTGTACGAACGCACTGCTATCAGCAAAAAGCCAGATGAAACAGTAAAGGCTGATTTAAAACAATTGGAAACCGAACAAAAACTAAGTACCGATTTGGTGTTTCGCGACCCTTACGTTCTTGATTTTCTTGGCTTATCTGATACCTATTCTGAAAAAGAATTGGAAAATTCTATTTTAGCTGAACTGCAACGGTTTATAATAGAGTTGGGTAACGATTTTGCATTTATGGCACGCCAGAAACGAATTGTTATTGATAACCGCGATTATAGTATCGACCTTTTGTTTTATCACCGTCGTTTAAAACGCTTAATTGCCATTGATCTGAAACTTGGTGAATTTGAAGCTGGCTATAAAGGTCAAATGGAACTCTACCTTAACTATTTGAAAAAGTATGAAATGGTTGCAGGAGAAAACTCCCCCATTGGTTTAATTCTTTGTGCAGGAAAAAACAGCGAGCATATTGAACTAATGGATTTGGAGAAAAGTAACATAAAAGTTTCGGAGTACTTGACGATTTTGCCACCGCAAAATTTATTGCAGGAACGTTTACACCGTGCCATAGAAATAGCTAAAAACCGATTAACAGAATAATCCTATTTAACTCATAAAACTTTTTTTATAACTTTTATTATAGTTGCCATACACTCTTTTTTCTTTTCAAGTTTGTTGTTATATATTTTTATTATAGCAATTGATATTGCTAAAAAACCAAAAGCGAAAACAAGTGCGGAAAAAGATTTGCTCATCATAAGCTTTTCAGCCAGATTGTCTCCAATAACAGCACCAAGTATAAGAAAAACAATTGGAACGACATAAACTAAAAAGGTTATTTTTAAAATTGATTTAGTGCTATAAGATATTAAAACTTCATCGCCTTTTTTAGCCCCTACATTATTTAAGACTTTAGTATCAAGTTGATAGTCACATCTTCCTTCAGAGCAAGTAGCTTGTTCTGCACATCCTTCACAAGCCGTTTCTCTTTTAGTTCTTATAAGTGTTATATTGTCATCTGCATAAGTTACAAAAGCTTCTGTTATTGCCATTTTTTTAAAAAAATCCTTTTAATCTGAAAACTGCTTTTTTCATAAAAAACATTCTATATAAATGAGAGCTATGTGCAAAGCTCTCAGTAGTATATTTAATACGTCAAACCCAAAACCAAAGTGAAAGAGAGCTTAGTATTAATAAGGCTTTATAAAAATTAAAGTTTAATTAAAAAAATTTATATTTCTAAAAAATTAATTAAAAAACACTTATGTGCAAAGCTCTTAATCTATCTCTTCAGGATTAGGAATAACATTCCATACACCACAAGGGCAAGCCCCTGCACAAAAAGAACACCCTATGCATAATTCTCCATCAACTACATACTCAAAAGATGTTTTAGTCTCCCTGCGAGAAATTGCACCTTGTGGACAAACCTCAACACAAAGAGAACAATCTCTACAAGTTCCGCAAGATGAACACTCTTGTGCACAAAAATCTATCTCTTTTGTATCTTGTTTATATTTCGTATTAAAATATTCTAAAGAGATTCTCTTTATATCTATAACCTCTTTTTTATTCAAAATTCCTGTGCCTGTTTTTTCTCTGATTATAGAATCTGCAGCTATTTTTCCAGCACCGACTGCATCTGTTAAAAGACCTGGGGCTACAACGTCACCTATGGCAAAAATCTGTTTTTCACTCGTTCTAAACTCTTTATCAGTAAGGATAAAACCTCTCTCTCTCTTGATTTTATCTGATATGAAATCAAGCTCTGGAACGTCACCTATAGACATTACGACTGTATCAGCAGGGATAAATTCGCCACCTTTGAGTGTTACACCTTTTTCGTCTATTTTTTCTGTGAAACAAGGGTATTTAAATTTTGCTCCTATCGCTTCAGCTGCTTTTCTTTCTGCACCAAAAGCAAGAGGTTTTTGAATATCTATTAAAGTTATATCTTTAGCTCCAACTCTATATCCTTCGGTTGCTATATCGCACCCAACATTACCTGCTCCAATTATTACTAATTTATTTTTAAGCTTAATTTGATTTTTTTTAGCTTGTTCCAAAAAGTCGAGAGACGTTAAAGCTTTTTCTTTGCCTTCTATTGGTAACTTAATAGGAGAGCTGGCACCTGTTGCTATTATTATATAGTCAGAATCGTTTTTAAGCTCTTCAAAACTCTCTTTATCAAACTCTTTTTGCTGATAAGAGATAATTTCCGAAACTCTTTTAAGCTCTTTTTTTAAAACCGTTTCTGGTATTCTTGAAGATGGGATATTGCGTACCAATTTCCCACCGAGCTCTTTTTCTTTATCAAATATTGTTACATTAAAACCTTTTTGAACAAGTTGCCATGCTGCTGAAATTCCAGCCACACCCCCACCAATTATTGCAACTTTTTCTTTTCGTGGCTTTTCAAAATGTGGTAGATCGGCATTTTCGCTTGCTTTGCCTAATATGGATATATCTACTGGATTTTTAGGTACATTCAAGGGACCTGCTGTTTTAGTACATCCTTGCATACAAAGGTTTGGACAAAGATAGCCACAAATAGTTGCAGGAAAAGGAGTATGACAAAGAGCTAAATTGATAGCGTCGTCAATTAATCCTTCTCGTATGAGAGCCCATCTTTTTTGTACAGGGATACCAGTTGGACAACTTGCCTCGCAAGGTGCTTTATATTTTTCATTTTCCCAGACAGGAATATTTCTTCTTAAATTGCCAGTCGCAATAACAGGGATAAGGCTTGTATCAATATTATTAAGGTCTCCTACAAGTCCTCCTCTTCCAAGTTCTTTATCCCAAACTTCTTTTCTATATAGAGATAAGCTTTCTAAACTTTTAGATTGTTTCTCTTTTGGAGTTTTTGCAGTAATAAGTTTCCATTTTTCTCTTCGTAGCAGTCTTTCTGATAAAGACTCTTTTTTTATTTTTTTTAAATACTCTTTAATCCCAGATTTAAGCCATTTCCAATCGTTTTCATCTATTTCAGTTATTTTTGCATCAGCTTTACTAAATTCTTTAGTTTTTCCTCTAAAAAAAACTTTTCCTCCTACCATTCCAACAAGAGGTCTATAACCTAAAATATTATCAGAATTTTGGGCATCTATACCGCAAACGACAGCAATTCCTCCTGCCATAAATTCTCCAAAATAATCACCAACTGAGCCTAACACCCAAAGTTCTGGAGGATTAAAACGAGGATTGTTTTTTGTCATTGTCATAGCACGAGAGCCAATGCTTCCATCTATATAAACTTTCCCTTGAGCCATAGCATTACATACGCCATTTGTAGCATTGCCATAGACAATAATTGTAGCTCCTGCATTAAGCCAGCCCACATCATCTGAAGCAGGTCCTAAAACTTCTATTTCAGTATTTGGGAACCCAAAAGAGCCAACTCTTTGTCCCGATTGGCCTGTTATTTTTAAAGATATTTTTTCATCGCCTGCTTTCCACAATCTTCCACCAATACCATGCTGACCAAAAGCTTGTACCTCTATTTGTCTAAATCCTTCATTGACTGCCTTTTGAATTTTTTCTTCTAAAACTCTGGACTCAACTCTGCGTCCGTTTTCTACGCCTTCTATTACAATTTTTTTTTTCATAATTATATTATCTCTTTTCTTAAACTACATACTTAATTTTTAATCTTTCGGCTGCATTATAATCGCTTATTCCAAGCGCATCTGACATACCTATTGGCAAAGTTGTAGAACGTCCTAAAGGAGCCAATATTTTTTTCATTTCTTGATCAAAATTTAAGAAAACGTCTACTACTCTCTCTGCTACAAGTTCTGGATCAAGTCTTCTATAAAGTCTTGGGTCTTGTGATGTTATACCTTTAGGGCAAACACCAAGATTACAAACATTACATCTATCTTTTTCTGAACCAAGGCACCCTGCTGCTGCCTGCATAATATATTTACCTGTTTGAACGCCACTTGCACCTAACATAATTAACGCAGCGGCATTTGCTGCAAGGTTACCATTTTTTCCGACACCGCCTCCTGCAAAAAGTGGTATCTCATTTTGTTTTCCAACAGTTAGGAGGTCCAAATAACAATCTCTAATGTTGCTTGCAATAGGATGCCCCATATGATTCATTGAAACATTGTAAGCAGCTCCTGTTCCACCATCTTCTCCATCAATTGCAAGTCCTCCTGCATATTGATTTCTTGCAAGGTTATTTAAAACTGCAAGAGAAGTGGAAGATGCCGAAATTTTAGGATATACAGGGACTCTAAAACCCCAACCCATTGACATAGATTGTATCATTTTTGCAACAGCTTCTTCTATTGAATATTTTGTTTGGTGTGTAGGTGGACTAGGAAGAGACACCCCAGTAGGTACTCCTCTTATTGCTGCAATTAATTTATTTACTTTATACCACATCAAGAGTCCGCCATCACCGGGTTTTGCACCTTGTCCATATTTAATTTCAATAGCACAAGGGTCTACTTTCATTTCTGGTATTGCATGAATAATTTCATCCCATCCAAAGTAGCCACTTGCTATTTGCAAAATAACATATTGAAGAAATCTACTTCTTAAAAGTCTTGGAGGACAACCCCCTTCACCTGTACAAATTCTTACAGGCATATTAAGTTTTTCATTAAGATAAGCTACACCGATTTGTAAACCTTCCCACATATTAGGGGAGAGTGCACCAAATGACATACCGCCGATTATTAAAGGGTATATTTCTCGAACAGGAGGTATCCATCCATTCTCTTTTAACTGTTTTAAGTTTTCCTTAGGTGATAAAACTCTTCCTAAAAGGGTTCTGATTTCAAATTCGTGCCTACCAGCATCAAGAGCTGGGTCTGTAAGCATAGAAATTCTTATAAATTTTATTTGATCTAATATGCTATCTTTTGAGTTTCTTCTCCCGCCTCTGCTTCTTGGTACTCCTCCTTGATTTTTATGAAAAATCTGTTTCGATTCTGTATCGTTTCTAAATGATGTAATAGCATTATTAGGACAAACTAAAGTGCACATTCCGCATCCTGTACAAGTAGCGTTAATATCTTCCTTTTGTTTAATACCATAAAAAAAAGAGTACTCACTCTTTTGTTCTTTTTTATCATTAATAGAGACTTTAATTTCTCTTTTTTTAAAAGGTGTCATCTCAAGTGCATTTACTGGGCATACAGAAGTACATCTGCCACAAAGACTACATTTTTCTTTGTCCCATTTTATAAACCAATCAAAATCTTTTAAGTTTAAAGAAGAAGGTTTTAGTGTTTGTTGTGATAACATAAAATGTGTCGTTTCCTATTGTTTGAGGTTAAAGCTTAAATTTTTAATCGCATCTGTTTGTTTCATAATATTAAGTTTTTTTCTGTCTGGTGATACATAGACAGTATCAAGATGCATAGGTTGAATATCTTTTTTCTTGTTTCTATCGGGAATAAACATATCAAGTCCGCAAGTTTCAGAAGAGAAAGCAAAGGTGCCTTTTTTCCCACCGACAATACCGGGTCTTAACTTTTTCTTATCTTGTACCATAAACATTGTATTGTCAGGAAGAGTTCCTATAACACAATTTGGACCATCAATTATCATTTTTCTACAACTTCTTTTTAAATTTTCTAAAAATAGATAATTTGGATGTTTTTCTATCTCGTCTTTATCAAGAGGTGTTATTATATGTTTATAACTATCAAGATCGAGTCCAAGCTCTTTTATTGTATAGTGCAGAATATGTGTAAACACTTCAGAATCTGATGCGTAGCCTTCATAACCAATTATATTTCTTGATAAAAGATACTCTTTAATAGGAATGAAAGCTGTATTCTCACCATTTGTCATTGTCGAAAAACCGTTTAAAAAAAACGGATGACAAGCGTATAGATTGATAGCATAATTTGTGTTTTGTCTTCCTTGTGCCATTATAGTTCTTGCAGAGAGGTTCGTCATTTTATCAAGCTTAAGATATTCACCAACTTGCAGAGGATCTCCTGTTTCTTTTATTGTTATAAGATCTGGCCAAAAAGAAAAAACAATCATATCTTCAGTTTGTTTATAGTTTCTAATCTCTATTCTTAATTTAGTATAACGTCTTTCTCTTTCTTCTTGTGAAAACTCCTCCCACTCTTTTGGATATTCATAAGCTCTAATAATATACTTATGCCTTAAAGGGGTTTCGGTAGGTTTTTTTTTAATATCAGGTTCTACTATCATTTTAGATCTCGTAAAAAAACCTTCTTTTCTCATAATGTCGTCTACGTCTAAAAGACCCTGTTTTGTAAAAATTCCAGATAAAATTGGAAAATCTTTAAGGTCTTCAAACTGTCCGCCTAAATCGCGTAAAACAAGCCCCATACCAGAACCATCGTGCCCTTCTTTCATAACATCAAGGGCTTCTAATACTTTCATAGGACTGAAAACTTTATTGCTTGTTGCTGCAAATAATCTACACATAGCCTTTATATATTCCTTGTAATTTATAGAGTTTGTTTGCCACATAACTGTTTTTTTATGTGAGACAGGAAGCTTAAAAAAAATAGTTTTTTTAAAATAAGAATTAAACGGGTTAGCATTACAGTTTCTGTGTTGGGAACATTAAGTCCATCATTTATAAACGGACGATTACATAACTTTGATTATAAAATTGCAACAATAAAAATAATAATCATTTAATTTTTATTAATATATATATAGTTGAGACCTTTGCACATAGCTCTATTTTGTTTTTATTTTGTGGTGAAGTAGTATTTTTATACGTCGAACCCAAAATAAAAGCAAAAGAGAGCGTAAGTCTTCATAAGGGTTTTAGCTGTTTTTGTAAAATTGCCAAAAGTTGATAATTTACAAAAAACCACTATTTTTTTCATAAAAAACATTATGTGCAAAGGTCTCATAGTTGAGACCTTTGTATATAGCTTTATTTTGTAGCTCATCCTGTGAAATATTTTTGAATTTAAAAAATTTAAAAATAATATTTAAGCTGTAAAGATTAAATATTATTTTAGGGTGAAGTAGTATTTTTATACGTCAAGCCCAAAACAAAAGTAAAGAAAAGCATTAGTTTTTATGAGGGTTTTAGAGGTTTTTATAAAATTACCAAAAGTTAATATTTTACAAAAAAACTGCTATTTTTTCATAAAAAACATTATGTTCAAAGGTCTAAATAGTTATTGATTTTTTATTTGCGATATATAAAATTCAAAATTTTTCTTATTTTATAACAAATTGTAAGTGTGTTTCTAATTTATAAATTCACACATTTTCGTTAATTATAATCGGTGGTAAAATGACTATTACAAAAAAAGGCACTTTCTCACACGGTGCACATCCAAAAGAATTTAAAGAATATTCTGAAAATGCACCAATTGAATTTATCAATTCCCCGTCAAAAGTTTTTCTTGCTCTCTCTCAAAATATCGGTGCTCCCAGCGTTCTTTCTGTAAAGGCTAAAGATAAAGTAAATTTTGGAGATAAAGTTGCAGATAGTGGTGGTTTTGTTTCGGTTCCTCTTCATTCACCAATAAAAGGAGAGATTAAAAAGCAAGAAAAATTTACTATGCCAAATGGTAGAAGAGTTGATGTTGTTCCTGTTGAAGGGGGAAAAGATGATGTACAAAAAGATACAAAAGAGATTTGGAATGAAATGTTCGGAGGAGAGTGGGATTTTAAAGAAGTAGAAAAATACTCATCTGAAGAAATAAGTAAGCTTATCAATGAAGCAGGGATTGTAGGGCTTGGTGGTGCGACTTTTCCAACTCACGTAAAGCTTATGGCAAATCCCAAAACACCTATTGATAGTTTTATAGTAAATGCTTGTGAATGCGAGCCTTTTCTTACAACAGATTATCGTATGATGCTTGAAGCAACTGATGCTATAATTGCTGGTACTTTGCTTGGCTCAAAAGCTGTAAACGCTAAAAACATTATAATTGGTATCGAAGATAATAAACCAGAAGCTATTAAAATAGTAAGTGAAAAAGCGAAAGGTACAAATATTCAAATTGCTGTTTTAAAAACAAAATATCCACAAGGAAGTGAAAAACAACTTATAAAAGCGACTATAAATAGAGAGGTAGAGCCTGGAGCTCTTCCTTCAAGTGTAGGTGCAGCTGTAAGTAATGTTGGAACTATTGCAGCAGTGGCAGCAGCAGTAATCAGAAAAAAACCTCTTACTCATAGGGTAATATGTGTTACAGGAAGCGGTATTGAAAAACCTAAAAATATTTTTGCACCAATAGGTATAACTTTTAGAGAACTTATCGAATTTTGTGGTGGTTTAAAAAAAGATGCAAAAAAACTTATATCGGGAGGTCCTATGATGGGATTTGCTTTTGGGAATCCTGATACGCCTGTAATTAAAGGAGTAAGTGGTATAACAGTTTTAAATACAAGAGATGCACAAAAAGAGACAGAGACAAACTGTATACGTTGCGGCAGATGTGTTGATGCTTGTCCTATGTTTCTTGTGCCAACAAAATTGGCTCTTGCTTCAAGAAAAAAAGATTTAAAATTAGCAGAAAAGTATAAAATAATGTCGTGTTTTGAATGCGGTTCTTGTGCTTTTGAATGTCCTGCTAATTTACCAATAGTACAACTCATAAGAGCTGGTAAATCTCTTGTTATGGCAAGTAAAAAAAAATAAGTTTAAAAATAAATTATATTAATAAGGTATAAAAAATAATGTCTGACAATGTAATACAAGTTTCATCTTCGCCGCACTTAAGTAATAATGTTACAACAAAAAAGGTAATGATAGATGTTTTAATCTCTCTTATACCTGTACTTTTGGCGGCACTCTATTTTTTTAGATTTTATGCTTTAAAACAGGTAGCAGTTTGTTTGGTCTCTGCACTTTTTGCTGAATGGTTATTTACAAAAATGAGAGGCAGAAAAGCAAGCTTAAGTGATTGTTCTGCAGCTATAACAGGTGTAATACTCGGTCTTTCACTTCCTGCAACAGCTCCTATTTTCGTTTCTGTAATAGCTTCATTTGTTGCAATAGGAATTGGCAAGATAGTTTTTGGCGGGCTTGGAATGAATATTTTTAATCCTGCTATGGTAGGTAGAGCTTTTGTTATGATCTCTTTTGCAAGCTTACTTGGAGCAGGTGGATATAAAGATATGGGTGCCTGTATTGACATCATTAGTAGAGCTACTCCAATGGATGCATTCAAACAAGCAGGGATTGAACCTTCTATGTTTGCACTGTTTTTTGGTAATACAAATGGTTCTATTGGTGAGACATCAGCACTTGCCTGTTTAATTGGTGGAATATATCTTTGTATAAAAAGAGTTGCTTCTTGGGAAATTCCATTAAGTATTATTATCACCACAATAGTTTGGAGTGCTATTGCATATTTAGTTAACCCTGCTGAAAACTTAACTGTTATGGGGCATCTATTTGGTGGTGCACTTCTTTTTGGAGCTTTTTTTATTGCTACCGACCCTGTAACAAGCCCTATCACCAAAAAAGGTAAACTTATCTTCGGTGTCGGTGTAGGCTCAATAATAATGCTTCTTCGTCTTTTTAGCGGTTACCCAGAAGGTGTTATGTTTGCAGTTCTTTTAATGAATGCGATAACTCCGCTAATAAATAATTGGACAATCCCAAAAGCTTTTGGAGAAAAATAAATGAAAAAAATAAAAGATTTTTATTTAGTTCAAGCCTGGCTTATTTTGATAGTAGCTATTTTTTTTGGGGCAGCACTTGCTAGTATTCAAATTGTTTTAGGGCAAAAAATAGAACAAAATAAAGTAAACGAAATAAAACAAAGAGTTCCTGAACTTGTTCTTTCTACAACTGAACTTGAAAAATTAAACGCACAAGGTGCAAGTCTTGATGTAGAATTTACAACTATTACTGTGAAAAAAAACAACAAAGCGAAATCTTATAATACATATAAAGCAAAAAATGCAGATGGCTCGACTATAGGTTACGTTGTAAAAGCAGGAGGGCAGGGCTATGCTGATAAAATAGAGTTGCTTTTTGGACTTGATAAAAATGCAGAAAAAATCAACGCTATCTATATTTTAGACCAAAAAGAGACTCCTGGTTTAGGAAATAAAATAGTTACAGATAAATGGCAAAACCAGTTTAAAAACAAACCTACTGAGGCTCTTGAAGTAGTTAAAACGGGTGCTAAAAACACAAATGAAATAGATGCAATAACAGGTGCTACAATATCTTCAAGAAGCGTCTGTAATATAATAAACAGTGCAATTAAAGATTTAAAAGAACCATTAAAAAATAGATAAGGTTAAAAGATAATGACAACACAACCAACAGCACAAGAGAGATTTTTACAGGGAATAATTCCAGAAAATCCTGTTTATAGACAACTTTTGGGACTATGTCCTGTTCTCGCCGTTACTAATAATATGAAAGCGGCAATGACAATGGCAGGGGCAGTTCTTTTTGTTCTTTTATGTGCAAATGTCCTTGTAAGTTTAATAAGAGGATTGCTTAAACCCCATTTAAGAATTGTTGTTTTTACTCTAGTTATAGCAACTTTTGTTACAATTGTAGATAAGTTCTTAGCAGCATATATGTACAATATGAGTAAAGCATTAGGTCCATATATCCCTCTTATTATAGTAAACTGTATAATTATATCCCGTTGTGAGATATGTGCTTCAAAACAAAATGTTTTTGTTGCTGCAGCAGATGCTATAGGAATTTCGATAGGTTATGCTATATCTCTTGCTTCAATTGCAACAGTACGTGAAATTTTAGGTACAGGAATGTTTTTTGGGTTCAGAGTTCTTCCAGCTTCAGTTTGGCAAGATTGGGTAATTATGGTTCTTCCTCCAGGAGCTTTTTTAACTTTTGGGCTTCTTCTTGGTGCAACAAATTGGTTTTCTGCAAAAAAGAAATAAAAATTAAGAGGTAATTTATGAACTACATAATTGATATAGTTTTAATTGCAGTAAGTGCTGCGTTAATCAATAATTTCGTTTTATACTATTTTGTTGGTATTTGTCCTTTCATAGGTGTTTCAAGAAAAGTTGATATGGCAATTGGAATGGGCTTTGCCGTTACTTTTGTTATAACTATAGCGGCTTTTCTAAGTTGGGCAATTACAACTTTTGTTTTAATGCCGGGAGCTCCTTTATCAAGTTTTATTGCATCTTTCTTTGTATCAAAAGAGATGGCATCACAAATTGATTTAACAATTTTGAGTTATATCGTTTATATTTTTGCAATAGCATCTTCTGTACAATTTGTAGAAATGTATGTAAGGAAATTTTTCCCTGACCTATATAAATCTTTTGGTGTTTTTCTGCCATTAATCACAACCAATTGTGCTATACTTTTTGCCTGTCTTACTATTATGAGCCACATTGTTGGTGTAGATAATCCTGAAGATGTTTGGGATTTAGGAAGAGCCCTTTCACTCGCTTTTTTTGGTGGTATAGGTTTTACAATTGCAATAACAATTATGGCAGGGATACGCGAAGAATTAGATACCTGTGATATTCCAAAGTCGTTACAGGGCGTTGCTATAACACTTATTGTAGCAGGAATAATGGCAATGGGTTTTATGGGGTTTACAGGTGTAGATTCTGGATTAAAAAAAGCTTTAACAAAATCTTCTATTGTTGAACAAAACAAAGGATAATTAAAAAAAATGGAACCAATAACTATTTCTCTTGCCTCCGGCACTATGCTAATTATGGCAGTTATTTTTTCATATATTTTAGGCTGGGCAAACAAAACTTTTGCAGTTGAAGTTAACGAAAAAGTAGAAGCTATTAATAATGTGTTGCCGGGTGCAAATTGTGGTGGTTGCTCTTATGTAGGATGTAACGATTACGCTGAAGCCATCGTTTTAAAAGGTGAAGATGTAAACAAATGTACAGTAGGTGGAAGTGGTTGTGCCAATGCAATAGCTGAAATTATGGGAGTTGAAGCTGTTGAATCTGCACCACTAAGACCTGTTGTTTTATGCCTTGCAAAAAATGATGAAAAAAAAGGTATGAATGAATATAAAGGTGAGACGAGTTGCCTTGCTGCTACATTCGTTTCAGGTATTCAAGATTGCGTGTATGGATGTCTTGGACTTGGAGATTGCGTTGCTGCTTGTGATTATGATGCTATTTCAATTAAAGATGGTTCTGTAACTATAGATTATTCTGCTTGTATTGGTTGCGGTGCATGTTCACGTGCTTGCCCTCGTTCTGTCATTTCAATGGTGCCATTCAAAGGTGAAAAAATCTATGCTGTTTTTTGCTCCAACAAAGAGAAAGCCAAAGCTGTTAAAAACGTATGCGATGTTGGTTGTATAGGTTGTGCTATATGTAGCAAAAAATCGGATATTTTTGAGATGGACGGCAATCTATCAAGAATTAATTACGACAAATTTGATGCTATGGAAAACCCTGAAGCTTTCGCCGAAGCAGTAGAAAAATGCCCTTCAAAAGGATTAATAGGCTATATCAAAAATCCTTATTTATAAATAAGAGTTTTTTTGCAGATAATATTTTTATGTGAAACTATTTCGTTCCCATGAGCTTGAGAACGAGACTAAAATCTACAAGAGGAATTACAATGAAAAGAAAGATTGTAGCAATCATTTTCAGCGTATTTTTGTCAACTACTATTTGGTCTCAAACTACTAACAATTTAGATCATTACAAATGTTTTGTTCTGAATTTTAAAGCTTCTAACGAGAAAATCACGCTTAAGGAATGGAATAACTATGCCCATGACTATCATTATGAAACATTTGAAAAATATAGGAACGATGAATTTGAATGGATGGATAAACTCTCTATAATAAAAAAGGATTTTATAAAAGATATTGCTAATATTTCAATTACTGATGATTTTTCAATTTTTTCTAGCTTCAAGTTTAATGAATATGATTTTGAGCATCTTGGTTTTCCATTAGAAGTAGCAGAAGGATATTCTTATGAATTTAGTCCAGATAGATTTATTCACAAAAGCAAATCTTTCCGTGTGTTTTTCTCAAATATCACAGATTTTAATTTTCTCCCAATTGATAAAAATATCGCACGGCAGTTAATTATAGATAAGAAGGATAAAGATGGGGAAATTAAGCGTTATATTACAGTCAAAATCAATATGAAAATGATACCTTTTGAAGAAGAAATATATTCTTTAACTAATAAAAAGTTTGGAAGATCTTCATATAAAATATTACTGTTTAAGATTACTGAAATTAAATTTTTTGATGATTCAAACCAATTAATAGGTTATATCAAAAATCCTTATTTATAAATATGGTTTAAAATAACTTGAGAGGATTATTTCTGAAAAAAATTATACAAAATTTTATTGAAAATTTTCAGAAAAAATCCTCTCAATTTGTCTTGAATCTAAAATTTAAATCATTTCAAATCTAATTTCTTAAACATATCCATAACATCAATATTAAACTTATTAAAACCAAACCATTTTTTACCGAGATCTTTTAGACTTGCTCCAAAGTGAAAAACTTCTTTTTTATCAATAATCAAAAACCTATCGTGAGATTTTTTGAATGTTTTAATCTCGATTGGTGTGTATTGAGAGTTATATTTTTCTAAATCAAGTTTGAGTTTCTCAGAAATTTCTTTTGTAAAAATTGTAACTTTAATTTTTTTAGTTTTAGAAAAAAGCAAAAGGGTGTTTTCGTCAATATAGTTATCTATCAGAACAATTTGTTTTTTAGCTGTCTTGATTAAATCGTTAGCAAATTTATATGCATCAAATATCTGCCCATTGTAAAAAATTCCTTGTTTTGGTTTTATAGATTTGTCTTCTAATGCTCTAAATATTTTATCAAAATTTTTGTCTGTTTGAAGTTGATATTGCAGTTGTTTTTTTTCAATATTATCTAATCTTTGAAAAATACCTGCATTTTGCGAAATGAATTTTTTCATAGATATGAAAGTATCAATAATTTTTATACTAACTGCTACAGCAGTTTTACTTTTTAATACTGCTGATAACATTGAAACGCCTTGTTCGGTAAAAACATAAGGATTAACCGATGAATGTTTTAGAGTTTTGAACCGGTCGCAATTTGCGACCAGTTCATTTTTTTCAAAATTATCTAATTGAAACATATATCTTTCAGGGAATCTCTCTTTATTTCTTTTAACTTGTTCATTTAATCTTTTTGTTTCAACTCCATAAAGCTCTGCTAAGTCTCTATCAAGCATAACTTGAACGCCACGGATGTTAAAAATTTTATTCTTAATATCTTGATTTTTCAAAACTAAGTCGTTCATTGTAAAAGCCCCTGTTTATATAATTTTGAGAGCTTTGCACATAATGTTTTTTTATGAAAAAATAGTAGTTTTTAATAAAATATCAACTTTTGATAATTTCACAAAAGCTCCTAAAAACCCTATAAAGACTGACGCTCTCTTTTGTAATATTTTTGGGTTCGACGTATTAATATACTACTTCACCACAAAAATATTACAAAATAGAGCTATGTGCAAAGCTCTCAATTTTTTGAAACCTTTGTCCTAAATTTATCAAAAGTTAGTATTTATACTTTTTTGTATAAGTAGGGAAAAGCTTTTTTGTGGTGTCAAGAGGGATAAAGCCGATTAGAGACCTAAGCTTCATCATTTTGTAATGAGTTTTAAAATTTAAAAGAGTGTAAAAAAAGTTTTTTCCAAAGATTGACCTGTTGCGTGAATAAAATTTATTATTTACTCCAAAATGGTATGTGCAAAACAGAAGATGAAAAATGAGTTTTGTGTTTGTTTTAAAATAGTTAAAAAGAGTCATTGATATCCTTTACCATTTTATCTTTTAAAAGTGCTGGGTTTAGTTTTATAGCTTCTTTTATATAAAACTTTCCTTCTTCTTTTCTTTTTAAATAGCTATATAAGAAAACCCCTAAGTCTCTATAGTAAGAGCTATTTGTAGGACTATACTTAGTTGCTAATTTAAAAAGTTTTAAGGCTTTGTCGTTGTTTCCTATCATTACATTTATTTTAGCAAAGTTATTATATAAAAAAGCCGATTCTGGCTCTATAGTTAATGCTTTATGCATATTTAAAAGAGCTTTATCAAAATTTCTTGTCATAGCATAAGAAATAGCAAGATCTTTCATAATTGAATTGTTATTAGGATAAAATTTCAAAGCACTTTCTAAAAAATAGATAGCTTTATAATACTCTCCTATACCTACATAACCCGAGCCTATAATATTAAGGCTTTTTTTAGAATATGGGTTAATCTCAAAAGCTTTTGTAGAATACTTTAGCATAGATTTATGTTGCCCAAGATTCCATGCTTTATTCGCAGTAGTCATACATTTTGAATAGTTTATATATTTTAAGTTTAAAAAAAGTGATAAAACGAAAATGAAAAAAGTAATAAAAATAAATATGAGTTTAATACTTTTTTTTTCTAACCTATAAAAACTTAACTTTCCTGTTTCTATTAAATAGATCTTATCCATTACAGCAAGATAGCAAAAAACGGTAAAAATAATCATATTTTGATGCAGAGGGAAACTAAACAAAGCATCTGCCAATATCCCTAAGAGTGAGGCACTTATAAAGAGTATTAAATATTTATTGTCTCCTTTTAGCCTAAACATTTTTTTATTAATATGAAAAATGTAGTAGAGGATAAGCATAAAAAGGGAGAAACCAAAAACACCAAGTTCCGCAAAAAATTCTATATAATCGTTATGAGTATGATTATATCTAACTTTATGTAAAAGAGAATTGTTTAAAGGAACAACATTTTGATAAAGAGGATAATAAATACTCCAATTACCAAACCCTGTCCCAAACCAAAAAAAATTATCTTTTATTAAGTAAAGAGTATTAATCCATAAAGCTTTTCTTTGAAGTGTACTGTTTTCTATTTTGTCGAAACTGCTTGTAGTTTGTTTTTGCTGTAAAGTGTTAATAGGAGGTTTTAAATGAAACCCTTTGGGCGAGAAATTAATCATTATAAAAACAATCAAGATAGCTGAAGCAGTTACTATTTTTTTGTTTTTTAACTCAAAGCTACTTTCTTTGTTTGTTTTTTTATCGACAAAAAGCATTACAGTTATAAAAATTATTTCGAAAAACAAAGAGATTAAAGCCGCTTTTGAACCTGTATAAAAAATATAAATAGCCATAAGAAAAGAGGCTATTATATAAAAGTAAGCCGATTTTTTTTTAGCATTTTTGATATAAAATAAAAAACCAAGCGGTATAGTAAGTACAATATATTGAGCCGCCATATTTTTATTTGCAAAAGTTGAAGCAGGCGGTAGCGTTTGAAATATCCAATCGACACCAAAAAGATGCTGACAAATTCCTATTAAAGATACCAAAAAACCACTTATAAAAAACGCTAATAAGAAAGATACGATACTCTTTTTATTGAAACTATTTTGAATAATAAAAAAAATAGCGAGAGAGGCAACAAAGAAGGGTAATAAAACTACACCTTCAAACTTATTGTGTGCCCAGCTGACAGATAAAAAACTCCACAAAAAAAACAAAAAACAGTATAAAAAAAGTGTGCTCTTTAAAATGAAAATTCTTTTTAAAAAGAGAAGTAAAAAAAAGAGAAATAAGCAAAAATAAGCAATTATTTGTAAAAAAGAAGAGTGGTATAAATTTGGGGTAAAAAAATTAAAAAGATAGTTTCCTATTACATTTTGAAAGTTAATAAAACCACACACTAAAGGCGTTAAAGTGATAGCAAAGATGATAAAATATATATAAAAAGATGGTAAACTGTTTTTTTCTGCTGACATATTTGTTAATTTTTCCACTGATATATTTTGAGGACTCTATGACTTTGCACATAGCTTTATTTTGCTTACGTCAAACCCAAAACCAAAGTAAAAGAGAGCGTTAATATTTATTTAAGTTAGATAAACATATTACTGAGACCTTTGTACATAGCTTAAATTTTGCTTTTGTTTTGTGGTGAAGTAGTATTTTTATACGTCGAACCCAAAACAAAAGTGAAAGAGAGCGTAAGTCTTTATAAGGATTTTAGAGGTTTTTGTAAAAACTACCAAAAGTTAATGTTTTACTAAAAACCACTATTTTTTTCATAAAAAACATTATGTGCAAAGGTCTCATTACTATTTTAGAGTATAAAAATAAATTCATTTATAATAAATGATTATGTGCAAAGTTCCTAATTAATGTTTTTATTTCTCTTCTCTCTTCTACGTTTTTTGTGAGGTTAAGAGCTCTTTTAAAATAGTACATTCCTTGTTCTTTATCATTAAAATATTTATAAAAAAGTAGACCAAGTTTTTTTTGATATAAGAGTTCTTCAGGATGGTTTTTTGCCAAAAATTGAAACTCTTTTAAAGCTTTATTGTACTTTTTATTAATCAAATAAGTTTCGGCAAGATAACTACGGACAAAGTCATCTTTAGGGCTTAAGTAGAGAAAATGAGTAAAAAGCTTTTCTGCTTTTTGATACTCTTTTGTAAAAAAGTATGAAAAGCTTAGTCCACGAACAACAAGTTGTCTGTTAGGATAAAGCTCAAAGCTCTTTTTAAAATAGTGTTTAGCTTTTTCATACTCTCCTCTTTTTAAGTAACTACTACCAATAAAAAAAATATTTTCTTTAATAAAAGGGCTTAATTTATAGGCTATATTCCCTTCTTTTAGCATAACTTCTGGCAAATTATTATACCATCCGCCTCTTGCTCTTGAAGTAGATAATTCCGCTTTTTCAAGACGATTAAAAGTAAAAATAGATATTATTAAAAAAGCTAAAGAACCTATAATATAGTAAGCTCTACGTATATCTATTTTAAAAGCAGGTGAACTCTCTTTAAGGTATGAAAGGTCTAAGATTGCTAAATATATAAGTATAATGAAGATAGGCATAGGTTGTCTAAATGGAAAACTAAAAAGCGCATCTATAGAGATACCGATTAGAGCTGTTATAATTGCAAAAAACAGAAAAAAATTATCTAAAGTTTTATTCGATAAAAGTTTTTTACCTACAATAAAAATGGAAAAACCAATCCAAATAAAAACAATAAATCCTATAATTCCAAGATCTGCAAAAATTTCTAAATATTCGTTATGACACCTTTTATGTTCTCCATAAAAAGGGACTGTAGCTTTTTTAAAATAGTTAGCATAAAGAGGGTAATGAATATACCAATTGCCTATCCCCACGCCTTTTACAAAGTTGTCTTTTATCATATACGAAGTTGCAATAAATGCTTTTGTTCTGGGTCTATTATAAACTACATACTTTGCTTTTTCCCAAAAACCTTTTTTTTCTTCTGCTTTTTCAAAGAGAGATACAATTCTTTTTTTTGGAAAAGATAAGATTGTATTACCAGATTTTCCTGCTGAAAAAGCAAACACTAAAAATAGTGCAATAGCAAAAAGCAAGACACTCTTTTTTTCTTTAAATAGAGAGATTTTCTTTTTTAATATAAAAAAAATTATGAAAACGATTTGAACAAAAAGTGAAAGATATGCAGCTTTTGAAATAGTATAAATTAGATAAGCAACCATAAGAGAAGTTGCTATTGCAAAAAACAGAATTGAGTTTTTATTTTTACTTTTTAGAAAAAAACCTATTCCAAGAGGGAAAGTAAGTAATATATAGTGGGCTGATAGGTTTTTGTTAGAAAATGTTGAGGCTGGAGATATAGCTTGAACTAAAATATTATTAAAACTTTCTGAAACGTTTTGCAAAATTCCAAAAATAGAAATCAAAAATCCGCTTATAAAAATAGTAAAAAGTAGAATCTTTACATAATCGTCACTTCTGAAAAAATTTAAAACTATAAAGTAAGCTAAAAAAGCGATTGCCCAAGTAGAAAACAGTGCACTGCTTTCGTATATATTGTGTGCCCAAAGAAAAGAAGTAAGAGCCCAAACTGCAAAAACAATAAGTGCTTTACCTATAAAGACTCTTGAAAAAAAAAACTGTTTATCTTCTTTAAATATGAAAAATAAGAATAAAGACGAGGATACAGCAAGCAATAGCAAATATTTCATATAAAAATCGGGGAGATAAACAAGAATTTTAACGCCACGCTCTAAGTAGTACTCTTTTTCAAAGAAACCGCAAAGAAGAGGTGGAAGAGAAAAGAGTATTGATACTGCTATCACAATCTTATCTAATGGTAGGAGCTTTGAATATTTTTTTTGCATATTAGCTATAAATATTTTTTTTATTTAAAAATTTTTTAAACAAACACCAAAAGAGATGTCCTCTTTTGAGACCTTTGCACATAGCTCTATTTTGCTTTTGTTTTGTGGTGAAGTAGTATTTTTATACGTCGAACCCAAAACAAAAGTGAAAGAGAGCGTAAGTCTTTATAAGGGTTTTAGAGGTTTTTTGTAAAAACCACCAAAAGTTAATGTTTTACTAAAAACCACTATTTTTTTCATAAAAAACATTATGTGCAAAGGTCTCTCTTTTGTCTATTTTTTGGGTTTGACGTATAAAAATACTACTACATCATAAAAAACAAGTACGAAAAAAACTCAAAAATTTCAAAATCAAAAAACGAAATGAAATTATTTTCCCATTGGGCGTATGGCTATACGCCCCTACCTTGTTCACCATTTCAATATAATTTTTTTACTGTTTTAATATAATTTTGTTTTGTGTCGGGCGGGGTGACCCCGCCCCTACGGTTATGATTGTGTGATAAAAATTAAAAAAATTCGCGAAAATAATTGAGTTACTCAAATATAATAAACAAAAGATTGAACCATTTTTAATTGTGTCTTAATGATAGTAAAAAATTTTCAATAATATTTGGGTTTTGAGAGTACAACTATTTTAAAAATATGGAATCAAAAACTTTATATAATAAAATAGAGACATATGGCAAAATGATTAAATTTTCCCATTCTATTTTTGCTTTGCCTTTTGCTCTTTCGGCAATTGTTCTTGCGAGCTATAACTATCCTGTAAGCTTAACAAAAATATTATGGATTGTTGTTGCGATGGTATCTGCCAGATCGGCGGCTATGGGTTTTAACAGACTTGTTGACAGGAATCAGGACAGTGGAAACCCAAGGACCTCAACAAGAGAGATACCAGATGGAAAAATAGATTTAAAATCTGCTAAAGCTTTTATTTTTATCTCTTCGCTTATTTTCTTTTTATCAGCTTATATGCTTTTTGGTACGCTTTCGCTTCTTCTCTCTTTTGTTGTACTATTTTTGCTTTGTTTTTATTCCTATACAAAAAGATTTACATACTTTTCTCATCTCTATTTAGGTTTTGTAATATCACTTGCACCAATATGTGTATGGTTTGTAATTACAGGTTGTATCTCTCTTGGAATATCGCTTTTGAGTCTTTCTCTTATGATGTATATTGCAGGGTTTGATATTTTATACTCTTGTCAAGATTTTGAGTTCGATAAAAACGAGGGACTTTTTTCCATTCCTGTTAAGTTCGGTATAAAAAAATCTATGCAGATAGCTATGTTTTTACATATTATCTCTTTTACAGCATTTTTAAGCTTAATCTGTTTTTTTGATATGGGCGTTATATATATAATAACTATAATTATAATTGGTATACTCTTTATAATAGAACATTTAATCGTAACACCTGAAAACTTTAAAAATATAAATATCGCCTTTTTTCATATAAATAGTGTTATTTCGGTTATTCTTTTTGTAGGAGTTTGTTTGGATAGGTTTTTTTAACTCTTTCTTCTCTCTCTTTGCCTAAAATATTTGACTAAAGTAGTATCTATAGAAGCATCTGTGTTCATTTCAATATAATCTATCTTTGCTTTTTTAAAACTTTCTTTAATTTTAAAATACTCTTTTTTTTTTCTTGCTTCATACTCTTTTTTCGTTTTTTTACTCGACGCATCAAAATATTTTGTTTTGCCTGTTTCGAGATCGGAAAATAAAAAAATGCCAGTACTTGGAAGATTAAAGTCGTTTTTGTCCGATAGAATTATGTTTATCACTTCGTGTTTTTTATTCGTAATTTTAAGGGGCAGTAGATAATTTTTTTTGTCGAGAAAATCGGATATAATAAAAACGAACATTTTTTTTCTTATTACCTTATTAAGATATTTTACAGCATTTTCTATATCTGTACCTTTGCCTAAAGGTTTAAATGTGAAAATCTCTTTAATAAGTTTCCAAATGTGAGCCGACCCTTTTTTAGGTGCGATATATTTTTCTACTCTATCTGTAAAAAATATTGCACCAACTTTGTCGTTATTTTTAATAGCATTAAAGCTTAAAATACTTGCGGTTTCTGCGGCAGTCTCTATTTTTTTATTTAACGAGCCAAAAATAGATGAAGCACTCATATCGATAAGAAGAATAACTGTACTTTCTCTCTCTTCTTTATAACGCTTAATAAAAGGCTTATTTAGTCTTGTAGAGACTTTCCAATCTATATGTTTTACATCATCACCAAAGCTATACTCTCTAAACTCTTCAAACTCTATTCCACTGCCTTTAAAAACAGACTTGTATTGTCCTGCCATTTCTGAATTTACAAGCCTTAAGCTTTTTATGTGAATTTTTTTTATCTTTTTTAAAATTTCATCCGAAATCATCTTTATGGTACTTCAATAGAATCAAAAATGTTTTTTATTATATCGTCACTTACAATATCTTCTGCTTCTGCTTCATAGCTTAGGATTATTCTGTGTCTTAAAACAGAAAAGGCTATGTTTTTTATATCTTGTGGCGAGACGTAAGTTCTACCTTTAAGGAAAGCGTATGCTCTTGATGCAAGAGTTAAATAAATTGTAGCTCTTGGAGATGCTCCAAACTGTATATATTTTGCGATATCGAGATTTAACTTTTTAGGCTCTCTTGTCGCAAAAATTATGTTAATTATATAATCTTTAAGTTTTTCATCTATATATATGTTTTGGATAGTTGAAAATATTTCATCAAAATCTTTGGGCGTAATAATTTGCTCAACTTTTTGTGGAGTTTCAAAAGCTATCTTTTTCATAATCTCTTTTTCTTCTTCTCTGCTCGGGTAGTCGATAAGAATTTTTAGCATAAACCTATCTACCTGTGCTTCTGGAAGAGGATAAGTGCCTTCTTGTTCTATTGGATTTTGTGTAGCAAGAACTAAAAAAGGTTCTTCAAGTTTAAAAGTCTCATCTCCTATCGTAACTTGTTTTTCTTGCATAGCTTCAAGTAAAGCGGACTGAACTTTTGAAGGAGCTCTGTTTATCTCGTCTGCCAGAATTATATTATTAAAAATAGGACCTTTTCTAATGGAGAACTTAGACTTTTCTGGTAAAAATATTTCTGTACCTATTAAGTCGGCAGGCAAAAGGTCTGGAGTAAATTGTATCCTTTTAAATTTTACATTTGAAGTGTTAGCGATAGCGTTAATAGCACTTGTTTTAGCAAGCCCGGGGACTCCTTCTACCAATATGTGACCCTTTGTAAAAAGACCAATAAGCAAACCTTCAACAAGTTTACTTTGTCCCACTAAAACTTTTCCCACCTCTGTTTTTATACGATTTATAAGAATATGTTTTTCTTCTATTTGCTCTTTTAAATTTTCCATAACTTTCATATAACCTCTTCTATTAATAATATAATCTTTACATAAGAAATTTATAAACAAAAAAGAAAAGCTTTTTCAATAAAATCGATAGTAATTTTTTTTAAGGAATTTGAGTAAGGAATTAATTTTTGCATATTAAGTATTTTCTTAATATGCAATATTGATGTTTATCTTGAATATATAAAAAATCCTTTTTTTATTATAAAAATCGTATGAAGCAAAAAAATCTACTTGAAATAAAAGAGCTTTCTGTCGGCTTTAAAAGCGATAATAGTACTATTAATGTACTTAATGATATCTCCTTAGATATAAAAAAGAATGAAATTTTAGGAATAGCTGGAGAGTCTGGGTCAGGTAAATCGGTTCTTGCTTTAAGTACACTAAAACTTTTACCAAAGCATAGTTTTATAAATAAAGGTTCTATTCTTTTTGAAAATAGGGATATCTTATCTCTTAATGAAAAAGAGATGCAAAAAATACGAGGTAAAGAGATAGGCATAATATTTCAAGACCCTTCAAGCTCTTTATCTCCTCTTTTGAAAATCAGAAAACAAATTAAAGAAGCTATTTTGTTTCACTCTAAAAAAGATAGTAAAGAGATAGAAGAAGAGAGCATAAGAATTTTAGAAAAACTCAACATAAAAGATGCAAAACAGAAATTAAACTCATACCCTTATGAGCTTTCAGGAGGTTTAAAACAGAGAATTATAATTGCTATCTCAATTATGCAATCAGCGAAATTGATTATTGCAGACGAGCCCACTACCGCACTTGATGTAACTACACAAGCTCAAATTCTTGATATTTTTAAAAAAATAAAAGAAGAGGGCACTTCTATACTTTTTATAAGTCATAATCTTGGTGTTATAAATAAAATTTGTGATAGGGTCGCTATTATTTATGCTTCCAATATAGTAGAGGAAGGTGCTACAGATGATATATTTTCATCTCCCAAACACCCTTATACTAAAGCCCTTTTAAAAGCTATTCCTGAACTTACTACTAAAAAAAAGAAGTTAGATACAATCGCAGGACAAATTCTAATTCCTTCTCTATATGGTAACTTTTGTCATTTCCACAACAGATGCCCTTTTGCTTTTGAAAGGTGCAGAAACGAAAAGCCTAAATTAAAAATAGTGGATAGGAATAGAAAGGTGGCTTGTTTTCTTGAAGATAAGAAGTAAAAAAAGTGGGAATTTGGTTTTTTTTAGCCAACAATCTAAACAAGAGAAACCAAAAGAGCTATTTTTTTGTTTACACACCGAATAGACGTACATTTGTAGGTTAATTAAAAATGATTTATTAGAAGGATTGGTAAAAATATATGATAACTAAACGGGTAATAATATGAATAAGAAACCACAACAGGACAAAAGTTCACTACCACAAAAGTTCGAAAATTTTGTAATTTTCCAAACTGCCGATGGCAAAGTAAACATTGATGTTTATTTCCAAAACGAAACCTTGTGGCTTACCCAAAAGCTTATTGCCGAACTGTTTGAAAAAGGCCGTTCTACTATTACCGAGCACTTAAAACAGATTTTTGCCGATGGTGAACTGGACAAGAACGTGGTATGTCGGAATTTCCGACACACCACTCAACACGGTGCTATTGAGGGGAAAACACAAGAAAAAGAAGTACAGTATTACAACCTAAGGGCAATTACCGCTGTTGGTTATCGGGTAAATTCGCACCGTGCCATCGAGTTTCGCAAATGGGCTACCGAAATTTTGCATGAATACATTATCAAAGGCTTTACAATGGACGACGAACGCCTTAAGCAAATAAAGCATTTTGGAATAGATTATTTTGAAGAAATGCTGGAACGTATTCGTGAAATACGTTTAAGCGAACGCAGGCTTTACCAAAAAATCACGGATATTTATGCACTTTCTGCCGATTACGACAGTCAAGCGGGGATTACGCAACAGTTTTTTGCTACGGTTCAAAATAAACTACATTGGGCTATTACCGGCAAAACAGCTGCTGAAACAATCTATACAGAAGCTGATGCAAAGAAAATATATATGGGATTAAAAACATGGAAATATGCTCCTAATGGTAAAATCCTGAAGAGTGATGTTGCTATTGCCAAAAATTATTTAAACCAAGAGCATTTAAAAGCATTGGAACAAATTGTTTTTGCTTACTTAGATTTAGCTGAAACAAGGGCTCGAAACCAGATAGTAATGAATATGAAGGACTGGGACAAGTTTTTAATACAGTTTTTAGAACTTGCCGACTACCCCATACTTACACATAAAGGCAAGATATCTATGCTGGAAGCAAAACTTAAAGCTGAAAGCGAATACGATAAATTCAGGTTAATACAGGATAAAAATTACATTTCAGATTTTGACAAAGAATTGCAAAAAATACTTGCACATAAAAAGAGCAATAAATAACGGGGGATTTATCAGAACTAACAAATAATTTTTTGAAAGTAATAGTGATAAGATTGTGCGTTAGTGTCTATTGAACACTAATCGTTTTCAATCTCTTCCAAAAATCTGCTTTTTTTTTTATACTCGAACTTTCTATTTTGTGCATAAGTTAAAAAGAGATGTTTTTTTGCTCTTGTCATAGCAACGTACATAAGTCTTCTCTCTTCTTGAAGTCCTAAATCGGAATCCATAGATTTCCAGTGAGGAAATAGCTCTTCTTCACATCCTACTACAAATACAAACTCAAATTCGAGCCCTTTGCTTGAGTGTGCGGTCAAAAGGTTGACTCTATCTTTTTCACTCGTTTCGTTATCTTCTTTAATTAATGCTGCCTCTTCTAAAAAATCGAGTAAAGAGCTTTTATTTTTTGCATAAGATATCAACTCTTCAATGTTGTTTTGTTTGGCTAAAATCTCACCTTTGTCGGTGGTGCTTTTAAGATATTCTAAATAGTTTGCTCTTTTTAAAACTTCTTGAATAGCTTGATGAGAAGAGAGCTTTGCTATATTTTCTAAAATTTCTATAAGTTCAATAAGTTTATCTTCTATCTTTTTACTTAAAAGTTTTTTGTTGATACTCTCCTTTATTGCATCAAGTAAGCTCATATCGTTTTGTTTAAGAGCTTTTATTTTTTCAATAGTTTTGTCACCTATACCTCTTCTTGGAATATTTATAATTCTTTCAAGGCTTGTGTCGTCTTTATTAAAAACAGAGGCGATAAGGTACGATGTAATGTCTACAATCTCTTTTCTTTCAAAAAAACTTTTTGAACCTTTTACACGATATTTTATGTTATTAAGCCTAAGAGTTTTTTCAAAGTTTAAGGAGAGCAGTTTAGTGCGATATATAATAGCACAATCGTCATATGAGGCGTTCTCTTTTTTACAAAGATTGATGATTTTTCTGACTACAAAGCTCGCTTCTTCCAGCTCATTATTAAATTTAAGAATCTGTATTGAGCCTTCTTTTTGTTTAGAAAAGCATTTTTTGTCTATTTTATGTTTGTTTGAATCTATTAGCTTATTTGCAATCGCAACAATCTCGTTAGAAGAGCGATAGTTCTCTTCAAGATAAAAAAGTTTTGCATTATGATATTTTTTTTTAAACGATAAGAAGTGGTTTATATTGCTTCCTCTAAATGCGTATACAGCTTGCCAATCGTCACCCACACAAAATAGATTGTCATCTTTTACAAGAAGTTCTGTAATCTCTTCCTGTAAATTGTTTGTGTCTTGATATTCATCTACAAGTACATATTGAAAAAAATTTTTATAATATTCTCGCACTTCTTTTTTTTGAGATAGCAAATCTCGTGTTTTTAACAGAATGTTGTCAAAATCGACAGCGTTTTGCTTTTTGAGTTCTCTTTCGTACTCGTTAAAAATGTCTATAAGTCTTATAGGCAAAGATATATCACTATTATTAATATATTTTTCCGCATTCCCAGAATTTTTACCCATAGATATTGTTTGCATTATTATAGGAAGATTTTTTTTATCTATGTTTAATCTCGCTGTAATCTCTTTTAGAACCTTATTTTTTTGATAAGTTGAAAAGATTTGAAGAGGCTCTTCATAGTTAAGCAGATGGCAGTGCTCTTTTAAAATTAAAAAGCAAGCAGAATGAAAAGTTCTAACCCACTTAAATCTATAGGCAGGAATTTGTGTCTCTTTTAAAAGACGCTCTTTCATTTCATTAGCGGCTTTATTTGTAAAAGTGATAGCAAGAATTCTTTCGGGCTTAATTCCTTTTTGAATTAAAAAACTTATTTTTGACGTAAGAGTTCTTGTTTTTCCAGAACCTGCTCCTGCAACAACAAGAGCCGGCGTTCCAAGATGTTTTACAGCTTCTTCCTGTTTTTTTGATAAATTTATTTTCAATTTCAATATACTAACTTAATTCAAGTCCTTTTTTAAATTGTGTTAATTTTTTGCTTACTTCTTCATCTGAAAGAGCTATTATTTGAGCTGCAAGTATAGCCGAATTAGAAGCACCAGCACTTCCTATTGTTACTGTAGCAACAGGTACGCTTGATGGCATTTGTACCATAGCAAGAAGAGAATCAAGCCCGTTTAAACTTGAAGAATCGATAGGAACTCCAATTACAGGCAAAGTAGTGTGTGCGGCGATTACACCTGCAAGATGTGCTGCATAACCTGCTCCTGCGATTATAACTTTTATTCCTCTCTTGCTTGCATTCTTTGCAAAATCGATAACTTTTTTTGGGTTTCTATGTGCAGAAGCGATAATGATTTCCGATTTAATATTAAAGTTTTCAAGCTTATCAGCAGTTTTTTGCATTATCTTCATATCCGACTTACTGCCCATAATGATAGAGACTTCTATTTTTTTTTTGAGTTTTGAAATAGCTTTTTTACCAATATCTTTTCTATATTGAACTTTATCCCAATCTATTTTGGCAACGTCGTTATACACATTTTTAATAGCCTCTTCAATTGTGTTTCCAAGAGATGTAACGCCAAGAACTCTACCGCCGTTAGTAACTATTTTTTTATTTTTTTTCTCTGTTCCTGCATGGAACACAACTGTTTTTTTGGAATTTTTTAGTTTTTCAAGCCCGTAAATAGGCGTGCCTTTTTTATATTTATCTGGATATCCGTTTGATGCCATAACGACACAAACAGAGGCTTTTTTATCTATTTCTATTTTATGTTTATGAAGCGTACCATCTATAGTTGCCATCATAATAGGAAGGAGATCAGACTTTAAACGCATAAAAAGAGGTTGTGCTTCTGGGTCTCCAAATCTTACGTTAAATTCAAGAACCTTAATATCGTCTCCATCTATCATAAGCCCTGCATACAAAATCCCTTTAAATATTATGCCCTCTTTTGCCATACCTTGAACAGTAGGTATCATAATTTCTTGCATAACTTTTTCGGTAAGAGAGTCAGTTAAAATAGGTGCAGGTGAGTATGCTCCCATACCTCCAGTGTTTGGTCCTTTGTCATCATCAAAAACTCTTTTATGGTCTTGAGAAGAGGGAAGAGGCAAAACGGTTTTGCCATCAGTAAATGCAATAAAAGAGGCTTCTTCACCTTGCAAACACTCTTCTATAAGAACTTTTGTTCCTGCACTTTTAAAAACTTTATCTATCAATATTTTTTTTAAGGCACTTTCTGCTTCTTTTTTTGTTTTACAAATTAAAACCCCTTTCCCTGCTGCAAGTCCATCAGCTTTTATAACGATAGGAAGTGTATGGTTTGCTACATATTTTTTTGCAGACTCAAAGCTTGTAAAAGTTTTGGCTTTTGCTGTTGGTATGCCATATTTATTCATAATTTTCTTTGCAAAACTTTTGCTTGCCTCAAGTTGTGCCGCTTTTTTGCTTGCTCCAAAAACTTTCAAACCAGCTTTTTCTAATTCATCTACAATTCCTTTTGCAAGTGGGTCTTCAGGACCTATAACTACGAAATCTATTTTCTCTTTCAGTGCGAACTCTTTTATTTTTTTTATGTCATCAGCTTTAATCGGGATACAATCTGCCATATCAGATATGCCAGCGTTTCCCGGAGCACAAAAAAGTTTGGTTACCTTAGGGCTTTGAGAAAGTTTCCATATTATGGCATGCTCTCTTCCGCCACTCCCAATTATTAGAATTTTCATAATTTTCTCCTGACTTAAAAATATAGGGGTCCTATTTTTTTACTATTTCCTAAGTTTAATTGTCATAAATTTTATAAAAATAAATATTTATGCAATTTGTTGTATTTTACAACTTTTATCTATATTTTTATTTTTTATTGAATAATTTACAGTCAAGTTAAGTGGCATATAGCCTTTCTAATTAAAAAAAAGCGATACCCACTATATTTTTATTTTTTATTGAATAATTTGCCGTTAAGTTAAGTGATATATAATTTTCATAATTTTAAATAAAAAGCGATACCCAAAAAAATGAGTTTTTATAACGAAATAGAAAAGTATAGAGATTTCGATTTTAAAGGTTTTTTATCTTCAGTTACCAAAAGAGAGGTGGAGAAAATACTTTTAAAAGACAATCTTTCGGAATTAGATTTTTTAGCTCTTATTTCAAAAACAGCAGAAAGTTTTATAGAAGATATGGCAAAAAAATCGCATCAACTTACAAAACAATATTTTGGAAATATAATTGTTTTATTTACTCCAATTTATGTCTCAAACTATTGCACGAATAATTGTGTTTATTGTAGTTTTCAAAATCGCAATAAAATTGAAAGAAAACACCTTAATTTTGATGATATAAGAAAAGAAGCAAAAAAAATATCTGAAACAGGTTTAAAGCATATTTTGTTTTTAACAGGCGATGCACCTAAAATAGCAGATATCAATTATTTAAAAGAAACAACATTAATACTAAAAGAGTATTTTACATCTATAGGGATTGAAATCTACGCCTTAAGCCAAGAAGAGTATAAAATATTGATAGATGCTGGTGTCGATTTACTCACAATATATCAAGAAACTTATAATGAAGAACTTTATAAAAAGCTCCATACAATAGGACCTAAAAAAGATTATAAATTTCGTTTAGAAGCTCCAGAAAGAGCATTAAACGAAAATATAAGAGCAGTTGGAGTGGGCAGTTTATTAGGACTTGATGATTGGAGGAAAGATGCGTTTTTTACCGCTCTTCATGCCAGTTATTTGCAGAATAAATTTTTATCATCAGAGATAAGTGTGTCTTTGCCAAGAATAAGACCAAACAAAAGTAGTTTTGAGAGTATTCAAGAAGTTTCTGATAAAAATTTAGTTCAAATTATGACAGCAACGAGACTTTTTCTCCCAAGAGTCGGTATTACAATTTCTACAAGAGAATCTGAAAGTTTTAGAAATAATGTAGTAAAACTTGGTGTTACAAAAATGTCTGCCGAGTCCGTTACCTCAGTGGGAGGTCATACGAATAGTTATGAAACTAACTCTAACCAATTTGATATATGTGACGAAAGAGGCGTTAAAGAGATGGAAAGAGATTTGATAAAACTTGGTTATCAAGCTGTCTATAAAGATTGGCAATATATTATATAGAAAAAGACGAGAGCTTTGCACATAATGTTTTTTTATGAAAAAATAGTAGTTTTTAATAAAATATCAACTTTTGATAATTTCACAAAAGCTCCTAAAAATCCTATAAAGACTGACGCTCTCTTTTGTAATATTTTTGGGTTCGACGTATTAATATACTACTTTACCCCAGTGAAATAATATTTGATGCTTTCAAGCTCAAATATTATTTTTAAATTTGAAAAATTTAAAAATATTTCACAGGGTGAACCACAAAAATATTACAAAATAGAGCTATGTGCAAAGCTCTCAAAGACCTTTGTACATAATGAATGATTTTGAAAAATCGCTGATAAAATTTTTTAGCATAGAAAAATTAAAAAAAATCCAAAATGTATCTATAGGAATAGCAGGGCTGGGGGGCTTGGGCTCTAATATAGCTTTTAATTTAGTGCGTTCTGGTTTTAGGAAGTTTGTTTTAGTCGATTTCGATATAGTAAGTTTTTCAAATTTAAACAGACAGTTCTATTTTTATAATCAGGTAGGACTTTTTAAAACTTTAGCATTAAAGAAAAATCTGCTTCAAATTAATGATAATCTTATAATAACTACATATAATGAAAGAATAGATGAAAATAATATAAAAAATTTTTTTAAAAATTGCGACTCGGTTGCAGAGGCTTTTGATGATGTAAGCTCAAAAACTATGCTTATAGAACAATTTGCTAATTCGAGTAAATTTATAGTATCGGCTTCAGGAGTGGCAGGTTTTGATGCAAATTTTAAAACTGAAATAAAAAAAGTTAAAGATAATATCTATTTAGTCGGTGATATGAAAAGTGAAGTTAGTGAAAAAAATCTTTGTTTTTCGCCAAAAATCAATATTGTTGCAGCAAAACAATCTGAACTAATTTTAAAACATTTTTTAGACCTTTGTGCATAATGTTTTTTCATACAGATTATTGATGGTGTTGTTTTTTCATTGGGCACGCCGCCCTACCTTGTTCACCATTTCAATATAATTTTCTTACCGTTTTCATATAATTTTGTTTTGTGTCGGGCGGGGTAACCCCGCCCCTACGGTTGTGATTGTGTTATAAACGTTAAAAAAAATCGCGAAAAATTTAATATAAACGGTGTAGAGACAGGTCGCGACCTGTCTCTACGGGAAAATACAAATCATATTTCCCATTGGGCGTATGGCTATACGCCCCTACGAAAAAAACAGATTATATGGGAGCGATTGGATATTTTATGGGCGACACATCGCCTGTATTGTAATTTTATATTGGAAGGTTTTATTTCGTAGAACAATTTGTTTATTCAAGGCTTTCAATCTCTTTTTTTAAAGAGTCGAACCTATCTTCTCTTATCGCTTTTCTGATATTATCCATAAGATTTAAATAGTAATGAATATTGTGGATGGTGTTTAGTCTGTAAGCAAGAAGCTCTTTTGTTTTATAGAGATGGTGCAGGTAACTTCTTGAAAAGTTTTTACAACTGTAGCAGTCGCATTTTTTATCAATAGGGTTTGTGTCGTATTTAAACTTTGCATTGCTAATATTTACTTTCCCAAAACTTGTAAAAAGCTGTCCATTTCTTGCATTCCTTGAGGGCATAACACAATCAAACATATCAGCTCCCATACCAACAAGCTTTATAATATCTTGCGGGGTTCCTACTCCCATAATATATTTTGGTTTTTCAAAAGGCAAAAGAGGAAGTGTGAAATTGGCGATTTCCATCATATCGTCCTTAGGCTCCCCGACACTTAAACCGCCTATGGCATAACCCGGGAAATCAAGCTCTACTAACTCTTCTGCCGATTTTTTTCTTATGTCTTTAAATATAGAGCCTTGAACTATACCAAAAAGATTGTTGTTTTTGTTTAAATTATTATCCCAAAAAAGTTTGCTTCTTTTTGCCCATTTTGTAGTAAGGTCGGACGCTTTTTCAGCTAAAGATTTAGATTTGTTATAAGAGATACAATGGTCTAAACACATCATTATATCGGAATTTAAACAGTTTTGTATTTCAAGTACTTTTTCAGGAGTGAAAAAATGAGCGGAACCGTCAATATGAGATTGAAACGATACTCCCTCATCAGTTACCTTTGCAAGCTTTGCAAGGGAAAAAAATTGGAAACCGCCACTATCTGTAAGCACAGGTTTATGCCACTGCATAAATTTATGAATGCCGTTAAATTTTTTTATAACGTCCATTCCAGGTCTCAAATATAGGTGGTATGTATTTCCTAATATTATTTGTGCTTTTGTAGATTCTAAATCTTCTGGCGAGAGCGATTTTACTGAAGCAAGAGTTCCAACTGGCATAAATATTGGTGTTTCAATTTCACCATATGCAGTTTTTATTTCACCTGTTCTTGCTTTGCCCGATATGGCATCTGTTTTAAAGAAGTAGTCTGTTGGCATTTTTTTCATCTGTTTAAAAATTTGGTTTAAAATATGTGAGTGTTTAAAAAAAATAGATTTTTTAATAAAATTAAATTTTTTATCTTTTACAACAACTTTAATAAAAGTTGTAATAATGTGCTTTTAAAAATATTGTAAAAGGATGTTTGGTTATCTATAAGTCATTTTTAAAAAAATTAAACGTTACTATTTTTCTTATAAAAAAACATTATATATAAAGTTCTCAATCAATGACCCCCAAAATCGCAATAATAGGTAGACCCAATGTAGGTAAATCTACACTCTTTAATCGTCTAACAAAAACAAAATCGGCGATTGTCGATTATCAACCCGGCATTACAAGAGATAGACAATACGGTTCTGTTACGTTTAATGATGTAAGTTTTACGTTGATAGATACAGGAGGTTTTTTAAGTGATGATGAAGACCTTTTTAAAGAGGATATACACTATCAAATCAATCTTGCTATCGAAGAAGCAGATATAATTATTGTTTTATTTAATGGAAGAGAAGGAGTCTCTCCGTTTGACAGGGATATTATTAAAATTCTTTACGATTTTCATAAGCCAATATTTTATGCTGTAAACAAAATAGATGACGAAAGCCATATAAGTTCAACTTATGATTTTTTTCAGCTTGGAATAAAAAAAATATATCCTATCTCATCAGAACATAATCGTGGAATAGACGACCTTTTAACTGATATTGTAGAAAAGAGCGGATACGATTTTGATTTAGAAGAAAAACAAGATGAAGAAGATATTATAAAGCTTGGAATTATTGGAAGACCTAATGTAGGGAAATCTTCTTTTATCAATAAAGTTCTTGGTAAAGAGAGAGTTGTTGTAAGTGATGTGGCAGGGACTACAAGAGATTCAATTGATACAAACTTTACTTTAAACGATATAAAATACACCCTTATCGATACTGCTGGAATAAGAAAAAAAGGGAAGACAACAGATAAGGTAGAAAAGTTTTCTGTTATGAAAGCAATTAGGGTTCTTGATAGATGTGATGTCGCTTTAATTTTTCTTGATGCAAAAGAGGGAGTTACTGAACAAGATATAACTATATCTGGGTATGCGTTTGATAAAGGCCGTGCTATAATTTTTGTATTTAATAAATGGGATATTACTGAAGAAAAGAGTATAAGAAGATGTTGTGATAAGCTCTATTATGAAGCTAAATACCTTAATTTTACACCTGCTATCAATATTTCATCTCTTACAGGGAAGAACGTTGTAAAAGTTTTTGAAGTAGTAAATAGAGTTTATGCAAAATATTCCTATAGAATAGAAACTGGGAAATTAAATAGGATAATTAACGAGGCTATTTTAAACGTTCCACCTTCTATGCATAAAGGTAAAAGATTAAAATTTTATTATTCAACTCAAATTAAAAGCAAACCACCAACTATAGTGCTATTTGTAAACTATCCAGAAGCAGTCCACTTTTCTTACAAAAGATATCTTATAAATCAGATAAGAAAAAAAGCCGATTTGTCTTTAACGCCTATAAATTTGATTTTTAGATTAAGGACAGGAAAGATTGTTTTTAAATCGCCAAAAAAAGTAAAACATAGAAAACGAAAATAGTTTTTTATGTGCCACTCAAATTTTAACTTTTCGTTTCTTCTAACTTTAGCTGTTTTATTTTTTCTATTAAAGTAGTTCGTTTTATATTAAGCAATTTAGCAGCTTTTGTTTTTACGCCATCAGCTTCTTTTAAAGCCTCTAATATCATAGCTTTTTGATGCTTTTGCATCTCTTCTTTAAAATCGAATCCTTTTTTAAGTATAGGTGTAGGTTCAGGCTCTTTTGTTAAGTTCTCTTCTTGAAAATTTATATCAAGAAGTTCGGATACTTTTGGTGAGTTATTTTGTTTTGTAACAGAAATATAGTTGGGAATATCTTCTACAAAAATTGTTTCATCTTCAGATAGGATAAAAATTCTTTCGATAAGATTTTCTAATTCTCTTATATTACCTTGCCAATTGTAATTGCTTAAAATATCTATGGCTTCTTCCGATATATTTTTTTCTTTAGCTCCTATTCTTTCTGCAATTTTTTTTAAAAAAAAGTTAGCAAGTAGTGGGATGTCTTCTTTTCTCTCTCTTAAAGGGGGCAGGCTTATAGGTATAACATTTAATCTGTAATATAAATCTTCTCTAAAATCGCCATTTTTAATAGCTTTTTCAAGATTTTTATTTGTAGCGGCTAAAACTCTTACGTCAACTTTTATAGAACGCATTCCCCCAACTCTTTCAAAAATTTTCTCTTGTAAAACTCTTAAAAGTTTAACTTGGAGGTCAGAAGGCATATCGCCTATTTCGTCCAAAAATATAGTTCCACCATTGGCAAGCTCAAAACGACCAAGCCTCGTTTTTATAGCATTTGTGAAAGCTCCTTTTTCATGTCCAAAAAGTTCACTCTCAAGAAGTTCTTTAGGTATGGCGCCACAATTTATAACTATCATAGGACCGTTAGAGTTGTTGCTGTTGTTATGTATTGCTCTTGCAATAAGTTCTTTACCTGTACCACTTTCGCCTGTAATTAAAATTGTACTGTCTGTTTTTGCGACTTTTTCAACAAGCCCAAAAACCTTTTTCATAGAGTTGCTTTCGCCTACTATTTCTCCAAAACCTGGAATTGTACGTATAGAAGAATATTTCATAATTTAAATTTTTTTTAAAAAAACGTTTTAAAAAAATAGAGCACAAAAAATTATGAGCCCAATCAATAACATATTGCTTTAAAATAAGTATGTTACATAGTGTTAATTTTTTGACGCCTAACACCTGAAGCTTTATTTGGCAAGCAAAAACAAATAGAGACCTTTGCCCATAATGTTTTTCCCCGTCTGAGTAAATATTGCTATACGCCTATATCATTTCCCAACATTTTTTCATACGGGCACGGCACGCCGTGCCCCTACATTTTTTCTATTAAATTTTTTGCGAAATTTTTTAACGTTTATAACGCAATCACAACCGTAGGGGCGGGGTCACCCCGCCCGAAACAAAACAAAATCATAATTTGGGGAAACGATATTGGGCGGGGAAACCCCGCCCCTACGATGGAAAATAATATTGGGCAAAACGATATAAACCATATCGTACCGTAGAGACGCAAGATTTTGCGTCTCTACAAGATTGGGATTTTTGGGAAAATTTAATATCGTTCCCAATAAGCGTTTGTGCAAGGGTTTCAAATAGAGATTAACTACTTAAAAGAAATAATTATTCAAAGCTTTCGCATTTATAATTAATAATTTATATTGAAATTTTTAGACTTTTATAAAACTTTATAGAAATTCTTTATAGAAATTATTATAAGCAAAAAGCAAAAAAGCAAAAAATTTAAATATGGAGGGTATTTAAATGGTAGATTTTAAGTATGAAGAAATGTTTCCAATCTCAAAAGATGAAACAGAATATAATCTTATTACAAAAGATTATGTCTCAAGTAAAAAATTTGAAGGAGAAGATGTCTTAATTGTAGAGAAGAAAGGTTTAGAGCTTCTTTCTGAAACAGCTATGAAAAATGTGTCCCATTTTTTAAGAGCAGAGCATCTTAAAAAAGTAGCAGCAATTTTAGATGACAATGAGGCTTCAGATAACGATAAATATGTAGCAGGTGAAATGCTAAAAAATGCTGAAATATCTTCTCAAGGCGAATTTCCTTTATGTCAAGACACAGGTACAGCAGTGATTGTTGCAAAAAAAGGGCAAAAAGTATGGACAAATTTTGATGATAAAAAAGCTCTTTCAAAGGGTATTTTTAACGCTTATACCAAAAATAATTTAAGATATTCGCAAAATGCTCCTATAACTATGTTTGAAGAAAAAAATACAGGATGTAATTTGCCAGCACAAATCGATATCTATGCTGAAAAAGGAGGCGAATATAAGTTTCTATTTCTTGCAAAAGGTGGTGGTTCAGCCAACAAAACATATTTATACCAAGAGACAAAAGCTTTGTTACACCCCGATAAGATTGTTAAATTTTTAACAGAAAAAATGAAAACTCTTGGTACCGCAGCTTGTCCTCCTTATCATCTCGCTTTTGTAATAGGTGGCACTTCTGCTGAAACAAATCTTAAAACTGTTAAACTTGCATCAGCAAAATATCTTGACAACCTTCCAACAAAGGGAAGCGAGTCTGGTCACGCTTTTAGAGATATTGAACTTGAAAACAAATTGTATGAAGAGTCGAGAAAACTTGGTTTAGGGGCACAATTTGGAGGTAAAAACTTTTGTCTTGATGTGAGAGTTGTAAGACTTCCAAGGCATGGAGCTTCTTTCCCAATAGGTATGGGAGTAAGTTGCAGTGCCGATAGAAACGTTAAAGCTAAAATAACAGCTGATGGAATTTTTCTTGAAAAACTTGAAACAGACCTTTCTAAATATTTAAAAAATTTAAAGGAAGATAAAAAAGAGAGTACAGTTGAAATTAATTTAAATCAGCCTATGGATAAGATAAGAGAAACTTTAACAAAATATCCTGTAGCTACAAGATTGCTTTTAAATGGCAAAATCATTGTAGGAAGAGATATCGCACATGCTAAACTTGCAGAGAGACTTGAAAAAGAAGGCAAACTTCCCGATTATATAAAAAATCATGTTATTTACTATGCTGGACCTGCTAAAACACCAGAAGGTTATGCTTCGGGTTCTTTTGGTCCTACCACAGCAGGCAGAATGGATTCTTATGTTCCTATATTTCAAGCTCAAGGTGGCTCTATGGTTATGCTTGCTAAAGGCAATCGCTCACAAGTTGTTACAGATGCTTGTAAAAAATATGGCGGATTTTATTTGGGTTCAATAGGCGGACCTGCAGCAAGACTTGGTAGAGATTGCATAAAAAGCATTAAAGTTTTGGAATATGAAGAGCTTGGAATGGAAGCCATTTACGAAATAGAAGTCGAAAATTTCCCTGCGTTTATTTTAGTGGACGATAAAGGCAACGATTTTTTTGATGGCTTGTTATAAAAAATAAAAGCTTACTAAAATTCTTGTTTGAAAAATATAAAAAGCGACCTTTGCAAAAAATTGTCAAAACATAAAAAATCAATAGAGTTTGTAAGTAAACTTAATATAGCTACTTGACATTTTGATAATCAAACTAAGATTTATAAGATTTTTTATGTAATTTTTCATAAGAGCTATAGAGCTTTGAATATTTTTTTCAAAGCTCTGAGACCTTTGCACATAATGTTTTTTATAAAGAAAATAGTAGTTTTTAGTAAAACATTAGCTTTTGATGATTTTACAAAAAAACTTGCAAAAGCTTATAAAGCTATGTGCAAAGGTCTTAGCTCGATATAATATAGATAAAGGAGACAAATACAAAAATGGCAGCGAAAAAAGAGACACATCAATTTAAAACAGAAATAAAACAGCTTATGGACTTGATAATTAACTCTTTATATTCAAACAGAGAAATTTTTTTAAGAGAATTAATTTCAAATGCATCGGACGCAATAGATAAGATACGCTTTAACGCCGCTTCAAATCCTGAAATACTTGGCGAAGATACCGAATTTAAAATTAAAATTGAAAGAGACGAAAATAAAAGAAAAATAGTTGTATCAGACAATGGTATAGGAATGACATATGATGAAGTTATAGAAAACATCGGTACGATAGCACAGAGTGGAAGTAGCAACTTTTTAAAAGCTTTAGAAAAAAGCAAAGATAAAACAAGCGTTCCTCCTGAGCTTATAGGTCAATTTGGTGTAGGTTTTTATAGTGCTTTTATTGTAGCAGAAAAAGTCATTGTAACGACAAAATCTCCTTTTTCTAAAAAAGGTATAAAATGGGTTTCTAAGGGCGATGGTTCTTATACAATTGAAGAGGTTAAAAAAGAAGATAGAGGGACTTCAATAGAGCTTCAACTTAAAGAGGTAAAAGAGGGCGAAAAAGATTTTACAAATGAGTGGGTAATTAAAGAAGTAATTAAGAAACACTCCGATTTTGTAAGATATCCTATAGAAATGGAAGTCGATGCGATTGAACCAATTCCTGAAGAAGAACAAATTAAAGATAAAGAAGGGAAACCGATAGGCAAGACAACAAGAGAAATTAAAAAAGATGAAACTTTAAACTCTATGAAAGCTATCTGGGCCAAAAGTAAAAGCGAGGTAAAAGAAGAAGAGTATGAAGAGTTTTATAAACATTTAAGCCATAATTGGGATAAGCCTCTTGAAACAATCCATATCAAGCTTGAAGGCAAAATAGAATATGATGCCCTGCTTTATATCCCAGAAAAAGCACCATTCGATTTGTTTCAGCAAGAGAGAAAAAATGGTATGCATCTTTACTGCAAACGAGTTTTTATTATGGATAATTGCAAGGAGCTTATACCAGACTATTTAAGTTTTATACATGGGGTTGTAGATTCATCTGATTTAGACTTAAATGTAAGCCGTGAAATTCTTCAAGAGAATGCAGTTTTAAGACTTATAAAAAAGAATCTTGTAAGCAAAGTTTTTTCAACTTTATCTAATATGGATGCAGAAAAATACGACAAATTTTATAGTGAATTTGGTCAAATGTTAAAAGCGGGTGCAGTTAATGATTTTGAAAATAAAACAAAAATAGCTGACCTTATTAAATATAAAACTACTAAATCGAAAGATAAACTTATCTCGCTCAAAGAGTATATAAAAAATATGCCTAAGGAACAGGAAGAGATTTACTATATTACAGGAGAGAATATCTCTTTTCTTTTAAATAGCCCAAGATTAGAAGCTTTAAAAGATAAAGGGTATGAAGTTTTACTTATGACAGACCCTGTTGATGAATGGGTTGTTCAATCTTTAGGCGAGTATGAAGGTAAAAAATTCAAAAGTGCTGAAAAAGGCGAAATCAATATTGATAAAAAGAGCGATAAGAAAGAAGAAGATAGTTACCAAAACCTATTAAAGTTTATAGAAAATGAATTAAAAGAAGAGGTAAAAGAGGTAAAAATATCTAAGAGACTTAAAGATTCTATGGTGTGCCTTGCAGGCGATGAAATGGGAATGAGCGGATATATGGAAAAGATAATGAAAGCTACAGGTCAAGAAATTCCAAAACAAAAACGTATTTTAGAAGTTAATACCCAGCACCCTATATTTAAGAAATTGAAACAAATTTTTGAAAAAGACACAAAAAATGTTGTTTTAAAAAATTATAGTAAATTACTTTTTAACATTGCACTCATATCAGAGGGCGGTAAAGTTGATGACAATCAAGATTTTGTAAAAATTGTAAGTGAGATTATGGCAAACAATTTGAATTAAAATTAAAAAAGGTCTCTATTAATTTTTTTTAAAACAAAATCTTAATGACTAATGAAAAAAAAGACATTTCAAGATACTTTTGTTTTTAACTATTTTATATCTAAAATAGCCTCTTTAATATTACAATTAAGAGGCTGGAAACTTAAAGGGGAAGTTCCAAAAGAGTCTAAGTGCATAATTATTTTTTCGCCCCACACAAGCAATTGGGACGGAGTCTTAGGCGGTCTTATGATTGCAAAGTTGAGAATCAAATTGTTTGTTATGGCAAAAGATAAGATTTTCATATTCCCCTTTAAGAACTTTTTATTATGGCTTGGCGTTATACCTATCAATAGAGATAAAAAAAGTGATACGGTAAGACAAATAGTTGAAGAGTTTGAAAAACGAGATGTATTTAAAATTTTTGTTGTACCTTCTGGGACTAGAAAAAAAGTGGACAAGTGGAAGAGTGGTTTTTACTATATAGCAAAAGGTGCAAATGTCCCCATCATTTTAAGCTTTATAGATTATAAAAAAAAAGAGTATGGCTTTATTAAAAAAGTTTATGTTACAGACGATTTGGAAGAGAGTTTGAGAGAGATTCAATTAATATACAAACAAAGTAACATAACAGGAAAGCATCCTGATAGTCAGTTGTTTTCTAAAAACACAATTCACTAAGGGGCTATTTGCAAAACCACAAGAGCTTATCTATCCCATTTATGTATTTGTTTTTCTTAGCAAATTCATCTTGGTAATGTTCAACTCTATAATGTTTTTTATAACCTAAATCTACCACTACGTATGCACTCGCCGTTGTGTGCAATATTCTTTATGAAAATAAATGTTTAGCAATCGTATGATTATTTGGAAGTTGGTATTAGATCCGCGGTTCTCTGAATTTTTTTGCATAAGCTTGAAATTTGTGGTTTTTTGGGTATAAGTTTAAGTTGATTTGAAAAGGGAGAAGCTTTTTGAAAGATTGTAGATAAGCAAAGCTCGGCAATTTTTGGGAAAGCTGGAATTTATAAACATAATTGCTTGCTAAAATATTAGTCGGAAAGAGAAAATTAGAATATTTTTATTATATTTGTGCGAGTAATAATACAGCACACAACAAAAGTTATAGCCAATGGCTTTGGGAAGTGAAAGGCAATCGGAGTTCTTCCCATATTGGTATTTTCTCGGATTGAAAACGAGATTTACGCACTTCTCCTCTATTTATAGCTTAGACCGTTATGGGGCATGCAATAAAACAACACTGCAAAATTGAAAATGGATAAAAAGGAAAATAAAATATATGATGTGTTTTTGAGTCATTCTCACAAAGATGCAGAATGTGTTGAATCATTTGCAGAAAAATTGGAGGACGACCATAATATTAAAGTCTGGTTGGACAAATGGATTTTAATACCAGGAGAACCTTTTCGACAAAAACTCGCCAAAGGACTTAAGACTGCAAAAACATGTGCTGTTTTTATTGGCAAAGAAACACCTATAGGATGGTTCAATGAGGAAATTAGCAAAGCACTCAATATACAAATAAAACATAAGGATTTTAGAGTTATTCCAGTTCTTCTTCCAGGTTCTGATGAAAGCTATATTAATGACTTTTTAGAACTACGAACATGGGTAGATTTTAGGAAAGGTTTAGATAATAAAAGAAGTTTTCATGAATTATTCTGTGGTATTAAAGGTATAAAACCAGGAAGAGAACTTACTTGTTCTGATTATAATATGCAACAATTAAAAAAAAAGCTACGAGGAATTGAAGAAGTGAGTCCTCTTGTTGAAAAGTCTGTTAAGAGAGAAGTCCAAAAAATGATTTTAATTGAATATTTTATAAAAGGGAAAAATGAATAAATCAAAATATGATATATTCATTTCATACAGTCAACCTGATGCCAATTATGCAAAACAGATTGCAAATAAGCTAATTGACTTTGGTTTGAATGTTTGGATAGATAAATGGGAATTAACACCCGGAGAATCTTGGAAAGAGTCTATAAATCAAGCTATAGAGGGTTCAAAGATATACATGATTTTAATGGGTTCAAATTACAAGATTAGTAAATGGACTCAGACCGAGTTAAATTTTATATTTTCAAAAAAACAATTGGAAAATAAAATTATAATTTCAGTATTATTACCATTCAGTAAGCCAGAATTAATACCATTAGAGTTAAAAAAATATCAGTCAATCGATATAAGAGACAGTTTTGAAAATCTTGAACAGATTAAAAAAATATTTTCAATCAAAGACAATCAAGATATTAATGAAGAATTAAAGAAAATAGAGAATTTTATAAATTATGGTCAATATGATAGTGCTTTAAATTATTATCGAAAAGTATTGAAACTGGATTTAGCCAATTTAGGAAAAGATTGCCCAAAAGTTGCAAGAAGCCAATCAAACTTAGCATCAGTTTTTCAAGATTTAGGAAAGTATGAAAAGGCAAAGAAGCTTTTTGAAAAAGCTTTAAAATCGGCGATTAAAAATTTTGGAGAAGAGCATCCAAATGTTGCAACAAGCCAATCAAACTTAGCAACAGTTTTTCAAGATTTAGGAAAGTATGAAAAGGCAAGGGAGCTTCTTGAAAAAGCTTTAGAATCGGCTATTAAAAATTTTGGGGAAGACCATCCAAATGTTGCAACAAGCCAATCAAATTTAGCAACAGTTCTTCAAGATTTAGGAAGGTATGAAAAGGCAAGGGAGCTTCTTGAAAAAGCTTTAGAATCGGATATTAAAAATTTTGGGGAAGACCATCCAACAGTTGCAATAAGACAATCAAACTTAGCAACAGTTTTTCAAGATTTAGGAAGGTATGAAAAGGCAAGGGAGCTTCTTGAAAAAGCTTTAGAATCGGATATTAAAAATTTTGGGAAAGACCATCCAACAGTTGCAATAAGACAATCAAACTTAGCAACAGTTTTTCAAGATTTAGGAAGTTATGAAGATGCAAGAAAGCTTTTTGAAAAAGCTTTAGAATCGGCTATCAAAAATTTTGGAGAAGATCATCCAGAAGTTGCAAGAATCCAATCAAACTTAGCAACAGTTTTTGAAAATTTAGGAAGGTATGAAGAGGCAAGGGGGCTCCTTGAAAAAGCTTTAGAATCGGCTATTAAAAATTTTGATAAAGACCATCCAACAGTTGCAATAAGACAATCAAACTTAGCAACAGTTTTTGAAAATTTAGGAAAGTATGAAGAGGCAAGGGAGCTTCTTGAAAAAGCTTTAGAATCGGATATTAAAAATTTTGGGAAAGGCCATCCAACAGTTGCAATAAGACAATCAAACTTAGCAACAGTTTTTCAAAATTTAGGAAGGTATGAAGAGGCAAGGGAGCTTCTTGAAAAAGCTTTAGAATCGGCTATTAAAAATTTTGGAGAAGATCATCCAGAAGTTGCAAGAACCCAATCAAACTTAGCTTTAGTTTTTAAGGCTTTAGGGAATTATGAAAAGGCAAGGGAGCTTCTTGAAAAAGCTTTAGAATCGGCTATTAAAAATTTTGGAGAAGATCATCCAGAAGTTGCAAGAACCCAATCAAACTTAGCTTTAGTTTTTAAGGCTTTAGGGAATTATGAAAAGGCAAGGGAGCTTCTTGAAAAAGCTTTAGAGTCAGATATTAAAAATTTTGGAGAAGATCATCCAGAAGTTGCAAGAACCCAATCAAACTTAGCTTTAGTTTTTAAGGCTTTAGGGAATTATGAAAAGGCAAGAAACCTTTTTGAAAAAGCTTTAGAATCGGATATTAAAAATTTTGGGAAAGACCATCCAACAGTTGCAATAAGACAATCAAACTTAGCAACAGTTTTTCAAGATTTAGGAAGGTATGAAAAGGCAAGGGAGCTTCTTGAAAAAGCTTTAGAATCGGATATTAAAAATTTTGGGAAAGACCATCCAACAGTTGCAATAAGACAATCAAACTTAGCAACAGTTTTTGAAAATTTAGGAAGGTATGAAGAGGCAAGGGAGCTTTTTGGAAAAGCTTTAGAATCGATTATTGAAAATTTTGGGAAAGACCATTCAACAGTTTTCTGCAATTTTGTAGAATATGAAAAGGCAGGGGAACTTTGGGTTTCCGCATATAAAACTTTTAATGAACAACTTGGGAAAAATCATCCTAATACAAAAGTTGTTATGAATCTTCTTTCTCAAATGGGTGTCAAGTTCCATTGATCCCAACTGTTTCTTTTTTTAACAATTTTTTATAAAACTATAGTTTCTTACCTTGATTTTTTTCCTTTTTTCTCATATTAGCTCAAAAATTTTTTTTATTTTTTTTCTTAATTAAACTTTAAAATTAAGCTTAATATAAAGTGAAAAAATCTATCATTTAATATTTTAAAAAAAGAGGTTTTGATATGAAAAATAAATTTCTAATTTTTGGTTTGTTTGTCGCGTGTTTTCTCCCGAGCCTTGCTTTTGCAAATGAGGTTAATATGCCTTTGACTACAGAAGCTGCAGCTGCACATTCTTGGTGGTTCTGGCCTACAGTCCTTCTTTTTGTAACTTTTCTAATGGGAATTGTTGCAGTTTTAGGTGGTGTTGGCGGAGGTGTTTTGTTTGTTCCTATCATTAGCGGTTTTTTCCCTTTCCATCTTGACTTTGTAAGAGGGGCAGGACTTCTTGTTGCACTCGCTGGAGCACTCGCCGCAGGACCTGGTCTTCTAAAAGACAATCTTGCAAGTTTAAGACTTGCTATCCCTGTTGCTTTAATCGCATCAACTTGTGCTATAATAGGTGCTATGCTTGGGCTTGCTCTTCCTGCTAATGTTGTTCAAATTGCTCTTGGTGTAACAATTTTGGGGATTTGTATTTTGATGCTCACAGCAAAAAAATCTACATTTCCTGAAGTTAAAGAAGCTGACAAACTCGCTTCTGCTCTTAGGATTTATGGAGTTTATAGAGAAGCTAGCACAAATGAAACTATAAATTGGAAAGTTCATAGAACTCCTATTGGGCTATTTCTTTTTATAATAATAGGCATCATGGCAGGTATGTTTGGGCTTGGTGCAGGCTGGGCAAATGTTCCTGTTTTAAATCTTGTTATGGGAGCACCTTTAAAAGTTAGTGTTGCTACAAGTAAATTTTTATTATCCATAACAGACACATCTGCTGCATGGATATATGTTAATAATGGCTGTGTAATTCCTATGATGGTTGTTCCTTCTCTTGTCGGAATTATGTTTGGTTCTTTTGTTGGAGTTAGGCTTTTAAAATTTACAAAGCCTTCTCTTATAAGATGGATAGTTATAGGGCTTCTTCTTTTTGCAGGTTCAAAAGCTCTTTTAAAAGGTCTTGGAATTTAAGGAGGATTAAAAAATGAGTGAAAAAATAGCAAAAGTTGAAGTGGCAGAAGAGCAATTACTCTATGCTAATATACTTAATAAAGGTATGGTTGTAGGTCTTCTTGGCCTTCTTATTACATTTGGAATATATGTTTTTGGAATTTTAGATCCTTATATTCCTCTTAATAAACTTTCAGAGTTTTGGAAATTAGATGTTACAAGTTATCTTACAAATCCTGACTATCCAATTCACGCAGGTTGGGCTTGGGTTTCTCAGTTGCACTATGGCGATTTTCTAAACTTTGTTCCAATTGCAATTTTAGCTGGCGTTACAATTATTTGTTATGCTGCTATTATCCCAACTCTTTTAAGGTCAAATGATAAAATTTTTGCTATCATTGCTGCTTTAGAAGTTCTTGTTCTTGTTGTTGCAGCAAGTGGTATTCTTGGGAGTGGTGGACATTAATAAAATAATATAAAAAAACTATTTAAGGATAAACCCACTTTTATTTTTGAGACCTTTGTACATAGCTCTATTTTGCTTTTGTTTTGTGGTGAAGTAGTATTTTTATACGTCGAACCCAAAACAAAAGTGAAAGAGAGCGTAAGTCTTTATAAGGATTTTAGAGGTTTTTGTAAAAACAACCAAAAGTTAATGTTTTGCTCAAAACCACTATTTTTTCATAAAAAACATTATGTGCAAAGGTCTCATTTTTAAAAGTGGGTTTATTTATTTATAAGCTATTAACAATAGACCTTTGCATATAAGCTATGTGCGATAGGTCTCTAAGAGATTAAAATTATGAAAGATGTTGTAATTGTTTCTGCTTGCAGAACTCCAATAGGTGCTTTTGGTGGAACTTTAAAAAATTTAAATGCTGCCTATCTTGCAAGTATCACAATGAAAGAGGCGATTAAAAGAGCAAATATCGATGCTTCTATTATAGACGATATTAGATATGGGCTTTGTATAGAAGACCCTAACACTTTAAATACAACCAGAGTAGCAGCTCTTCTTGCAGGTATTCCAGATAGTGTTACAGCTGCAACGATTAATAGGGTCTGTATATCTGGTATGGAAGCGGTCATTTCTGGTATGGCTATGATTCAAGCAGGAATGGCAGATGTTATTCTTGCAGGAGGTATGGAACATATGTCAAGTGTTTCGTATAGTATTCCTTCAGCAAGATGGGGAGCACGCCTGCAAGATAAAGAGCTTGTTGACAATATTATAAGGGCACTTCATTGTGGCTCTTATGTTATCCCTCATCCTGAAACAGGACCAGTAGATGAGACGAAAGCTCCTCTTAGTATGTTTGTTGGGAAGCCTTATATAATGGGGCATACAGCAGAATTTATTGCACAGCATCTTAACATAACAAGAGCCGAGATGGACGAGGTGGCACTAAGAAGTCACAATAATGTAGAAAGAGCTACAAAGGATGGCTCTTTTAAAGATGAAATTGTACCAGTAAAAGTAAAGCAAAAAAGAAAAAAAGAGATACTTTTTGAAAAAGATGAACATTTTAAGCCTAATCTTACTATAGAAGAGTTAGAGGAACTTCCGCCTGCTTTTATTCCTAAAACAGGTAAAGTTACAGCAGGCAATTCAAGTGGTATAAATGATGGTGCGACTGGTTTGATTATTATGTCTAAAGAGAAGGCTTTAGATTTGAACTTAAAGCCGATTGCAAAAATAAAGGCAGTTTCAAGAGGTGCTTGTCATCCTTCTGTTATGGGGCTTTCACCCGTTTATGCGGTTCAAAATCTTTTAAACAATAATAATTTTAACTTAAACGATTTTGAACTTATAGAGCTTAACGAGGCTTTTGCAGCTCAATATTTGGGATGTGAAAAAGAGTTGGGGCTAAATAGAGAGATAACTAATGTTAATGGTTCTGGTATAGGACTTGGTCATCCTGTGGGTTCAACTGGTGCAAGAATTATTGTGTCTCTTCTTTATGCACTAAAAAAACGTAAAAAAACACTTGGGCTTGCCACTCTTTGTGGTGGTGGGGGAGTTTCTATGGCTTGTGCTATAGAAATGATATAAAACTGAGACCAGACCTTTGCACATAATGTTTTTTATGGAAAAAATAGTGGTTTTGAGAAAATATTAACTTTTGATAATTTTTACAAGAACCTCTAAAACCCCTATAAAGACTGACGCTCTCTTTTGTAATATTTTTGGGTTTGACGTATTAATATACTACTGCACCACAAAAATATTACAAAATAGAGCTATGTGCAAAGGTCTCAAAACTGAGACCTTCGTACATAATGTTTTTTATGAAAAAATAGTGGGTTTGAAAAAATATTAACTTAAGGTTTCAAATATAGATAGCTATATGCAAAAGTCTCAGCTATATGCAAAAGTCTCAAAATTACATAAAAAGAGTTAAGTAAAGAAAAAGAGAGCCTAATGGAGCAAATCAAATGAGTGAATTAAAAATTATAGCAGAAGACCTTAATGGAGTAAAATTGATAGAGCCTGTTGTTTTTAATGACAAACGAGGCTTTTTTATGGAGAGTTATAATAAAAAAAAGTATGAAGCATTAGGTTTAAATTCCGATTTTGTGCAGGATAATATTTCATACTCTAAAAAAAATGTTTTAAGAGGTCTTCACTATCAATATCAAGATTCACAGGCAAAATTAGTCTATGTTCTTCAAGGAGAGATACTCGATGTAGCATTAGATATTAGAGTAGGTTCTCCAACATTTGGTAAGTATAAAACTTACACTCTTTCTTCTCAAAATAAGAGGCAAGTGTATATCCCAAGAGGATTTGCTCATGGCTTTTGTGTTTTAAGTGAAGAAGTCCTTTTTTGTTATAAGTGTGATGATTTTTACAATCCTAAAAGTGAAAATGGAGTTTTGTGGTCAGATCCCGATTTAAAAATAGATTGGAAGACATCTGCTCCTATCGTGTCTGATAGAGATAAAGAATTAAAATGTTTAAAAGAAATCTCTAAAATAGAGCTTCCAAAATATGAAGATAGTTCTAATAGGTAAAAACGGGCAATTAGGCTCGTCTATCTTAAAAGCAAATAAAACTTACAATTTAGATATTGTAAGTTTTTCAAGAGAGGAACTTAATATAACTCATCATAGCGATATAGAAAATAAGCTTTTAGACATAAAACCAGATATCGTAATAAATAGTGCGGCATACACTTTCGTTGATAAAGCCGAAGAAGAAAAAGAGAAAGCTTTTTTAGTTAATGCAGATGCTTCACTTTTTTTATCTAAAGTTTGCTTAAAAATAAATTCTGTCCTTATTCATATCTCGACCGATTACGTTTTTGATGGAGAGTCTAAAAGACCTTATTTAGAAGAAGATTTAATCTCTCCCATTGGCGTATACGGTAAGAGCAAAGCTTTAGGCGAAGAGAATATAAGAAAAAATTTAAAAAAGCATATTATAATAAGGACTTCTTGGTTATATAGCGAATTTGGACAAAACTTTGTTAAAACTATGCTTAAACTAAAAGATAAAAAAAAAATAAGTGTAGTAAATGATCAATTTGGCTGTCCTACATACGCTTTAGATTTAGCCTCTGCAATTTTAAAAATTACAGAAAAAATTAGAATTGATGATAAAAATTTATTTGGCACATACCATTTTTCAAATTATGGTCAAATTTCTTGGTACGATTTTGCTAAAAAAATATTTGAACTTATAGGGTGTGATATTGAAGTTGAATCTATACCAAGTGAAGAGTACAAAACAGCCTGTAAAAGACCCGCCTTTTCTGTTTTAGATTGCAAAAAAATAGAAAAAGCTTTTGGCATAAAACAGATAGATTGGCTATCGTCACTTAAAAAGTGTTTAAAATTATTGGAGGGCAAATAGGTATGAAAGATAAAACAAAAAACAATCTTTATAAAGCTTTTGTTGGTGAAGCTAAAGCCTATTTCAGATTACTTGCATATTCCAAAAAAGCAAAAGAGGAAGATTTAAAAGAGGTAGCACTTCTATTTAAAGCGATAGCAGAGGCAGAAAAGGTGCATGCTATTAAAAATTTAGAGTTGCTTAAAGATATAATAGTTAAAGATACAGATACAAACTTAAAAAATTCATTTGATAGAGAGAAGTCAATTAGTGAAAATGAGTATCCTAACTTTATTAAAGATGCTCAAGATGAAGGCGAAAAAGTAGCTTCAATAGTTTTTGGTTATGCAAGAGATGCAGAAACTTTTCACGCTAAGCTTTACGAAAGAGCTATCTATAATTTACTTAAAGATAAAGTTTCTCAATATAATGTTTGTATGGTTTGCGGCTTTGTTACTGAAAAAAAAATACCAGAAAAATGTCCTATTTGTAGTGCTCCAAAGGATAAATTCAAAACTATATCAGAAGATGAACTATAATGAAAAACGAAAAAAAAATAGTTAAAAAAAAAGAGATTGATGAAATTTTAGAGAAAGTAGCTTTTGAAATAATGGAAAAGCATTCTGATTTATCAAAGATTGCCCTCATTGGTATTCAAAGACGAGGAGTTTTTCTTGCAGAGCGTCTTAAAAAAATTATCGAAAAAAATAAAAAAATTGATGTGGCAAAAGGGAGTTTGGATATAAATTTATATAGAGACGATTGGACACAGATTGATGTTAAACCTATTGTACAGCCTACCAAAATAAATTTTTCAGTCGATAATAAAAAAAATATTTTAATTGATGATGTCCTTTTTACAGGCAGAACAATAAGGGCAGCTATGGATGCTTTGAGTGATTTGGGTCGTCCTTTATCTATAGAATTATTTGCCTTGATTGATAGAGAAAATCATAGAGAGCTTCCAATTCAAGCGAATTATGTTGGACTTTCTATCAAAACAAAAAAACAAGAGCAGGTAAATGTGTGGTTGAATGAAATTGATAAGAAAGAGTATGTGTCTATTGGTGAAGATTAAAGAATGAAAAAGGATAAAAAAGTAGGAGTTTTTGTCATTAAAGATGATGAAAAGCTTTTTAAAGAAGAAAAAAAAATAGTTAATTTTTTTAAAAAAAGACTTAAAAAAGAAAAATATAATCTCGTTTTTTTTGAAGAAATAAATCTTAATTCTCTATCTTTAAAAGATGAAATATACTCAAAGTGCATTGATGTTGATGTGATGTTTATTTTTGGAGATACGAGTGTAAATAAAAGAGATACAAACATTGAACAAATAGAGCCTTTGCTTACACAAAGAATTAATTCTTTTGAATATATCTATTCTTCTATAGCTCTTGATTTAATAGATTCTGAGGCGTTATTTTTAAGAACTTTAGCAGGCAAGATAGATGATACTTTTATTTTTTGTTTCCCTTCAAATTACAAAGTGTTTAAGTTTTTTGTAAAAGCAATGCTTTTCCCAGAGTTAGATAAACTTGAAAAATCATAATAAAATAGTAATTAAAGGAGCAAGGCATCACAACTTAAAAAATATTGATGTCGATATCCCTAAAAATAAACTTGTTGTAATTACAGGACTTTCTGGTTCGGGTAAATCAACGCTCGCTTTTGATACAATCTATGCAGAAGGTCAAAGAAGATATGTAGAGTCTCTCTCAAGTTACGCAAGACAGTTTCTTGGACAAATGGAAAAGCCCGATGTAGATTCAATTGAAGGCTTATCTCCTGCGATTGCCATAGAACAAAAAACGACCAGTCACAATCCACGTTCAACTGTTGGAACAATCACAGAAATATACGACTATTTAAGATTACTTTATGCTAGAATTGGCAAAGCGTATTGCTATAAATGCGGTAAGCTTTTAAGTTCACAAAGTGTTGACCAAATTATAGACAAAATTATGTTGGTGCCTGAAAATAGCAAAATAATAATCTATGCCCCTGTTGTTTTAAGACAGAAAGGTACTTTTGAAAAACTATTTAAAGATTTTAAGAAAGATGGCTTTACTCGTTTTAGAGTAGACGGTGAAGCTTATAGAGTAGAAGAGCTTCCTACTCTTGATAAGAACAAAAAACACAATATAGACATCACGATTGATAGAGTTGTTGTTAAAAAGGATGCAAGAAAGAGAATAACCGATTCTATAGAACTTGCACTTAAAAAATCTAATGGATTGGTCTCTGTCGAAGTTTTAAAAGATAAGAACAATAAAGAGACAAAAGAGTATTTGTTTAATGAAAATGCTGCTTGCACTGAGTGTGGTGTTAACTATCCTGAATTTACTCCTGCAAGTTTTTCTTTTAACTCTCCTCAAGGTGCTTGTATGGCGTGTGATGGGCTTGGGACAAGAGACGAATTTGATCCTAAGCTTATAGTCCCTGATGAAAATTTATCTCTGCGAGAAGGTGCTGTTGTTTTATGGGCAAATAGAAACTCAATGCAATTTATAGAGTTTATAGAAGCCCTCACATCACACTTTGGAGTAGATATTTATACGCCGTATAAAGATTTGCCAGACAATTTCAAACAAGTCCTTCTTTATGGAACAAAAAGAGATAAAATTGAGTTTTTTTTAGAAACGAAAGAAAGAAAAATAAAATATAAAAGAACTTACGAAGGTATTATACCAAACCTTAAAAGAAGATATGTTGAAACAACATCTTCGTATTCCAGGAATGAGATAGCAAAGTTTATGTCTTTTAAACCTTGTATGGAGTGCGGAGGTGCAAGGCTTAGTAAAGCTAGCCTATCTGTTAAAATCAATGGTTTAAATATTTATGAATTTACAAATCTTTCAATCAGTTCTTCATTAGAATTTATAGATAGTTTGAAGCTTAACGACAAAGATAAACTTATAGCTAAATCTATTTTAAAAGAGATTAAGGAAAGACTTAATTTTTTAAAAAACGTGGGGCTTGAATATTTAACACTCGCAAGAAATGCTACCACTTTGTCTGGGGGGGAAAATCAAAGAATTCGTCTTGCTACTCAAATAGGTTCTAAACTTACTGGCGTCCTTTATGTTTTAGATGAGCCAAGTATAGGATTGCACTATAAAGATAATAAGAAACTTTTAAATGCACTTTTAAAAATGAGAGATCTTGGCAATAGCGTAATTGTTGTGGAGCACGATGAAAATACGATTAAAAATGCTGATTATATTATCGATATGGGACCTCTTGCAGGCGTAAAAGGTGGCGAAGTCGTTGCAAAAGGCACTTATAAAGAGATACTTAAATCGAAACAATCTCTTACAGCTCTTTACTTGTCTGGTGTAAAAAAAATAGATGTTCCAAAAAAAAGAAGAAAACCAACAGGCAAGCTTGTTATAAAAAAAGCTTCTGTAAACAATTTAAAAAATATAGATATTACTTTCCCGCTTGGAGTTTTTACTTGTGTTACAGGTGTTTCTGGTTCAGGGAAATCGTCAATTGTTATAGAAACGTTATATAAGGCTCTTGCAAGATACATATATAAATCAAAACCTGTCCCTGGTAGTTTTGAAACGATAGAAGGGCTTAAAAATATAGATAAGGTTATCAATATAGATCAATCACCGATAGGCAGAACTCCTCGTTCAAATCCTGGAACTTATACTGGTGCTTTTACATTTATAAGAGAGTTTTTTGCTCAAACTAAAGATGCAAAAGCTTCTGGTTATATGCCGGGGAGATTCAGTTTTAATGTTAAAGGCGGTAGATGTGAAGCTTGTCAGGGTGATGGTATAATAAAAATTGAAATGCATTTTCTCCCAGACATTTATGTCGTTTGTGATGTTTGCGGTGGGAAAAGATATAATAAAGAGACATTAAGCATAAAGTATAAAGATAAAAACATTAACGATGTGTTGAATATGACGATAAATCAGGCGAGTAGTTTTTTTGAAAATATTCCTCAAATTAAAAAAAAATTAGACACATTAATTTCGGTAGGGCTTGGCTACATAAAACTTGGACAACAGGCTACAACTCTTTCAGGAGGAGAAGCACAAAGAATTAAGCTTGCAAGAGAGTTGAGCAAGACGCATACTACTAAAACTTTATATATACTTGATGAACCTACTACAGGACTGCATACCGACGATATTAAAAAATTGCTTTCGGTATTGGATAAATTAGTAGATTCAGGAAATACAGTTGTTGTTATAGAGCATAATTTAGATGTTATAAAGTATGCAGACCATATTATAGATATAGGACCAGAAGGCGGAGATAAAGGTGGTATGATAATAGCTTGTGGCTCTCCTGAAGATATTGCAAAAAATAGTAAATCTTATACAGGCAAGGCTATAAAAAAAATACTATAATAAAAAGGGAATATTAAGAATGCATCCAATCTTATTTCAATACAAATTCATAACGATACATACTTACGGTTTTTTTGTAGCCTTAGGTGTTTTAGTTGGTACTTTCTTTATTAAAAGAGAAGCAGAAAGATTAAACAAAGATGTAGATCAAATTTTAAACTACGTTTTTTATGGAATAATACTCTCTTTTATTGGTTGTAGAGCTCTATTTGTTATTATCTATTTTGATAATTTTAGTAATAATTTACTCGATATCTTTAAAGTTTGGGAAGGCGGTTTAGTATTTTATGGTGCACCTCTTGTTGCTCTTATTTACTCTTTTTTTTATCTTAAGAAAAACAGAATGGCATTTTGGGAAACTGCTGACATAGTTATAGTTGGTGTACCAATAGGGCAGTTTTTGGGACGATTTGGTTGTCTTTCTGCTGGATGTTGTTATGGAAGGTCTTGTGATTTGCCTTGGAGCGTTACTTTTCATAATTCTAACGCAATAGCACCAATTGATATTCCACTTCATCCTACTCAGCTCTATTCAGCTTTTTTTAACCTTATAATATTTTTTGTGATAATGCTTTTTAGAAAAAGAAAAAAATTTAATGGGCAACTTGTATGTTTATATTTAGGACTTTATGGAGTTACCAGGTTTATTGTAGAGTGCTTTAGAGGAGATCCCAGAGGAAATATTTTTTTTAATTTTCTATCAACATCACAAACAATCAGTATCTTTATGATGATTTTTGCTGTTATATCGTATTTGTATTTAATGAAAAAAAATAAAAATAGAGACCTTCGCACATAATTTTTTTTATAAAAAACAATTTCGTTCCCAAGCTCTTGCCCCTGTCAATATTATTTCCAACAAAGGGCGGGGTAACCCCGCCCCTACGGTTGTGATTGCGTTATAAACGTTAAAAAATCCGCGAGAATTTATATAAAAACGATGTAGGGGCACGGCGTGCCGTGCCCGTATTGCAAAATAAACAATGAAAAACAAATTACACGGAAATGGTTGAAAATGTTAAGGGCGTATTGATATACGCCCATTAAACAATGCGATCATCATCAAAAATAATTATCTGGGCACGGCACGCCGTGCCCCTACGGTGTTGTGTCCATACAATAATGACACCAATATAAAAAATAAAAATGTTGTAAGAGCAAAATACGCCTATCCCCAACGCAAAACAAATCATATTGAAACAATAAAAAAATATATTAAAACGATTGAATATCGTAGGGGCGGGGCCAAACCCGCCCAATATTATTTTTAAACCGTGTAGAGACAGGTCGTGACCTGTCTCTACGAAAAAAATAAACAATATTCCACTTTTTTAGATTTTAATGTAATTTTTCTTTTAAAAAGACTTGATTTTCTACAAGCCTTATTATACCCATAAAAGTTTTTTTATTGCTTGGGGAAGCTTTTGGTTTCCTAAAGATGTCTTTAAAAAATGAATTATAGTGCCGATATAGCTCAGCTGGTAGAGCGTCTCACTTGTAATGAGAATGTCCTCCGTTCGAATCGGGGTATCGGCTCCATTTTTTTTGAATGGTGGGGTTCCCGAGTGGTCAAAGGGAACAGACTGTAAATCTGTCGGCGGAGCCTTCGGAGGTTCAAATCCTCCCCCCACCACCAAATAACTGTTTTTTTGTAGGAGTTTACATAAGTTTTGAATAGTCTATTTCTTTAAAGCATCATTCAAAACTAATTTAAGCCTGATTAAGATTTTTGAGTTTAATTTCAAAAAATATAGTATTTTTTTGAAATAGGGCGATTGTAGATGTTTGGACTACGAAAAAATGCTTTTAAAATCGTGCGGGAGTAGCTCAGTTGGTAGAGCTTCAGCCTTCCAAGCTGAATGTCGCGAGTTCGAGCCTCGTCTCCCGCTCCAAAAAGGTTTTTGCATTTTTTTTCCTCACTTCTCAAAATCAAGCCCACGTAGCTCAGTCGGTAGAGCACTTCCTTGGTAAGGAAGAGGTTCACCGGTTCGATCCCGGTCGTGGGCTCCAATAAATAAAAAGAAAATATAAAAAGATTAGGAGAAATAAATATGGCTAAGGAAAAGTTTGACAGGAGTAAACCTCACGTTAACGTAGGAACAATAGGTCACATTGACCATGGTAAGACTACTTTAACAGCAGCTATAACTAAATTATGTGGACTAAAAGGTATGGCTAATTTTGTACCTTTTGATAAAATAGATTCTGCACCTGAGGAGCGTGAGCGTGGAATAACAATAGCAACAGCTCATGTTGAGTATGAGACAGCTAAACGTCACTATGCTCATGTGGATTGTCCTGGTCATGCTGACTATATTAAGAATATGATAACAGGAGCTGCTCAAATGGACGGAGCAGTATTGGTAGTTAGTGCAGATGATGGTCCTATGCCTCAAACAAGAGAGCATATTCTTTTGGCACGTCAAGTAGGTGTCCCAAATATAGTAGTTTTTCTAAACAAGTGCGATATGGTTGATGATGAAGAATTAATTGAACTTGTAGAGATGGAACTTAGAGAACTTTTAAGTAAATATGAATTTGATGGCGATAATATAGCAATTGTTCGTGGTAGTGCATTAAAAGCGTTAGAGACAGACGATGCTGATTCTGCTGAAGCAAAACCTATCTTTGAACTTTTAGATGCAATCGATGCAAATATACCAGAACCTGTAAGAGATAAAGATAAGCCATTTCTTATGCCAATAGAAGATGTATTCACTATTTCTGGACGTGGTACAGTTGTAACAGGTAGAGTAGACAGAGGAGTTATCAAGACAGGTGATGAAATAGAGATAGTTGGTATTCATAACACTGCTAAGACTACTTGTACTGGTGTTGAGATGTTTAGAAAGATTCTCGACACAGGAGAAGCAGGGGACAATGTAGGTCTTCTTCTTCGTGGTACAAAGAGAGAAGATGTAGAGCGTGGTCAAGTTGTAGCTGCTCCTGGAACTATTACACCTCATACTAAGTTTAAAGCAGAAATATATGTATTAAGTAAAGATGAAGGTGGTCGTCACACCCCATTTTTTTCAGGATATCGTCCTCAGTTTTTTTTCAGAACAACGGATGTTACCGGTATTTTAAAGCTTCCTGAGGGAGTGGAAATGGTTATGCCTGGCGACAGTATAACTATTGAGGCAGAGCTTATTGCCCCTATTGCAATGGAAAAAGAGCTTCGTTTTGCTATTCGTGAAGGTGGTAAAACTGTTGGAGCTGGTGTTATTGTTGAGATTATAGAATAAATAAGTTTCATATAAAAAATAGCCTCTATAATTAGGAGATGTAAAGTGAGAACCATTATATTATTAAAATGTACGGAGTGTAATAGAAAAAACTATTCTACTGAAAAGAATAAAAAGACAGTCACTAACAAAATAGAGCTGAATAAATATTGTAAATTTTGTCAAAAGCATACTTTGCACAAGGAAACCAAAAAGTAGTTTTATTATAATAAAGATAGGCCAGTAGCTCTAACGGTAGAGCGGCGGACTCCAAATCCGAAGGTTGGGGGTTCAAATCCCTCCTGGCCTGCCAATTAAACAAAAAGAATATAAATATATGGCAAAGCTTCAAAAGAAAAAAACAGTAAGCAATAAGAAAAAACAAGTACCTGTACAAGTTCAAAGTGATGTTGATAGCAGTCAAGTAGCTGTTCAAAATATAGATATAGATAATATTGTGGCAAAGAAATCAAAGATTGCTTCTATTAGTGTTAAGCGAGATGGCAACTTTATTTTTAAAAGCATTAATTATTTTAAAGAAGTAGTTGCAGAACTTAAAAAAGTTATTTGGCCTCCTAAAAGACAAACGATGTTATCCACTGTAATTGTTATAATATTAGTAATTGTTATCTCAATTTTTCTTGGTTTAAACGATTTTCTGTTATCAAGCTTAATTAAGTTTGTACTATAGCTCAATGTAAATAAGGATAAAAAAAGTGATTTTAAAATGGTATATAGTTCACGTTCATTCTGGCTTTGAAGAAAAAGTTAAAAAAAATCTTCAAGAAAGAATAGACAATGCTGGGCTTCAAAATAAATTTGGCGACATAGTAGTCCCTACTGAGCAGGTAATAGAGATAGTAAAAGGGAAAAAAAAGCAAACAGCACGAAAATTTTATCCAGGGTATATGCTTGTAAAAATGTCTTTAGATGAAGAGACTTGGCATCTTGTTAATAAAACCAATAAAATTTCGGGATTTATTGGTAGTAAAAGTAAACCTGTGCCTATTTCGGAAAAAGAGGCTAATCAGATATTAAGTAAAATAGAGACTGGCAAAGAGATGCCAAGACCTAAGCTGACTTTTGAAATTGGAGACGAAGTAAAAGTAAATAGTGGACCTTTTACAGACTTTAATGGTTTTGTAGAAGAGGTTAATTCAGAAAAAGGAAAACTTAAGGTTTCAATAAGTATTTTTGGACGTTCAACACCAGTGGAATTGGACTTTATACAAGTTTCAAAAATATGAGAGCTATGTGCAAAGCTCTAAACGATAAAGATTAAATAAAGTTTTTTTGGCTTAAAAAATAAGAAAGTAAATATTGCTGCACTACAACAATAAGGTGTTATTTAAAGCTCTCAAACAGGAGAATATTAGATTATGGCAGAAAAAAAAGAGATTGCAAAAATTAAACTTCAGATAGAAGCAGGCAAGGCCAATCCATCTCCTCCTATCGGACCTGCATTAGGTCAGCATGGTGTGAATATAATGGATTTTTGTAAAGCTTTTAATGCAAGAACAGAAAAAGAGGCAGGAACTATAATTCCTGTAGTCATTACTGTATTTCAGGACAAGACGTTTAAGTTTATTACAAAAACTCCCCCTGCGGCTGTATTAATTAAAAAAGCTCTTAAAATTAAAAAGGGTTCACAAGAGCCGAAAAAAAATATTATAGCCTCTATTTCTAAAAAAGATATTGAAGAAATAGCTAAAGCTAAAATGGAAGATCTAAATGCAAACGATATAGAAGGTGCTATGAAGATTATTGCTGGTACAGCAAGAAGTATGGGCATCAAGATGGCAAAATAAAATTTCAATTAAGAAGAAGCGAAGGATTTTAATGTTATGTCAAGAAAAAAGAAAATAGAACCTCTTAACAAAAAAATAAGAGACCAAAAGAATTTTACATTAGAAGAAGCAGTTGAATTTTTGCTTGAATCTGCTTGTGCCAAATTTGATGAAACTGTTGAAGCTGCACTTATACTTGGTGTTGATCCTAAAAAATCTGATCAGGCAATAAGAGGAGCGGTTGCTTTGCCTAATGGTACAGGGAAAAAAGTAAGGATACTTGCTCTTGTAAAACCCGATAAAGAGCAGGAAGCTAAAGATGCAGGAGCTGATAACGCAGGGAGTGACGAATTTATAGAAAAAATTCAAGAAGGTTGGCTTGATTTTGATAAAGTTATTGCTACGCCTGATATGATGAGCTCAATAGGTAAAATCGCAAAAATTTTAGGACCTAAAGGTCTTATGCCTAATGCAAAAGTAGGGACTGTAACAAACGATATTAGTCAGGCTATTAAAGAGCTTAAAGCTGGTAAAGTTGATTTCAAGACTGACAAAAAAGGTATTGTGCATACACCTATTGGCAAGGTATCTTTTGGTAAAGATAAAATTAAAGAGAATCTTTTAGCCTTTATGAAAAAGGTTAATACAATGAAACCGCAAACCAGTAAGGGTAAATATTTAAAAAAACTTGCGTTATCTACAACAATGGGGCCTGGCATTAAAGTAAATGCAAGTAATTTAAAAGATTTAGTAGTTTAACGTTTTTTATCAAAGACAGTAGGTGCAATTTATTTAAAATTGCTTAATTGAGTGTTAACTTATCCTGCCGAGATATTAAAGCAGTTAAAATTTTTTTATATCAGTTTTTTTATGAGAAATTCTAAAAAAATTTTATATTTGGCAATTAAGTTAACTCTCCGGATTAAAAGAGGCGTAAACAAATTATAGCTTCAAAAAAAAGGGAGAGGAGGTGTTTTCTTGAAAATTAATGAAAAAGAAAAAATCATCAAAGATTTAAACGAAAAGTTGTTAGAAGCAGCTTTTGTTGTTGTATCTGAGTACAAAGGACTTGATGTAGCTTCAGTTACGTCTCTTAGAAAAAAAATAAGAGAAACAGAAGCAGAATTTAAGGTTGTAAAAAATACTTTAATTAGAATCGCATCAAAAGAGACCAATGCAGATCTTATTAACGATTTTTTTAAAGGTCCTAACGCATTAACTATTACTAAAAACGATCCAGTAGCGACAGCTAAGGTATTAATCGATTTTGCAAAAGAGTTTAAGCAATTAAATATCAAAGCTGGTGTTTTAGATGGTAAAGTTCTTGACAAAGAGAGTATTAAGAAGCTTGCTTCAGTACCGCCAAGAGATGTGTTACTATCGCAAATGCTTTCTGTATTTAATGCAGTACCTACATCGTTTGTACGTGTTCTTGCTGGTACACCTATAAATTTACTTAATGTTTTAAACGCAATTAAAGAAAAAAAAGAATAAATAAGGAGATAAAATATAATGTCTAATATTAAAAAAGAAGATGTAATAGAATTTATTTCTAATATGTCAGTTTTAGAACTTTCAGAACTTGTAAAAGAGCTTGAAGAAAAATTTGGTGTTTCTGCAGCAGCACCTGTAGCTTTCGCAGCAGCACCTGGTGCGGGCGAAGCTGGAGATGCAGGCGGAGCAGAAGAAAAGACAGAATTTGATGTTATCTTAAAAACAGCTGGAAGTAGCAAGATAGCAGTTATTAAAGAAGTAAGAGCAATTACAGGTCTTGGATTAAAAGAAGCTAAAGCACTTGTTGACGAAGCTCCAAAACCAATTAAAGAAGGTATTGCAAAAGAAGACGCAGAAAATTTCAAAAAACAGCTTGAAGGTGCTGGCGCAGAAGTGGAGCTTAAGTAAAAAAATATTTTTACTCTTATTTACTAAGAGCTATGTGCAAAGCTCTTAAAGGCTTTAAACTTAGTAGTAGATTGGTTTCTATATTTAAAAAGGGCAAGGTTTAAAATGAACCTGCCCTTTTTACTGTTTTAGAAATCAAAATATTTTATACCTTAAAAAATTTGCACAATTTTATTTTATATTAAAACAGATAAAAACCTCACATTAAAATTTTAAACTAAAAAGATTTTAATATGAGAGTTTTAAATTAGATTTGGAGATTTTTTTTATGTCTACTAAATCCATTAATGTTATTAAGCGTTTAAGAAACAATTTTGGAAAATATGAATCTGTTATAGATATGCCATATCTTATGAGCATACAAAAAGATTCTTATAATAGTTTTTTACAATTTGATACCCCCCCAGAAAAAAGAGAGAATAAGGGATTGCAGGCTGCTTTTCAATCGGTTTTCCCTATAAAAGATTTTATGGGAATTGCCTCATTAAATTTTGTCTCTTACTCTTTTGGTAAACCAAAGAAAAATATCAATGAGTGTATTGCAAGGGGTATGACTTATGAAATTCCTATTCATATTAAAGTTAGGTTGATTGTTTATAATGTTGATAAGGAAGCTAAAACCTCTTCTGTAAGAGATATAAAGGAACAGGAAATATATTTTGGCACAATTCCTTTTATGACAGATAGAGGAACTTTTGTAATAAATGGCACTGAAAGAGTTGTAGTAAGCCAGCTACATAAATCTTCAGGTGTGTTTTTTGATCACGATCAAGGAAAGAGTCATTCAAGTGGTAAAATAATATACTCTTCTAGGATTATTCCTGTTCGTGGTTCTTGGATAGATATAGAAATAGATCATAAAGATATTGTTTATATCAAAATAGATAGAAGACGTAAAATTCCTATTACGACTCTATTTAAAGCTTTTGGTTATACAGATGAAGATATTTTGGCCTATTTTTACTTAAAAGATAAATATGTTTTTAAAAGTAAAAGCTATTTTAAAGTTTTTAATGAAACTACTTTTGAAAAACAGAGAGCATCTTACGATATTAAAGACCCTAAAACAGATGAGATTATAGTAAAAAAAGGGAGAATTATAACAAAGAAAATTGTAGCACATTTAAAACAAGCTGAGTTCCAAAATATACCTATAACTCAAGAAGAACTTTATGGAAAAGCTTTTGCCGTCTCTATTTACAATAAAGATATGGAAAAGATTGTTTCTGCTGGTGAGCTTATTGATGAAGAGAGCCTTGAGTTATTAAACGATAACGGCATAAAAGAATTTGAAGTTTTGTTTGTAGATATAGCACACAATTCCGATTCTATAAGAAAGACTCTTGAAGTAGACAAGATAGGCGATAAAGTTGAAGCGTTAAATGAAATTTATAAAAGATTGAGACCTGGTAATTTAGCTATGCCAGATGTTGTGCAAGATTTTATAGACCACTTGTTTTTTAAATCAGCTTATTACGACCTTTCAGATGTTGGTAGATTGAAAATCAATCATAGGCTTAATTCTAACACAGAACTTGATGTCAAAACTCTTAGAAAAGAAGATATTTTCTTAACTGCTAAAACACTTATAGGCTTGAAAGATTCTCAAGGCAGTGTAGACGATATTGACCATCTTGGTAATAGAAGAATAAGAACAGTAGGAGAACTTGTAGAAAATCAATATCGTATTGGTTTAGTTCGTATGGAGAGAGCTATAAAAGAGCGTATGAGTATGCAAGAAGTCGATTCTTTTATGCCTAACGATTTAGTCAACTCTAAGCCTGTTGCAGCTGTTATCCAAGAATTTTTTGGTACAAGTCAATTGTCTCAATTTATGGACCAAACAAACCCTCTTTCTGAAACAACTCATAAAAGAAGATTGAGTGCTTTAGGACCTGGAGGTCTTACAAGAGAGAGAGCAGGTTTTGAAGTAAGAGACGTTCATCCTTCTCACTATGGAAGAATTTGTCCAATTGAAACTCCTGAAGGACCTAACATCGGTTTAATAGTCTCTCTTTGTACTTTTGCTGTTGTGAATGAATTGGGATTTATAGAGACTCCATACAGAGTAGTAGAAGATGGTAGAGTTACTGATAAAATTAAATATTTAACTGCTTTTGAAGAGTATGGACATCCTATTGCTCAAGCTAATGCCCCTATTGACGACAAAGGCAATTATATAAATGATACAGTAGCTGCAAGAGTTTCTGGAGAAGCAGAAATTGTAGAAAAAAATAAAATAGAGTATATGGACGTTTCTCCTCATCAGCTTGTTAGTGTCTCTTCTTCTTTAATTCCATTTCTTGAAAATGACGATGCGAATAGAGCGTTAATGGGCTCTAATATGATGAGACAAGCAGTTCCTCTTGCGGTAGCAGAAGCACCTCTTGTTGGTACAGGAATGGAAAGCAAGGTGGCTAAAGATTCTGGTACTGCTATTGTTGCTAAAAAAGGCGGTGTCGTTGTTGATTTAGATGCTACGAAAATCATCGTTAGAAATGATGATGGAGACGAGGATTTATCAATATATGAGCTTGCAAAGTTTGATAGAACTAACCAAAATACGTGCATAAACAATTTACCGATTGTTAAAAAAGGCGAAAAAATAACAGAAGGTCAAATTATTGCTGATGGGACTTCAACAGAGCAAGGAGAGCTTGCAATTGGTAAAAATGTAACTGTAGCGTTTATGCCTTGGGAAGGATACAATTTTGAAGACTCTATCCTTGTAAATGAAAAACTTGTAAGAGAGGGAAGATATACATCTGTTCATATTGAAGAGTTTGAAGTTGTTGCGAGAGATACAAGACTTGGTAACGAAGAGATAACAAGAGATATTCCAAACGTTGGAGAAGAAGCTTTAAAAGATCTTGATGAGAGTGGAATAATCAGACTTGGTGCAGAAGTAAAACAGGGAGATATTCTTGTTGGAAAGATATCGCCTAAAAGTGAAACACAACTCTCTCCTGAAGAAAAACTTTTAAGATCAATATTTGGTGAAAAAGCAAGTGATGTTAAAGATACTTCATTAAGAGTTCCTCCAAGTGTATCAGGTATTGTTACTAACGTTAAAATCTTTTCAAGAAAAGGCACCGACAAAGATAAAAGAACAATTGCTATAGAAGAAGAAAGAATAACAATTTTAGAAAAGAATAGAGATGAGAATCTTGAAATCTTAAATGTTATAGTTAAAGAAAAAATAGCAGAATTAATAGTTGGTAAAAAACTTAAGTCGCCTTTAAAGAAAAATAAAAAAGTAATAATAGATAAGAAGGTAGCTATCACTAAAAAAGATATCTCTTCAGTTCCAATTTTTTACTTTAAAGATGCCGTATTTGAAAAAAATGAAATTACAGACGAGTTAGAAACAGTTCTTGAAAAACATAGAAATGAAGTTCTTAAAATCAGAAATAAGTTTGAAGATGAGATAGAAAATTTAAAAAAAGGAGAAGACCTTCCTCCAGGTATCATCAAGCTTATAAAAGTTTATGTTGCTATGAAAAGATTTCTTTCTGTTGGTGATAAAATGTCAGGTAGACACGGTAACAAAGGTGTTGTGTCAAGAATTTTACCAATAGAAGATATGCCTTTCTTCAAAAATGGCAAAACTGTTGATATGGTCTTAAACCCTCTTGGTGTTCCTTCTCGTATGAATGTTGGTCAGGTTCTTGAAGTGCATCTTGGAAGAGCTGCTAAATCTCTTGGAGATCAAATAACTAAACTTATTAAAGCAAATGAAGTAAAAGAGCTTAAAAGTAAGTTTGAAAGAATCTTTAAGAAAGATAAAAAAACTATCACTTCTTTTAATGACCAAGAAGTACTTGAATTTGCGAACTACTATAAAAAAGGTGTTCATATGGCAACGCCTGTTTTTGATGGTGCTAAAGAAGAAGAGATAAAAGAGCTTTTAAAAGAGGCAAATGTTTTAGAATCGGGTCAATCGGTATTATATGATGGTCGTACTGGTGAGCGTTTTGATAATGAAGTTACTGTTGGTATTATGTATGTCTTAAAACTTAACCATCTTGTTGACGATAAAATTCATGCAAGATCGATAGGACCTTACTCTCTTATTACACAGCAACCTCTTGGTGGTAAAGCTCAGTTTGGTGGACAAAGGCTTGGTGAAATGGAAGTTTGGGCTATTGAAGCTTATGGTGCAGCAAGTGCTCTTCAAGAGTTTATTACTATCAAATCAGACGATATGGTCGGTAGAACCAAAATGTACGAAAAAATAGTTAAAGGACAAACATCTTTAGAATCGGGTATACCAGAAGCCTTTAAAGTTTTAAGAAAAGAGTTAAAAAGTCTTTGCTTAAACTTAGAACTTCTTGAGGTAGAAGACTCATAAAAGAACGAGACCTTTGCACATAATGTTTTTTGTAAAGAAAACAGTGGTTTTTAGTAAAACATTAACTTTTGACAACTTTATAAAAAAACTTACAAAAGCAGAATTTAAGCTATGTGCAAAGGTCCTCAATAATATATAAAAATTTTTCAAACAAAGGAGAAAAATTTTGGAAACAGTATACGATTTTTTTGCAAAACCAATAAATCCTAAAAAATATACAGGAGTTCAAATATCGCTTGCTTCTCCAGAAGAGATAAAATCTTGGTCAAGTGGTGAAATAAAAAAACCTGAAACGATAAACTATAGAACTTTTAAGCCAGAAAAAGAAGGGCTTTTTTGTGCAAAAACTTTTGGTCCAATTAAAGATTATGAGTGTAACTGCGGTAAATACAAAAGAATGAAGCATAGAGGGGTTATTTGTGAAAAGTGTGGAGTTGAAGTTATACAGTCAAAAGTAAGAAGAGAAAGAATGGGACATATAGCTCTTGTTACCCCTGTAGCACATATATGGTTTTTTAAAAGCTTACCAAGTAAAATAGGTAATGTCCTTGATGTGATGCTTAAAGATTTAGAGAATGTACTCTATTTCGATAAGCATATAGTTCTTGACCCTATGGAAACGACTTTGAAGAAAAAACAGCTTCTTTCTGATGATGAACTTCAAGAAGCGATAGAACTTTATGGGGAAGAAAATTTTAGAGTTGGTATCGGTGCTGAAGCTATAAAAACTTTACTTGAAGAAGTAAAAATAGACGAAGTTTATGATGAGCTAAAAGCAGAGCTTGCTACAACGAAATCTGCAGCTAAAAAACAAAAATTATCAAAAAGGTTAAAAACTATAGATGCTTTTAAAACATCTAAAATAGAACCTTCTTGGATGATTTTAAGTAATATTCCTGTTCTTCCTCCCGATTTAAGACCTCTTGTACCTCTTGAAGGTGGAAGGTTCGCAACGTCAGATTTAAACGATTTATATAGAAGAGTTATCAATAGAAATAATAGGCTTAAAAGACTTGTTAACTTAGGTGCTCCTGAAATTATTGTTAGAAATGAAAAAAGAATGTTGCAGGAGTCAGTCGACGCCTTACTCGATAATGGTAGACATGGAAGAGTCATTACAGGAAGCAATAAAAGACCTTTAAAATCGTTGAGTGAAACTTTAAAAGGGAAACAAGGAAGATTTAGACAAAACCTTCTCGGTAAGCGTGTTGATTATTCTGGTAGAACAGTTATCGTTGTTGGTCCATATCTTAAACTTCATCAATGCGGACTTCCTAAAAAAATGGCTTTAGAGCTTTTTAGACCTTTTATTTATAACAGACTTGAAGCTAAGGGGCTTATTTCTACTATTAAAAGTGCAAAGAAAATGGTTGAAAAGGAAGTTCCAGAGGTTTGGGATATTTTGGAAGAGATAGTTCACGAATATCCTATTATGCTTAATAGAGCTCCTACCTTACATAGACTTGGTATTCAAGCTTTTGAACCACTACTGATAGAAGAAAAAGCGATACAGCTTCATCCTCTTGTTTGTACTGCTTTTAATGCTGACTTTGATGGTGACCAAATGGCAGTTCATGTGCCACTCTCTGTTGAAGCTCAAATGGAAGCAAGAGTTTTGATGTTATCAAGTAACAATATTTTGTCATCAGCTAATGGACAGCCTATTATTATACCAACTCAAGATATAATTCTCGGTATCTATTATATGACAATGGAGCTTCCCAATTCTGAAGCTGCAAATGGAATATTTTCAAGCATAAAAGAGGTTATAGTAGCTTTTGAAAATAGAGCAGTTTCTCTTCATACAAAAATTTTTGTTAGAATAAATGATAAACGTTACGAAACTACTGTCGGACGTGTACTTCTATATGAAGCTATGAATGTTGAAGAGGTAGTTATTAATTTTTACTCTTTTAAAAGTGATAACACTAAAAAGCTTAATGCTTATCTAAAAAAAGTAAGCGATGCAGAAAACAGCTTAAAATACATAGAAGAGACAGAAACCGATATAGAAAAAGATTTAAAAGTTAAGTATAGAAAAAAAGATTTTGTGTCAGCTTTTGAAAATATTTCAACAGAAGATATAGACACTATTTATGATACTAAAGAAGATAGTGTAACTGAAGTTTTTAAGACAGAAGACGATTCTTATCACGCTTTTTATATTGTAGAGAAACATCAAAATCTTCCTTTTGACATAATAAATAAAGTTGTAAGCAAAAAATTGCTTAGAGAAATTATAGACTATGCATATCGTAATATCGGTATTAAAGGTACAGTTGTTATCGCTGATAATCTTAAAAATATTGGTTATAAATATTCAACTTTGGGCGGTCTTTCCATCTCTATTAACGATATGGTTGTACCCGATACAAAATGGGACATTGTTAAAGAGACACAAAAAGAGGTAGCAGATATTAATAAGGAATATATAGAAGGTTATATCACTCAAGGTGAAAAATATAACAGGGTTGTTGACGTTTGGTCTAAGGCAACAAACAACATTGCTGATGCTATGATGGAAAAGATGCAAGAGCCTGTTAATGTTGAAGAAGAAAATAAGACTAAAAGAAATGCAGTTTTTATGATGGCAGATTCTGGAGCAAGAGGTAGCAAAGACCAAATGAAACAGCTTGCTGGTATGCGTGGGCTTATGGCTAAACCTTCTGGTGAAATTATTGAAACTCCAATTACTGCGAACTTTAGAGAAGGTCTTACTGTTCTTCAATATTTTACATCTACTCATGGAGCGAGAAAAGGTCTTGCTGACACCGCTTTGAAAACAGCAAACTCTGGATATTTAACAAGAAGATTAGCTGATGTTACTCAAGATTGTATGGTGCTTGAAAAAGATTGCGGAACTATGATGGGTATAGAGGTTGAAGCTCTTTTTGAAGGTGGTGAAATTATTCAAGGTCTTGGAGAAAGAATTTTGGGTAGAATATCTTTAGAAGATGTTTTAGACCCTTTTACAAATGAAGTAATTGTTAAAGCTGGCTCTGAGATTGATGAAAAGAAAGCGGGCTTAATTTTATCTGCAGGTATCAATAAAGTTAAGATACGTTCTGTTTTAACTTGTCATACAAAACATGGAGTATGCATTAAGTGTTACGGAAGAGATTTGGCTTATGGTAATTTTGTTAATATAGGACAGCCTGTTGGTATTGTTGCGGCTCAATCTATTGGTGAACCTGGAACTCAGCTTACAATGCGTACTTTCCATATAGGTGGTACAGCAAGTAAAACAGCAGAAGCAGCAGAAGTTAGAGCAACTATATCTGGAACTATTAAATTTCAAGACGATGTTAAAGTGGTTAAAAAAGAGAATAAATTAATAGTTATGAGTAAAAAAGGCGTTGATATCAAAATACTTGATCAAGTGGGCAGGGAAAGAGAGACGCACAACGTTATTTATGGTGCTATGTTAGAAGTGGGAAATGGAGATAAAATAGAACAAGGAGCCTTGCTTGCAAGTTGGGACCCTTTTTCAGTGCCTATCTTAACAGAAGTAGATGGTGTAGTTAAATTTGGAGACCTTATCATTGGTAATACTTTAAGTGAAAAAGTTGATGCGATTACAGGTAAATCCAGCCTTACAGTTATGGAAGCTAAAAAAGCTACTCAAAGACCGAGAATATCAATAAAAGATAAAAAAGGTAAAACCTCAGTTTTATCTTCAGGCGAGACAGCAAGGTATATGCTTCCAACAAATGCTATATTAACTGTTAACGAAGGAGACGAAGTAAAAGCAGGAGATATGTTAGCTAAGTTGCCAAGAGCAACAACTAAAACGAAAGACATTACAGGTGGTTTGCCGAGGGTTGCTGAACTTTTTGAAGTTCGTAAACCAAGAGAAACAGCTGTTCTATCTGAAATAGATGGTTATGTATCTGTTGCAAAAACAATGACAAAGGGTAAACAGAAAGTTATTGTAACATCAGATAGCGGTGAAGCAAGAGAGTATCTTATTCCTAAAGGTAAGCACTTAAATGTTTATGAAGGAGACCATGTAAGAGCTGGCGACTTCTTAGTAGATGGTAGTGCAAATCCTCAAGATATACTTAATATTAAAGGGGACGTTGCTTTGGCTCAATATCTTGTTGATGAAGTGCAAGAGGTTTATAGACTTCAAGGTGTTCATATCAACGATAAACATATTGAAGTTGTTGTACGTCAAATGATGCGTCAAGTTAAAATAATTGATGGTGGCGACACAACTTTTGTTCCAGGTGATTTTATAGATAGAACTGAGTTTAGTGAAGTTAATATGAAAATTTATCAAGAAGGTTTAAAACCTGCAGTTGGTGAACCTTTAATTCTTGGAATTACTAAAGCTGCTTTAAATACAGATAGTTTTGTATCGGCTGCCTCTTTTCAGGAAACTACAAAGGTACTTACAAATGCTAGTATACAAGGTAAAACTGATATTTTAAGAGGTTTAAAAGAGAATATAATTATGGGTAGAATTATACCAGCAGGTACAGGTTTTCATTCTAACACTTTGATAGATATAAAAACTTCAAACGATATAGAAGAAGTTCCTTACGAAGACGAGGAACAGATTTTTTAAAAACAATAATAAGCACACTTTTTGACTAAATTTTTTGGTGTTTTTTTTAAAAAAATTAAAATTTAGGAAGAAAAAAGTGGAAGTTGAAAGCTTTTTAATTAAAAGCTTTCAAAATTTTAACCAAAAAGGGAGGATGTGTATGTCTTTAGTCACTATTGAAGAGCTTCTTGAAGCCGGGATTCATTTTGGGCATCAAACAAGAAGATGGAATCCAAAAATGAAACCTTACATATGGGGAGCCAAAAATGGTATCCACATAATAAATGTTTATAAAACCATTACTATGCTTCAAAAAGCTTATGATTTTATTTCAGATGTAACCTCACAAGGTAAAAAAGTTTTATTTGTAGGAACAAAAAAACAAGCAAGTGAAATAATTGATGAAGAAGCAAACAGGTCAGAGATGTTTTATGTACAAAACAGATGGCTTGGTGGAATGCTTACCAATTTCAATACTATCAAAAAAAATGTAAAAAGATTCTTGTATCTTAATGAAATAGAAAATGATGGAACGATAAATCGTTTTACAAAGAAAGAGAGAATTGGGCTTTTAAAAGAAAAAGAGAAATTAAGCGACAATATAGGCGGTATAAGTTCTATGAGTGCTATGCCGGGTGCTATATTTATTGTAGATATTAAGAGAGAAATAATAGCTATTAAAGAAGCTAAAAAACTTGGTATTCCTATCGTTGCTCTTGTTGATACAAATTGCCAGCCTGATGACGTAGACTACATTATTCCTGGAAATGACGACTCTATTAAAACAATCCGTCTTATTGCTTCTAAAATTTCTGATGCTTGTATTGAAGGAAATAAAAAGTATGAAGCAACAATGCAGGCTAAAGCTGCTGCTAAAAAAGTAGTAACGAAAACTAAGGAAGAAGAGAATAAACCTAAAGTTGCTCCAGAAAAAGATGCCTCAGGTCCTATTGTGAAAAAAAGAAAAGGAGCTAAAAAGGTTCAATTGGAAGAAAAATCGTAATATAAAAAAAGAGACCTTTGCACAAAAGCAAAAGAGAGCGTAAGTCTTTATGAGGGTTTTTTTGAGATTTTTGTAAAATTATCAAAAGTTAATATTTCACAAAAAAATCACTATTTTTTCTTAAAAAACATTATGTGTAAAGGTCTTAGAAATTTTTAAGAGTGGTTACAGACATAAAAACCTCTCTTTGCTAAATTAGGAGACAAGATAAAATGGCAGCAGATATTAGTGCAACTATGGTAAAAGAGCTTAGAGATAAAACAAGTGCAGGCATTATGGATTGTAAGAAAGCCCTTAAAGAAAGTAACGGCGATATAGAAAAAGCGATAGATTATTTAAGAAAAAAAGGGCTTGCTACAGCACAAAAACGAAGTGGAAGAGATGCTTCTGCTGGGATTGTCCAGTCTTACATACATATGGGAGGTAAGATTGGTGTTTTAGTAGAGGTTAATTGCGAAACTGATTTCGTTGCAAAAAATGAAGATTTTCAAGAGTTTGTAAAAGGTGTAGCGATGCATATAGCCGCTTTAAATCCTATTGGGCTTAAAAAAGAAGATGTTCCTCTTGATGTAGTTGAAAAAGAGAAAAAGATTTTTGAAGAAAAAGCAAAATTGCAAGGGAAACCTGAAAATATAATTGAGAAAATTGTAAGTGGACAAGTAGAAAAATTTTATAAAGATTCGTGCCTTATGAGTCAAAATTACGTTAAAAATCCTGATGTTACAATTACAGACCTTTTAAATGAATTAGTTGCCAAAATTGGTGAGTCTATACAAATTAGAAGATTTGTAAGATACGAAATAGGAGAAAAATAGTTTGAAGCTTAAATATAAGAGAATTCTTTTAAAATTAAGTGGAGAAGCTCTTCTTGGAGAGCAAGAGTTTGGAATAAGCTTAAGTTTGATTAATTATGTAGCAAGAGAAATTGCCACTATTTATGAGCTGGGAGTTGAAATAGGTATTGTTGTTGGTGGAGGTAATATTTTTAGAGGTATTGCAGGTAGTATAAAAGGGATGAACAGGTCTTCAGCAGACAATATGGGTATGCTTGCAACGGTGATGAATAGTGTAGCTTTATGTGAAGCATTAGAAAGAAATAATATACCAACAAGAGTGCAAAGTGCAATTCATATGAACGAGATTGCAGAGCCTTATATTTTGCGTAGAGCAATTCGTCATTTAGAAAAAAAAAGGATTGTTATTTTTGCGGCTGGAACAGGTAACCCATTTTTTACTACAGATACAGCAGCAGTTCTTAGAGCTAATGAAATTGGAGCTGAAGTTTTATTTAAAGCTACAAAAGTAAATGGAGTTTACGATTCTGACCCTGTTAAAAATAAAGAAGCGAAAAAGTACGATGTAATTTCTTATAGAGAAGTTTTAGAAAAACATTTAACTGTTATGGATATGACTGCTATTTCTCTTGCTATGGAGCAAGATCTCCCCATAGTTGTTTTTGCTTTATCCCAAAAAAACTCAATCAAAAATCTTGTATGCGGTGAAAAAATAGGGACTCAAATAGGATAGCTTTAAACAAGTACTTTTGCTTTTTCATTGAACAACTTTTAATAGACACGAGATCTTTGCACATATCTCTCAATAAAGGATAAAAAATATGTTAAATAAATTATTCAAAGAAAATGAAGACAAGATGACAAAAACCATTAGTGCATTTGAAAAAGAGATTGGTAAAGTTAGAACAGGAAGAGCTTCCACTTCTATGCTTGATGGTGTGAAAGTCGATTATTATGGAACTCTTACTCAACTTAATCAAATGTCATCAATTTCTGTTCCTGAAAGTAAACTTATTGTTATTCAACCATGGGACCAAACTATAATTAAAGAGATAGAGAAAGCTATTTTAAAATCTAACTTAGGTTTTACACCATCTAATGACGGTAAAATTATAAGAATTTCAATTCCACCACTTACAGAAGAGAGAAGAAAAGAGATAGTAAAACAGGTGGCTCAAACAGCAGAAGATTATAAAGTAGCCATTAGAAATATAAGAAGAGAATCTAATGACGCTATTAAGAAGTTAAAACAAGATAATGAAATTAGTGAGGACGAATCTTTTAAATCTCAAGATGAAATTCAAAATGAAACGAACAACTATATAAAAAAAATAGATGAGAAGTATGAAGCTAAGAAGAAAGAGATTTTAGAAATTTAAATTAAATAGTTTTAATGAATAATAAAAAAAATCCAGAGCACATTGCTATTATAATGGACGGCAATGGTAGATGGGCAAAAAAAAGAGTTTTAAATAGAGTATCAGGGCATAAAAAGGGAGCAGATACAGTAAGAGAGATTACAGAGGCAGCAAGAGAGATTAACCTTAGCTATTTAACTCTTTACGCTTTTTCTACAGAGAATTGGAGTCGTCCTGAAAAAGAAGTTAATGCAATAATGTCTTTGTTGAAAGATTTTCTTGAAAATGAAGAAGAAAACTTAAACAAAAATGACATTAAATTGAACGTTATAGGTGATGTAAGTAAGCTTCCAGACTTTGTGCAAGACTCTTTATCTCGTGTTTTAAAATCCACCTCAAAAAATAAATCTATGATTCTTTCTCTTGCTTTAAATTATGGCGGTAGAGACGAAATTATTCGTATGGTTAAAACTATTTTGGCTGATGATTCTTTAAAATTACAAGATATTGATGAAGAGTTAATCTCGTCTAAGTTGGATACCAAAAAAATACCTGACCCCGATATTTTAATAAGAACGAGTGGCGAGAAGAGAATAAGCAATTTTCTGTTATGGCAGATGGCGTATACGGAGTTTTTTTTTATAAAGACACTTTGGCCAGATTTTAATAAAAAAGAGTTTTTGGATATAGTAGAACAATTTAAACAAAGAAACAGAACTTTTGGTAAAATATAATGCATTCAAAAAGAGTTTTAACAGCAATAACTATCTTACCAATCTTACTTTTTATAACTATTAAGTGTCACCCCGCTTTTTTATTAGCTATAATCGTAGCGTTTAATCTAATAGCGTACTTTGAATATGCTCAAATTGCTTGCGATCTTACATATACTAAAGAGAAAAAGATAATCTTTTATATAGGGCTTATCATATCGCCTTTTATAATTTTTTTTAACTATCTTAATCTATTCCATTTAACCTCTTATTTGCTTCTATCCGATTTTGTTTTGATAGTTATTGTATCTTTCAGAAAGCCTTTAAATTTTAAAGTTTATAGAAAACAATTTTTTGGTTTAGTCTACATATCTTTTTCTTTGTCTTGTGCACTCCTTATAAGAAACAATGTCCCTGATGGTATAGCTTGGCTTATTTTCACTCTCTTTCTCGTTATGGCAAGTGATACAGGTGCATACTATATCGGCTCTAAGTTTGGGAAGCATAAACTTACTTCAATAAGCCCGAATAAAACGGTCGAAGGTTTATTTGGGGGTTTAGTAACTCTTTTTATAGTAGGTTTTATTTTTAGACTGTTTCTTTTCCCTTACTTGACCTTAAATATGAGTCTTATTTTTTTTCTTTTAGTAAGTTTTATAGCACCGTTAGGTGATATTTTTGAATCTTATATAAAAAGAAGTGTAAACATAAAAGATTCTGGTACAATTTTACCTGGACATGGCGGAGTATTAGACAGGATCGATTCTCTTCTATTTGTTTTGCCATTTTCATATCTTTTTAGAATTTATCTGATTTAAATTAAAATAAAAGAGCATTAATTTATAATAAAGCTTTTGGATAAGAGTGATAAAATGCAGTACGAACCTGTGATTGGGCTTGAAGTTCACGCCCAGCTTAAAACAGAAACAAAAATATTTTGCAGTTGTAGTACAAAATTTGGTGCAGAGCCTAATCAGCATACTTGTCCTATATGTCTTGGTATGCCGGGAGTATTGCCTGTACTAAACAAGAAAGTTGTAGATTTTGCATCAAAGATAGCAATTGCAACAAATTGTAAAATTGCCAAAAAGAGCATATTTGCCAGAAAAAATTACTTCTATCCTGATTTGCCAAAAGGTTATCAAATAAGTCAATACGATGAGCCTTTTGCTATAGGCGGTTATTTAGAAGTGGAACTTGAAGAAAAAAAGGTAAAAAAAATTGGTATAACAAGAATACACCTTGAAGAAGATGCAGGTAAATCTTCTCACGATACGAATAGAAATATAAGTATGGTAGATTTAAACAGAACAGGAGTGCCTCTTACTGAAATAGTAAGTGAGCCAGATATTCGTTCGGCAAAAGAAGCGAGTGCATACTTAAAACAGCTTCGTTCTATTGTACGATATCTAAATATTTGTGATGGCAATATGGAAGAGGGCAGTTTTAGATGTGATGCTAACATATCTTTAAGAGAAGTGGGGGAAAAGGAATTTGGAACGAGGACAGAGCTTAAAAACTTAAACTCTTTTAAGAATGTAGAAAAAGCGATTAATTACGAAATTGAAAGACAAAAAATCTTACTTGATAGTGGCAAAAAAGTTATTCAAGAGACGAGACTTTGGGATGCGGATAAAAACAGAACGCTCTCTATGAGAGGCAAAGAAGATGCAAATGATTATAGATATTTCCCAGACCCAGACCTTTTGCCTATAACAATATCAGAAGAGTATATAAACGATATAAAAAAAGATTTTCCCGAAATGCCTTTGGAAAGAAAAAAGAGGTTTACGAAGGAGTACAATATTCCAGATTACGATGCGGAGGTTTTAACTTCATCAAGAGATATGGCAGACTATTTTGAAGAGTGTGCAAAAAATATAAAAGATAAGAAATTAGTAAGTAATTTTGTTATGGTGCATATACTCGGTTTTTTAAACACTTCAAATAAAAAGATAGATGAATGTCCAGTATCTTCAAAGAGTGTAAACACAATTTTAAGTTTGCTTGAAAAAGATTCAATAAGTTTAAAAATAGCAAAATCGTTGTTTGATGAAGTTGCCGAAACAGGTGAAAGCCCTGAAACTATTGTAAAATCAAAAAATCTAATGCAGGTCAACGATACTTCTGAAATAGAAAAAATCGTTAAAAAAGTTTTAAGTGAAAATCCAAAAGAGGTAGAGGCATATAAAAATGGCAAAACTAAACTTATGGGTTTTTTTGTTGGTCAAATAATGAAAGAGACTAAAGGGAAAGCTAATCCTAAAATAGTCAATGACTTTATACAAAAAGAGATGAAGCTTTAAGTAGTTTTTTAATAAGGGAATCTAAGCGATGGAAGAAGCAAAGAAATTTTTTAGAGTTGCTATTTTTGGCTCTGCAAGAATTAAAAGAACAGATCAAATATATGTAGATACTTTTGACCTTGCTTGCGACATAGGGAGAAATGGAATTGATGTAGTAACAGGCGGAGGTCCTGGTATTATGGAAGCTGCTAATTCAGGGCATAAGTGTGGTTCAACAGGTCAAGTCAAATCTATAGGTTTGTTAATAAAATTGCCTTGGGAAAACGAAGGCAACAAACATCTTGATATAAAAAAAGAGTTTAGCAGATTTTCACAAAGGTTAGATACCTTTATGGAGCTTTCTAATATTGCTGTTATTATGCCGGGAGGCGTTGGTACAGCTCTTGAACTTTTCTATACTTGGCAACTCGTTCAAGTTCATCACAAAAAAAACACTCCAATTATTATGCTTGGCACTATGTGGGATAATTTATGCCACTGGATAAAAACAGATATGCTCAAGCAAAACTTAATTAGTGAAGAGGATTTAAGTTTTATCTATATCGTTAAAAATAACGAAGAAGCGTTAGAGTTAATAAACGATTTCCACGCAATTTATAAAAAAGAAGGCGAAGACGGTAAACTCGAATCTGATAAATATAAAATTATGGATTTATCAGACAAAAACTGTATGGCACTATAAATTTAAAATTTCTGCATAAACCCGTAAATTGTACTTTTTACGTGGCTACTTTTTTCCATACAATTACATTTTCATCTAAAGATTTAATTGTTTTTTTTTGCTTTTGCCATTACTACGATTTGCAGTGCTTTCCTGAGCAAGATGGGAATTAAGTTCAGCTTATAGAGCTTTTGATTTTGCAGGGTTTTTAATTAATGAGGTTTAAGCACCATTACTAGCTGACTGCCCTGTTGAGGGTTCTCCTTCTTGAACATCCTCAACACTTTTGCCACGTTGTGTTTCAATGTTTTCTAGTATGTTAACCATCTTTTCAAGACTTGAAACTTCATCATTCCAATTAATAATATAGTCATTTTTACCATAATAGCTGGATATAGTTGCTTTGTTTTGATCTCCTTTTACAAGAAATTTTTTATTCTGTATAAAATCTTTTTTACTGGACTCCTTAAAGTTATGATTTTTCAATTTTATTAAAGAATAAAATCTTATTTTTAGATCACTATTGTCACCTTTTTGATTTTCATCGATCGTTATTTTGGTTTTAAAATCATCTAAATGGTATTCCATATCGTTATCTTTATCAACAGATTCAACCATTATTGTTTCTATGTCGTCTAGTTTTTTATTTTTGATCTCTTCATTAGAATATAATTTACGCATAAATATTGTCTCTATCCTGTCAACTAAGCCAGTGCCTTTCGTTTCATTAATAAAGTTTACAATATCTTGCTCTCTATCTTTTTGACAGAGTAATATAACTATATCTTCCCAACCACCTGAGATAAAGAAGCGGTCTTTTTTAGTAATAGAAAATTCGTTTTTAAACTTATTCAATAAAATAAGATGCTGCCCTCTATTTTTACATCTGCATCTTATAAGAGCATTGATCTTGTATTTTTGTTTATCTTTTGACGGTTTAGGACTTGGTTCACCTTCTGACAATTTAACTTCAATTAAAAGTTTTGATTTAGTATGATAAGGAAAATCATGGTATAATGAAGGTTTCTTTCTATGCCATACTAATGTGTTAGAATTTGGATAATATTTTTCTTGTAAAACAAAAAAGTCATAGTATCCAAAAAGTGTACCTGCTGTAAGTTTAGAGTTCTTGTCTGTTTTTAAATAATTCTGAATATAATCATCTGCACTAAGAGTTCCTTCTCTCAAATCCTTCCTGCACAAAGATAAAACACAAAGATTCATGCCAGTGTCAGGTTTAATAATTCCCTCTAAAATTTCTTTTTCTATTGCAAAGTCAATATAATCAGCACTATTCTCTAGAGGAAAGTCTTTTCTTATTTTTTCAAGCATAGAATTTAATTTTTTTTCTGAAAAATGTTTTTGGGGATCAAAAAAATCTTTATAGTATTTATGGTTAACAAGCGTATTGTAATTTTTTTCATATACTTTATTATTCTTTTCATATGCAGCTTCAAACTTTTCGAATACTTTTTGATATGCTTCCTCAATATCACTTTCAAACTTTTCGTATACTTTTTGATCTTCTTCAGCAATCTCACCTTCAAACTTTTCGCATATTTTTTGATACGCTTCAGTTTTTTTGTGCAGATTTTTATATGTTTCTTTAATCTTTTTATATACTTCTTTCAACTCTTGAGATTCTGTTTTAGGTAACTTTTCATATACTATTAAAAATTCTTCAGTTTTTTTGCTCAGATCTTGATATGTTGCTTGAATTTCTTTATATTCTCTTCCAAATTTTTCAGCTTTTTCATTCAGATCTTTATATGCTTCTTTAATCTTTTTATATATTTCTTTAAACTCTTTATATACTTTTTTAAACTCTTTATATACTTCTTTAAACTCCTTATATATTTGAAGATTTTTATATTCTTTCAAAAACTTAGAAGGTGGTAAAAAAAATTGGTTTCTAAAATTATAACTTGTAAAAACTAAAAAAAAACTTCTTTTACCAGATGGATATTCGTCTATTTTTTTGTCGAAAAAAGTTTCTTTAAAATTTTCACAATTGTTATTTATAAGTCTTGCTAAACTAAAAGTTGTTTCCCATGCGACATCTTCAAGCTTAAGACAACGAGACTTGTTTATACTATTCTCTATATCACTTTTTTGTAACTTATTACATTGATTGTGTTCTTGATCTTGAACCTTATTCCCATTCTTAAAACAGCTTTTACAATATGCATTGCGACTGCTGTTGAGCATAGCTTCAAGACTTTTTTTACATATTTCTGATAAGTTTGTTCTATAATAGTAATGATGTTTTACCTTTTTTTTCAAAAAAGTTTTTTCAAGAGCTTCCCTCAATAATTTTGTAGATAGTTTATCAAAAGAACAAATATCGTTAAATTTATTATACAAATTTTTAGAACCGTAATACTTTTTTTCCCCAGATTTTTCGTATTGTTTTAAAAAAAACTTTATTTCATCAATAAGAGAATTGTTAATAGAATCCTCCTTATTATCGTGTTTTTTGGTGACATTATCATATAAAAAAACCAAAACATTTATTCTTATTTTCCAAGGCACTCCAACTGGTAGTAGAACATCATAATATTGATCTTTTATGGAACATTTTATTTTATTATTATTAGTTGACAATCTTTTAAATAAAAGATGATTACCTATTCCCACTATTTGTAAAAATAAAGCAAAAATATAGGATACACCAAGCATATAAAAAGATATAATATCCACTAAAATTTCCGTACATATTGTTTCAGCCATGTCTGCTATTTTGTTGGGGGAATCCTCATATGCTGTTATAAGAGGCATAAGAGAAGATTTAGCAAATTTTATAAAAGTTGAAAAAACATTTTTCTTCCCTTTTTTAATTAATATATTCACAGCAACATGAGCTATTTCATGCACGATAAGAGGTAAATATATCGGAAATTCTAAAAACCAGTAAGTGTTTTTAATGACCATAAAATTTCTGTCTTTTACTTCATCTTTATTGCTTCCCTCATAATTCACAAATGCATTGAAAAACCTGCTTGTACTTGAATGTTCCCATATATTACTTATATAATTATACTTTAAGTTGTTTTTAAGATCTTTAAAAAAATCGGAATCGGCATTTTCATCTTTTTTTGTGTTTTTTTCGACAAAATCAAGAATTTGATATCTCATCATTCTTGAATAATCAGATATAAAAATAGAGTAGGCACTTATGTTAAATCTTCTAAAGATATCAGGCAAAGGTGAAACAGGCGGAGATTGTTCTCTTTGTTGTATAAGTTTTAGTTGGTAATTTTTGAGCTGAGCCATTAAGCCTTTTGCAAGAGTGGTCATACAGTCTCTTTTAGCAATAAAATCAAATAAAAGATCATCTTTTCCCTCTGTTTTTAACAAATTTTTATAATTATGCTGATAGAATAAAATAAAATCATCAATGTTTTCCTGTGCAGTTTTTTGTATATTATAAACTGCTCTTAATGCATAAAAATATTCTCTTTGTTTTTGAGACATACCTGGTATAGGCACTTGCTTTTGACCACTTAGAATTTTTTCATTTTTAAACTCAATATCTTTGATAAAAGAACTCAAAGAAGTTATTAAATTAGCACACTCTTCTGTGATAACTTTATATTTTTCATAAATGTCCATAGCCAAAACAAATAACAAAGATTTGCAAGTTGGTTTATTTGCATTCATAACTTTCTAAATCCTTTTATAATAAAATTTTAGGGGGATAATAACATTAAAACTGTTAACAAAGAAATAAAACAACCTGTTATTAAAAAGCTAGCGATTCTAATTACATCAACAAAAATTGTTATATCGTAATATTTATCAATAAAAATATGGTCTTTAAATTTTTTAGGCTCTACTACTTCTAAAGCAGAATGTACAAATTGTTTTATTTTATTATTTTTGTATTTTTTCTCAGGTAAAAATTTTTCGTACAATGCCTTATTAAAACTAATAAGATAAAAAACAGAAAAAGACACCCATAAAAAACTAATCACAATTAAAGCCTTTATGATGATGCCACAAGGATTAATATAAAAACCAAAAAAAAAGAAATTAAACATTAAATTTGCGTAAGTTACAATCAGTGGTAACAAGAGCCATAATTTAATTTTTGAGATAAGTTCGCTTTTATCAGAAGCCTTTCGTGTCTTTAAGTTTTCTATCTTTATTATATTGTTTACTAATAAGTTTTTAATATCGCTATCTTGGGCAAGATCAATGTCCTTTATTATAGGAATATACTTTATATAATAAAAAAAATCGTAAATACGTAGATGTTTTTTTTTATCAAAAAAAATTTTTTTATTGCCATATTCAAACTTCTCTAAAATTAAATATCCAGCTTCTAAAAGGTTGAATTTTCCTAATACAAATTTATCTACAAGAAAAAAAACAACATATAAAAAAAAGTTATACACAATAAGCCATTGAAGCCTTTCAATGTTATTAGCAGAAAATATAGTTAAAAAAAAGACGACCAAAGAAAAGAAAAAAAAAAGACGTGAAACAATAATGTTTTTTTTGAATTTAGATAATACATACAATAAATATACAATAATAAAGGACATAATCATATAGTTAAAATTATTTTTGTTAGTATATACAGAAACAAATAAAAGTATCATATTAACTATCATTATGAAGTCGATTCGTTTGATTTTGGAATTTTCTTTTTCACAAGTTATAAAGTAAGACACGAATTTTAAGGACACAATAGTCAAAAAATAAGGTATAAGAATGACAATGATAAAATAGACAAAAAAATTCAAATGAGTAAAATTAGATTGCTGATTTAATAAAAGTAGACCACAATAAGAAAAAAACAAAATAAAAGAGATTGAGAAAAAGGATAAAATAATATTTTTTTTTGGACAACTAAAACAATAAGGATAAAGTTTGTTTTCTCGCACATTAAAAATGTTGGAGGTTTGTTGTTGGAATTGTTTGGTTTTACACTTGAAGTCAAAAAATAAACTGGCTTTAAAAAAAAACATATAAATATATCTTAATATAAAGGAAAAAAATTAGAGAACTATATTATTAAATTAATTAATTTTAGTCTTCGTCATAGAACGAAGAATGGCTTCTGAACTCGATTTCAGGCTCTGAAACCGAATTTAAATTATAAGAGTATGGTGGGGAAAAAACTCTAAAATATGGATCTTCACTTTTTCTAGACATTGCTATCAATCCAGCCTCTAACCCATTTGTCTTGGCTTCATTAGCATCAAGTTTATCATTTATTTCTTTAAGATCTGACTTTAATGCTTTCTTTACTTGTTTAGCAATCAATACTATGTCGTTTTTACTTAAATTCATTGGGACTCCCATTTTTAATAAAGTAGAACTCTTATAAACATAAGAACTCTACTTTGCAATATTTTTGCGATATAATACATCAAAACCCAAAAACATTGCAAAATAGAGCATCAATTTTTATAAAGGTCTCAAAATTTTGAAAATTTATTGGAAAAGTTTTTTCTATTCCACAAAATGTAAGTTGCATAATCTGTACCTCAACAAACATACTTGTAAAAGAAAAACAAACATTATTATTAATTAAACATACATTTTTTAAATAGCAATAAATTTGTTGAATTTAGGTAGCGTTAACTTAGCTGTGTCTCAAAGGAGACATAATGTTAGTTGACAAGACCATAAAAAACGTTGTCCTATATGTAAAAGTTTAAACACTAAAAAACACGGTTTTATTAACAGTAATATTTTATAGTGTAAGGGGCATTCAAAAAAGAAAAATTCAAAGATTTTTTTGCAAAGAATGCCATAAAAGTTTTACATCACAAGGGCACAATAAACGACAAAAAACGAGTACACACTTAAAAAATAAAGCTGTTAGATATTTTGTACATACAAAAAATTCTTTGCAGGAAGTCGCAGATAGATATCAAGTTAGTAAAACATCTGTGTTGAATTGGCTAAAAAAACAGCATCAGATATTTCTGATAATTTCAAACCTTTATCTAATCTGGACGATGTTTTACTCATAGATGGTAAAGAGATCAAAGTTAATGGCAACAAAAAGGTTTTGCTTATAAGCAAAACCTTTTTGTCGAAAAAAATTGCTTTTTATTCTCTCTACAACTCTGAGGATATAACTTCCAGCATAGATTTTTTAACTAAAATCAAAGAACTTTATAAAAAAAATAATATTCAAGGTATTGTAAGTGATTTTGGACGAGGTAAATGTTTTTTAAAAAGTGTAAAAGAAACATTCCCAACAATCCCACATCAAGTATGTAATGTTCATTTTATGCGTTATCTTTGGTTGTTTTTACCAAGAAGCAAAAAGAACAAAAATTATGAACAAAATAAAAAGTTAAAAGAGCTTATAAAAAATATACTTTATGCTCCTAACAAAATACAATCTCTTAATAACTTAAAATATCTAAACAGCATTGCTGATGAATTTAAAATAAAATATCAAAAAAGGTTTATTCGTTCTATTAATCATAATTATGATTATTTAACAAAACACTATGATTATAGTTTCTTGCCAACTACTACAAACTTATTAGAAAATTATAATAGGCAAATAGAAAGAAAACTTAAAAATTTAGATGGCTTTAAGTCGGAAAACAATTTAAAAGCCTTCTTAAAAATTCGTATTAATAATGAAAAAAAATAACAAAGTAGACACAGTTAAGTTAACACTCCCTAAATTTAAATTTCGTTCTTTTTTTTACTTTCTCTTTTATAATTGTTTGAAGTGTATTTTTTGCTACAATTTACAATTCTTAACGATTTGCGTATAAATTTTATCGTCTTGTTTTAGCAAACTGAAGACTTTTAATTTGCCAGAAGCTTTTACTGATATTATTAGAAATTGGCTTAGAACTAAAAATACCATTGAGTTGCTTGGTTTATGGGAGAAATTAAATAATCCTGATTTTAAACTGGTCGAATTCGACCAGTTTAAAATCTGGCTGGTTTGAACGCATTTACACTTAAATATTTTATAATTTCCGTATAATTTGTTTTTTTTATTGGGCACGGCACGCCGTGCCCCTACCTTATTCACCATTTCAATATAATTTTTTTACCGTTTAAATATTAAATTATTTTACCGTTGGGCGTATGCAATACGCCCCTACGAAAAAAACAAATCATACGGGAACGATTGGATATTTTATGGGTGGTACATTGCTCGATTGTAATTTCATATCGGTTTGATTAAATGCTGTAGATACACAAAATCTTGTAGAGACGCAAAATCTTGCGTCTCTACGGTACGGTGTGGCTTTGAAAAAATGTCTTTCATAGAATTTGTTTCGTTATACAAAAATCATTTGCAATTTTTTCAAGCATCATTTGGTGCACCCTTTCCAATATCGTTTTGCCCAATATTGTTTATGGTGTTGTTTTTTATGTAGGGGCGTATTGATATACGCCCTACCATTTCCTATCGTTTTAATATAATTTTGTTTTGTGTCGGGCGGGGTGACCCCGCCCCTACGGTTGTGATTGTGTTATAAACGTTAAAAAAAATCGCAAAAAATTTAATAGAAATGATGTAGGGGCACGGCGTGCCGTGCCCTTTAAAGATTCCATTATTTCCGTATAATTTGTTTTTTATTGGGCACGGCACGCCGTGCCCCTACATTGTCCACCATTTCAATATAATTTTTTTACCGTTTTAATATAAACTATTTTCCCATTGGGCGTATTGCAATACGCCCCTACGAAAAAAAACAAATCATACGAGAACGATTGGATATTTTATGGGCGGGACATTGTTCAATATTGTTTTTAACAAAAGGTCGGGTCAACCGTGTAGAGACAGGTCGCGACCTGTCTCTACGGGAAAATACAATTTCCAATACAAAGGCGGGGCAACCCCGCCCCTACGGTTATGATTGCGTGCTAAACGTTAAAAAAATCGCGAAAATTTAATAGAAACAATGTACGGGCACGGCGTGCCGTGCCCTTATCATTTATTCCCAATGTCCCAATATAATTATTTCTACATTGGGCGTATGCAATACGCCCCTACGAAAAAAAACAAATCATACGGGAACGATTGGATATTTTATGGGCGGGACATTGCCCGATTGTAATTTCATATCGGTTTTATTAAATGCTGTAGAGACGTAAAATCTTGTAGAGACGCAAAATCTTGCGTCTCTACGGTGCGGTTTTTAAAAAATATTTTCATAGAATTTGTTTCGTTATACAAAAATCATTTACAATTTTTTCAAGCATCATTTGGTGCGCCCTTTCCAATATCGTTTTGCCCAAATATTGTTTATGGTGTTGTTTTTTATGTAGGGGCGTATTGATATACGCCCTACCATTTTCTATCGTTTTAATATAATTTTGTTTTGTGTCGGGCGGGGCAACCCCGCCCCTACGGTTGTGATTGTGTTATAAACGTTAAAAAAAATCGCAAAAAATTTAATAGAAACAATGTACGGGCACGGCGTGCCGTGCCCGTATCATTTATTCCCAATGTGCCAATATAACTATTTCCCCATTGGGCGTATGCAATACGCCACAACGAAAAAAAACAAATCATACGAGAACGATTGGATATTTTATGGGCGACACATCGCCCGATTGTAATTTCATATCGGTTTGATAAAAATGTATTTCTGATTTTTAAAACCGACCTCTTTTTGTTACAATATTTAACATCGTGTTAAGAAATAGGAGATGAGCTAAGTCCTTAAAATCTAAAGATAAAAAAGACAATTCCTCAAAAGCGTTTCAAAATTTAACAAATCCTCAAAAACACCAAAATTCAAAAATCACAAAAAATCTAATTATATCAAGCATTTATCTCTGCCACCAAATTGGCATTTGGATTGCTCTATAACTTAGTAAAAAATTTAATTTTTTTAAGATTTTTTAAGAACATTTAAAGAAGCGTTCTTAGAAAAAAGCTTTTTATAAGGAGAATGACAAATGGGAAAAGTACTGCTTGCAATTGATAATAAAACGCCATCGCTCAATCAGATTAAGTATTCAATTGCACTTTGTAAGAGATTGAAAGGCAGTTTTGATATTTTACAAATTATGAAGCCCTCAAAAATTATGCCTATGAGTGACTTTGTAAAAAAAATAGGTAAAGCGGGTAAAATTTTTGAAAGCAGTATGGTTGCAGCTACTTTTGGAGAGGCAGGAGAGTATGAGATAGCTCAAGAGATTATAGAAAAGACTAAAAACAGTCTAAATGAGTTTTCTTCAGAATTAAAAGAAGCAGATATAAAACCTGAAATTTTTTTCAAAGAAGGCAATATGGAAAGCAATCTTTTAAAATTTATAGAAAGGCACAAAGGAATAAAAGTTGCCGTTCTTGATGCTAAAAAAAACTTAAGTAAACAAGTTATTAAAACAATAACTAAAAAAATAAAGATTCCTTTAGTTTTAGTTAATTAAGGGAAACAGGAGGATTAAAAAAATGAAATTTTTAGAAATTTTGGAAAGATATGAAGAGGCTATAACTTTTGCACAAGCAGGAGAGTTTAAAACCGCTATAGAGTTTATAAATGGGAATAAGGCAAAGAAGAAAAAATAATGTTAATCAATTAAGGGGAGATAAGGAGGAGAAAGAAAATGAAATTTTTAGCAACTTTAGAACAATATGAAGAAGCTATAACTTTTGCTCAAGCAGGAGAATATAAAACAGCTATAGAATTTATAAATGGAAAGACAGGGAAAGCAGAAAAAAAACAATCTGAAAAAGAAAACAAAATCAAACTTATTGATACTTTGCACGACTATCAAGAAGCTATAACTTTTGCAGAAGCAGGAGCACACAAAGAAGCGACAGCAACAATGGATAGAATCCACGAAAAAAAAATATTGGTTGTAGGACACAACAACACTTTCTCATCAAATCTTACAGAATATTCTCTTGGTATGGCAAAAAGGCTTTCTTATAACATAGTGGCATTAAGTTCAGGTCAAGTAGATAACAATGAAAAAGATAGCTTTGTAGATAAGTGTAAAACAAACATCGAGCTTTTTAAAGAGATGGCAAAAAAATCGGGAGTGTTTTTTGACCACATAATTAAGATGAATAACACAGAAAAAGCTATTGAAGAAGTATATAGAGAGTTCAGAGACATAGATTTTGTTGTTGCAGAAGATAATTTTGACAGAAGAAGAGAATGCTATGTTTATGCACTTAGTTAATAGTGAAATTGTGATATACATAAAATCTTATTTTAATCTGTTTTTAAAATATGCCCAAAATTATAAAAACAGATTAAAATAGGATAAGCCATTATATTTGTGTTGTTTCAAGCTGATAAAGTGCTTTTTTGAATTTAAATTCCAAACCAAAGTTCTTATCTTTATTAAATACAATTGAAATTGTTACAGCCTCTTATAATCTTAGGAGAACAAGAATATGACACCTCAAATGATAACCACAATGGTGGTTTTAGTTTTTGTGATTTTGCTTTTTATTTTTGAATGGGTCAGAGTTGATGTTGTTGGTATAATGATGATGGTTATACTTCCTATTATAGGTTTAATAACCCCTAAAGAGGCTTTTGTTGGATTAAGCAGTAACGCTGTATGTTCCATTATAGCAGTTATTATAATTGGAGCTGGGCTTGATAAAACAGGAGTTATGAATAAGGTTGCAAAGCCTATAATTGCTTTGGCAGGGAAAAGCGAAAGTAAAATTGTAATTCTTATTTCAAGTACAGTTGGTATAATCTCAAGTATGATGCAAAATATTGGAGCAGCTGCTCTATTTTTGCCTGCTACACAAAGAATTTCAAAAAGAGTTGGTATCCCTATATCAAGACTTTTAATGCCTATGGGCTTTTGTGCTATAATTGGTGGAACTATTACTCTTGTTGGAGCAAGCCCCACTATTTTATTAAACGATTTAATGGTAATAGATGGACAAAAGCTTGAACCTTTTGGACTTTTTACTCAAACACCAATAGGTATATGTCTTCTTGCAAGTGCTCTTTTATATTTTGTTGTTTTAGGGAAATTTATCTTGCCTGCTGGAAGTGGTAAGGAAGAAAATGGAATTAGTGCAGATATTATAAAAGAGTATGAAGGGCTTGATAGTATTTTTGAACTTCATATTCCTGAATCTGCAAAAGGGTTAGGAACTCTTGAAGAGCTTGAAATAAGACCAAAATTTTTAGTTACTGTTGTGGGACTTAGTAGTAAGAAGAAAATAGAAATTACACCAGGCAATGATAGTGTGCTTCAACAAGGAGATGTGGTTGCTGTCGTAGGGAAAAAAGAGAATGTCAAAGCTCTTGCAAAAGAGTATAATTGGGAGCTTAAGGAAGATTTAGATGTTTTTGCAGAGCTTTTTTCAAGAACTAATGCAGGTTTAGCAGAGGCGATTGTAAGCCCCAGATCAGAGCTTATTGGCAAAACTCTTCACGAAGCAGGGTTTAAGAAAAAATTTGGGCTTAATCCTTTAGTAATCTACAGAGAAAATAAAAAATTCTACAGTAGGCTTGCAAGCTTTAAACTAAAGATGGGAGATATTATTCTATTTCAAGGTGTATGGGAAAAATTCCATATTTTAAAAAATCTTCCACAACCAAGAATCTTAACCTTTGCAACTCCTTTAGAAGGTGAAATATTAAGACCTAAAAAAGCTAAATTTGCGATACTTTGGCTTGTTATTGCTCTTGCTCAAATTATTTTTTTTAAAACTCAACTTTCTGTTGCTTTGATGTCTGGTGCTCTTGGAATGATTTTAACAGGAGTTCTTTCAATTGATGAAGCATATCATAGTGTAGATTGGATGACAGTTTTTCTTCTTGCAGGACTTATTCCTCTTGGTATCGCTTTTGAAAAAACAGGAACAGCAGCTTATATTGCCCATACAGTTTTAAAACTTGTTGGCAATCCCACCCCAATTATTTTGCTCACAATTGTTGCCTTAATGACATCTTTTTTTACGCTTGTAATATCTAATGTTGGTGCAGCAGTTCTTCTTGTGCCTCTTTGTATGAATATGGCGATTATGGCAGGTTGCGACCCTCGAATGGCAGCGCTTGTTGTGGGGCTTTCAGCATCAAACACTTTTGTTTTACCTACTCATCAAGTAAATGCACTTATTATGAGACCTGGAGGGTATAAAACTATTGATTATGCCAAAACAGGTTTTATTATGACAGCGATTTTTATAGTTGTAGAACTTTCCGTTATTTATTTCTTTTATGGAATCAACTAAAATAGACCTTTGCACATAATGTTTTTTATGAAAAAATAGTGGTTTTTAGTAAAACATTAACTTTTGGTAGTTTTTACAAAAACCTCTAAAATTTTTATAAAGACTTACGCTCTCTTTTTATATAATGAAATTAGGTTTTTGTTTTTGATTAAGATTAAGTTACTTAATAAAATAAGGCTTTTTTGGTAAAAACTTTTTTTAATCTTTTTTTTAAATCAATTTTTTTAATTAATGAAATTTACACTCCGTCAAAAAATATTGCTCATATTCCTTTGCCTTATGGGCGTAACCTTTCTTATCTGGTTCATCATCTATATTAATTTTAATATGTTAGATCAAAAAATCAGACTTGTTGAGCAAAAAAACAATCTTTTTAATAAAATTTTGGAAGCAAGAAGATATGAAAAAAACTTCTTTTTGCGTCAAAATAAAGAAAACTTAGAAAAAGCAATTCTTTATGCAAAAGAAGCTCTTCTTATGCAAAAAGAGATAATGGATAAATTTAGCGATTATCGAAAATCTGAGGCTATTGAAGATAGAGTAAAAGATATTGAATCTTATAAAGAGCTTATGGAAGAGTTGCTGACAAAGTTTGACCAAAACAAACAAAATGATGAACAATGGAAAAGCATTATAATATCTGGGCAAACACAAACAACAGAACTTGGTAGGAGAATAACTTTAGAGATAGAAAAGATGGAGGCTGTTGAAAAAGCAAAATTATATAAGCTTTTAGCACAATCTGAAGAGTATCTTATTGTTTATCTGATTATATTTTTTTTAATCTCTATCATAACCTCTTTTTTGCTCGTTACGAATGTTAATAGTCCTTTAAAGAAAATTGAACAGGGAATAGATAAAATATCGAAAGGGGACTATTCAGAAATTCCTACAATCAATACTAACGATGAATTTGATTCTCTTGTAAGAAATTTAAACAATATGATTACAGAGCTTAACAAAAGAAATAAGCAATTAATTCAGGCAGAGAAGATGTCTTCTCTTGGTGTTTTAACTTCAGGAGTTGCCCATGAGCTTAACAATCCTTTAAACAATATTTCTACCTCTTTGCAGATTATATTTGAAGAGATAGAAAATGAATCCAAAATAGATTTTAAAAAAGCTCTTTTAGAAAAAGCGGAACAGCAAATAGAAAGGGCGAAAAATATTGTAAAGTCGCTACTTGAATTTTCAAGACAAAGCGAATTTAAACCATCAAGAAAAAATATTAAACATATTGTTGAAAAGGTTGTCTTTTTAATACAAGGCGACATCCCTTCTAATGTAGATTTGAAAGTTGATGTGCCGGAGAATGTTTTTGGTTTTATTGACTCCAATAGATTGCAACAGATGCTTATAAATTTAAGTATAAACAGTTTTCACGCGATGGAAAAAAAAGGAGGCTCTTTAACAATTTCTGCTTTTGAAAATGAAGAAAAAACTCATATTGTGTTGGTTGTTGAAGATACTGGTTCTGGAATCAAAAAGGAGATTTTAAACAAAATTTTTGACCCTTTTTTTACAACAAAAGAGACAGGAAGAGGCTCTGGTTTGGGTCTTTCTATTGTTCACGGGATTGTTGAACAACATAAAGGGCATATAGATATAAAAACTAAAGAAGGTGAAGGGACAAAATTTATTATAACTTTGCCTATATGAGGCTGAGACCTTTGCACAAGCGCTAATTTTTAAAAAATTTGTTAAATTGAAACCTTGAACAAAAAAATCAAAAAATTATTTTTTCTTTTAAAAAGCTTATATTTAAAGGCTTGTCATCTTTTGCCCGATTTTCAGGCTCGAAGTATTAATATACTACTTCACCCTCAAATCGACCAAAAATGACATTGTTCAAAGGTCTCAAGGCTTTGATATAAGTGAGTTTTATGTTTTTTAAAAATAAAAATTTTTAGTTTGAAATCTGAACTGTATAAATGTCTTTTTTTGAAAAAAATCTTTATTTATTAGCTTGCTCTCTTTTACCCGATTTTTGGGTTTGACGTATAAAAATATTTCACAGGGTGAACCACAAAAATAGGGCAAAATAGGGCATTATATCACAGCCTTTCTATAAGTAGGAGCTTTATATGTCAGATGAAAAAATTCTTGTTGTTGAAGATGAGGTTATAGCAAGAGAAAATATGGTCTATATTCTTGAAAAGGATGGTTATAAGGTTGAATCTGTTGATAGTGGTATTAAAGCTATTCAACTGCTTGAAAAAAAAGAGTTTTCTCTTGTTATAACAGATTTGAAAATGAAAAAGGTTGACGGATTTGAAGTTTTAAAAAAAACAAAACAGTTGCAACAATTTACAGAAGTTCTTGTTATAACAGGTTATGCCACTGTTAATTCTGCAATCACTGCCTTAAAACTTGGTGCATATCACTATATTGCCAAACCATATAAAAATGATGAGGTGCGAAAATTAGTAAAAGAAGCCCTTCTAAAAAGAGCCCTGCAAATTGAAAATAGAAACCTTAAAGAGTCTTTGACAAGTAAAAATAGTTTAATCGTTGGAAAAAGTGATTCTATACTATCAGTAAAAGAGATGATTGCTCAAATTGCAAAAACAGATGTAAATGTTTTAATTCTTGGAGAAAGTGGCACAGGAAAAGAGCTTGTAGCAAAATCAATACACAATTTAAGCAACAGAGCAAAAAGCAAGTTTGTTGCGTTTAATTGCGGTTCTTTTTCAGAAGAGTTAACTGCTAATGAGCTATTCGGTCATGAAGAAGGAGCATACACAGGAGCGAATCGACTTAAAAACGGCTTAATTGAAATGGCAGATAAAGGCACAATGTTTCTTGATGAAGTGGGTGATATGCCAATTTCTATGCAAGTAAAACTTTTAAGAGTGTTGCAAGAAAAAGAGCTGATAAGGGTTGGAGGCGTTGATTCTATTCCTGTTAATGTAAGATTTATTGCAGCAACTCATCGCGATTTAAAAAATGATATTAATCAAGGTAAATTCAGACAAGATCTTTTTTATAGACTTAAAGTCGTTGTTATAACAATGCCTTCTTTATCAGAAAGAAAAGAAGACATTCCTCTTCTTGCCCACCATTTTGTTGCACTTAAAAACAAAGAGATGAATAAAAATATCAAAGGGATAGGCAAGGAGGCTCTCTCTATTTTGTCTAACTATAGCTGGCCGGGAAATGTAAGAGAGCTTGAAAATGTAATAGAGAGTGCTGTCGCTTTTGAAAATGATGAAAGCTTGCACGCTTCTTCTTTGCCTGAAGATATACGATTAATGTCGATAGAGACATATCGCAATTCAGATAATAAAATCCCCACACTTGAAGAACAAGAGAAAGAGTATATTAAATGGGTCTTAAAAAAAGTGGGTTGGAATAAAACAAAAGCCTCAGAAGTAATCGGCATCAGCCGTGTTTCCCTTTGGCGAAAAATCAATCAATATAACCTTGAAGAAGAAAGTAGTTTATAAAATTTTGTTAAAAATTTTCGTAAAAAAACCCTCTCAAGTTGTCTTATCTTTCAATATCGTTTTGCCCAATATTGTTTATGGTGTTGTTTTTTATGTAGGGGCGTATTGATATACGCCCATATAATTTCCAACACAATTGTGGGTCAACCGTGTAGAGACAGGTCGCGACCTGTCTCTACGGGAAAATACAATTTCCAATACAAAGGCGGGGCAACCCCGCCCCTACATTGTCCACCATTTCAATATAATTTTTTTACCATTTTAATATAAATTGTTTTCCCATTGGGCGTATGCAATACGCCCCTACGAAAAAAACAAATTATACGAGAACGATTGGATATTTTATGGGCGACACATCGCCCGATTATAATTTTATATTGGTTTGATTAAATGCTGTAGAGACACAAAATCTTGTAGAGACGCAAAATCTTGTAGAGACGCAAAATCTTGCGTCTCTACGGTACGGTGTGGCTTTGAAAAGATGTTTTCATAGAATTTGTTTCGTTATGCAAAAATCATTCACGATTTTTTCAAGCATCATTTGATGCACCCTTTCCAATATCGTTTTGTCCAATATTGTTTATGGTGTTGTTTTTTATGTAGGGGCGTATTGATATACGCCCATATAATTTCCAACACAATTGTGGGAGACAGGTCGCGACCTGTCTCTACGGGAAAATACAATTTCCAATACAAAGGCGGGGTGACCCCGCCCCTACCTTATCCACCATTTCAATATAATTTTTTTACCGTTTTAATATTAAATTGTTTTACCGTTGGGCGTATGCAATACGCCCCTACATTGATGCTATTTTTTTTTAACTTTCTCTATTTTCAGTATTTCTAAAAACTTCTTCATAACTGCTGAGTCCCTTTTTTACTTGCTTGATTCCTGCTTCTCTTAAACTTTGCATACCATTTTCGATAGCGATTTTTCTGATTTCATCCTCTTTGTAATCTTGATTGATAGCATTTCTTAGATTGTTATTAATTCGCATAACTTCATATATTGCAATTCTGCCACTATATCCTAAGTTGTGACATTTGTCGCACCCAACGGCTTCAACTGTTTTGTTCTCATCATCGTTATTTTTTATTGTTTTACAGTGCGGGCAAAAAGTTCTTATAAGCCTTTGAGATAGAATCATATTTAACGAGCCTGCAAGAAGATATTTTGGAACACCAATATCTATAAGTCTAAATATTGTAGAAGCGGAATCGTTTGTATGCAGTGTGCTAAAAACGAGATGTCCTGTCATAGCAGCTCTTATAGCAATTTGTGCCGTTTCCAAGTCTCTTATCTCACCAACCATCATAATATCTGGGTCTTGTCTTAAAAAAGATCTTAAAACATTAGAGAAATCGAGACCTATCTCTCTATTTATATTTACTTGATTTATTCCCTTAAAATAAAATTCCACAGGATTTTCTGCAGTAAGGATTTTTACACTATCTTTATTAAGCTTTTTAAGCATAGAATATATTGTTGTTGTTTTGCCACTTCCAGTAGGACCTGTAACAAGAATAAGACCATAAGGTTTGCTAATACTTTTTGTAACTGTGTTTAAAACAGCTTTATCGCAGATTATCTCTTCTAAAGTGTTGTTAAAAGACTCTTTATCAAGAATTCTTAAAACAACACTCTCTCCAAAAAGAGTAGGGACAGTAGATACTCTTAAATCAACATCTTTTTTATTTTTAAAGTTAACTTTTATTCTACCATCTAAAGGCAATCTCTTTTCGGTTATATCCATATTTGCCATAATTTTAATTCTTGAAACTACGGCGTTTTTGATGACTATAGGAAGAGTGGAATATTTATACATAACACCATCAATTCTGTATCTTACCTTAATAGAATCTTCAAAAGGCTCTATATGTATATCACTTATTCCTTCTTGAATTGCTTTGAATATTAAACTGTCTACAAGTTTTATGATGGGGGCATCGGAGGCGATAAACCTCTCTTTTTTATTCTCTTTTATCTCTTCTTGAAACTCAAACTCGTGCGCAGCTTTAGAGATAAGAGAACTAAAATCATCTAAGTTGAATCTTCTGTTACTATTTTTATTAGCCATTTTCTTAATACGCTTGATACGCAAAAAAAAGCGATATTGTTTTAGAACTAATAATTAGATTTCTGTTGTAGTTTCCCAAGAGGAAGTGTTGTTAAGAATTTTGTTCAAAAGTTTATGATTGAGAAGATGTCCCGATTTGTAACCTACTATATGTCCTAAAATTGGCATACCAAGTAGAGCCATATCGCCTATACAATCAAGAAGTTTATGTCTTGCAAACTCATCTTTAAATCTTAAAGGGATATCATCAACTACGCCTGTATCGGTTAAAGCTATGCCTGTATCAACAGTAGCACCTTGAGCCAAACCGCACTGTTTATAAAGTGCTACATCTTTAAAAAAACCGAATGTTCTTGCCGATGCTATCTCCTTTTTAAAAGAGTCTGCGTTTATTTCAAATTCTACCGTTTGTGTTTTTATGAGAGGGTGTGAATATACTATTGTAGAGGTGATTTTAAAACTATTATGAGGATGAATCTCTGCATATCTATCGTCTTCTTCTATTTTAATTTTTTCTTTCATCCTAAAAAAAATTTTATTTTCTTTGAGCTCTTTTATTCCTACTTTTTCAAACATATCGAGATACACTTTTGCACTGCCATCTAAGATTGGCATTTCATAAGAGTCTATTTCTACCAAAGCGTTATCGATTTCTAAAGCAGAAAAAGTCGCCATAAGGTGCTCTATGGTCGATACTATTATGCCGTTTTGACCTATTACTGTGGCTAAACTTGTATCTACAACCATTTTAAAAAAAGCAGGGATATATCCTTCATTTTCTGTATCAATGCGTAAAAACCGTATGCCATGATTAGCTGGAGCAGGTTTAATTGTTATATTAACTTTTTTGCCAGAATGGACTCCAATTCCAGAACAAGATACTTTTTTATTTATTGTTTTTTGTTTAACTTCCATCTTAAAAATATTGCATTGAAGTTTTTTTTAACTCTTTTTTGCTAAAAAGAACTTTATGTTTTTTAGAATCACTTATTTTAAGTAGTGTTTTGAGTATATCAAAACACTCCTCTTCACTTTTGCCATGTACCATAGTATATATGTTATAGTCCCAATTTTTAACAGGCTTTCTTTTATAACAATGTGTAACGTTCTCAGATTTCGCCATTTTTTTTGCTACACTTTCTACTTTTTCATCATCAACCTTCCAAGCTATCATAGCATTAGCTTTATATCCCGATTTTTGATGCTTTAAAGTAGCACCGTATCTTCTTAGAATTTTTCTCTTATTTAGACCTTTTAATAATTTTATAAAGGTATCTTCACTAATATCTATTTTGTCTGCCATCGTTTTGTATGGTGTAGAAGTAACAGGTATATCTTTTTGTATTAAAGATATAATCTTTTTTTCATTTTCTGTAAGTGAGGAATTTGAATTGTTTTTTTGCATTTTTTTATATTTTTATAGTTGGTTTAAAACAGCTTGCCTTACTTATTAAGAGCACGAAAAGCTAAAATACAAAATATATACAAAAATGACAAATAGATTTTTCATAAATTTTTTCAGCAAGTTACAAAAAAAACACAAGATATAGTAAAAAAAAGTTGACTTATCACAATATATTGTCCAGCCTTATCGCAATTAATTTAATTTTTTACAAAATTTTGAGACCTTAAAATATTATGTGCAAAGGTCTAAATATGAAGGAGAAACGAGAGAATATGCCACTTAAAAATATCAAAAAAAGAAATGGTGAAGTTAAAAATTTTGATTCACAAAAAATTACTAACGCTATTTTAAAAGCAGGAGAAGCAACCAACGAATTTCACAAAGATGTTGCAACCGATTTAACGTTAAAAGTTTTAAGCATAGCAGAGACTCTTTTTCAAAAGGAGCTTCCAGATGTAGAAAACATTCAAGATATAGTTGAAAGAGTTTTGCTTGATTCAACGTATAAAAAGGCAGCTAAGGCGTATATAGTATATCGTGAAAAACGTTCACAAGTAAGAAAGCTCATTATCGACCAAAACCTTGGCATTATGGATAAATATATCAATCAAAATGATTGGAAAATTAAAGAAAACAGCAATATGACATACTCTTTGCAAGGTTTAAATAACTATATCTCATCTGGAGTTACTGCAGAATATTGGCTAAATAGTGTTTATCCTGACAATATCAAAGATGCACATAAAAATGGCGATATTCATATACACGACTTAAGTCTTTTATCTGTCTATTGTGTGGGTTGGGATTTGTATCAATTGCTTTTACAAGGGTTTCGTGGCGTTCCCGGAAAAGTTGAAAGTGCTCCCCCCAAACATTTAAGATCAGCATTAGGACAACTTGTAAATTTTTTCTATACACTTCAAGGCGAAGCAGCAGGTGCACAAGCAGTTTCAAGTTTTGATACCTTTTTAGCTCCTTTTGTATATTACGACAATTTGACATTTAAAGAAGTTAAACAAGCTTTGCAGGAGTTCGTTTTTAATGTGAACATTCCAACAAGAGTGGGCTTTCAAGCACCATTTACAAACATTACAATGGATCTTAATATCCCTAAATATCTTAAAAACGATGCCGTTATTGTTGGAGGTAAGGCTCAAAATAAAACTTATGGAGAGTTCCAAAAAGAAGCAGATATGATAAATAAAGCTTTTGCTGAAGTTATGATGGAGGGCGATGCAAGTGGTAGAGTTTTTACATTTCCAATTCCTACTTATAGCATTACAAAAGATTTTGATTGGGACAATCCAAACTTTGAAAATATATGGAAGATGACAGGCAGATATGGAATCCCTTATTTTTCAAACTTTATTAATTCTAATATGGAGCCTGAAGATGTAAGGTCTATGTGTTGTAGACTGCGTATAGAAAATGAAAAAATAACCAAAGGTGGAGGGCTTTTTGGAGCACATCCTTTAACAGGTTCGATAGGAGTTGTAACAATCAATATGCCAAGAATTGGCTATCTCGCTAAAGATGAAGAAGATTTTTTCAAAAAGCTTAAGCACAATATATCTATCTCAAAAGATAGTCTTATAAAGAAAAGAAAAACTTTGGAACAATATACCGAGAACGACCTTTATCCATATGCGAAACACTATTTAAAAGAGGTAAAACAAAAAAAAGGAGGATATTGGGAAAACCATTTCTCTACCATAGGTATTTTGGGTATGAATGAAGCGTGTATAAACTTTTTAGGAGAAAATATAGCAAGTGAAAAAGGTTTAGCTTTTTCTAACAAAGTAATGGATTACTTAATAGAAGAGCTTGAAAAAATCCAAAAAGAGACAAAATCTATTTTTAACTTAGAAGCAACTCCGGGCGAAGGTACAACTTATCGTTTTGCTCTTATAGACAAGAAAAAATATCCAGAAATAGTGTGTGCAAACGAAAATGCTTACAAAACTTATGATGCAGAGCCTTTTTACACAAACTCTACGCACCTACCTGTAAATCATACAGATGATATGTTTGAAGCTCTAACTCTTCAAGATGAACTGCAGTCAAAATATACAGGAGGCACAGTTTTTCATGGTTTTATAGGTGAAGAGATAAAAGATACCGAGATTGTAAAAAGTATGGTTAAAAAAATATCAAGTAACTTTAAGCTTCCCTATTTTACTTTAACGCCTACATTTAGTGTTTGTCAAAAAGATGGATATATCAAAGGCGAAGAACCTATATGCCCTATGTGTGGTAGTAAAACAGAGGTCTATTCAAGAGTAGTAGGATACTTAAGACCAGTGCAACAGTGGAACAACGGCAAACAAGAAGAGTTTAAAACGAGAAAAACTTATAAAGAAGTTTCATAATTGGGCCCTTTGCACATAATATTTTTTCCCAACTTCGCTTTTAAGCTCCTGCCTTCTCCCAACTTCGCTCCCAAGCTCCTGCTTGGGAGCGAATAGAGTTATTAATGTACAATATAATAATTGTTAATAAGATAAAAAAATGGCTTGTCAGATTTATAAAAAAAAGCAATAGATACGGTGTATATATGCTCCCAAGCAGGAGCTTGGGAGTAGGGAACAAAAATCTTTGTTCCCTACTAAAAAAAAGTTATGAAGATAGAAAAAAGCGAAATCGAGCAAGATTCCAAAGGGTATAAATTTTCAACCAACTCTCTTTTATTATCAGATTTTGTTAAGCCAAAAGAGGACGATATTTTAGTCGAGATAGGTACGGGATGCGGAATTATTTCTATTCTTTTATGCAAAAACTATAAAATTAATAAAATTTATGCGGTGGAAATTCAAGACTCTCTTTATAGTTTTGCCAGACAAAATATAGCCACGAGCAAGTTTGAAAAAAATATTACACTTATCAATAAAGATATAACAAAAATAAAAAGAGGTGAAATTCCTAAAGCAGATATAGTTTTTAGTAATCCTCCATACATTCCAAAAAATAAAGGGAGAAAAACTATAAATGAAGAAAAATATATAGCAAAGCACGAGGAAAAATTAGACCTTAAGACTCTCATTAAAGTCTCGTATAAGATTTTAAAACATAAAGGAAAAATTTGCCTAATATACCCTACAAAAAGAGTTGATGAATTGATATTTGAAATGAAAAAAAACGACATTCAGCCCAAAACTTTGCAAGCTGTCTTTTCTTTATCGCACTCAAACAGTAAATTGTCGTTAATTGAAGGGGTTAAAAATGGTAAAAACGGTTTGGATATCATAAAGCCGGTTATTTTGTAGTTATAGCCGTTTTAAATGTTTGTATTGTAAGGTGAGTGCTATCTGTTTTCGTTAATATCTTCAATCATCTCAGCAAGTTTTAAAACTGTCTCTTGTATCTGTTTTGTTTTTTCTTGCTCTTTTATTCTCTTGTTATCTTTAACTTTTGCTTTAGTTGGATATACGATTTTTGATATGTCATCTATCATTTTATCAATTTCTTTTTTTTGGGGCTCTTTTTTTTGAGGAAGGGAAGATTTGGATAGGGGGGCATTTTTTTCCTCTTTTTTAAAAAGGGAGTCTATAATTTCGCCTTTTTTGTCTAACAAAATAGATAAAGAAGAGTTAAAAGATAACTCAATCTCATAAACTATTTTGTCGTTTTCTACTTTGATATTGCCTTTTTTATATTGAATTTTGCCATTTGGCTCAAAATTATATTTCGATTTTAAAAGTTCTGATACAACATCTATATTAATATTATCAGCAATGCTTTTCAGCATTTCATCTTTTAGTTTTTCTATATCATTCAAGTTCTTGTTTTGAGGCTTGTTTTTTAAGCTATCCTTTTCAGATTTCAAACTAAGGTCAATCACCTCGCCTTCGCTGTCAAAAGATACAAAACAGTCGTTATATAGATTATAGTCAATTTTATACGCTATATCGTTTTTATGTGTTGTTATGCTTCCTTTTTTGTACTTGATAGTACCACTTAAACTATATTTTTCTTTTATAAGTTTACTTAGTTTTTTTTCTTCAAGCTCTGTATTTATAAGTTTCAAAAAATTATTTTCAATATTCTTAAATGTAGTGTTTGAAATGATTTTTTTATTCATTAGTTTTCACCTTATTCATAATTTCATCAATTAAGGATAGATAGCTTGAAGCACAAACCGATTTGATGTCTGAAATAGCCGAAAAGCCTTCTTTAAATTCACTATCGTAAGGAATGATTGTTTTAAAAATTTTATCTTCAAAAGAAGCAATTGCATCTTTTTGAAAAAAATCTTTTATCTCTTTTTGTCGTTTTCTGGGATAAGTAAAAAGCAGACCCATAAGCTCTAAATTTTCGTTGCCTGCGTTATTTGTATCTTTGATGGCGTTTAAAGTTTTTAGTAAACTTAAAAGTGCATTCTTTTTACATTGTATAGGTATGATAACGTAATCTGATACCCAAAGTGCTCTTTTAGACATTGCAAATTCGTAAGATGAAGTATCAAAAATTATATATTCATAGGTTTCATTTAAACTATCTATTAAGTTTTTAAAATTATCGTTTCTTAAAATCATTCTTTTTTTAAGTGGTATAAAGTCTAAAAACTCAAGCTCAGTAGAGATAATTATATCTTTTAGCTTACACTTGTTGTTTAAAAAACAGGATAAATCCTTTTTCTTTTTGCTAAGCAATTTTGATGCATAAAAGTTTTTAGATACATCAATAAAAAGGGTTTTCTTTTCATAAATCGCCAAAGACGAGGCAAGATTCATTGCTGTAGTAGTTTTACAGGAAGTGGGACTATAATTTGTTATGCTAATTTTAATTGCCATATTATATAATTTTTTGAGACCTTATTTGAGCTTGAAAGCATCAAATATTATTTCACTGGGGTAAAGTAGTATTTTTATACGTCGAACCCAAAACAAAAGAGAGCGTAACTTTTTATAAAGATTTTACAAGTTTTTTGTAAAATTATCAAAAGTTAAGATTTTGCTCAAAACTACTATTTTCTTCATAAAAAACATTATGTGCAAAGGTCTCGTAATTGCAATAAAAAATTTTTTTCTACCTATCACTTTTATAACCAACAACAAAAAAGAAATAAAAAAAGGCACTCTTTTTGCTTTTCCCTTTAAGAGCACAAGAAGCAAAGAGGCAAAGAGGTAAAGAAGCACTTCCCCTTCTCTTTGAGAGCTTTGCACATAGCTCTCATTTTTGTGTCAAAAGATAGGTCTATTCCCCTCTTGCTTTCTTACTTTAAAATGAAGCTAAAGCTGGAACTTATAATATATTTTTAAATGTAAGGTGTACACAAAGTAGCTTTTCTAAAGTTAAAGAGATAGTGTAATAGCAACGGTTTTGAGTTTTTTAGTATAAAGCAGAAAGGTTTCTTAAAATTCAAAATATCAAGATATGGCACACCAATTGCATCGGGCTTTATTCAAAATTTGTTCAAAAAAAAAGGAAATAAAAGTGAAACTTTATACAACATAAATAGTTAAAATGAAGATTAGGTTATCTATCATCTATTTTGTTTTGTTGTTAAAAGATTTTAAAGACACACATGGAGGCGTGACACAATAATGACTTTAAGAATTAATACAAATATTTCTGCTTTAAATGCTCAAAAAAATTTGGATATTACTGATAAAGCATTATCAAAATCTATAGAGAAGCTTACTACAGGAAAAGAGTTAAATACTTCTGGTGATGATGCTTCTGCTATGGCGATTGCTGATGTTTTACAATCAAATGTTTTAGGGCTTGAACAAGCACAAAAAAACATTACTGATGCAATTAGTATGCTTCAAATTGCTGATGGAGCTTTGGAAGAGTCTATTAATATAGTAAACACCATAAAGCAAAAAGCTATACAATCTGCTCAAGATGCCCAATCTCTTGAATCAAGAAAAGCGTTGCAAGCAGATGTAGTCAGTCTTTTAGAAGAACTTGATGTCATTGCCAAGACAACAAACTTTAATGGTAAGAAACTTTTATCAGGTAATTTTATAAATAAACAATTTCAAATTGGTTCTTATGCAGGAGAGACAGCTTCTATTTCTATAAATTCTGCCTTACCTTCAGATTTAGGATTTACAAATACAACAGATTTGACACTCTCTGGAGATGGTGGAAGAGTAAGACTTGCAATTTATAGTTCTATTAAAGGAGAAACTTTTTTCTTAGAAGAGGTAGATGTCGGATATTATGGGCATTTAGATGATGGGAACGAAAAAAGTATGCAGGCTCTTGCAGATATTATTAATAAATCAAATGATGACTACAATGTTACAGCAACAACAGAAGTTATATCTACAAGTTCCAGTCTTCTAAGTGCAGGTACAACAGAAGACAGTTTTAAAATAAATGGTGTAGCAATTGGTCAAATTGCCGTTGTAGATGGAGATTCAGAAGGCACATTAGTAAATGCTATCAATACTCAAACAGTAAATACACACGTGAAAGCTTCTTTAAATAGTAGAGGTAATCTTGTTTTAACATCTCTTGATGGAAGAGCAATAAAAGTTGAAGCAGATAGTATAACTAACAAAACAAATACAGGAATTAATGCTATACTTGGTGGGAAGGCAAGTGAAATGACTACTCTTGGTAAGATAGTTCTTCAACAAAGAGGAGCTGCAAGAGTAGTTATGGAAAATGTGGGAAGTGGAAATGCAGTAAATGTTTCAGGAACAGGTATTGAATTTGGCAATTTTTATGTTGAAAGAGATAGTACATTAAAAAGCGGTACAGTTATAGATGGTGGTTCTATATTGGCAGAAGGTTTTACAATTGGTCAAGATATTGGTGCAGGTACTGGTACGACTGGGGCATCAACAGAAGATTTAACCGCACTTTTTGGTGGTAGTGCTGCTTTAACAAGTCTTACAACTACATCTGACTCTACATTTAAATCAGGTAGTATAATAGTAGCAAATAGCCAAATTGTTGCTGGTTCGACGGTTGGAACAAATATGACATTAAGTGCAAATGTAGCTAGTATAACTGACGGTACGATTGCTGTAGGAAGTACAATTAAGGTTGGGTCTATAATTGGTGCAGGAACTGCACTTGGAAGTACACTAACCACCAGTAGTACTTTCACAACATTGAGTGGGACTTTAAAAGGGGCATCAAGTATAACAGGAAGTGCAACTGCTGATGCTTCAGTCATAGGTTCAACAGGCGTACTTGCTAGTGGTGCAACTTTAACCATTCCTGCTTCAAAGTGGAAAGTAGATGGGGAAACAGCTTATCAAGGTTCGGCATTAACATTGACAGGTGATGGTACAAAAACGATAGGCGAGCTTTTAGCAGCACAAAATTATACATCAGGAGATATTAAACTGGATACTAGTACAACAGTAGCAATAAATGGTCAGTTTAAAGGCTCCATAACTAATGTTGTTGGTGGTGCAACTCTTGGCGTAGGAAGTACACTTAATCAAGATGTAACGACAAGTTCGGCGGATGTAACTGTTTCTCAAGCTATGACATTAGCAGGGTCATCTACTCTTGCTAGTGGATCTGTCCTTTCCAACGGCTCAACCATAAATCAAGCATTTACGTTAGGGGCTACTACAAGTTATTCAGCAGGTGATGGAGATACAATATTAAAATCTGGTTCAACTCTTGTATTAAGTGGTGCTTCTAAAATAACGAGTGGTTCTACAATAGGTGCTAAGTTAACTCTAAATGATACAGCAGGTAATTACATAAGAGTTACAGGAGATACTGGTTTTGCAATTAAAGCTGGGACGACTTTAAAAGAGTGTACCAATGGAACAAGTGCAACTGTTTCTGCAGTAATTGGAAATGGTTCGGATGTTGGAGGTTCATTAATTACCGCAAAAGATGAAGTTGTAGGGACAAATGGTATGAGAATTTCTGCTGGTTCTACACTCTATAAAGGGACAGTACTTAAAAAAGGGACACACCTTTTAAACGATTTTACAGCAACAGACGGTACAACTTATAAAGCTTATAGTGTTCTTGGAGACGATATTACACTTGCAAGCAGTCATACTCTTAGTTCTTATCAAGTTATTGAAAGTGGTTCGACTATTACTGCTAACTCTACACTTAAACCGCAGACTCAAGGTTTAACTTATGCTACAACAAACCTTGGTACAGAAACAGTTTACAGACTTTCTGAAGTAAATATTCTATCTGCAGAAGGTGCTCAAAATGCAATTGTAATTGCTTCTAATGCTTTAATAAATTTAGATGAGGTAAGAGCAGAAATTGGTGCTACATATCAAAGACTTACTACTACAGAAGTTAATATAGCAACAACTACGATAAATCTTAGTGCTGCAGAATCTGCTATTAGAGATGTCGATTTTTCTGCAGAAACTGCAAACCTCTCAAGACTTAAAATTTTAGCAAGAACAGGTACATATGCTCTGCAACAAGCTAATGCGAGTGCAGAAGCGGTATTAGAATTGTTACAATAATTTTGTTTTTTACCTCCCTTTCCCTTCTTTTAAAAAGGGAGGTAAAAAAATAGATTTTATTATAGGGGTGTAATGTAATAATCGCCCCTATAAAATGTGTTTTTAATGAAAATTTATATTATGACACACTCTTTTATTTCATTTCCTATCTTATTTAATATACTTTCCCTTCCAAAAGACTGTGATATAATATTTTTTTTTACCCCTTCTTAAAAGCGATATCTTTTTTTTAAGTTAAGCTATAAAGGGTGGGGTAATTTGAAGGTAATAGATTAAAAAAAAATTAAAGTTTTTTTTTTAAAAGACGATACTTATCTTTAATTAGATTATTTTTTTAAGTGGATAAGAAGCTTAAATTTTAATGAAGGAATAGAACTATGGCATTAGATACTACATCATTATTAGGCTTAAGTACAAATTATGATTTTAATTTTGCCGAAATGCTTGCCGCCACAAAAACTCAGATGGAAGTGCCCATAACAGAACTTGGAACAAAAAAAACTACTATAACTACAAAACAGTCAGAATTAAACACTATAGAAAGTTTAGTAATTAGTGCAAGAAGTTATACAAGAACTCTTTCCAGCAGTTCTACTTACTTAGAAAAAAGTGTATCAGTTTCAAATAGTGTTTTAAGTGCTTCTGCTACAAGTACTGCAGAAGCAGGATACTATTCTGTTGAAGTTACTCAGTTGGCTCAAAAAAGCTCTTGGCTCACATCATCAGGATATGCAAGTAAAGATACTGCTATTACTACTTCAGAAAAAGCACTTACCTATACCATAGGAGGAGTAAGTAAATCTATAACTATTGCGGCAGGAAGTACTTTAGAAAGTCTTGTAAGCACAATTAATGCTAATGAAGACAGTAAGGTTACCGCATCTATAATTAATACAGGAGATTCATCTTCTCCTTATAAACTTTCCATAGTTGCAAAGACAGCAGGTGAAGAGAATAGAATAAGTGATTTAAAGTTAGGTACCGAAACTATTTTTGCAGACCAGATAGCTTCTGATAACAATATTTTGAATGCAAAAGTAAAGTATAATGGAGTAGAGTATCAAAGGCAGACAAACAGTAGTATTGATGATATTATTTTGGGTGTTACTCTCAATTTGAGTGAAAAAGGCACAAGTGCTATTACAATCTCACAAAATACAAGTTCAATAAAAGAGAATATCACCAATATGATAAACTCTTTAAACACTCTTATAACAACAGTTAAGGAAAAAACGGCGGCAAAAACAGATAGCGGAGAACCTGCAGCGTTAGCTTTCAGTTCTGTCAACAACATTCCCTATTTAATAAATTCAATTTTACAATCTAATATATCAACAAGTGACGGCACTGTAACAAATTTAAGTGATCTTGGTATAACTATGTCAGATGGTTTGTATACTATAGATTCAAGTACTTTAACTGAAGCTCTTTCAAGTAGTTTTACAAAGGTTTCAAATATATTTTCAGGTTATACCGACTCAAGTAGCAATAGTGTTGATGGAATAGGCACTAAAATACACGACTTGCTTATGAATTTTACTGATACAGGCGGTATCGTAAATAGTGAAAAAGCAAAATATAGTACCAATTTGGAATTTATTAATGAAGAAATTGAGAAAAAAACTGAAACTATAAATAACAAGTATGAGATACTTAAAAATGAATATATCCAAGCAGATATAGCTATTGCAAAGCTCTCTTCACAGGAAGATTATATAAAACAAATGATTGAATCGGAAAATAATGATTAGTAGTTAATGGTTTAGGTTATAAAAGAATGACATACATAAAAAAAGCGTATAGTAGTGCACAAGTATATGAAAATATGGACCCGCAGGTTCTTATTTTGATGCTTTTTAAAGGTGCATTAAGATTTTTAAAACTTGCGAAAATCGGCGTAGAAGAGTGTGACCCTAAAAAAAGAGGGGAAAATATAAGTAAAGTTATTGCAATTGTAGCAGAATTAAATAACAGCTTAAAAATGGATAAGGCTGATGAAGGCGTAAGGTTCGTTAAAGGTCTCTATATCGCGATTTTAAAGGAACTCCCAAAAGTTTCAATCAATAACGATATAAAAATAGTAAACACAACTATATCATACATATCAAAACTAAAAGAGATTTGGGAAAACGATGTAATGTCTAACAACCAAGATAAATTGCAGTCTAAAGTAAAAATGACAGTTGAAAAAAAAGCAGAGATAAAAAAACAAAGTTATTCAATAGGAGTAAGGGCATAATGCAAAAAGAATCTATCATTAAACTTATTGATGAGTATATCGAGCTCCAAAAAAAACATATAGAGTCAAAAGAGAATAAATTTGAACAGAATCGAATTGAAAAGCAAAATTTTGAAAGGTCTAAGTTGTTTGAAAATATCAAATTAGAGATTAGCCAAACATTACCTTTTCAAAAAGATAAAAAAAGTGATATAAAAACCAGTAATATTTTAAGTAAACTAAATTTACTTTTAAAGCAGACACAAATGCTTAATAAAATATTAAAAGAGCGTAAAGATAAGATAACAAAAAATATAGTTAAGCTTAAAAATGGTGGTACTATACTTAATAATTATAAAAAAAATATTTATACTTTTAATAACTCTTATAGATGAGAGACAAAGAATATGAAAGTAACACAAGATTATAACTATACAAATGTAACAAACCAAATGTTGCAAAATCAGGCAAGAATATCTGAGAATTTGAGTCAAAATGCAAATAAGCTTTCGCAAGAGCAAAAAGAAATTAATCAAGAGGTCGTTGATATTTTAAAAGAGATTGATGTAGAGTTACAAGAGGCAGATTTTTCTAAGGCAGAGTTTGATTATAGAATAAACAAAAAGACAGGCGGAGTAAATCTTGTTATTTTAGATGCACAAACAAAAGAGGTGATAAAAGAAGTTCCACCTGAATATATGGTAAAGATACAGGAAAAGCTATCTGATGCTTTAAGACTTATTGAAGCAGTGAAAGCATAATTAAAGTTATGAAAAATAAAATAAAAGAAGCTAAAAAAGCATATTTTGAATTTTTGGACTCAGACACTTTTATTAAAAATAGTATTATAAAAACAGTTGCGGAAGAGATATTAAAAAATAAAAAGTTTATTCTTGCGGAAAATAAAAAAGATATAAAAAAGGGTAAAGAGAAAAAACTTTCAAACGCTATGCTTGACAGACTTTTATTGAATGATGAAAGAGTTTTGTCAATTAGCAACTCTTGCTTAGATGTCGCAAAGCTTGATGACCCTGTCGGTACCATATCGGAAATGAAAGTGATGCCAGAGGGGTTTAAAGTTGGAAAAATCGACACTCCTATAGGACTCATCTTAATCATATATGAATCAAGACCAAATGTTACTGTTGAAGCGGCTACGCTCTCTTTAAAATCTGGTAACGGTGTCGTTTTAAGAGGTGGTTCTGATGCTTATCACTCTAATAAAGCGTTTATCAGTATAATTCAAAAAGTTCTTAAAAAACACAATATAAATGAAAATCTTGTCTGTTTTGTAGACGATACAGATAGAAAGATTGTAGATAAACTTCTTGTGATGAACGACTTAATAGACTTAGTTATTCCAAGAGGTGGTGAAGCTTTAATCACCAGCGTTACAAAAAAAGCTACAATTCCAGTTTTAAAACACTATAAAGGCGTTTGTCATATCTATGTGCATAAGCTTGCAGATTTAAGTATGGCAGAAAAAATAGTTGTAAACGCTAAAGTACAACGTCCGGGAGTTTGCAATAGTCTTGAAACGTTGCTTGTAGATAAAGAGATTGCAGACAAGTTTTTGGGAAAATGCCTTAAAACTTTAGAAAAGGAAAAGGTTAAAATAGTAGGTTGTAAAGAGACCGTTAAAATCTATAAAGATGCAAAAAAAGCTAATGAACAAGATTGGTACACCGAATATTTAGACCTTATCTTATCTGTTAAAGTTGTAAAAAACAGTGATGAAGCAATTATGCATATAAATAAATATGGTTCAATGCATACTGAATCCATCATAACAAAAGATATTGATGCTGCTCAAAAATTTATCAAAAAAGTAGATAGCTCTTCTGTTATGGTGAATGCATCGACCAGACTTGCAGATGGCGGAGTTTACGGTCTTGGAGCAGAGATAGGTATTGCAACAGATAAACTTCATGCAAGAGGGCCTATGGGCTTAAAAGAGCTTACAACAAAAAAATGGATAGTTCTTGGAGACGGTCATATAAGAGAGTAACTGCTTTAAGTTTACTATTATTCTCAATCTTTTTTCTTTCCCAAAAATCTTTCGCTTTAGACGCATCTTTCTTTCTTCTTCCAAGTGATGATAATTTTATCATTTATAAAACCGAATATAATAAAAACGATTGGAGTGGCTTTTTTCATTCTTATAACACCATAGATACCCCTTCAAGTTTATGGAAAGCATCTATTTTAGATTATGAAAAAAGAAATATCTTAACGAGTGATGGCGAATATCCCACGCCCTTTTTTTATGATAAATTAAACACTATTCAAAAAGAGCAGGTAAGCTCAGAAGACGTTGTATTGTTTATAAGAGGCAAAAATTTTTCTTTTTTTAGGAATCGCACTGTTTTTTTAGGGGACATAATAAATTCAACTCCTGTTCAAATTAAAGACAGCGTTTATATTGGGGCAAATGATGGTATGCTTCATTGCTTTAACACGCAAAGCGGTTTAGAAAAATTTGCCTATATCCCTAATCATTTCTTTAAAAATTTAAAATCTTTATCTGATAAAAACTATACTCATAACTATTTTATAGATGGGAGTGTTAGCTCAAACGAAAACCTTCTTGTTGCAGGATATGGAAGAGGAGGGAAAGGCTATTTTGCCCTTAATGTACAAAATATAAATGAGTTAAGTGCAGGTGCTGGCGAGACACTTTTAAAATCTATTTTTAAATGGGAGTTCCCTAAAGCAGACGACAGCGATATGGGGTTTAGTTTTAGTAAAGCCGAGATAGGAAATTCTTACATCGATAAAAAAATCGTAATCTTTGGCAATGGGTATAATAGCATAAATGGCAAAGCTACTCTTTATATCTTAAATGCAGAAAATGGTGATTTAATTAAAAAGATTGATACTAATATAGGAAGTGACAATGGGCTTTTTTCTCCTGCAATAGTCGACTCAAATGGTGATAATAAGATAGATTTTGTATATGCTGGCGATTTAAAAGGCAATTTGTGGAAGTTCGATTTAAGAGACCAAAACAGTTCAAATTGGAAAGTTTTTAACAATAAACCTATTTTTGAAACATCAGGCAAACCAATCACTTCATCTCCAGAAGTTTTACGTCATCCCTTAAAAAAAGGCTTTCTTCTCCTTTTTGGTACAGGCAGAAACCTTAATGATAGTGATGAAAATATTACACAAACACAAAGTTTTTATGCTGTATGGGATTCAAATGTTTTGGGGTTTTCGCTTGGTGCAATTAATAATCAAACGGGTAAATTGCTTAGTTACGACAATCTCTATCTTTTAAAACACGAAATCAAAGACGATAGCAGTAGTAACATCTCTTATACCACAAAAAAGGAGATAGAATGGGGCTATCAGGATAGTTCAAAAACAACTTTTGCAGGATGGTTTATAGAGCTTGGCAGTAAAGAGAGAATTTTAAAATCGCCTATAGTTTCAGGCACAAAAGTTTTTATAGAGTCTACTATCCCTTCTACAAAAGAGTTTTTTTTAACCGAACTCGACATCTATGACGGCTCTAAACGAGACGAAACCGCCATAAGTTTAAATGGCACAAGAAAAATTGTAACTCAAGATGGGGTAATTTTGCCAAACAGAATAAAAATAGCTTCTCCAAACACTCTACTGACAGCACAAAAAAATGGTACTACAAAAATTTATATCTTAAATAGTGAGACTCTATCTCTTGAGAAAATAGTTGACGATTTGCCAAAAAATAAAATCTTTTATTGGAAAGAGCTTTAAAATTTTTTGACTCGTCCTGAAATAGGTTGACAAAGGGCGGGGTAACCCCGCCCCTACGGTTATGATTGCGTGATAAAAATTAAAAAATTACCGACTTCGTTCCCAAGCTCCTGCTTGGGAACGAATAGAAACACATAGACTGTATGTCCGCTCCCAAGCAGGAGAGAGAGTGGGACATAATAGTTTTTTCAAAAATCCAAAAAGCTCGCTCCCAAGCTCCCGCTTGGGAGCGGATATACAGCATATCTATTAACTCTATACATTCCCAAGCGGGAGCTTGGGAACGAAGTTGGTAGGGGATGGGAGCTTGGGAGCGAGTTTGGGAATCTGTTTTTTTATCGGGCACGGCAAGCCGTGCCCCTACATTGTTCGCCATTTCAATATAATTTTCTACTATTTCAATATAATTTTCTACCATTTCAAGAGAACCAGCCATAAAACAGGTTGACACTTTTTGTTGTTGATAAAATAACTATTTATCAATTAGAACAAATTTATAACAATATCTATAAAAATAGGGTGTTAGTAAATTGGATAGAGAAAAAATTGAAAAAAGATTAAGAAGATTAGAAGAAGAGCAGCTTGTACTATTTGCATATAGATGCTCTTTAAGAGCTTTGCCTTTTTTAAGTTATAAGAATAGAGATTTTGATTATTGGGGAGGAAAAGAGAAAAAAACTCATATTGTCGCTCTGTTTAGAGCGATAGATTTTGCTTTTTTATATTTACAGAAAAAAAATATTGATAATTTAATTGACGGTGGCAGAGCCATCGCCCAAGTCGCCTACGCCACCGCCTACGCCTTCACCGACGCCTACGCCGTCTACATCGCCAAAGCCGCCTCCTACGCTGCCTCCTACGCCGCCTTCACCGTAGCCGAAGCCGACGCCGTCTTCACTGCCAAAGCCGCTTCCTACGCCGCCAACGCTGCCGCTGCCGTCTTCTACGGCAATAACTTTATAGAAAAAAATATAATATTAGATTTAGAAGATTTAGAAAATAATCGAGATATTATTGATAAACCTCTATTTGAAGATGATTTAAAGGAATTTAAAAAAATATGTCTTAATTTTGAAAACTCTTTAAAAAATATAGGTTTTAGTTATTGGGCCGATGTTTTTAAACACCATATTGAAAATAACATAGATATAGAAAATCTTAAGCAAAGGCTTGGCGTGCCTGATGAAATAGTCACACAAGGCGGAGAAGCAATCACTTCTTATCTTCTATCAATAAAAAAAAAAGATAAAAAATTAAAAAAAGATTCAAAAACAACAAGCTATATTAAAGAAGTAAAAGTCCATTTTGTAGGAAATGGTTATGCAGGAAAAAGCTGTTTAAAAGATTTAATAATGGGCAACGATTTTATAGAAAGAGAGACAACTGAAGGAGTCGATTTTGGCGATAAAGAGACAATAGAAATTGAGACCAAGAAAATAGGAAAAGTTAAAGCTTATTTATGGGATTTTGGAGGGCAGGAAAAAATGTATCCTGTCCATAAATTTTTCTTCTCTCAAAGAAGTGTTTATCTCTTAGTTTTAGACAGCAGAAGAGAAGACGAGCCTGATGAATGGCTTGAAATGATAAACACATATGCAAAGCAATCTAAAATATTAATTGTTTTTAATAAATATGAATTAAACTCCTCTTTCGATTTAAACAGAAAATTTTTAAAGAGTAAATATCCTAACATAATAGGTTTTTACCCCTTATCTTGCAAAGAAAGAGAAAAGTATGAGCCTCAAATGCTTGATAGATTTATAAACGATTTTAATAAAACAATTGAGGAAGAAGGGCATAACACAATAGAAATTGATAAAAGCTGGCAAAAAGTAAAAGATGCAATTCAAAATGAATTAAAAGATGAAGATTTTATATCTAAGAATGACTATTTTAATTTATGTAAAAAATTTAAAATAGATGACCCTGTTCAGCAAAACACTCTTTTAAAGCTTTTAAATAATCTTGGAATTTTACTTTATTATGAGGAGGAGAACCTTAAATATACCGAAGTGATTAATCCTAAGTGGGTTACAAATGCTGTGTACCATTTTTTACATAATGACAAAATAATAAAGCAAAAAGGATATTTTGATGAGAGCGATTTTAACAGAATACTTGATGAGATAGAAAAAAAAGATGACAAATATAAATACCCTTATGCTCATAGACCTTATATAAAATATATTATGGAGAAGTTTTTTGTCTCTTTTAAAATTTATAAAGAAAGCAGATATATTATCCCTGTTCTTTTAAAAGATGAAGAGCCTGATGATTTGCCTTTGAAAAACATAGAAACTAAAAATTTTTATATAAAGTATAATAACTATTTTCCTTATAATATTCTTCCCGATTTTATATGTTTAAATAAACATTTAATTTATAATAATAAGCTTTGGAGAACAGGAGTTGCCCTTAAAGAGCAGAAAAAAGAAAATTATGTTATAGTAAGAGCAGATAGAAAGAATAAGCAAATTACAATATCAGCAGGAGGCGAAGATTCTCGGAGTTTATTAACAGAGGTAAGAGCAGTTTTTAAAAATCAGATACACTCAAGAATTGATAATTTAGATTATGAAGAGCTTATTCCTTTGCCCTTTAAAACACAAGACGGGAAAGAAAGAACAGTGGGATATGAAGAGCTTATAAGTTTTTTAAAACAGGGTGAATTTGTATATAAAGATGCATTTTTAGGACAATTTCCTATTAATGAATTGCTTCATATTTATGAATATCCGCAAGAGACAAAGAAAAAACGTTCAGGGATTAATTTTTATAATCATAATCATAATTATAATTACAACTACAATAAAACAGATATCAATATTAATATAGAGCTAACACAGAATGTCCAATCATTTATAGAAGATTTTAACGATTTAAAAACAGAGCTTGAACATAAAAATCCCGATTTAAAAAATGAACTTATTGTGCTTAACAACGCAGTTAATGAGATGGAAGAAAAGACGGAAAAAGAGATTAAGAAAAGCGGAGTTGGCAGTAAATTTAAAAGATTTTTTGATGATTTGTTAGATAAAAATTCAAAATTGGGTAAAACTTTAAAAGGCATAAATAAGGGGTATGAAATTGTATCAGATTTGGCTGAAAAATATAACAAAATAGCTGAGCTTACAGGCTTAAATCCAATACCTAAAATTTTTTTAAAAAAGAGACAACAAAATGGCAGTAATAGATAAAAATCAGTTAAAAATATTTATAAATCAAGGTGAAGACAGTTTCACTGAATTTAAACAAGAAGCAATAGAACAAAAAAAATTTACTAAAAGTATAGCTGGTTTTTTAAATAATAGAGGTGGAAGAGTAATTTTTGGTGTTGATGATAAGAAAAACATTATTGGAATTAAAGATACAAAAGAGATTGAAAAACTTATTTTAACTGCAAGAGATCAAATAGAGCCTCCTCCTACAATACCAGATGCCTATAATTGTGAGATTGAAGGTAAAACCGTCACATATTTATCTATTCCAGAGGGTTCATATAAACCTTATAAAGCAAACGGCAGATATTTTATAAGGTTTGGTGCAAGTTCAAGAGAGATGACACAAGAAGAGTTGCTAAGAGCTTTTCAAAGCGGGAAAAGACTTTTTGCAGAGGAAAATAAAGTTATAAATTCTTCTTTAGAAGATATTAACTTAAAGGAATTTAAAGAGTTTTATAAAAACAGATTTGATGAAGAATCTGTAGAATTTTTAGATGATATAAACAAGTTCAAAAAAACTGCAAATAATCTTAAATGCTTAATAGATGACAATCTCACTTTGCTTTCTGCTCTTCTTTTTTGTGATACTCCTCAAAAATATTTGTCCTCTTTTCATATAGAAGCCATAGCTTTTAAGGGGTGTGATATTGCTGGTGATAAATACAGAAGCAGTAAAAGCATAAAAGGCAATTTAAGAAAAATGTATGAACAAGCAAAAGATTTTGTTTTAAGCAATATTCCTTATCCTCAAGATAAACAGGGGGTTAATAGTTTAGGTAAAACCCCCTTGTCTAAAAATAATGTTTTAGAAGAGATTTTAGTAAATGCTTTAATTCATAGAGATTATTTTATTGACGCACCAATAAGACTTTTTGTTTTTGATGATAGAATAGAGATTAAAAGTCCTGGCAATCTTCCTAACAGTTTAACAATTGAAAATATTAGCAACGGCGTTTCTGTAAGAAGAAATCAAATTATGTGTGATTATGTTTTACAAGGCAAGATTCTTCCTTATAGAGGTGTAGGCTCTGGAATTAAAAGAGTAAAAAAAGAGATGCCTAATGTTTATTTTGAAAATGAGATTGATGGTATAGGAGAATTTACTGCTGTAATTCCTTTAAGCCTCTCTTCTTTATCTGATGAACAAATAGAAATAGAAGGCAATAAAGAAGATATTTTAACGCCTGAGCTTATACTCGACATAGAACTATTTATAGGAGATTTTAACGATTTAAAAACAGAGCTTGAACATAAAAATCCCGATTTAAAAGATGAGCTTGCCGTGCTTAACAACGCAGTTAATGAGATGGAAGAAAAAGAGACGAAAAACGAAATTGTTAAAAGCGGAGTAGGCAAAAAATTCAAAAGATTTTTTGATGATTTGTTAGATAAAAATTCAAAATTGGGTAAAACTTTAAAAGGCATAAATAAAGGGTATGAAATAGTATCAGATTTGGCTGAAAAATATAACAAAGTAGCTGAGCTTACAGGCTTAAATCCAATACCTAAAATTTTCTTAAAAAAATGAATGCCTTTTTCATAAAAAAAATATGTACAAAGGTTTTAGCTTATGAATCTTTTTGATGAGTTAGTAAAAGTAAAAAATATTCGTAAAAAGATATTTTTTGTCTTACTCTTTTTTATACTTTCTTATCTATATCTAAATTTTCTTCTTGCTCCTTTGCAATCCCAAACCAAAAGTCTTACCAATAAAATTTATGACATACGTGTAAAAAATGCTTTAGGTACAAAAAAAAGCAGTAAACAAAAGGAAAACTATAATCGTTATATTGAGACCAAAGAAGAGTTCAAAAGTTTGCAAGATTTAAGTTTTTCGTACTCTGAAAACGAATCTGTTTTTGAAAATATCGATAAAATTTTAAAAGAAGAAGAACTCACTCTTATTAATTTTGAGCCTCAAAAAGAGATGAAACAAGAGAGCCACACCTCTTGTTTTTATAGGCTTACTTTAAAAGGAGAGTACATCGGTATTAAAAATTTTATTAAGAAAATATCTCGCTTAAAAAAGATAATAAATATTGAAAAACTCAATATGCATAACACTTCAACAGAAACTGCGATTGAATGTTTTATAACATTTACGATTTATAAGATGAAACATATTGAGTGATGGTTTAAGATTTTTTGCTTATGATAGGGTGGCAAAAGGCAAAAAAACGAAATAAAATTTTTTGTAATTGAGACCTTTGCACATAGCTCTATTTTGCTTTTGTTTTGTGGTTCACCCTGTGAAATATTTTTAAATTTTTCAAATTTAAAAATAATATTTGAGCTGTAAAGCATCAAATATTATTTCACTGGGGTAAAGTAGTATTTTTATACGTCGAACCCGAAACAAAAGCAAAAGAGAGCGTTAGTCTTCATAAGGGTTTTAGCTGTTTTTGTAAAATTGCCAAAAGTTGATAATTTACAAAAAACCACTATTTTTTTTCATAAAAAACATTATGTGCAAAGGTCTCGTAATTGTAGGGGCGTATTGCCATACGCCCGCACCATTTATACCGTTTCGATATGATTTGTTTTACCATCGGACACGGCACGCACCCTGCCCTTACATTGTTCACCATTACAAAAACTCTTCATCTAAGAGTTTTAAACGCAAAATATCTATAGCTTTAAATGCGAAAAAATTTTTATTTTTCATTCTATCATCAAAATTACTACAAAATTTTTTAGAAAAACAGATGCCTTTTTTGCCTGCGAGTGCGATTGCAAAAGTTCCGACAGGTTTTTCTTCTGACCCGCCTTTGGGTCCTGCTATTCCACTTATGGAAATTCCATAATCGGCGTTTGTTTTCTTTTGAACTCCTTTAGCCATCTCTTTTGCGGTCTCTTCGCTAATTGCTCCATACTTTTCAATCGTCTCTTTTTTAACATCAAGAAATTTCATTTTGGCAAAGTTTGAGTACGTAACGCCTGAAAAGAGGAAAAAGTCGGAGCTTCCTGAAATGTCCGTAAAAATGTTTGCAATAAGTCCGCCTGTGCAACTCTCTGCAAGGGCTATTGTTTTTTTCTTTTTTTTAAGAAGTAAGGATACCTCTTCGGATAGTGAGAGTCTTTTTTCGGAAAAGATTCTATTGCCTAAGTGTGCCTTTATTTTTTCTTTTAGTGTTTTTACATTTTGGTTAGTTTTTGCATATAGATTAATGTCTACCGTAGGAAAGACAAATCGATAGCCAATTTTTATATCAAAAAACTCGCTTTCTAAATTTTTAAGTTTTTGAGATAGATTAGACTCTCCTACGCCAAAAGTGGAGAGCGTTTCAAAAAGTTTTAAACCACCGCTTTTGTTTTTAAAGAGTGGCATAATATGAGATTCAAACATCTCTTTCATTTCATAAGGAACGCCCGGCAAGAAAAAGAATTTACAATTTTGGTGTTTTAGAGCAAAACCGGGTGCTGTACCTTTTGTGTTTGGTATCACTTCAGAGCCTAATGGTAAAAAAGCTTGCTTCTTATTTTGCTCAACAAGTTTGGCTTTTCCATCTTTTATTTTACTAAAATACTCTTCTAAATTTTTTAAAGCGAGATTGTTTAAAACGAGCTCTTTTTTTGTAACTTTTGAAATTGCAACAGCAGTTAAATCGTCTGAAGTGGGACCAAGCCCTCCTGTAACGATTGACACATCAGCTCTTGAGCTTACCTCTTCAAAAACTTTGATTAAATCTTCTAAATCGTCCGATATGGAAGTTTTTCTTGATACCCACAAACCTTCTTCTTGAAATTTTTTTGCGATATAAGAAGCGTTGGTATCTAAAACAGAACCAGACATTATTTCATTTCCTGTTGATACTATTTCAATTTTCATACGTTTTTTTCTTTTTTTTAAATTATTGGTTTTATTTGAATTAGACTATATAGTGTAATATTTTTATATTTTAATACAAAACTTTTTACATAATATTTTTTTATAAAAAGCATTATGCACAAAGGTCTTGTTTTTGAGACCTTTGCACATAGCTTTATTTTGCTTTTGTTTTGTGGTGAAGTAGTATTTTTATACGTCGAACCCAAAACAAAAGTAAAAGAGAGCGTAAGTCTTTATAAGGGTTTTTGTAGAATTACAAAAAGTGAATGTTTGACAAAAAAACACTATTTTTTCATAAAAAATATTATGTGCAAAGGTCTAAATTTATGGTAGAAAGAATTTTTATAATCTTAATAGTTCTAACTGTTCACGAGCTTGCTCATGGGTATGTCGCTTTTTTGCTTGGAGACGATACAGCAAAAAGAATGAATAGACTTACTTTAAACCCTTTGTCCCATCTCGATATATTTGGAACTTTAATGCTTATGTTTGGTCCTTTTGGCTGGGCAAAGCCTGTTCCTGTAAATCCTATGAATTTTAAAAATCCAAAATCGGATATGGCTATTGTTGCTTTTGCAGGACCGCTTGCTAACATTTTGTTAGCTTTTTTTATAGGGCTTGCTTTTCGTTTAAAGCTTGTAAATGTCTCAGACTCTTTTGTAAATACACTTTATATACTATATTTGTTAAATATTGGTATCGCCTTTTTTAACTTACTTCCTATCTATCCGCTTGACGGCTCAAGAATTTTGATGGCTTTTTTAGGACAGAAAGGTACTTATATTTATATGAAAGTAATGCGATATGTACCACTTATTTTTATAGTTATGATAACAGCTGAATGGTTATTAAATATCCCTATCTTTAGTTTTTTTATCTATCCTCTTTTTAAACCTATTTTAAGCTTTGCAAACGCCTTTCTTTTGGGGGCGTAAAAAAATAGAAAAAAATTGAAATTAGCTCTCTTAATAAAAGAATTAGAATGCGACATAGAAAAGTGTGTTAATTGTGGTGTATGTCAATCGGCTTGTCCACTTTTTAGAGAAACGAGAAGAGAGACAGATGTAGCAAGAGGTAAGCTCTATATATTAAAATCTATTCTAAACGGTAAGCTTCATAATGCTAAAAGAATAAACTTTAATATAGAAAAATGTCTTTTATGTGCCTCTTGTAAAAATGTTTGTCCAAGAGGCGTTGACACCATAAAAATATTTTTAAAAACGAGAGTTATTTTATCAAGTTTTGCAAGCCTTTCATATCCAAAAAAATTACTTTTAAGAAAAGTTTTACCTAATCCTGTCGTTTTTGATATTTTTGCCAAATTTGCTCTAAACTTTCAAAAAATTGTTCCAAAAGATTTAGTGAAAAACTCTTCTAAAAAAACCTCTTTTAAACATATTTCTATAACACGAAATAAGGTAATAGCATTTTATAGTGGTTGTTTGATAGATAAGTTTTTTAACAATATTACTGAAAAAATAGTATCTTTTTTTAACAAGAATGGTTTTGATGTTGTACTGTTTAAAGATGAGGTTTGTTGTGGCATTCCGTCTCTCTCTTTTGGAGACATAAAAAGTTTTAACAAGCTTGTAGAAAAAAACATTACTGTTTTTAAAGAGGCAAAAAAAAAATACGATTTTAAAGAGATAGTTACTGCTTGTCCTACTTGTGCATACACAATCAAAAAACTTTGGAAAGATTTTTATGATGGCAAACAAGATTTAAAACAAGATCTTGAAAAGATATCTTGTGAAGTAAAAGATATAAATGAAGTTGTTTTTGAAAACTTAGATAAATTTCATTTTACAAAAAGCGATGATAATAAAAGAGAGCTTGCAACATATCACGACCCTTGTCATTTAAAAAAGAGCTTAAATATATATAAAGAACCGAGACTATTAATTGAAAAAGCAGAAAAATATCAATTGGTGGAAATGGAAGAGGCTGATAGTTGTTGTGGTATGGGAGGAACTTTCTCTTTTAAGTTTAAAGATATTTCTGAAAAAATTGCGAATAGAAAAAAAGAGAATATAGAAAAAAGTGGTGCGAGTACAATTATCACAAGCTGTCCTGCCTGTATTTTACAAATAAAAAATAGTCTTCCTTCTAAATCTGTTAAGCACATTGTTGAAATAATATAGTGTAAGACCTTTACGCAATGCCTTCTTTTTGCCCTTTTTTTAGGTTCGATGTATAAAAATACTACTTCACCCAAAAAAAGAACAAAGTCAGACATTGTGCAAAGGTTTGATATAATTTGAAACTTTTGCCTTTTTTTTGTGGGATTCCTCTTTCTTTCTCCCCCTTTTAAGGGGGATTAAGGGGGTTAGCTGAAAGGCGAAATAACAAAAACTTCTTTTTGTTTTAAAAGTTTAATTCAAGATCTTACCCTCCCTAGCCCCCCTTGAAAGGGGGGAGTACATCAAAAAAAAAAATCTCTTTAAAGTTGTCTATACTCAATTTTTATAAAGACAAAAGCAAAATAGAGATATATGAAAAGAGTCTCAATTATTTTTTTAATTTCTAATGTTCTTATAAAAATTTCATAAGAATAGGAATAAATAATGCATAGCACTTCAAATAAAGTTAAATTTTGTTAATAATAAAATTAGTATGAATAAATTAAACGACACTATATCTCACAAACAAAAAAAATATTTAAATAAGTTTATAAAAAAAAGTAACGACTTAGACGATTACTATTTTTATGTTGATAAGTGGTTAAAAACTTTAAACTCATTTAAATTTTTTTTAAAAAATAGTGAGATTGATTATAAATTAAATGATTTTATTTTAGAGCGTATTGAAGATGCTAATTTTCAAAATATAGAAAATAAGATTAAAATATCCTTTCAAGATGCAAATAGCGACTTAACTGACTTTTCAATTATATCGGCGTTTTTAAGTTTGTTGCAATTTAAAAAAGAGAAGGCAGAAGAGCATCTTGAAGAAGCGTTAAGAATAAATAAAAAACCTTATAATTTTATAATCATTGCAGATATAAATTTCGAATTAGAAGAGTTTGATAGATGTATCGAAATTTATGAAAAAGCTTTAAGCCACTATTTTAACGATAATAAATCAGAATCGTTTCTTGCTTTGTTATATAAGAAAAAAGCACTTGTTTGGTATGAGATAGGTGATTTTAAAAAAGCAGAAAAAAACTGTTTTAAAGCGGTAGAGTTAGATATAAAAAAGTATGGCAGTAAATCTACTGTTGTTGCAGAAGATTTATATATGCTTTCCAATTTTTGTTATAAAACAAAAAAGTATTTAAAAAGTTGCAACCTTTTAGAAGAAGCAATTAAAATAGATCAACTTCACTACGATATTTATCATCCCGATTTTGCAAAGAAATTTAGTAAACTTGGTAACTCCTATCTTGCGATGAAGAAATACAAAGAAGCTTTATCATATTATGAAAAAGCTTTTTCTATTAATAAAAGAGTTTATGGGTTTGAAAATGTTAATACTGTAATAAGCTTAAATAGACTTGCTTATTTAATGAAACGTCTGAAAAAATATGAAGTCTCTCTTAATTTGTATGAAAAAGTAATTAAAATCGAAGAGAAACTTTATGGCAGTAAGCACTATAAAATAGCTTTAACCTTAAACAATATGGCTTCTGTTTGGTCTGTTTTAAAAGGTTATATAAAGGCAGAAAACCTTTACGATAAGGCGGAAAATATATTAATTAGCAGTTTGGGTTCAAACCATCCCTATACGAAAAAAACTACTTACAACAAGTATTTGCTTGAAAAAAAATGGGGAAGAACAGTGAACCGAACAGGCAGGGCTTATAATTAAAGCAGGGTAATAATTATGAAAAAAAAGTATATCATATCTTTAGTTTTATTTTTTCTATTTCAATCAATGGTTGTTTGGGCATACGGCTATAAAAATAATGATAGTGATATAAAATCTCAAAAAATAGAAGATTTAGAATATGCTCTCGATTATGCAAAAACTATATATGGGAATGAACATCCTCGTACTGCAGAAGCTATGAGTAATTTGGGAAGAGGTTACTACTTTAAAGGTGAAATGGACAAAGCTATTCTTTTTATGGAAGAGTCCCTTGCAATGGAAAAAAAGATTTTAGGCAATGAAAGACCTGGTGTGGTCTATTGTTTAAATAACTTAGGGGACATATGGTTTTATAAAAAAAATTACAGTAAGTCTCTTGATTATTATAAAAGAGCTTTAAGCACAGCAGAGAAAGTGTATGGCAGGAACGATTTAAACCTTACAAGAAGTTTAAATGGTATTGGTTCTTCCCTTTATGAGCTTGAAAAATATAGAAAAGCGTTGCCTTATTTCAAAAAAGCTCTTGAAACAGAAAAGCAAGCTTTTGGGCATTATGAAGCAAATCCTAAGGTTGCTGTAAGTTTTAGATATATAGCAAATATTTATGGCAAACTGGAGGAAAAAGAAAAAGCTATAGATACTTTTGAAACTGCACTTGAAATATATAAAACTGCCTTTGGTTATAAAAAAGAAGAGACTATAGTTATTATGACCGATTTCGCCGATTATCTTTGCAGTGTAAAACAATATACCAAAGGGATTGATCTTTACGAACAAGCGTTAAGTATAAGTAAAGTAATTTATAAAGTTAACCACGCTAAAACGACATCAATCTTAGAAAAACTTGCAAAAGTAAATCTTAACATAAAAAATTATGACAAAGCAAAATGGCTCTATATCAAAGCTCTTAACATAAATAAAAAAATATATGGAGCTAATCACGAAACGGTTGTGAGTAATTTAACGGGGCTTGGTACACTTGCTGCCCACCAAGAAAAATATGTGGATGCAAAGCAGTTTTTTGAAAATGCCGAAAAAATTGCTTTTAATGTATATAAAAAGAACCCTGCAAAAATGGCACAATTCCAAGCTGACTTTGGAGATTTTTATTTTAAAGTACGTAGCTATGAAAAGGCATTTAATAGATACAATAACGCTATTTTAATAGTGAATAAAATTAGCAAAGGCGACCTTTCACTCGATTTATATAGATATAATAACAAATTATTAAAATGTGTATATGCACTAAAAAAATATGACACTGCTCTTAATATATGTTTTCAAAACATTAAGATAATAAAGAACAAAATCGGTGACAATAATGAAAAACAGATAAACAATTATAACAATTTGATAGCTGTTTGGAATAAGCTAAGTAAGTTTGAAAAAGTTTTAGACAATCATATAGAAGTACTTGAAATAGAAAAAAAGCTGTATGGCGATTACTCTGTTGAAGTATCATACAGGCTATATCTTATATCTTCAGTTTACAATATGACAGGGGACTATGAAAAAGCGATATCGTATCTTGATAAAGCTATAAGCATAGAGTCTTTGAGAAAAGGCGATGGTACTAATCTTGCGGTATATTTAAACACTTATGGTGAAATATTTTTCAATTTAAAACAGTATAGAAAAGCTATCAAAAAGTATCAAGAAGCGTTAGATATTTTAAACAAAACCCCACAAAAGAATAGAGATAAAATTAAAATAATTGAAATGAATATTAAAAATTCTGAAAATATGTTGCCAGAAAAAGAGATGAAACTACTCTTTAAACAATAAAGGTCCTGACTTTGACACTTAAAAAAGCTAACTAATTAAAATAATTATATTTTTCATTTTTATTTTGCGCATTTTTGCACTACAACTTTTTCAAGATGTTTTTTCAAGAAATTTTGGGATTAAATTTTTAAAGTTTAAGTTCTTTTTCAGGTGTTAAATTTAATTTCGCTCCCAAGCTCTTAATGTCTACCGACTTCGTTCGTTCCCAAGTTCCCGCCACCCTACAGATTTCGTTCCCAAGCTCCCGCTTTGGAACGCATACAAACAGAAAAAACGTACACTATCAGAAGATATCCACTCTTGTGAAAAAATAATTTCGCTCCCAAGCTCTTAATGTCTACCGACTTCGTTCGTTCCCAAGTTCCCGCCACCCTACAAATTTCGTTCCCAAGCTCCCGCTTTGGAACGCATACAAACAGAAAAAACGTACACTATCAGAAGATATCCACTCTTGTGAAAAAATGTATCGACGGTATATTGTAGGGGCACGGCGTGCCGTGCCCGTATGCAAAAAACGATGGGAAATAATATGGGTGTATAGCAATATTAATCCATATGAAAAAAAACAAATCATACGGAAGCGATAGAATATTTTAAGGGCACGGCACGCCGTGCCCCTACATCGCTTCTATTAAAATCTCGCGAATTTCTCTAACTTGTTCTTTTAATTTTTCGCGTTCTTTTTCATATTCGTCTCGCTCCGCATTAAGTCTCTTAATCAAAATTTCTACACCGTCTTGTAATCTTGTAAAAAGTTGCTTTGGTAGCTCCACACTAATTTTAATTTCTGTATTAATATTCTCATTTGTTATTTTCGCCTCATTACCGATTGCTTTTACGACAAGATTTTGTGCATCTTCCATTCTTGACTTACGCTGTTCGTAAAAGTATGCCGCATTATTACTATTTTCAGAAGGCTCTACACCAATTTCGGTATAATATTTTTGGTAAAGTTCTTTATATTTTTTGTAAGCGTTGCGGACTTCTGTCAGGTAAGATTTTAGATATTTTTCGGCTTTGAATTCGTATTCTGTGGCGTCTTTAGAGCCAGTTGTTTTCTGTCCTTGTGAATCGCCAGCATCTTCAGCATAAACAAAATTTCTCGCGAGATTTTGGTTTGCTAAATTATTTGAAAAAAACAGAGAAAAATTAAAAAAATTACAGAAAAGGGAAAATAAAAGAATAAGTGAGAGAAAGCTTTTTCGCATCAAAAATATATTAAAAATTCTAACCATTTTAACATATTAGAAAAAATTTCGCTAATTTTTTTAATAAATTATGCCTCTAAGCGATTATTTGTCGCCTAACGGCGAACCCCCTTAATCCCCCTTAAAAGGGGGAAATAGTAAGGAAAAAATCTCGCGAAAAAAATATTACCCCCTTCCAAGGGGGGATAGGGGGGGTTAAAAAAAAAATATTTTTTTCAGATAAAAATTGAGTAGTTTTTAAAAGAATTTAATTAGATTTATTTTTTGAATATCGAAACTTTTTCGGCGGAACAAAAAAGTAAAAAACACGACTACGAAAACATAACTTTAAACAAAATAAATTTCTGATTTTTTTGGAAATTAATTAAAGAAATATTAAAAAAATCTCGCGAAATTTTTTACTTCTCTTTGGTTTTATTTTTATACTGAAATTTTTCTCGCGAAAATTCATTATAAGCTCTACCTTGTTCTCTAAATATTTTCTTAGATTTTTCTGGAAAAGGTGGCGGTTTTAATAAATCTCTAAAAAAATCGCGAGCTTTTACAAATCTTTGTATTTTATCATCTAATCTTCTCAAATCAACATACTCCTGACTAACACCTTCTTGCAAAGAGCGATACCAATCAAAATCTTCACGAAATAATTTATAAGGATTGTCAGCTCCATAAGTAGATAAATAGATATTCAATCTGCGAGTTAAACCATTGATACCAGTAGCATTGTCTGTCAATTCTTGTAAATCCGGACGTTTCCACGGCACATTATTAAAAAAATCTCTCATCACACGCGACATTTCGTAAACAACGCCCTTTTCTTTCACCAACTCTTGAATTGCCGGTTGAGTGTCAAATTTTGCGAAAAAATTCAGATAATCCTCATCTCCGCCCCTACTCCAAGGACACCGATCTTTATGAACGCCTTGTGGTGGGTTTTTGACTCGCTCGATAGTTTTATAAAATCCAAAAGGCGAAGCACCTGCCTCTGACCCAAAATCGTAACTATGATTGTCCACTTGCTCAAATGTAGAGCCACTTGCTGGAACATGGCTATAAACCGTCTGCCCACTCGCAAGAGCGTAAGCTTTTTTGATGAAAGTGTTGGCGGTTTGCAACTGAAAAGAGAGCTCGTCGGTCAGTTTGCCAAGTTTTACGGCATATTCGTGCGGATTAGTTTTTTGAAGCTCTGCGATTTTGGCACACTCGCCTTTGATGTCGTAAGCACGCAGTTTTTTCGCGAAATTTTCCGCCTCTTTTTTAAACCACTCTAAATGGTTTTTTTCGTTCATACATTGCGCGCGAAGGTTTTCTAACTCGTGAGCATTTCTCGCGAAATTTTTCATACTTTCAATCACCAAAGGATCTTTTTCATTTTTAAGTGCTTCTTGATAATATTTTTCGTTAAAAGGCTGAAGATTGTATTTTTTTACTTTTTCAAACTGAATTTCTAATTTGTAAGGAATATAATGTTTCCACCTATTTTTTGGATAAGGCGTATTTTTCCATGGTTTGTCCACCAGTGTTGAAATCGGCGGAGCAGTTGGAAACTCGGAAGCGTTCGCACTTGTCGGACTAAGAGCGTTTAAAACTTTACCTAAAACACTTGTCCCAATAGCAGCACCACCAGCCAATTTTAAAAGTTCTCGACGACTCATTTTTGGCGAAATTTCTCGCGATTTTTTCAATTCTTCTCCTAAATTAGCTAATTCATTTTTTGTTGGATTTTCGCGAGGTTTTTCCCCCCTTCTAAGGGGGTTATCTTTTCTTTCCCCCCTTCCAAGGGGGGTTAGGGGGGTTCGCGAAATCTCGCGAGATTCTTTGGAATTTGATTTTGATTCTATTGTAAAATTCATTTGATTGTTTCTTAAGTTCTATGGGGTTTTAGGTAAACATCTCAATAACTAAAAATTATGAGATAATATCAAGTGGCATTATATATATTATCGGGTTTTTGTCAACGACACCTTTTATGTATCTATTTTTTTCGCCTAACGGCGAACCCCCTTAGTCCCCCTTAAAAGGGGGAAATGCCTGACTGCGAATCCCCTTTACCCCGAAATAATTTTAAAATTTTTAAAATTAAGTAAGGAACGGTTTAAAACCGTTCCCTACACAAGGGGAAATGGTAAGGAAAAAAATCTCGCTAATTTGTTTGATTTTTATCACGCAATCATAACCGTAGTGGCCTATAAACCTACTACCTAAATATTTTTATATAATTTTTTTCATTATTTATTTTGTAATACGGGCACGGCACGCCGTGCCCCTACATCGTTTCTATTAGATTTTTTGCGATTTTTGGTTTGTTAGATTTATAAAAAAAGCAATAGATATGGTGTATATGCGCGTGTCTATGCGTTCCCAAGCGGGAGCTTGGGAACGAAGTTGAAAGGTGGCAGGAGCTTGGGAACGAGTTTAATAGGGTATTATGTCCCAGCCTCGGGAGCTTGGGAACGAAGTTGAAAGGTGGCAGGAGCTTGGGAACGAGTTTAATAGGGTATTATGTCCCAGCCTCGGAAGCTTGGGAACGAAGTTGAAAGGTGGCAGGAGCTTGGGAACGAGTTTAATTTTTATCACACAATAATAACCGTAGGGGCGGGGTTTTCCCGCCCGATACAAAACAAAATTATATTAAAACGGTAGGAAATGGTGTGGGCGTATGCAATACGCCCCTACATATTTACGAAGATTTTTTTCTGTTTTGTATCATTGATAATAGTCCTTTAAGTTCTGGACTTTTAAATAAGTACGCAAAAAGAAAATATAAAAAACTTCCTAAAGCTATCATCGATAAAACTCCAAATAACAATATTGGAAAAGATAGAGCCTCTTTATTCATAACTATATTTTGGAAATAAAATATAGTGACTCCCATCAAGCAAGCTGAAGCAAGTATTTTATAAGCCGATTTTAAAATGCTTATCATATCTATATTTCCTATCTTTTTTTTAAGAGCATAAGATAGCATACAAAGATTTAATATTGAAGACAGGGAAGTGGCAAGAGCAAGACCGTTGTGGAATAGATATTTCATTAAAATAAAAGAGATAATAATATTGAAAATTATAGATATTATAGCAATTTTTACAGGGGTTTTCGTATCTTGCAGTGCATAAAACATAGCGACAAAAACTCTTACCAATGCAAAAGCCCAAAGCCCTACAAGATAACATAAAAGTGCACTGCTTGTCATCTTGGCATCAAATAGAGAAAAAGCACCTCTTTGGAAAAGAAGTTTAATGATGGGTTCTCTTAAAACAATCAGTCCAATCATAGCAGGGATTGTCATAAAAAGTAGTACTTTAATACCATACGAAAAAGTTTTTTTTAAAGTATCTATATCTTTTTGTGCTGAATATTTTGAAAGGTCGGGCAAGATAGCAGTAGAGAGAGAGATGGCAAAAATAGCAAGTGGGAACTGAACTATTCTATCGGCATAATATAGGTAAGAGATACTCCCTTCGGGCAAAGTAGAAGCCAGCATCGTTCCAACTACAATATTAATTTGATAAACAGCAGAGCCAACGACAGCAGGCAACATAAGTTTTGAAATTCTTTTTAATGCAGGATGAAAAAGAGATGAGCATCTCCAAAAGTAAACTTTTTTTTTCAAAAGAAAAGGAACTTGCAGAGCGAGCTGTAAAACTCCTCCGCATAGAACTCCAAAAGCAAGAGCTAAAACAGGTTCTTTAAGATGAGGTGCTACAAAAAAAGCTGAAAAAATTATAGATATATTTAAAAAAAGAGGAGCTAAAGATGGGGCTGCAAAATGTCCTAAAACATTTAAAACTCCCATAGAAAGAGCTACAAGACAAATTAACAAAACATATGGAAACATTATTTTAGTTAAAAGAACCGTTATCTCAAACTTTTCTGGTGAACCTATAAATCCCGGTGCCATAACCGACACAATAGGTTTAGCACATAAAATTCCAGCTATACTGACAAGAACTAAAATAAAGGATAGTACATAAAAAAAAGAGCTTACCATTTTAAAAGCCTCTTCTTTTCCTTTATTTTGTATATATTCTGTAAAAATTGGAATGAAAGCTATTGTAAGAGAGCCTTCAGCAAAAAGCCTTCTAAGTAAATTAGGAATACGAAAAGCTACAAAAAAAGCGTCTGCTTTTAAGTTTGCTCCAAAAAACCAAGCGATTACAAAATCTCTAATAAATCCAAAAAACCTACTTAGCAGGGTGAAAAAACCTACAACTCCTGTAGATTTTATTATCTTTTTATGTGATTTTTTCATTTTTTTTTAAGAGCTTAACTTTTTTCAAAGTTTTGTTGTTATATTATTTTTTGGATATGAACCTACAATTTTAGAATATAAAGAGATTTCGTTTATGTGTTTTAAAAGCTTGGCGATTTTTTCATCTTTATAGTTGCCCTCTATGTCCATAACAAAAAAATAGTCCCAATTCGCATTTTTAGTAGGGCGAGACTCTAATTTTAACATATTAATGTGAGCTTTTGCTACAGGCTCTAATATTTTAAAAAGAGAGCCCGGTTTATGAGGTACAACAAACATTATTGTTGTTTTATTATCTTTTTTTTTAAGATTGTTCTGTTTGCTGATAATAAGAAATCTTGTTGTATTTTTTTTAGAATCTTCAATGTTTTCAGCAACGACTTTTAAATTATAAATTTCAGCTGCGGTTTTGTTTGCAATTGCTGCAGTATGTTTATTCTTTGTAGCTTTCTTTGTCGCTTCTGCTGTACTTTTACACTCTATTTGTGCGCAATGTTCCAAGTTTTTTTGAAGCCATTTTCTTGATTGAGCAAAGGCTTGAGGATGGGAATAGATTGTCTTTATCTCTTTAAGACTATTTGTTTTTGCTAAAAGAGAGTGAGACACGCTCTGGTAATATTCTGCATAAATTTTAAGTTCAGATTCAAACAGCATATCGAGAGTGTAGTTTACCGCTCCCTCAATAGAATTTTCAATTGGAACAACTCCATATTTACTGTTTCCTGTTTCAACATCGTCAAAAACATCTTTTATGCTTGGTTGTGAAATAAAATTGCCTGAATATTTAAAAAATTTTAAACAGGCAATGTGTGTATGTGTCGCTTCTGGTCCTAAATAAGAGATTAATGTAGGCTTTTGTATCTCTCTTGATGCAGCGATTATGATATTGTAAAGATAAAGAAGTGTCTCATTTTTAACGGGGCCCAAGTTAGCTTCTTTTAGATTTTTTATAACCTTTTTTTCTCTATATAAATCTATAACCTTCTTTTTTTCCCTGCCTTTAACTTTGCCTATTTGCACTCCTATTTTAAGGCGTTTGTTTAGTAAAGAGACTATTTCTCTATCTATTTCGTCTATAGATTCTCTTAGTTTTTCTATGCTATTATTTTTTTTCATTTTTTCATTATTTTACTCAAAACTACTTTTTTCATACAAAACCTTATTGTGCAAAGGTCTCTATATTTCTGTTATTGTTTCGTCTATCTTATATCCAAAATGTCTTGCTCCCTCTTCAATTGATACAAGAATTTTATCGTCTTTTTTAAGATGAATAACAGATATAGCCTCACCTTTACTATTTACTAAACGTATCGTTTCCGCATTTTGCAAAATTGTAGTTATCTCTTTTTTATCGCAAATAGCTTTTATCAGCAGAAGCGGTCTCTTTTCAATCTTTATACGTCCTACTACAGAAGAATACGTCTCTCCTTTGTAGTTTGTAACAGAAACCATATCGCCCGCTTTTAGTTCTGATAAATATTTTGTTTTTCCACTTGGAAGTTTTGTATATGAATGAACAGTTCCTGCGTTTACTCTAAATGGTCTTGGTGCTACATACGGATTTGATATACTTTCAGAATGTACAAGAAATAAAGCTTTATTGCTGTTGCCTGTTAAAATGCCTTCTCCCAGATTCATAGAAGAGCAAGTGTCTATGCATACTCTGTCTCCCATACCAAGAGGCACAATATCCAATATTGTTGCTTCTGTAAGTTGAATTTTTTCACTATTTTTTAAAAAATAAGAGGCTATTTTTTTAAGTTCAATAAAGTCATCTGTATGAACTATAATTCTCTTAATGCCTTTTTCTAATATTGAAAAAGCGAGCTTTGCTTCTTCAAAATTGTTTACATAAAAAATAACATCAATTTTTTTTGCTATAAGATTTTCAAGAGGAATGACTTTCCAATCTTTACATTTTAAGATTACATCTTTGTCTTTTGCTATTTTTCCAATCTCGTCCTCTTCTTTTCCATCTTTTATTGTAAAGGTGACAACATCTTTATTTAATTTTAAATCGCCATCTTCTGCTATTGTTTTGATTTTTCCTAATTTTTTTATTTTTTCCGTAAACCCTTTTTCAAGCATAACATATTCTATTCCGCTTTCAATCGCAGTTGTAGCAAGCTTTTTGTCCCATTTGTCCATTTGTAACCATATTTTTTTCATCTCTATCTTGCCCTTTTGAATTTTAGTTTTTTTCTAAAATATTGAGTGCTTCTTCTACACTTTTATTTTCCTTTACAATAGCTTTCATAGCTTCAACCATAAGCTTAGGGTTTTTGTGTTGAAAAACATTTCTTCCTATCGACACTCCCGCTCCCCCTGCATCAATTGAACCTTTTACCATTGTAAGAATGTCTCTATCAGAATCCATTTTAGCACCACCTGCGATAACAACAGGAACATGGCATCCTTCTACGACCTCTTTAAAACTTTCAACTGAGCCTGTGTAAGAGACTTTAACAATATCGGCGCCCATTTCTGCACCAACTCTTGCAGCATGCTTTACATATTTAACATCATATTCATCTTCTATCTTTTCGCCTCTTGGATATATCATCGCAAGAAGTGGCAATCCCCATTGTTTTGCTTTATAACTTATTTCTCCAAAATCTTTAAGCATTGTTTTTTCATCATCATCACCTATGTTAATATGAATTGAAACAGCATCCGCTCCAAGTTTTATAGCTTCTTCTACACTACAAACCAAAGTTTTGGAATTTGAATGTGGAGAGAGATAAGTAGAGGCTGAAAGATGTATGATAAGACCAATATCGGGTCCTTTACCTCTTAAACCTGCTTCAACAAGACCTTTATGTTCTACAATAGCATTTGCTCCCCCAAGAGCGACATCACAAATTATGTTTTTCATATTTATAATGCCTTTGATAGGTCCTATAGTAGTTCCATGGTCCATAGGAATAATAATCGTTTTTTTTGCTTTTCTGTCGAAAATTCTTTCAAGTCTGATTTTTTTGCCAATGTCGTTCATTTTTTTCTCCTTTTGAGAAAACAAAAAAAGGCTGTTAAGTACTACCAACCTAACAGCCTTTTTTTTATATATAAAAAGCTTGGTAGCACTTGCTACCAAGCTTGTTCTCTTTTGTTAAATTAACTTAAAAGCACAACCCAGGCAGCTGGTTTTTAAAATAGTAAAAATAAAAAAAACTGCCTTTAAATGTAGATTGAACTTTCATTATAGTAAATTTCCTAATTGCTTTATCAAAAAAGTTAATGATTTTTTACAAAATCATAAAAAATTTTCAAATATTTATATTGCTTCAATTTGTCAAGATTTAACTTTATTCGTAAGTGAGACCTTTGCACATAATGTTTTTTATTAAAAAAATAGTGGTTTTTAGTAAAACATTAACTTTTGGTAGTTTTCACAAAAACCTCTAAAACCCCTATAAAGACTTACGCTCTCTTTCACTTTTGTTTTGGGTTCGACGTATAAAAATACTACTTCACCACAAAACAAAAGCAAAATAGAGCTATGTGCAAAGGTTTCGTAAGTATCTAATAATAATTCACAAACAACTATATTGTAAAAAATATCAGTTTATCTCTTTTTTTAAAACTCCAATTACCTTTTCTAATTTAGAGACTGATGAGCTGGCTGCAAGCATAACTACTTTATCTCCAACATCTAAAACTGTTGTTCCATCTGGCACAATAGTCGTTTCATTTTTTATAACAGCTAAAATGATTGTATCTTTAGGGATAGACGCTTTTGCGATTGTTTTACCTGCAAGCTTTGATGAACTATCTATCTTTATCTCAAAAACTTCTGCTTGTTCTCTGCTTATTGTTATAGCAGAAAGAATGTTCCCTCTTCTTACATATTGTAAAATTGTATCTATTGCAGATAGTTTTGCACTTACTGTTTGAGTTATGCCGAGTGGTGCTAAAATATTAAAATAGTTGAAATTGTTAATTTTTGCTATCGTATTTTTTACCCCAATTTTTTTAGCAAGTAACGATAGTAGTATATTGGTTTCGTCTTTATCTGTAACAGTTATTACTGCATCATACTCTTTGATATTCTCTTCTATAAGCAAAGAAGAGTCGGAGCCGTCTCCATTTAATATTATTATATTGTTATCTAACTTTTCAGCTATTTTTTTACATCTTGTAAGATTTTTTTCTATTATTTTAGTATAAATTCCTTGAGACGCTACTTTTGCAGCAAGTCTTTTCCCTGTTTCGCCAGCACCTATAATAACAACTCTTTTAATCTTTTTTCTATCTTTGTTAAAAACATCTAATATGTTATTAAGTTCTTCTTTTTTACAGATAAAGTATACAGTATCACCACTCATTAAATAAGAGTTCCCATTGGGCACTATAATTTCATCATTTCTTGAGATTGCTCCTATAAGTGGTGTGCCTTTTTTGAAAATTTCGGGGAAATTAGCAAACTTAATACCTAAAAGGTTAGATGAATGGTCTATTTTTAATCCTATAAATTTCAACTTACTATCTGCAAACTCTTTTACTTCTATAGAGTTAGGAACATGCATAAGAGAAACGATTGTATTAACAAGCTCTTCTTCTGGATTAATTATCTCATCTATATAAGGAGAATTAAGTTTTAAATCTTGAGTGATACTGTCAAACCCTTCGTCTCTAAGACGCGCAAGTTTATAGGTTCTTTCAGAAAACATATTTACTATAAGGCAGGCAGTTATGTTAATTTCGTCTTTATTTGTAACGGCAAGAAAAAGATCAGCTGCTTTAATTTGAGCTTCTTTAAGAATTTGGGGGTCACTACAGGAACCAAGTATGGCTTGCACATCTAAGTTGTTTGAAACTTTTTGTATCGCAGCTTCATTATTATCAATTACAACAACATCTTTGTGCTCTGTTGCCAGCCTGCTTGCGATATGATAGCCTACTTCTCCTGCACCAGCTATTACTATTCTCAATTATATTACCTCTTATGAAACTGTTACATCACTCTCTTTTACTACCACAAAACCGAAGCAAAATAGAGCAACCTGTCACAGTCTCTTGTTTGGGATGGGAATGCATAAAATACAAAAACACTAAAAAAATATTGCTCCAAAAAACAAATATCAATACTTAAAAAAAAATATAATTTATTCAATAACAAAAAAGAGACCTTTGCACAATGTCTGACTTTGTTCTTTTTTTTTGGTGAAGCAGTATACTTAATACGTCGAACCAAAAAAAAGGGCAAAAGAAGGCAAGCTATAAATAACAAGCTTTCTATGATATTTTTTTTAAGAAAATTCTTAAAGATAAAAATGTTGCTTGTTTTAAATTTTTAAAAAATTAGCGTTTGTACAAAGGTCTCAAAAAAAAGATGATTCTTAATATAAACAATCAAAATCCACAAAATAGGCATATCGAAAAGGTTGTAGAAGTTTTAAAAAGAGGCGGTGTTATTTCATATCCTACCGATACCAACATAGGCTTTGGTTGTGATATTATGAATAAAAAGGCGATAGAAAAAATCTATGCAATGAAACAAAGAGATAAAAAAAGACCCTTTAGCTTTTTGTGTGCAGACCTCAAAAATATAAGTGACTATGCAAAAGTTTCAAATTTTGCTTATAAAACTATGAAAAAACTTACACCAGGACCTTATACTTTTATCTTAGAAGGCTCAAAACTTGTTCCTAAGATAATGCTTACCAAAAGGAAAACTGCGGGGATAAGAGTTCCTGAAAACAATATATGTATTGCAATTATTGAAAAATTAGGAAATCCAATAATATCAACAACAGCAAAGTTAAACGGCACTATATTAACATCTTTTGATATGGTTTATAAAAGCTTTAAAAATGAAATAGATATTATAATAGAAACAGACGATATAGTACCAAATCAATCTTCTACTGTAATAGATATCATAGGTGATGAGATAAAGATTGTAAGGGAAGGGCTTGGCAAAGGTCTGATTTAGTTAATAAAGGCATAATGTTAAAATCTTTCAAAAAAAAAATAGTAAATTTTTTTCAAAATATTTTAAAAAAGATATTTAAAATTATTAAATATTTTTTTTTAAGTCCTTACGGTTTTTTTAAAAAACTGTTTTTTATAACAGGTATAATTGTTTGGATATGCTTTTTCTTTTTAGGTACTTATCTTTACAATCTTTTCAACAAGCCCGATATTGATAAATTAAATTTTAACGACTTAAAAACTATTGCTCAAAAAAGTGTTTTAAAGAAGCTAAAAAAAGATAAAAAATACAAATGGACAAAAATAGAAGACGTGAACAGACATTTGCTTTACGCTATAGTTACAAGCGAAGACGCCACTTTTTTTAAGCATAATGGTATCAATTATAATGCATTTATAAATGCTCTTGGTGAAAATATAAAACGCAGGGAGTATGCTTTTGGTGCAAGCACAATTAGTCAGCAAGTTACTAAGAACCTATTTTTAAGAAATGAGAAATCTATAAATAGAAAAATCAAAGAGATTGTTGTGACTAAAAAATTAGAAAAGAGATTCAAAAAGAATCAGATTTTGGAAATTTATCTTAACATAGCGGAATTTGGTCCAAATATTTACGGTATTAATAGTGCCTCAAAGTACTATTTCAAAAAAACACCTGAAAAAGCAAATGGTGCGGAGGGTGCTTTTCTTGCTCTTTTGTTACCATCTCCAATTAAATATCATTTATCGATTTTTAAAAATAAATATATTTCAAAAAAGCATAAAGGAAAACTTATAAGAATTTTAAAAGGTATGCTATATGAAGAGTATATAAGCCCCAAACAGTATAGAAAATATATAAGGTATGAATATTTTAAATGAGATGGCTTTGTGTTTTTAATATAATAGGATACTTAATTTTTTTCTTTTCTCTCGCTTTCATTATCCCAATGCTATTTGCTTTTTACTTTAGCGACGGAAGTTTTTTTGCTTTTACAGCTTCTTTTAGTATCAGTATATTTGTCTCTCTACTCTTGATTGCTATTTTCAGAAAATCAAAAGCTCAATATTTAAGTAGTAAAGAAGGTATTACTATTGTTTCTATAGGCTGGACAATTATCGGTCTTTTAGGTGCTCTTCCTTTATATATCTATTCTGAACTCACCTTCATAGATTGTCTATTTGAATCTATATCGGGTTTTACGACGACAGGAGCCTCAATTTTATCCAATATAGAAAGTATGCCAGAATCTATTTTACTTTGGAGAAGTTTAATACAATGGCTTGGAGGTATGGGTATAATTGTTTTATCAATTGCAATCTTGCCTTTTATTGAATCGGGAGGGATGCAACTTTATAAAGCTGAAATACCAAGCCCTACACCAGATAAATTAAAACCAAGAATAAAAGATACAGCTCTTATACTTTGGAAAGTTTATATCGGTTTTTCTCTTATACAAGTTATGCTTTTAACTTTTGGAGGTATGAGTTTTTTTGATGCCACTTGTCACACTTTTACTAGTATGCCTACTGGAGGCTTTTCAGTAAAAAACTTATCAATTGCTCACTACGACAATTTATATTTTGATGTAATCATTATGCTATTTATGCTATTTGCTGGTATCAATTTTTCTCTTCATTATCAGCTTATAAGGGGCAAGGCTCTTACGTTTTGGAACGATACCGAGTGTAGATTTTTTCTTATACTAATTTTAGTTTTTATCTTGATAATAACTTTTAACATTTATGGGCAAGTTTATGATACCTTTGGCAAGGCACTTAGATATGGCAGTTTCCAAGTTATATCAATTATTACAACAACAGGTTTTGCAACAGCAGATTATGAACTTTGGCCATCTTTGTCTCAATTTATACTGTTTGCTTGTATGTTTATTGGTGCAACAGCAGGGTCTACTGGTGGAGGAATGAAATGTATAAGAGTTATATTGTGTTTCAAATATTGTATAAAAGAGATGGGAAATTTTGTGCATCCTAAAAGTGTTAGCAATATAAAGATAAAAAATGAAAGTATACCTGATAATGTACTAAAGGGTGTTATGGGATTTTTGTCTATTTATATCGGTCTTTTTGTTATATGCTCTGCAATACTTTGTATGATGGGTCCCGATATGCTTACATCAATGTCAGCAGTAGCGTCAGCAATTGGGAATATAGGTCCAGGGTTTGGAACTATTGGACCTACCGAAAACTATTTGCACCTGCCACAAGTAGCCAAACTTCTTCTTACTTGGTGTATGCTTTTAGGACGATTAGAAATCTATACTTTTTTAATTTTTCTTGTGCCTGAGTTTTGGAAAAAGTAAGTTTTTAGGTAACGTTATGAAGATAACGAAATAAAATAAATAATGCTTTAAAATATTTTTTATTTTATATCTCTCTAAATTTATATTAATTATGAGCTTATTAAATTTTAAAAAATTAGTTTGTAGAGGACTTTAAATGTTATTTAATGCAATTATAGAAAAAGATGAATATGGCTATTTCGCTTATGTACCAAACTTGAAAGGGTGTGTTAGTCAAGGTGATACATATGAAGAGGCTTTAGCAAATATAAGAGAAGCAGCAGAATTGTATATTGAAAGTTTAAATAGTGAAGAAAAAAGATGTTTTTTTATAAGCAATCCAATTATAGCACCAATTGAGATTTCTTTAAATGGATAAGCTGCCAAGATTAACTTCCAAAGAAGCAGAGAAGATATTGTTTAAAAATAAATTTATTTTAGACAGACAAAAAGGTAGCCATAAAATTTATATTAAAAACAATAAACGTATTGTTATCCCCAATCATTCTGGTAAAATATTACACCCCAAAATCATAAAAGAACTTTTTGAAATTATTGATGAGTAAAAATTTATTTTATCCACTCCGGAACAATTAAATAACAAGTTTTTTTACCTTACTCTTTTACTTTAAAATCGCCTACCTTATAAAAAACCCATTTAAGCCATCTGCTTGAAAATTTTAGTAGTTCTATGTCGCTTGCTTTAATTTTATCTATTTCAGCCTGACTTATATCGTATTTCTTTAGAAAATCGCTTTCAAACACAAACCTTTTAAAAGCATCTACATTGTAGCTTGCCATAAAAAAAAGTTTTTTGGCTTTTTCTGTGAATTTTATCTCTTTTGTAAAAGTTCTTTTTCTTACCACTAAGTCTACCCAACCATTATTTATTTCATCACAAAGGTCTACTTTTTGGTCTTCTCGCCACTCTTTAATTGTCCAATCTTTTTTCTCTTGATGACCTTTGCAATGCTCTTCTTTTATAAAAAAATAGAACTCTTCTTTCTCTTTTTCCTTATGGCTTAAAGAGGCAGTGCCAACAGGATAATATCTGCAAGTACTTGGTCTTGCGTCATAAACCAAGCACCCATCATCTCTTACAAAAGGGCACGATTGCCTTTCATCATCAAGAAGTTTTAGAGTTACAATAGGCAAATCGGTATTTTCTAAAAGTTCTGGTTTTGTATAGATAGCAAGAAATTCGTCTGAAGATATCTCTAATTTATTTTTAAGCATTAAAATGTCGTAAGGTGTTAAAATTATATTTATTCCCCTACAACATCTTGTAAAGCACTCTAAATTTTTATTACATTCAAATTTGAATTTACTGTCCAAATCATATTTAATAGGAGGTATGAAATTTTTTTCTTCTGTGTTGTTCATTTTTTATCCTTTTTTTAGTAGTTCTGTTCAAAAACAAGTTTTACTTAACAATTATTAAAATTCAAATGATTTCTATTAATTTTGAAATAAATAAATATATATTTTCACTTGGTTTTTATAAAAACGTTTTTTTTTGTTTGATTTTTGTTAAACTTTGTTATTGTTTAATAATCTTTAAAGAATTGATTATTTGAATAATTAACTATGCAAAAAGGGGATATAACAGTGTATAGAAAAATCTTTTTAATTCCAATCTTAACTTGCATTTTCGCAATCACTTTGGCAACAAATTCAATGGCGAGAATTCAGCCATATATTGGCTTAGGAGCTAACCAATTTAATGTTGACTCCGAATCAGAGTTTGGAGGATCAGAGCTTCAAGATGAAGCATATTATGGTACAGCAGGTTCCTACAGTCTTGGTGTTGTATTAAATGAGAACAAAAAGTTAAACCTTAGTTATTTTATGGCTACAGCAGAAAATACAGCTGGCACATATAGTTTTGATACAACTTTAATAGGTCTTACATACGATCATTGTTTTAATAACCTTGGAGAGCACCAAGGTTTTTATGTTGGTGCAGGTATTGCGTCGATAGCAAAAAGCATTGAAGCAACAGGTCAAATATCTTCTGAGAAAGCTCCTTCTGATAGTGCTATAGGGTTTTTGGCAAGAATTGGATTTGAACACAAAACAAATGATAATATACTCCTCGATATTAGTTACAATATAAGTAAAGTAGAGATGAATAATACGTACTATGATAACGATGGTAAGTCGCTTAAAGGTAGTGATAAAACTACTGTAGGCTTTCTAAATGTCTCTATCAATTTTTTATTCTAAAACTGAAACTGATTTAGTAATCAATTTTGTGTAGTTAATTCTTACTATATTAATAAAAACTATATTGTTCATTTCTTAATAATATTCCGTTGAGCTTGATTTTGGTAAAAAAAAAGCTCAACGGATTGTTTATTCATAAGCAATTCAAAACTCTTCTTAAAGACACTTTTGCTCATAATGTTTTTTATGAAAAAAATAATAGCTATTTTAATCAACTGAAACTGGCTGGTTGATAACTAATTTTTAACACATCAAATATGCTTTTCACTTCTTGACAATGCTCCCCCTTTGGGCTACAAACTTAAAAAATTCAAAAGGAGTTTGAGTATGAGTAAAACATCCACAATAAGAGCTAGAATCGAACCCGACTTAAAGGGGAAAACGGAACATATATTTAAGCAGCTTGGAATAACTACAACACAAGCTATTACTCTATTTTATAAACAGGTTGAATTGAGAAAAGGGCTTCCATTTGATGTAGCAATACCAAATAAAACTACTCGTAAAACCTTTTTAAATACAGATAAAGGTAAAGACTTGAATATTTGTAAAGATGTTGATGATATGTTTAATAAAATGGGGATTTGATGCTTGTTCCTGCATATACAAAACAGTTTGAGCGTGATACTAAGCGAATGAAAAAACGCGGTAAAAACATTGAAAAGATGAAAATAATTATCCGTTGTATTGTAGCAGAAGAAACACTTGATGCTATTCATAGAGAGCACAAATTGATTGGAAACTGGAAAGGACGACGTGAATGTCATATAGAGTCTGATTGGTTGTTAATTTATCTAATTGAATCAAATCGGGTTATTTTTGAACGAACTGGCACACACTCCGATTTGTTTCAAAAGTGAATTAAATTGCATATCATAAGCAATTCAAAACTCTTCTTATATTTTTCCATATAAATCAAAATTTTATGTTGACTTTGTTTATAAAAAAAAACATCCTACGAGGTTTCTTTTAAATAAATAAAAATTTTTTACATACTCTGGGAGTCTTTTAAAAATGTATGCTATAATTAATACAGGTGGTAAACAGTACAAAGCAGAAGTTGGCAATTTGCTTAAAATTGAAAAACTTGATGCTAATATCGGCGATTCAGTATCTTTTGATAATGTTTTGCTTTTTTGTGATGGTAAAGAGTCTAAAATAGGGGTGCCTGTACTTGAAAATTTTTCTGTTAATGGCAAAATAGTAGATCAAACAAAATCTAAAAAAACCATAGTTTTTAAATATAAAAGAAGAAAAGGATATAGGCGTAAAAGAGGACATAGACAAGATATCACTATGGTAAGAATAGAAAGTATAAAGGGGGATTTATAAATGGCTCATAAGAAAGCTGCAGGAAGTTCCAAAAATGGTCGCGATAGTAAAGGTCAAAGGCGAGGAGTTAAAATATTTAGTGGGCAAAAAGTTTTAGCAGGTAATATTTTAGTAAGACAACTTGGAACAAAAATTCATCCCGGAAATAATGTTGGAATGGGAAGAGATTATACTTTATTTTCTAAAGTTGAAGGTTTGGTAAAGTACGAAAGATACGATAGAAGAAGAAAAAAAGTTAGTGTTTATCCCCTACCTGTTTAAATCAACTCTTTTGTTTTTTTGAAAAAACTATACTTATTTTTAACTTTCTTACGTTCAAAATAGGTTCATATAAAAATAGTTATGTTAGCTGTTTAAAGAGCTAACATAGCTTATTAAACTATTCTTTTACTCTTTTCTTTCTTATTCTAAAATTAATTTTGGTAGTTCTTAAATGAGACCTTTACACATAGCTCTATTTTGTAATATTTTTGTGGTGTAGTAGTATATTAATACGTCAAACCCAAAAATATTGCAAAAGAGAGCGTAAATTTTTATAAGGGTTTTAGAGGTAGAGGTTTTTATAGAAATTACCAAAAGTTAATATTGTACAAAAAAACTACTATTTTCTCATAAAGAACATTATGTGTAAAGGTCTCTTAAATGAAATTTATTGACGAAGCATTTATTAAAATTGAATCGGGCAAAGGCGGAAATGGTTGTGTTAGTTTCAGGCGTGAGCGATTTATTCCCAAAGGCGGACCCGATGGTGGCAATGGAGGCAAGGGCGGGAGCATAATTTTTCAATCTTCTTCTAAAATCAATACTCTTTATAAGTTTCGGTATCAAAAATATATAAAAGCTGAAAATGGCAAAAACGGTTTAAGTAAGCAGAAAACAGGCAAATCTGGCAAAGATACTATAATAACTCTTCCTGTTGGTACAATGCTTACCGACGACACCACAAAAGAAATTTTATACGATTTCAATTCTGACGGTGATACATTTGTAGCAATTGAAGGTGGCAGAGGCGGACTTGGAAACAAACATTTTGCTACATCTAGAAACAGAACTCCACGTTTTGCTCAAGATGGCGGAGAGTCTAAAATCTTATCTATCAAATTAGAGTTAAAACTTGTTAGTGATATTGGTTTAATTGGTCTTCCTAACGCAGGGAAATCAACAACTATAAGTGCTATATCTAAGGCTAAGCCAAAAATAGCAGACTATCCTTTTACTACAATTATTCCTAATATGGGTGTTGTTCAGGCTGATTGGGGAGAGCCTTTTATAGTTATTGATATTCCTGGTTTAATTAAAGGTGCAAGTGAAGGCTTAGGGCTTGGGATTAAGTTTTTAAAGCACATAGAAAGGACAAAACTTTTAGTTCATATTATTGATGCATCTTCATTAAATGAAGACGATATATTGTCCTCTTATAACACTATTAATAATGAGCTTAAGCTTTATAATGAAAAGCTTTTAGATAAAGTGCATTTGGTGGTTTTAAATAAAATTGATATGCCGAATGCTGAAAAACTTGTTAAAATGTTTTTAAAAAAATCTAAACTTAAAAATGTGCTTTGTATATCGGCACTGAAAAGAATCGGAATTTATGAACTAAAATCGGAAATGGCACAAATTATTTTTAGAAATCAAGCTTGAGATTTTTTGCATATTTTTCTTTATAAAAAACATTAGATGCTAATGTTTCAAGTTTAAGCAAAAAATCAAAAAACTAAAAAATTAAGCATTTTTTTATTTTTTTTTTTTACTTTTTTCTTTATCTCATTAAGCAAAAGAACAGCATTCTTAATATTAAGACAAACATATTAGTAAATATTTAGTATATTTTAGTATATAATAATTATGAAAGGTTGGAAAAAATGATTAAAACAGTAAAAAAAACTGTAGTTATAGGTTCTGGCATTATGGGCAGTGGTATCGCTGCAATTCTTGCTAGTAAAGGGATAAAAACTCTTTTACTTGATATCATCCCTCCTGATTTAGACAAAAACGAAAAAAATCTTTTGAAACGAAATCAAATTGTTCTGGAAAATCTTCAAAAAGCAAAAAAAATAAAACCGCCTGTTTTTACAAGTAAGGAAGATGCAAACTTTATTGAAATAGGTAACCTTGAAGACGATTTTGATAAAATTGCAGATTGTGATTGGGTTTTTGAAGTTGCTATAGAAAACGTTAAAATAAAAAAAGAGCTATTTAGCAAGATAGACAAAATACGCAAAGAAGGAACTTTTGTAAGTACTAACACTTCTGGTATCCCTTTAAAACTTCTTTCAGAAGGCTTGAGCGACGATTTCAAAAAGCATTTTTTTGGCACTCATTTTTTCAATCCTGTAAGATATATGCATCTTCTTGAAATTATAAAAGGCAAAGATACGCTTGATGAAGTTATTGAGTTTGCAACTAATTTTGGAGAAGAATATCTTGGCAAGGGTATTGTTAATGCAAAAGATACTCCAAATTTTATAGCTAATAGACTTGGAGTCCAAAGCATATCAAAAGCTATACAATTTATGGTAAAACATAAGTTAAATATATCAGAGGTAGATTTAGTTGCGTCAAGATTTCTTGGAAGAGCTAAAAGTGGTATTTTAAGAACTTCAGATATAGTTGGTATAGACACTTTAGTTTATGTTCTTGAAAATACTATAAAAATGCTTCCCGAAGAGAAAGACGATTTTATTTTACCAGACTTTGTAAGCAAAATGATTGAAAACAATCTTTTAGGAAACAAAACAAAGGCTGGTTTTTATAAAAAGGAAAAAGATGCACAAGGCAAAAAAGTTATAAAAGCTTTAGACTACGATACACTTGAATATAAAACTTATGATGAGCCTTTTTATTTAAGTTTTTTTGCAGCGAAAGAAGCAAAAGGCGTGAATGGTAAAATAAAGGCTATTTGTGCAGGAGATGATGCGGCTTCTCATTTCGCATGGGACTTAGTTACAAGTGAAGTTATTTATGCTGCTGAAAAAATTCCTGAAATATCAGATACAATAGTTGAAATGGATAGAGCTATGAAATGGGGCTACAATCTTCAAGTTGGTCCATTTGAAAGCTGGGATGCTCTTGGTGTTGAAGAGTCTGTTGCAAGAATGGAAAAAGAGGGCAAAAAGGTTCCTGAAAAAGTAAAAACGATGCTACAAAAAGGTGTAAAATCTTTTTATAAACAAGAAGGTGGGGACTCTTTTTACTACGATTTTAAAACTGAACAGTATCAAAAAATAGTTCAAAAAGAGAACGAGATTTCGCTCTTTAATTTAAAAAATAATAATAAAATAGCTAAGTCTTGTCGTTCTGCCTCTTTAATAGATTTAGACGATGGTATCTTCTGTTTTGAATTTCATACAAAGATGAACTCTCTTAATGGAGAGATAATCGGTTTTATAAATGAAGTTATAGAGTACATAGAAGCAAATGGACAAGGGCTTGTTATAGGCAATGAAAATTTTGGTACTCCAGGTGCTTTTTCTGCTGGTGCCGATATTTTCTTTGTTATGAATGCAATAAAAGATAAAAAATTCAAAGATATAGAAGAATTTTTAAAAGTAGGACAGGGCACAATACAAAAATTAAAATATGCTAATTTCCCTATTGTAGCTGCACCTTTTGATTTAACACTTGGTGGCGGTTGCGAAATATGTATCGGTACAGCAGACAAAATAGTTGCACATAAAGAGCTTTATATGGGGCTTGTAGAAGTAGGTGTAGGACTTATTCCTGCTGGAGGCGGATGCCTTAATTTATGGAAGAAATTTTTAAATGGTGTTCCTGATGCTGCTATTCAAAACAATTTTGATTTTGGTAAACTTTTCATACCTGTATTTATGAATATAGGAACTGCAAAAGTTTCATCATCTGCAAAAGATGCTATGTCGCTTGGTTTCTTAAGTTATAACGATAGAATTGTTGCAAATAAATACCACCTTATAGCAGAAGCTAAAAAAGAGGTGTTGCATCTTGTAAATTGCGGATATGTTCCACCTGTTAAAAAGAAAATACCTGTAATGGGAGAGAGTGGTTTTGCTATGGTAAACGCAGAACTATTTAATAGATTAGAAGGTTCTTTTTTAAGTGAACACGACGCTAAGATAGCAAAAAAAGCAGCTTTTGTTATCAGTGGCGGAAACGTTAAGGAAGGTTCTCTTGTAGATGAAGAGACTATTCTTACTCTTGAAAGAGAGGCTTTTTTAGAACTTTGTAACGAGCCAAAGACTTTTGAAAGAATAGCATATACTCTTAAGACTGGTAGACCTTTAAGAAATTAAATTAAATTTTTTGCGAATTTTTTAATTTTTATCACGCAATTGTAACCGTAGAGACGCAAGATTTTGCGTCTCTACAAGATTTTGCGTTTTTACAAGATTCTGCGTTTCTTCGGCATTTAATCAAACCAATATGAAATTATAATTGGGCGATGTTATGCCCATAAAATATCCAATTGTTCCCGTATGATTTATTTTTTTCGTAGAGACAGGTCGCGACCTGTCTCTACACGGTTGCCCGCCATTGTGTTGGAAATGATATTGGGCGGGGAAACCCCGCCCCTACAATATTCAATAATTTTAATATAATTTTCTAATGCCTTCCTACATAATTATCTGTGGTGCTGATTGCATTGTTTAATGGGCGTATAGCAATACGCCCCTACACGTCTTATTTGAATAAATTTGCGTTTGTGTCCCAGCCTCTTGGGAAAGAAATGCAACTTTTAGACTACAAACCCACTTCGACAGGCTCAGTGGACATCAGTGGCCATCAGTGGCCGAGTTAATATTTGATTTTTGTGACGATATTGGAAGATTTACTAATTGCTCCAGAGTTTCTTACTATCTTAATTTTATAGTTGTATAAAAATCCTTTTTGAATATCGGTGTCTAAAAATTGAGTTTGATTTTTATCAACCTCTTTTAAAATTTCATAACTTAAAAGGCAGGTATTATCATTTAGTAATCTTTTTGCTCTCTCTATGATAAAGTGGTTGATACGAAGTCTCTCTTTTTTAGAAACAGACCATATAAGCAAAAACCCTTCTTCTTTTTCTTCTGCCTTTAAATCGTTAATTCTGCTTACTTTTGCGGACCCATAAGGCATAGGGTTACTTTTTTTCCCACAAGAGATTAAGGATAAGATAATAAATAGAAGAGCAACGATTTTAAAATTAATTAATTTCATTTTGTGCTTTCTCTATAGCATCTAAAACATTTTTTTTGGAAGTTCCCCCAAAAGAGGTTCTTCTATTTATAATATTTTCTAACTTTAAATTTTCAAAGATATCTTCTTCAATTAGATTAGAAAAATTTTTAAACTCATCAAGCGTAAGTTCGTTTATCTCTTTTTCTTTTTCGGTAGCATAAGAGACAACTTGTCCTGTTATGGAGTGAGCATCTCTAAAAGGGACTCCTTTTTTTGTAAGGTAATCGGCAAAATCGGTTGCATTTAAAAAATCTTTTTTTGCACTATTTAACATATTCTCTTTTTTTATCTTAATTCGTTGTAGCATATCTATATAAATATTAAGCGAGGATTTAAGAATATCGACTGTATCAAAAACAGGGATTTTATCTTCCTGCATATCTCTATTATAAGTTAAAGGAAGCCCTTTTATAATTGTTATAATGTTCATCAAACTACCAACAACTCTACCCGTTTTCCCGCGAACAAGCTCTGCTACATCGGGATTTTTTTTTTGAGGCATAATACTGCTTCCTGTGGTGAAAGCATCCGATATTTTGATAAAATTAAACTCTTTAGATGACCACAAAATAAACTCTTCCGATAGTCTTGAAAGGTGTATCATAGAGGTGGTAGCATTTGATATAAATTCAATGATGAAATCCCTATCCGATACGGCATCCATACTATTTTTTGATATTTGGGAAAACCCAAGAAGAGCTGCTACGCCTTCTCTGTCGATATTATACGTTGTTCCTGCAAGAGCAGCAGAGCCAAGAGGCATAACATCAACTCTTTTTAAAGATTCAGAAAATCTTGCTTTATCTCTTTGAAACATTTCAAAATATGCCATCATATGATGAGAAAAAAGAATTGGCTGAGCTTTTTGAAGATGAGTATAACCTGGCATAATAGCATCAATATTGTTTTTTGCAATTTCAAGAATATTTTCTTGAAATTTTTTAATTAGCTCTAAAACTTCTAATATCTCTTCTTTGAGATAAAGTCTTAAATCGAGAGCTATTTGGTCATTTCTACTTCTTGCTGTATGCAGTTTTTTTGCAGCGACACCAATTTTTTCAAATAGTCTCGTTTCAATGTGCATATGAATATCTTCAAGAGCATCTGAAAGTTCAAAATGACCACTTCCGATTTCGTATTCTATCTCTTTTAAACCGCGTACTATTTCACTTGCTTCATCAATTGTAATGATTTCTTGTTTTGCAAGCATTTGTGCGTGAGCTATACTTCCTTTTATATCGCAAACATAAAGCCTTATATCTGTTGCGATAGAAGATGTAAAAGCTTCTACATTTTTATCAGTATCTTCTTTAAATGCGCCATTCCAAACTTTTGACATTTATCTACCTTTTATTTTTTTAGTTTTAATCTTAAAGCGTTAAGTTTTATAAAACCTGTAGCATCCATTTGGTTATATACTTCGTCTTCTTCAAATGTAGCGAGATTTTTGTTATAAATAGAGTTTTCAGATTTTCTCCCAAGTATATAAACTCCGCCTTTATATAGTTTTAGTCTAACATCGCCCGATACATTTTTTTGAGTTTCATCTATTAGTTTTTGCATCAAGATTCTCTCTGGAGAGAACCAAAAACCGTTATAAATCATTCTTGCATAGCGAGGTACAAGGTCGTCTCTTAAATGCATAACTTCTTTATCAAGAGTTATAGACTCAATTGCCATATGGGCTTTTTTCAAAATAGTGCCACCTGGTGTTTCGTACACTCCTCTCGATTTCATTCCAATGAAACGATTTTCAACTATATCAATTCTTCCTATGCCATTTTTTTTGCCAAACTCGTTTAATTTTTTGAAAAGATTTGCAGGGGATAATTTTTTTCCATTTATTGCAACAGGGTCACCTTCTTTAAAACTTATCTCTATAATTTCTGGTTTGTCTGGAGCTTTTTCTGGAGGGATGGTCATAGTATACATATCGTCTGTTGCAGATTCCCAAGTATCTTCCAGTATGCCACCTTCATAACTCATATGTAGCATATTTCTGTCCATACTATACGGTTTCTTTTTTGTTTGAGGAACTTTAATTTTATGTTTTTTAGCAAAATCTAAAAGCTTAGTTCTTGAATTTAAGTCCCACTCTCTCCAAGGTGCTATAATTTTTATATCTGGATTTAAACCGATATATCCTATTTCAAAACGTACTTGATCATTACCTTTGCCTGTTGCCCCATGGCTTACTGCGTCAGCCTTTTCTTTTTTTGCAATTTCAATTTGTCTTTTTGCAATAAGGGGTCTTGCGATAGCTGTACCAAGCAGATAGTCACCTTCATAAACAGCGTTAGCCCTAAACATAGGAAAAACGAAATCTTTTATAAACTCTTCTTTTAAGTCATCAATATATACTTTTGAAGCCCCTGTTTTTTTAGCTTTTTCCTTTAAACCTTTTAACTCTTCTTCTTGTCCAATATCAGCTGAAAAAGTTATAACCTCACATTTATAAGTTTCAATTAACCATTTTAAAATAACAGAGGTGTCAAGCCCTCCAGAGTATGCAAGTACTGTTTTTTTAATTTTTACCATTTTACTTTAGTTGTATCCTTTTTTTTATAGTGTACAAAGCGTTCTTTTTATAATGAATATGAAAAAATTAATAATTTCAAAACTATTTAAAAGTCAACCAATTCAAATTTTAATTTTATCCTTTACTTTATTATTAATAACTATTACTATTAATAAAAAATCTTTAAAACATAAGTTCTATTTTTTTCATAAAAAACATTATGTGCAAAGGTTTTAAGAATAAAAGGAGGCGATAATGAATTTAAAAGAGATTAAACAAAACAAAGAAGTAGTTAACAATATAGATTGGAAAATGACCAATGAAACAGCTATCAGTCGATATTTAGAATGGGGAGGAAGCTGGTTTGAAAAAGACGATTATCCCGTTAGAAACTTATCAGATTCTTCAATATATTTTCTAATAAACAATTGGGAAGATAAGGCTTATTTATATCTTGTTCAGATAGATTCTAATGGGAAAAAAGAACTTGCTAAGGTCGATTTACCTGAAAAATTTCAAAAGCAGTTTTTAGGTTCTAAAAAAGGTATTTATGGATTAGACGATGATATTAAAGAGTGGGTTAAAGGTGAGTTAGAAGTAAGTTAAAAATTTTACTTTATAAAAAAATAGGGACAAGAAAATCTTGTCCCTATTATATTTCATATTGTTTATAAATCTTTAAGCTCTCTTTTTAAAACCTTACCAACATTTGTTTTTGGAAGCTCTTTCATAAACTTTATTCCTTTTGGAATTTTATATTTTGCAAGGTTATCTTTACAAAAATTTAATATTTCTTCTTCTGTAGCGACTTCTCCCTCTTTTAAAACGATAAAAACTTTTATTGATTCACCAAGCTTAGCATCTTCTTTTCCTATAGCGGCTACTTCAAGTATTTTTGGGTGATCAAAAAGGACTTCTTCTATATCTCTTGGATATATATTATAACCACCTGAAATAATCATATTTTTTTTTCTACCGACTATATAAAAATAGCCTTCTTCATCCATTTTAGCTATATCGCCTGTATAAAACCAACCATCCTTTAAAATATTTGCTGTCTCCTCTTTTTTATTCAAATAGCCTTTCATTACTTGTGGGCCTTTTACTAATAATTCGCCAATTTCGCCTACTCCAAGTTCTGTTGTACCATCTTTTAAATCGACTATTTTTGTTTCGGTATCGCTAATTGGTATTCCTATACTTCCTACTACGGTTTTGCCTTCAGAAAATGGATTTACATGTGTTACAGGACTGGTTTCTGTTAAGCCATATCCTTCTGCTATTTTAGCACCTGTTTTTTTCTCAAACTCTTTTATTATATTAGTAGGGAGAGGAGCACTACCTGAAAAACACCCTTTTATAGAAGATATGTCTGCTTTATCTATCTTTGGATGTTCAAGAAGACCTATGTACATTGTTGGAACAAGAGGAGCAAAAGTTACTTTAAATTTTGTTATAGCTTCAATAAGTGCTTCAGGATGTGGTTTTGCAACAAGAACATTTGTCCAGCCCATTGCGATTGAAAAATTCATAGATGTTGAAAGCCCAAATACGTGAAAAAAAGGGAGTGCACCGAGCATAGTTTCTCCAGCTTTTTCAAACTTAGGAAACCATGCAATTATTTGTTGAACCTGCTTGGTTAAATTGCCATGAGAAAGAATAGCTCCTTTAGAAATTCCTGTTGTGCCTCCAGTATATTGATATATCGCTTCGTCATCAAAATTTAACTTAACATCTGGAGGATTTGCATTGCTTTTTTTTATAACCTCTTTCCACTTAAAGACATTTTCTGCTTCTTTAACATCAGCAGCAAGTTTTTTCTTTTTTGCAACGAGTGGAAATAGAAGATTTTTAGGAAAGGGTAAATAGTCACCAATAGAAGTGTAAATAATCTCTTTAATTTTTGTTTTTTTTCTTAAATCGATCATTCTATTGCTGAGTAAATCGAGTGTAATAAGTGCTTTTGCTCCAGAATCAACAAATTGATATTCAAGTTCTCTATCTGAATATAAGGGGTTGTTCATAACAGCTATAGCACCGACTTTTAATATAGAATAAAAAGCTACGACACAGGGAATGAGGTTTGGTAATAAAATGGCAACTACATCGCCTTTTTTTATGCCAATAGAATCGAGATAGGTTGCAAATTTATCTACCATATCGCTTAATTCTGTGTAAGACATTTTATACCCTTGGAAAATTAAAGCATCTTTAGAACCAATCTCCTTTTTTGCTTGCTTTAAAAAATCTGGCAAAAATAAATTTTTATACTCTAATTTTTCTGGGACACCTTGAGTATAGTGTTTAAGCCAAATTTTATTTGTCGGATTAGGCATAATTGTTCTCCTTTTTTTTATTTTATTTATAGACCTTTGCACATAATGTTTTTTATGAAAAAAATAGTAGTTTTGTGCAAAATATTAACTTTTGATAATTTTATAAAAAACTTGTAAAACTCTTATAAAGAGTTACGCTTTCTTTTACTTTTGTTTTGGGTTCGATGTATAAAAATACTATTTTACCCCGTGAAATAATATTTAAGCTTTACAGTTTAAATATTATTTTTAAATTTTTTAAATTTAAAAATATTTCACGGGCAAGCCACAAAACAAAAGCAAAATTTAAGCTATGTGCAAAGGTCTTTTTATTGAAAAATCCTTACTTACATTACAAAATAATTTTGGTTCAAGACAACTTGAGATAGATTTAAAGCCTAATTTAATTTATTTTTTTATAGTGTCCCTTTGCCCAAAAGGTCGTGGACACTATAAAAAAATAAATATTTATAAAAATAAAAAAATCTACAACTTTTATAAAATATATTGTAAATTTTAGTGTCGGTTTTTATGGCTTTTTAGCATTTTATTTCAAGATGTTAAGTTAAAATAAAAACCTCTCAAGTTGTCTTGAACCATAATTTTTTATAAAAAAACATAAATATAAGGATAAAAAAAATGTCAGAAACAATATCAGATAGAAAAGATATGGATTTTGTTATTTATGAACAACTCAATACCAACGAAATCTTTAAAACAAAAAAATTTCATAATGTAAATAAAAAGACTTCTTTTATGATTATAAAAGAGGCTTATAATTTTGCTATGAATGAAATTTTGCCAACATATGTGGAAGCAGACAGAGAAGGTGTAAAGTTTGAAAATGGTGAAGTTAAAGTGCCAAAATGTTTTAAAAAAGCTCATAAACTTTTAATAGAAGGAGAGTGGGGAGCTATAACAGAATCTTTCGAGTATGGCGGTCAAGAGCTTCCTCATATAATAGCACAAGCTGTTTGGGAGCTTATGATAGGTGCAAACTATACACTTATGACTTATCCTATTTTAGGACACGGTGCTGGCAAGATGATAGAGACTTTTGGTACAGATAAGCAAAAAGAACTTTTTTTAAAAAAGCTATACTCTTTAGAGTGGGGTGGCTCTATGCTTTTAACAGAATCGGAGGCTGGTTCAGATCTTGGTGCACTTACGACTTCGGCAGTTAAAAACGATGATGGAACATACTCCATAACAGGTAGTAAAATATTTATAACAAATGGAGAGCAAGATTTAACTAAAAATATTATCCATCCTGTGCTTGCAAGAGTAGAAGGTGCTCCAGAAGGGATAAAGGGCATATCCATTTTTATAGTGCCTAAATTTTGGGTCGAAGATGATGGTAAGATAGGCGATTTTAATGATGTTGTATGTACAGGCGTAGAAGAAAAAATGGGTTTGCATGGTAGTCCTACCTGTTTTTTATCTCTTGGTGCAAAAGGTAAATGTAAAGGTTTACTTCTTGGCAAGGAAAACCAAGGTATAGAAATAATGTTTAATATGATGAACAAAGTGCGTCTTGAAGTGGGAACTCAAGCTTTTGCATATGCTTCAAGAGCCTATTTGTATGCTTTAGATTACGCAAGGACGAGAAAACAGGGGAAAACAAAAAATAATAAAGAAGACAGGCAAGTTACGATTATTAATCATCCAGATGTTAAAAGAATGCTTTTAAAGATGAAAGCTTATGTAGAAGGGATGAGAAGTCTTATCTACTTTACCGCTTTGAATTTTGACAAGAAACATATTGCAGAATCAAAAGATGAAAAGAGACACTATTCCAATCTTATTAATATCTTAACTCCTATTGTAAAAGCTTATTGTAGTGAAAAGGGTTTTGATGTTTGTGTAGAATCTATGCAAGTTTTAGGAGGTTATGGTTATATAAAAGATTATCCTGTAGAGCAGTTTTTAAGAGATTCTAAAATAACTTCTATCTATGAAGGTACAAATGGTATTCAGGCGATAGACTTTGTTTTAAGAAAAATAGTGGTTAATGATAGCGAAATGCTCAACTCTCTTATAAAAGAGATTCAAAAAACGATTGAAGAAGCAAGGGCTTTTGATGAACTATCAGAAATGGCAGAAAAACTTGCAAGAGTTACAGATGCACTTTTTTCAGCTTGTTTTCAAGTAACTAAAAAAATTAAGGAAAAGAAAATCGACTCGGCTCTTTTCTCTGCTCATCCATTGCTTGAAGCAACAGGCGATGTAATTATGGCTTGGATGTTAATTTGGAGAGCTTCTGTTGCTATAAAAAATTTAAAGAAAATAAAAAAAGATAAAAGCATAGAAGAGATAGCAAACGAAAGTAAAGATGCCGGCTTTTATTATGGGAAAATAGTAACTGCAAAATTTTTTGTAAATAATATGTTACCTTCAGTGTTTGGTAAATTTACTGCTATAATGTTAAACGATAATGTAGATGAACTAAATTGTAAGGAGAATATATTTTAAAATTTTCGCATAGTTTTGAGACCTTTGCAAAAGGTCTCAGTTTTAAGGGGTTTTTTTAATGCCCTTGCCAAGAAGAAGCTAATTTTTTGGGTTTTAGCAAGGGCATAAGACTAAGAAAAACCTCTGTTAAGGCACTCCAAAGTTTCTTAAAAATAGTACAATTTTAATATTAAAAAGTAAAATGGATTATATAATAAAATTTTCTGGTGTTCATAAAAAATATTTAAACAAGACCATCTTATCAGATATCAATATTGGTATTAAGGAAAATGAGTTTGTGTTTATAAAAGGTGTTGCAGGAGCAGGGAAAACAACTTTATTGAAACTTATTGTAGCGGCAGAAAAGACAACTTACGGTAATGTTTTTGTAGAAGGTAGAAATCTTTCGAGTATAACAAGAAAAAAGCTAATTAATCTTAGACAAAAAATCGGTTTTGTTTTTGAAGATTTTAAATTAATTGATGTCCAAAATGTTTTTGACAATATAGCTTTGCCATTAGTAATTGCAGGCTACGAAGCAGATATTATCCAAAAAAAAGTAAATTATATTTTATCGATTCTTAAAGTTGAGCATCTAAAAAATATGTATCCAAACTCTCTTTCTAAAGGAGAAAAGCAAAAAATTGCTTTTGCAAGAGCAATCATTGGTGATAAAAGAATCATCTTAGCAGATGAACCCACAGCCAACTTAGATTTAAATGAAACAAAACTCATTTTAGACCTTTTGGACATTTTAAATAAAGACAACAAAACAATCATTTTTACCACAAACAAAGAGTACATTGTAAAAAATACCGACAAAAAGGTTTTTTTCTTAAAGAATGGTACTCTTGCCGAATAGAATAGACAAGGATAGGAAAGTAAAAGTGAGGTATTGTAATGAATACAAATGATAAAATACGCCCCTACGGAAAAATACTGGTCTATCAGGAACAAGGGCTTGATAGTTCGGTTCAGGTAAGATTGGAAGGTAAAACTGTTTGGTTGAGTCAAAAATTAATGGCGGAGCTTTTTCAAAAAGATGTGCGTACTATTAATGAGCACATACGAAATATTTATGAGGATGAAGAGCTATTGCCAGAGGCAACTATCCGGAAATTCAGGATAGTTCAAACCGAAGGGAATAGAAAAGTTGAGCGTTTGATAGACCATTATAATCTAAAGATGATTATTGCTGTTGGCTTTCGTGTTCGTTCTAAGCAAGGTGTTCAATTTCGCAAATGGGCAAATGAGCGGATTAGTGAATATTTGGTTAAGGGCTTCACTATGGACGATAACCGCCTCAAAGGAAACGCTGGTGTTGTGGATTATTTTGACGAACTTCTTGCTCGTATTCGAGAAATCCGTGCCAGTGAAGCTCGAATATATTTAATGATAAAAAATATTTTTGCTCTTGCCTCAGATTATCAGCAAGGAGAAAAAGAGACACAGCTTTTTTTTGCAATTATGCAAAACAAGATGCATTATGCAGCTACTGGCTTGACTGCGGCAGAAATTGTCAAAAAAAGAGCCAATTCTGAGCTACCTAATATGGGGCTAACCAATTGGAAAGGCTCTTATGTATTGAAAACTGATGTGGGAATAGCTAAGAATTATCTCGATAAAAATGAAATTGATATATTGAATCGAATCACGGTTATGTTTCTTGACCAAGCCGAGTTTCGTGCTGAAAAACGGCAAACCATTTTGATGGCTGATTGGGAGCAGTTTCTCAATAAATTTCTTACTGATATGGAGCTACCTGTTCTGGAAAACGCAGGAGAAGTTCATCACCAAAAAGCGTTAAACTATGCCAATGAGCAATATGATCATTTCGCCGAAAAACGCCGTATTGAAGCTCAGAAACAGACCGACCAGAATTATATTGAAGATTTAAAACATTCTGCAAAATTACTTAGTCAAAAACGTGTTAAGACCGATTAAAGAAGCAGGAATAAAACTTAAATTATTACGGAACTATCTCTGTTCCTATTCCTTTGTTTGTGAAAAGTTCTAAAAGTATGGAGTGGGGTTTTTTGCCGTTGATTATATGAGCCTTAGTGCCTTTTTGTTTTACAACATCAAGAGCACACTCTATCTTGGGAATCATACCTTCTTTGATAATATTCGTGCTTATAAGTTTATCTATCTCTTTTTCATTTATAGAAGAGATGAGTTTATTGTTTTTATCTAAAACTCCATCTTTATCGGTTAAAAGAAGTAACCTTTCAGCGTTTAAAGCTATTGCCATTTTACTTGCGACTAAATCGGCGTTGATATTGTAAGTTTTGTTATCTTTATCGGTACCTATAGGAGCAATAACTGGAATAAATCCTTGCTTACTTATTGTTTCAATAATGGTGGTATTAATCTCTTTTACATTCCCAACAAGACCGGGGTTTATTATCTCTGGAGGAGCTTCTTTCTTTTTATAAACAATCTGCATCTTTTCGGCGATTATTAGATTGGCATCTTTACCACTTAAACCTACTGCCTTTCCTCCCTCTTTATTTATTTGTGCTACTATTTCTTTATTTACTTTGCCCCCTAAAACCATCTCTACAACATCCATAGTAGCTTCATCTGTAAAACGAATGCCTTTTACAAAACTTGTACTTATGCCCATTTTATCAAGGACACTATTTATTTGAGGACCGCCACCATGAACTATGATAGGGTTTAAACCTACAAATTTAAGAAGAACTATATCTTTTGCAAAATCTTCTTTAAGTTTGGTGTCGTGCATAGCATGACCACCATATTTAATAACGATAGTTTTACCATAAAACTTTTTTATGTATGGTAATGCTTCTATTAATATGTCGGCTGATGTTTTCATTTTGTTTACATAAAAGATAAGTTTTTATCTTTTTCTATCACCTTTAAAATTTTAAGACTTTTTTTTTCCATCTCTTCTGAATGCTTATAGCCTAAAAGATGCAGGATACTATGTGTTAAAAGTTGGCTTAATCTTTGATTGATTGTTATTTTATATTTTTTCGCCTCTTCTTTTACTCTTTCCATCGATATTACAATATCGCCCAATATATTATTTTGAATTTTTTTAAATTTTTTTTCTGGTGGAAACGATAGAACATTAGTTTTTTTGTCTTTATTGCGATATAGCTTGTTTAATCTTCTTATCTCTTTATCGTCTGTTATAAGGATAGATAACTCAGAAAAGTTAAGAGAAAGATACGATAAAATATTCTTGCATTTTTCTATTATTTTTTTTTGGGGGACTCTTGCTCTATTTTGAATGTTATTTATTAATATTTCCATCACTATCGTTATCATTAGGATATTCAATTCTATGATGATAAACGCCATCTAAAATACTGTTAAAGCTTTTTACGATAGAGTTTAAGTCTTTTAATGTAAGTTCACATTCGCTAAGTTGTCCATTGATAAATATTGAATTTACTATGTTTTGAACATGGTTTGCGATTTTATGTTGAGTTGGTTCAGAAATTGTCCTAACCGAAGCTTCTACAACATCTGCAAGCATTATTATTCCAGCTTCTCTTGTTTGAGGTTTAGGACCTTTATATTTATAATCTTTTTCTTCTACCTTACTATCTTTTTGTTTAGCTTTTTCATAAAAATATTTTATGAGACTTGTACCGTGATGTTGTTCTATAACATCAATAATATCTTGCCCCAATTTTTCTTTGTTTGCGATTTCAACGCCTTCTTTTATGTGAGATATTAAAATTAGTGCTGACATAGAAGGAGCAAGTTTATCGTGCTTATTTTTAATGTTAATTTGATTTTCGATAAAATAGAGAGGTTTGCTCATTTTACCAATATCGTGATAATAGCTACACACTTTTGCTTTTAAAGAGTTTGCACCTATAGAAAGAGCTGCTGCTTCTGCCATCGTTCCAACGAGCATAGAGTGTTGATATGTGCCGGGAGCTTCAAGCATAAGTCTTCTTAAAATGGGTTGCTCTAAGTTAGCAAGTTCTATTAGTTTAATATCTGTTGCATAGCCAAAAACCAACTCTACAAGAGGCGTAAATCCTGCAGCTATTAAACCAGCAGAAAATCCACCAATAAAAGCCATTACATAAGAAAAAGCGAAGTTAGGAAAGTTTAAACTTTTAGCAAGGTATATATTTATTGCAGTTACGATAACTATATTTAAAGCGGCAAGTTTTAACCCAGCTTTTATAAACACTTGTCTCTCTCTACAATCTTTTATCCAATGGGCAGCAAAAATACTGCTTAAAAAGAAGTAAAGAAAAAGCTCTATTCTGCCGTCAAAAATTATAGAGGAAAAAACAGAAAGAAGTATAGAAAAAGATAAAGCTTTTGGGAAACCTATAAAAAGGCAGATGATTATACTTCCTGCGGCAATAGGTGCTGCATAAACAATAGAATCGGTAAGAATAAAAGAGGGTAATACAATAGTAAAAGATTCTAATACGAGAATAGTAATTTTTGCTATTAAGATTGAAAAAACAAGTACGCTTGTACCAAGAAGTATATTTTTATTGTGTTTTACAATATTTTTCCCTTCTAATCTAAAACTTAAAAAATAGACTATAACAAGGGATAGCATTATAAGTAAGGCAAACCCTAAACTGCTTATATAGATAGTTTTTTGTTTTTTATAGGAGTGCAGGCTTTTTAATTTAAAAATTTGTTGTTTTGAAATAAGAGAGCCTTCTCTTACTACCATTTCTCCTTTTTTTACTTTGTACAATACAGGCTTGATTTTATTAGCACTATTTTTTTTTGCCTCGTTTGTTCTAAGCTCATCGAAAGTTATAGTTGGCTTTAAAAGACTTTGTATAAAACTTACAATTAAATCTACGTTTGGGTTGTTGAGCTTTTTGCTTAATGGTTGACCTATAATTGTAACCATAGTTTCGGCTTGTTTCATACTGTAAAATTGCTTTAAGCCAAAAACTACTTTTTTTTCTACACCTTTATTATCAATTAATATTATACCTTTACCCTCTTCTTGAAGTAGAGCTTCCTTGTTGTCTACAATACCGTTACTTAAAATAGCTTTTAATATGTGGTTAATGAAATTTACTATATCTTTTGAAAACTCCGATTTTATAAAAACTTGATACAATTCATTATTGATTGTGATATTCAACTCTTTTTCAAGTTTCTCTTTTTTTTCCCACATATTGTTTTTGAAAGATAATAGAAAAGCGGTTTTTTTGTTTTCTTGAAGAGATTCAAGCTTTTTGTTTTGTGACGTTACAAATTTTCTATTATCCTCAAAAAAAGTTTCTATTTTGCTTATAATAAGGTCACTGTAATTATTATTATAGAGATACACAGTAGGGGTAGAGTTATAAGCTTCTTGTCGTAGTTTTTCTGTCTCATCTATATTTTCATAATAGAAATCTTTATCAGCTTTAACATCTTTTGTTATTACATCATTTTCTTCATAAGCAGGAGGCATAGAAAAAAGGTTTGGGAAAAAAAATGTAGTAAAAACTATAGTGATTAGTATAAGAGATGTAACTTTTGTGTATGTTCTATCTTGTATAAACTTTTGCTTAAATTTCATCTATTACCTTAAAAGCTTTAAATATTTCTTATGAAAGAGTTGAAAAAATAAGACCTTTGCAAATATACTATACTTTTTTTATAAAAAACATTCTATGTTTGATGTGCAAAGGTTTCAGTTTTAAAATTTTTGCGAAGAAATATATTAAACATAAAAATAAAACAAATTAAAAAAATACTCTATTTATTGTATATATGGAACGAACAACCAATTTTAAAAAATTTAAAAAAGAGAAATTAGGGTTTTACTCTTTTTTAACAATTATTTTGTTATATTTTTTATCGCTTGGTGCAGAGCTTATCTGTAATGATAAACCCTTGTATATTAAGTTTAATGGGGACTCTTATTTTCCTATTTTTAAGCTTTATACTGAAGATACCTTTTTAAAAAACAGCAACAATATAAGAGTTAACTACAGAGAACTTAACAACTCATCTTTGTTCAAAAATTCCAAAGATAACTTTATGGTTTTTACGCTATTTAGATTTAATCCTTTTGAAAGTATTGAACCATCTTCGATTGTTAAAGCAAAGGAGTATATCGTAAACTTATATCCAATTAAAAAAAAAGCTATGATTGATGTTAATAAAGATTTATCAATAAATAGAGAATTGGGGGAGAGCGATTTTTTTAGAAAACTTGGGGCTTTTTATTTTACGGAAGATATTTTGCACGAAATAAACAAAAGGTTTAGCAACAAATATTGTGACGCTTTTTCAAAAACGATAAAAAATAGTAATATCTCTTTTTCGACTTTTAGAAAAAGAGAGAAACCACCCAAAGTAGTGCGTATCCATTTTACTTACGAAACGAAAGCAAAACCCATAAAACTTTTTTTAGATAGTAACTTTAATTTTACTAATGAAAATTTGCCTGCCAATATAAAAAGCAAGATAGTAAGTACTATACAAAATGAGCATAAAAAAAATGTGAAAATAGGAAAAGATTTATATAAGGTGTATGTTGAAGAGAACCAAGTAAACTTTCCTTACCCTCCTATAAAAGAACATCCGTTTGGTTTAGACAGTACAGGAAGAGATGTTTTATCAAGAGTGTTGTACGGTTTTAGATTGTCTGTTAGTTTTGCATTCATAATAACTCTTGTTACAACAATTTTAGGTGTTGTAGCAGGTGCTTTACAGGGCTATTTCGGAGGTAAAATTGACATTTTTTTTCAAAGAGCGATAGAGGTTTGGAGTGCGATGCCGTTTTTGTATGTTATGATTTTAATTGGCTCTATTTATGGTCGGAGTTTTTCAATTCTACTCTTTTGTTACTCTATTTTTAATTGGATAGGAATTTCTGCTTATGTAAGGGCAGAGTTTTTAAAGATTAGAAAACAAAGTTATGTTGAAGCTGCCAAGTGTTCTGCTCTTCCTTCTTATTTAATAATTGTAAAACATATTTTGCCGAATGCGATTACTCCAGTTATAACTTTTTTCCCTTTTTTATTTGTTGGGGCGATAGGTTCTCTTGCTGCACTTGATTATCTTGGTTTTGGAATACCTGCACCTAATCCAAGTCTGGGAGAGTTATTGTTTCAAGCACAGCAATTTAGATGGGCTTGGTGGCTTATTTTATTCCCTTCGTTAACACTATTTGTAATTATGTTACTTTTTGTTTTTTTAGGGGAATCTTTAAGAAGGATTTGAGACTTTTGTACATAGCTCTATTTTGTGTTTATTTTGTGGTGAAGTAGTATTTTTATACGTCGAACCCAAAATAAACGCAAAAGAGAGCGTTAGTTTTTATAGGGGGGGGTAGGTTTTTCGCCTTTCGGCGGAACCCCCTTAATCCCCCTTAAAAGGGGGGAAATGGTAAAAAAAATTCACGAAAAAACATTATGTGCAAAGGTCTCAGTTTATGACACTAAAATTAAATAAATATAATGTTTTTATATCAATAGGCTCCAATATCGGAGATAGGTTTAAAAATTTTCAAGATGCAATTTGTAAAATAGAAAATCTTGAAAATACAAAAGTGATACAAAAGTCAAATCTCTATGAAACGGAGCCCCTTGAGAATAAAAATCAAGACAGCTTTTTAAATTGTGCTATTAAAATAGAGACTAAAATGGAGCCGAATGAATTACTTTTAAATCTTCAAAAAATCGAAAGGTTGCTTGGGAGAGTGAAATCGAATATACGTTACGCCCCAAGAACTCTTGATCTCGATATTATATTTTTTGATAATCTTATCATAAAAAATAAAAAACTTGAAATACCTCATCCTAAAGCACATAAAAGAGCGTTTGTATTAAGACCGATTTGTGATATGGAAAAAAACTTTGTTCATCCTCTATTAAATAAAAAAGTTTGTGAAATATTAATTCAAATAAAAGGACAAAAAATAGAAAAGTGGCATCAAGACTTATAATTATCTTAGCTTTATACCTTTGTTATAAAGGAATAAAATATTTAATTTTTTCAAATAAATCCCCCAAAAAAAGAGCACAAAATGACTCTATCGATTCTATGGTAGAATGCAAAGAATGTGGTTTATATGTTCCGGGCAATGAAGCTTTGAAAAAAAAAATAGGGGAAGAGACGCACTATTTTTGTAGTGATGAGTGCCACAAAAAGTATACAGAAAGAGTTTGAAATAGATGAAAAGAATAGATGAAATTTATAAGACCCCTAACTTGTTAACTTTGTCAAGAATTGCCCTTACTCCCATCATTATAGTTTTTTTACTCAGCCACAATAAATTCACAGGTTTTTTTGCAGCTCTTTTTTTTTCTATAGCTGCTATAACCGACTATTTTGATGGTTATTTAGCAAGACAGAGTAAGAACATTAGCAGTTTTGGTAAAGTTATGGATCCTGTTGCGGATAAAATTTTAGTAAGCTCAAGCTATATTATGCTCGCTTCCCATAATATTGTTCCAGCTTGGGTAGTATGTATAATCATTGGGAGAGAGTTTTTTGTTACAACTCTTAGAATTCTTATAGTTGAAAAAAATAAGAATGTAGCTGCTTCAAATCTTGGTAAATATAAAACAGGCTTTCAAATTGCTTCTATCATACCTTTGATGCTTTACTATCCATATTTTGGAATTAATATGTATTCAATTGGCACAGTAATGCTTGTTTTTGCTCTTTTTTTTACAATTTGGTCAGGTGTTGATTATCTAAAAAAATTTAAAGATTTAATTGAATTGTAGCTTTAAGGTTTTTGTATACCAAAAATACATTTTTTTTCCAAAAAAAATTATCTTAATTAAAAAAAACTTGTTTTGAATTTTTTTTATATATAACTCTTTTGCTACTTTTTTATTCAAAATTTCAAAAAGTTTTCAAAGTTCTCAAAATCTAAAAAGAAGGTAAAACTTAAAAATGACTGATAAGAATAAACTTCAAGGCGCACTAATAATTTCTCTAATATTTCTTATTATCTCTATTCTCATCTATTGTATAGTCGATACAAAAAATAGTGAGATGCCAAACAGAATATCTTTTCATAAAATTAAAGGTGGAAGAGTTTTGTTTACTCACAAAATTCATAATGAAGATTACTCTATAGAGTGTATTAGTTGTCATCATAATCTTGAAGAAGATGAAGTATATAATTGTAGTGATTGTCATATGAAACAGGATGATGATAGCGGATTATTAAAAAGAAGTGACGCCTTTCATTCAGCTTGTATAAATTGTCATAAAAAAGAAGGCGTTGAAGCAACAGAGTGCTCTAATTGTCATATTAAACATTAAGTAAAAAATAAAAATAAAATTGTAGCCCAAGGGCTTACGCTAAGGATTTTAAGTATGTTTAAAAAACCATTTGTTAATCTTAAAAACCCAGTTTTTGAATATTCCAAACTTTTAGATGAAAGCGAGGACAAAAAGTTCTCTTTTCTACCTAAAAAAGTTTTTTTAAATGCAGACTGTATAAGTGATAATTTGGCTTTAAATGTTGGTATGGAAGTTACAACAGGTCAAAAAATTCACCCTTTTACAGATGAAGAGTATTATCTTACTTCAAGTGTTAGTGGCAATATAACTTCTATATTGAAGATGGAAGGTCTAAATAATAGTTTTTCTTATCAAATAGAAATAACAACTAAAGAGGATGTTTTTGATACTGAATTTATGGAGTATCAAAACAAACCTTCGCTTGAAGCTGTCCAAAACTTCTTAATGAATATTCCAGACTTAGATGATTTTGAACCGTTTAAAAAAGATGGGAAAAAAATTAATACTATAGTTGTAAAAGCTGTTGATGATGACCTTTTAAACACTAAAAACCAATACCTCTTTTTAAAAAATTCTGCTGAAACTGTAAAAGCTATTGATATTTTAAAAAAGATTACAGGAATTAATAGAGTAAAACTTTTATTGTCTCAATCTGTTTATGATAAACAAACAAACTTTGGTTTAGCTATTTATACCTCAAATAAATATCCTAACTATTCTGACTATTTAATCACAAAAGATGTTTTAAAAATTGATATAGAAAATGGCAAAAAACCTGTAGATTATGGAGTAAGTTTTATATCTATAGAGGCTCTTTTAAATCTTAAAAAAGCGTTTGATGAAGGGAAAGTCCCTGTTCAAAAGTTGGTTATGTATGCAGATGAATACCAAAGTAAACGGTTTTTAAATGTAAGAGTTGGAATGCCTGTTGAAGATATTTTTAATAAGTTAAGAATAATTTTAAAAGATTCGGCTCAAATAGTTTTTAACGGTTTTGTTAATGGATTTTGTGCCCCTTATATAGATTTTCCTATAAATAAAAATATCTCTTCTCTTTATATGATTGAAGCAGATAAAATTTCAAACAATTCTAATTATGCCTGTATGAACTGTGGAGATTGTATAAGAATCTGTCCTGCACATATTTCGTGTAACATTTTAGTTAAACTACTTGAAGCAGGAGAGTATCAAAGAGCAGAAAATGAGTTTCATCTTTTTTCTTGTTTTGAGTGTGGTTTATGTGCACTTGTTTGCCCTGCTAAGATTCCAATTTTACAGCATATTAATCTTGCTAAAACTATTTTAACCCAAAAAGGAGAGTAATTTTAAATGTCTCAAAGAGTAAAACTTACTGTATCATATCCTCCCTTTGTTCATTATGGTAAAGGCATTGCTGACAATTCGTATAATACTATAATAGCAGCTTCTATTCCTACTTTATACGGTTTTTTTATTTATGGTTTAATGTCTGTTGGAGTCGTCTTACTTGCTATCTCTTCGGCTATTTTATGGGAAGCTCTTTTTTGTCTTATTGCTAAAAGAGAAAACACAGTAAAGGATGGTAACGCATTTTTAATAGGTCTTTTTTTGTCGATGCTTTTACCTGCTACAGCTCCATATTGGCTTGTTATAACAGGTACTTTTATTGCTATTGTAATAGGAAAAGAAATTTATGGCGGGCTTGGTTCTAACCCCTTTAATCCTGTAGCTTTAAGTTATGCTATTCTTTTTGTAGCTTGGAAAGACTTTTTAAATTTCGATATTATGCTTTCTAATTTTTCTTTTTCTTTTAACTATCTCAATCCACTCATTGCGGTTAAAAATTTTGGAACATCAGCTCTAAACGATTTTTCTCTTTTAGATATGTTTTTGGGAAACCATACTGGAGGCATTGGAAGTAGTTCCGCGATACTTTTAATTATTAGTGGTATCTATTTAATTGTAAGAGGACATATAAGATGGGAGATTTCGCTCTCTTTTATATTAGGTATTGTGCTTACAGCTTTTATATTTAATCAGGTAGCTCCCGATAAATATGCATCTGCTACTTTTAATCTTTTTTCTGGTTATACTCTTATTGCCGCTTTTTTTCTTGCTACTGAAAATACGACTTCTCCAGTCAATTTTGTTGCTATGCTTATTTACGGTTTTTTAGGAGGAGTTTTAACAATATTAATACGTAATATTGGTATCTATGTTGATGGCTCTATTTTTGCCATACTCTTAATAAATATTTTAACTCCTATATTGGATAGAATAAAAAAAGTTAACAACTAAAGGATTTTAAAAAAAATGCGCGAAATAATTAAAATGTTTATGATACTTACTATATTAAGTGCATCTGCAGGTGGTATTCTTGCTATGGTAAAAGATAAAACTGCAAGTAAAATTGAAATGCAACAGCTCGAATTTACAAAAGCACCAATTATTCGTGAAGTTTTTAAAGACGCTACTAATGACCCTTTAAAAGATAGATTTAAGTTACAATACAAAGGTAAAGATAAGGTTTTTTTTATAGGTAAAGTAAATGGCGTAGACAATGTGATATTTGAAAGTTTTGGAGGCGGTTTTGGCGGTGATATAGGTTTTATGGTAGCAATTAATATGATAGACGATGAGATTATAGGTGCAGGTGTTACAACCCACAGCGAAACTCCAGGTTTAGGCGATAGAGCTAAAACAGATAAAAAATTC